>JAOPKD010000018.1 GCA_025517565.1 Halapricum hydrolyticum
ATCGATCACCTGTTCGTTCATTCAACAGCTGACGCTAACGTGCAAAGCTGAGTTCACTACTTGCCGTTCCACTGCCTGTATACATACCAAGAGCAGCCGCACTGCCAAGGCCTTTTAAAACGATTCGTCGAGTAGGAATGTCATCCTCCATATTCTAAACAATTGTCAAACACACTTATAATATTTTCTATATAGTGTTTAATCATAACTGCCTGAATTCATCGATAGTGATTTCCGGTTGACCTAGTCAACTGAATTGAATCGCCGGCAGACGACGATGCCATTGAGGGTCGTAAACTTTCCCTGTAGATGGCCGTCACCCATAGGCTCGCATCGTACCAACGAACCGTGACGATCTCGCCGTTCCCGACCGTCTCACCCTATTCGACTGTCTCCGAGCTGTATTTTGGTCCGAACGGCCGTGGTGAATCGCCAAACGTAGCTTGATTTCATGGGTTCAGAGACTGCTTGATGTTGTGAACCGCACACACCAGGACGAGTTCTCGAAATTCACCGTACCAAGTTCGCGCACGCACGGCGTCGCCGAGCGTGCGCTTGATCGTCGAGAAGACGGTCTCACACATCGCTCTCTGACGGTAGCGAGGGCCATCGATCACGCGCACAACGCGCGGTTCGATGGGCCGGAACTCTCGATGTTTGATCAGTGGTCTGACGCCCTCTTCGCGGAGTTTCTCGCGTAACTCCATCCAGTCGTACCCTTTGTCGCCAGCCGAGCTGTGTGTCGTGACGTTTCTCTGTCGTACAGTGAACGTCCAGAATCGCGTGGCTTTCTGTGTCCACGATTGCGGTCGTTTTGAGTGTCTGAACGCGGTAATTCGTCCACCGGCAGTAGTGTTTGCTGGCGTTTTCGCGGTCGAAAAACGACGCGTCGATGGCGGCGTGGCTGCTTGGCTCGTGCAACTGCGCCGAGAGGCGCAGCAGCACTCGCCAGAGTGCCGTCTTGATCCTGTCAAACCACTTCACTAGCGTCGAGTGATGCGGGAGATCGGCCGGTTCGAGGCCGATCTCCCCGAGAATATGTGGCATCTCGCTCAGCAGATCCAACGCCTCTCGGTAGGACTTCTCCAAGTAAATCCGCAGACAGTGCAGCGACACAACAGCGTAGTCGGCGAAGCCGCCTCCTCCTTCGGGGGCGGCGACTTCGCCTCGGCCACCGACAGCATTTTTAGCTAACTGAACGACTTTGCTCGTGAAGCGGGAAATTTTCGACATGGACATCGGAGGTTTCCCACTTCATTCCACTAGTTCTGACGGTCGAAGCCGACGCCATCTAGTGATTCACCAGAGCCCAAAAAATGTATTCTAGGACACAATTAAGGCCATGCACGTTGTACCATTAGCGCATGGAAATGACAGACGACACAGTCAGTGGCGAACGAGGCAGTGCAACCAGTGATGAACGAGACGACCTCGTGTTTGCTCGACCGGTGCCCGAGTACGTCGACTGGCTCGTCGGCGTGATTATCGCGCTCGGCGGGATGGCGCTGTTCGTCGGGGGTACCGTGGTGACCTTCGTGGTCGACCGGGAGTTGCTTGCGGAAGATATCGAGAGTGGACAGATCACGGTCGTCGTCCTGGAGCGGGACCTCACAGAGGCGGAGATGCTCGAGTTCTCGCTGGAGGTCGTGAACTGGACGGGGATCGGCCTCCTCGTGACGGGTATCGGACTCGTCCTGTTCGCGATTGGCTACGTCGCGTTCCGACACCGAGCTCACCAAAGCGCCGGGGATGAGACGCCCGTCGGCACGTATCGGTCGTCGGCGGTTCTCGGTGCAGTCGCGACGGCAGTACTCTCGTTCGTCCCTTTCTCGCCGATCCTCGGCGGTGGCCTGGCGGGCTACCTCGAACAGCCAGCGTCGGGACGGTCGGTGAGCGTCGGGGCACTCTCCGGGTTCCTGTCGATGGTTCCGGCGCTGGTCCTGCTCGGATTCGTCACTGTCGGCCTGTATGCGGGGTTCGCTGCGATACAGGAGGCCGGACTCGGCTTCGTCGTCGTCGCGGGGATGTTCTTCGGGTTGCTGGCGATCGGTGCCTACGGTGCCGGACTCGGTGCGCTGGGCGGCTTCGCGGGGGGTCGCCTGGCCGAAAACGGGTGAGTGCGACCGACCCGCCCGACCGAACTGACATGACATTGGGGGAGAGACAGACACGAAACGGGAACAACCCGTATTCCTCTCCGGCCGGGCCAGCCATGGGGATTCTCGTAGCCGGTCGGAGAAATAGCTGCCTCCGATCGGGCGGCGGAACTCGATTTCATCGACGAAATCGATGGATTTCTACGGCAATCCCATCAGACTCGCCTGGTCAGGGCGCTCAGAGCAGACCGTCCATGCTTTCTCCCGCCCCCGGTCGTCGCCGGCGTCATCCCCTGCGATGGGCTGTTGCGAACGCTCACCGGCGATATTTTGGGCCGTGGCGTCGAATACTCGGTATGAGCCCGTTCCCGCGTTCTCGGTCGTCGTTGCTCGGAGTCGTGGCCGGCGTCGGCGCGATCGGTGCCGCTACCCTCGCGGTCCGGCGTCGTCGAGTGTCAGAGCGTATTCGAGACTACACGACGAACGTCCAGAGAAACGCTGTGCCGGTCGATGCCGACCTCTACGAGCGGAGCGACGTCGAGGATCTGCCGGCCCCGGTTCGTCGATACTTCGAGACTGTCCTCCGGGATGGGCAACCGCACGTCACGCAGGTACGGCTGACACAGACGGGGCAGTTCCGGCTGGGTGGCGCCGACGCGGCCTGGCACCCGCTCACTGCGAGCCAGATCTACAGCGTCTCGCCGCCCGGGTACGTCTGGGACGCCGATATCGAACTCTCCCCGCTGGTCTCTGCCCGCGTTCTCGATGCCTACGTCGACGGCGAGGGACTGCTCCGGGCCAACCTTCTCGGGGCGATCCCGGTTGCGAGTGCAGGGCCAAATCGGCAGATGAGCGAGGCAGAACTCCAGCGATATCTCTCGGAGACGCCGTGGTTCCCGACGGCTCTGTTGCCGGCGGCCGGCGTCTCCTGGGAGGGGATCGACGACCGGACCGCCAGAGCGAGCATCGCCGACGGAGACGTGACTGCGACGGGAGTGTTCCACTTCGACGAGGCGGGATACCTCAGGCGACTCACCGCCGACCGATACCGGCAGGACGTCGACGCGGTCGCCCCGTGGGTTGGCCAGTACATGGGCTACGAAGGCCGCGACGGGATGGAAATTCCGACAGCGGCCGAGGTGGGATGGGAACGGGCCGACGGCACGGTGCCGTACTGGCGAGGACAGATAACCGAAATCGAATATCGGACCGGGTGACTGAACCTGTGGTTGGAGAGGTTGTTCTCCTGCCGTCGTATGGCAGAAGATATGTACATACCCAAAAATATCGAACTTTCGATTTATTCGTCGTCTTCTTCCGCTCCGAGAACCCGGGAGAGAACGACCCAGAGGCCGACGAACAACAGGACGAACACAATCGTGCCCTGGAGGAGCTTCGTGAATCGGGACTTCGATCCGCCCTCCTCGGCCGATTCGGGTTCGCCGTGCGATTCGTGGTCAATCGAATCGTCGTCGTGGTCTGTGGGCGTCTCGATCGAGGCGGGGCCGAACTGTGCGCCGTCGAAGTGTGGTTCGAAGATGGTGATCTTGGAGACCATGCATTGAATGACGACTCGAATACATATATGGGTGTCTTGTTCGCTACTCTGGTCGCACAATTCGGTCGACAACGATCGCTTGGCTGCTTGTCGAACGGCGAAAAGGTCTTATCCTCGTCGAGTCACACCTCAGAAAACAGGACGGGACATTGTGTTTGACCTCCTCACTCTCATTGCTCTCTCGCTCCAGGGAGCGATCCTCGGACTCCTCGCCGTTGCGATCAGTCGTCGGAACGTTGCGGCTGCCGTCAACGCGCTGGCAGCGCTCGCGCTTGCGTTGCTGCCAGCCATCCTCGAGATCAGTTTTCGGTTGGTACGAGCGGAACAACTTGGCCTCGACCCGTGGCTCGCCCTTTGGCTCGGTGTCGCCGGGTTCCTCCACTCGCTCGGCATGCTCGGACCGTACGACTCAATATGGTGGTGGGACCACCTCACTCACACCGTCTCGGCGGTACTCGTCGCAGCACTGCTCTATGCCGCGCTCATTGTCGCACCTTTCCTCGAAACCACCCAGTGGCCCGGGACTGTCGCCGGATTGACGGTCGCGTTCACGCTCGCGGTCGGCGTCTTCTGGGAGTTGATCGAGCTCGTCGCCCGCGACGTGGCCGACCGGCTCGACATCGAACCGGTACTTGTCCACTACGGCTGGCGTGATACGGCTCTAGACATCGTCTTCGACGTAGTGGGCGCGCTCGTCGTCGTCGTCTTCGACGTGCGGATCTTCGTTTCGATCGTCGAGCGGTTCCCGGCCACCACTGAGACGCTGCTCGTCGCGAGCGGGTGGACCGTTGTCCTCGGGTCTATCGCGATGGTACTGTTCGTTGGGATCAGCAGTTCGATACAGTCCTGAGCGAGCGGCCACGGAGACCGTCGACGAAACGAGGCCGGAGCTACGCGATCGTGTACCGGTCGAATCGATGGATCGCATGCCGGTAGGACGCTACCGTCAGCACCACGGCCGTCACGAGCAGCGCGGCCGAGAGAAGATACAGTGTATCGGCGGCGATGTCGATGCCGAACGGCAACGCCCAGGAGACGAATGCTGCAGCCAGTTCGCGGAATCCCGATTCGTAGACGACCCCGGCAGCACTCGCCGTGACGAAGAGGTACGCACTGAACAGCACGAACGCCCACCGGCTCGGCAGGACGGTCTTCATCGACCGCGTGACGTTGATCGCCTCGAAGCGCGGGAACGCCATCCCGACTCCGATCGAGAACGCGGCCGAGAGCACCATGACCACCGGCGTCGCGATCACGAGTGCGAGTACCGTATCGGTCTCGATCGGACTCAGCACGGCGATAACAGCCGTGAGAACGGTTCCGGCCGGAATCGCGACGGCCAGGCCGGCGAGTAGGTGCGCACGAACGAACGTCCGGCCGTCCACGCGGCTCAACAGCGTCGAGGACAGGGCCGCGCCCTGATCGCCCAGTGGATTCAGAGTGAAGATGACGCCGGCCGCCCAGGCGGCAAAGAGCAACGTCACGAACGGGAGATACGCCGGGACCTCCCCGCTCTGGACAACGTCTCCCAGAAGGCCAGCCATCGCGAACACCGGGAAGAAGGCATACAGCAATTTCAGCGGCGCCCGGACGGCGCGCCGCCAGGACAGTATCACCAGGGCAGCCATCTGCGGTCCGAGAATCCCTTCGACTCGTCGCTCGATTCCGGGGCTGGCGACTCCGTTCACGACTGACGCGGGTTTTTCGCCCGCGAGCGCTGGATCGGAGAACCAGTGGATCTCGGCTATGCGCGTCCCTGCGACCGTCCCGATCACTGTCAGGACGAGCGTGAGCGTCACGGCACCGCCGGCTCTCGCTGCGGACACGTCGACACCGGGCGTCCCGAGAAACAGCAGATCGGCGTACCAGGCCGTCGGCGAGGCCTGCATCGGCTCGAACAGCGCGACCACGAGTCGATCGATGGTGCCCGCCAGGAGTGCTGCGAAGTACACCAGGAACACTACGGCGATGATCACGCCCTTGTTTCGAGCGACGAAGGGGTACCGAGAGGCGACGTGGCGGATCGACAGGCCGATCGGATAGCCGACGGTCACGGCGGTGAGACCGGCTGCCAGGACCGCGACGGGGACGGCAATCAGGGCAGGAACGGTGCCCGTTCCGACGGCCAGTCCAGCACCGAGTCCAACCGCCGGTCCGAACACCCACAGGACGACGTACGTGAACTCGGCGAGGTAGACGCCAGCGAGAGCGACCCGTGTCGGGACGACCGTCAGGACACCTTCCGGCTGGGCGAGCGTTCCCCGCTGACCGACGGCCCGGACGGCAAAGATTAGCATGAAGATCAACCAGAACAGCGCGAGGATCCCGCCGACGATCGACGCCGAGAACGGACCGATCCCGAACAGCGGCTCGTCCGCTGCGAGTGATCGACCCATTCGATACCCGAGATAGCCGCCGCCGAGCGTTCCGGCGATGACCAGCAGGCCGTACATGACCAGGCCCAGGATCGACGACGACCCACTCCGCCAGTCCGTGTGGTTCCGGAGCATGCGGATCACGTCGATGCGGGCCAGCCGAACGCTGTGACCGAACGCGCTCATCGTCACGCACCGTCGGCCGCTGCTCCGCGTTCGGTGGTCGCATATTCCTCGGCGTGATCGGCCGTCACCGCGAGGAAGACGTCCTCGAGCGTCTCGCCGGCCCCCGCTTCGGCGCGCCGCTTGAGGTCCGACGGCGAACCCTCGGCGACGAGCCGGCCGTCGTGGAGGACACCGACCTCGTCGGCGAGTTCGTCAACGACTGAGAGGATGTGCGTCGACAGGAAGATCGTCGTTTCACCTTCGGAGAACTCGGCGATCAGGTCTTTGACCGTTCTGGCAGCACGCGGATCGAGCCCGCTGGTCGGCTCGTCGAGGAAGATCACCGTCGGCTCGTGGAGGATAGCTCCGACGAGTCCAGTCTTTTTGCGCATTCCGGTCGAGAAGCCATCGATCCGACGGTCGGCTGCGTCGTCGAGGTCGAACCGGTCGAGATACCCCTCGATGCGTTCGTCGGCCGCGGATCCCGGGATGTCGTGCAATGCGGCCACGTGACGGAGGTACTCACGGGCGGTCAACTCGTCGAACAGCGGCGGTTCCTCGGGAAGATAGCCGACGTGCTCGATGACGCCTGCGCGGTCCGTGACCGGGACGCCAGCGATCCACGCTTCGCCCGCTGTCGGCCGCGTCAGTGTCGTCAGCATGCGCATCGTCGTGGTCTTCCCTGAGCCGTTCGGTCCCAGGAAGCCGTAGACCGTGCCGGCTTCGATCGTCAGGTCGAGGCTCTCGACAGCGACGACGTCCCCGAAGTGCTTTCTCAGGCCGACGGCCTCGATCGCAAACGATCCGTCCCCCATGCCATCTCGAGTCATGAATGATTATTCGATCAGGCACCGTATAGTACTGGTTGTCGTTCTCCACCCGGAGCTAGCCACAGTCGAAAGATGCACGCAATTCGCCACGGGTCACACTGCCGGAAAACCCTAGATGAACCGGAACGTTTCGAGATTTTTCGGTGCGAACGTCCGCATGTTGTATTCGTGATACAGCGCCGAAGACAGGTCCTGGACTGACGATTCGTCCCCGTGGACACAGAGGACCTTCTCCGGGCGGGGGTTCATCGTCTTCACGAAGTTCTCCAGTCCCTGCCGGTCGGCGTGACCGGAGAAGCCGTCGACGGTTTCGACGTCCATCCGCATCTTCATTGTGTTGGACCGTCCGGTGCCGTTGCCGACGGGGATCTCGTCCCAGCCGTTCTGAATCCGCCGGCCCAGGGTCCCCTGTGCCTGGTAGCCGACGAACACGAGTTTCGAATCCGGATCCCCGCCGAGGTGTTCGAGCCAGGACATGATCGGGCCGCCGGTGACCATCCCCGACGTCGAGAGGATGATCGCCGGATCGTCGTCGGCGACCTCCTGGCGTTCCTCCTCGCCGCCGTCGATGTGATTAAACTGCTCGGCCAGGAAGGGGTTCTCGTCCTCGTGGAAGATCCGATCCCGGAGGTCGTCGCGCAGATACTCCGGATAGGTCGTGTGGATGGCCGTCGCCTCCCAGATCATCCCGTCGAGGTGGACTGGCATCTCGGGGATGTCACCCTTTCGCATCGCCTCTTCGAGGACGAGCATGATCTCCTGGGAGCGGCCGACCGCGAATGCGGGGATCAGTATCTTCCCGCCCTTCTCGTAGGTGTCGTTGATGACCTCCTTGAGTTTCTCCTCGGAGTCTTCCTGGTCGGTCTGGTAGTCGTTGCGACCACCGTAGGTCGACTCGAGGACGAGCGTCTCGACGCGCGGGAATTCGTTGACCGCGCCGTTGAACAGGCGGGTGTCCTCGTAGTGAATGTCCCCGGAGAACGCGACGTTGTACAGTCCGTCACCGATGTGGAAGTGTGCGATCGAAGAGCCGAGAATGTGCCCGGCGTTGTGCAGCGTGAGCTTGATGTCCGGGGAGATGTCGGTCACGTCGCCGTATTCGATCGGGATGGTGTGCTTGATCGCCTCGCGCACCATCTCCGAATCGTACGGCGGCGTGCGCCCCTCCTTGGCAGCGACGTCGAGATAGTCCAGCGTGAGCAGTCCCATCAGATCGCGGGTCGGCTCGGTCGTGTAGATCGGGCCGTCGTAGCCGTACTTGAACAGCAGCGGAATGAGCGCCGAGTGATCCAGGTGGGCGTGGGTCAGCACGACGGCGTCCAGCGAACTCGCGCCGGCACCGAGCGCTTCCGGCACCTGGAGATACGGCACTTCCCCTTCGGCCCCCGGCTTGTCGCCACAGTCGACGAGCACCCGCGTCTCGGGCGTCGAGACGATAAACGCAGCCCGGCCGACTTCCCGACAGCACCCCAGCGTCGTGATCCGGACCCACTGGTCGTCGGACATCTCCTCGCGGTGGATCTGTCGGCCGATCCGCTCGAGGATGTCGCGGCGCTCCTCGCGCTCCTGCTTGAGGAAGTTCCGGACGTTCTGCACCGTCGAGGACTCGATCGGCGGCGTTCGAACGACCTCGGGCGTCCAGCCGACCTCCTGTGTAATCTCGCGCATCGTCGCGCCGTGGCGACCGATGACGAGCCCCGGCTTCTCCGCCTCGATGACGACTTCACCGGTGTCGGCATGGAAATCGAGATCGGTGACGCCGGCCTCTTCGGGGATGACTGACTGGATCTGCTCGCGAGCGTCGTCCGGCCGCATGAGAACGTCCGGGTCCGGACGCACCGTAATTCGCTTTCGCAGTTTCGAGGCGAGACGCCGGACCAGGTCGCCGTCCTGGGCGAACTGCTTGGGATCGCGCGTGTAGATCACCAGTTCCGGTCCCTCGAACGTGACGTCCGAAATCGAGATCCCGGCCGGTACCTCGTTGCGAATCGTTTCCTCTATCTCCTCGAGCTTCTTGTCTACCCTGCTCATGGCTGGATAAAACGACGTGACACGCACGCACTGCGGCTGGCCGCCGCAGTACTCGTGTCGTGATCACTGGTGGTACTGTCGACTGTCCCATTTCTGAAGGATTTCGGCACCCGAAGTGCCGACAATCTCCACGAACGTACAGCCGACAGTATGAATAAGACTGTCATATCTGACGATTTGACTGCATGTCGGTGTACCACTCCGGACGACTCTCGCTGTGAGTGTCCGGAAAACCGATCTATACGTGTTCGTATTCCCCTCCGATTATAAAAGCCTTCGCAAAGAACTCCTGACAGATGAAACTAACCAGCGACACGATCCGCGCCGAATACGACTGGGTCCACGAACGAGGGCCGACAGTCGTGCCGATCGTCAATACGGTGCGTGCCGATCTCGGCGACGCGTTCGAGACGACGGTCGATCCGATCGATGTCGGGCAGTATCACGACGCCGTCGACGCGGTTTTCTCTGATGGCGACCGGGCGGTGAACGTTGCCGCACTCGTGGGCCTGCTTCGCGACCTCGACGTTCCGGGGGACTACCCGGGGTTCGTCGTCGACGAACTGCTCGCGCGCGAGCTGGCGGCGATGATCGCCGGCGAGCAACCGTTGCGCTTGCTCGCAGAGGCGACGTTCCACTATGCGGACGTCTACATCCATGGCGATCCTGACGATCCTGCGGGGCTCGACGATCTCGACGCCGCCCTGGCTGCGGGGGTCCAGACGCGCCTCCCCGGATGGGACTGGCAAGCCGGCGACAGCCCGTTCGGTGTCGACCCCTGACACCGGCGGCTGCCCGTTCCACTGCTTGTGGCTGTCGAATCCCCGAAAGGTGTCTGACTGAGAGTTATGGGCAGGGAGAACCGTCATACGACCACTATGAGCGACGAGCGGACGATCACGGTCGCGGAGGTGAGCGACGGTCCGGGCGGAACCGGCGATCACGGTGCCGACGTCTCGCTACCAGTGGTCGAGTTGCTGACTGGTCGAGGGTTCGTTACTGGGAAATCAGGCTCCGGGAAGAGCAACACGGCGTCGGTCATCGCCGAGAACCTGCTGGACGCGGGTTTCGGCCTGCTGATCGTCGACATCGACGGTGAATACTACGGTCTGAAAGAGGAGTACGAGATCCTTCACGTCGGGGCCGACGAGGAGTGTGACATCCAGGTCACGACCGAACACGCCGAGAAAATCGCGGGGCTGGCCCTCGAGCAGAACGTGCCGATCATTCTGGACATCTCCTCGTTTCTGGACGACGAGGAGGCCGAAACGCTGCTCACGGACGTTTCGAAACACCTCTTCGCGAAGGCCAAGAAGCTCAAGCAGCCGTTCCTGCTGTTAGTCGAGGAGGTCCACGAGTGGATCCCCGAGAACGGCTCCGTCGGCGAGGTCGGGAAGATGCTGATCAAGATCGGCAAGCGCGGGCGCAAACACGGCCTCGGGATGGTCGGGATCAGCCAGCGACCCGCGGACGTCAAGAAAGACTACATCACCCAGTGTGACTGGCTCGTCTGGCATCGCCTGACCTGGAACAACGATACGAAAGTCGTCCGGCGCGTGCTCGACGGCGAATACGCCGACGCGGTCGAAGATCTCGATGACGGCGAAGCCTTCCTGATGACCGACTGGTCCGAATCGATCCGGCGGGTGCAGTTCCACCGCAAGCAGACGTTCGACGCCGGGGCGACGCCCGGACTGGACGACTTCGAGCGGCCCGAACTGAAGTCCGTCAGCGAGGATCTGGTGTCGGAACTCCAGGAGATCAGCGAACAGAAACAGCAGCGCGACGATACTATCGAAGAACTCCGAGAGGAACTCGACAAGAAGAACTCCCGGATCGCCGAACTCGAGAAGGAGCTACAGGACGCTCGCGACCTGAGCCGGATGGCAGATCAGTTCGTCGACGCAATGCTCGACCAGGTCGAGGGAGCCAGCCCCGGCCGAACCGAGACCGAGCGGATGCGCGCTCGCCGACAGCGACTCGAGAGACAATCTCCATCCGCTCAGGCCGAGCACGCGACAGTGCCCGAGGCGAACGAACGAGCGGAATCGGACGACGACAAGCCGTCATCACAGAACGAGGAGTCCGAGACGGAGGGGGTCGAAGCGAACCTCCCGAACGAAATCGCAGACGCCGCGGAGGCGTTCGCGGCCGCGATGGACGACGAGAGTGGCGACTCCTCGAAGAGCGACCGGACGAGCGGCAACCCCGAAGGGAACAGCCGGACGAACGGTACGTCATCGCAGGACGACCGGACGAACGGAGACTCTTCCGGGACCGAGACGTTCGGATTCGAGTCGTTCGAGGCGCCGCCGGATCGTGTCGACGGGGAGACCGACACGTTCGATTTCTCGGACGCCGACATGCCGGCGTTTGGGTTCGAAACCCCTGACAGCAAGGCGAACGGAGCCAGCGACGGTGACGCAGACTCGTCGACGACAGCGACTACCGCGGCGACGAGCCAGGACAGCCCCGACGCCGGCTCAGCCGATCAGGCCCAGGGGAGCGACGACGACGCGATCGCCGAGGCAGTCGGGGCCGTCGACGAGCCGGACGACTCGTCGATCGACCGCCCGATGCCGGCTGCGATTTCGTCGCTCCGCACGGAGATCCGGGACCTCGACGAGAAGGCCCGGCGGATGCTGGCGTACTACGACGAGCAGGGGCCTGCGACGCCGCTCGACGCACACTTCGTCGCTGGCGGCACCGGTGACCGGACCGACGCCTACGCGCACAACCGAACGCTCCGGACCGCAGGACTGATCGAACACGTCGGCCGCGGGAACTACGATATCTGCCTCCGGAAGCGCCTCGACGAGGCGACGAACGGCCGGCTCGAAGACGACGAACTCGACGCCTTCCGGGAGCGACTGACGTCTGCGTTCGGCCGAACCGGGTGAGCGGACACTCCCCCTCAGCTTCCCGGAAGGATGTCGCCCAGGGCCCCACCGATCGACATGGGCAGGAACGCGACGACGACGTTCGCGAGCGCGACGGCCGGCCGGGTCCAGTCGACGCGTCCCCACGCCGTCAGCATCACCACCGCTAGCAGGAACGAGATCGTGAGGACGCCAGCGAGCCGGAACGGCACAATTCCGAGCAGGCGGTACCTGACACGAACGTCCTGAATCTCGGCGACGTACAGCACGCCAGTAGTGATCGACAGGGTGAACAGGACGGTCCCCGCGAGAAGTAACGGACGTGTCGCGAGGAACGAGCCGATCTCCTGTGTCCCACCCTCGACCGCCATCGGGATCCCGAACAGGAGCGCGCCGAGCAGCGCCTCTGTCGCGTCTGCGCGATCAAACCCCCAGATAATGCGCCCGAAAACGGCCTCGGACCGGGAGGCTTCCGAGGCGAGTTCCATCGCTTCTTCGACCCGATTGCGCTCCTCCTCGGAATCGACTGTCTCGGCCAGTTCCTCGAGCTGGTCGAAGATATCCCCGATGTCGGGGCTGTCGGTATCGTCAGTACTCATACCTATCGACCCGCCGTCGGTCCGGTCGGGGAGTCACCACTGTCATACGGCGTGCCGACGGCGTGTGGCCAGTTAATATTTGGCGATCATCGTGGCCGGCGAGAGCTGTCTGCCATGCCGTGCACCGCTCAGTCTTTGTGCCCGACGACGATCGCCAGCTGCTAGTGTCCGCCGTGGCGAGAACCCAGCGTTCGCGCGCCCGACGAGCCCGACGAGAGAATTTTCAGCGATCGGCGCGAGGCAAACTTTATCACTGCTGTACATCTCTAGTTGAAGACATGGAACGTTCCAGTCGGCAGCGAGAGCGAGTGGCCACCGACGAGGACACGACGGAACAGGAAGACGAGCGCGAGCAGTGTCCGGAGTGTGATTCGACGTCGCTGATCGCGAGCGCGGACGGGGGCGAGCTGGTGTGTGACGACTGTGGGCTGGTCGTCGAGGAGGGAGCGATCGACCGGGGTCCCGAGTGGCGGGCGTTCGATCACGGCGAGCGCCAGAAGAAGTCTCGTGTGGGTGCGCCGACGACCCAGACGATGCACGACAAGGGGCTGACGACGACGATCGACTGGAAGGACAAGGACGCCTACGGCCGCTCGATCTCTTCGAAGAAGCGCAGCCAGATGCACCGCTTGCGACGCTGGCAGGAACGGATCCGGACGAAAGACGCCGGCGAGCGCAACCTCCAGTTCGCGCTCTCTGAGATCGATCGCATGGCCTCGGCACTGGGCGTCCCGCGTTCGGTGCGGGAGGTCGCCTCGGTGATCTACCGGCGCGCGCTCGACGACGATCTGATCCGGGGACGCTCGATCGAGGGCGTCGCCACCGCCGCGCTCTACGCCGCCTGCCGACAGGAAGACATCCCACGCAGTCTCGAAGAGGTCTCGGACGTCTCGCGGGTCGAACAGAAGGAGATCGGCCGGACCTATCGCTACATCTCTCAGGAACTCGGACTGAAGATGGAACCTGTCGATCCAAAGAAGTACGTCCCCCGGTTCTGCTCGTCGCTGGAACTGTCCGAGGAGGTCCAGTCCAAGGCCAACGAGATCATCGACGTGACCTCAGAGAAGGGCCTGCTCTCGGGCAAATCGCCGACCGGCTACGCTGCCGCCGCGATCTACGCCGCCTCCCTGCTCTGCAACGAGAAGAAGACCCAGCGCGAGGTCGCCGATGTCGCGCAGGTCACCGAAGTCACCATCCGCAACCGCTACCAGGAACAGATCGAGGCGATGGGTCTGTGATCGACACGCCGCGAAGTCGTTCCTGATGACTTCGATCCCCCTGGACTATTCCTCGATGACTTCGAGCCCGCGGTTGTTCACGGCGGCGGGGTTGAGGCCGACCTCTTCGAGGAACTGTTTGTACTCGCGTTCGCACTTCTCGGCTTTCTGCTGGCGCTCGGAGGCGCGATCGCACAGCGCGACCAGGTCCTCGGGCACGTCGTTGGTGTAGACGATCCAGTGGTTGATGAGGTCCGAGAGGCGGCGGATCGGCGAGGTGAAGTGGCCGTAGATTTCGAAGTTCAGCGCGTGGTGGCCGCCGAAGGGGTCGTTCATGTACTTGGCGCGGGGCATCACCTTCATGACGGCCCACTGGATCTTGTCCAGCTGGCGCGGCGGTGCCTGTTCCAGCGTGGCGTTGACGGCCTTCCGGGGGTCGTCCCACGCACTGCCGGGGATCGAGACGCCGTCGAGTTCCTGGATCTCCTGGAGCGCCTCGTCCCACTCTTCGGGAGCCGGCTGGGGGTGGACCCGGTACATCGCCTCCACGCCGCGGTCCCACATGAGTTCGTGCGTGACGGCCTTGTTGGCCTTGAGCATGCACTCCTCGATGATCGTGTGGGCGCGGTCGCGCTTCGGATTCAACACGAGCGAGCCGTCTTCCTTGCGCTGTTCGTGCATGCTGTCGGCCAGTTCCCACACCGCCGAGAGTTCGTCGTGGAGCGGTGCGTCGGGGTCGTCCAGACGGTTCTCGGCCTGGGTGTAGGTCAGTCGCTCGTCGCTCCGGATAACCGACTTGTAGATCTCTATGTTCTCGTACCCGAGGTTCTCGGGATCGAGGTGCATCTCGACGGTGTGGGCCAGCCGGTCCTCCTCGGGCACCAGCGAGCAGACGGTCTCGGCGAGGATCGGCGGCAGCATGTGGATCGTGTAGGCGGGGAGATAGACCGTGTTCCCGCGCTCGACGGCCTCGCTCCACATCGCCGTCTCGGGATTGACGTAGTGGGTTACGTCGGCGATGTGCACCCACAGAACGATCTCGTCGTCGCGCACGTCGATCGAGATGGCGTCGTCGAAGTCCTGTGCGTCGATCGGGTCGACAGTGAAGGCGATCTTCTCGCGCAGATCGCGGCGCTCGTCGACTTCGCTCTGGATCTCTTCCTGGACGTCGGTCGTTCGTTGTTCGGCCTCTTCGAGGACCTCGGGCGGGAACGCGTCGCGGATGTCGAACTTCTCGAACAGCTCCTCGCGCTTGTTCTCCAGATGGCGGGCGAGTTCCTCGTCGATCTCCACGGGGCCCTGACCCTCCGCGGTTCCGGCTTCGGCCTGGGCGGACTCGTCGGTCATGCCTTTCGATAGGCCCACCCCGTAGGTAGGCGTTTCGACAGGCTGGCCCGTTCGCGTGGCCGTCGAACGGAACGGCGGTCAGTCACACGCGGACAAACGGGCGATTTATCCTCGTCGGCGGCAACCGCCACGTATGAACGTCAAGTCCCGACATCACCTCCGGGCGGACGCTATCGACGAGATCGTCGAGGCCGTCTCGCAGACGCTGGGCGTCGCGATCGACGCGGACACCTTCGAGAAGGTCGAGTTCGAGGACAGCGACTGGGAGGTCGTCCTCGTAGACGGGGAACCGGCCGTCCTGTATCTGGACGGCGAGGCGCAGAGCGATTCAGAGCGAAGCGGCGAAGGCGCAGAGCCGGAACCGTTCCTCACCGTCAAGGGAGCCAACGAGTACCCGCCGGAGACGAACGTCGTCACCGTCGACGCCGGTGCGATCTCGTTCGTCTCCGACGGCGCCGACGTGATGCGCCCCGGGATCGTCGAGGCCGACGACTCCATCGAGGCGGGTGATCTGGTCGCGATCGCCGAGGAGACGCACGGAAAAGTGCTGGCGATCGGCCGCGCCCGGGTCGACGGCGACGAGATGCTCGGCGACGAGGGCAAAGTCGTCGACTCGCTTCATCACGTGGGCGACGAGCTGTACGAGTTTTCGGTGTGAGGACCGGTCAACCACAGTGAGGGCGGCTTTTTCGTCCGGCCTTTTCGGGGAGTGGTGGCGAGCGGAGCGAGCGACCCGACGGTGAAAAGATTGCCAGTAGTGTGAGAGCACACTACGTTTTTAGGCGATGACCTCTTGGTTTCGTATATGAGCAGTGAGGGCGTCGATTCAGAGAGCAAGGTCTCGGGGAATCAGGCGAACATTCCTGCCCGTATCCGCCGAGAGTTAAATATCGACGATGGGGACAAACTCCGCTGGCGCGTTGAGGAAGACAGGACGCTTCGCGTTGAGGTCGTCCAGCAACGTACTGGAACGTTCAGCGACTTCGACGGCTACGATGGCGATCAGGAAACGGACGTCACTGCAGAACACGACAACTGGGGAGTCGAATAGGTGCCACGCGCACTCCTCGATACGTCGGTTCTCTTCGCGGCCGGCTATCGCCGCGACGGAGCACATGACGACGCCCTCCCGATTCTCACGGGGGTCGACACGGCGCATCTTCCTGAAGCGGTAATTCTCGACTACGTACTTGCGGAGACGTTGAACGGCCTGGCGACGCACGCTGGCCACTCCGCTGCCGTCGATTTCCTCGGCCGACTCGAAGAGAACGCGCGCTTCCATATTGACTCGATCACTACAGACGAATTCGCCGCGGCAAAAGGGCTCTTCAGACAGTACGAGCAGTTCTCGTTTGTCGATTCGGCGATCGTCGCGTATATGCAAGCAGAAGGGCTCGGGTATCTCTACGCGTTCGACGACGACTTCGATGTCGCCGAGGACGTCTACCGCCTTGAAACCGCAACTGATCCGTATCGACCGGATTGATAACGGCCACAGCCGACCGGCAGTGATAGGGATTAGCGTAGAAATCCATAGATTTCGCCCGGGAACGATGATCCGGTCACCCGATCGGAGTGAGAGTTTCTCCGATCGGCTACGCTAATCCCTATGAGTACTCGCACGGGCCGAAGGCAGTCGGTTCGAGTACTCCGTCGACGGTGGACGTCGCACTAGTCCTCGTCTTCGTCGAGCGCCTGCCAGGTGAGCCGCGTCGACCGCGCGGCCTCGACCTGGTCGATCCGGCGGGCGGTCGTCCGACGCGGAGCCGATTCGAGTGCGTCCGCGTCAGCCTCGCCCGCGGCGTCGAACGCGGCCGCCAGCAGGTCGAGCGTCTCCTTCGATTCGGCCTCGGTCGGCTCGACCATCAGCGCCTCCTCGACGAGTTCCGGCCACTTCGTCGTCGGCGGATGCACGCCGTGGTCGAGCATGTGCTTGGCGACGTTGGCGGCGTCCCGGTCGCCCGCACTGGCGACGAACTCGTGGTGGAACGGGCCGTACGGCACCTCGAAGTCGATCCGCTCGGCCAGGTAGTTGGCGTTGAGGACTGCTTTCGCGCTGGTATCCGCTAGGCCCTCGTCGCCGAGTCGCCGGACGTACGCGTAGGCTTTCAGCAGGACGAGCCAGTTCCCCTCGAACCCGTGGACCTTTCCGATCGAGTGTTCGGGTTCGTAGCGCTCGTAGGCCCCGTCCTCGGTCTCGCGGACGTGCGGCGCGGGCAGGTACGGCGCGAGTTCCTCGCGCACGCCGACCGGCCCGGCACCGGGGCCGCCACCGCCGTGTGGCGTCGCGAAGGTCTTGTGCACGTTGTAGTGCATCACGTCGAATCCCATGTCGCCCGGCCGGGCCTGCCCGAGCAGGGCGTTGAGGTTCGCCCCGTCGTAGTAGACCAGTCCGCCGGCATCGTGGACGACCTCGGCGATGGTCTCGATGTCGCGCTCGAACAGTCCCAGCGTGTTCGGGTTCGTCAGCATGAGTGCTGCGGTTTCTTCGCTCACTGCGGCTTCGAGCGCCTCAAGGTTTACCCGCCCGTCGTCGCCGCTGGGCAACTCGACGACGTCGAATCCTGCCATCGCCGCGCTGGCGAAGTTCGTCCCGTGTGCGCTGTCGGGGATCACGACCTCCGTCCGATCCTCTCCCTGTCGTTCGTGATAGGCCTTCGCGATCAGCAGGCCGGTGTACTCGCCGGCCGCGCCGGCCGGGGGCTGGAGCGTCACAGCGTCCATCCCACCGATCCGGCCGAGCCACTCCTGTAGCGTCGCCATCACCGCGAGCGTCCCCTGGACGCTCTCGTCCGGTCGATCCGGGTGCACGGCCGCGTTCTCGTCGGTTGCGACGCGTTCGAGCAGCGCCGGATTGTGCTTCATCGTGCAGCTTCCAAGCGGGAACGGACCGCTATCGACCCCGTAGGTCTCCTGAGAGAGACGCGTGTAGTGGCGCGCCAGCTCCGGTTCCGCGGGGGCCGCCATCGTGATTTCGTCCCGAGTAAGCTCCGCAGGTAGCGGCGCGTCGTCGATCTCGACCGTCTCGGATCGCTTCTCGATCAACAGCGGCTCGTACCGATCCTCGTCGGCCCAGCGTGCCTGATCGTAGTGCATTTCAGGCCACCTCCGAGAGCGCCGCGACGAGGCCGTCTGTCGCGTGCGCGTTCGCGTCGGTCACACAGAGTTGCAGGCGGTGCTCGTCTACCGCGTGCACGGCGTATCCACGGTCGAGCAAGCCGTCCCGGATCGCCGGGGCGGGCCGGTCAGTGTGGACGAGAAACTCCCTGAAGTGGTGGCGGTCGTGGACCGGCGCGCGAACGCCGTCGATGTCGTCGACTCGCTCCGCGAGGGTCCGTGCGTCACGGACTGCCGTCTCGGCCAGTTCGAGCAACCCGTCGGGCCCGAGCCAGGCGACGTGGATGGCCGTCCGCAGCGCGACCCACGCCTGGTTGGTGCAGATGTTCGAGGTCGCCCGCTCGCGGCGGATGTGCTGTTCCCGGGTCTGCAGCGTCAGCGTGTACGCTCGTCGTCCACTCTTGTCGCGCCCGGCACCGACCAGTCGTCCGGGCACCTGCCGGAGGAACTCTTCGCGGGTGACGAACAGGCCGTGCCCCATCCCGTAGGCGTGGCCGAGTCCGAGCGCCCCGGCGTCACCGACGACGACGTCCGCGCCGACGCTCGCCGGTGTCTCCAGCAACGACAGCGCCACCGGATCGGTCCCGAGACAGAACAGCGCCTCGCTGTCCTCGGCGAGGTCGCCGATGGCCGAGAGCCCTTCTTCGATCGTCCCCCGCACGGTGGGGTTCTCCGCGTAGATCAGGAGCACGTCCGAATCGACGATCGAGGCGAGCCCGTCCAGGTCCGCGTTTCCGTCGTCGCTCGGATACGACTCGACGGTGAGACCGGCTCCGCTGGCGTAGTTTTCGAGCACGGATCGCCGCTCCGACGGGAGCAGTTCGGGGACGAGCACGCGCGAGCCGCTGGCTCCCCGCACGCGGGCAGCCAGAGTCGCGGCCTCACCCAGTGCAGTCGCGTGGTCGTACATCGAGGCGTTCGCGATCGGCAGGCCGGTCAACTCGACCAGCATCGACTGGTACTCGAACAGCGCCTGCAGGAATCCCTGGGCGATCTCGGGCTGGTACTGCGTGTAAGAGGTCAGAAACTCCGAGCGCGAGGACAGCCGATCGACCACGGCCGGGACGTGATGGGCGTAGTGGCCGCGGCCCAGAAACGAGATCACGTCGTCGTTGTCCGAAAGCGTGTCTGCGAGTTCCCGGGTCGTCTCTCGTTCGCTCCGTGCGTCGATCCCGAAGGCGCCATCGAAACGAACCGCTGCTGGCACGTCGAACAGTGCGTCCACGTCGTCGACGCCGATCGCGTCGAGCATCGCCTGGGTTTCGGTGTCCGTGTGGGGTGCGTACGGACTCCCGTCGCGTACGCCCCTCATCGTGTTGCCACCACCTGAACAGTCATGTCACGGCCGGGCGTACCGACCGGGGGAATAAGTGTCTGCCGGGACCGGCCCTGTCGATACGTCCCTCAGCGTGCCGCGTCGACGACCACCTCGTCGTCGACGACGAGATTATACGCCTCTTCGTCGTCGTTCCACAGCACCAGCACGTTCTCGAAGTCCAGTAACGCCCCATAGGGGGCCTCCGCGAGCGGCCGCGTCAGCGACGAATCGTCGATCAATACGGCGAAGACGTCTTCGTTCTCGCTGCCGTCGCCGATCAGAAAGAGCGGATTGCCGCCCTCCGAGAGGTCGTGGCTGAGCTTGATCGCGACCAGGTCGATCCGGTCGGTCACCAGCGACTCGGCTTCCGCGAGCGGCGCGACTCGCGAGCGGTCGGGCGTGTACTCGATCCGTTTCGCCCCGTCGGTTCGCAGGATCGAGAAGGCGTACTGCACGTCGACGTTTTCGAACGCCCCGGCGTCGAACCGGTCGCCGGCAGCCGACTCCAGGCGTCGCTGGAACGGCGGCACCGCGAGATCCGGCTTGCGATCGAACGACCAGCAGTCGCTGTCGGGGGTCATCCCGGGCCAGAGGCGACAGGTCGGCGCGTAGATCGTGTACTCGTCCTCGACGGCCCGTTCGATCCGGCGCAGCCCCGTGGCCGTGTTCCTGTCTGCGGGTTCGATCGCGACGAGCGATCCGTCCGAGGCCAGCGCGGACCGGTATCGACGGAGCACCGACGCCGGATCGTCGAGTTCGTTCAGGACGTTCGCGAACACCAGTAGATCGAACTCCCCGTCGGGATCGAACGTTTCGGCACGCTCGCGGTGGACGGTCGCGTGGACGTTCCGGCCGGTCTCTTCCAGCATGCGTTCGAGCACGTCGGCGTTGTCGCTCGGTTCGACCGCGTGATAGTCGAGGAGGGCGTCCTCCGGGAGCAGATCGGCGAGTCCGAGCGCCGGTCCGCCGGTCCCGGCGCCGATCTCGAGCACCCGGAGCCGCGAGGGGAGTCGTCCCTCGCGAGCCAGATCCGCCAGCACGTACTGTGTGGCAGCGTAGGTGTCGGGAAGGTGGTAAATCGCGTACGCGAGCGCGGTCAGCTCGTCGTACGCCACCTCACGCTGGCCGAAGTAGGCGTCTTTCAGCGAGACCAGCCGCTCGCGGAGTCGGTCGCCGCTGGTGGCCTCCGGCCAGCCGGGACCGAACGTCTCGACGAGCAGGTCCTCCAGAGCCCGCGCGTATCGCTCGGGAAACGCCTCGACACCGTCGAAATCCACGGAGACGGGTCCCTCAGGCGCGGGGACGAACGTGCCGTCTTCCCGCTCGATCAGGTCGAGTTCGGGGGCCAGTTCCCGCAGCGTCGTCCGGACGACGCCGGGATGGGGCTGTCCCTCGACGTACTCGTAGATCTCTTCGGGGTCGATCGGACGGACGTTTCGCAAGTACTGGGCGTTCTCGCGGATCGCCTGTCTCTGATCGCTCATCGGTCGCTCGCCTCCCTGTAGAGGTCCTCGAAGGCGTCCCTGTCCGCGTCGGCGATATCCCTGGCGGCGTCTGCGACCGCTTCGGCCCCCTCGAAGGTCTTCTGGATGTCGGCGTAGACCCGCGGATCGTTGCCGGTCACCTGCTCGACGAGATCGAACAGGCCGGCCGAGATCGGCGTGTGGAACGCGTCGGGCACCTCCCGGGCGGCCAGCGCGAACGCGAGAACGGCCGTGTGCGCGCCCGCCTGAACCGTTTCCATCGCCTCGTCGTGGGTCGCGGCGTCCGTCTCGACCCACTGGTTGCCCTGCGCGGTGAGGGCGTCGCGCACCGCGGCAGCGATCTCACTGCCGTCTTCGACGACCGCCGCGACGTTCCCCGGTGCGTTATCGGCAGCGAAAAGCGGGTGGAGGCTGATCCGCTCGCGCCCGGACGCGTGCTCGTTCATCGCCGCGAGTGGGCCAGCCATGTGTCCAGCCAGATCCGCGACGGCCGCCGTCGCGTTGTCGGCGAACTGGGCGATCACGTCAGGCGTGGCCGGAATGGGGACGGCGACGCAGACGAGGTCGAACTGCTCGTCGGTGTCAAGCGAGACGGTGCGGGCCTCGAGCGCGTCGGCGGCCGCCTCGGCGACGGTCGGATCCGCGTCGGCGACGGCGAGGTCGACGGGTTCCTCGAGGCCGTCTCTCACGGCCGTCGCGAACCATCGTCCCATCTCACCGGCACCGACGACGAGGACGTTCATCGCAGGAGGATTTCCGTTCGGCAGTCAAAAGCAGTTCGGTCGTCGGACACGACGATCACTGTGTTTTATGCCTGTTCAGCGTCGATCCGAACGTACGTCGGGGATTCCGGCGGTGGACACAGTGAGTTCGAAACTAGGATACGTGGAGATCGCGCTCGGAACCGCGATCACGTTCGGGGGAACGGTACAGATCTTGATCTCGATGGAGGAGACGACGCAGGTGCTTCTGTGGGGCGCTGCCGTACTGATCGGATTGTTCGTCCTCGCGTACGGGGTCGTCTCAGTGATGAATGCCGGCGGCTCGGAGGAGGCGGCCGACCCGAACAAGGCCATCAGCAAGACGGATTCGCGATTCGGTCGCGGCTAGCGCTCACGGTTCGGGAATGGCTAGCCGCCCAGCGAGCCGAGCAGCGGAATCTCGGCGTCGGCGGCGCGGTAGGCGAACCAGGCGGCCCCGAGCAGGGCGACGAACACCAGGCCGGCGACGCCGTCGGCGACGAGCAGGCCCTGGGGATCGAGTCCGTGACGGCCGAGCAGCATCTGGATCGCAAGCAGGACGGCGGCCAGGAGACTCAACGATCCCTGCCGGACCGCGTCTCGATCGCCAGTTGCCCGCGTCCAGGTCCCGACCGCGATCAACAGGGCGAACAGCACCAGCGCGAGCCCGTAGTAGACGATCTGGACTTCGGGCGTGTAGGGGAAGACCGTCCCGAAACTGAACAGATGGCCCAGCGGGACCAGCGCGAGCGCCAGAAGTGCGGCGTCTCGAAGCCGCGATCGCTCGACGGGTCCGTAACTGAGCGCCGTCGCGTAGACGACGAGCGTGAAGATCGACAGCGCGGCAAGGTAGTGTGCCGCCTGGACGGGCGGGGAGTACCCCCAGGGAAAGAGCCCGCCAACGGTGACCGTGAGCGCGCCCAGTCCGATCTGGACCGGGAGCAGCGCGACGGCGGCGACGAGGCTGTAGCGGACGCGCCGGCTCGCGCCGCGCACCCAGGCCAGCCCGGCGATCCCGAGCAGGGCGAACCCGGTCACCATCGCGACGAGGCGGTGGAACCACTCGACGAAGCTCATCCAGTTCGCGGGGAACAGTCCGAAGACGGCGCCGTCACAGAACGGCCACCGGGCACCACATGTGAGGCCGGCACCGGCCCCGGCCGTGTACACGCCCAGCAACATGAGGACGAACGTCAGCCCACTCGCGCCCGCGAGCAGTCGCCGGAGTTGCATAGACGACCGTCAGTGCCGCGAGTACTTATGAGCACTTGTACCGTCAATCGGACCGAGACAGAGCTCCGTGCCTCACTGATTCGCAGGCAGGACGTCCGAGTGGCTCGACGACGCCCCGATACGACGAAAAAGCCGCTGCCAGCGGACCGGTACCCTAGAGCGTGCCCTTCGTGCTCGCGACGTCGGCTCGCCGGTCGTCGATCCGCGTGGCGTCGTCGAGCGCGCGAGCGAGACACTTGAACAGCGCCTCGATCTCGTGGTGGGCGTTCTCGCCGGTGACCTCGGCGTGCAGTGTCAGGCCGGCGTTCATCGCAAGCGAGCGCAGGAAGTGCCGGGCCATGTGGCTGGTCAGCTCGCCGACCGACGCCTGGGAAAACTCGCCGTCGAACTCGAAGTAGGGGCGCCCGGAGATGTCGAGGACGACCCCCGCGATGGCCTCGTCGAGGGGAACTCGTCGGTCGGCGAACCGCTCGATTCCGCGCTTGTCGCCCAGCGCCTGCTCGAGTGCCTCGCCGATCGTGATCGCGACGTCCTCGACGGTGTGGTGGTCGTCGATCTCCAGATCGCCGTCACAGGAGACGGTCAGGTCGAACAGTCCGTGGGTCGCGAACGATTCGAGCATGTGATCGAAAAACCCGATCCCGGTGTCGATCGTCGCGTCGCCGTCGCCGTCGACATCGAGCGTCACTTCGATCTCGGTCTCGGCCGTCTCGCGCGTGACGGCTGCAGTCCGGTCGGTCATATGACCGCCCACGTGGGCCGGCCTCAAGAGTGTATCTGGTCGCCGTCAGATGTTCGGGTCGATCCGCCTGGCGACGAGGACGGTCGGCGCGACGAGAACGGTCAGCGCGAGCGGGATCCACATCGCCGTTCGGATGCTGGTGACGTCCGCCAGCGCGCCCATCGCGACCGGGACCAGCGCGATGCTGATTGACGCTGTCGAAGTTGAGATCGCGTTGATCGGCGCGCTGTACTCCGGCGCGGCCTGCGTCCCGAACGCCAGCAGCGTCGGGAAGATCCCCGAGACCAGTACGCCGAGAACCGCGACACCTGCGAAGACGATCGTGCCCTCCGCGACGAAGAACGTCCAGAGGAACACGGGGACGATCAGGATTTCGAGCGCGACGACCAGCGGACCGTAGGGAACGCGTTCGGCAATCAGCGTGTAGACGAATCGCCCGGGGATATATGAGACGATGAACGCGCTCAACAGGAGACTCGCCCGCGTCGAACTGAGCCCGGCGATCTCCTCGCCGAAGGTCGGCAACCAGAGAAACATCGCCCCTTCGAGACCGGTGTGAAAGACGAGCGCGATCACCGTCGCCGCGATAGCCGGCGTCCGAAGCAGCCCGACCGCAGCGCCGACGTCGAGCTCCGCTTCCGCGTCGTTGACGGGCGTTTCGAGCCGCCAGACGAGCCCTGCGACGAGGCCGAACGCGACGGCTAACGCCCCGTACGCGTACCGCCAGTCACCGGCACCGACCGCGAGACTCAACACTGCCGGTCCCGCCGCCGCGCCGATCGCCCACGCCATGTCGTAGAGATTGAACACCCGGCCGCGGGCGTTCGGGTAGAGGTGTCCCAGTAGTGGACGATCCAGTCCGCGTGAGACGCCGGTCCCGAGCCCGCGAAGCAACAGGAAGCCGAGATACGCGACGAAAAATGGAGCCAGCCCCATACCGATAATACCGACTGTCGTCACCAGGATCCCTCCCAGGAAGTACCGCCGGGTGTTGATCCGACCGGCGATCGCCCCGGCGATCAGGATCGTCACCGCGAATCCGAGCGTCCCCGCCGGACCGACCAGCCCCTGCATCCCCTTGCTGATTCCCCACTGGTCTCCGAGGATCGGCAACAGCGGGCCACGCATCTGCATTCCGAGCCCCTCGAGGGCCACGAACAGCACGATAGCGACCGTCCACAGCCGCCGGGACGTGATCGCACTCCGGGCGTCCGCCTCGCTCGCCTGTGCCATACCTCAACCTCCCAGCGAAAGTGAGAAAAGTATTTTGGAATAGTCGATGAATATGTTTTCAATGAGTGGGGATCCACTCCGGGAGCACCTGATGACATTCGGACTATCATCGACCGAGATCGACGTGTATCGGGCGATCCTCCGGGCGGGAGCGGCGACGACGGGTGAACTGGCGGAAGCCGCGGGCGTCTCGCAGGGGTACGTCTACGAGGTCGTGGAGACGCTCGCCGAGCGGGACTTCGTGGCGATCGACGAGAGCAGTTCGCCGACGACGATCCGGGCTCGCGAACCAGAGGCGGCGATCGAGGGATTGACCAGCCGGATCGACGAGCTGGAGTCCGCGATCGAATCCGAGTACGCTGGCGGCGCAGGGCAGGCAGAGTTCGAGATCGTCCACTCGCGGGCGACGGTCCGCCGGCGCGCTCGCAGCGCCATCGAAGCGGCAGCCCGCGAAGCGTTCGTCGTTGTCCCCGCGTCGGAGTTCGAGCACCTCGCGGGCGTGCTGGCCAGCGCGGTCGATCGAGGGGTGTTCGTCTACTGTCTGTTGCTCGGACCCGACGCCGTCGACGTCGCCGACGAACTCGAAGAACCGGGCAGGTACGCGCACGTCCTCCGCGTCTGGGCGGCGACCCCGCCGGTGTTCGTTCTCGTGGACGAGCAGACGGGCGTGATGGGTAGCTACGAGGTGCTCAGCGGCCGCCACGGGGCAGAATACGCGCTCGCGTTCTCCCAGCCCGAGGTCGCCAGCGGCTTCTACGGCAACCTGATCAGCAACGTCTGGCCGATGGGCGAGACAGTCTTCCGTTCGGAGCCGGACCCGCTACCAGCGAGGTACGACCACCTCCGAACGGCCGTGACGAACGCCGTCTTCCACCGCGAGGCCGGCCGCGATCTGGCGGCCGATCTGGTCGTCGAACGGACCGATTCCGGCGATCGAGAGACCTTCGAGGCTGTCCCGATCGTCGACATCCGGCAGAGTCTCGTCGGCGAATCGACCGCGGAGTTCCCCATGGAGAACAGTCTCGTCTTCGAGGTGGATGGAACGCGCTATTCTGTCGGCAACGGTGGCGGCGGGATCGATCCGTTCCTGGAACCGTACGCTGCCCGCGAGGTCTGGCTGCGAGAACGGTGATCGACGACCACTGCGACTGCCCGAGGCGAGTCGAGAACTCCCCTAGACCACAACAGCCAGCAGCGCCACGCCGCTCACGGCGACGATCCCCAGCACGATCGCGACGAGTTGCCCCAGCTTTCGCGTCCCGAGCGCCCACGCCAGCGCGGCCTTGACGAACGTGTTGGCGATGGCCGCGATGACGATCCCCGTCGTCGCGACCTCCGCGGAGACGGTTCCGTTCGCGGCGAGTCGACTCAACGTGAGCGTCATGGCGTCGACGTCGGCCAGCCCCGAGAAGAAGGCCGTCGCGTAGATCCCGGACGCGCCGAGCAACTCGTTGGCGTACTCGGAGACGAGCAGGACGACAGCGAAGATCACGCCGAACAGTAGTGCCGGCCGAAGCCGAAACGGATTCTCTAGCTCTTCTGCCTCGACTGTCTCCCCGGCGGTCGTCCGCCAGTACAGCGCGACGGCGGCGACCGTCCCCACGAGCGTCATCGCTCCCAGCGGCACAGCCACGCTCGACAGCAACGCGGGGTTGACGACCGCGACCTCGATCAGCGCTCGCGGGAACATGACGATCGAAGCGGTCACGACCGCGAAGGCACAGACGTGATACAGCGCCGCGTTCTGGACGGTCTTTTCCGCCATCGAGACCGTCGTCGCCGTCGAGGAGACGAACCCGCCGACGACGCCCGTAATCGCGATCCCGCGTTCCGTTCCCAGCACCCGCCCGAGCACGTACGCGACGAATCCGAGCCCGGTGACGAACACGACCATCAGCCAGACGAACCGCGGATTGAGGCCGTACAGCGCCTCGACCTCGCGGTCGGGAAGCGCGGGCAGGACGACGAGCACCACGAGCACGAACTTCGCCGAGGCGCGCCGTTCACTTCGCTCGATCCGATCGGCGAACTCGTGGATCGGGTCCTTGATCGTAAGCAACACGGTGACGGCCCCGCCGACGACGACCGCGAGCGTGGCCCCCTGCTGGGAGTGCATCGTCATCGCGCCGAGCAGCACCGTCAGCAGCGCGGCCGCGACCGTCGTGAGTCCGATGTCCCCCTCGTAGATGACCCGGGCGACGTACGCGACCGTCAGCGGGACCGCGAGCACGGCGAGTGCGATCGGTAGCGCGTCCGGAAAGAACCCCCAGACGAGCGCGCCGTACAGCGCAAAGAGCGGAAAGGTCCGACTGCCGGCGATCGCACCCGCGGACTCGCTCTGCTCGCGCTCGATCCCGATGAGCGCCCCGAGCCCGAACGCGACCAGCAGGTGGAGGACGACTTCCGCCAGCGGGTCCGCGACTGGATCGACCATCGTCTAGACGTTTCGGCTCGGGTATTGTCAAACGACCGGCCGGCTTCGTGCGGATCTCAGGAATCGCGTACCTGCTCGACGGCGTCCATCGCCGCTTCGAGCGTGAACGCTCCCTCGTAGAGCGCGCTGCCGACGACGACCGCGGCCGCGCCCGCCTCTTGCAACGCCTGCACGTCCTCGATTGTCGCGACACCGCCGCTCGCGATCACCGGGATCTCGACGGCCTCGACGACCCGACGGACTGGCTCCGTCCGGACGCCTTCGAGCTGTCCCTCCACGTCGACGTCAGTGAAGAGGATCCCGCCGGCCCCGAGGTCCTCGTATCGCCCGGCAGCCTCGGCCGGGTCCAGACCGGTCCCTTCGGTCCAGCCCGAGACGACGACCTCGCCGTCCTTGGCGTCGAGACTCACGAGCACGCTTTCGGGGTGTTCGTCGCTGATCTCGGCGACGATCTCGGGGTTCTCGACCGCCGCCGTACCGAGGATGACCCGATCGACGCCCGCCGCGAGGAGCCCGGCCGCGTCCTCGACGGTCCGGATCCCGCCGCCGAGCTGAATGTCGACGTCGACGGCCTCGCGGATCGCCTCGATCGCGGCGGCGTTCTCGCGCTCGCCCTCGAACGCGCCGTCGAGATCGACGAGGTGCAGCGTCCGTGCGCCCGCATCGACCCACCGCCGGGCGGCCTCGACCGGATCGCCGTATGTCTTTCCGGTCCTGCGTTCCCCGCCGACCAGCTGGACGACCTGGCCGTCCTGCATGTCGACGGCAGGGACGACTTCGAACTGTTCGAACATGTCTCTCTCTGGGAGCAGCCGGGGCAAAACGAGTTCGGTTCTGTCTGCCAGCGCCGATCCGGACGCCCGGCCCGTCGCTATCTCCGTTGGAAGTATCGCGCGGCGATCAACGGAGCGACGAGCAGCGTCACCGGTACGAGCACCCAGATCCGGCCGGCCAGCACGTTGTAGTCGGCCAGCAGGACGCTCCAGGATTTCCCCATGACGTAATGGCCGAACCCGAACTCGAACCCGAGCGTCAGAACCATCCAGAGGCCGCCGACGGCGAGCAGCGTCCGCCGATCGGCGTCGCGGGCGAATCGGCTGACGTACAGCGCTGCGATGACCGCGACTGCGGCCGTGAGCAGGAGCGTGCTGAGAACGTGTGCCCCCGAGTCACCGAGTGACGGGACCAGCACCCCCTCGCGGAAAGCCCCGTTGAGCACCGCGACGACGGCCAACCCGGCCCAGACGGCCAGTGCCGGTCCGAGAAGTCCACGCCACGAGGGGCGGATCTGTGAGTGCGGTGGTGACGTAGTCGTTTCCATGCGGTGACAGACGCGGCCGGTCGATATGAACTCGTATTGACCCGTGTCAGCAGGCATCTCCCGGTACCGGGACGTGTCCGGGGCCGGCTGGGACCGAACGTGTCTTTTCGATCCCCGGTGAACAGTCGGTATGCGCGCGTTTCGGATCGCCTACGACGGCAGCCCCTTCCACGGGTTCCAGCGCCAGCCCGACGTGTCGACAGTGGCCGACGCGCTGCTTTCCGCCCTTCGCGAACTGGACGTACCGTTCGAAGGCGACACACCGCCGGGATACGCCGCTGCGGGCCGAACTGACGCCGGCGTCTCGGCGCTCGCCCAGACGGTCGCGTTCGAGGCCCCCGAATGGCTCTCGCCGGCGGCGTTCAACAGCGCACTTCCAGCGGACATCCGCGCGTGGGCACATGCCGACACCCCGAACGACTTTCACGCCACCCACGACGCCGTCGAGCGGGGCTACACGTACTCCCTCTATGCCCCGGCTGTCGACCGAGCGCGAGCCGAAGAGGGTGCTGACCTGCTCGCCGGTAAACACGACTTCCACAACCTCACGCCCGACGAGACCGGAACTGTTCGGGATCTCTCGATTACCGTCGACCGCGACGGGCCGTTCCTGGAACTCACGTTCCGGGCCGGCGGATTCGCCCGCCAGCTCGTCAGGCGGCTGGTGACGCTACTCGCGTCGTTCGCTCGCGGGAACAGCGACCGCGACCGGATCGAACGCGTGCTCGGTCCCGGGTCGCTTCCGGGCCCCGAGGGCGTCGCCCCGGCACCGCCGGAGCCGCTCGTGCTGACCGACGTCGTCTATCCCGACCTGTCGTTCCGAATCGACGGAGACGCGATCGAAAGCGCGCGAGACGTGTTCGGACAGCGCCACGAGCAGCTGCGCTCGCGGGCACGGGTTGCCCGTTCGATCCGGGACGGAATAGCAGAGACAGAATACCGTCCCGATCAGTAGAACTCCCGGACGAGATCGGTCGCGCCGTCGGGCGCACCGTCCGGAATGTCGGCCATGCTTCCCTCGATTCCCTCGCGCTCGCTGTAGGGGACGCTGTCGTCGTCCTGGTAGAGGACGCCGATGTACTCCTTGTCGCTGTCGAGGATCCGATCTTTCGCCTGATCGAAGCTACCCGAGTCGTGGTCGGTGTCTTCCAGATCGACGATCGAACCACGGAAGTAGTCGTAGGTGTCGACGTCGTTGAACGTCACACAGGGGCTGTAGACGTTGACGAACCCGAACCCGTCGTGTTCGATGGCCTGCCTGACGAGTTCGGTGTGTCGCTGTGAGTCCGAGGAAAAGGACTGGGCGATGAACGTCGCACCCGCTGACAGCGCCAGCGCTTTGGGATTGACTGGCGGAACGTTCGTCCCCTCGGGCGAGGTCGAGGTCTCGAAGTCCTCCCGAGAGGTGGGCGAGGCCTGGCCCTTCGTCAGTCCGTAGATGCGGTTGTCCATGACGACGTAGGTCATGTCGACGTTCCGGCGGACGGCGTGGATGAAATGCCCAACGCCGATCGAGTAGCCGTCGCCGTCGCCACCGGCGACCATCACTTCGAGGTCGGGATTGGCGATCTTGACCCCTGTACCGACCGGTAACGCACGACCGTGGACGCCGTGCAGCGCGTAGCTGTGCATGTAGGTCCCGATCTTGCCCGAGCAGCCGATCCCCGCGACGAGGAACGTCTCGTCGGGGTGGTTGCCGGTTTCGGAGAGGGCTTTCATCATGCCGTTCATCGTCCCGAAATCGCCACAGCCGGGACACCAGGTCGGTTGCTTGTCGGATTTGAAGTCTGTGAAGTGAACGTCGGAACTCATTGTGTCACCTCCGTCTTCGCGACAGCGTCACGGATCTCCGCAGCCAGTTCGTCGGCCTTGAAGCGGACGCCGGTGTACTTGTTGATGCGCTGAACGCGTTCCAGCGTGTCCTGTTCGATCAGGTCCGCGAACTGCCCGGTCGCGTTCGCCTCGACGACGAGCACGTCCTCGGCGGCCTCGACTGCTTCCGTGAGGTCCGGCCGCGGGTGGATGTACGGTACCGAGAGCAGCCGGACCGACACCTCATCGAGCTGTGCCATCGCCTCGCGGATCGCCCCCTCGTTGGAGCCCCACGTGAGCACGAGCGTGTCGGCGTTCGGATCGCCGAACTCCCTGGGCTCGAAGTCCTCTCGTTCGCGCGCTGTCTCGACTTTTCGCTGGCGCTTCTGGACCTGCTCGACGCGCACGTCCTCGTCTTCAGTCCGGCGGCCGAGTTCGTCGTGTTCGAGCCCGGTCGTCATGTGCGCGCCGTCAGTCGTCCCCGGGAACGCACGCGGGCTGACCCCGTCCTCGGTCGCCGCGTGGGCACGGAACCGGCCCTGGTCGTCGAGCCACTCCTCGACGTCTCCCCCGTCGACGACCTTCCCGCGCTCGATCTCGACGGCGTCCATGTCGAACTCCTCGGGTTCGTACGTCCGTTCTGTCACGGCCATCGAGAGGTCCGCCGTGAGATAGACCGGTACCTGGTACTTCTCGGCGAGGTTGAACGCCTCGATCGTCTTGTGGAAACACTCCGCGATCGTCGTCGGCGCGAGGACGAACCGCGGGATCTCGCCGTGCCCGCCGTAGAGCATCATGTTCAGGTCCTCCTGGCCCTGTTTGGTCGGCATCCCCGTCGAGGGGCCCGAGCGCATCACGTTCGCGATCACCAGCGGCGTCTCCGTCGTTGCCACGAGTCCGAACGTCTCGCTCATCAGGTCGATCCCCGGACCCGACGTGCCCGTCATCGACCGCGCGCCGGCCCGGGCAGCCCCCAGCGCCAGGTTGATCGCCGCGAGTTCGTCCTCGGCCTGGACGACCGCACCGCCGAACTGTTCGATCCGGCCCGTGAGATATTCCATGATGTCCGTCGCCGGCGTGATCGGATAGCCGGCGTAGAACCGACAGCCGGCGGCGATCGCGCCCATGCCGATCGCCTCGTCGCCGTTCAGCAGGACGTAGTCGTTGTCGGTCGTCTCCAGGCCGTACCCGAAGTCGTGGTCGTAGTTCTCGCGGACGTACTCCTGGCCGAGTCGAGCCGCTTCTCTGTTGTTCTCGACGATCGCCCTGCCCTTGTCGCCGAAGCGTTTCTCCAGCGCCTCGTCGAGGTTCTCGATCGGGAACGCCGCCACTTCGCAGGCCGCCCCGAGCGCGACGACGTTTCGCATGATCGCCCCGCCAGCGTCCTCGGCGAGACGCTGCAGCGGGACGTCGAGTCCGATCATCTCCTCGGGGACGTCGACGCCTTGCATCGTCGCCTGCTCGCCGTCGTAGATGATGACACTCCCCTCGTGGAGTTCCGCGAGGTTCTCGTCGATCGTCCGCTCGGTCAGCGCGATCAACACGTCCAGCCGATCGACGACGCTCTCGACCGGCTCGACTGCCGTGCGGATCTTGTAGGCCGTATAGCCGCCCCGGATGCGCGAGGCGAAGTCCTTGGAAGTGTAGACGTGGCGTCCGGCGCGAGACAGCGCACGAGCGAAGATTTTGCCCGTCGAGTCGATCCCGTCGCCGGCTTCGCCACCGATGGCCCAGTTGAGATCCTCATGCATGATGGGGAAGATTTCAAACCGGCCGGCGAAAAGCCTTCTGGAACCCCGAACCGTTACCGCCGGGCTGACGTTTTCATGTTCCGGAATCGTCCCTTCCGAAAGGACCATTCGGCGGCCGTCCGAAGGAGACGGCATGGATCGAACGTCACTCACTGTCGCGTCGGTCGAGTCCGTCGGCCCGGACTCGATCGCGGTCGCCTTCGAGACGCCACCCGCCTTTTCCGCTCGCCCCGGACAGTTCGTCAAGCTCACCCTCGACACTGATGACGGCGAACAGTCGCGCTTCTACACGATCTCTTCGCCCGACGTCGAGGAAACGTTTGAGATCACGGTCGGCATCGACCCCGACGGTGCAGTCGCGCCGCTGCTCGCCGAGCTGGTGCCCGGAGACGCGGTGCCCGTCGCCGGCCCGTTCGGCGACGCCTACTACGAGGGCGAGACGGCCGCCCTCGTGCTGGCCGGCGGCCCCGGCGTCGGTCCCGCGGTCGGCATCGGCGAACGCGCCGTAGCCAGCGGCCACGGGGCGGCGATCGTCTATCGGGACGACGCCCCGATCCACCGCGCTCGGCTGGACGAGTTGTCCGAGGCGGGTGCCTTCGTCCGGATCGTCGAGGACGACGCCGACCTGACCGAGTACGTCGCGGCCGCGCTCGATGCCGTCGACGGGGACGTACAGGTGTTCGTCTACGGGTTCGCTGACTTCCTGGACGTCGCGATGGATGCGCTCGAAGCGGCCGGTGGCGACACGGACGACGCAAAGATCGAAAACTTCGGCTGAAAGCCCTCGCGGCGGTCTGGCGACCGCTGCTCGCCCTTTTCATGTCCACCAGGCCCGCCTTGCGGTGCCGCGCCGATCGGCGCGGCATCCGCCCGGGTTACGCCGACGCTTTTCGCAGTCGCGGCCGCCGTGGCCGCGACGAACCGCACCGCTAACCGCGGCCGCACCGCCCTGCAACACTACGCTACCGCGCCCCGTTCCTCCCCGGACGCGCGGACGAGACCGCGCGTCGGCATCCTGACCGCTCTGCACTACTGCTCGGCTGACAGCCTCTTTGGCACATACTGATCGTCCACATTCGTTCCCAGACGGTGGCATAGAACCATCTGCACGATGTACATTCTCCGTCGACACAGGACAGTCAGTGGGCTCTTGCAGTGACAGTCCGTATGAGCTGTATGAGCAGTCTACTAATAGTGATAGCCGGAGGGATGGCAATCGTTCTACTTCTGTCGATGAGCGCGTTCTTTTCGAGTTCGGAGACGGCGGTTTTCTCGTTACCTCGGGAGTGGATCGAACAGCAGGCGACAACGGACGATCGACGGGCGCACGTTTTAAAAGACCTGCACGACAATCCACATCGTCTTCTCGTGACGCTGCTGGTCGGAAATAATATCGTGAATATTGCGATTTCAAGCATCACGACCGTTCTCGTAGCTAGCTATCTCTCACCTGGCCCGGCAATCATCGTTGCGACAGTGCTCACCAGTTTTCTCATCCTGGTATTCGGCGAAATCGTTCCGAAAGCGTTCGGACTCGGGAACGCTAAACACTGGGCATTGACCATTGCGTCACCCATTCGACTCGTCGAGCGTGTGCTCTCTCCGCTCATCACGCTGTTCGACGGGATCACTCGCCGTATGAGCGCCCTCATTACTGTCGAGGAGCACATCGAAAAGCCGTACACGGATCGATCGAGCCGCAGATAGTTCGCTTCGTTCTGTCGGTTCGAAACGCTTAGCCGTTCCCGCGCCGGATCGACTGGTATGGTACACAGCGACTGGGGAGACTGGCTCCCACGCGCAATCGAGGATGCCGACCCAGACGGTGTCGCGATCTGGTATCTCGGCTGCAACGGGTTCGTCCTCAAGGCCGACGACGGGACGACGGTGTTCGTCGATCCATACGTCGGCACCGGCGACCCACCTCGCACTGTCCGGATGATCCCGGTGCCGTTCGACCCCGAGGACGTCGGCTCTGCCGACGCAGTGCTGGCGACACACGAGCACACCGATCACGTCCACGGCGAGTCGGCCGGACCGATCCTGTCTGACTCGGACGCCCCGTTCTACGCCCCCGACGACAGTCTCGCGGCCGCACGCGAGGCCGACTGGGGCGAACGGTGGGACCTCGACGACGACCAGTTCGTCGAGGTGAGCGAGGGTGACACCTTCGAACTCGGGTCGCTGACGATCAGCGTCGAACCCGCGAACGACCCCGACGCGACCCACCCCGTCGCGTACGTCTTCGAGCACGACGCCGGGACCTTCGTTCACGGCGGCGACGCCAGACCCGGCGCGTTCGAACCCGTCGGCGAGCAATACGACGTCGACGTGGCCGCGCTGGCGTTCGGGAGTGCGGGTATGATCCGCGACAAACAGACCCGTGAGCCGAAGTACACGAAGTGGTACAGCGACGAAAACGAGATCATCGAAGCTGCCAACGAACTCCAGCTCGAGACGCTCGTGCCGACACACTGGGACATGTGGAAGGGACTGAACGCTGATCCCGCCGTGCTGCACCACCACGCCCGGAGCTTCGGGTATCCCAGGCAAGTCAAGGTCGTCGAGATCGGCGACCGGATCGATCTGTGAATTGAGGCAGTCTTCTCCCGCGAACGACCGGCGGGAACAGAAAATGTGGTCCTAGGCGTCTAGCCCGAGGTCTTCAGCGCGATTGTCGATCCATTCCTGCAGTTCTTCGATCCCGACCTCGCCTTGCTCTTCGTCCTTGAAGAGGTGCTTGAACCGGCCCTGGTGTTCGAGCCACTCCTCGATCGGCTCGCGGTCGCGGATCTTGTTGACGCTCGTGATCTCGCCGTCTTCCATCTCGAAGACGGGGAACAGACCGGTTTTGACGGCCTTTTCGGCGAGGTCGATGGTCTTCGCGGAGTCGAAGCCCCAGCCGACCGGACAGGGCGCGTAGACGTGGATGAACTTCGGCCCGTCGATCTCCAGGGCCTTCTCGACTTTCTGCTTGAAGTCGTGGGGGCTGGAGATCGACGCCGTCGCGACGTACGGGGCACCGTGGTCGGCGACGATCGAGGCCATGTCTTTCTTGTTCGTGTCGTTCCCGATGCTCTCTTTGCCCGCGGGCGAGGTGGTCGTCGACGCGCCGAAGGGCGTCTGACTGGAGCGCTGGACGCCAGTGTTCATGTACGCCTCATTGTCGTACATGATGTAGAGGACGTCGTGGCCACGCTCCAGCATCCCGGACAGGGCGCGGAAGCCGATGTCGGCGGTCGCACCGTCGCCACCGATGGCGATGATGTTGAGGTCGTCGCTGTCCTGAACGTCCAGGTGCTCGGGATCGCGGCGGTCGAAGGATTTATACGCGGCTTCGACCCCCGCCGCGACGCTCGCGGCGTTCTCGAAGATGTTGTGGATGTAGCTGGTCCCCCAGGAGCTCTCGGGGTACGGCGTGGAGACGACCTCCATGCAGCCGGTGGCGTTCGTGACGATCGTGTTCTCGCCCGCTGCTTCGGTGATGTATTTCATCGCCAGCGCGGGGCCACAGCCGGCACACGCGCGGTGGCCGGCGTTCCACAGTTCCTCGCCGTGTTCGAGTTCGTCGGTGTAGTCCTGGTCTTGCAGATCGGAGCTCATTATGCATCCCCTCCCTTGAGGAGTTCCGGGCGCAGTTGCGGCCACGATTCGCTCTCGTCGAAGTCCATCTTCGGGGTCGCCGTCTTGACGTCCTCGATGATGTCGGCGATGTCCTCGGGCTTGACGTCGCGGCCGGCCATGCCCAGGACGTAGCTCTTGACCGGGGGCTGGCTCTCGGCGTGATAGAGCGCACCCTTGATCTCGCCGGCGAAGGCACTCTCGTAGCCGGGCGACATCTCCTTGGTCAGGACGGCGACGCTCTCGGCGTCAGCCAGTGCGTCTCGCAGTTCCGGAGCCGGGAACGGACGGAACACGCGGGGCCGGACCATACCGACCTTCTCGCCGTCCTCGCGGTAGGCGTCGACGACGTTGCGGATGGTCCCGGCGATCGAACCCATCGCGACGATGATGTGATCGGCGTCGTCGGCGTAGTAGGTGTCGAGCATGCCGCCGTACTCGGTGTAATCCCGGCCGAAGACGTCCTTGAACTCCTCGACGGCGTCGGCCCAGACTTCCCGGGATTCCATCATCGCCCGCTGGATCTCGTAGCGGCTCTCCGTCCAGTGCTCGGGGCGAGCGTAGGCCCCCATCGTCTTCGGGTCGGACGGGTCGAGCGTGTATTCGGGTTCGCGGGGCGGGAGGAACTCGCTGACTTCCTCCTCGGTCGGAATGTTCGCGGGTTCCTGAACGTGCGTCAGAATGAACCCGTCGAAGTTCGACAGCGCCGGCAGATTGACCTGCTCGGCGACGCGGAAGCCCAGCAGGACGTGGTCGATGGCTTCCTGGACGTCCTCGGCGTGGAACTGCAACATCCCGCCGTCGCGCTCGGCGAAGGCGTCGGTGTGGTCGGCCCAGATCGACAGCGGAGCCGACAGCGACCGGTTGGCGACCGCCATCACGATGGGCAGGCGCATGCCGGCCGCAGTGAACAGCGGCTCGCTCATCAGTTTCAGGCCCTGGCTCGACGTGGCCGAGAACGCACGGGCACCCGCTGCCGACGCGCCGATACACGTCGACGCGGCGTTGAACTCGCTGTCGACCTTGATGAACTCGCTGTCGAGCTTGCCGTCGGCGACCAGCTCGGAGAGTTTCTCGACGACGCCGGTCTGGGGCGTGATCGGGTAGGCCGACACCACGTCGGGGTTGGCGGCCATGACGCCTTTCGCGACCGCCGACGTCCCTTTCATCACTTCCTGTTCGTCCGAAGGGTTCTGCTGATCTGCTTGCGCCATATTATTTCACCTCACGTACCATTTCGATGGCGTCGGTCGGACAGACCTCCGCACAGATGCCACAGCCCTTGCAGTAATCCAGGTCGAAGCCGTAGAAGTCCTCGCCTTCGACAGGCTTGGCGGCCTGATCGGGACAGTACGTGTCACACTGTCCGCAGCCGATACAGGCGTCCGTGTCGATGACCGGCTTGAACTCCCGCCAGGAGCCGGTCTTGTTCGCACGGGACGTGTTCGGTTCCGCGACGACGCCTGTCGTGATCTTCAGATTCTCGTATGGGTCTTGCGTGTCGCTCATGCGTGTACCTCCGTGTACGCGTCAGTCGTGGCTGCGACGTTCTTCTGTCCGATTTCACCCTCGAACTTGCGGGTAATGACGGCCTCGAGACTCTCCGTGCTCAACTTGTCCGTCGCACCCGCGAAGGCACCCAACAGGGCCGTGTTCATGATCGGTCGCCCGAGGTTCTCCAGCGCGATCTCCGTCGCGTCGACGGTGACGATCTCCGCGTCGGTGTCGATGTCGACGTCTTCGGGATCGGCGTCGGTGTTGACGAGCAGGATGCCGTCGTCGCTGAGCCCCTCGGTCACGTCCACGTACTCCAGCAAGCTGGTGTCCTGGACGATGACGCAGTCCGGCTCCTCGACGTGACTCCGCTCGGTGATCTTTTCGTCGCTATACCGCACGTAGGCCTCGACGGGTGCTCCGCGTCGCTCGACACCGAACGATGGTGTCGCTTGCGACCAGATGCCGTCCTCGTGGCCTGCCTGTGCGAGCAGCTGGGCAAGCGTAACTGACCCTTGCCCACCGCGTCCGTGAATTCTGATCTGGTACATCGTGTGTCCCTCCGGGAATGGAGATGGCCCCTGACAGTCACACCGACGCAGACCGTCGGTGCCTGGACCACCGTAGATTCTCTTATGCTTTCCAACCACTCACCATTTGACCCCCAAAATACGGGGTGTTTAAGAGATAGCCGAGTATGCTTCAGGAACGTTCATCATCGTAGGGAAAACCATTATAGATTCTAAAATTATCAATTATCAACTTTCCCGCGGCGCTTAACCCCGGTGGTGACAGATACGTAATTGGAGACGCCGTCACATACCAGTCAAACCGTTCCACGAGTCGACAGTCGATAGTGTGCATCTCACCCCCAATATTTGGGTATGAATGGAGGCATGATATACCATGGCCTGGCGTGGCCACACTCCGGGGATATTATAATAAAATATATTATATTAGGATATCCCAATCGTCCAGAAACCCGGGCTTGGGGCCAAACGATCCGTATCGCTCCCTGCTGAGCGCGGTTGTTAACGAACAATACTATGATACGTCCGTCCTGATCCGCCAACGTTATACCTTAGCCCCTGTCAGAGGGTGGTATGAATTTGCACGCCAGAGAGATCAACCAGGACGTCAGGGAACTGGGAGAGCTCCTGGGATCAGTTATCAAACAACAAAGCTCGGAAGAGGCGTTCGACCTCGTCGAGACGGTTCGGAATGCCGCGATCCACTACCGTCGTGGCGAGGCCGACAGCCGCGAGCCGATTCACGACACGCTCGATCGACTCTCCCCGGAAAAACAGGACGTTATCGCACGCGCCTTTACTACCTACTTCGAACTCATCAATCTCGCGGAAGAACGCCAGCGCGTCCGGGAGATCCGGGAGGGAAGTCAGGAAGGGACACTCGAAGACAGCGTCCAGGAAGTCGCCGAATACCTGTACCAGAACGACGTCGATCCGGAGACTGTCGAGTCGATCCTCGACGACGTGCTGATCCAGCCGACGTTCACGGCCCATCCGACCGAGGCTCGACGGAAGACGGTCAAGGCGAAACTCCGGGACGTTGCCGGCAACCTGGAGGAACTCGACGAGGTCCGCCTGACCGACAACGAGGATCGGCGAATCCGTCAAAACGTCCGCGCGCAGGTGACGAGCCTCTGGCAGACGCCGCAGGTCAGGGATCGTCGTCCCGAAGTCACTGACGAAGCACTGAACGTGCAGTGGTACATCGAGAACGTTCTGTTCGACGTCATCGACGAGGTCTACGAGGAGTTCGAGTGGGCACTGGATGAGGTCTACGAGTCCGAGGTCGAGGTCCCCAAGCTCTACGAGTTCCGCTCGTGGGCCGGCTCGGACCGTGACGGCAATCCGTTCGTGACGCCCGAGGTCACCGCCGAGACGCTCGAACGACAGCGTGACGTCGTCCTTCAGCTGTACCGCGACCGTCTCAAAGAACTCTCGGGCGTGCTGACTCAGGACGGACGCCAGATCGACGTCGGGGAACGCTTCCAGGAGCGACTCGACGCCCATCGGGAACGCTTGCCGGGCGTCGCCGCCGAGGCCGAAGAGCGCTACCCCGACGAACCGTACCGACAGAAGCTCAAGCTGATGCGCGAGTCGGTAATGCGGGTTTCGGACGTTCGCTCGGGCGGCTACAGCGACGAAGAGGAGTTCCTCGAGGATCTGCAGGCGATCGATGAGAGCCTCGAACGCAACGGTGCCGGCCAGATCTCCGAGACGTACGTCGAACCGCTGATTCGGAAGGTCGCGACGTTCGGGTTCAGCCTCGCCAGTCTCGACCTGCGCGACCACAGGGGGATGCACACCAATGCCATCGCCGAAGCCCTCGAACAGCAGGAGGGTATCGACTACGAGGGGATGGACGAACAGGAGCGCCAGGAGTTCCTGACCGAGGCGATCCTGCAGGATCGGCCGGTCATCGACATCGAGGACAGAGCGGGGCTCTCCGACGATGCCGAGCGTGTACTCAGACGGTTCGAGGAGACGGCCGAGTGGCAGAAAGAGTACGGCGTCGACGCGATCGACACCTACGCGATCAGCTGGTTCGAAGAGCCCAGTCACGGACTGGAGGTGCTGTTCCTCGGTGACCAGGCCGGGATCGTCGACCTGCCGGGCTACTGTGGGTTCGACATCGTCCCGCTGCTGGAGAGCGAGTACGCGCTCTCGGGCGCACGACGGATCATGGGGACGCTGTTCGAGAACGAAGCCTACGCGCAGGCGCTCGAAGCACGGAATGATACCCAGGAGATCATGCTGGGGTACTCCGACTCCAACAAGGAGAACGGTTACCTCGCTGCACAGTGGTCGCTGTACCGCAACCAGAAGCGACTGGCCGCCATTCACGACGACTACGACGTGGACCTGCGACTGTTTCACGGCCGTGGGGGGTCGATCTCTCGCGGCGGCGTCCCGATGCACGAGGCGATGCTGGCGCTGCCTAACGAGACCTGTAATGGGCAGATCAAGTTCACCGAACAGGGGGAAGCCATCGCCGAAAAGTACGCCAACGACAGCATCGCCGAGCGTAACCTCGAACAGATGGCCAGCGCGCAGGTCAAGGCGCGCCACAACGCCATGCACGACCCCGTCGAGGAGATCCCCGACGAGTGGATGTCAGCGATGGAGTCCGCGTCCGACGCCGCCCGCGAGGAGTACCGGGGACTGCTCGAGACCGACGGGTTCGTCTCGTTCTTCGAGCAGGCGACGCCGATCACTGTCATCGAAAACCTGAATCTCGGCTCGCGTCCGGCCTCACGGAGCGGAGAGCGCAGCGTCGAGGACCTGCGGGCGATCCCGTGGGTGTTTTCCTGGACGCAGGCTCGCTGTATCATTCCTGGCTGGTACTCGCTGGCCTCCGGGCTGAACGCCTACCTCGACAACGGTGGCGACATCGAGACGCTCCAGAAGATGTACGACGAGTGGCCGTTCTTCAACACGATCCTGGATCACGCGGCACTGGCACTGGCCCGCACCGACATGGAGATCGCCCAGGAATACGCCGATCTGGCCGAGGACGATCTCCGCGAGAAGGTCTTCCCGACCATCCGCGAGGAATACGAGAACGCGGTCGACCTCGTCCTCGAGATCACGCAGCGTGACAGTCTGACCCACCGCGAGTGGCTCGAAGAGAACCTCGAACGTCGCAACCCCTACGTCGATCCGCTGAACCTCCTCCAGACCCGGCTGCTGGCCCAGAGCCACCTCACGGAAACCGAAAAGCAGACGCTCCGGCTGACCGTTCACGGCATCGCTGCCGGCATGAAAAACACCGGATAGCGCTGTCTGCTGCGGCGGCCGACGCGATCTGTCGCCGTTTTCTTCGCCGACGATCCGGCCGACGGCTCGCCGCTGTCTGCCTCACTGCCGGTCGTTCGATACGCTGTAATAATTCCGCCACCCGAATAGTGCAAGGATAGAACCATTTATTTACGTCCGGGAAAACATATCCGAGAGGAATGACGCTTCACACAATCCTGCTAGCAGTCGGACCGGACGACAACGATCGCGCAGAAGAACTCGCGGAGGCAGTCGTCGAGGTCGGGAAGCCGGCCGGTGCTGAGGTAGTCATCGCGCACGTATTCACCGAAAGCGAGTTCCGGCGAGCAGCCGAGCGGCTGGATTTCGACGACGACCTGGCAGATCCCAACGAGGTCGCGAAACGCCACCAGACCGTTCGGACGATGACCGATTTGTTCGACGAGGCCGGGATCGACTACACGATCCGCGGGGAAGTCGGCGATCACGCCGAAGAGATCGTCGAGCTAGCGGAGAAAGTCGGAGCCGATCGGGTCATCGTCGGCGGCCGCAAGCGATCGCCGACCGGCAAGGCCGTGTTCGGGTCGACGGCTCAGTCCGTCATGCTCGACGCTCCCTGCCCGGTGACGTTCGTGCGCGGCCCAGACATGGAGTAACACGCGGCTGTTACGCTGCCAGCAACCAGCGCTCGAAAGAGAGAGCGCCGATCAGTCGATAAGGGCGGCTTCGATGAGTTCGAGCGGATGGCGGATGTCGTAGCCGGTGCCGTGTTCCATCTGACTCGCGCAGGTGGGACACTCGGTCATCCCGGTCGTTCCGCCGGAGTCCTCCATGTGCTCGAACATCTCCGAGCCTATCTCCATCGACTTCTCGTATTTTTCAGACTTCCAGCCGTAGGTACCCGAGATTCCCGAACAGGAGTCGCCGACGTCTTCGATCTCGACGCCGTCGAGGTTTCGGAAGAGTTCGATGGCCTGTCGTTCGAGCCCCTGGCTGCGTGCGTGACACGGCGCGTGGTAGGCGAATTCCTCGGCGAGTTCGCCCGAAACTTCCGCCTGCTCGAGCTCCTGGCGGACGTCGGTGTGGATCCGGAGGTACTCGACGGCGTCGTAGGTATGCGCGGCGAGGTCGTCGATCCCGTCGATGTCGAACAGTTCGGGGTATTCGTTGCGCAGCGCCATCGAACAGGAGGTACACGAGGCGACGATGTCCGCGCCGTCCTCGATCGCCGCGGTGAGGCTTTCGACGTTGGTCTCGGCGTGGCGACGGGCGTCGTCGAGCATCCCGTTCGCGAACATCGGCGTCCCCGAGCACTTCTGTTCCGGCACCATGACCTCGTAACCGAAGTACTCGTAGATGCGAACCAGCGCCTTCGCGACCTGTGGGGTGTTGTAGTTCGAGTAACAGCCGTGGAAGTACGCGATCCTCTTTTCGTCCGAGTGGACTTTCGCGCCGCCACGTTCGGCCCACCACTGACGGAACGTCTGGGTGGCGAACTCGGGGAACTCCCGCTCGCTCGGGACGTGCAGGACTTTCTCCATCGCCCACCTGACCGGGCCGAAGTTCATGAAGAAGTTGGCCGTCCGCGGGAGCATACTCGCGAAGTACGCGGAGGTCCGGTAGTTCGCGAGGATCCGGTTGCGGATGTACTTGACTGAGAACTTCGGGACCTGGTTCTCGACGTACTCCCCGCGAGCAGTGTTGTGCATCTGCGCCAGGTTGACGCCCGACGGACAGGACGTATCACACCGCAAGCAGTTCGAACACTCCGAGATCGACGAGTCGATCACGTAGTCGTCGTCGGTCTGCTTGAGTCGCCACTGCTCGGGCCCCTGGAACTTCGGACCCGGGAAGTCGTCGTCGACCTCCGCGACTGGGCAGTTAGTATCACAGGTAGAACACTTATAACAGGAGTCGGCACCGGGACGGAGGTCGAAGCTACCGCTTTCGGGGAAGACCTCCAGGGGCTCGTACTCCTCGCCTGTGTTCGGTACGATCGGGTCGAACTCTGTCGGATCTCTAGCGTCGCTCATTGTGCCTCCTGTGCCGCGATTCGGCCAGCGTGATATCCTGTCGCGATCGAGACCCCGCTCCCGGATTTTTCGGCCGCGAAGTCATAGCCACCGAGCACTGAGCCGGCGGCCCGAAGGTTCTGGAATTCGGGCGACCCGCCGGCGTCGAGCGGCCGAAGCTCGGGATCCGGATCGACGCCGAACCCGGCGAACGGATGCTCGCCGAACACGGCCTCGTCGAACCAGTCGTAGCGGTCCTCCGGATGGGGAACGTAACAGTCGAAGATCGGTTCGTAGACGCGCTCGCGGTCGGACTCGACGCCCTTGCCGACGAGCCCGCCAGTCGCCAGCACGTACTGATCAGCGCTGAAGGGGATTCGCGCGTCCTGTTTGTCGACGTAGACGGTCTCGACGCGGTCCTGTCCGTCGAAGGAGACGACCGGGTTGCCGCTCTCGAAGTTGCCGCCGGCTTCGTCGAGGGCCTCGAACAATCGGTCTTCGAGCCGGACGCCGGGCATCGACGGCGGCGTCGCGGGTACCTCGAAGACGTCGACGCCGAGTTCCGCTTCCAGTGCTGCCCGGACGCCGGCAGCGTCGTCGTCACCGAGGACGGCCGGCAAGCCGACACGGGGTTCGTCTTCGAGCTCCGGGTTGATCCGTTCGACCAGCGCGTCCCGGGCTCCGCGTTCGCGGCCACGAACCGTCACGGGGCCGTTGTTCTCCAGCAACTTCGCGTAGCGAGTGACTTTGGCGTCGTCCATCAGCTCACCGGGGAACTGGATCGTCACGCCGCGCACGTCGAACGGGACGCCGGCCGCCCGGAGATGCGCCGCGACGTGGGGCGCGTCGAAGTCGGGCATCGCCTCGAACCCGACCAGCAGGAGGTCCCGGTCGTCGCTGGCGAGACCCGCGGACGCACCGTCGGGATAGCGAGCTGTCGGCTTGACGGTGCCACCGTACGTCGGCAGGAGCGCGTTGGTGTCAGTGTGGCCGCCCTGATAGGTATCGACGACCTCATCGAACATCGACATCGCGTCCCGTACGGTATCGACGCCGACGATCCGGTAGGGATGGTCTTCGGGCAACGCATCGATCCCCTCGTAAGGGTCAGTGAGCGGTCCGTCTCCGTCGGGCGTATACCCGAGCACGTCGATCAGCCCCGACGCCTGCCGAAGCGTGCTCTGCTTGTACGTGACCAGGCGCACGTCCGCGCCCTCGCGCGCGGCCGAGATCGCGCTCGACAACCCTGCGAGGCCGCCGCCGATCACCAGCACGTCGGATTCAATAGCCATCGGTCTCACCCCCGTCGGCCGCGACGTCGGTGCCACTGGCGTCCCCGACGTGGTCGCCACCGGCGTCGAATGCCGCGAAGTCGACCGGCTCGCCGTCCGCAGGATCGTTGTCCCGGTTCTGCGTGGTCGCGTGCAGCGCGTAGTTCAGCATCGCCTGCGAGAGCTGTTCGCCCCAGAGTGCGTGGCGCTGCCCCTTCCAGCGTTCCTGGAGGAGTTCGTCCCAGGCTTCGCGGGCGATCGCTTCGTCGAAGGTGTCGCCGTCGACGCTGGTGTCGTGGAGTTCGCTGGCCAGTCGGTGGACGCACATGCCGCCCTGACAGTTGCCCATCGAGGCCCGGGTCCGAATACGGACGGCGTTGAGGTCTGATCCCGACTGCTTGATAGCGTCCTGCACTTCCGCGCGCGTGACGCCCTCGCACTCGCAGATGACCGGGTTCGGCTCGTTGGTCTTGAGTACCTCGTCCGCGCGCGACCCCAGTCGCTCGACGCTGCGCCGGCCGATCGGCGATCGAAGCCCGAACTCCTCCATGTAATCGCGCAGGACGGAGAAGTCCTCGCTGCCCGGGAGCGGTTCGTCGGCCGTCCGGCATTCGCGCTCGATGTCGAACTGCTCGCAGACGTGATCGCTGATCTTCTCGGCCATCAGTCGATACGTCGTGAACTTCCCGCCGACGATGCTCGTCATGCCGGGCAGATCGTCGCGCTCCTCGTGATCCAGCAGGAAGAAGTCCCGCGTGATGTCGGTCGGGTCCTCGCTGCCGACGTCCGGCGGTTCGTACAGCGGGCGTACGCCCCAGAACGAGCGGATCGTCCGGGCCTCCTCAAGCATCGGGACGAGTTCTTTGAGCGTGTCGATCATCAGGTCGACTTCCCACTGTTCTTCGGGGTAGTCCTCCGGGTCCTCGACCTCCTCGTCGGTGGTCCCGAGGATGGCCGTCGTCTCGTGAGGAACGACGATGTCGGCGTCGCCTTTCGGACGACAGCGGTTGATGACCGTGTCGACCTGCCGGATATTCATGATCGTCATCACGCCTTTCGAGGGTCGGACCTCGATGTCGACGTCAGCCATCTCGCCGATCTGGCCTGCCCAGGCCCCGCTGGCGTTGACGACGTAATCGGCGCGGATCTCTTCGGTGCCGCCTTCGGTCCCGTGGACGCGGATCCCGGGACCGGACTTGTGCTTGACCTCGACGCCGACGACCTCGCCGTCTTCGATCAGCAGGTCGGTCACCGGCGAGTGGGTCTCGATGCGTGCGCCGTGTTGCTCGGCGCTGGCAGCGTTGGCGACGACCAGCCGGAACGGATCGATCGCCCCGTCCGGGACGGCGATCGCCTTGTCGATGTCCTTCGCGAGATGTGGCTCGCGCTTGCGTGCCTCCTCGCCGGAGATAACCTCCGCAGGAATGCCACACTCCCGACACCCCTCGAGTTTCTTCTCGAAGTACTCTTCCGTGTCTTCCGGGCGCTTGACGAACATGCCGCCGGTCATCTCGACGCAGTGACTTGCGATGTCCCGGAGGACGCGATTCTCCTGGATACACTCCTTCGCGCTGGCCTGGTCGGAGACCGCATAGCGGCCGCCGCTGTGTAACAGGCCGTGCATCCGGCCGGTCGTCCCGTGCGTAAGGTTCCCCTGCTCGACGAGTGTCACGTCCAGATCGCGCATCGCGAGATCGCGCGCGATGCCGATACCGGTCGAACCCCCGCCGATCACGAGAACGTGTGGTGTGGAAGCCATCCGATAGATCGATATCCGTCCTGAACGTACTTTATAGTTACCACTGTTCCGGTATTGCCGATAAAGAATTGAGTTACGTGATCGGAGTATCGAAGTGTGAAGTAATATTTCATCGAAATAGGGCTAGAGCGGGGATTCCTCTCGAATTCACCGGCAAATTTGCGGCAGTTTTATAATCATTCACTGTGAGTTTTACTACCAACACGGCACTATCCGTAAAGTGTGCCGTGGGCACGAGACTACAAACTATGTCAGACACATACGTCGGTGCGATCGATCAGGGGACAACCGGCACTCGCTTCATGGTCTTCGACCATGACGGGACGGTTGCCGCGAGCGCTTACGAAAAACACGAACAGATTTATCCGGAGCCGGGTTGGGTCGAGCACGACGCGATGGAGATCTGGGAGAACACCAAAGATGTCGTGATCAAGGCCCTCGGGAAGGCCGGGATCGAGGCCAGTCAGCTCGAGGCGATCGGGATCACCAACCAGCGTGAGACGACGATCGTCTGGGACGCCGAGACTGGCAAGCCGGTTCACAACGCGATTGTCTGGCAGGACCGCCGGACGACAGACCGCGTCGAAGAACTCCAGGAGGAGGACAAGGTCGAATGGATCCGCGGGAAGACGGGGCTGGAAGCCGACGCGTACTTCTCGGCGACGAAAGTCGAGTGGCTACTCTCGGAAGGCGACCCGGTCAAGATGTAGCGCGCGCGACCGCAGGACCTGATGGAGCGAGCCCAGGACGGCGAGCTCATGATGGGGACTATCGACGCGTGGCTCACCTACAACCTGACCGGCAACAATATCACGGACGTCTCCAACGCGTCCCGGACCATGCTGTTCAACATCAACGACATGGAATGGGACGACGAACTCCTCGAAGAGTTCGGCGTGCCCGAGAGCATGCTGCCGGAGGTCCGCCCGTCCAGTGACGAGGACTACTACGGTTACACGGACGCCGACGGGTTCCTCGAGGCGGAAGTGCCGGTCGCCGGCGCGCTCGGTGACCAGCAGGCCGCGCTGTTCGGCCAGACCTGTTTCGACGCCGGCGACGCGAAGAACACCTACGGGACGGGATCGTTCTTCCTGATGAACACGGGCAACGAGGTCGTGGAGAGCGAACACGGCCTGCTGACGACCGTCGGCTTCCAGCGCACGGGCGAGCCCGTCCAGTACGCGCTGGAGGGGTCAATCTTCATTACTGGTGCCGCGATCGAGTGGCTCGAGGACGTTGAACTCATCGACGACCCCACGGAGACGGCCGAACTAGCACGCTCGATCGACTCTACTGACGGCGTATACATGGTGCCGGCGTTCACCGGCCTGGGTGCGCCCCACTGGGACGGCCGCGCACGCGGGACGATTGTCGGCATGACTCGTGGCACCCGCCGCGAGCACATCGTGCGAGCGACGCTGGAATCGATCGCCTACCAGACCCGCGACGTCGCCGAGGCGATGCAGGCCGACTCCGGCGTCGAGATGACCCGCCTCCGCGTCGACGGTGGCGCGGTCAAGAACAACTTCCTCGTCCAGCTGCAGTCTGACATCATCCAGACCGACATCGCGCGTCCGCAGGTCGACGAGACCACGGCGCTGGGCGCGGCCTACGCGGCCGGGCTGGCCGTCGGTTACTGGGAGACGCTGGACGAGCTACGGGACAACTGGCAGGTCGACCGCGAGTTCTCGCCGGAGATGGACCCGAACAAGGCGGATAAACTGCACAACCGCTGGGAAGACGCAGTCGAGCGCTCGCTCGACTGGGCACGGGAGGAATAACGTATGGCTGTCGAGCTTATCGATCCAGCACTCGTAGCCGATTCGGCGAACGTAGTACTGCAGTCCGGGACCGAGCACACGTGGGGAGATCTCGACGCAGTCACGAGCGTTCTCGTCGACAACCCCGAGATCTGGCTCGGTGCCGCGGCCGGTGGCGCGTTCGGTGCCGCGCTCGGCGCACTCCCGGCTTTCGTCTTCACCGGGTTCCTCGTCATCGCTGGCGTCGCCGGAGGCAACATGGTTGGTGTCGGGTTCGGCCCGGTGTTCGGCCCGCACATCTCGTTCGCCGGTGGCGCGGCAGCGGCCGCCTACGCAGCGAAGAACGGGATCATGGAGTCCGGATTCGCATACCATAACGGGAAAGACATTACTTTCGCGTTAGGAACACGACCGGACGTACTCGCCGTCGGTGCGGCGTTCGGTCTGTTTGGCATCGGGCTCGAACAGGTGTTCCGAAACCTCGCTGTGCCAACTGACCCCATCGCGTTCACCGTCGTCGCCAGTGCGTTCCTGCACCGGGCGGTCTTCGGCTACTCGATCCTCGGTGTCGTCAGCGACAAGGCGAGCGGCCGCTTCGACATGGGGCCGTTCGAGCGCGAGGAGATGGGTAACAACCACAACTTCGGCGACGGCGAGAAAGACAACTCGGACATGCTCGCCGTCGAACCGTGGCTGGGCCACCAGTACAAGTGGGGCCACGTCGCTACGATCGGTGTCTTCGCGGGGGCCGCAGCGGCCTACGCAGGTCTGCAGATCGCGCCAGCGTCTCCGGCTAACGCGGTCTTCTTCGGGTTCGGCCTGAGTGCCGCGTCGCTGCTGTTCTTGAACCTCGGCGTCGCGCAGATCCCGGTAACTCACCATATGACGCTCCCGGGTGCGACCGCGTACTTCGCGGTCACGCTCGAGGTCGGGAATGACGCGATACTTGCCGGGCAGGATCCGGTCGTCGGCATTCTCGTGGCTGCCATCTTCGGAATGATCGGCGCGCTCATCGGTGAGGCCGGCCAGCGGATCTTCTACGCGCACGGTGCGACCCACGTGGACCCTCCGGCGTTCGCTATCTTCATATCGATCTCGATCATCTGGCTGCTGGCGTTCCTGGGCGTCTTCGAGACGTCCGTGTGGGTCCCCGGCGGACTCTAAACGAAAGCAGCTGATCTGACGCTTTTTTTTTGGACGAACGAGTGAGCTACGACGGCAGTATCTGTCGAAGGAGCACGAACAGCACCGCGCCGACACTAATGCCGACGCCGAGTGCGCCGTAGACTGCGCTTGTAGTGCCGGTGGCGAGTGCTCCGTGAACCGAGGGCCCAACGACCAAGACGGCCAGTGCGGCGAACGAGGCGACGACGAGTGCGATCCCGGCGGCACCGTGGTGGTAGTTGCCGGTCAGTTCGTACGACTGACTCGAGAGACCGTCGCTGTCCTCGCCCCAGACGCTGACGTGATAGGGCACGTAGATCCGAACACCGACGGCACTGAACGCCGCGATCGCGGCGCTGATATGGAGATCCTCTGTTAGGATTGTCGCGAGTCCGAACATTCCCATCGCGAAAAACAGCGCGATGACTTTGCTCCACCGGTCAGCTTTCAACAACGCGTCCTCAACCTGCTGGTTGGACATACCTGCGACAAAGTGTGCCCACGCGCTTAATTCTTACAGCCGAACGCGGGACCGCCAGTCAATATTCGGCGTCGTCGACCGGGATAGTATGCTGTCGGTCGCCATCACGTCGATCAGCGATAAAGACTCCTCTGGACTGTCGTCAGCGAGGCGTATCGGGCAACTATTATGAACGCTCACCGAATCACGGACAGTATGATCGACGGATTACCGATCGAGGAGCGCGATCAGCGCAACTTCCTCGTTGTCGCGGCGATCATGACCGTTTTCATCGCTCTCGCGCTCGACGAACCAGCGATGGTACGCGCCGTCGTCGGATTGATCATGGGCGTTTTCAGCGCCCTCGTCTACCTCGTCGTGACGCTCGTCCTCAAGCGTCTCATCGACGCGTACTGAAAGTGGCTGTTGTAAATCAATGCCGGGTCCGCCTTCGCATAGCAGCGATCGCACCAGAAACAATTACAGCGAATACGATGACACTGACTCACCCCCGAGCTCCCGAACGAGCCACGAAGCCTGTTGTTATAGGACCGAATCCTTTTTTATTCCTGCCGGGCCAGTAGTAGTCATACAATAAAGATTAACAATGGATCTCGACCAGCGGATCAGGCGTCGGCGGCGACGAGGTGTCGACCGGCCGATTGTCCTCGATTACGAGCCGTTGAATCCAGTCGCACACGTCCAGGAGCCTGTCGGTCGCGGGCCGATCCTCGAGCGGTTGCTCGATCATCTGGATCCCGTATTCGACGGGACGGTTCCCCCGGACGTATACATATGGGGTCCGCCGGGCAGTGGCAAGTCGGCAATCGTCACGGCGCTGTTCGACAGACTGCGATCGATGACAGTCCAGCCACACGCCGTGATACACACGTCGACGCGCGCGCAGACGGTCGAGTTGCCGACGTTCGTCTACGTCGACGCGCGGACCGCCAACAGCGAATTCCAGCTCTATCACCGGGTATTACAGGCGGTGTCGAGTGACGACGTGCCCCAGCAGGGCGTGAGCACGGCCGAGCTTCGGTCTCGACTTCACGATGCGGTCGGCGGCGGTTCCGGGGTGGTCCTGGCCGTCGATCACGTCGACGAGCCCGACTCACTGACAGCCCAGTCACTTATCGACTGGTTCGAACCGTTTGGCCGGTCTGTCTCGCTCGCGCTGATCGGACGAACGCTCCAGGGCGACGTCCGCGAGGAATGGTCGGGCGAGGAGATCGAAATACCGGGGTACGGACAACAGGTACTGATCGACGTGTTGATGACCCGCGGGTCGGACGCGCTCGCCCGCGACGCGTTACAACACTCGCAGGCGCGACAGATCGCGTCCTGGGCTGGTGGGAACGCACACGACGCGCTGGCGGCGCTGTTCGGTGCGGCCGACCGGGCCGACGCTGCCGGTGTCGAGCGCATCCGCGACAGAGACGTCGAAGCCGGCATCGAGGCGGTCCCCTCGCCTTGCGTCTCGCTCGGCGTCGTCCTCTCGCTGCGGGAGAATCGTCAGCGCGTGCTGCGCGAGTTGCTCGATCTCGATTCCGAAGAGCGTGACTCCGTCACTGTGACGACGGAAGCGATCGCCGCGATCGACGACATCGATCTCTCGCCGGGGACTGTCAAACGCTTTCTCTACGAACTGGCAGAACGGGGGATCGTCGAACGCGTCTCGACGTCACGCACAGACGGACACGGTCGACCGCCAAGCAGGGTCGAACCCAGGTTTCCGACGCTGGTGTTCAGACGGCTGTACGATCTGCAGTCCCACCGGGCCTGATACGGATTATCGTAATTTACCGCTCCGACCGCCCCGCGGTTGATGCGGAATAGACGTACAATACTCCGTGTGTTCACTCCGGGACGCGGTTCCGGTCGCCCGTCCCCTGCGTGAGACCGCTGGCGAGTGCACCTTTCAACACCACGTCGTCGCCGAGATTGGTCAGCTGGATGTCGGGGATGTTGATGAAAACGTGATCTTCGAGCCGTTCGCGGATCGGGTCGATGACGAGTTCCTCGTTGTTGAGCGCGACGCTGCCGCCGACGTAGATGACCAGCGGCGCGTAGGAGTGGATGAGGTTCGCGAACCCCTGGACGTTCCAGTCGTTGACCCGCTCGATGACGTAATCGGCGAACTCGTCCTCGCCGGCGTGGGCGTAGACGTCGATCGCCGAGAAGTCCTCGTCCAGTACGTCCATCTCCGTCTCCCAGTCTTCGGCCTCGTAGAGCCGTCTGGCGTACCGGGGGATGTTCTGTCCGGACGCATAGGCTTCCCAGTGGCCGGGTTTTCCACAGCCACACTCCATCTCCCCGTCCGGGTCGAGCGTGATGTGTCCGACTTCGCCGGCGTTGCCGTCCCAGCCGCTCAGGACGTTGCCGTCGACACAGACCCCGGCACCGATGCCCGTCGAGATCGTCAGGTAGATCATGCTCGTCGGGTTGCGCTCACTATAGAACCGCTCGCCGATCACGCCGGCGACCGTGTCGTTGTGAAGGTGGACGTTGTCGGTCCCGGCGAGGTTCTGGATCGGCCCGACGAGCGGAATCCGATCGATGCTGTCGGGCAAGTTCGACGGGTTCTCGACGGCACCGTCCGTCAGATTGAGCGGCCCGATCGAGCCGATTCCCACCCCACGCAGGTCGGTCGGGTCGACGCCTGCGTCCTCGCACGCGATCCGGAGGGTTTCGAGGACCGCCTCGGTGACCGTGATCCCTGCCGGCCCCTGTGGCGTCCGCTGTTTGTGTAGTCCCAGTTCTGCGCCAGTTTCGTCGCCGACGATGGCGCGAACGTTCGTCGCACCCAGGTCGACCCCTGCGTATGTGGCCATACTATCGGCGTATCGTTCTTGCCGTACTTAACTGCACATATTTACTCGCGACAGCGTGTGATTTTGACCTGTCATGTATTCAGGCCGAAAAGAGGCTGTTGTGGACGGGCGCGAACTCGCGACTCTCCTCGATCTCGTCGTCTTCGGTGTCAGAGACCGCTGTCCCGTCGACGCCGTCGTCGAGAAAGTCCGAAAGCGGCGGGCCGACGTTGCCGGGCTCGACCAGGAAGGCGTCGTGGCCGTGGTCGGACTCGACGACGTGGTGAGCAGTCCGAACGTCCGCGTCTCTGAGTGATTCGGCCAGTTCTTCGGCCTGATCGACGGTGAAATGCCAGTCGGCGGTAAAGGACATCACCAGTGCCTCGCCGCTGAAGGCCGCGAGCGCGTCGCTGTCCGACTCGAACCCCGAAGCGAGATCGTAGTTGTCCATCGCACGGGTCAGATAGAGGTAACTGTTGGCGTCGAAGCGTCCGACGAACCGCTCGGCCTGGTAGTCCAGGTACGATTCGACGTCCCGATAGGGGAAAAACGACGCCGCTGGATCGGCTGGGAACGAGCGCACGGCGTCCCGACCTGCCGCCCGGCGACCGAACTTCTTCTCCATGCTGGCCTTCGAGAGATACATGACGTGCCCGATCTGGCGGGCGATGGCGAGCCCGTCCTCGGGATCGGGGCCGCCGTAGTAGTCGCCGCCGTTCCAGTTTCGATCGGTCGTGATTGCCCGGCGAGCGATCGCATCGAACGCGAGACACTGTGGATCGACCCGGGCAGCGGCTGCGATCGAGACGATCCGATCGACGTGGTCGGGGTGGCGCTTGGCCCACTCGAGGACGTTCATCCCGCCGACGCTGCCGCCGACGACCGCGTGCAACGCGGGCACGCCGAGTTCGTCCAGCAGCGCGCGCTGAGTTTCCGTCCAGTCGCCGATCGTCACCGGCGGGAAGTCCGTCCCGTAGGGCTCGCCCGTCGCGGGGTTCTCGCTGGCCGGCCCGGTCGTCCCGTAGCAGGAACCGGGCACGTTCGCGCAGATGACGTAGTAGTCGTTGGTGTCGATCGCCTTCCCGGGGCCGACGATGTCGTCCCACCAGGCCCGGGCCTGGCCGCTCGTCTCGGCTGTGTCGCGATGGCTGGCGACGTGCGCGCTGCCGGTCAGGGCGTGGCACACGAGCACCGCGTTGTCGCCGGTGAACTCCCCGTAGGCCTCATAGGCGACCTCAAGCTCCGGGATCGATTCCCCACACTCGAACTCGAACTCGCCCAGCGAGACCGTCCCGCGCTCGACTTCCATGGCTTACTCGATCCCTGCTTGGAGGTCCGCAATGATGTCTCTGGCGTCTTCGATCCCGACCGACAGCCGAACGAGGTCGGGCGTGACGCCGCTCTCGCGCTGCTCGCCTTCGCTCAACTGTGCGTGGGTCGTCGACGCCGGGTGGATGATCAGCGTCTTGGCGTCACCGACGTTGGCCAGGAACTGCGCGAGTTCGGTCTCTTCACAGAGCCGTTTCCCCGCCTCGTACCCGCCTTCCAGCCCGAACGCGATCATGCCGCCATACCCACCCTCCAGGTACTCGGTGGCGTTGTCGTGAGTCTCGTGGCTCTCCAGTCCGGGATACTGGACCCAGGCGACTTCCTCGTGGTCGTCGAGCCACTCGGCGACGCGAGCGGCGTTCTCACAGTGGCGCTCCATCCGCACGGCGAGCGTTTCCACGCCCTGGAGGGTCTGCCAGGCGTCGAAGGGTGCCTGCCCGTCGCCCAGGCTCCGGACTGCGCGCTGGCGAGCGGCCACGGTGAAGGCACGATCACCGAACTGTTCGGCGAAGTTCGTATCGAACGCGGGGTTTTCGCTTCCGATCTCGGGATACTTCTCCGCGTGTTCTCGCCAGGGGAACGAACCGCCGTCGACGAGGATGCCTCCTACTGTCGTCCCCGAGCCGTGGATCCACTTCGTCGTGGATTCCCAGACCAGGTCCGCGCCGCGTTCGAGCGGTTGCGTGAGCGCGGGCGTCGCGAAGGTGTTGTCGACGAGCAGCGGGACGCCGCGGTCGCCCGCGATCTCGGCGATGCGCTCGATGTCCGGCGTCACCAGCGACGGGTTGGCGATGGTCTCGACGTGGACGTAAGCCGTCCGTTCGTCGATCGCTTCGGCGTAACCGTCGTAATCAAGGGTGTCCACGAAACGGGCGTCGATACCACGACGACTCGCGGTTTTCGTGAAGTAGCTGTGCGTCCCGCCGTAGATAGAGGACGCCGAGACGATATTGTCGCCCGCCTCGGCCAGCAAGAACGTCGCCGCGTCGAGCGCAGCCATCCCCGACCCGGTCGCGACGGCGTCGACCCCTCCTTCGAGGTCGGCCAGCCGCCGTTCCAGGGCTCGAACGGTGGGATTGTCGAATCGCGAGTAGATGTTGCCCTCCGCTTGCAGCGCGTACTGGTCGGCCGCGCGGTCGGCGTCTTCGAACGCGTAGGACGTCGTCTGATAGATCGGCGGTGCGACCGCTCCGGTCTCCGGGTCCGGTCGCTGACCCGCGTGGACACAGCGCGTGCCGAAACGCTGTCCCTTCGTCGAATCCTGCTGAGTCATGTACTACGCTCATATATCTACACGTTCCTATAACTGATAGTTACGGCAATATTCGCGGAGACGAAGAGCGGCCTTTTTGGAGCGGTTGACCCCAAGAATTATACTTACTGACCGGTTAGCTAGCTCCGCTGGTAGTGAGTATCTCCAGCGGTCGTAGGACAGCAGCCATCTGGCTGCGACGTTTTCGGTCCGTCGTGGGCTGTGACAGTATCGGTCCGCGCCGGGCCGTTTTTCGACGTGCTCTTTCGGTAGCTGGCAGTGTTGCCTCCGGTCAGGCAGCCGAAACGGTTATTGAGACGATGGACTTTTCGGGGAACGATGGGAGTCTCACGGTTCGGTCTGATCCTCCTGGTGGGGCTCGTCGTGGCAGGCGCCACAGTCGGTTCAGCTACTTTCGTCGGCAGCGAGACGGGCGTATCGCTGTCGGAGCAACCCGGCAACAGCGGCGCCAATGCGACCGCAACTGTGTCCAGCGACACGCTCCTGGACCCTCCAGAGGACCGGATCGGCTGGGAGGGCGGGTACTGGTACAACGAATCCATCGAGGTCGACCAGTCCGACGGGCTCTCCGAGTCCGAACTGCAGCGATACAAGTACCGCACGATGGCCCGACTGGAGAAGATCCGCGGGCTGGAGTTCACCGACGACGTCGAGATCGAGTTCATCGGCCCCGACGAGGTCGCCGATCGCATCGACGGCAACGTCACGCAGTTTCGCGGCACCGACCAGCAGTGGGAAGCGCTGTTCGTCGTCGGCGAGGACCGCGAGGCCGATCGAGTCGTCTTCGAGACCCTCGTCGGGAGCGTCGTCGGGTGGGCCGCCGAGGAGGGCTCGGAGACGGTTGTTCTGATCACTGACGACCCCGGCGAGCCGACCGCCCCGCCGACGTTGATGGCTCACGAGCTGGCTCACGAGCTGCAGCACCAGCAGTTCGATCTTGACGCTGATCGCTACCAGCGGGCGACGCTCGACGGCGAGAACGCCAAAGACGCTCTGGTCGAGGGTGAGGCGAGTCATCTCGATAGCGTCTACGACCAGCACTGCACCAACGGGTCGTGGGACTGCGTCGACCGAGGTTCGTTCGCGACCGGCCGCTCGAACTTCGTCGAGTTCGGTCTGCTTCCGTATCTCCGGGCCCCGTACACGCTCGGAAGCGAGTACGTCGGCCGACTGATCGATCGGGGCGGGTTCGACGCTGTCGACGGCGCGCATCGGAACCCGCCGGAATACAGCGTCACCGCACTGCATGGCGAGGAGACCGAGCCCGTACGCCAGACAGGGATCGCCCCGGCGTCGCCGCTGTCCGTGCCCGATCGATCGGACGACAACTGGACGCGCCAGGCTGCTCCCGACCGCGTCGGTGCGATGGGACTGTCAGTGACGATCGGCGACGCCGCACTGGCCTGGCGCAACGGTGCACTCTACCCGTACACCAACGGCTCGGCTGACGGATACGTCTGGGAGACGCACTGGTCGAACGAGACGACGGCCGCGGCGTTCGCCGACGCGTATCGCGGCCAGCTCAGCTCCGAAGGTGGCACGCAGATCACAGATCGAGTCTGGGAGATTCAGACCGGAACGTTTGCCGATGCGTTCGCCGTCAATCAGACCGGGAACGCGGTCCGGATCGTGAACGCTCCGTCCGTCGAAGCGCTCTCGGCAGTGCACGGGGACAGCGAACCAGACACGAGAGAGTCGGAAACGCCCACCACGCCTGCGACTCGGGACGCGACTACCGACCCGGCGCGGACGACATCTTCCGGGACGACGGCCGACGGTGACGGTCCCGGGTTCGGGATTGCCGCAGCGCTGATCGCGTTGATCGCCGCGACGAGTGCAAAAAGAAAGCGGTCTAGTGGTCGTGACCGGTGAGTTCGCCGTAGCTCGAACCGAACCGCTCCTCGAACAACTCCATCGTCAGTTCTTCGGCGTCTTTGACCTCCTGTGGCGGTTCGCCCTGGCCGTGGTGGATCGCGCCGTGGATCCGCTGAGCCAGCCCGAACATGGCGATGTCGCCGATAATCTCGGCTGGCGTCTCGCCTTCTTCCTCGCGGAGCATCTCGATCATCGCGATCGGAACGGTGAGTTCGTCGGTCGTGTCGTCGTCTTCGATCGTCAGCGTGACGGTGTCGTCAGCCATACCACTGCTTTCGGCGACCGCACTCAAGGGTCTTCGGATCCAAAACAGTCCGCCAGCGACGTGCCAGCGTCGTACGACCGATCCGTTCAGTCGTCCGTCTGGGCTGTCTCGACGCTGGCCTCGCTCGTCGATTCGACCGATTCGAGATACTCGTCGGCGTCGAGCGCCGCTTTACAGCCCATGCCGGCGGCTGTCACGGCCTGCTGGTAGTGATAATCGACGACGTCGCCCGCGCCGAATATGCCATCGACGCCGGTACGGGTCTGACCCCCGCCGGTCCCGCCCTCAGTCCGGATGTAGCCGGCCTCGTCCAGTTCGACGGCCGTCTCCTCGAGATAGCTGGTGTTCGGCGTGTGCCCGATCGCCAGGAAGACCGCGCCGACATCTAGCTCGAACTCTTCGACTTCCTCGCTCCGTCCGGCGTCAATCTTCTCTTTCGGGTGGCCGTCGGGATGGCGCACCAGCGACACGTGATCGACGCCGTCGGCCTGTGTGCCGTGGATCTCGGTCGCTTCCGTGTTCTTCAGCAATTCGACGTCGCCGTCGTCGACTTTCTCCATGATGCGGTCGACCCAGTAGTCCTCGGCCCGGAAGTCCTCGCGGCGATGAGCGATGTAGACGGTGTCTGCGAACTTGGTCAGAAAGTTGGCCTCTTCCATGGCCGCGTCGCCGCCCCCGATCACCAGCATATCCTCGCCACGGAAAAAAGCCCCATCACAGGTCGCGCACGTCGAGACGCCGTAGCCCATCAGTTCGTCTTCGCCGGGAATGTCGAGTGTCCGCGCGCTCGCGCCGGACGCCGCAACAAACGCGTCCGTCGTCAGTGTCTCGCCGTTCGTGAGCTCGATCTCGACCGGGTCACCTTCCTCGACCCGCTCGATGACGCCGTTCTGTATCTCGGCTCCGAACTGTTTCGCCTGCTCTTTCATATTGTTTATCAGCTCGGGGCCGCCGATGCCATCCGGGAATCCGGGATAGTTCTCGACGTCGGTGGTGAGCGTCAGTTGTCCACCGGGTTCGTCACCAGCCAGAACGAGCGGGTCGTTGTTCCCGCGCGCCGCGTAGATGGCGGCTGTCAGGCCCGCGATCCCGGTTCCAGCGATGACGAGTCGATGGTGATCGGCGTCTGTACTCATGTACACCCCTGTACTGCTGGGTGGCGTTTGTACCTTGCGGTATCAGGAAAACGACACGACTACGGCGCGTACGTCCCTTCGAGTGTCGCTTCATCGATGACGTGTCCTTCCAGCGCGTCACGCAAGTCGTCGGCATCGGTGCGGCGTCCCAGTTCCAGTTCGGTGTCGGCCGCGTAGAGGTGGATTCGATAGGTGTGCTCTCTGTCCGGCGGATTCGGCCCGCCGTAGCCCCGCTCGCCGTAGTCGTTGCGTCCCTCAACGGCGTCATCGGCGTCCCAGCCCTCCGGAATCTTCTCGCGCTCCGGCGGAACGTTCCAGACGACCCAGTGATCCCAGACCTTGCCGGCCGGTTCGACGGCGTCGGGATCGTCTATCACGAGCGCCAGCGTCTCTGTCTCCTCGGGGACGCCGGAGATACGAAAGGGTGGATTCACGTTCCGCTCCGTATAGCCGTACTCGTCGGGGATCGGTTCGCCGTCACGGAATGCTGGACTCGATATCGTGAGCTGTGTCATGCGTGTCTACCCCCGTTTGCCAGGTGACCATCCGTCCGTCGCAGGCCTGCTGGGCAATACGAAATTGGATCGGCAGAAGGAAAAAAGTGGGTATGCGAACGTGACGGCCGCAAAAGACCGCGCGGAAGTGTGACTATTCGTCGGCGCCCGGCTTCGTGGTGTTGCCGGATCCGGGTCCGGTGGGGAAGTAGAATTCGTGTTCGGATTCGGTTTCGAAGCG
>JAOPKD010000019.1 GCA_025517565.1 Halapricum hydrolyticum
ATCTGTCCTTGCTACCGCCTACGTCACGCTCCTACTTCAACGTGCAAAGCTGAGTGATAAGCCAGGTGTTTCTCATTCCGCTTGCGGTTCGGGCCGTCAGAGAGCGGAATCGCAACAACCCCACGATCGAGACGGCAACAAAGACGTATCTTCGGGTCGTTCTGATCGCGTTTGCGACTCTTACGGGCGTCATTGCCGCTGGTTACGGACGGGTACTTACCGAGTCGGCAGTCATCATCGCAGCCATCACGTTCGCCCTCGGTATCGCCGGCCAGCAAGTGTTCGGGTCACTTATCAGTGGGATGTTCCTTATCGCCGATCCGGACTTCAACGTCGGTGACTGGATAGAGTGGTCGGGCGGGAGGGGTACCGTCGAAGACATCGATTTTCGCGTCACTCGGGTCCGGACACCGAGCGATGAAACAATTTCAGTGCCGAACACTGTACTCACGAACAACGAGATCGTCCGGCCCTACGGTCGGGACAGGTATCGAATTACAGAACAGATGTATGTCGCCTATTACGAGGACACCGAGCGCGCTCTGATGGAACTACAACAGATCGCCGCTAACTACGAGTCAGTTCTCGATGATCCAGTGCCGAACACACGTCTCCTCGAACTCGGGGAGAATGCAATCACGATCGAAGCAGAGTTTTGGGTCGGTGACCCTGCAGACCGGGACATTCTGACAATTCGCTCTGACTTTCGCCGAGTAGTGAAACGACACTTCGAGGAGGATGATATCACGCTTGCTCCTCCATCCGCGCAGTTGCTCTCAGGAGAAGTTTCCGTGACTGATGGTCTGACCGAGTCACCAGCCACAAACAGTGATTGAAAACGGCCAGAGTCGATGGACGAGCACAGGGTAATTTGCGGGAATTGTCGGGATTACCACAGATATCACCGATTCAGAAGAATGGAATTTATTCTGACCCCCCACGACAACCGAGTATGGCCACCGGCGACGAATCGCGGATTGGGATCATCTGTCGACCGGACCATCACGTGTTCGAGACAGTCGGGCGCCGCCTCGTCGACCGGGGTCACGAAGTGACGTACTTCGAACCGGGTCGGGAACTGCCTCCGTCGGCGATTGCGGAGCTGTCACTCCTGGTCTGTAAAAAGGTCCGCCCCGCGTCGATCCAGGCATTACGTCTGGCTGAACGGGCCGGGATCGCCACCTGGAACGGCCGGTTGCCAACGACGATCCTCGCTTCGCGGCTGGTGATGCTGAAGGCGCTGTCGGCGGTCGGTTTTCGCGCCCCTCCCGTGACTTTCGAGCCGCCCGATAGTCCGTACGTCAGCAAGCCACTGTTTTGCTGGGATGGGGACCCGGAGATCGGCGGGACTGGTGGATTCTACCAGCCGCTGCTGGATACCGACGGACGCGATCGCAAGTGCTACATCGTCGACGACGGTCAGCAGCTACACACCGCGACTGTCATTTGTTCGTCGAAACTGTTCGGGGAGCGACAGATTCTGGGACACGAACCGACACCTGAGCGGTACGTCGATCGGATGGGACGGCTGCTGACGCTGATGGACACCGAGGTGCTTGGCGTCGATATCATCGAGGCGGATGACACCCGCTACGCCATTGACTGTAACGCCGCGCCGAGTTTCAGGGAAGCGGGACTGGAGTCGGCCCTGACCGATTCGATTCACCGGGCGGTTCCGAACGCTGATTGACGTGGATTGTGGGCATACTCGCTCTTCCGCCCCAGCGATCACCCATCGAGTGACCTCCAGCAGGCGAACCGATACCGTTCCGGTACTCGGTCGGTAGTGTTTCGGACGTAACTTTCGGGCAGGCTATTAATATAAATCACTCGTCGCTGAGCCATGCACGCCGCAGTCGGTGAAATTCTTCGTCAGACACGTCATTCCGTTCGACCGCAACTTGCAGATCTGCTAATGTGACTTCCTCGCGTTCGAGGGCCCGCTGACAGACGTCACTGACGACTGTCGCAGCTTCATCACCCTCAATCGGGTAGTGATCGGACCCTGTTCGTAGCGTCCCATCGAACGCCAGCTCGTCACCGTCGTTGACCCCTTCAGGAAGTTCGACCGAGTAGGAGAAGGTGGCTTCGGTCTCCGGTGTATCGAGCTCCCAGAGAACTGTGATCTCTTCGCCATTTCGATTCACCGCAACCGGCTCGGGATCGATATCAACATCTGTGATCGCCCCCGGAATATCTTCGCGGACCGACATACGGCCCTCGATACCGCGGATCGAGACAGTGACTGGGATCGGCTGCTCGGGAAGGGGATATCGTCGCCTGATGGTTCGCCTCACGACACGGTCTGTCAGGGACGGTGAATTGCCTGCTGCCATCGGTGATGGCTCTTCGGCTGTTCGCGTTACGACAGGCTCTGTCGGCGTCTCACTCGCCCCCGTGGTTGTCTGGTCCTCGTGTCCAGTGAATCGGGCCCAGACGATCAGGATACTCGGGAGGACGAAGACGGCTGCCAGGAACGCGTAGACGATAGTGAGTGCGGTGATGAGACCGAACGACTGGAGGAACGGCAAAATCGCGACGAGCAAGACGGCAAAGCCTGCGGCAGTCGTTGCCGCACTCGATAGCAAGGCCCCGCCAGTACCGATCACCGTTTCGTGGAGGGCTGCTGCGGCAGTCTCCGTGTGGTCCAGTTCCTGGTTGAACCGCTCGCTGATGTGCAGGCTGTAGTCAACACCGAGCCCGATTGTCAGCCCGGTAATCATTCCCGTGACGATGTTGAACGGGATCTCGAGGAGTGCCATCGTCCCGAGGACCCACGTAAGCGTCATAGCGACCGGCACGATGGTGACGAAGCCGAGCGAGGCACTCCCTTCGGTTACCCGGTAGGCTATCGAGAGGAACACCAGCACTGACAGAAGCGCGACGACGAGACTCAGGATAGCCGTCTCGGCGAGTTGGTCGGCGGTGATCTGGTTGACGATCACGTCTCCCGTTGCGATCGCGGTGACGCCATCGCCCTCGATATCCTCGGCGATCCAGTCCATCTGGTCGGTCACCGTCTCGCCTTCCGCATCACCATCGACCGTCACGACCATCCGAAGCGCTTGATACGTCCCGTCTTCACGATGGATGACGTTGCTCGCATCGTCGGGGGCGATCCGGTAGAGTTCGTCGAAGACGGCAGTTACGTTCCTGTCGGGGACGCCATCAGCATCGGTATCTGACGCTACGAGCGTCTCGTTGAAGGATTCGTTTCGCGCTGCAACGTCATCCATCACGGTGATCGGGTCAGAGACCGCGGCCGAACCGTCAGCGTAGGTCTCGGTAACAGACAGGTCACTGGCGTTTGTTCGCGCCTCGTCCATTCGATCCAGCGTTCCGGGAGCGGCCACGTCGCCACGGACGAGGATCGTCGCCGTCGTATCTCGCCTGACGAAATTTTCGTCGAGCGTTTCGATCGCCGTTTCAGACGTGTACGTGCCTGGCGCGATGGGTTCAGGAAGGTCTTTCAGCCAGTCGGCCGGGTCTTCCGCGAGGAAGTCCGACTGTTCGAAACTCGCGTCGATCTCGGTCGCACCGTACACACCGACGCCACTGGTCACCACGGCGACGACGATGACGACGTAGGGTGCCGTCGTTGCCAGTGCCGAACCAGTGTCCAGGATCCTGTTTATCGGTCCTTGCCCGGCGCCGACCGCCGGCTTCACTCGATCAAACCCGCGCGATTCCAGTACGTCGTCGAATTCGACTTTCAGCGCCGGAACGAGGACGCCGAAGACCAGCAGTGCAGCGACGATCCCGATCGCGCTGACGAGGCCGATCTCCCGGAAGATCGACAGAGGGCTCGTGAGATTCGAGAGAAAGCCGATAACTGTCGTCGTGGTGACGTAGACGAGCGCGACGCCGACGCTCCCGAGGCCGACAGCCATCGCTTCCGAGGGGGGCGTGTCTTCGTCCTCGCGCTCTTCGCGGTAGCGCATCACGACGTGGAGGCCGTAGTCGATCGAGAGCCCGATCAGCAACACGAGGACGACAATGAACGGTTGACTGAACGCGATGTCGAACCATCCCATCGCACCGAACGTCCAGACGAGGACGAGTCCGATCCCGCCCAGACCCAGCAGGATATCCAGGGGGTCTCGGTAGACGACGACGAGGACGAACAGGACGAACGCCGCGGCGAGCGGACCGACCAGCAGAATGCTGTCGATCATGGAGTCGCGGATCTCTGTCGAGACGATCCCGTCACCGTAGACGAGTACGGACATCGAGTCGCCCCCGGGAGCGAGATCGGCGATCGCGGTCTGTGCGTCCTCGATTGCCTCGGGAGCGTCGCCCGGGGCGAACGATCCGCCAGGGCTCTCCTGTGTGACGACCAGCAGCGTGGCGTTCACGTTCGAGGTTCCCGGCTCGTAGTACTCCGGCATGAACGCTAGCGCCCGGGTGGACTGGCTCGCGTTCTCGGCCAGCGCCTCCGCGGCGAGATCGTCGATCTGCGAGTCGTTCAACGACTGGAGCTCTTCGATCTGCTCGTCGAGTGTCGGCTCCAGATTTTCGATCGCTGCCCGTTCGTCCGACAGGTTCGCGTATTCGTCGGCGAGGATGCTCTCGTCCTGACTCCGATTTTTCACGCTGTCTGTCTCGTTCTGGCCAGTAGACACTGTCTCGTTCGTGCTGTCGGACGTGGCCGTCCCGTTCACGCCATCGATACTCGCGTTCGCGTTTGCGGCGCGACGCTCTCTGACGGTGTCGTTGAAGCGCTCGTAGTCTTCCTCGGTGAGATGCACCGAGCTGTTAGCGTCGACGCTCTCGAACGCCGGACGCACGCTCCGGTTCGGATTCGAGACGAGCGATTCGAGCGTTCCGTGGAGGGCCGTTTTCGTCTCATTGAGTTCGCGCTGGCGGTCCCGCAGGTCTTCGACGCGGCTCTCTCGGATCGACGCAGTTGCGAGCACTTGTGCCACGCTCGCAGTCGGATTCTCGTCTGCGAGCGTCTCGTTGATCGTTTCGTTGGTGCGTATGGACAGCTCGTATTCGAGCATCGCCACGAGCGTCTCACGGTCGAGGACATCCTCGTCCTGGACAATGACCTGTGCCCGGGTCGCGTTCTCGGGTCCCGATGAGAAATTGGCGTCTGCGTAATCAAGCGCGTCGGCCTCGTCGGCGTCGGTCTGGAACTGATCGAGCGACGTCGAGCGATCGAGCATCGTTACGCCGCCCCCGACGATGACCGACGCCACGAGCATCACTGCGATAACGATCCGTGCGTTGTCCGCGATCATTTCGGCGATATCTCCCGTCATCGCATCCTGCCTCCGATCCGTCTTGATCCATTACCGAACGATCGTTCGACCATTGTCTACCGAACGTTCGTTCGGCTATCGTTGTAAAGCTTCCGCCGAACCGATCAGCTGCCAGAGGTCACTCGTCGTCGGGTCAGTCGTGAACACCGTCGATTGCACGAAACGCGGTATCGATCGGACACGCCCTCCCACAGTACCGCGGCCACCCAGTCGGACGGCCACGAGACCAGCGGCGAAGACGATGATCGACAGGCCGGACGACAGCGCGACCCGGAGCTATTTCTTACTTGCCGAACATCCGTTCGGTATGGGCGAAAATCCAGAGGAAGCGTCTCCGTTCGTGGGTGAGCCGACAGATACGCGCGGACGGATCATGCAAGCGACGTTCGAAACGATCCAGGAGAACGGATTCGCTGGACTGTCAATCCAGCGGATCGCTTCAAGAGCTGACCTCAGTAAGTCCTCGGTCTATCACTTCTTCGAGGACAAAGACGACCTGTTGCTCGCGTTCTTGGATGAGATGCTTGGCCAGTTCGGCGGTCCCTTAGAAGGGCTCGAAGACGACGCTGCTCCGCTCGACGTATTGTGGGCGTACATCGACTTCGGACTCTACGGAGTGACCGACGAATCAATCCCTCCTGTAGAGAGGATGGAGATTCAACCCGGCCGACCGTACGTCGAACTGCGCTCGCAGGGGACGTACAGCGAGGAGTACCGTGATCGCTTCACCGAAATGGATGGCTTGATGCGCGACCGACTCACGAACGTCCTCGAACGAGGTATCCGAGAAGGGACGTTCCGCGACGTTGACCCTGAGCGGACTGCGGAGTTCCTGTTGACGGTTCTGCTGGGTGGGCTGTTCCGCCGGGCAACCGCCGATGACGTCGACATCGATGCCGTCCGTAGAGAAGTGGAAGCAATCATCGAGGTTCGTGTACTGAACGAAAGCTGATACTGCCGGCTGTAACTTTTCGAAAGAATTCGACACACTGGGGTGTCGAACATCTTCACGAACTTACAGCCGGCAGTATGAACAGTGTGCGGAGATACTGAACAAATATAACTCTGCTCTCACATTCGCCGAGTCCTACTGGTAGTTCCTTGCCCGGTCGTGTTACCCGTGTGGAGGGTGTCAATGCATGTGTACGTCCCCATCATCAGAGTGAGCGAGGAGCGTATTCTCGGTGAGGGTTCGAGTCGCGCGCCGCAGGCGTGCAGTCACGGCCTGATCGGACACGCCGAGTTTGTCCCCGAGTTCGCGGGTACTGATCTGGCGTGGGATCTCGAAATATCCCTCTTCAACCGCCAGCACCAGGGTTTCGCGCTGGACGTCGCTGAGTCCGAACCGCTGGTTCTCCTCGGCGTGAGACGGGCTGTAGATCCGCCCGACCCGCAAGTCGACCTCACGCTCGCGACAGGTGTCGGCAAACGCCGACAGCGCCTGGCGGTTCGGAAAACGGATCTGGAACGTCCACTGCCGTCCGCTGCCCTCGCCCTCCAGTAGGTGCCCGCCATGTTCCAAAATCGCGTTCAACAGGTCGTCTGCCTCCGAGTTCCAGACGAACGCGTAGAGGTTCCGGTTGGTCGTGGCCGCGTATTCCTCTATCTCAAAAACGTTCTCGTGGGAGCGAACATCCTCAATCAGATCGTCAGAACCAGCTTCGTACAACCAGAACAGGGGAACAGCCTTCCCTTCGAGGGGCACGACGGCTTCAAGTTCGACCCTGGAATGTTCGAGAACCGACAAAATCCGATCTAACTCGAAGTCACTTGTTGGAATCTCTACATTGACGATAATGCTCATGGTATTATATTGAATATAATGATTGATTACTTTAACTCCTGTAGATCAACCACGCAAATACGTGGCTCTGATGCATGTCGTCTCAAAGACCTGTGTCGGGTGCTCCGCACCCTCTCTGGCCTCATACTGCCGGCTATACCATTTCGAAATAATTCGCCACCCCGAGGTAGCGAATATCTTCACAAGCGGATTGCTGGCACTAGCTACAGTCACCATTTTATATCCTCACGTTGAACCTGGACCATGACTCACGATGTCGGGGACAGGATTTGAGCCCCAACGGTATTGCTGGCTACGTTCGCGGTTTCAGACAGACAGCTGCGAGTCCTCTCTTCATATATGCCGAATGGCTTGAGACCCGGATACGGTCACTATACTGATTGAAATGGACGACACTCCCCGGTCCGAGCGCTCTACTGTGCTATACGTCGAAGCCGACCCGGACCGAGCTTCGACGTTCGACCGTGAGATTTCCTCTCTGTCCTGTTTCGACATTATCACCGTCCCAACGGCGGATGCAGCAGTCGAGGTACTTCACTCGCGAAACGACATCGCGTGCATTGTGAGCCGGTATGAGCTCCCGTCAGTAGACGGCATCGCGCTGCTGGAGACAGTGCGAGCCCAGGATCCGAACGTGCCGTTCATTCTCATCTCCGAATCGGGAGACGAAGAGATCACGAGCCGGGCGATTCATGCCCGGGTGACCGATTACTTCACTCATTCAGATATTGAATCGAACGGAGCACAACTCGCAACACTCATTCGGCAAGCGGTCGAATACCAGCGGACACGTACCCCGGTGGCGAAACCGGACGTCGAGCGAAAGGCAATCCTCGAAGCGGTTCTCGATCCGATACTGGTCGTTCAGGACACTGAAATCGTCTACGCCAATGAACGGGCGCTTGATATTTTCGGGGCGGAGGATCGGACCGCAGTTCTCGGTACGTCGCCAGTTGACCTGTTCTCTTCTGGGACAGAAGAGATCACGAGCGACGTCCTCGACGCGATTCAGCGGGGTGACCGAAACGTCGACCGACTCGACCAGGGGTGTGCCGGCCTGGACCACGCCCCGGACCTGCTCGAACTCACGGCTGCCGCAATCGAGTGGGACGACGACACGGCGGTATTCCTGATTTGCCGCGACGTCAGCGACGCCAGAGAGCGGCGGAAACGACTCCGTTACTTCCGTAAAGCGGTCGAAGCTGCCGGATATGCTGTGTATATCGCGGACACTGACGGCACGATCGAATACGTCAACCCTGCCTTCGAAACGATAACCGGCTATCAGCGGGAAGCGGCGGTCGGTTCGAATCCGCGGATCCTGCACTCCGGCGAAATGCCCGACGGGTATTTCGAGGACCTGTGGGAGACCATCCGTTCCGGAGCGGTGTGGCACGAGGAAGTCATCAACCGTCGAAAGAACGGTGAGCTGTATCACGCCGAACAAACCATCGCCCCGATAGTCGACGATGACAGCGAGGTCGATGCGTTCGTCGCGATCCAGACCGATATAACGAAACGGAAGGAACAGCAACAGCAGCTCGCTGCCGAGCGAAACCGCATCCGGGCGATCACGAACGCGATCCCAGACGTGGCGATCGTCTACGACAGGGATGGACGGTATCGAGACGTGCTCACCGGGAGTGAAGATCTCCTCGTCGACGACGCAACAGCACTGATCGGCTCGACAGTTGCTGAGGTTCTGGAACCGGACGTCGCACAGCTACTTCGGGACGCCATCGAGGAGTCTCTCGACACTGAAACGGTCAAAACGGTCGAGTATGTCCTCGATCTCCCTGACGGCCAAACGTGGTTCGAAGGACGGATCGCACCGATTCCCGGCGGCGACCGAGAAGAGGTGGTGATGCTCGCCAGGGATGTCACTGACCGCAAGGAGCGCGAAGATCGTCTCAGGCACTATCGACAGGCTGTCGAGAGTTCGATGGATCTGTTGACTGCCGTCGACACTGATTTCAACTATATTTTCGCGAACGAGATGTATCGCGCGTACCACGACATCGATACGGAGGTGCTACGGGGCAAGCCGGTCGCAGACGTGCTGAGCACCGACGAGTTCGAAACGGCCAAACGACACCTCGAATCGGCGTCTGACGGTGAGACCGTGGAGTACGAAATGACGCGGTCACATCCGGAACTGGGCGAGCGCACGCTGGACATTCGATACTTCCCGATTCGCGATGCGAACGGGGAGGTCGTCGCCGTCGGTGCCGCGATGCGAGACATTACAGAACAGCAGCGACAACTCGAAACGATCCGTCGTCTGTCCTCTTATCACAAGGTTCTCTCCGACATCAACCAGTCGCTCGTCAGAGCGACCGAGACTGACGAACTGCTCGACGAAGCGGGCACCATCATCGCCAACTCTGAACTCTTCGAATGTGCGTCGATCACGCTTGTCGAGGGTGCATATTCCGGTTTCTTCTGTGCGAGCAACTTCGACCGCGATCCTGCCTGCGGCGGATTCCACACAGCGGAATACGTCGAGCGGGTGTTCGAGCAGGGCACGCTCGAAATCGAGGACGTGACTGCAGCCGAGTTCGATCAGCACGCGACGGACCGTCCATCTCATCCAGGTGTCGCGATCGCGATAACTCACGACGAGAACGATTACGGTGTGCTCACGGTTCACTTTCCGCCGGGGGCGGAGCCGAACGACCCGGAGATAGATCTGCTGGAGGAGATCGCGGACGATCTCGGACTTTTCATCCGGAACCAGGAGATCGACCGCGAACGACGCCAGCGCGAACGCGAACTCCAGGATCAGAAACAGCGATACGAGTCACTGTTCGATAACATTCGCGACGCCGTTCTCGTTGCGGATTCTGAACGGCGAATCGTCGACTGCAACCCCGCGTTCACCGAACTGTTCGGCTACGAACTGGAAGACATCGAGGGGAAATCGACGAAATACGTCTACGAGAACGAAACAGAGTTCGAGCGTATGGGAGACACCATCGAGACACATCTCGACGAGCCGCGATTCACGCAGGTCACCACCTACGAGAAAAAAACCGGTCAGACGTTCCCCGGAGAAACGAACGTCTTCTATCTCCGGAACGCTGACGATGAAATCGTCGGCGCTATCGGTCTCATACGGGACATCTCGGACCGACAGCAGCGACTCCGTCAGATCACTGTCATCGACCGCATCCTCCGGCATAACCTGCGCAACGATCTGCACGTCGTTCAGGCGTTCGCCAACATGATCCGAGAATCCGGATCAGGGGACGTCACGGAGTATGCCGAGCGAATTCTCGACACGAACGGGAGAATTAGAGATATCGTCAACGAACAACGAAAGATAACGAAGTTCCTCTCCGAGACGCCCGAGACCGAAACGATCGACCTCGTTCCAGTGGTCGAGGCGCTCGTCGCTGGAGCGACTGAACGGTATCCCGCTGCCGATATCGACACCGACCTCCCGGCGGAATGCCCCGTACGGGCCGTTCCGGCCATCGATCAGGCGATCGAGGAACTGATCGAGAACGCGATCGTCTATTCGGACGCCGAACGATCGGCTGTGTCAGTGCACATCGAGCGAAACGGCAGCACTGTCGGCATCAGTCTTGCGGACAACGGGCCAGGGATTCCCGAGATGGAACGCGAAGTGTTGACCGAAAACGCGGAGGAACCACTGTATCACGGCAGCGGCCTCGGTCTCTGGCTCGTCAATCTGATCGTCGACCAGTCGGACGGCGTGCTGGAATTCGACGAGAACGAACCCCGTGGAAGCGTCGTGACGGTCACGCTTCCGAGGGCGTGACCCACTCTCCGAGCCGATACCCGGTTTCGAGAGGCCTCTCTCGCAGCGTGCGGACTCTTCTCTGTCGGTGGAGCGTGTGGTGCCCCACGATGCCCCGCTCGTAGGACGGGAATGAGACGGCCGTGTGGCGACCTGTGAACTGCCCCGGGGTCAAGCCCGGGAGCTTCCCGTAGACCGAGACGAGCGCAGTCGTCGAACCAGCGCAACACCGATAATCGTCGGATCGATACTGGTGTGATAACGATGGACGAGCGCGAGTTTCAGACGGCGGACGGTCAGTTGGTCACGGCCGTGACGGCTGCAGAGATGCGAGAGATCGATCGGGTCGCTGTCGAGGAGTTCGGAGTCACGCTCCTGCAGATGATGGAAAACGCAGGCCGGAATCTCGCGTGGCACGTCCGACAGGTGGCGGCCGGGCCGATTGTCGTTCTCGCCGGGAGCGGCGGCAACGGTGGCGGAGGGCTGTGTAGCGCCCGTCACCTCGCGAACCGAGGGAAGCCGGTATCAGTCGTACTGGACCGACCGCCGGCACAACTGGAAGGGGCGGCTCGCACCCAGTACGAGACACTCGACGCGATGGGCGTTCCGGTCGAGAACGGCGTCGGAGCACTTCTCGACCGCGAGGCGGACATCGTCGTCGACGCCCTCGTCGGGTACGGACTGGCGGGACCACTGCGGGGCAGTGCCGCCACGCTGGTCGACGCTGTAGCCGATCTGGACGCGACAGTCGTCTCTCTGGACGTCCCGTCGGGGCTGGACGCGACGACTGGCGAACGGCCCGGTTCCGCCGTCCGACCGGATCGCGTCGTGACGCTCGCGCTCCCGAAGACGGGACTCGCCGCGCACCCGGGTGAACTGTTTCTCGCCGATATCGCGATCCCGGCGGGAGTGTTTCGATCGCTCGATCTCACGTACTCGAACCCGTTCGAGGAATACTGGGTCCGTCTGACGCGTCTGGAATGACCGGGACGAGCGGTCGGTGCCCGACTGTCGCGCTCGATGAACAGTATTGCCCCGAGGTTCACACAGGTACTATTATCCAGGTGGCCGAACAACCGGTATGGATCTGGCACTCGAAGGTAACGCAGCACTCTGTACGGCAGCGACGAGCGGGCTCGGGCTCGCGAGCGCCGAGGCGCTGGCCCGCGAGGGCTGTGACGTCGCGGTCTGTGGCACGACCGAAGCACACGTCGAGCAGGCCCGCGAGCACCTGCAATCGGTCGGCGACGGCGACGTCCTGGCCGTCCAGACGGACATCACCGATCCCGACGCGGTCGAAGCGTTCGTCGAGGCGACCGTCGAGGAGTTCGGCCGACTCGATCACGTCGTCACGAGCGCTGGCGGCCCGCCCAGTGGCCCGTTCACGGAGATGACCGAGCGCGACTGGTATCGGGCCTACGATCTGCTGGTGATGAGCTACGTCTGGACGACCCGTACGGCACTACCCCACCTCCGTGATGGCGGCGGCTCGATCGTCGCGATCACCTCACGTTCGGTCCGGGAAGTCATCGACGACCTCGTCTTATCGAACTCCGTCCGGCGGGCGGTGATCGGCCTCGTCAAGACCCAGTCCCGGGAGCTCGCGCCCGAGGTCCGCGTCAACGCCGTGTTGCCCGGCGCACACGAAACCAGCCGGATCCAGGAACTAGTCGAAGACGCCGTCGAACGCGGCGAGTACGACGACTACGAGGCCGGGCTGGCCGACTGGGGCGCGGACGTCCCGCTCGGGCGGATCGGCGATCCCTCGGAACTCGGCGACGTCGTCGCGTTCCTCGCGAGTGAACGGGCGAGCTACGTCACGGGGACGAGCGTCCCGATCGACGGCGGCTCGCTCCGGAGCTGATCCCGGAGCGAGCCGTCCCCGATCTGGCCGTCACTCTTCCAGTAGCCAGCCGAACCGCTTCTCCCAGAACTCCTCGCTCGGTGGCTTCTTGCTCTTGCCGTACGTCTTGCGGTCGCGGATCTGGCGAGCGAGCACGTCTCGTGCCTCGTGCAGCGCGTGACTCGCCCCGTAGCCCTCCCCGGACGCGATGTACAGCCCACGGTCAGTGTGGAGCCGGATGCGAGCGAGCAGGAGCGGCGTCCCGCGGAGCTTCTCGTCGTGTTCGTGGAGGTGGATCTTCGCGTCCAGCAGCGACATCTCGTCGTCCCGGCGTTCGAGACCCTCGACCAGCGCCACGACGCCTTCGTATTGCATGTCGTCGAGCAGGTCGGCACCGTAGATCTGGACGGCGCGATTTCCCTCCGCTTCCCAGGTGAGCGAATCGAGCGCGTCGGTCTTCGTTATGATCCCGTCGGGCTGGCCATCCTCGGTCACGACCAGCGACGACCCGCCGATGGCGAACATCTCCTCGACGGCCGCCTCGAGCGTCGCGCCCGGGCGAATCGTACGTACCGGCGACATCATGACGTCCCGGACCGGGAGGTCGAGTACCCTGGCCAGTTCCCCTTCTCGGGCACCGAACCCGCCGTGGGTCCGACCGGTGCTGGCAGAGATGTTCCCGCCGAACGAGTCGGTTCCGCCCGCCTCGCCGCCCTGACTCCGTTGCATCGAGCGGACGGTGAGATCGGTCACGTCGTAGAGACTGAGGATGCCGACCGCCGCGTCGTCTTCGACGACCGGGAGGTGCGTGATCCGGTTCTTCCGGAAGACATGGAGTGCCCTCCCCAGGGTCGAATCGGGTTCGAGCGTGACGAGATCCGGCGTGTACGCCTCGGCGACCGTCGCCGCGTCCAGAAACGGCTTGACAGCCTCGAGGATCCCGTCGACGGTCACGACACCCGAAAGCTCGTCTCCCTCGAAGACGGGAAGCATCCGCGTGTCGCTGTCGATCATGAGCCGGGCGACCGACCGGACGTCTTCGTCGGGACTGAGCCTGGGAACGTGCCAGACCAGCGACCCGACCTTCTCCTTTGGCTGATGGTGTGACGTGAGAAGCTGTCTCCTGGTGACGATGCCCTCGAACTGGTCGCCCTGTACCACGACTCCTCTGATTGTGGGATCGTCGAACGTTCCGACGAGCTTCGAAACGGGGGTGTCCGGCGTGAACTCTACGTAGTCGTCCGAAACGATGTTTCCAATGTCCATGGGTTGACCGTGCCGCTGTGGTTGACTGTCGATCGGTCTGACTGCTGCCGTGTCGTCGCTAGATAATTGTTTGTTATTCACTCACAAATGTTCGCCGGTCGTTCTCGACGTCTGGCAAACGGCCAGAAGCGCGAACCTGTTCGATATCGCCGCTCGGCGAGCGGTCGAATCGGCTGCAGCAACTCATGCTACTCCGACGGTTCCCGGGCGTCGAGTCGCGCCCGCAGCTTTTCGATCCGCGTCGCGAGCGCCAGGAAGGTCGCCAGGATCGTCAGCAAGACCGCGCACGCCGCCGCGAGGTCGTGTGCAGGGACGGCGTGATCCGGAACCCCCAGTGCCAGGAACGGTTCGGCTCGCAGCCAGGTGTGATGGGGACCGTCCAGCACCGGCCAGAAGTAATCGACCACGTCGTTGAGCCCGTACCACGCGACCGCGACCGCGACCGAGGGGACGGCAAAGCGTGCGTATCGGTGGATGAGAAACGCTTCCAGCACCATCGCGAGATGACTTCCGATCAGGAAAAGATAGAGCCACAGCGCGATCCCTTCGGGCCCGTTCAGCGCGAGCTGGACGTAGGGCGTCCACAGTCCGAGCTTGATGCAGCCGAAGAACGCCAGCGCGTGCAGCCAGTCCGCGTCGAGACCGAGCCGCCAGGCTGCCAACGAGAGGCCGATGAACATCGTCGCAGCGGGGCTGTCGGGGACCAGTGGCCAGGCGGCGACCGGCGCGGCGTCGAGTTGCCCACCGACGGCGAGCCCGGTCGGCCGTCCGGCGTAGTACCAGAAGCCAAAAAACGTCCCGAGAAGGTTGATCGCGACGATCGGCCACGCCAGACGGAGGCCGAGATCCTCGAGCCACTTCGGCAGCGGCGCGACGTACCGCGGGAGTCCGTCGGCTTCCGGTATCGGCCGCTCGGTGTACCGTGCGACGAACTGCTCGATGCGACGACCGACGCCAGCCCCAGACATACCCGCCAATCAGACCACCGACGACTAAACGATAGTGGATCTGGCGGCCCTGCCTGTGACAACGAACCTCTCACATATTAGGAATGAATGTTTCATAGTAGAAGAATGTAACTTTCTTCACCGTCACAGACTAGTATGGACGTCAGTCAGACGCCACCGAGGGTACGACGATGAACACGATCGACCGGATCGAACGGGCGGTCCAGGAGACCTCACACTACGTGAAGCGCAATCTCGGCACGCACGCGGGCAAGCGTGGCCAGACCAACCCCAGCGACGAGGTTCAGACCCACGCCGACGTGTGGTCGGACGACCTGTTTTTCGACGCGCTCGCACCACTCGACGGGGTCGGCAGTTACACCAGCGAGGAGCGATCGGAGACCGTCGACTGCGGGGAGGGGTACGCGATCGCGATCGACCCGCTGGACGGGTCGGGCAACCTCGCGTCGAACAACTCCGTCGGGACGATCGTCGGCGTCTATGATCGGCCGCTGCCGGCAAGCGGTCGGCATCTCGTCGCGGCGATGATGGTCCTGCACGGCCCGTACACGACGATGACCGTCGCCCGATCGGATAGCGATGTCGTCCAGGAGTACCTGCTCAGAGACGGCCACAACGAGCGACGTGGCGTCTTCGAGTTGCCCGAAGACTACGCCGTCGTCGGCATCGCCGGCAAGCCGATCGACCGCTCCGAGCGGCTCAACGCTCTCGCCGAGGACTTGCAGCGCGATCTCAAACTCCGGTACGGTGGCGCGACCGTCGCCGACCTCGCGCAGGTGCTCGAGTACGGTGGGCTGTTCGGGTACCCGAAATCGGAGGTCTATCCCGAGGGCAAGCTCCGGGTCCACTTCGAGGCTGCACCGCTTGCGTATCTCGTCGAGGCGGCCGGTGGGGCCTCCAGTGACGGCCGTCAATCGCTGCTCGACGTCGACCCGGACGAACTGCACGCCCGGACGCCGACGTTCCTCGGTAACGTCGAACTGATCGAACAGGTCGAGGAGGCGCTCGGCGACGACTAGACGTTCTCGATCCCTCTCTCGCGTTCCGGTGGCGAGAAGAAGCAACGATTCTCGCCCCCGACGAGGAGAAGCAACGATTCTCGCCCCGCGACCCGATCCGCGACTGCTATACGTGCCGGCAGTGTAGCCGGTCGCATGGTCGGGAAACTCGATCCGGCGGTGCTGGACGTACACGTCTTCTCTCGGACTGGCGCGTCCGACGAGCGCGTCACGCTCGGCCCGTCGGCCGGAGAAGACGCCGCGGCGATCGATCTCGGGCCGGACTCGCTGGTGGTCAGTTCTGACCCCATCTCGCTGGCCGCGGAGGCCGCCGGGTCCCTCGGTGTACCTGTCGCGACCAATGACGTCGCTGCGACCGGCGCCGAACCAGCGTGGCTCACGAGCACGATCTTCCTCCCCGACGACGATAACGCGCGACTCGATACGCTGACGACGCAACTCGATCGGGGTGCCCGCGAACTCGACGTGGCGATCGTCGGCGGGCACGCCGAAGTGCTTTCGGACCTCTCGCGACCGTTGCTCTCGCTGACGGCGATGGGCCGAACCGAAAACCCCATCTCGACCGGCGGGGCCGAACCGGGCGACGACCTCCTGTTGACTGCCGGGGCCGGGATCGAGGGGACGGCCATCCTCGCGACCGACTTCCGGGACGAACTCGACGCGATCCCCACCGGGACGCTCGATCGGGCGGCCGGGTTCTTCGATGAGATCAGTGTCCTCGACGCGGCACGAGCGCTGTGGCCGACCGCGACCGGGTTGCACGACCCGACCGAGGGCGGCGTCCTCGCGGGCGTCTACGAGATTGCACAGGCTGCCGGTGCGACCGTCGAATTCGATCGAGAGAGAGTACCGATCCGGCCGGAGACGCGAGCGATCTGTGACGCGATGGGCGTCGATCCCCTCCGGATCTTCGGCTCGGGTGCGTTACTGGCGACAGTCGACCCCGACGACCGCGAGCGGGCGCTCGACGCACTCGCGGCGGCTGGAATCGAGGCAGCAGTCGTCGGCAAGGTACACGCGGGCGAAGCGGTCGTCGCGACCGACGGCAACGAGATCACGTCCCAACCGCGGGACGACTGCTACGCGCTCTGGGAAGAGTAGCGGATCCGGCAAAGAACACGGATAAGTGCAACCATTCCATAGGGGCGGGCATGCCAGAAGATCTCGAAGATCTCAAGCGCGGGACCGAGCTGGTCAAGCGCGGCTTCGCGAAGATGCAGAAAGGCGGCGTCATCATGGACGTCGTCAACCGAGAACAGGCTCGAATCGCCGAAGACGTGGGCGCGGTCGCGGTCATGTCCCTGGAGGCCGTCCCGGCGGACATCCGCAAGCGCGGCGGCGTCGCCCGGATGGCCGACCCCGCTGACGTCGAGGAGATCATCGACGAAGTGTCGATCCCGGTGATGGGCAAGTCCCGGATCGGCCACACCAAGGAGGCGGAGATCCTCGAAGCCACTGGCGTCGACATGATCGACGAGTCGGAAGTCCTGACGCCGGCCGACGACCGCTATCACATCGACAAGCGTGAGTTCACTGCACCCTTCGTCTGTGGCGCGCGCAACCTCGGGGAGGCGCTACGTCGCATCGACGAGGGCGCGGCGATGATCCGCACGAAGGGCGAGGCCGGCACCGGCGACGTCAACCAGGCCGTCCACCACCAGCGCAACATCAAGTCAGCGATCCGCAAACTCGAGGGGATGACCCACGAGGAACGCGAGAAGTGGGCCCGCGAGCACGAGGCGCCCGCCGATCTAGTCCACGAGACCGCCGAGATGGGCCGGCTCCCGGTCGTCAACTTCGCCGCCGGCGGGATCGCCACGCCCGCCGACGCGGCGCTGATGATGCATCACGGCTGTGACGGCATCTTCGTCGGCAGCGGCATCTTCGGTGCCGAGGACCCCGAGGCGATGGGGACCGCGATCGTCGAGGCCGTCAACAACTGGGACGACCCCGAGAAACTCGCCGAGATCTCCTCGAATATCGGCTCGGGTATGAAAGGCGACGCCAACGCTGACCTGCCCGAGGAAGAGAAGATGCAGGGCCGGGGCGTCTAGAGCTCCCGATCCATCGGATCCTCGAGTTCGCCAAGCACTTCCTCGAACGCGTCGGTCGCGGTGACGAGTCCGACGACCTCACCGCCGTCGAGCACGAGCGCGAGTTCCTGGTTCTCCGCCTGACACTGATCGATGAAGTCGCTGACGGCCGTGTCGGCGGCGACTGTCATCGGCGGTGTCGCCAGCTCTCCGAGAGCCGTCTTGCCGGCCCGCAGTTCGTCGATGTTGTGCAACACTGTCGGCGCGTAGACGACGCCGACAAACTCCTCGAAGTCTTCGCCAACCAGGGGAAACCGGACGTGGGGCGTCCCGTCCATCCGGTCGAGGTTCGTCTCCAGATCCACTTCCGTAGAAAGCGCGACGATTTCCTCGCGATCGATCATGATCTCGACGACGTCGCTGTCTCCGATTTCGAGGGCGCTCAGGACCTCCGCGCGGCGCTCGTCCGTCAGCTCGCCTTTTTCGAGCACGGATCCCAGCCGGTTGCGCAGTTGTGCTCGCGTCTCGATGGAGTCGGTCTCGGCTTCGAGCCACGCGCCGGTCATCTCGATCCCGAACAGCTTGAGCGTCCACTTGGCGACGCTGTCCCCGACGATGATCATCGGCGAGATGAGGAAGTGAAACCAGTACAGCGGCTCGGCGCCGTACCTGGCGACCATGCGCGTGCGCTCGACGCCCAGATACGTCGGGGTCTGCTCGCCGTGGGTGAGGTGGACGAGGTTGATGATGAGGAAGGCGATGACTGCGCCCGCGCCCGCCGACGCCAGTGCCGTGTCCGCGAACACCGGTTCGAGCAGGAACGCCAGCGCCGGCTCGGCGACGATCCCGACGGCGATGCTGGTCGCGGTGATCCCGACCTGACAGCTCGTGAGATAGATCTCCAGGTCCTCGGTCATCTCCCAGGCCCGGGCCAGTCCACGAGAGCCCTCGCCGACGAACTCCTCTCTGCTGTATTGTCGGGTCCGGGTCAGCGCGAACTCGACGGCGACGAAGAAGGCGTTCCCGAGAATCAGTCCGATCCCCGCAACGAGCCGGACGACGATCTCGACGGTGGACATCGCCATGACGTCGGCGGTTCGGCGCGGCGCGTTATCAATCTCCCTGGTTCGGCCGGATACGTGACCCCGAGATCAGTGGATCGTCGCGCCCTCACCGATCCGGGTCTGGTAGGCCCGCGCGTCCACGCCAGCCTCGTCAAAGGCGTCGAGCATCGCCGAGGCGACGCGAGACTGATCGTCCTCGCGACAGACCGCGAGCACGCCCGGGCCGGCACCGCTGATCGTCACGCCCGTGCTGCCGGCTTCCAGGGCGGCCTGCCGGACTTCGCCGTAGCCGTCGATGAGCTTCGCGCGGGCCGGCGTGACGACCGAGTCTTCCATCCCCCGCCCGATCAACTCGGGGTCGTCCCGATGCATGCCCGTCGTCAACGTCGCGGCGTTGCCGACCGTCTCGATCAGCTGGTCGACGCTGGTTCGTTCGGGGACGACTTTCCGGGCGTCCCGGGTGGAGACGACGATTTCGGGCAGGCAGGCCACCAGCGGCACGTCGGCGTCGACCTGGGTGACGCCGTCGGGCGTCGCGATCGTGAACCCGCCCAGGATCGCGGGCGCGACGTTGTCGTCGTGGGCGTCCCCCGAGACGACGGCCTCGCCCTTGGCGGCGATGGGGACCAACTCCTTGCGGGTCTTGCCCCGGTCGTACAGTTCGTTGAGCGCGACGGCCGCTGCGGCGGCGCTTGCCGCAGAGGATCCCAGCCCCGAGGCCGGTCGGATCCCCTTGTCGATCTTGATGTGAGCCGGGGCGTCGAGTGCTTCGGCTACTGCACCGACCGTATTCTTCTCGGGGTCTTCAGGGATGAACTGGCTACCAGCGCCCGTCACCTCGATCGTCGTCCGGTCGGCGCGCTCGACGCGGACCACGTCCGCCGGATGGGAGAGCGCGACGCCGAAGACGTCGAAGCCACTCCCCAGATTGGCACTCGTCGCCGGCGCCCGCACCGTCAGCATACCCCGCTGTAGCCGGAGTACCCGCAAAAAGGTAGCGGACTGACAGTGACCGTTGTACCGATTTACCGGTGCGACCGCACGCGTCGTGCGGTCGACCCGGAACAGAATTACAACGGTTACTATGACACCCGGATGGAAAGACCTTTTCGCGCTACCGCGGAACCCTGGGGTATGATCGGCGTCGTCGGCGGCGGAATCGCCGGCCTCGCGGCCGCCTATCGCCTCCAGCAACGCGGCCACGAGGTCCAGGTCTTCGAGGCGAGCGAGCAGCTTGGGGGACTCGCGGCCACCTACGAGACCGCGGGCGATCCCATCGAAAAGTACTACCACCACCTCTCGAAGTCCGAGGGGACGATCCTCGAACTCGCCGAGGAACTCGGCGTCGAGATCGAGTGGCGCTACAAGTCCGACGCCTTCTACGTCGAGGGGCAGATCCACCCGATGGACAAACCCTGGGAGATCCTCGCCTACCCGTATCTGAGCTTCTACGACAAGTTCCGGCTGGGCATGCTCGTCAGCGAGATCGACGTCCGCGGCTGGAAACCCCGGACGGACACCTACGAGAACCTCGACGACTTCGAGGACGTTCCCATCAAGGAGTTCCTGCTCGAACACACCACCCGCGGAGTCTACGAGTACTTCTGGGAGCCGCTGCTCGACGCGAAGTTCGGCTCCCGGAAAGAAGACGTCTCGGCGGCCTGGCTACTCGGGCGAGTCAAGTTCCGCGGGGAGCGTGACCTCCTGCGAGGCGAGCAACTGGGCTACGTCGAGGGGAGTTTCGGCCGCCTGCTTGACGCGCTGGTCGAGGCCGTGGGTCGGGAGTCGATCACGACCGGTGCGCGCGTCACGGGACTCGCTAGCAACGGCCCCGTCGATTCGCTGACCGTCGAGACCGACGACGGCACGGCCACCCACGAGGTCGATGCCGCAGTCGTCGCCGCGATGCCGAACGTCCTCGAAGATCTGACGGGCTATCCCTGTGAGATCGACTTCCAGGGCACCGTCTGTGCGGTGCTCTCGCTCGACCAGTCGCTGACTGACACCTACTGGCTGAACCTCATCGACGACGCCCCCTTCGGCGTCCTCATCGAGCACACGAACTTCATCCCCGAGGAGCGCTACGGCGGCGAGCACCTCTACTACCTGGCGAGTTACGTCCAGGAGTACGACGAGCAGCTGTGGCAACTCGACGACGACGAGGTCGAACAGCTGTGGCTCGACGGCGTCGCCGACCTGTTCCCGCAGTTCGACCGGGAGTCGGTCAACTGGATGGAGATCGCTCGTAATCCCCGGACGGCCCCCGTCTACGAGCGGGGCTATCTCGACATGGTCGTACCCTACGACCTGGGCGAAGAGATCGCCGAGGGCGTCTATTATGCTGGCATGGCCTCGCGCGCGCAGTACCCCGAGCGCTCGCTCGACGGCGCGATCGAGGCCGGGTACGCGTGTGCCGATCTAATCGACGGGTGACTTATATTGGCCGTGTGGGGAATGTCAGCCTTCGACCTTTTCCTCGTCTACACCCGGTGCGGCCTCGACATCCACGTTTTCTGGCTCCTCGCCGCCGCCGACCACGAGTTCGCCGTCGCCGGTCTCGACGTAGACGTCGTCGGCGAACCCGCCCTCGGCGTAGGGGTGTTCGGGCTCCTCGAGTCGCTCGGGCGTCGACGGTGCGTTCGGCAGCCCGTCCTCCGGTTTGAATTCTCCGAGCGGGTCCTCAATCGCGATGTTATAAGATTCGAAGAACTCGGCGTAGCGGTCGTAATGCACGTCGAGTTCGTCGCTGGGGAACTCCATCATCTCGGTCCAGCCGTGATTGTAGAAGGCGAAGTTGGCCTGGATGTGGGTGATCTCACGGGCCTCGGCTTCCGGATAGCCGTCCTCCAGCGCGGCGACGTAGGTGTCCATCGTCGCCTCGAAGAAGGCGTCGAGGTACTCGCGCCGGTCGTCTCTGTGACTCTCCTCGGCGCGGTCCAGGAAGACGGACGTGTGAATGTCGACCAGCTTGTCGATGGCGTACTCGCCGACCACGGGCATGGTCAGCGCTTGCTTCGCGGCCCAGTGGCGGACGTTCTGACGGATCTTCATCGACCGCGATACGGATTTCGCCGCCTTGAACGCGGCGACTCCGGCAGATCATACTGCCGATTGCAACACGTCTGAACCCCTCGATACCCCGCCGTGCCGAATATTGTCCCAAACGTACGACGGCATCACACGCGCTGGTTCGGCCCGGAACCTACGCTCGGGGAGAACCCGATCGCCGCGAGCAGCGTCCCGACGACGACGTACAGGAGTATCGACAGCCCCGTCACGAGTTCACCGCTGAGAAGGAACCAACCGGCAAGAGCGAGACTCCCGACGACGAGCACGACCCCGAGTGCGATCAGTCGCCGACTGAAACGGTCCAGTCCGAATACGCGTTCGATCGTCTCACGCATGTCTCTCAATACGGCTGCGAGACTCAAGAACCTTTGTACGCGCCAGAACCATATGTATTTATCATGGTGTATTCCGTCTGGAACGCCGTCCTGTCCCTCGGGAGACCGATTCATCGGGGAGGGTCACGACGTCACCGAGTATCGGTCACTGGAGAGATAGCAACCCACATTAAGGCCCGACCCGAACGAGAGTCCATGACCACGTCGCACGTCATCCTCGGCGACGGGATCGCGGGGAGTTCGGCGGCCGAGACGATCCGCGAGACGGATCCCGACGCCGAAATCACCGTCATCACCGAGGAGGGTGAGGCGCTGTACAACCGGATTCTGATCAAAGAGTTCGCAAAGGGCAAGCTGCCCGAGCCGCCGGTGTCGATCCACGAGCCCGACTGGTACGACGAGCGGGACATCGACCTCGCGCTCAACACGCACGTGACCGGCGTCGATACCGACGAGAAGACCGTCCACACCCACGACAGCGGGACCTACAGCTACGACAAGCTCCTGGTCGCGACGGGCGGGACGCCGATCCAGCTCCCCGTCGAGAACGCCGACGCCGAGGGGATCCATCACTTCTGGACGTTCCAGGACGCCCGGAAGATCCGCGAACACGCCGCCGAAGCCGAGAAGGGCGTCGTCATCGGAGCGGGATTGCTCGGGATCGACCTGGCAGCGATCTGTGGCGCCCAGAACGTCGACGCCAAGTACCTCATGCGGGGTAACCGCTGGTGGCGCTACGCGCTGAGCCTCGACGGCGCGGAGATCGTCCACCGGGCGCTGGAAGAGATCGGCGTCGAACCGGTCTTCGAGAGCGGACTCGACCACTTCGAGGTCGACGAAACGGGTCACGTCAGCGGCGTCGTCGACACCAACGGCGTGACCCACGAGGCGGAGTTCGTCGGGATCGCCGTCGGGCTGGATTACAATACGGAGTTCCTCGAAGGCACGCCGGTCGACGTTGAGGGCGGCGTGCTCGTCGACCAGTACATGCGGACGAACGTCGAGGACGTCTACGCGGCCGGCGACATTACCGAGTATTACGACGTGATCCTCGAAGATCGAACCCAGAACGGGGCGTGGGGCTCGGCCAAAGAGCAGGGCGTCGTCGCCGGCAAGAACATGGCTACCGACGACACGACCAAAGAGTTCCGGTACGTCCCCTCCTACTCGATCACGCACTTCGATTTCCCGTTCCTCTCCTTTGGCCACCCGACTATCGGCGAAGACGACGCCGAGCGCAAATACTCCGAGAACGAGTGGCGTCGCCTCACGTTCAAGAACGGCAAGCTGATCGGCGGGGTACTGATCGGGGATCTCTCCCAGCAGAGCACGTTCAAGAAGATCATCCGCCAGGAACGGCCGGTCGCCGACCAGAAGGAGGCGCTCCTCGAGAAAGAGGTCGATCTCGACGCGCTGGCTCCGTCTGCGATCGAGTGATACGGGCCCGACTTACAGCAGTCCGTCTGATCGACACAGGGCTTTTCTGTCCGCGCTGAGAGCCCATGGCTGATGGATCGTCGCGTGCGGATCTTCGCTGACGCCCGGAGCCGCCGGACGACACTGGTGGGATTGACGGTCATCCTCGCGGTGCTGATCGGTGGCTCGATCGCACTCCGGGGTCGGGTCGCCTGGCTCACCGAGCCGGTCGCGACCCGGGCGTTCATCGCGGAGTTCGGTCTCGCCGCACCGCTCGCGTTCGTCCTGTTGCAGGCTATGCAGGTCGTGTTCGCACCGATCCCGGGACAGGTTCTGGCCGTCGCGAGCGGCTGGCTGTTCGGGCTCTTCTGGGGTACTGTCTACAGCGTCGTCGGGGCAACGATCGGGAGCTACGTCGTGTTTCGACTGGCGCGTCGTTACGGGCGGCCGTTCGTCGAGCGGGCGATCGACCCGGACGCGCTCGCCACGTTCGATGGCTTCTCGGCACGGCGGGGATATCTGGCGCTGACTGCGTTGTTCGTGTTGCCAGGTCTGCCGGACGACGTGATCTGCTTCGTCGCCGGGACGACCGAACTCGACATCAGGCGGATGACGCTGATCGCTGCACTCGGGCGAATCCCGGGATATCTGCTCGCGAACGCCGTCGGCGCGTCACTGGCGGCACGTCTGTACGTCGAAGCGGGAGTGATCCTGCTGGCTGTGCTGACCGTCTCGGCGTTCGTCTACTGGTATCGCGAGACCGTGTTCGAGTGGCTGTTGGCGGTACTTCGATAGCGCTCCGGAACGTGGGGGTGGACGGCCGCCGGGAGAAGCGTGACCAGCGTGGCGGCGATCGCTGCCAGTCGCTTTCGGAGCAGCGTGTACCCGAGGGAGACGACTACCGCGCCCGCGATGATGAGTTGCAACAGGCCATCGGTCCAGAGCACTGCCGGCACTGCAAGTCCGGCCGCGAGGCCGAGATCGTGGAGCGACCCGTCGTAGGGTACCCACCGACGCGGCGACAGCCAGCGACCGTGATAGTGGGAGTACACTGCCCGCTCGGAGTTACCCTCCCAGGGACGCAACTCCAGGCCGCCGCCGAGGACGTCAGTCGCGGCGTGGAGGGCCGCAGCGGCGACGAACGCCGCGAGCGCGACGGTCACGGGTGTTGCCACGAGTATCGCGATCGCGACGACGACCGCCGTAAGGATCGATCCGTACACCGGGAAGTGTAACGTCCGGCGGTGGCCGCGGTACAGGTCCAGATCGGGAGCGACTCCTCCGAGAAGTCCGGCGGCCATCGCGGTAGTTGCGTGTTCGGGTGCCAGCAAGGCGATGACGGCCCCCAGCGCGAGCCCGAGGAGGCCGTGTGTCGTCGCCATCATTGTGACCTCTGTATGAGGTCACGTCATATAACCGTATCGGGGACTCTGTGCCAACATGCGATTGGTCAGCATTCGCGCCCGGATGACGTCAGTGCCGACGCGGACGGTTCCGGCCGTCGGCGTTCGCAGAGCGGTTGCCCTCATGTGAGGGGTATTGTCGGCGTCCTGGTCGGTCGGTTCGACAGTGCCGACCGACACCGTTTTGCGCGCGCCACCGTCATGCTCGGGTATGGACGGCGCAAGCGGCGAGATGACCCTCGCCTTCGATCTGGAAGCACTGAAGCGGCTGGCCCGTCCGGACGCGGTGTTTACCGACGCGCGCCAGTGGAGCGAGTACGTCGGCGTCGTCTCCGAGAAGCCGACCTACGTCGTGACGAACTTCACCCGCAAACACCGCATCCGGCAGGATTTCTTCTCCGGACCCAGGGGCCGCAAGGAGAGCCTCGAAAACGTCAGAAACCAGTTCGAGACGCCACGGTACGTCTACATCGGGACGAGCGAGGAAGACGAGGAACTGGCGACGTCGGTCGGCTGGGAGTATCTGGACGTCGTCGCGGCAGCCGACGCCGCCGACTGGGAGCTCGGTGAACCCGAACCGCCCGGACAGGACGGCGACGACGGCCGCGACGACTGGCCCTGATTTGGACCGCCGTACGCCCGGCCGTATCGCCACAGGCCGTGCGATCGGACCGCCACGCGATCCGTGCGAACCTATCGGAAACGAGTGGTTTTATCCCACTTTTCGTCGAACCGACGGCCGATGAGAACAGCCGACCGTTTGTACGGCCGAATCGCGAGGGGGGAGCAGACTGCAAAGGCCCGGAGGGAGCGTCCAGAGGGGACCGATGTCCGCTGACCCGTTCGATGATCCTGCGCTGGACGAGTCGCTGGATCTGTACCAGCTGCTGGCGGACGCCGTCGACAGCTTGCTGTCGATGACCGGTGCGCAGATCGTCGCTTCGCTGGCGATCGTCGGGATCGCGAGTGACGTCCTCGCGGAATCCTTGCTCGTGCGGGTATTCGAGGACACGCTGACGCTTGTCCGCGAGAACGCCGATACCAGCCAGCCGGAAGTCCAGCAGCTTATCACGGATCTGGAGCGGACGATCGAAGCAGCCGGGTTGACGGTCGACCTCTCGGCCCCGGTTCTGCTGGTCGGACTGCTCGCGCTGGCGATCCTGGTCGAGGCGATCCGGATCGTCGCCGTGAGAGCGTTCGCGAACGACGAACTGGACGGCGTACCACGCGCGCTGGCGGCGCGCCGCCTTCCGATCGCGGCGGCGTACGGTTTCGTGGCCGTGATCTTGATCTATCTCGCGATCGGGATCGTCTCCGTGCTGACGTTCTTCCTGCTGTTCGTTCCCGCGCTGTTCGTCTACATCGGCCTCCTGTTCGTCCGCCAGGAGATCGCGGTCGCCGACAAGGGACCGATTCAGGCGATTTCCGGCTCCTGGGGCCTGGTGAAGGGCAACCGATGGGAGATTCTCGGGCTGGCCGTCGTGCTGTTTCTGGTCACTCTCGGAACGTGGGTGCTCGCGTCGCTGCTCGTCGGACCTGCCGGGACGGTCGGTGGCGCACTGCTGGGCGCTGTCAACCTGACTTTCGGGACGGCACTCGTGACCGAGGCGTACGTCCGACTCAGCGCACGCAGTGACGACAGACCGGATCGACAGCCCTCGATTTGATATCCGGGCTCTCTTGAAACCTCCGCCAGTTGACACGAACGGCGTACTGGATACAAAGCGTGAAGTTAGCACAGCGACGCCGTTTGTCTCGCGTTGAAGATTCTGAACCATCCGTTCACGAAGCCCGCGCGTCTTTCACTCTTCGCCAGAAACATTTTCACTCTGGTTGTGCAAGGAGGCTGGTATGGCTCAGATAGAACAACGAAATAGATCTCTGCGCGACAGTCAAAATTTAGGGTGGTTCGGTCGGTCGCTTTTGTGGGTTGCTCAATCTGGGTTTGTTTGCTTCGTTGCTCTTGTAGCGTTCCGAGTTCGCGTTGGCATGGTTATCGGATCCGTTGTGGCGTCTGTGCTTCTCTTCCGTCAAATCAGCGCACTTATTGATTCCCGGGGGCGACAGCGTCGCTCTTAAGCGCGCGAGCGCCCAACCGACGGATATGCCAGAACCACGCGTCCCCGGGAGCGGTGGGGAACGAATGGAGTTGCCCTGCGGAGAGACCGTCTCGCCGCGGGGGTTCGACCTCGGTCAGCGGGAGTTCGACTGCGACTGTGGGGAGACCCACGCGGTCGTGACGGACGCCCATCCGCTGTCGCGATTCGTCCCCGAGGACATCGCCGCCCAGCTGCGGGCAGTGATCGACACCGACGACGAGTACGACGAGTTCTCGATGCCCCACCTCATGGGATCGGTGATGGAGGAGTTCCCCGACGAGGTCGCCGTCAGAGACGTCTCGGAGGACGGGCAAGTCGGGGCCGCCCTGATCTGGGTGACCGACTTCGACGCCCGACGACTCCATCACGTCGTCGTGGAGCTACTCGTCGAACTGATGGATCACGCGGTCAGCCACATCGACGACGAGGGCCTCGAAGCGGAGTTCGAATCACAGATGGCGGAGTTCGACGTCGAGCGCTTCGTCGAGGCCTACCGCGACCAGCGCGATTTCGAGGACGAATACGACCGGCCGGTGTGACGCTTCCCGTGCGACTGTCTGACAACCCCCGACCACGATCGTTCGGCTGCGGTCTGTGATTTTCCGGCGAAAGTCCGTCAGACGGCTGTCTGACGCCGTTTAATGGTATAGTGGCACATACGTAAGCGTATGCGCATACGTCACGGCGAGTTCGAGCGGATCCGGTCGGTGTTGGAACAGGCCGACGCCGACGAGCCGTTGACAGCGCGCGAAATCCTCGATCTGCTCGAGCAGCACGGCGAGGACTTCGACAGCGCCCACCGAATCGCGACTGTCCTCGGGCGACACGCCCAGTACGGTGACGTCGAGGTCATCCGCGACCAGCCCTACCGGTATCGGTTCCGGGACGCGAACAACTAGCGTGTCCCTGCTGTCTCGAAACCTTCTGGACGACTGTAACAGCGAGGCCGACGACCGCGTGCCCGTAGGATTCGATCTCGCCGGAAACCAGCGGGTTTTTGACGCGTATAGCGGTAAGGGAAGGTATGAGCCACGAGGACTTTCCGACCGACGAGCCCGCGGTGGTGACCTGCGGGTTGCCCTACGCCAACGGCGACCTGCACATCGGCCACCTGCGGACCTACGTCGGCGGCGACGTGTTCAGCCGTGCCCTGGAGAAGCTGGGACAGCAGACCGCCTTCGTCTGCGGGTCGGACATGCACGGCACGCCCATCGCCGTCCAGTCCATCCAGGAGGGCGTCGATCCCGAAGAGTTCGCCCTGGAGTACCACGAACAGTACCAGGAGACGTTCCCGAAGTTCGCGGTCGAGTTCGACAACTACGGCCACACCCACGAGGAGACCAACCGCGAACTGACTCACGAGATCGTCCGCACGCTCGAGGAGAAAGGCTACGTCTACGAGAAGGAAATTAAGGTCGCCTGGGACCCCGCCGAGGACCAGCCCCTGCCTGATCGATACGTCGAGGGGACCTGTCCGTACTGCGGAGCGAAGGCTCGCGGCGACGAGTGTGACGAGGGCTGTGGTCGTCACCTCGAACCCGGCGAGATCGAGGACCCCGTCTCGACGATTACCGGCAACCCCGCCGAGTACCGCGATCGCACGCACAAGTTCTTCGAGGTCTCCGAACTGTCCGAATATCTCACCGACTTTCTCGACCGACTGGAAGGGACCGCGAACGCTCGCAACCAGCCCCGCCAGTGGATCGAGGACGGACTGCAGGACTGGTGTATCACCCGCGATCTGGACTGGGGGTTCGACTATCCCGAGATCGATGGTGACGACGAATCGAGTGCGGAAGATCTCGTCCTGTACGTGTGGGTCGACGCGCCCATCGAGTACATCGCTTCGACCAAGCAGTACACCGAGCGCGTCGGTGCCGATACCTACGACTGGGAAGAAGCCTGGAAGGCGGACGGCGAGATCGTTCACATCATCGGCCGGGACATCATCCAGCACCACACCATCTTCTGGCCGGCAATGCTGCACGTTGCGGAGTACGACGAACCCCGGGCCGTCATGGCCAGCGGGTTCATGACGCTGAACGGCAAGGGCTTCTCGACCTCGCGCAACCGGGCGGTCTGGGCGCGCGAGTATCTGGACGAGGGCTTCCACGAGGATCTGCTGCGGTACTATCTCGCCACCAACGGCGGCTTCCAGCAGGACGTGGACTTCTCGTGGTCGAAGTTCCGCGAGCGCGTCAACGGCGAACTCGTCGGCACGGTCGGGAACTTCCTCTACCGGTCGCTGCTCTTTGCCCACCGCAACTTCGACGGCACGCCCGACGCGTCGGTTTCCGCCGAGGTCGAAGACCGGATCGACGAGGCCGTCGACGCCTACCGCGAGGCGATCAACGACTACTCGATCCGGAAGGCGGGCCAGGCGGCAGTCGAACTGGCCGCCTTCGGCAACGAGTACATCCAGCGCAACGAGCCCTGGAAGCTCACCGACGAAGATCCCGACCAGGCCGCACAGGTCATCCGGGACTGCGTGCAGGTCGCGAAAGCGCTCGCGATCTTGCTGGAGCCGCTGACGCCCGGCAAGGCGGCGGCACTGTGGGACCAACTCGGCGAGGACGGCAGCGTCCACGAGACGACCGTCGAGGACGTACACGCGGCCCCGCCCGAGACGTTCGACGAACCCGCGGAGCTGTTCGAGAAGATCGAGGAGGATCGGGTCGAACAGCTCAACGAGAAGCTCGAAGCGCGCGTCGAGGAAGCGACGGAAGACGGAGACGACACCGAAACCGAAAGTGACGACACCGGCGGTGACCAATCCGGGGACATGGACCTGGAGCCGCTCGTCGACGATCGGATCAGTTTCGAGGACTTCGAGGGGATCGACATGCGCGTCGGCCGCATCGAGACGGCCGAACCGATCGAGGACTCGGACAAGCTCGTCCGCCTGGAAGTCGACATCGGCGTCGAGACCAGACAGGTCGTCGCCGGGATCAAACAGCTCCATGATATCGAGGAGCTTCCCGGGACGAAGGTGATCCTGCTGGCGAACATGGAGCAGGCCGAACTGTTCGGCGTCGAATCCAACGGTATGATCCTGGCGGCCGGGGAGGAGGCCGACCTGCTGACGACACACGAGGACGCTCCGGCCGGCACACGCATCCAGTAGCACCAATCCCCGGCACGTCCAGTAGCGCCAGCCCTTTTATCGCCCGTCCCGTTGACCCTCACATGGCAGACGACGACTCCGACTGGGCGTTCGGGGCCGACGAGGTCGGTGAGAGTGAGCGTGCCAACGGTGACGACGAACGTGAGCGTGACGACGGCGACGCGGACGACGACGGCGAGTGGCGGTTTTCCCTGTCGGATCTGGAGGACGATCAGAGCGCCGTCGAGGGCAACGTCTTCGGCTCACCGACCAGCGACACCGAGGTCATCGAGGCCGGCTCACCTGATCTGGAGAACGTGCTGTTTCTCGTTGTCGGCGTCCTCGTCGCACTCGCCTTTTTCCTGCAGTTCTATCTGGCCGGCGCAGGGCCGGGCTGACCGCAGTATCTCCCTGCCGGCACCCGCGGAGCGCGACGGCAGTCCGCGTCCCGGCCCGTGAGACGACCGAAGGATTATCCAGTCGGAACCCGAACAGACTGGTATGGTTGAGTTCCTCGGCCTGGATCTGGCGACGCTGCTGTTACTGGCTGGTGCCGGACTCGTCATTGCCGAGGCGTTCGCGCCGGGAGCGCACTTCATCGTCCTCGGGATCGCGCTGTTCGGCGCCGGCCTGGTCGGGCTGGCGTTGCCGGGATCGCTCGGGCTACTCGCAACGACGGTCGTGCTTGCCGCGACAGTCATGATCATCGGCGGGGCGGCACTCTATGGATACCGGGAGTTCGACATCTACGGGGGGAAAGGGACGGCGCAGACGAGCGATTCGGATTCGCTCCGGGGCCAGACCGGTCGCGTGGTCGAGCGCGTCACCGAGACCAGCGGTGAGATCAAACTCGAAGCGGGCGGGTTCAACCCGTATTACCGGGCTCGTGCGCTGGACAGCGAGATCGAGGAAGGGGCGGAAGTCATCGTCGTCGACCCCGGCGGTGGAAACGTCGTGACCGTCGAGAGCCTCGAAGTAATCGAAGAAGACGAGATCGACCGCGAACTCGCCCGTGGGCGAGAAGAGGAGGGCGGGCGCGAACCGGATATCGATACCGCCTAATCCGCCGCAGTCCGGCGGGACCGTCGCAGTGGCATGATTTTCACCGAACACTTTTTACCGGGTCGGCCGAAGGCCTGAACGCATGTTCGAACTGGTCCCGCTGCAGTTGATTGGCGCTTTGCCACTGCTTGGCCTCGTCGTTTTGGCCGTCGCCGTCGCCGTCGTCTGGCAGATGGTGGTCATCGTACAAGCATACGAGAAGAAGGCACTGACCGTGCTGGGGGAATACCGCAAGCTGCTGGAGCCGGGGATCAACTTCGTCCCGCCGTTCGTCTCGAAGACCTACGCTTTCGATATGCGTACTCAGACGCTGGACGTACCGCGCCAGGAGGCGATCACCCGTGACAACTCGCCGGTGACCGCCGACGCCGTCGTCTACATCCGGGTGATGGACGCCAAGAAGGCGTTCCTGGAGGTCCAGCAGTACGAGCGTGCGGTCTCGAATCTCGCCCAGACGACGTTGCGGGCGGTGCTGGGCGACATGGAACTGGACGACACGCTCAACAAGCGCCAGGAGATCAACGCGAAGATCCGCAAGGAACTCGACGAGCCCACCGACGAGTGGGGGATCCGCGTCGAGAGCGTCGAGGTCCGAGAAGTCAACCCGAGCACGGACGTCCAGGAGGCCATGGAGCAGCAGACCTCCGCCGAGCGCCGCCGCCGTGCGATGATCCTGGAAGCCCAGGGTGAACGCCGCAGTGCGATCGAAAAAGCGGAAGGGGACAAGCGCTCGAACATTATCCGCGCACAGGGTGAAAAGCAGAGTCAGATCCTCGAAGCACAGGGGGACGCCATCTCGACGGTTCTCCGCGCCAAATCCGCCGAAGCGATGGGCGAACGCGCCGTCATCGAGCGCGGCATGGAAACCCTGGAAGAGATCGGCAAAGGAGAATCGACGACGTTCGTTCTACCCCAGGAACTGACCTCGCTGGTCGGCCGCTACGGCAAACACCTCACCGGCAGCGACACCAAGACCAACGGCCACGAACTCGAAGGACTCGACTTCGACGAGGAGACCCGGGAGATGCTCGGACTGGACGCCATCGAGGAGATCCTCGAGGCGACCGACGGCGTCGACATCGAAGAGATGGAGCGGGAAGCAGAAGCAGTCAAGTCCGGGAATATCGGGGACGACATCCAGGATCCCGACGAGATCATCGAACGCGCAGACGACGAAGAGCCCTAAGCGGAGAGGGACACAGCGTCACCCGATGTAATCGTTCAACATCGCACCGAAGCCGGCCGCAGCAGCGGCGACCGAGGCCAGTCCACCGACACCCGTAAGCACCAGTCCGGCGTTGAGAGCCGCAGCGAGCACCAGCGTCGCGAACCAGTGGTCGTCGATGTCGACCAGTCGGCCGGCGATTCCCAGGAACACGGTCGTCGCGCCCAGCACGACAGCGACGACAGAAGCCACAAGCAACACCAGCGCGACCGGAGCCGCGATGACGGTCATCCAGAGCAACAGCACGACCAGCCCGGCAGTCAGCATCGAGAGCAGTCCGTAGAGCAGCGATCCGAGCGGGCGCGCGCGAACCGCGCCGATCATCCGGTCGGTGTACCGAGGGGTGAACGTCGTCAGGAACACGCCACCCAACAGTGTCGCCACGAACGCGATCACTGCGCCGCCACCGAGTCCGATTACGAGGTCCGACGATTCCCCGAGCGCACAGGACTGCAAGACGATACGAAAGGCGGCCATGCTCGATGCTCAGCAGCCATAGAGAAAAGTCCTGTGACAGCCCGAGGACAAACGACTTAGTGTCGGCCGACAAACTACCAGGTATGACGGACAAGCCACAGTCCGGCGAGATCTTCGGCGTGCCGTACAACTTCGAGCGACCGAGCATGAAACGGCTGCTGTCGTCCTACTGGCAGCCCGGCGAGGGCATGCTCGTCGAGAAACCGTTCGGCGTCGGCTACACGCTGAACCTCGCGAACTGGCGGTCCTGGATCGTGCTGGCGATCGCCGGCGTCCTGCTATATCAGGAAACCAGCGGCTCCGAAGAACCGACCGAAGAGACAGAAGACGAGGAACCGGTCGAAGTCATCGTCGACTGATTATAGGAGGTTCCGCAGCACCGTCCCGAAGCCGACGGCGCCCACGAAAAACGATACCAGGCCACCGATTCCAGTAAGCGCGAGCCCGCCGTTGATCCCTGCAGCGATCACCAGCGTCAGGAACCACCCGTCGTCGTGTCCGACCAGACTGTCGGCGATCGCGAGAAAGGCGATGGCCGCACCGACCGCCCAGAGGACGATCGCGAGCACGAGCAGCGCGACTGCAACCGGAACTCCGATGATCGTGATGAACAGCACCAGCGACAGGAGCAGCAGCGCGATCAGCGAGACGACGCCGTAGACGAACGCACCGACGGGGTTCTCGCGCACTTCGGCGATCCGTTGCTCGGTGTAATCGGGGGCGAGGGCCACCAGGATCGCCCCGACCAGCAGCGTCGACAGGAACGCGCTGGCGGCCCCACCGCCGAGGCTGAAGGCGATGTCAATACCACCGGGATCGGGCGTGTCGAATGTCTGTAGAACGATCGATTTCATGGTAATAGATCGCAAGCAGCGAACAAAAAGCCTGTGACGCCCGTCAGAAGTCACTCAGTTTCGCCTGCAGTCCGGCAACCAGCTCGGACTTGCGCCGCAACGCACCAAGCGAGACCGGCAGCTGTTCGGTCACTTCGGTCACGGCCTGTCGGAACGTCTCGGTTTCGCCGTGCTGGCCATCGAAGGCGTTGCGAACGCCCTCCCGGACCTGCCAGACGCCGACAGGTGCCCAGTAGTCGTCGGTCACCTCCCGGAGGACGAGACACTTGGCCTGGCGACCCCGGTCGTTGAGATGTTCGAGCACGCCCAGCCGCGAAGCGTAGTACGCGCCGGCAGTCTCTTCGACGTAGCCGGTGCGGCCCTCGTAGCCCTCGTGGGCGCTGGCGAGGTAGTAGGCCTCACCGGCGGGGTTCCAGACGCTGTCGGGCGCTTTCATCTCGACGAGTTCGAACTCCCACTGGCCGGGCGTCAGGACGACCCAGTAGCGGTTGCCCATGTACTCGTTGTACCACACCTCGGTTTCACTGATGGTCGAGGCGTTCCGGATCCCCCCGCGGAGGAATTGCCCGACGGTGTCGTCGACGGCGGTGATCGACCACCGCGTCGGGACCAGTCGCCGGTCTCGCCCGCGACCCAGCGCACCCGCAGAGAGAATCGTGTTGATGTCATAGACGTCGAACCCGCGTCGGTAAAGGTAAGTCATCGCACCCTCGGCCCGCCAGTCGTCGTCCTCGAGGGTCTTCTTCACTGGTCGGGGGACGTGGGGGTTCTCCGCGAGCGTCGCCGACTCGGCGCTGGCGCGCGGGCCCGTCGGTGCACCCACGTCGTCCAGTGAGAGATCGATGTCCGGCTCCCCGTCCAGGCCGACCTCGACGTCGACGGGGTGGTCGGCGATGGCAACCTCCCGCTGGACCCCGACGAACCCGTCCCAGACGTCTCTGACGTCGACGTTGGCCGACCGCGTCGAATTCAGCAGGCCGGTCCGTCGCTGGAGGACCTCAGAGACGCCCAGCCCCTGCTGGTACCACTCCCCGGAGGTGGCAAAATCAGCGGCGTCGCCGTCCGTCACCGGCGAGAGCACACCGGTCGAAACGTTGGGGTACGACGACCTGCCGACGAATATCTCGGGGGCAGTCGCGCCGAACAGCGACTCCCCGGAGACTGCCCGCTCGAACTCCCGCTCGACCTCATCGAGGTAGTTGGTGATCTCGTAGGACTTCTCCTCCGCGAGCCGTCGCTTCTCGGCGGCCTCGTCGCGCTGAAAGTCCTCGATGAAGTCGTCCAGTCGCATCTACCGACTGTTCGGCGTTCAGCGTCATGAATGTTGTACTTATGACGACCGCCGGGGACGGCCAATCGACGAACTGCGATCTGTATCGGATTATCTCTGCTATATGTTATGTTTAACCAAGATGTTCCCGCCCGAGTATCGGGTTATGCACTCACGGTTGGTTTCACCCTCGATCGAACCGCCGCCGGACCGCTCGATCTGGATGACTGCGATCCTGTTTTACGGTGTCGGTGACGTGGTGACGACTGGAATCGGAGTCAGAATGGAGGGGCTCACCGAAATGGGGCCGCTCCTGGCGTTTCTCATCGAGCAGTACGACCTGGATTTGGTGGCGACGTTCGTCGCCGCTGTCGGGGTGAAAGCTGCCTTTTTCGGTGGTTGTTATGCGGTATGGATGCGCTTGCCCCGGCCACACTGTGTTTCCGTTCCACTCGGATTGGCACTCGTTGGCATATCGGTAACCGCGTGGAACCTCTATCACGTGATATACCTGGCCCAGCCCTTCTAGTGTCGGTCAGACTAGCGGCTGTACTACGAGAATCCGTCTTTGAAAAACAGACGGAGTGCACTGTGGGAAAGAACACGGCTGTTCTTCGAGAATCGGCTACACGTCGCCGAGAGATCGCTACAGATTTCGCTCCACTCTCGATCGGTCCGAGTATCCCGCCGAGGTGCGAATGTCGGCGAGATGTTCGTCGACACTGAACCGTTTCCCGTCGGTGATCGCCGGTGAGCAAAACCGGAGTTGCCCGCCCGTGTATTCGAGAACCATCTTGTGGGGGACCCTCGTCACGGTGTACTCCATGTCGTTGAAACGAGTTTCCGAGACGGTCGTCGTTCTGATCCCGGGGATGCTGGCGTCGTTCTCCTCGGCCCACGCTTCGATTTCATTGAGGCGCTGCGTGAGGTGTTGAGCGACTGGAACCCCCTCGTAGTCGCCCTCGTGAATGATTCCGTCCCCGACGACGTGGATCGTATACTCGGAAACGAAACCGTCCGCCGCCAGTGCCTCGAGGGTCTGCAGTCGGTCGAGATGTGGCCTGATCGCAGTCCGCGGAGCCAGCGACCGAACGTAGAGCTCGAGCGAATTTTGTCGGCCTTGTGTCATAACATTCACGATTATCCTAACTGTGCCGTTCGGGGTTTACCGTCCAAAACACCTCCGTTGGATCGCCACGGTGTTTTTCGGTTACGCGGCGATCCGATTTCGCCACACGGCTAGCCGAACATCTTCCCGAGCGTACCGCCGGGGCGGTCGCTTCAATCGACCAGATTCTGCGATTCGATCTGTTGCCAGACGTCGTTCCCGTCGGTGGTGATACCGTAGACGCGTCCTTTCTTGCGCTCCTCCGGAACCAGGAGTTCGACGAGCCCTCGGTCACGCAGTCCCTTGAGCGCCCGGGAGACGTGGGCGATACCGATATCGGCTTCGTCGGCGATCTGTGATGGCGTGGCCGGCCCCTCGGCGAGGCGCTTCAGTGCAGTGACCCGGTAATCGGAGCTGATCACGAATCCGATTTCGTCCCATTCATCCGACATTTTTGTCCCCGCGTGTCTGCTCTGCTCGCAGCCGTGCTAGCCGGAGGTGTGACACGGATTCGATAGTCTCGAAGGATTCGGCGACCTCCGCGAGGATATCCGAGAGGTTGGCCATATCTTTGACGTACGCGTCCCGTCGCTGTCGCCACGCCGATCGGGCCTCGTCGTCGGTAAGCAGTGGGATAGCCCTGTCGACAATCCCGGCCGCGTCCCGGAGGTTGACGATCAGCCCGGCCCGCTCCAGTTCCAGGAAGTTGCCCATGTCGTCCTCCCCGACGAAGGAGTTCGATCTGATGGCCGGCGTACCCAGCAGTGCTGCTTCCGTAACCATGGTCTGTGTGTCCGCGACGAGCAAGCTTGCTTCGGCCAGTGCGTCGTGAAGCTTCGCCGGGTGGAGATCGAACGGGCGGGCAGGGACCGTCGAGAAGTCGAGCGAGTCGTCCTCGTCGGAGACGAATACCGTCGCTTGCTCTGCCAGGCGCTCGATCAGTGGCCCTCGCACCTCCGGCGTGAGGCCGTCCTTGCCGACGTCGTGGTGGGAGCCGAAGGCGTTCAGCCGGAGGATGACGTACTGCTCGTCGGGCCCGACACCGAGATCGTCCCTGATCGTCGGATCGGCTTCGAACACCGACGGGTGAAGATACGCCGATTCCTTGAACCCCTCGAAGGTGTAGTGAGACTCACCCAGGTCTTTCCGGAAGGCCGACGGCGTCAGAATCACGCGTGCAAACGGCGTCGATATCGCGTGATCGAGCGACGTGGGTTCGGAGTCGAGAACGAGTATCGAGGGCGTTCGAGAGAGGAGCCCCGCGTGGGCCCCGTACGCCCCCATACCGAAGATGAGGTCCGGATCGAGTCGACGGACCGATCGGGCGATGTGGTAGTAGTGACCGGGCAACTGCTTGAACAGCGATCGCCGGTCGGTGTCACAACTCCCATAGACCGTGTAGTCCAATCCCTCCCAGTCGAGCAACGCGAGCGTACACCCGTAATCCCGTGCCAGAATGGACGTCCGATGACCGCGCTGTTGTAACTTCCCGATCACATGTTTGTACATGTGGACGTGGGCAGGCGTGTTCGTAAAGAACAGATAGTGCATCACTCTCTACACAGTTCAAACTGTGACGGTATTGTTAGTCAGCCCTTGCGAGTGGTGAACACGACCTATCCCGACTTTTCTCAGGTGGGCCGATCCACCTCTTGGCCCGACGGACGTCTCGACTGTCCGGGGACGGCGGTCGAGAAGTGATACGGATCGCTGAACCGAGTTACCGCTCCGACCGCTATCGGGTGGTCGATACGGAAGGGACGCACAGCGATCCGTACGAGGGGTGTTCGTCTCACCCGTCTCACGGTAACTGCCTCCTACGCGTTCGGAAACGGTACAGTCAGGTGTACGCTCCTCATAACAACGACGGCAGCCAGATACAAGCATTTGCAGCATGAACTACTTCGTCTGTCAGCACCGGTGCGCGGGCCACCCGAAACGGAGTTCGGTCCCGCTGTCCCCGGACAGGTGCGCCTGATGTGGCCCTGGGAACATCTCGCGCTGGCGTACCTGTTCGGATCGGTCTTCCACAGAGTCGCGACCGGTCGTGGTCCGGCCACTGCAGCGGTCGGTGCGATCGCGATCGCTTCCCAGCTGCCCGATCTGATCGACAAGCCGCTGGCCTGGACGTTTGGGGTGCTTCCCAGCGGGCTCTCGCTAGGCCACTCCCTGCTGTTTGCGGTTCCGCTGTCAGCACTGGTGATCCTGCTCGCGCACGCCAACGGGAAAACGACTCTGGGAATCGTGTTCGCACTCGCCTACGGCTCGCACCTGCTCGGGGACGCGACGTACTCGCTTTTGACCAGCGGTGAACTCGCTACCGGGTTCCTCCTGTGGCCGCTGATCCCGGCCTCGCCCGAGGCCGGCATCGGACTCCTGTCCCAGGCGGGGGTGTTCTTCGATGCGTTCGTCGAGTTCCTGGGAACGCCGCGGGGGCGCCTGTATCTCGTCTTCGAGGCGACGCTACTGGGTGGTGCCACCCTGCTCTGGCACCTCGACAGGCGACCGGGGCTGTCGTGGTTCAGGCGACAGCTTCGTCCGTCGACGGAGTGATCCCCGTGCGATCAAACGGACAGAGCTGTCCCACGGACTGCTATCCGTCAATTCCGGATCGACTTCGGGCGGTCACAACGGCACCTCAGCATAGCGATTTGTATTAGCAGATGCGGTACTCCGAGTCGGATCTGGCTTCGATAGTTCCGTCGTCACTGATCCGAATCTCGTGTTGCTCGCAGGTAAACCGGAGCTCGTTCGCCCCGCGATCGGGTGATGGCCCTCCGAAGACTGCTTCGATCGCCTCGGGGTCGATATAGTCGAAGATGACGACGTCGTCCTCGACACCATCGAGTTCGTCGAACGCACGGTCCAGCGCGAGTACGATGGCTTCCTGCCGGCTCCAGTGAGTGAGAACCGTCCACGACTCGGTACGAGTGTTAGATTGCACGACCGCCAGTAATTGCGAACACCGTATAAATCTCACCTTTTCAATTTTGAATTAAAACAGACCAATCACAGGGATGTGGCAAGTACCTGGGAACCGCGCGTCGTCACGGAAGCGAACCGATACGGCCAACAGGGCCACAGACAGAGCGGCAACTATTCTGGATGTATTCGTGAACAAGTGGTAAGAACACCTAATGCGGTAATGCCTTCATACCAATGTATGGCTCATAGCGACGGAGAGAAACAATGTCCTACCGGCATCTCGTCGGCAAGGAAGGAATCACTTACCGAGAGTAATATGTACCAAACACACTCACGGGAATCGAGTGTCGTTTCCGGCCCGACGAGGGTACTCGAACCGGCCGCAGACCCGTTCGGATGGACAGGGACTGGCCGATGACGAGTGATATCGATAGCGACGAGCAACGCTCTGAACCGGTCGACTGGGAATCCGTGTCTCCCGATCCCGACCTGAAGGACGATCTCGGGTACGAGCTCGGAGACATAGACGTTATCGAGACCAACAACGGCTCGGGACAGATCCTGCTCCTTCCACCGGACGAGGAATCCATTCGGGACAAAAGTTTCATGGTCGCCCAGAAGAGTTTGCTCGTCGATCTGATCGACAGTTGTTAGCTGATTGCAGGTCACAAGTACCCCTCCTCATACTGCCGGCTGTACGTTCGTACAGATATTCGCCACCCCCGGGGTGGCGAATTATTTCGAAATGTTACAGCCAGCAGTATCAGAGAGTCGTTCGAGTGACAACCACTCATGGTCACGAGAATCGGAGGCTTTCGAACGACATCGCAGTCCGCGCCAGCGGACAAGAAGCTACCGAGAGGAGGACTCTCGGTCCATCAATGTAGTAGGGAGTTTTTGACTAAGGAGTCGGCATCCAAGACCCCACACGAATGTCGTCACAGAAAATCCTGATCGTGGGACCGGAACAGAGCCGGACAGGTGGTGTGTCCCGCTACATGGCCGAGCAACAGCGGCATCTCGATGCCGTCACGACAACCGTGTACGAGACTGGACCTGCCAGCGCCGCCACGACACAGGCCCTTCTCGTCGGAGTCCTCCTGTCGGCCTGGCGGATGGTGCAGTTTCCGCTGGAGCGACGGCCCGACGTCATGCACGTCCACTCGTCGTTTCGTCACTCGTTTTATCGGAACTCGTTCTACGTCCTATTCGGGCGGTACGTCTGGGGCTGTCCCGTCGTCCTCCACGTCCACGGATCCTCGTTCGATACGTTCCTGCAGCCGGACTCGCGGGTCGTGTCGTGGTTCCAGTCGACCGTTCTCAACGCGACTACGCGGGTTGTGGTCCTCTCGTCGTACTGGCAGTCGGTGCTCGCAGAGGTCGTACCCGAGGACCGAATCGTCGTCGTCCCGAACGCCGTTCCGACCGGGGAATACGACCCCGAATATCCGGAGACGCCCCACGTCGTCTTCCTCTCGAACCTCATCGAGCGCAAGGGCATCACCGAGTTCGTGGCCGCCGTCGAAGCCGCGAGCGACGACCCTGACGTGCCGCTCTTCCAGGTCACTATCGCGGGGAGCGGACCACTCGCCGACCGCGTGGAGCGACTTGCTGCCGAACACGATCACGTGACCTACCTCGGCTACGTCGACGAGGCCGAAAAACGGGCGTTGCTCTCGTCGGGGACGATCTACGCGTTGCCGACGCGGGCCGAAGGCCTCCCGATCGCGATCCTGGAGGCGATGGCGGCGGGAATGGCAGTCATCTCGACGCCGGTCGGCTCCATCCCGGAGGTCGTCGGCGAGGACAACGGTCTCCTGGTCCAGCCCGGCGACGCCGACGCGCTCGCCGGAGCCCTCGTGGAGTTGCTGGCCGATCCGGATCGTGTCGATCGCATGGGCCGGACCAACCGAGAGGTCGCCGTCGCGGACTACTCCTGGGAGGCCGCTGCCGACCGACTCACAGAGCTGTACGCGACGGTGGACGACTCCTCGACGGCGCACGCCGCCCCGGTCACGGCGTCGTGATCGCACAGGGGGTGCGACCACAGACTGTTTCGAGACGATACAGCGATCCGCATCACTGTTCGGGAATGTATTTGCGGATGAAGCCCAGTCGCATGTTCGTGTGGTTCTCGACGAGTTCGACGAGCAATATGTCGTCCGGTTCGAGGCTCCTGACGGCCAGGGCGATCACGACGGCCAGCAGCGCAAACGAGACGGCAAAGAGCATGATCATCGGGAGAGTGACTGGGACCAACTGTCGGACGCCGAAGCCCAGTGGAACGAGCACGCTCGGTATCGCGATAAATGCCCGCCGGGATCGGCGAGTGAACGGCGTGATACCGAACCGATACCGAAGGAAGACGTAGACGGTGGCGTTCAGTAGGATGTAAGAACCCGCTGAAGCCACGGCGGCACCCATAAATCCGTACCGCGGGATCAAAAAGAGGTTCAGCAGGACATTGACAACGAACGCGACGACGTTGGAGACGAGGATGACGCTGGTCTCTCCGAGCGCCGACAGCGTCTCCTTGTTGCGTCCCACTGCCGCGTTCGTAAAGAATCCGATCGCCAGGATGGCCAGTGCACTGCCACCCGCGGCGTACTGGCTCCCGAAGACGATCGAGATTATCTGGTCGGGAAACACCAACAGGGTCACGAACAGCGGCACGAGGAGGACGAATATCCACTTTGTCGTGATCTCGTACACGTGTTCGACGGAACTGTTGCTGTCACTATCGATCCGGGAGGCAACCGGGAGGTACATGTAGCCGACCGCACCGAGAGCGAGCGTCAGCACGCCAGCGAGCGGATACGCGGCGTTGTAGACGCCGACTTCGGCGGACGAACGGAAGTACCCCAGCATCAGTGTGTCCGTCCGTGTCAGGAGTGTCCCCACGATCGTCGAGACGATCAAGGGGGCCGAGAATCGCGTCATCTCGCGCGTGTGCAGTCGGAACGCCCCGCGAATGGGAAACAGCCGATTGAGGAACGCGTACGTGAGAACCACGGTGATGAGGAGGGTAACGAGGTAACTGAACCCGGTCGCGATGATCCCCACACCGGATGCCAGGAGGATACTGACCAGCGCCAGGCGGAACCCGGGATAGAACACGTTCGACGTCAGAACCTTGTACGTCGTGTTCTCTTGCCCTCGTATCGCAGCGACCCCGACGGTGTAGACCACGTACACCGGGATAGCGATCACGAAGACGACGAACAGAGCGGCCGCTTCGTTCGACTCGAACAGCTGTGGGACGATAACCGGTGCGCCAAGTATGAGTACGATGGCGATCAAAACGGACAGCCCGGTGGTGAACAACAGGCCAGTGAGCCACGCGCCCCGGACGTCTTCAAGGTCGTCGAACCGGGCCATGAAACGCGGGATACCCTGGGTGTACCCGGCAGCCCCGAGTGTCGTCCCGAGCGTGAACACGGCGAGTGCAACGCTGAACTCACCGTAGCCGTCAGGAGTCAACAATCGCCCGATGACGACCCGTTCGAGTAGCTTCGCCGCCGAGCTCACGATGGTGGCGACAAACACGAAGACGGCGCTGGACAGTATCTTCCCAAGGTCGCTCTGTTCTGCACTCATAGCGTGTGCTCAGACGGGTCAATCCTCTTGGACGTATCCGAGTGCCTGGAGCCGAGACGAACGCGTCTGGTCGTCCAGCCGCTCGTAGCTCGCTGGCGTCCCAGCAGTCACGTTCCGCCGTTCGTTCCCCGGAACGACGAACCACGGGACAGTTCGCAGTTCCGGCACGTAGAGGTGTGGGCTATGGCCGTAGTGTTTCAGAAAGACCCCCCGTTCACCGAGTGCTTCGCCGTGGTCGGCGGTGATCACCGAGCGGCCATCCAGCCGCTGTACGAGCTGTTCGGCGTGTTCGATCGCGATCTCGACGTTCTCGGCGTACGCTTGCCGGAGCTCGTCCGGATCGACGTATCCCTCACGCACAGCCCTGGAGATGCCAGCGTCCGGAACGTCCAGCTCGTCTTTGTTCGGGTTGAAGACGCCGAACTGGTTCTGTTCGGACAGCTTGATCCCGGTCGGACCGATATACGGTGCGTGCGGTTGCATGAAGTGGGAGATGATCCGTTTGTCCGGGTACTGTTTGTGCATCTCCACCGTGAGATCGACAATAGCACTCGGGGGAACCGTCCTGAGTGACTCGTCCCAGTGATCAAGTACGTCAGCGTAGCAGACACGGAAGAACACGTCGTCATCGATGTCCTCGACGAACGGATTCGCCGTTACCAGTATCGTATCGTGGAACGCTTCTCCCGAAAACGTGGCCTCGATGAACTCCCGACTATGTGACCCTTGAGAGACGATCCGGTGTAGTTCGCCGTCCATCGTGTTGTGTTCGGCGAAGTAGTCGAAGCGACAGGCATCCAGAATGATGAGATTATCCCAGTCTCGGTCCATCACGTTCACGTCCGGCCCGTATCGACGTCGAAACTGAACCTTCGAGAGGGCCCGTTCCGCCTCTCTGACGAACACACGCGGTGATCGGATCGCGTACAGCAGATTCGACAGTGTGTATCGCTCGCGGAGACGAGTTGACGACATCGAGTGTACACAGACATCTCCCTCGTATTGTTATAGTTTGTTTACTGCACACTGGGCCGACTGTCTCGGCGCAGCGAGATCCACAGCCACGGCCGACAGAATCACACTGCAGGCTGGACGTTCTAGAGATGTTCGGTCAGACCGAATGCGGAAATAGTGCAGCTGGCAGTGTCACTCACTCGAATCGACAGTAATCCAGAGTGAGAGTGTACGGTACGCGGTATCCTCGTCGACGTTCTGCGGCGGCTCACCCCGATAGACGTGATACTGCAAGCGGAGGTTCTCGCCGGTCATCGTCGGCGTGATCGCGTGGGGTTCAGTCCAAGTCTGCCCGGGCAGGACAGTTTCCTGTTCCTGCAGGACCCGCTCAGTCTCGCTGACGTCACCCGACGCGTCCACCCGCTGGAGCGACACGACGGCCGTGTACGTCGTTTCGACGCCTTCGTAATTCTCGACACGGAGCGTCAACTGTTCGCTCGCTCCGGCATCGAGTGTCGAGGGGTATCCGGACGCGACGAGCTCTCCCTCGTCGTTTTCGGTGAGCAGTGTCGTACTGGTGTACGTTTCACCGCTTGCAGGGAACGTAACGGCGAGCCCGATCGAAGCGAGCGCCACGACGACGGCCAGGACGAGTACGACTGAAAGCAAGCGGTTTCCGTCCCGGTCAAATATTGTTCCCAGCGAATCACGCACCGCCCAGGACGGGAGTTGCAGTCGCTCGTCGGCGGGGACGACGCCCCGTCGAGTGACCGCGGCAACCGTCCCGGCGAAAACAAATGCGTTCAGTCCGAGAAACACCGACTGTGAGGAAAGCGAGCCAGTGAACGGCGTGACGAGAAGGCCCAGTATCGGAACGATCGCGACGCTGAGGCCGAACGACAACACCAAGCGCTCGCTCCAGGACGGACGACCTCCGTGTGCGAGTCTGTGGACCGTGGGCGTGGCCGACTCGATCGGATCGTTCCCGTCGACGGTCGACTGTCGGCGTGGAAAGAGGACAGCCAGCAAGAGATAGCCGGGGACGAACAACACGACTACCAGACCAACCACTGCACGCAACGGCGGAACGGCAGCCGGGTAACCAAACACGAGTCCGTCGAAGACGATGAGTAGGACCGTGATACCGACGAGATCGGTAGGAATCGCAGCAGTGATCCCGCCGATCCCCTTCGTCGTGTTTTTTGTAGTCACCATGGTTCCCCCGAGCAACCGCAGGCTATCGATATGGGGGCTTCTCCATCCGGGTTCTCTCTCTCTGCTTTCATCCGTATCGGCTACGTACTCTCGATAGACCCATTGTAATGGTGATCCTTCCGGCCAGTGTCGTCAGGTCCGTCTCGTCATGTCGATTGTGTGTCGGTATATCCGGGCTGGCACGCACGTCGCTACAGGTATCCAAGGTCATCGAGTTGTTTCCGCATTTCCGCATTGAACTGGGCGGTGCGCGTCTCACCGATCGGCTGGCCGAATCGCTCGATCCACTCCTCGGCGCGGTTCCGGAATCTATCGACTGTGTCCTGGTTTCCGTCACGTCGGTCGACGAGCTCGCTCGGACGCTCGAACAGCCGTGAGTACGACCCTGCCGTGTCGTATCGATATCCCTGCGTTCGGAGCGTGGTGAGGTCGCCAGCGGGAAAGTCCTCGACGGGGAACCGTTCATTATAGGCGCTGATCGCTTCGAGTTTCCCTCTCGCGCGAATCCCGCCACGCTGGGTGACGGCGACGTCCCGCTGTCGATCGCGTACGTCCTGACCGGCCGGGACGGGGTGGTCGACATCCAGCTCCGAACAGAGCATCTGCATCACGTCCGCGTGCTGAACGAGCCCCCCGTTCGGTAGCCCGTCGAGACCACTGACTACCAGCGGTACCCGTGACACAGCGCTGTGAGTGGTCAACATGTGTGCGAGCAGCCCGTGTTCGTCAAACAGCTCGCCGTGATCTGCCGTGACCACGACGATCGGATCCGATAGTTTCGCTTGCGCGTAGTCTATCAGTTCGCCGGCGAGTGAATCGACGTACGCGATCGCCGAATCGTACATGACACGCAGTGCCTGCCACTCCTCGTCGGTGAAGGGGTCGTCCTGCGCGATATATCGATGGAGGTTACTGGACATGTCGAGTGCGATGTCGACGGCTTCGTCGACCGTCACTGGGAGGTCATCGACGAACCGGTCGCGCCACGTCACCGGGGGGACGTACGCGTGGTGTGAGTCGCCGTGGTGAATGTACAGAAACAGCGGTTCGTCGTCGGCTCCGGCGTTTCTGATGTGTTTCTTTGCGATCTCGTTGCTGAGATAGCCGACACAGTGCTGGTTGCCGTCGGTCGTCAGGCCGCCGGAGTGCCGTCGGATATTCAGTAGCCACTTCGCGACGGACGTCGGCCCGGCTTCGGCGAGCAGACTGGATTTGACCAGGTAGTGGAAGTCGTCAAACCCGCGATCGAGACCGGTGCTCGCGCTCAGCTGTCCGTTCGGAGAGATGCAGGCGGTTCGATATCCCGCTCTACCGAACGCCTCGGGGATCGTCGTGATCACGTCGGGGAGTTTCGCGTCAGTCGACCACGTCCGGTGGGCCGATGGGGCCTGTCCGGTCAGGATACTCGCACTCGAGGAACGCGTCCAGATGTCGTGTGAGAAACACTGGTCGAACGACTGGCCTTCGGACGCGAGGGCCGAGAGGTTCGGAGTCGTCTCTCGGTCGTGGCTCGCAAGCGACGTGTGATCGAAGCGGATACTCTCTAGAGTTATCCACAGGATATCTCTTTGGGACATGCTCAGGTTTCAGGGAACGAAGTACAGTTCCGTATCGCCGTTCGAGAAGACGCGGTCCACGCCCCGCTGGCGTTCGAGAGACTCGAAAGACCCGCGCGAGAAGCGATACTCTCGATACGCGGTGACTTCGCGCTCGTAGGTGTTCCGGGAAAGTATGAGATACCACTCGGAGCCCGGTCGGTCCTGCAGGTTCCGTAGTTCACTGTCGTTGATGGTATCAGACAGACGGGGGTCGCTATCGACAGAGCGCAGCGCGTCGTGGTACCTGTCCGGTTCCTGGACGACGCCGCTGATCACGGCCGAGTCGCTCGTCACGTCGAACGTCGTCTGGTAACCGTCGATACGTGATTCCGTCACGTGCTGGTTGGCGAGATTGAGATACGGGGAGTTGAAAAAGACCACTGCGGAGAGCACGAACAGCACCACGAACACGGTCACAGCGGACGGTTTCATGACTGTCCGAAACCGCGTTTGGGAGAGTTTCATCAGCCCGTATGTCATCGCAATTGCGCCGAGAATCGTCACGATGACCATCATGAAACTGGCCTGTCTGAAGTAATACCGTCCGACGTTGCCGAACAGGTACGCGCCGAAGACGGGTGCCGTCAGAACGAGTCCGCCGACGAGAGACAGGAGCATCCGTCGGGTATCGGCCGAATCCTCTAGCCACGCAGGGCGGTTGGTGAAGGCGGCAACCGCCAGCGTGACCGCCGCAACGATGTACAGCGTACTCACGGTGAACAGTTTGAGGTAGATCACCGCAGGACTCGAGCCGATCGACTGGAGGGAGTTCGACTGTGTGCCGATCGCAGCACCGGCACCGGGGGACGCTCCGGAAACGTATTCGCCTAGCGAGACGACGATGATACTCCCCGTATCTAGCACGCCAGGGGACTGGATAATCCAGGCGACGTAGGCGATCACGGAGAAGAGGATGACTGGAGCCAGCGACCGATGGTCCCACCACGACTGCGTGTTCGACCACCGGGAAGCCACGAAGCCGACGAGAGCGAACGCGACAAGTAGCAGGATGACATTCAGTGCCTGCATCGGGTGCAGCAGGATCGACGCACCGATCGTGACCAGCACGACGGCACTGAACGCCGTGGCAGACCCGTATCCTGAATCGGGTGATCGAAGATAGCCGACGATGAGGTACAGGATAATCGGCACGAACAGCACCGCCTGGCTGCTCGGGTGCGGAAAGAGATTGGTCGCGAACTGGTGTATCGGGACGAGCAGAAACGCCGTGAACGCACCGACGACCAGCGCCGTCTCGCCGCCGACGACCGCACGAACCAGCAGCGGGACGAAGATGAAAAAGGTGATTGCGATGACTGGCGGGATCAACAGGGCGGATTGCCACACCGAAAACCCGGTCACGCCGGACAGGAACGCGGCGAGCGTGTGGACCGCCGGGTAGGCCGTTCCGTAGGGTGTCAGTGTCCCGGCCGTGAGTTCTCTGGTTATTCCGGCGTGGGTCATCGGGTCGTTGACACCGTAGTAGAAGTATCCCCGGATAAGGGGAAGCGCAACGATCGCGAAACTCCCGGCCCCGCCGAGGACGAGTCCGAGACGCCGGTGCAGGGCGTTGGTCGTCGAAAACGAGACGACTGCCGCGGACAGGTAGGCGATGCCGATGCCGACCCAGAAGAGCGTCGGTGTCGACGCGTAAATAGACAGTTCGTAGGCAGTCGCAGGGTTCGCGTGTGCGATCAACACGGCGACCGTGAGACTCACAAACCCGATGAGCCCCGCGATCGCAGTGAACCGATCGCCGCCGTGGGCGAGCTGATTCATCATACCCCACTCGATCCATGAGATGCGTAGTTATCATTGTCCTACCGGTCTCGATCGGTTCACTGCTGTCAGAGGGGATCGTCGAACGTCGTGTTATGAGCCTGCTACTGTTCTAGACGGAGCTTACTCAGTAGTATGCACACAAACACTTTCCAGACGCGTGGACAGTGTACGTCCATGGATCTCTCTCGCCGACGGTACCTACTGGCCGCCGGGAGCGCTTTTGGCTTCGCAGGATGCTCAAGTGGTGGCACGGTCCCAGCGGATGCGCCGACAAACTACACGATACACCCTGACGTGCCGCCCCTCGAAGACGCGGTGTACGATCTCGATCACACAGTCGGGAAGAACGGAGTCGGCGAATACGAGACGATCGCCGACGCGTACCGAAACGCACGTGCAGGGGACGTGATCGGTCTCGGAGACGGGAGCTACTCACTGAAGCCGGTAACGACGACGATCAGCGATTCCCCTATCGGATCGTTCGGCTCCCTCGAAATACCGGAAATCACCGTGATCGGCAGGGGAGCAAATCAGTCGAGAGTGGATTTCGGGTCCGAACACGAGGTGCTCGCGCTCCCGTCGTGGCAGTTGCGGCACCTGACGGTCACGGCCGGGGACAGTATCGTCGGGCCCCGGAACAACACCTTCCGAACGTGTCGCATCACGTCCCCGATCATGGACCCGCCAGGGTACGGCGGCAAGTCCCACCAAACCGAGACCGACGACGTACTCACCGCGTCCGGCCTGCCACGGACACCGTCGGCGGCCCGGACCTATTACGGACTCGCCTTCGACACGGTCCTGAACGCCGTCGAGGACCTCGGGTTCGACAACACGGGTACCGAGCCGATCGACGATGCGTTCGAATCGGCATACGAATCGGGGACGCTCATCGAGTTTCCGCCGGGCGAGTACCTGACCGAACGCGAACACGAGGGAGATAACGTCTCCCGGTTCGGCATCAGGGGTCTCGGCACCAGCCGCCGGGACGTCCAGATCAAACCGGTCGAAGGCGCGAGACTGAAGTGGCTGAACGCCACCGACAGCGGCCCACACCTGGTCGAGAACCTCTCGCTACACGAACGTAGCGACGACACGAGTCAGTTGTCGCTGCGACTCACCACGAGTGGGGGATCGGTCCTCAAGAACGTCGAGTGGCTCGGCCGGACGCCGAACGACTCCGATGTGGGGTACTCACTGGCCGCGGAGGTGACTGACCAGGACGGCGTCTTCGTCATCGACGGGATTTACGCTGGCCTCGACGAACCGGCGATGGAGGTGTCGTACCCGAACGGCGTCGCCTTCCTCCGGTCCGGGCCGCTACACAAAGGAGAGGTCGTCCTCAGGGATCCGGTGATCCACGAGCGCAACTCCGCTGCAACGCGTTCGACGGCACCGACCGGCGTACTGACCATCGAGGGCGGGGAGTTCGTCAACAACCAGAACGCGAACATCCGCTTCGGTGCCGGCGATCATCCCTCGAAGGTCTCCAGCGCGACCGGCTGTTACGTCAGAGTCGATGGATCGCGCAACTCTACTGACGCCGTCCGGGTCGAGGGCGAACGGTACACCGGGGCGGTCTTTCGTGACATCGAGATCGAGTGGACCAAACGGGCCGCCCGAGGCGTCATCACGTTCCCGGACTACGCTACCCACGGGAGCGCGGAGTTCTACGACTGCGTCGTGCGCAACGACGGCGAGGAGACACTGACCGTCAACGCGGCCTTTTCACCGGATTCCAACGACGATGTCGTGTTCGACAACTGTAGTTTCACCGGATCCGGCCGGGGTTTCTACGCCGATAACCGCGATGGATCGGTGATCCGTGACTCCTGTATCGACCTGCCTAACGGGTCGATACGAGGTTTCGAAACCGTGAACGCCGATCGATCGGATTGCAGACGTCCACAGGCACCCGACGCCGTGACCCCAACGATCACCGCGAACAAGAGCGGGGAGACAACGGTTGACTTCTCGGCGGCGGACTCCACGTACCTTGATGGAGCTGCCACGAGCTATACGTGGGAACTCGACGATACGACCGAGACGGGCGAGACCATCTCACGGACGTTCCCGGAGGCAGGCACGTACAGCGTCGCGCTCGCTGTCGAAAATGAGAGCGGAGAGACGAACTCAACGACGACCGAACTGATCGTGAACTATCCCCGGCTGGTGTGACCTACCCTTCTACCGTGATCTGTCCGTCCCCGTAGACGGTGACCCTGTACCCGCAATAATAGAACGTCACTTCGCCGGGCGGTCCATCGGCCAGGTCGTCGAACATGTGCTCCAGGGACTCGACGTCGATCGAATCCTGCAACGGTGGGAGTTCAGTCTTCTCAACGCCCTCGTGAGACGCCACAGCCGTCAGAATCGAATCGACCGGGAACTCGTCCGTCGTCGGCGACTCGTGTGTGGTCTCCCGGGCAAGCTGCGTGATCTCAACGTCCCACGCCAGCGTTGTATCGCTCTCGGGAACGATCTGCCATCCACCAGTAACATCGATACCGTTTTGATGTGACGAAACCAATAGTTCTCGCAGGACCTCGTGGAAATCCCCTGCAGGCCCGATATCTCCCCCTGAAGCGTGTTTTTCTATATCTTTAGACACGATAGCAACGATTGGATTCGACAAGATAAATAAGTTTTCCCTAAATAATTGGTATATATACATCTAGTCGCACGCTATCTGGACCGCAGGCGTTCGTGTCCGTACATATCGGCTTATGTTACTCACATAATCAAAATCATCCCCTTTGTGAAAACATGGCACAGTAATGCGTGTAGAGACCGAATGTTCTCTCGTGAGAGAGCCAATCATGGACGAGTGTCTCCAGTTGCTCGCCGACAGCCGACGGCGTCGGGTGATCCGGTGTCTGCAGGCAGAGGGTGGGACGACAGTCGAAGACCTCGCAGTACAGCTACTCGCCGATATCCCTGATAACTCCCGTGAGAAGATCCACACCGAGCTCCATCACACGCACCTGCCCAAGCTCCAGTCCTACGGGATCGTCGATTACGACCGCGACAGCGGGGCCGTGCGGTATCACGCCCACGACGGGCTCGAGCAGGTCCTGGATTCACTGCCGGAGCAGACGCTCGTTCCGCCCGCCAAGGCGAAAAACAGGTAGCATCACGTCGACGAGTCGGGTCTCTCGTCAGTTCTGTCGAGTTGCCAGGTGAAGATCGTTTTCAGGACGACGACCGGGCTGTTCGTCTCGCCCGTGCCCCAGATCGCGGTTTCCGACCGTGGGTCGGACGGGGTCGCGTCGTCGCCGTTGACCAGGACACTCGACTCGCGTCTCTTGCCGTTCCCGTGCCGAGACTCGCGAGCGCGACGAACGTCTGCGCTGCGTACGCACTCAACCCGAACCGTTCGAGTTGCTCGATGGCGACTGACGATGGGTCCGCTGTTGGATCTGGTGTCACCACTCGGAGAGTAGCATGAACCCAGCCAGGTAGGCTGGGTGACACGCAGCAGCAAGGTGGTTGGGTTGGGACACAGCACTGGTCTGCGTGCCAGTTGCAAGGTACGAACCGTACCGTATATCCCTTTTGTGATTAACTGGGTTACGTGATATCACAGATATATTTCGGGAGCGACCAACCCCAGTCCGGACTCCAGAAATGTTACTCGGATACTCACAAATCATTCGGGGAAGTCGTATTACGGGCGAAAAAAGCGATGACATCCGACAGACGCCTGTCGGGCTGTCCGTCCAGTCACGAATGGAGTGACAATACATATCTGTTGTCGACGCGTACCTGTATACAAGGCCCGGGAGTTGTCCCGGGCGGTTGGGACACAATGAGCACGAAGGAAAACCTGGAGGAAGCGATCGAACTCCTCCAACAACTCGGCTTGAAAGAGTACGAAGCGAGGTGTTTCGTCGGACTGTCACGCCTGGAGACGGGCACGGCCAAACAGCTCAGCGAGATGACGGAGGTACCGCGCACGCGCGTCTACGACGCGATCCGGGTGCTAGAGGCACAGGGACTGGTCGAGATCCACCATTCGAGCCCACAGCGGTTTCGGGCAGTCTCGATCGCGGAGGCCACCGAGACGCTCCGTGATCAGTACGAGGCGCGCGTCGAGCGGTTGCAGAACGCCCTCGATACGATCGAGGTGGTCGAGCAAGACGACGAATCACCCGTCCAGAAGGTGTGGTCGATGGTCGGTCAGGAAGCCATCGAAAACCGGACAAATGGACTCATAAACAAGGCGAGCGACGAGGTCGTGCTGGTACTCGGCGACCAGTCACTGCTGACCCCGGAACTCGTCGACACGCTCAACGCGGTCGACGACGACATCGAGTTGATCGTCGGCGCGTTGGGCGAGCCACTCCAGGAGCAGATCCGGGACGCAGTACCGAACGCAACGACGTTCGTCTCCGGGCTGGAGTGGCTTCAGGGAGTGAACGATACCCAGGACGAAACCGCGATCGGCCGGCTGCTCATGGTCGACCGGTCGACGCTTCTCGTGAGTTCGATCATGCCCGAGAGCAAGGAGGAGCGGGCTATTTTCGGTGAGGGGTTCGGGAACGGACTCGTCGTGGTCTCCCGGCGGCTCATGGCTCAGGGCCTGCTACAGAACCGCGATCCCAAACACTGACAGCAACCGCTGTGAAGGATATGTGTCCGCGGCCGGGCGGCAAATGTCGAGTTCTCGCGATAGCGGTGTCCCGGTCGGCACGAAAAGGAAGGAATGCCGGAATGTGGTGGGTGGGTTTGGGAGCTACTTCGACGGTTTCCTTCCAGTTGGAACGCAACTGATCAGGCCGGCTGTAGGTCCGCGCCAGGATTGGCACGAAGATACCCGTCTGAGGTGGGGCGATCGATTGGGGGATCTATCATCGTGATCGGTAACCGATCACGATCAGCGGGTGGCCGATCCCGGCACAGCCAGCCGACCTGACAATATCTTCGGTTGGAATCGGGTTGTACGTTAACATTGGATATCCACATCCAACGGGACATACGACAGAACAGGGGGCGTCAAGACGACGTGAACTCACCCCGGGGTCAAGTGGTTCGCGAGACTCCGTCTCTCGTCATCACGGAAGACTACGTCTTCCGTACGACCCCGGGGCAGTCGCCCTGTACCGCTTGTACACGGACGGCTATACGTTCGGACAGACAGGCGCCACACCCGTACTGATAGGGATTATCGTAGCCGGTCGGAGGAATACCCCCCTCCGGCCGGGCGTCGGAGTTCGATTGCACGGGCGAAGTCTACGGGTTTCTACGAGAACCCCTATGAATCAAAATTGCGGCCTTGTTGAAACCCTTGCTGACAAACACGACTGATGAGTAGCACGAGACAGAATGGATCCCCTTCCGAAGTCACGCCTCCTCCATTTCGTTGAACGTGCAATCGTGTTGGCCCGTCGTGCTGTTTCTCGATTCTCGACTCGCTATTCGCGGAAGCGGTTCTCGCTCCGCCAGCACGTCGTCTTGCTCTGTCTCAAAGTGAAGAAGACGACCACGTACCGCGACCTTGTTGATGAACTCATCGAGATGCCTCGCATTCTTGACGCCCTCGGTCTCGATTCAATCCCCGCCCCCTCGACACTCTGCAAGGCGTTCGACCGCTTGGAGATGGCCGTCTGGCAGGTTCTCCTGAACGTCTCACTCGCGGACTTGCCGCTGAACGGTGTCACCGGCATCGATGCCTCCGGGTTTGAGCGGGCGCATGCTTCAACTCACTATACGAGGCGAGCAAATCTCACTATCCAACAGTTGAAGACAACGCTGCTGGTCGATACAGCCACCAACGCCGTTCTCGATATTCACGTCACGACAACGCGGAAGCACGACACGCAGATTGCGCCACAGATAGTGAAGCGGAACGCAGAGTCCATCGCGATCTTGACCGGTGACAAGGGATACGACGACCAGAAGCTCCGGTTGCTCGCCCGTGACCACGATATTCGACCACTCATCAAGCATCGAGAGTTCATCTCACTCCACAAAGCATGGAATGCACGGCTGGACAGCAATCTCTACCATCGCCGAAACATGAGCGAGACAGTCAACGCGACGATCAAACAGAAGTTCGGTGCGTTCGTGCGGTCACGCCGGTGGTGGAAGCAGTTCCGCGAACTCGTCATCAAGTGCGTCGTTTACAACTTGGAACGAAGTATCGCTATTTCACATGAAGAGTGCGAATGTCCCTAATTTGAGAGGGATAGGTATCTGAATATAGAGGCTCTGTTCAGCAATACGGATTCGTTGCCGCGTCCTGATGATGTCTCCCCGCTTACCGCGTGCTGGGGCTGTCGCCATCAGCCTGTGGGTGGGAGCCAATCCGTAATGACAGCCCATAACACGACGAGATTGAGGGCCATTGGCAGCACCTTGGTAGCGCCGAAGAATCCCGCCATCAGCAAGAGCGACAGGATGGCCCCTCCCCCAGCCAGCACTCTCCACCAGTCGAACGGAACCCAGTATCCCACCACCGCAAGGGCCGCAAGGAGAAAGAGAACCGCCGCGAACCCACCGAGGAATATACCGGAAGTCGGGTAAGAAGACACCGTTACCTGGCCCAACAGCCCGCTGTCGCCCCCGCTCCAGGGCCAGACCCACCTCAACAGGCCGCCAAACTCACCTTGGGCCTGTCTGTCCAGAGGAACGAGATACGAGGCCGAGAAGTGGGCTTGTAATATCAGAAGTGCCGCGATGAGCCACCTATTTAATGCCATAACCACGAAATGGCTATATAGACATTTTGTTACCCGCTGGCTAAACAGCATTAACTCTTTAGTTATCTCTCGTGACCGACTCGCGCTGTGTATTCAGTAAGACTGCTGAAACCTATCACCGATTGAGGGTTTCAACAAGGCCAAAATTGCATAGCCGGCAGTATCACGTCGCTTCCGGCCTGCAGTGGGGACTCGAACCAGCCGAAGACAATCGATTCGAGTGCTCAGTCGATGGTGGAAACTGCACTAGCGCTGGTTCAGTGACGCCTGCTTGTGTTCCTCGGACTGGTAGGGCAAGAGCAGTTGCTGTGAGAGCTTTTTCGTGGCTCGACGGATCCGGGCTGAGACTGCCTGATCGGACACGTCCAGTTCCGCCGCCAGTTCCACGAGCGTCGTCTTTCGCGGCACGTCGAAATAGCCCTTTTCGAGGGCGAGCTGGACGGTCCGACGCTGGGATTCCGTGAGCTTCTCCTCCAGCGGGTCCGAGACGCTCTTGGTGGTGACCCTGTCGACGGAGATCGAGATCTCCCGGTCGGCACACTTCTTCTGGAAGGCGGAGATGGTTTCCTGATCGGCAAACCGGAGTTCAAACTCCCAGGAACTGGCTGTGCCGCCAGCCCGGAGCACGACCAGGTCGGTGGTCCGGAGACAGGACAGGAACCCGTCCGTGTCGTCACACCAGGAAACGTCGTACAGCGCCCGCTCGTCCTCCCGGTGAACCATCTCCAGGCCCCCGACGGCCGGGTTCCGCTGGAGGAGCTGACAGAACAGCGTGTGGTCGTCCGTCGAGGCCCACATGTACGGAAACAGCCGGCCACCGGTCGGGATCACTCGCTCGAACGTCACGTACACGTCCTCGATCGGCGCGAGCGACGCCCCGAGTTCGAACGCATCGCCGGGGACAGTGATCTCGGTAACGATTCCCATTGGTCAACTCACCTGTCCCAGATACTGGTGGCTATACCATTTCGAAATGATTCGGCACGCCGGCGTGCCGAATACCTCTATATCGCCACCAGTATGAATGTCGGTCACCAGTCCGATCTCTGGCTGGCAGTGGTGACCGCGCCGTTTCGACAGAGTGTGACGCCCTGTGTCGTCGCACACCCGTCCGAACAGATGATCGCCCGTACGAGTACGTTGCTGTGTCCCACCCATAGTGTCATATCCACACTCCGGACTTACTTAAAGGCTCAGCTTTGCACGTTGAAGTAGGAGCGTGACGTAGGCGGTAGCAAGGACAGAT
>JAOPKD010000002.1 GCA_025517565.1 Halapricum hydrolyticum
GAAATCGATCACCTGTTCGTTCATTCAACAGCTGACGCTAACGTGCAAAGCTGAGTCACCAGGTAAAAAACGGTTGCAGCGGGCGTTGTCGGCGTGATGCTACTGCTCGGAGGGATCCTATACCCGGCGCTTCCGGAGCAGATGGCGGTCCACTGGAACGCGTCGGACGAGACCGACGGGACGGCGGCGAGCCGGTCACGGTCTTGGCCGTGCCGGCGCTCGTCGTGTTCATGAGCGTGCTGTTTGATACCACGGACGCCGACGACAGGTCGTCGGGTCGGTTGCGATACTGTTACTCCTGGTGGTTCAGCTCATGGTGTTTCTCAGGAACTTCGGTATCGACGTGCCGATTGTGCCGGTTGCGCTGGCGGGAGCGTCCTTGGTGGTCGGTCTCGCGGTCTGGTTCGAAGTCCGAACGCCGCGGGGGTAGCACTCCCCGGAGACAGAGGTCGTCAATCACACCGAGCAGGTGTCGATACCGAGCACCGAGTACAGCCCACAGGTGCCCGTCACGGCCGTGGCGAGCATCATAACCGCCACAATACCCAGTACCGGCGACGCGATCTCCGGCAGGTCGACCTGTCCACCCAGCACTGCCAGCGACACGGTTCCGGCGACCGCACCGACGGCGATACGAACGTTCTTATCGAGGGAACCGACGTTCTGTTCCATGCACGATACCCGGAGGGCTGCACACGCATTACCGTGTCGCTGACCCAGTACCGTGCGGCCAATCGAGACAGCGAGACGCTCACCTCTCGACGCGGATTAACGCACTCAGGCACAGTGGTTGATATGAACGGCGTGCTGAAGACAGGGTCTGTCTAGCAACGCAGGGGAAGGGTTGATGCGGATTCTCCCCTAAATGGAGGTATGGACAGAGAGCAACTGATCGAACTTGTCCCACATTACGTCGCAATGCTTATTCTAGTGTTTCTTACACTTACGGTCATTTCAGTGGCTGTGGGCGAGATTGGGTTTTGGGCCGAACTAGCACTCATAGTCGTCGTTGTCTTCGCTTACCGCCCTATCGTAGTGAAACTCGGTATCGGTCCCAGCGCGTGGGAGTAGCGGTGATAGATGGGTATGCAGCAGCGCCGTGACTGATCGGCAGAATCTGTCAAAAGGGAGTGTGACGAACGGAAAGACTGTCCCTATCACTACCGTGTGGAACGTACCCACAGGTTCAGAAAACGGCAGCACTTCCACTGGAGATATGACGGGAGGTGCGTGCTGAAATAGCGCCCTGTTTCAGCACAGCCGCGGAGACCTATCGCCGACAACGCGTTTCAACAAGGCCGTTTCGAAGGAATTCGGCATCCCAATCTGGCGAATCACTGTTAGGAACGGACAGCCGGCAGTATCGGCGCAGTTCGAATCAGCGCAGATGTGAACCGCGCTGCCGGCGACGAGCGTAGCTGGGGCCCGACCGGGCCACGTGGGCCTGCTCCGACAGCAATGCCCGCTGCTCTCTCCGCGAGTGCCACCGCCTCGTCGACGAGTTTGTCGTGGGCGTGTCTCGTTCGTGCCGAGCTACTCCCGTCGGATGCGCATATCTCGACCGGATCTCGTAGCCCAACGGGCGGGCCGAACTGTCTGTAGCTGTCCGCTCCGAGCTTGCTGGCACCGGTGATTGCTGGCACCGACTATCCGGTCGAACGTCGATGGCGCTGCTGTCTGTGAGCAGAGACGGCTCCGCCCCGCCCATTCTATATAGCGGTTATTCATTTATCGCTCATCGTCGGCGATCAGTCACGAGACAGTGGGTGTCACATTCGTACTGCCGGCTGTGAGTTCGGAGAGGCATCTCCGACAGCGGTACCGGACAATGCGAAATCTCGCATCCCGATCGAGGCGGTCGGCAGTATCAGCTGACATTTATGTCGGTTCCGCGTGACCGTCCACACATGCGACGCATTGTCAGTACCGACGACGCACCGGCCGCGGTCGGGGCCTACAGTCAGGCGACGGAAACGGACGACCTCGTGTTCACGGCAGGTCAGATCCCGCTGACGCCGGAAGGCGATCTGCTCGATCACGCCGACATCGACGTCCAGACCGAGCAGGCACTGGAGAACGTCGAAGCGATCCTCGAAGCGGCGGGGTCGAGCATGGACGACGTACTGAAAGTCACAGTCTACTTGACCGACGTCGAGCAGTTCGAGACGATGAACGACGTCTACGAGACGTTCTTCGAGGCGGAGCCGCCGGCCCGGAGCGCCGTCGAGGTCGCCGCCCTGCCGAAAGACGTCGACGTCGAGATCGAGGCGATCGCGACGAAGTGACCATGGATCGAGCGCGTCGGGCTGTCGTCCTGTGGGGTGTGATCGGAGCGCTTTCGTTTCTGGTCTTGCTCCAGGCCTACGAACTGCTGGCCGATCGGCGGGTCAATCTCCTCGTGAAGTTCGGCGTCGCGATCGCCATCGGCGTCGCCACCGCCGGAGTCGCCCGGGTCCTGCAGCGTCGGCTGCCGGCTGAATCCGGCATCTAGAGTGCCCGGAGGCGGACGTCACCGTTCGTCGATGCGGCGGCGAGTTCGTTACCGCCGTCACCGAGCGTGCCGCGCAGACGGGCAGGTCGATCGACCGATAGCTCGAGATCGAGTCCACTGTATCCGACGGTCCCGTTCACCGTCCGGAGGTCGACGACGGCGTCGATCCCCGGTGCTATCGCGACGCTGACGTCGCCGTTGGTCGATTCGGCGGTGGCGTCGCCTCGAATGGCCGGCACCTCGACGTCGACATCGCCGTTCCTGGTCCGGGCGCCGTCGAGGCCAGTCACGCCGCGCGTCCGAACGTCGCCGTTGCCCGAGCGCACCGTCACGTAGCCCTCGACGCCGTCTGCCAGCACGTCACCGTTCGTGCCCCGGAGCGTCGCATCACCCGACACGTCCCGGGCAGTGACGTCACCGTTCGTCGTCTCGACACGCTCGACAGACACGCCGTCAGGAACGGACAGAGTTACGTCGACGCTGACGCTCTGGTTGGGAGGCGTCCGGTCGATCGTCTCAATCCGGAAGCGGTCTCCGTCCGCGCTCGCTTCGACGTTGACCTTCTCTAGCAGCTCCGAGCCGTAGCGCGTCGATTTCTCGATCTCCAGGATCGCGGTCTGCCCACCTTCGACCAGGACGTCGCCGTTGCGGTTCTCGACGACGACCGCTGTCCCTGAGGGCACGTCGAGTTCCTCGCTCGTCCGCGCAGACGTCAGCGTCCCGGGCCACACACATCCAGCAGCCCCCGACGCCACCGTCACGCATCCGATCAGAAACGTCCGCCTCTGGAATGTTTCCATGGCAACACAACCGCGCGTGACGGGATGAACGTGTCGGTGAGGCTATACACAGTGAACCCAAGAGGACACGATGGAGACATCGAGGCAGGACAGCGGCTGGACGCCGCGAGCAGGGGCTGCCAGCAGTACAGCCGACGGACCCAGTGCCGAACACTTATCCAGTTTCATCGCATAGCGTCGGTTATGCAACACGTGAAGATTCCGCAGGACCGGATCGGCGTTCTCATCGGCGAAGGTGGTGAGACGATGCGCGAGATTGAATCACGGGCGGAGGTCCGCCTGGACATCGACAGCGAGAGCGGTGCAGTCAAAGTCGAGTCAGTCGGCGACCCCGTCACGGCACTGAAAGGGCCGGACATCGTGAAGGCGATCGGCCGCGGGTTCGCTCCCGAGGACGCACTGACGTTGCTCGATGACGATCTCATGCTGTTCGACGTGATCGACATCGGGGAGGTGGCTCGCAACAAGAAAGACCTCAAGCGGATCAAGGGACGGCTCATCGGCGAGAACGGACGGACGCGCGAACTGATGGAAGAGCTGTCCGGTGCGTCGGTATCGATCTACGGATCGACGTTCGGCATGATCGGCGATCCCGAGCAGGTCGAAGCCGCTCGCGAGGCCGCCGAGATGATCATCGAGGGTGCTCCCCACGGGTCGGTCTACTCGTTCCTCGAACGCAAGCACAACGAGATGAAACACCGCGGGATGGACTACCACCAGTTCACAGGGTGAGTGGCGGCGTCCGCCTCGCTCCGGTGCTGGTCTGAATTTCCAGTCGAACGCGGCGGTCTGTGTCTGACGTCTGTTCGACGCTTCTTTCGATGTATTTCGATCCTCTGAATGGGGAAACGATATGTTCACACACCGAAAACCACACTATGATAGCCACCACAGGGGGTAGACAGTGACCGACAAATCCGATTCGGCCGTCAACGTGACCCGGGACGACGGTCAGCGCGTCGGCGACGTCGTCGAACGGCTGCGCGAGATGCGTGACGAGGACGAACAGCGTTCGGAGTCGCCGTCGGAGGGCGTGTTGCTCGATCAGCTCCGGGAAGTGCGCGAGCGCTTGCTGTCGTTCGGACGAGAACTGGGGGGCGAGCCGGAGGAGGTGACAGACTTGCCGTTCACTGAGGAGGCGGGCCTCTCGCGGATGCCCGAACCGCTATACGTCCGCCACGACACCGAGATGCTCAATCAGGTCACCGCCTGGCTGTTGCAGGACCAGCACATCGGGCTCGTCAGCCCCTACGGGACGGGCAAGACGGCGTTCCGCGAGATCGTCCGCCGGGATCTGGGCAAACACGACGAGTACGTCCTGGCCGCGCTCGACAACCCCCGCGAGATCACGCCCCGGAAGCTGTACGCGGCGCTGCTGGATGCGGCGGCAGAGGCCGGATACGGGATCGATCCAGACGAATACGAACAGGTCCGCGATGGGGTCCCCTGGATCACCGAAGAAGCCAAAGCCGCCGTTCAGGAGGTCGTCACGGAGATCCGGGCGGACGGCAAGACGCTTCTGTTGCTAGTCGACGAGATCGAAGTCTTGCCCGAGGGATTGCTCTCGACGCTGCAGGTCGCCGGCGACATGGGTGTCCGTCTCTTCTTGATGGGCACACCGGAGGGCAAACGTCGGGTCGCCGAGTTGCGGGGAACGCTCGGGTCGCGACTCCGGTATTACGAGGGGATCGATCCGTTCGAGCCGTCGGACATCGCCGAGTACGTCGGCCGGTCGCTGGCCTATTTCCGCGGCGAGGAGTACGACGGATCGTTCCCGGATCTGTTCACCCGCGAGGCGATCCGGGACATCCACGAGGTGACCGAGGGCAATCCCCGCGAGGTTCGCATCGAGTGTCGCGAACTGTTCATCCGCGCAGCGTTCGTCTGGTACCGGACCGGCCAGGACATCGACCGGATCCAGATCACGCCCGAACTCCGAAAGCGCCGGTTCGGCATGGAGTACTGACGGAGCTGGCCCGTCGTCGCTGGATGCGAGCGAATCGAAACGCCGTTCTTTTGCCGGTTCTGAGTCGGCCACATGACGGGTTCTGCGCACCGCCGGGGAACGCTCGCGGTGATCCTCGCCTCGGCGACGCTGACGGTGATGGCGGGAGCGATCATCGGACCGGTCGTCCGTCAGATCCAGCTCGGCGTTGGCGTCTCGGAGTCGCGTGTATTCGCGGCGTGTTCGCCATCGCAGCACTCACAGCGCTCGGGGCGTTCGCCGTGCTTGGCTTCGCGCTGGCCCGTCGCGGTCGGTCCGCCGCTCGCGCGGGCTGAGCCCGCTCGCAGGTCGGTGGACGGAATCCAGCGTTCATTCGCGAATCCGTCGTTTTCGGGCGGTTTCGAGGCGCTCGGATCTGTGGACAGGGGCCTGCGAATCGACCGGCGTCCCCAGTCATACTGCCGGCTGTACGTTCGTACAGATATTCGCCACCCCGGGGTGGCGAATCATTTCGAAATTGTACAGCCGGCGGTATCAGCAACAGTCGCTTTCGTCAGGGTTCCACTCACAGGCGTCACCCGTCGTGAGGTCGTGCTCGTCGATGTGCGCGGAGAGACAGGCATAATTACAGAAATACTCGGGGGATCGACAGTCGTCGGTACAATCACGGACGCAGATGGGGTCGTGGTCGAAGATACGCGACCCACAGTACGCACACGTCTCGTCAGCGTCGGGCGTCGGGACGGTCGTAGACATATCGGTGCTAAGGAGTTTGCCACGGAAAGCGTTTCCTCAGAAAGCGACAGGTGACACACTCGTCCAGTTCGCAGGTCAGATATCAAGGACGCTCGCGAACCTGCTGGATCCCTGCGCGACCGTCGAACCGAGACCGAAGTCGTCTTTTTCGTCCCTGCCCGACCATCACTCGATGGACCGCAGTCGATCGCTTCGCGTCCTCGGAATCGAAGGCACGGCCTGGGCAGCCTCGGCTGCGGTCTTCGAGACGAGCGATCCGACCCGCCGAACCGACGACGAGCGCGTCGAGATCTACACCGACGCCTACGAACCCGACAGCGGGGGGATCCATCCCCGCGAGGCCGCAGAGCACATGCACGAAGCGATCCCCGAAGTGGTCGCTCAGGCGCGGGAGACAGCTCGCGAGTGGGCTGGCGAGTACGACGGAAGGGACCGACAGCCAATCGATGCCGTCGCCTTCTCCCGCGGCCCGGGGCTCGGCCCCTGCCTGCGGATCGTCGCCACCGCGGCTCGCGCCACGGCACAGCGCTTCGACGTTCCCCTCGTGGGCGTCAATCACATGGTCGCGCACCTGGAGATCGGCCGTCACCGATCCGGGTTCGACTCGCCGGTGTGTCTGAACGCCTCCGGCGCAAACGCCCACGTCCTGGGCTATCGAAACGGCCGCTATCGCGTGCTCGGGGAGACGATGGACACCGGCGTCGGCAACGCGATCGACAAGTTCACCCGTCACCTCGGGTGGTCCCATCCCGGCGGCCCCAAGGTCGAAGAGCGCGCGAAAGACGGCGAGTTCGTCGACCTGCCGTACGTCGTCAAGGGGATGGACTTCTCGTTTTCGGGGATCATGAGCGCTGCCAAACAGGCTGTGGATAACGGGGAAGCAGTCGAGGACGTGTGCTTCGGCCTGCAGGAGCACGTCTTCGCGATGCTGACCGAAGTGAGCGAGCGCGCGCTCTCACTGACGGGCAGCGGTCAGCTCGTCCTCGGCGGCGGGGTCGCACAGAACGACCGCCTCCGGGAAATGCTTGAGTCGATGTGCGAGCAGCGCGGCGCGGACTTCTATGCACCCGAAGCTCGATTCCTGCGGGACAACGCCGGGATGATCGCCGTGCTCGGCGCGAAGATGTTCGAGGCTGACGACACGCTCCCGATCGAGGAGTCACGGATCGACTCGAACTTCCGTCCCGACCAGGTGCCGGTCACCTGGCGCGAGGACGAGGATTGGACCGCCGACGGGGACAGCGTTCGGGTCGGAAAAGACGACCGAGCCGACGGGGGCGGCCACGCGGGCGACGCTCTCCAGGGGGCGGAAGCGACAGTCACCTTTGAGGACGGCCTCGTCACCAAGCGGCGCAACCCACGGACCTACCGCCACGAGACGCTCGACGATCGCCTGCGGCGCGAACGAACGCGCCTGGAAGCGCGCCTCACCAGCCAGGCCCGCCGGGAAGGCGTCCCGACGCCCGTGATCGAAGACGTCGACCCCGAGAACGGCGTGCTCGTCTACCAGCGCGTCGGGGAGGCCGATCTCCGTGACGATCTGACCGAAGCACGGGTTCGGGACGTGGGCCGGCATCTCGCGACGATCCACGACGCCGGGTTCGTCCACGGCGATCCGACGACGAGAAACGTCCGGGTGGGACGAGAGGCGAGCGAAACGAGATCCTCGAAAACGACCGACAACGCCGCGACCGCCGAGCGCACCTATCTCATCGACTTCGGGCTGGGTTACTTCACCGACGACGCCGAGGACTACGCGATGGACCTGCACGTCTTCGACCAGTCGCTGACCGGGACCGCCGACGACGCCGAGCCGCTGCTCGCGGCCGCCCGCGAGGCCTACCGGGCCGAGAGTAGCGACCCCGAGACGGTTCTCGAACGGCTACGCGAGATCGAGGGTCGCGGTCGGTATCAGTGAGCAGGCGAACGGTTCGCGAGACAGTGCAAGCGCGTCCAGGGCCGCCCCGCTCTCGCCGTCCCGAAGTTCGGACGGTGTGATTTTCGAGCGTGACTCCGTCTCGTCCCGCGTGACTCATCGGACATGTTTTCCAAAAATGATTTCGAGCGCTATCGGATCTGTATCCGGCCCCAAGGGACGGTTCCGAGACGGGCGAGACAAGCAGAACGAAACTGACAAGAGTACGTAGACGTAGCTGTCTCTCACGGTTCTGATGAGTACCATCCATACACCGCTTCGGTCGGGAGGTGCGGATGAGTAGTTCCGGAGACGGGTCTGAGGTGTCGGCGGGATTGAGCGGCCTCGGACAGTTTCTCACGCTGGAGAGTTCGAAGGTGCGCTTCCAGGCGCTGTTTTTCGTCTATTTCATCGGTTCGTCCGGCTTCTCGGTCTTCAGAAACGTGTATCTCGAAGAGATGGGGTTGACCGGTTCCCAGATGGGGCAAATCGGCTTCCTGCTCATGGCTGCGGGCGTCGTCGCTCAGCCGGCGTGGGGACTGCTGAGCGATTACTTCCGGGCCGATCGGACGATCCTCGTCGTGGGCGGTCTCGGCTCCGCACTCGCGTTGCTCAGCTACCCGATCGGCGACAGCCTTGCGGCCCCGTTCGCCCTGATCGCAGTGGGGACGGCGCTCTATTCGGCGCTCCGATCACCGATCAGTCCGATCACGACCGGGATGGTCCTCTCGCGCGGGTTCGATTACGGCAGTGTGCGAGCGTTCGGATCGCTCGCGTGGGCGATCGGCAGCCTCGGGTTCGGGTTCCTCGTCGGCTATCTGGGCAGTGTGTCGATCATCTACTTCTACGTCGCCAGCGCCGGATTGATGGTCGCTATCGTGTGGTCCTTGCCGAACGACGGCCGATCCGAAGACGGGACGGGCGACGGCGAGAGCGAGGACGACGAACCAGGTCTCAAGGAGGCAGCCAGGGCGTTGATAACGAACAAGAACTTCCTGGTGATTCTGGCGGCAGCCTTCCTCCTTCGGCTCTCGATCTCGGGTGGCGAGGCGTTCTTCGCCGTGTACATGCGGAATGTGGAGGTCAGTCTCGGCCTCGGGCCGCTGGTGCTCTCGCCCGACGGGATGACCGGTGTCGCGTGGACGATCAACTCCGGCATCGAAGCCGTCGCGTTCCTCTACGTCCTGAAAACGAACATCTCCTACAAGTGGTTGCTCGTCGGGGGTGGCGTGATCGTCGTGATCCCGAACCTCGTCTACGGGCTGACGACCCAGCCCGTGATCCTTCTGGCGATCCAGTCGCTGGGCGGAATCGGGTTCGCGATGGTCAGCGTCGCGGCAGTCGATCTCGCCCACGAGATCTCGGCCGAGCGAGTTACCTCGACCGCACAGTCGCTGCTGACTGGCCTCGGCTACGGGCTGGGAGCGGCGGCGGGCCAGATCGTCGCCGGGACGCTCCTGGACGCCGTCGGAATCATGGACATGTACGTCGGCATCTCAGTCCTCGGGTTCCTCGGCGCTGCGGTCGGACTGCTCGTCTCGACGGACAGCCGCTCCGGTAAGCCGCGACAGACGGCGGGAACGTGAAAACGAGATCCCGATCGATCAGTGCAGCTCGACCACGATCCGGTCGGCGTCGCCTGCACGAATCCGCTCGCTGTGGGGCGCACCGATCGTCGCGCCGTCGATCTCGACAGTCTCGCCGTCTTCGTACTCGACGGTGACGGCCGTCGGGACGGCTCCGCCGTCGAAGGTATCCGCTCCCGCGTGGTTGTGATATTCGACCGTCGCCGATCCCAGGAACGTCCCCGAGAGTTCACCGTCCTCAAACAGCGACGCCGGCAGTTTCGGCTCGAACGAGAGCGTGAGCTCGTCCTCGTACTCGAACGGTTGCTCGCCGTAGAGCATGTGATGGAGGATACTGAGGAACTCGACGGTCGAACCGGTCAGGCGAGCGACGAACCCACGACCGTGCAGCGATTCGTCGGGGTGGTCGCTCGAGACGATGAACGACGAGTTCTCCAGCGGGCTCCGGCCGTACACCGCCGGATCCTGGAACGGGACGAGCGCATCCCGGAAGTCCTCGTAGAACTGTTCGTAGAGCCCTGCCTGAAGCAGCGACTTGAGGTACTTGTACTCCATGTGCAGCCAGATCGACTCGTTTTCGAGCCAGCCGGGGGTGAACGTTCGCGCCCGCCCGATCTCGTAGGGCTGCTCGGAGAGGTCGGCGTTGATCTTGTACATCCCCAGTTTCTCGTCGTAGAGGCCGCTGTCTTTCACCGCCTCGTAGATCGACGGGGCGTCCGCCGCTTCGGCCCCGCTCTTGAGGCCGCGGACAGGGCCTTCGAGGAAGGGTGGTAGCGCCTCGGGTCGGAACTCGTCGACTTCGACGAACGGTCCATCGTGGGTGATGCCTTCCGGCATGTCCTCGACCTCGCGCTCGGAGGAGGACTCGACGTGGAAGCGGAAGTAGGTCGGCGGCACGTCGCCGCCCAGTTCTTTCGCGCGGTCGATCCCCTCGGCGACCTTCCGCTGGAAGTCTTCGAGCGTGTCGTCCAGATCGGACAGCGACACGTCGACGGTCTCGCCGTCGAACCCGGCGTGCACGCGGTCGCGGTAGGTTTCGCGGGCCGTCGAGACGCGGTCCCAGTAGGCGTGGTCTCGGTCGTCGGCGTCGGTCTCCCGGTACCACGCGAGGGACGCACGGACGTCTTCGAGGAGGTCGTAGATCTCGACGGGGAGCGTGACGCTGTCGACGTCGTCGGGCGCGTCCGCGATGGCTTCCCGCACGATATCCAGGAGCCGGGCGAGTTCGTAGGTCTCGGGCATCGACGACCCGAAGAGCGTGGGGAGCCCGTTCATCGCGTCGTCCCACCCCGGATTACCGGCTTCCATCTCTATCCCCATTCCCGCGGGGTCCATCGTCGCGAACTTCACCAGACCGAGCGACGTGAGTTTCACGAACAGGTTGGTCTCGAAGACGGCACCATGACCGTCGTCGGTCCGGACGGCGTACGGTCGGACCTCGCGAGAGTCGATCAACTCGGCCTTCTCCTCGTCGTGTTCGAGGGCGTTGACCTGCCGGACCTTCCCGTCGAACTCCACGTATTTCAACTCTCGCGGGCGGACCTTCACCGCCGTGTCCTGGAACGTGTACTCGTTGTTCCCGAAGAACAGCTCGGCCTTGCGGTCGGGATAGATGTCGAGGTACTTCTCGATCGAGTCGAGGTTGTACGTCCAGTGGTCGACCCAGTAGCCGTCGCCGAAGGAGGTCTCGAAGTGCCGAGTAGCTGTCTCCAGTGCGACCGAGAGGAACTCGTCGGGGTCGACTGTCAGTCCGCCGTCCTCGACGACGGCAGCGGTGAGCAACCCGCCCGGAGTGAACGCGTCCTGTAAGGTCTCGACGACGGTATCAGGGTCTTCCACCAGGTCGAGGATCGAGTCGCGCTCGTCTTCCGGGACGAAAAATCGGTTGCCTTCCAGAACGAGCGGATTGTATCCGTCGGGCTGGACCAGGTTCATGTAGGACGCGACGTTGAAGTCCTCGACGTCCGGTTTCAGCCAGACGTCTTCCCGACGGTTCTGCAAGACGTCACGGAAGTTACCGTTCCCCTGGGAGTAGAACTCGGGTGCGACGTAGAAGTCGTTGTAGTCGCGTTCGAGGTCGCCGTGTTTTCGCGAGTAGACGTGCTGGACGACGTCGTCGTCCGCACCGAGCATTACCGGCCAGCCGCCGCGCAAGACGTTGTCGAAAAACGACTGCCGGGCGTACTCGTCGAAGGTCTTCTCGGCGGTGTCGAGCGCGACTGTGTCGGTCAACTCGCGAGCGAGCGTCGTCGCTCGCTCACGCTGTTCGGCGGCGAAGTCCGCATCGAGTCGACCGGCGTGTTCGAGCGCCTGATCGTGGTCGGTCGCATGGCCCACCAGGGCCGTCAGCGACAGGCTCTCGCCGGGGGCCATCGTCTCCTCCGTCCCGAAAAAGCCACACGGTGTTCGACCGACGGTGATCTGCTCGTCGTCGGCCAGTGCATCCAGCCCGCCGTCGAAGAAGGGTTCTGGACTCTCCAGGGAGGTGTTCTGGCCGAACACCACGTCCGGATCGACCAGCGGGTCGAGTCGCTCGCCGTCCGAGACGGCAGTGTAGAAGTGGCCGGCTTCGTGCTCGTTGAGCGTCGAATCCTCGCCCATCGTCGGCTTGGCCTGATAGAACGGAACGCCGGAATCGAGGTGCTTGACTGCCATCCAGGCTTCCGCCGTCCGGGAGATGTTCTTCAACTGTCCGTCCGGGACGCCGTACGGGACGATCGCCGGCAGTCCGTCGAGCATCGAGACGTCGACGGCTCGCTCGCCGACGTTCTCGACCTCGACTGTTCGGACGAGCCCCGCGAACGGCTCTTCAGTGACGGTGAAATAGCGAACGGTCGTCTGCAGCCCGTGTTCGTCGTGGGTTTCGCGAATTTCGAGTTCGTTCGCGCCGATGTACATCTCTCTGTCACCGTCCGAGTCAGCGGCGAACGGCTCGTACTCGGCTCCGTCGACGTCGAGAAACGTCCGGAAACCCAGCGTGTCCGTCTGGCGGTAGGCCTTGTTCGCGGGGAGGAACTCCAGCATCGATCCGTCCTTGTCGCCGACGCCCATGCTCGCGATGGCCTGGCCGCGGTTGACGTAGAGGACCCACATCGGGATGCCCATCTCACCCGCGATGCCGGGCAGAAAACTCGAGAACGCATCGCGGTCGTCGTATCTATCGAGGTAGTATCTATTCCGGTGGTCGAACAACTGCTGCTCCATGCTCAACAGAACCATCGGTAGCTTGTTATAATAGTGTTTGGACGTTCCTCACTTGAAGAATATAACTACTCAGAAAGCGTCGTTGTATTGCGATAATAGTATATCACTTAACAGATTATTAGATGGGTGAAAATATGACTTATCCCCATCATATTATAGAATCTATATGTAGGCACCATATATAAATTCTCTTATCATAGCGGTTTTCAGATAGTACGAGACAATTCGGTGTCACTGGATGTGCCGTATAGCCCCACAGAGCAGAATCACGTAACTAAAGATACGGTCGATAACAGAGAATATCCCACTCAGTTACCGATATTTGTCACATATATGTATGATTTGTCATTATAGCTACTGGCGGAATTGCGCGCATGCCGACGGAGACCGGGGACTGGATAGGCTTCGGGCAATCGAAGGTCGTGGCGGTATCAGTGGCTCACGAGCGCGTACGACGTAGTGGACACACCCCCAGGTCAAGCCGTCCGAGAAACGAGGCTGCTCGTGATCTGTTCGCGGGTCGTGCCCGCTCGCAGGTTCGCTGGACGGCGTCCAGCGCCCAGCACGCAAATATCCGATCGGTCTTGTGGCAGTCGACTTGTATCATCTGTAGCGGCGACGAGACTTTGACTCTGTGTCACTAGGTATCACGTATGGACCGATCATCCATTCCACGCGTACGGCAGACCGCGAACAGTGCCGCTGCCATCATGCTGGCAGCGTTGGTCGTCGCTGCGCTGCTAGTCGTGCTATCGAGCGAGACGCTCGGTATCGGCCTCGCAATCAACCCCGCGCTGATCGCGGGCTTTCTCGTGCTGTCGATCGCCGTCGCGACAGTGTATTCGGCCGTCGAGGTCGTCGAGGCCTACGAGAAGCGCGCGGTGACGGTCTTCGGGGAGTTCCGGCGACTCCTCGAACCGGGGATTCATTTCATCCCGCCGTTCGTCTCGAAGACCTACGCTTTCGATATGCGTACTCAGACGCTGGACGTACCGCGCCAGGAGGCGATCACCCGTGACAACTCGCCGGTGACCGCCGACGCCGTCGTCTACATCCGGGTGATGGACGCCAAGAAGGCGTTCCTGGAGGTCCAGCAGTACGAGCGTGCGGTCTCGAATCTCGCCCAGACGACGTTGCGGGCGGTGCTGGGCGACATGGAACTGGACGACACGCTCAACAAGCGCCAGGAGATCAACGCGAAGATCCGCAAGGAACTCGACGAGCCCACCGACGAGTGGGGGATCCGCGTCGAGAGCGTCGAGGTCCGAGAAGTCAACCCGAGCACGGACGTCCAGGAGGCCATGGAGCAGCAGACCTCCGCCGAGCGCCGCCGCCGTGCGATGATCCTGGAAGCCCAGGGTGAACGCCGCAGTGCGATCGAAAAAGCGGAAGGGGACAAGCGCTCGAACATTATCCGCGCACAGGGTGAAAAGCAGAGTCAGATCCTCGAAGCACAGGGGGACGCCATCTCGACGGTTCTCCGCGCCAAATCCGCCGAAGCGATGGGCGAACGCGCCGTCATCGAGCGCGGTATGGAAACCCTGGAAGAGATCGGCAAGGGCGAATCGACGAAGTTCGTCCTGCCCCAGGAACTGACCTCGCTGGTCGGTCGCTACGGTAAACATCTCACCGGCAGCGACACCAAGACCAACGGCCACGAACTCGAAGGACTCGACTTCGACGAGGAGACCCGGGAGATGCTCGGACTGGACGACATCGAGAAGATCCTCGGACAGATCGACGAGGAGGCAGAGGTCGACGTCGAGGAAATGGAAGAACAGGCTCAGGCAGTCAAACACGGTGCCGACGACGCCGAGATCAAAGACCCCGACGAGGTCATCGACGAGATGGACGCCGAGATGCCGGGCTCGGAAGAGTTCAACGAGACGACTGACGGCTCGGACGATTCGAGCGCGAACTGATCGGTTGCGGTTTCGTCGTCACGATTTTTCACGCCGATCGTATCGACACGTAGTCCGAACGAGTCCGTTTGACGGTTCGGTCTGTCGTCCGCGTCGATCCGCCGGGCGATTCGGCCGGTCCGTATCGGTCAGTCGCTCGCACCGCGATCCGACCGGGATGGCGGCGGAATCGGTCGGTCGCCCGAAGAGAGCGGTTCGGGCCGGACGCACCGATCGGGCCCATCGTTGACGTGGCCGTATTCTTCGGGTGCGTTCGCGAGCGGGTGTGCGGGATTGTCGCCACTCGCGATCCGTGCCGCCCGGATCTCGTCGAACCCGTTGATCCGGGCCAGGATGCCCCGCCAGTGGTGGTCCGTCGCTGGCGGCACGACGAGCCGGTGCGGAGACCCGACCGCCGATCGGCAGGCGTCCAGCACAGCGGCGTTGACGTTGCTGGCCAGCTGGTCGTGATCGACCAGGACGCCCACGCGAGCGTCGGGCGGCGTCCGCTCGGCGAGTACGTCCAGCCCGAGATGTAACGCCCGGTATTCGGCGACGTTGTTGTCGGGAACGGGATGGTCGAGCGAGAGCCGATCGACGCACTCACCGTCGCGAGTTTCGATGACGACACCGAGTCCGCCACCGTCCTCGCGGAAAGACCCGTCGGTAGCGACGTAGAAGTCACGGTGATGGGTGCGGGGCGGATGGGCGATGTGAGGTGTCGGCGACTCGTCGAACAGGTCTCGAAGTGACGGCCGGCCGTATGCGGCCATACCAGTGGTTCGTGGTCCAGTTACGTAAAACTGTGGCTCGAACCGGGGGGCGATCCAGTGACAGAAGTCGGGGAAGGCCACGTCGGCGACCGGAACGCATACGGGTCGGCCTGTCGTTGTCCCACGTATGGTTACCGCTCGCGAGATCATGACCAGCCCGGTCGAAACCGTTGCCCCCGACGACGACGTCAGTGACGTACTGACTCGACTCGCGAAAGCCGACTTCAGCGGTTTCCCGGTCGTCGAGGAGGGGCAAGTCGTGGGAATCGTCACGGAGACGGACCTGGTCGATCTCTTCCAGCCGTCGGACCGGCGGCTGTGGATCCCGGTCGGGTTCCCGCCGTTCATCGAGACGATGACCTACAGCGTCGATCTCTCTTGGAGCGATCTCGACGTCGGGGTCGATATGGTGAAAAACGCCGGCAAGCCGATCCGTGACGTGATGGTCACCGACGTCGTGACGGTCTCACCCGAGGACACCGTCGAGACAGTGATCGACCACCTGGCCGACCCCGACCGGGACATCAACCGACTGCCGGTGGTCGAGGACGGCGAACTCGTCGGGATCATCTCACGCGAGGACGTGCTCCGGACGCTCAGCGAACACGACGTGTCCGTCTAGCCGTGCGATATCGAAACCTCCTGTTGTTCGTCACGCTATCGATTGTCTGGGGTAGCGCCTTCGTCGCGATAAAGGCCGGACTGGCCGACATTCCGCCAGTGCTGTTTGCGGCGATCCGCTACGACATCGCGGGCGTCCTGGTGCTCGGATACGCGGCTGCCGTCGTCAAGCGGTGGCGACCGCGGACGCGTCGCGAGTGGGCCGCCGTCGCGGTCGGGTCGGTCTTTCTCATCGCGGGCTATCACGCGCTGCTGTTCGTCGGCGAACAGGGGACGACCAGCGCCGCCGCCGCAGTCGTTGTGAGCCTCTCGCCCGTGCTCACGACTGGTTTCGCCCGCCTGTTGCTCCCCGAGGAGCGACTGACGACGGTCGGCATCGCTGGCCTCCTGCTCGGTCTGGTCGGCGTGGTCGTGCTCGTGCGACCCGATCCGACGAACCTCTTCAGCCGAGATGTCGTCTCCGTCGCGCTCATCTTCGGTGCTGCGCTCTCGTTCGCGTTCGGAAGCGTCCTCGTTCGGTGGCTCGAAGCCGGCCTGCCGATCGAGACGCTGGAAGCGTGGTCGATGATCGGGGGTGCGATTCTCATGCACCTGCTGGCACTCTTGGTGCCCGGCGAGTCGCTGGCCGCGATATCCTGGACCCCGCGAGCGATCGTCGCGCTCGGATACCTCTCGCTGGTCGCCAGCGCAGTCGGGTTCCTGCTGTATTTCGACCTGCTGGAGAGACTCGGCCCCGTCGAGATCAACCTCGTCTCCTATCTCGCCCCGGTCGTCGCAGCGGTGGTCGGGTTCGCCTTCCTCGGGGAGATCATCGACGCCGCGACTGGCGTCGGCTTCCTGTTCATCTTCGTCGGATTCGTGCTACTGAAGCGGCGGGCGCTGGCCCGAGAACTCGACCGCTGGCGGAAAGCGGTCCCGACGTAGCGACGCCTCCGAGACACGCGGCGCGGAATATAAGCGCTTGCCCGACCGAGCAACGAGCATGAGCCAGTCGGTCCCGCGGGCGGTCATGATAGCGATCGGCGTGTCGCTGCTGATCGTCTACGTCGCGGCGGCGGCCCTCGTCTACGAGCTGTTGACCCTCCTGATCCGTTCTCCGCCGAACCTCGCGACGGCACTGGTCATGGTCGGCACGATAACGGTGCTGGCAGCATATCTGAGCTACCGGTTCGGAACGCAGCAGCTGCTCGCTGGACTCGACGCGGTCGAGATCGATCGCCGCCACGCGCCGGAGTTTTTCGGCCGGCTCGAACGCCTTCGGTCGTCGATGGAGATCGAGCGTCCGCGCGTCGCCGTCGCCCGGCTGGGCGTGCCGAACGCGTTCGCGCTCGGCGGGGTCAGCTCCGGCGTGATCGTGTTCGACCTGTCGCTGTTTCGCATGCTCACGCCCGACGAGCGAGAGGCGATCCTCGCACACGAACTCTCCCACCTCGAAAACTACGACGCCTTCGTGCAGACAGTCGCCTACAGTGCACTCCGAACGCTGGTCGGACTGATGATGATCCCGCTGTTACCGCTGTTGCTTGCGATTACCGGCATCGCGCACGGCTGGGCGTGGATCCGCGGCCGTCCGGACTCCTGGAGCCGGAACCCGCTCATGCTCGTCTACCACTGGGCGAGCCTCGGCGTAACGCTGCTGGCGGTCGGACTGACGATTCTGATTCGCGCCCACTCCCGGCGGCGGGAACTCGCTGCCGACGACCGTGCCGTCGAGGTGACCGGTAAACCGCTGGCACTCGCACGCGCTCTTCGGAAGATCCAACGTGCCGGCGAGCGCGAACGAGGGCTGCTGGCGACGCTGTACGTCCAGGGCGACGAAGACGGCCTCCTGACGCGACTGCTCTCGACTCACCCTCCGATGGACGACCGGATCGACCGGCTGCTCGATCGTGCCGGGGCCGATACGCTCGGGGGGCGGCGGATTCCGATCGAGTAATCGTTGTGAGACGCCGTCTGGATGTCTTATCTGTCGGGGATATTACCTGATGGAAATAATCAGTTAATGATATGTTCATAGAGGTTGTATTTTCAACCCCGGTAACTCGGGGTGGTACAATGTACAGCGACATCCTCTATCCAACAGATGGAAGCCGCGGATCGATAGCCGCGCTGGAGCACGTTCGTGACCTGGCCGAGCGGTACGACGCGACAGTACACGTACTGTCCGTGCTCGATACGACCCATCCTGCGCTGGGGCTCGGTGACGACCCCGACAAGGAAGCGGTTCCAGGTATGGTCGGTCATCCGGAAGGCGGTGACGAGGGAATGATCGGCCGGCGGGAGACGGCTGGAGAACTTCACGAACGCGAGCAGGGGCGCGCGGAAACCATCGTCGAGGAAGTCGCCAGTCGGCTCGAATCAGTCGACACTCGGACTGCCGTGCAAGAAGGCACCCCCCACGAGGTCATCCTCGAATACGCCGACGATGTCGACATGATCGTGATGGGGACTCACGGCTACACCGGATTCGAACGATATATGCTGGGGAGCGTCGCGGAGAAGGTCGTTCGGATGGCGGACGTGCCCGTCGTGACCGTCCGGGCCCCAGCGGAAAGCTCGTCGTGAGGGACACGCGCAACTGTGTCTGTGAAACCGTGTCCCTCCCGGTTTTTTTGGCTCGTCGAGATTGTTCGTGCTGGCGTCCTACTCGCGTGAGGCCGTCACGACCTCGAAGTAGTGACTCACTGCACAGGGTCGCACGAACGCCCTTCACTGTCCACGATCGGCGATTCTACTACCCCGAATGAGAATTTGATATATCGAAATATGATTTACGGGACGAACGAGGCGGATGGACTTGGCCCATACATGAAGCCAATACGCAGCGAAACCAGCTATTGAGCAGCTACGTTCGTGGAGGCTGCAACCGCTGTGGAAACTGACGAGAGGACCCATCAGTTTCTGCAGGTTGCATTATCGGAAGCCTCGGGGCTTCGGCTTATGACGCCCGGCACGCCCAGAGTCCGCGATTGGCGTCCTTCGCCGCTGTTTCCCCGGCAGCGTAGCGGTCGCGTGCGGAGAAGTCGGTGTCGTACAGCCGTGCGTGTCCGTCGCGCACGAGCTGGTAATTGATCGACTGATTGTCGTGGACGACAATCGCCAGCACCCGTCCGTAGCCACCCCGGGTGTCCGCCTCGGAATCGAGCCGGAGCGTCACGCGCTCGCCTGCGAGTCGGTCTTCGACCACGCGACTCGCGTTTTCGCCGGCAGCCCGCAGACACGCGCGTCCGGCCTCGGTATCCGGCACCCCCTCGTATTCGTCGGGCTGCGTCTCGACGTGTACCTCCGGCGTGTTGATCCCGAGCAATCGGATCCGCTCGACGGTGCCGTTTGTCAGCCTGACGTCGATCGTATCGCCGTCGACGACCTCGACGACAGTTCCGTTGAGGGCTCCCCCCGTGGATGACTGCCTCTCGACCGTGATCGAACAGCCCGCGAGCGCCACGAGAGCGACCAGGCCGACCAGCAGCCACGTCCGCGTCTCCATATTTTCTCTTTTGACTCCTGATCCGTCACGCTGTCGGCCACCGGATGGCCGGGTCCGGTTTGGCGCCGGATACGACCGGAAATAAACTAATATACGCTATATAGATTCGTGACAGTCCGACCGCAGAGGCCGCGTGTCGATCGCGCCAGCTCGGCCGGCAGGTCACGTCGCGCCTCTCCACGGTCGTGGATCACGATACCGTCGACTGGACGTGGATCATCACACTGTTAGCTGCTCGTGGACGCTCGACCTCTCGGTCTGCGAAAAGTAGCCGCTGATCAGTACGTCTTCGCGAAGTAGGCGGTCTCCTCGGCGTCCTCGCCGCAGATCGCACACTCCGACCTTTTCCTCCTCGGGTTTCCTGGCGGAACCACTCGTCGGAAAACGTCGATGAAACGTTCCGCGACTCGCGAGACTCGTCGCGGTGAAACTGCGCTCCCGTCGGTCGCGCAGTACGCTAGTACGTCTTCGCGAAGTAGGCGGTCTCCTCGGCGTCCTCGCCGCAGATCGCACACTCGTCGTGGATCGGTTCTTCGTCTTCCTCACGCGGGACCATCACGATCTCGGCGGCGATGGCTTCTTTGATCGGCTCCTCGCAGGCTTCGTCGCCACACCAGCCACACTTGACGTAGCCGCCGTGCTGACCGATGGTGCCGAGGATCTCCTCGCGACTCTCCGCTTCGCGGATCTCGCCCTCGAGGGTCTGTTCGGCCTCGGCGTACAGTTTCGCGTAGATCGTATCGAGGTGGTCCTCGACGGTCTCGACAGCTTCTTCGCGGTCGACGGTCGCCTCCTCGCCGTCGGGACGGTGGACCAGCGTCAACTCCTCGTCGTCGACCTCATAGGAACCGATCTCGATCCGCAGCGGGACCCCGTTGAGTTCGTGTTCGTTGTACTTGAAGCCGGGATTGCGGTTGTCGCGGTCGTCGAGTTCGACGCGCACGCCGGCGTCTTCCAGGTTGACCGCCACGTCCGCGGCGTACTCGAGAACCTCCTCCTTGCTGTCCTCGTCCCAGATCGGGACGATCACGACCTGCGTGGGCGCGAGCGTGGGCGGGAGGACGAGCCCCTGATCGTCGCTGTGGGTCATGAACAGGGCACCGAGCGCACGCCAGGACAGTCCCCAGGAGGTCGTATGCGCCAGCTGTTCCTCCTCGTCCTCGTCGACGTAGGTCACGTCGTAGGCTTCCGCGAAGGAAGTCCCGAGATAGTGAGACGTGGCGGCCTGGACGGACTTGCCGTCGGGCATCAGCGTCTCGACGGTCGTGGTCGTATCGGCCCCGGGGAACTTGTCGTGTTCGGGCTTGCGACCAGTGAGGGCAGGCATCGCCAGCACGTCCTCGTAGAGGCGCTCGTACTGCTGTAGGCGGGTCCGCATCTCCTCGCGGGCGTCCTCTGCGTCGTGGTGGGCAGTGTGACCCTCCTGCCAGAGGAACTCCTTGGTCCGGAAGAACGGTTTGGTCTCGGTGGCTTCCCACCGGACGACCGAACACCACTGGTTGACCCGCATCGGCAGGTCCCGGTGGCTGCGCACCCACTGGGCGATGAAGGGCGTGATGATGCTCTCGCTGGTCGGGCGGACGGCCAGCCGTTCTTCGAGTTCCTCGTAGCCGCCGTGGGTCACCCAGGCGACTTCCGGATCGAACCCCTCGACGATGTCTTTCTCCTTTTCGAGATAGCTTTCGGGGATGAACATCGGGAAGTAGGCGTTCTGGACGCCCGTGTCCTTGAACCACGAGTCGAGGTGGTTCTGCAGGCGCTCCCAGATGGCGTATCCGCGGGGGCGAGTGACGATGAACCCGCCCATCGGCGCGTAATCGGCCAGCCCCGCCTTCTGGACCAGTTCCGCGTACCACTCGCCCGTTTCGTGCTCTTTGCTCGTCGTGATGCCGAGTTCTTGCTCTGTCATAGTTTCGAGTGTGCGGTCTTCCAGTGGCCGCGTCGTCGCGACTGGATCGCGCAAGAGGCTCGCGATCGCTCGTCGTTGTTCGAGACGTCGCCGAGCGGACTCCTAAACGTATCGGAAGGCTGGGAACGCGTGCCAACGTGTGGCGACCACAAGGCATTTTTCGGTCACTTACGAGAACGAACGTATGGTCGCCCGCTCCGCGAGAGACGTGTTCGGCTACGGCGTTCGATTGTTCGGCTACCTCCTCGTATCGGTCGTGCTTGGCGGGGCACTGATCGCTGGGGGTATCGGGACGATAGTGACCCTGGAACCCGGTGTTCTGTTCGGGAGCGCGTCTCCGGGCAGCTACGCGCCGATTGCCGCAGGCGGGGTGCTCGCGGTGTTCGGTGTACTCGTGCTCACCGCAGGCATGTTCGCGACGGTGTTCGCGCTGCTCGCAGATGCGGTCGCGGTTGGACTCGAAGCCTCGTCCGCGCCAGCGGAGGCTCGATCCACAGCGGAACGCGAGTCGGCGGACGACGAGCGCGCTGAGCCGGCGGACACCACGGCAGAGCCACCGATCGAGAACGGTGAGCCGGCCGCCGAGCCCGGAGATGGCGTCAGATCGGATAACGATCCACTCACTGGCGGCACGGAACCGGACGACGATCCACTGACCGAACGCGGCGACGACCCGCTGAGCGGGGACAGCGGGACCGGGGACCCACTGACAGGTGGATCAGACGGGGGCGATCCGTTTGCGAGTTCGACAGATGGGTCGACGAGCACGCAGACGAGCGACGAGGAGACCTGGCGACGCGAGATCGAGTCGAAACTGGACGACGACGAAACGACGGGCGAGTAGCCCAGCTCTCGCCGGCGACCCGTACCGTTTTTAACGGCAGGCGCACAAGGAAGAGACAACCGAGCAGACGGCCGCGCGAGTGCGGCCGAGGGACGCGTCGAAACGCCGTGCGGAGACGACCCGGTTCGGCGGCGACGGCCCATGCGGGCCCGCCCATCCGGACCACGCCGGTCATCAGTGCGAGCGAACGTTCGAAAACACCGCTCCGGTGGCCGTGTCGGTCCCCTGGCCCCGCTCTGGCGGCCGTTCTCGGAGGGTAAACTATGGAAATCGAAATCGCAACCATCGGCGGCTACGAGGAAGTCGGCCGTCAGATGACCGCCGTTCGCGCCGGAGACGACGTCGTCGTGTTCGACATGGGGCTGAACCTCTCGAAGGTCCTCATCCACGACAACGTCGAAACCGAGCGGATGCACAGTCTCGACCTGATCGACATGGGCGCGATCCCGGACGACCGGGTGATGTCCGAACTCGAGGGCGACGTGAAAGCCATCGTGCCGACGCACGGTCACCTCGACCACATCGGCGCGATCTCGAAACTCGCCCACCGCTACGACGCGCCGATCGTCGCCACCCCGTTCACGATCGAGCTGGTCAAACAGCAGATCAAAAGCGAGGAGAAGTTCGGCGTCCAGAACGACTTGGTGAAGATGGAAGCCGGCGGCCGGATGGCCATCGGCGATGAGAACGAACTCGAGTTTGTCAACGTCACGCACTCGATCATCGACGCGATCAATCCGGTCCTGCACACGCCCGAGGGCGCGATCGTCTACGGGCTGGACAAGCGCATGGACCACGATCCGGTCCTGGGCGATCCGATCGACATGGAGCGGTTCCGTGAGATCGGTCGCGAGGGCGTGCTCTGTTACATCGAGGACTGTACTAACGCCGGCAAGAAAGGGCGCACGCCCTCCGAGTCGGTCGCACGCCGTCACCTCAAAGACGCCATGTACAGCATGGAAGACTACGACGGCGGGATCGTCGCAACGACGTTCTCCAGTCACATCGCCCGCGTCAAGTCGCTCGTCGAGTTTGCCGACGACATCGGCCGCCAGCCGGTCCTTCTGGGACGCTCGATGGAGAAGTACTCCGGCACTGCAGAGCGGCTCGACTTCGTCGATTTCCCCGACGACCTGGGAATGTACGGTCACCGCAAGTCCGTCGATCGGACGTTCAAGCGGATCATGAACGAGGGCAAGGAGAACTTCCTGCCGATCGTCACTGGCCACCAGGGCGAGCCGCGCGCGATGCTCACCCGCATGGGACGCGGCGAGACGCCATACGAACTGGACGAAGGTGACAAGGTCATCTTCTCGGCCCGGGTGATCCCGGAGCCGACCAACGAAGGCCAGCGTTACCAGTCCGAGAAGCTGCTCCGGATGCAGGGTGCGAGAATCTACGACGAGATCCACGTCTCGGGCCACCTCCGCGAGGAGGGTCACTACGAGATGCTCGACGCACTCCAGCCCGAGAACGTCATCCCTGCCCACCAGGACATGCAGGGGTTCGCGCCGTACGTCGACCTCGCGGAGAAGTTCGGTCTCAGTGTCGGCGAGAATCTGCACGTCACGCGCAACGGGAAACTGATCCAGCTGGTCGAGTGAGCTGAGCATGAGCGAGAGAACCGACACCGCGGAGGCGGTTTCACAGGCTATCGCGGCCCGACGGGAACTCGTCAACGAGGCGATACCGCGCCAGCTCCCGGTCCAGAAGCCCGAACGGCTCTACGAGGCGTCGCGATACCTGCTGGACGCCGGCGGGAAGCGGCTCCGGCCGACAGTGCTGTTGCTCGCGGCGGAAGCGATCGCCGACGTGCCGCCGCTGAGCGAGGACTACCGAGAATTCCCCGCGTCGGACGGGTCGGTAGACATGATGGCCGCCGCGGTCAGCATCGAGACGATCCAGTCGTTCACGCTGATCCACGACGACATCATGGACGACGACGACATGCGTCGCGGCGTCCCCGCGGTCCACAGGGAGTTCGACCTCTCGACGGCGATACTCGCGGGAGACACCCTCTACGCGAAGGCCTTCGAACACATGCTCGAGACGGGCGCCGACGCCGAACGGTCGGTGCGAGCGCTCTCGGAGCTGGCGACGACGTGCACGAAGATCTGTGAGGGCCAGTCTTGCGACATCGCCTTCGAGAGCAAAACCGACGTGACGACCGACGAGTACCTCCAGATGGTCGAGCTGAAGACGGCCGTGCTGTACGCCGCCGCGGCGTCTATCCCGGCGATCCTCCTGGGCGCGGACGACGCCGTGGACGCTCTCTATCAGTACGGGCTCAACATCGGACGGGCGTTCCAGATCCAGGACGATCTGCTGGATCTGACCACTCCGTCCGAGAAGCTGGGCAAACAGCGCGGCTCGGATCTCGTCGAGAACAAGCAAACGATCATTACCTTGCACGCCCGCCGGCAGGGCGTCGACGTGGACAGTCTCGTCCCCGAAGACGACGTCGAGGCGGTCGACGAGGAGACGGTCGAACAGGCCGTCGAACGACTCGAAGAGGCCGGTAGTATCGACTTCGCCCGCGATCTGGCACACGACCTCATCGAGGAGGGGAAAGACCACCTCCGGGTGCTGCCGGACAGCGAGGCGCGCGACCGGCTGGACGACATCGCGGACTTCCTCGTCGAACGCGAATACTGACCGTCGGCCGACGTCCGCCGTTCTCTCGCGATTCTAGAGAGCCGGCAGCGCGAGAACTATCGCTTCTCGTGATCGGCTTCGGCCTCGAACATCGGCGGGAGCTTCCCGGTGTTCGTCGGTTCGAACGTCCTGGGTGCTCCTTTCCAGGCGGGACGCTGTCGGGTCGGCGGCTCCGATCCGGGCGTCGGGGCGGTCGGTGTGGTTTCGGTGCGAGACTGGATCGATTGTGGGTTCGTACTCATTGTGACGTGGTGGAACGCGAGGGGTCGAAGGCGATGCTAGCCGGTCAGACGGAGCGTACACCACGTACGAGGAGAGGTCGCATCGTAGAACCGACAACGAGGGACGGGGCCATAAATATAACGATCTTTCATTAATTATTGGTCGAGAGTTGGCGAGACCGGGCAGTCGGCGAGCTACTCGACGACGAGGGACACCGGGTAATCAGTGAGATTTTCGTAGCCGTCGTCGGTGACGACGACCAGGTCCTCGATCCGAACGCCGCCGACCTCGGGGTCGTAGAGGCCGGGCTCGATCGTGATGACGTGGCCGGGTTCGAGCTCGCCGCCGTCGGGGCCCACGGAGGGAAGTTCGTGAACGTCCAGGCCGACGCCGTGGCCGGTACTGTGGATGAACCCCGTCTCCGCGCCGGGGTCGTCCCGCAGCGTCGGCAGATCGGCGTCCTCGTAGACGTCACAGACCACATCGTGGACGTCCGCACCCGTTGCACCCGGCTCGACCGCGTCCAGCGCCGCCCGGTAGGCCCGTTCAGTCAGATCGTACCACTCCCGGACCTGCTCGTCGGGCTCGCCCACGCAGAACGTCCGGGTCATGTCGCCGTGGTATTTCGTGGCCTTGTCCTGCGGGAAGATGTCAACGATGATCGGCTCGTCCGGGGCGAGCGGGCCGCTTCCCCTGTCGTGTGGATCGGCCGCGTCGCTCCCGCAGGCGACGATCGTCTCGTCGAGCGCACAGCCGCGGCGTAGCAGCGTGACTTCGATCTCCTCTTTGAGTCGCTCGCTGGTCAGGACTTCGCCGTCGAGTCGCAGCCGGTTGCCGTCGATCTCGGCCCGTCCGAGGAGTTCCTCAGCGGCCGCCATCGCGGCCTCGTTCGCCTCCTGGGCCGCCCTGACGTGACTGATCTCCTCGTCGGTCTTGCTGGCACGGACGGCGGCGAGCGTGTCCTGGCCGTCGGCGAGAACGTCGATCCCCTGCTCGCGGAGGCCGTCGGCCGTCTGGAGGGGAAAGCGCGGCGGGACGGCGACGGTATCGACGTCGTACGCGTCGAGGAACGCGGCACGCGTCCGGTGAGCGGCCTCCTGACGGCCGTACTCGTCGAGGCGGTCGTCGTAGCCGTAGTCGGTGAACCGCTCGACGGTCTCGGCACGGCTCTCGCGTTTCGCACGGCCGAACTCCAGACTCCGGACGAAAAGCAGATGCGTCGAGCCGTCGTACAGCGTCAGGAACGGGTCGGGCGCGTCGAACCCCGAGAGGTAGTACTGGTCGGCGTCGGTCGAGTCGGCGTCGACGAGATAGCCGTCGGCGTCGAGATCGTCGAGTCTCGCGTCCAGTTTCGAGAGATCGAGTTCCATATAATCGGGTGCGGCCGGCGCGACCAAAGGAGTACCGACAACCGCTGGTCCCAACTGGTAACCGTCTCCCGTCCGTCTACACTATTGAGGTCACAATTCTCATGGCAATCCTCGACTCGTTCGGTGCGTTAGTCAGTAGTATCATCGCGGCGCTGGTCATGCTGGTGTTCGCCATCCTCAGTTTCTTCGTGACGGTGTTCATCGTCGAGGCCGGCGCGAGTCTCGCTGGCTACTCACCCAGTGGGGACTTCGTCGTCCTCTCGGCGGCGCTTCTGGCGACGGGCGCTATCGTCGCCGGCGCGACACCGATGTCGAGTCTCGGCGACGCCCAGACGTAGCTTCGGTCTGTTCGCTCGCGATCAATCCGCGAGCAATCGCGCCTCGACGTAGGCGTCCAGTTCGGCCCGGACGTCGGCCACCTGTGGGTCGTCACTGGTGACCCGGTCGGTCATGACACCGCCTGCGATCGTGTGGATCGTCGCGGCGACCTGCTCGGGATCGACCTCGCGGAAGACGCCCTCCTCGATGCCGTCGGCGATGATGTCGGCGAGCCAGCCGCGGAAGAACCGGTCGCTTCTCGTGAAGTGCTCGCGGTAGCGCTCGTCGTGGGCGGCCTGCGCGCGGAGTTCGACCAGCGCGCGGATGAATCCCCGATCCTCCTCGGCGAGTTCGGGCCGCGCGATGGCGTCGAGCCATCGATCGAGCCGCTCTCGGGCGTCACCGGGCGTTTCACAGTCGATCTCGGCCTCGTAGTCGTCGATCATTCGGGAGAGAAAGTCCACGAGCAGGTCGTCTTTCCCGTCGTAGTGGTGATACAGAAGCGACTTGCTCTTGGGGAAAAACTCGTCGATCCGGTCGATCGTCAGCCCGGCGTAACCGTACTCGACGAGCGCGTCGAACGTGGCCCGCATGATGGCGGTCTGGGTGTCTTCGGCGTCTTCGGGGAACGGGTTTCCGGCCGACATGGCTGTAGGTTCTCACCCGTCCCCGTTAAGGCTATCATCCGCTGATTCGCTCATGCCAAGATCGAAGGCGGCGGCGTTCCGCTCGGCCCACTCCTGGAAGGTGGTCGGCGGCCGTCTCAGCACCCGTTCGACGTCGTCGCTCATCCGTCCTGCGAGGCCGAGACGAGCGGTCGTGTACAGCCCCGCCATCACGAGCAGGAACGGCCAGTCGCGGCCGAGTCGGCGCGAGTGCCGGGCGAACCGCACCAGCGAGGGCGCCTCGTAGGTGACGGGCCGGCCGAGGGCGTCAGAGAGTACGCGAGCCGCGTCGTGGTAGGTCAGCGCTTCGGGACCCGTCACGTCGTAGGCGTGACGTGCGTGACCTGGCTCGGTCAGGGCCGCGGTGGCGACGGTGGCGACGTCCTCGGCGGCGACGAAACTGGTCTCGCCGTCGCCCGCCGGGACGACGATCTCGCCCGCGCCGGCGATCTCGCGCTGGTGGACCTTCAGGAGGTTCTCCATGAAAAACGACGCCCGCAGGAACGTCCAGGCGACGTCGGTCGCCCGGAGGTGTTTCTCGATCTTCCGGTGGGGTAACAGCGGGTTCTTCTCCGCACCCAGCACCGACAGCAGGACGATCCGCTCGACGCCGACCCGCACGGCGGCGTCGATCGCCGGGAGTATCGAGTCGCCGACCCGGGTGATCGCGGGCGGCCTGACGAGGAACATCGCGTCGACGCCCTCGAAGGCCGCTCCCCATGTTTCGGGCTTCTCGAAATCGAACGCGACCCCGACGCCGTCCCGGAACTGCCCGTCGTCGGGGGCGCGCGTGGCCGCTCTGACGGCCACGTCGCAGTCGGCGAGTCCATTCACGACCCGCGAGCCGACCGTCCCCGTTGCTCCGGTCACCAGTACCGTCTCCATGGCTGAACGCAGGCACTCACCGCATATAACTGCATTGAATGAATATTCAATCAACGCGTTTATGTTCGATCGTGACCTGTCGTTCAGACATGACAGAATCGGACGCGACCGGGCGAGCCATCGAGACCGACGACCTGCGGGTGACCTACAGCGACGGGACGGAGGCGGTGCGCGGCGTCTCGCTGTCGGTGCCCCGGGGGGAGTTTTTCGGGTTTCTTGGCCCAAACGGAGCGGGCAAGACCACGACGATCAAGACGCTGGCGACGCTGTTGCGCCCGACGTCGGGATCAGTGCGAGTCAACGGGTTCGACGTCGAGAGCGAGCCCGGGAAGGTTCGGGAATCGATCGGATACATGGCCCAGGAGACGAGCGTCATCACGGAGATGACGGCTCGCGAGAACCTGCGGTTCGCCTGTGACGCCTACGGTGTGCCCAGAGGGGAGCGCAGCGACCGGATCGCGGAGTTGCTCGATCTGGTTGATCTGGCCGACGTTGCCGACAAACGGGCCGAGGGGTTCTCGGGCGGGATGCAGAAGCGACTCGACGCCGCGATGGCGCTGGTTCACCGGCCGCCGCTGGTCTTCCTCGACGAACCGACGACCGGGCTAGATCCCAAGGCAAGGAACCGCCTGTGGGAGTACTTCGAGGCGATCAACGACGACGGGACGACGATCTTCCTGACGACGCAGTACCTTGAAGAGGCGGATTATCTCTGCGACCGGCTTTCGGTCATCCTTGGCGGCGAGATCGTCGCGGAGGGGTCGCCCGCGGATCTCAAACGCGAGGTTGGCGGCGAGGTTCTTGACGTCGCACTCGAAGACGGGTCCAGTGCGCGTGAACGTGCCGCTGATATCGTCCGTGAGGACGGCCTGTTCCCCGGCGATCCGACGGTCGAGATCACCGACGGCGGGATTTCAGTCACGTCCAGGGACGCGCGTCAACACGGGCCCGACCTACTGGTCGCGCTGCGGGACGCCGGGATCACCGTCACCGGGTTTAACGTCCGCTCGCCGACGCTCGACGACGTGTTCCTCGCGATCACCGGCGAGCACATCGACGAGGAGTTGCCGGACGAGGCGGTCGCCGACGGGACCACGACGGAAGGCGACCGGGGGACTCCCGCAACCGATGGGGGAAACGATGAGCAGTGAGACGGCCGACAGCGGGGTCGCCAGGGCCTCGAACACGTTCCTGAACGACGTCTGGACGAACTTTATGCGCTGGAACATCAACGCGATCCGCAACCCTTTCGTGGTGGTCTCCTCGCTCTTGCAGCCGATCATCTTCCTGTTCCTGTTCACCCAGGTGTTCGGGAACGTCGCTACCGGTGCGTTGAGCGCGAACCAGACGCTCGCCGGTTCACTCAGCTACGAGACCTATCTCGTCCCGGCGATCGCCGTCCAGATCGCGCTGATCGTCGCCTCCTCGTCGGGGATCGGGCTGGTCGACGACATCGAGAGCGGCGTCTTTCAGAAGACGCTCGTTACGCCGATGAGCCGGACGGCCGTCTTCCTCGGCAAGACGCTCTCGGAGCTGATCAGGATCGTGATCCAGGTCGTCATCGTGCTGGGGCTCGGCGTCCTTCTAGGTGCGGAGATCAAATCCGGGGTGGGCGGTGCACTGGCGATCGTCGGCGTGGCGGTCCTGTTCTCGCTGTGGTTCCTGGCGTTTTCGAACATCGTCGCGCTCCTCACCCGGGATCAGGAGTCGACGATCATCGCCGCGAACATGATCCAGCTCCCCCTCCTGTTCGTCTCTAGCGCCTTTCTGCCGGTCAATTCGATGCCGGAGTGGATCCAGGTCGTCGCGACGTACAATCCGATCACCTACGGCGTCGACGCCGCCCGTGCGATCATGGTCGACGCGGACGTCATGGAGGTCTGGAACGTCACCGCCTTCGGCGGGATCTGGAACACGCTCGTGCCCGCTCTCGGCGTACTGGTCGTGCTTGACCTAGTCTTTGGCGTGCTCGCTGTCTACACGATCACGCGTGCCACGAGCGCCGACGTACAATGACATCCTCCGCGCCGTGAACAGAGCGGGACTACGTCCCTCAAGCAGTCGGGCGAAGCCCGACGACGGCGCGGTTTCCTCCGGGACTACGTCCCTCAAGCAGTCGGGCGCCCCCCCCCGACGGCGCGGTTTCCTCTGTGGGAGTCTCAAACTGCCTGAGAGTCCCCGGAGGCAACATTCCCGTCACGGTAGTCGTCTGGTACTGTCTTATAGAACGGCACCCTTCCGTGACTACTCGATGACCGGTCAATACCGGACGCGTGTCGATCAGTATGCTGAACGACAACGCATACGCAAACAGATCTTCGTCTTCTTACACAAGGGTTAATTTTCTGTCCTGGCAAAAAACGATATTGATGGAGTTATCAGTACTCACAGCGGCATCTGAGGCCAGTATCACACTGTCCGCTGTACCGACCATCGGCATCGAGCTGGATCAAACGGCGCTCACCGTGATCGGTATCCTCCTGATCTTGATTCTCCTCATGGGGTCGGGATTCTTTTCATCGTCGGAGATTGCGATGTTCTCCCTGTCGACTCACCAGATCGACGCGATGGTTGAGCATGGCAAGCGTGGCGCACGGGCAGTCAAATCCCTCAAAGAGGATCCCCACCGCTTGCTCGTGACGATTCTGGTGGGGAACAACCTCGTCAACATCACGATGTCCTCTATTTCGACCACCGTCGTCGGCTTCTATTTCGACGCGAGCACGGCAGTACTCGTCTCCTCACTCGGTATCACGTCGATGGTTCTGCTGTTCGGTGAGAGTGCACCCAAGTCCTACGCTGTCGATAACACCGAGACATGGGCACGAACCGTCGCTCCCCTGTTGCGAATCGTCGGCAAAGTGCTGTGGCCGCTCATCACTTTGTTCTACTATCTGACGAGGCTCGTCAACAAAGTCACCCCCGGCAGCTCGTCACTCGAATCGTCGTACATCAGCCGCGACGAGATCCGGAATATGATCAAGACAGGCGAGCGGGAGGGCATCCTCGACGAGGAAGAATATCAGATGATCCAGCGCACCCTTCGGTTCCAGAACACCACCGCAAAGGAAGTGATGACCCCCCGCCTCGACGTCGAGGCCATCTCCACAGACGCGACTGTCGAGGAAGCCATCGAGGAATGTATGCAGTCGGGGCACGCCCGTCTGCCGGTCTACAAAGAGTCGCTGGACAACGTGATCGGCGTCTTTGACCTCCGTGACGTAGACCGAGACTCCGACTCTGACGCCACTGATCTTGAGGTAGGGGACGTGGCCAGTCCGACGCTTCATATCCCCGAGTCCAAAAACGTCGACGAACTTCTGCTGGAGATGCGTGAGAACCGGATGCAGATGGTCATCGTCGTCGACGAGTTCGGTGCCACCGAGGGCCTCATCACCATCGAGGACATCGTCGAAGAAATTATCGGCGAGATACTGGAGGGTGACGAGGACCACCCGATCGAGTTCGTTGACGACACAGAGGTACTGGTCCAGGGCGAGGTTAACATCCACGAGGTCAACGAGGCCCTCGACATCGACCTCCCCGAAGGCGAAGAGTTCGAGACTATCGCTGGTTTCATCTTCAACCGTGCTGGCCGTCTCGTCGAGCAGGGCGAGGAGTTCGACTATGAGAACGTCACGCTGCGAGTCGAACAGGTGTAAGACACCCGCATTCGGAAAGCCCGCGTGACCGTTAACACCGTCGACGCAGCCGACGGTTCAGCTGGTGGGGACGAAACCAATTGATCGGTGGCATCTCGGCGGCTGAGGCTGTCACCTCGCAGGGGACGAACCGTGCAATTGTCGGTACGCTCCCCCCACAGATGGAAGCCGACACTTCGAGAGGGATTGGCAAAGTCATTAGGGGATCGGTGCACGTATTCTCACACACCGAGTAATGTACGACGATATCCTCCTTCCGTTCGACGGTAGCGAGGGCGCCGCCGGGGTACTCCATCACGCCGCCGAACTCGCCCACTGGTATGACGCGACGATCCAGGTACTCTACGTCGCCGACACGGCCCGCGACAGCGTCACCGTCGTCGACGGCGAAACCGTCGATGTCCTCGCCCGGCAGGGTGAGGACATCGTCGACGAGGCTGCGAAAACGCTGGATACGCTCGGGGCGTCGTATACCACCGACGTCGTCCAGGGCAATCCGGCTCCGACGATCATCGAGTACGCGGAGCAGTACGGCCTCGATCTGGTCGTGATGCCGACTCACGGCCGCGAGGGGCTCTCCCGATACCTCATCGGAAGCGTCTCCGAGAAGGTCGTCCGACTCTCTCCGGTTCCTGTTCTCACAGTTCGTATGCAGCCCGATGAGACGCTCGAGTTCCCCTACGAGAACATCCTCATCCCGACGGACGGGAGTCCCGCGGCGACGTACGCTGCCGAACAGACCCTCTCACTCGCGGCATCGCTCGATGCGACCGTGCACGTTCTTTCTGTTGTGGACGACACCGCACTCGGACTGGGCGTCCGGTCGACGATGTCTGGCAAAGAAAGCGAGGAGGCTGCGACTGATGCCGTCGACACCGTCGTTTCGGAGGCCGAGACGCGGGGCGTGACGAACACTGTCGGTCATATCGAACACGGAAAGCCTGTCGAGGAGATCCTCGACTGCATCGAATCGAATGACATACACGCCGTCGGGATGGGAACGACAGGTCGACGTGGCACCGATCGAATCCTGCTCGGAAGTGTTGCGGAAAAGACCGTGCGCTCGGCACCGGTCCCCGTCATGACTATCGCGAAATCCGAATGAATTTATCAGTACGAATAGGCTCGGGCACTATCTTGATTCAGCGAGAGAATCGCGCCGTTCACGGCGCGGAGGATGTCACTCAGCGAGATACTCGTCTACGAGGAACGGCTCGTCCTCGCCCTCGACCGCGAGCACGTCCAGCGCGGTCACGACGGCGCCGACGCCGAGCAGCCCCGACAGGCTGGGTTCGGTCCGGCCCTCGTCGCCCGAGACGAGTTCCTTCACGTACAGCCCCCCTTCGCCGTCGAGTTCGATCGTCGCGTGGGTCTCGTCGTCGCGTTCGCCCTCGATCTCGTAGACCTCGCGCGTGCGGTCGATATCGGCTCGGCGGTGGTCGACGCGCTGGGGCGTCCGCTGGGTGATCGTCGCGCCCCGGAGCGTGTCCAGCGCCGCCTGCAGATCCGCCTCGGTCACGGGCTCGTCGAACTCCACGGCCATGCGGTAGGTCTTGGCGGCGTCGTGTTCCTTGACGCGCTTGACCATCTCGTAGGTCGGGATCGCGAGATCGGTCACCTCGACCTTGCCCTCGGCGTAGTCGTTGATCGCCTCCTGTAGCCGGTCGGGATCGACCTCGCGAGTGTGGGGATCCTCGACCTCGATGACGAACGGCCGGCCCGTTCCGAGCATGAGGGCGTCGACGTCCTCCCGTCCCGCACCGTGAAAGGTCGCCGACTCGCCATCGTAGGCCTCGACGACCGGCGGCGCGGTCAGCTGCTCGACGCTCTCGTCGTACCGGAAGCCCGTCCCGTCACAGCCCGGACACTCCGCGCCGCGTTTCAGGCCGGTCCCGCCACACTCGTTGCAGGGCCACTTCGTCTGGGGGATGTCGCGTTCGAGCTTCTTGTAGCGGCCGTAGACGAACGCGGAGTTGACCTGCAACTCGACCTCGTCGGTGCCGAGATCGAGCAGCAACTGGACGTCCGGACGCTCGAAGTCGACCTCGGCGTCGACTTGCCGCCCGAAGCGCTTGCCGACCTCGCGGTTGAGCTCGGCCTTTAGCGGCTCGCCGGCGTCTTCGGGGAGTCCGACGTCTTCCCGAAGGAGCACGTCGTTCTCCTCGAGCATCGGCGGGACGCGCGTCCCGGCCTGATAGGTATCGAAGTCGTACCCGGCGACGGCCCGTACCGCGCGGTCGGCCCACGTATCGATCCGGTTCGATTCGCCCTCACAGACCCAGCAGTCCTCGGGCTCCTCGTAGGGTTCGTCGTCTTCGAGTGCGACGGTGGTCCGCAGCGCGCGCCCGCGCTCGGCGTTGGCGAGCCCGAAACTCCGGTCGGCGACCAGCCGACCGAGACAGGCGTCACAGACGGGACCGGTCGCCAGCGCGTCGCGTGCGATTTCCAGGACGGTCATTGTCCCGTATTCGCCCGTCTGGACCTAATTCCCTTTCGAGTCGCCACTGGCGGGTGGTCTCTTGTCGTCGCTACCAGCAACATCGACCGACGCTGGAGACGACGCGGTGAACGCTGTTCGACGGATAGCGCCCCCTCCCCTCCAGAATCGGGGACGTATCGCCCGAAATCGGCGTACAGAGACGGCGCAGCGGTTGCCAGCAACTGTCCCCATAAACAGGCCCAGCCCGTCGGTTCCAGTAATGACACAACGAGAGACTCGGATGTCGAGACGAGCGTATCTCGCAGGCACGGCGGCAGCGACGACCGGACTCGCGGGCTGTTCTGTCCTCGGCGGGAGCGGCGGCGAACTGACGGTGGCGTACATGCCGATCTTCCCCGATCTGCAGTACTTCGTGATGGACGAGCAGGGCTACTTCGATGACGTCGACCGGACAGTCGTCGGCGAGGAGTTCACCGACGGGCCGTCGATCGTCAAAGCCTACGCCGGCGGGGACATCGACGTCGCGATGTTCGGCGTGGTCCCGGCGATGATCGTCATCGACCGTGGGCTGCCGGCGAAGGTGACGGCGACGAACATCAAAGAGCCGATGGCGATCCTGGCTCGCGAGGAACTCGGATCGCTGTGGGACGAACACGGCAGCGACGCCTTCGCCGTCTGGGAGGAGCAGCGTGGCGAACCGTTCCGGTTCGGAACCTTCCCGCAGGGCTCGGTGCCCGACATCCTGCTGCGCTACTGGCTCGATCAGGAAGGGGTCGATCCCGAGAGTGACGTCGAGATCATCGAGATAAACGGCGCGAACGCCGTCTGGCAGGCCATCGCGAACGACGAGATCGACGGTACGTCGATCATGGAACCGGTGCCGACCCGCGTCGCCGAGGAGTCGATCCCCTACGAAACCTTCAGGACGGCCGATCAGATCATGCCCGGCCAGCCGGCGGCCGTGACGCTGATGAGCGACGAGGTACGGGACAGCGACGTTGCGACGCAGTTCCTCGACGCTCACGTTCGGGCGACCGAATACATCCAGGAAAACCCAGAACCGACGGCCGGGATCGTCGAGGACGGGATCGGACTGGACGCCGATCAGGCGCTGTCGGCACTTCAGGGACCGCTGTCGAACTTCGTCACCGATCCCCGTGAGATCGAGAACGGGACTGAGATCTTCTCGGAGTTCGCCGCCCGAACGGGCAAACTCGACCAGCAGCTGTCGCTCGAAGAGATATTCGATTACAGCGTCTACGACGCGCTCTAACCATGGCGACTGACGTCAGCAACGAACTCGATCGGGCCGACAACGTCGGGCGGATCGTGGACTCGCTGGACTCCAGGCGAGTGCTGCTGGGAGCGCTCGGACTGGTGGGGTTCGTCGGCCTGTGGTGGGCCGGCTCGACCGCACAGCCGGAGTACATCCTCCCCTCACCGCTTGCGGTCGGCCTGGCCGCCCAGTCGGAACTCGCGTCCGGAACGATGCAGGCGGCGCTTTTCAACAGCGTCCTCCACTGGCTGCCGGGGACGGTCGTCGGGACGACGCTGGGGATCGCGACCGGCGTCGCCCTGGGGTGGAGTCGGTTCCTCGACGAGGCACTGACCCCGATCGTTCGCGTGCTTCGACCCGTGCCCCCGCTGGCGCTGATCGGCTTCGCGATCGCGTGGTTCGGGATCGGCCACGCCGGCGCGGCCTTCATCATCGCGATCGGCGCGTTCTGGATCAACTTCTACGCCGCCTACGGTGGCGTCGAAGGCGTCTCTGAGGATCTCCTCGACGTCGCACGTAGCCTCGGCGTCCAGCGTCAGCTCGGTCTGATCCGGACGGTCGTCCTCCCGGCCTCGCTGCCCGAGATCACGACCGGTATCCGGACGGGGATCGGCCGGTGCTGGATGCTCGTCGTCGCGGCGGAGATCTTCGGCGCGCCGGGGATCGGACGACAGATCTTCCGCGCGTCGAACTCGCTGCAGGTCGACCGCGTGATCGCATATATCCTCGTGTTGAGCGTCATGTTTCTGCTCGTCGATACCGCGTTCCGCGTGGTCCAGCGGAGGGTCCTGGCATGGCGATAGAGTCGACCGCGGACCGCGTCACGGTCGAGGACGTGTCGATGGTCTACGATGGGTCGAACGGTCCCGTCGAGGCGCTACGAGAGATATCCTTCGACGTCGACCCCGGCGAGTTCGTGACGATCGTCGGCCCTTCGGGCTGTGGGAAGACGACGCTGTTCCGGATCATCGCCGGATTGCAGACGCCCACCGATGGAGAGGTTCGGCTGGACGGCGAGCCGATCGACGGCCCCGGACCGGAGCTGGGGATCGTCTTCCAGGAGTATCACCTCTTCCCGTGGCGGACGGTCGCGGGCAACGTCGGGTTCGGACTCGAACAGAACGGGACGCCGGCTCCCGAGCGCCGCGAGCGCGTGCAGGACCTGTTGGAACTGGTCGGGCTCGAAGGGTTCGCCGACAGCTACCCGAAGGACCTCTCCGGCGGGATGAAACAGCGCGTCGCGCTCGCCCGCGCGCTGGCGCCCGATCCCGACCTGCTACTCATGGACGAACCGTTCGGGGCCGTCGACGCCCAGACCAAGACGATGCTCCAGGAAGAGCTACTCGACATCTGGGACGCGACCGGAAAGACCGTGCTGTTCGTCACCCACGACATCGAGGAGGCGGTCAAACTCGGCGACAGAGTCGTCGTGATGGACAGGGAACCGGGACGCGTCCAGGAGATTCTCGACGTCGATCTCGGCCGCCCGCGCTCGCGCTCGGATCGCGCGTTCGGTAGCTACTACGAGGAGATCCTCGATCGGATCGGATAGGGTCTCGGGAGAATCGAGAGGGTGGCTCGGTGAAAACGCCTCGTCACACGGGGCTCAGTGGGGGTAACTGCTCGTCATCGCCACCATGGTATAGTATACGTCCCCCCTGGAAAAACTCGTCTATCGAACGCCGACGAAGGCGACTCGGCGATACTCCCTGGATATCGCCGAAAAGCGTCCAGGCACTGGTTTCGGCGACTCCTCAGCCCACCCACTTCCACAGAAGTAACAGTTACAAATATATATTTGTAAATATATATTATTTACCCGAACATCGATCGATGTCGTCCCGATATTCGGCGATTAGAATACTCTTTTGGATATATACGGGATTTACGCCGATGATATTCGATCGAATTGCCGCCGAGAATCGGTGTCGGTCATTTTCAGTAATATAGTCTATTTTGACCACGTATATGGGCCTTTGATGGCATATTCTTGCTTCACAGGCCGACCTATCGACATCGCCCAGATATTAGTCATACTATCGTTGTATCCCTATATTTTAAATTTTTCTGTTATTTATTCTGGCCCGTACAGGGACAGCCGACGGGCGTACGTCGCGGCTCGCGGAAGCTGCCAGCGTATACGCCCACCGTGTCCTGGAGCAGAGTAGTCAGTTCTCACAGTGCTCAGACCGCCTTCGAGAGTGGAATCACTCGTGGCCGAACACCGGGACCGGCTGATACGGTGCTTCCAGATACTCCACTTCGGAGTCGCTCAGGTCGATCTCGAGCGCTTCGACGGCAGCTTCGAGGTGTTCGATGCTCGACGTCCCGACGATGGGAGCGTCGACGTTCTCGTTCTGGAAGTGCCAGGCCAGCGCGATCTGTGCCATCGAGACACCCTTCTCGTCGGCGAGTTCCTGGACGCGGCCGTTGATCTCTTCGCTCGCGGGCCCCTCGTGATACGGAGTCCCGTAGTCGATTTCGTGTTCCCCACGCGCCGTCTCGGTAAACTCCTCGTGTGGGCGGGTGAGATAGCCGGCAGCCAGCGGCGACCACGGCAGTACGCCGATGTCTTCCCGGTTACAGACGGGGTACATCTCGCGCTCTTCCTCGCGATACGTGAGGTGATAGAGGTTCTGCATCGTCTCGAACCGGGTCAGCCCCTCGCGATCGGCGAGGTGGAGCGCCCGCTGGAACTGATGAGCCCACATCGAGGAGGCCCCGATGTGGCGGACCTGGCCACGCCGGACGGCGTCGTCGAGCGCGCGCAGCGTCGTCTCGATTGGCGTATCGTAGTCCCAGCGGTGGATCTGGTAGAGGTCGACCGTTTCCATGCCCAGGCGGTCGAGAGAGTGCTCGAGCTCCTGCTCGATCGTCTTCCGCGAGAGTCCCGTCGCGTTGCGGTGGTCGTTGGCTGCGGCGAAGCGGACCTTCGTAGCGACGACCTGCTCGTCGCGGTCGTATTCCGCGAGCACGTCGCCGAGAATCTCCTCGCTCTCGCCCGACGAATACGTATTCGCGGTGTCGAAGAAGTTGATTCCGAGGTCGATGGCCCGTTCGACGAGTTCGCGACCTTCGTCCGCGTCCAGCATCCAGTCGTCCTGACTGCCGAAACTCATGCAACCGAGGCAGATCTTTGAGACCTCCATCCCGGTCGATCCGAGTGTGGTGTACTCCATTACGGGACGGGGAAACGATGGGGCAATTTATATAAGTAACGACTATTTTCGAAAGCAGAATAATAATATATCCACTCACAGGGGGGAGCCTGCGTTGTGTCCGGCCAACCGCCTCGTACCGTCTGTGAAATCGGCATACTCGGAACGATCCGGCTTCACAGAATTATCGAGGCGGATGCCACGGGGCTTGACCCCAGGCGGTTGACAGCGACCCGTATCACTCCGGACCGGTCGGGAAGTAGAACTCGTGTTCGGACTCGGTCTCGAAGCGGTCGAGGACTTCACGCAACGGTCGTGCGTACCGCGAGAGGTCCTCGGCACGCTGGGTGACCTCGTTGAGTTCGGCCGCCTGTTCCTCGGCCGCTCCCGCGACGTTCTCCGCTTCGGCCATCGTTTCCTCACTCAGATCAACGACCTGATTGAGCATCGTTGCGATCTCTTCGATCCGATCGAGTGATTCTCCGAAGTCGACGTCGTTCTCGGCCGCGAACGTCTCGAGATCGGTGGCGATCTGGTCCATCGTACCCGAGATCTCCTGTAAGCGTTCCTTCTGGTCGTAAGCGTCGTCAGAGATCTTCTGGATGGAATCGGCCACCTGCTCGGAGGCATCCCGGACGCTCTCTGAGGAGGTCTGGACGACCTCACCAGCCGTTTCGACTTCGTCGGCGAAGCTCTTGAGCTGCCCCGTCGTCTTCTCCAGTTCGTCGATCATCTCGTTGAACTCCTCTGCGATGCGATCCATCGCCTCGTTTTCCCCATCGGCCTCCATCCGCCGGGTCAGATCTCCGGCAGCACACTGCTGCATGATCTCGGCGTACTCGTCGGCCGTCTCCTGGAGGTGATTGGACATCTCCATCGCTTCGGCCCGGGAGACCTCCGCCTCCTTGCGCGCCTGCTCGGCTTCTTGGATCTGCTGTTGCAAGGCGTCACGCATGTTCGCGAAGCCGTCGTAGAGACGGCCGATGTTGTCGATCCGGCTGGAGGAGAAATCGACCTCGAGGTCGCCCTCTTCCATCTTTTCGGCTTTGCCAGTGAGCCGATCGATCGAGCGTGCAGTGTTCCGTCCGAGAGCGGCTCCGAACAGGCCGATCAGAAGTATTCCCACGCCCGTCGCGATCAGCGCCTGGTCGGCGACTGACTGAACCTCACCGTAAGCCGCTTTCGTGTTCGAGTGGATCATGACGACCCACCCAGTTCCGGGCACCTGGGCGTACCCGACCGCGTACTCTCTGTTCGCGAGCTCGTATGTCGATTCGTGCCGAGAGAGGATTCCGCTGGCGGGCCCGGCAACACTGCTCCCTGGATTCGCGGGTCCCTGTGACCGTGCAGTTGCGGGGATCCCGTTCCCTTCGTCGTACTGGCGATACAGCATGTCGTCGTTTCCGTACTGCTCGAAGAGGACCCGTTCGTCCCCGTCCAGCTTGCTCGTGACCATCGTGACACCGGTCGTAGCCGAGCCGTTGGATGCACCGTCTACGGCGGTCTGTCCCCGAAGATTCCCGGTGAACGTTTTGACAGGGACAGTGTAGACCAGTACGTGATCCGGGTCCCCGGGGACCGTAGACACGTAGCCCACCCTGACAGTCCCCTCCTCCCTGAGGAACGTACTGTTGAACGCTTCCGTCCGCACCGTCTGGATGCTGAAATCTCCCAGTGAGGGGCGAACTCGCTCGACTCCCGCGCTGAGTCCGGAATCGATCGCTTCGAGCGACGTGTCGTTGACGAACCGACTGTCGCTACTCGCAGTAATCTCGCCGGTCGTCGTATTCACGTAGTGGAGGAACGGTGGGCTATCTCCGCCCTGTGGAAGTCGCTTCTGTTGTTCCTGTTGCAGGTAGTTACTGATCGTCGGCACGGAGCCGTCCCTGACCGCTGGTGAGCGCGCGTAGATGCGAACGGTCCCGAAGTTCGTCCGATTCCAGTCTGCGAGTTCAGTGGCATGCTGGGTCGCCAGCGTCGCAAGTTTCTCGTCGACTTCGTCCTGGAACTCCGATTTGAGTTGTTCGGAACCGACGACGCCGACAGCTCCGACTGTCAATCCCAGAACGACCAGTACGATGGCGAACTTCAGTGTGAAACTCCGCCGGACGAACCGGGGGACGACCGACTGTACTGGACCAGTATCTCGATCGCGCGGTTCAGTCTCGTCCTCGGGCGAATCACTGGGCATGCCTGAATCCCCCCCGAGTACTCGGTTCGGTAGGCCCAACGACGCTCCTGGGGCGGACTCCATACTGCCGGCTATGACAGAACATTGCCGGATTGATCGTGTGCTACTATATAAAAGTATTTCTATTTATTAGAAGATTATATTCAGGTACTTCTATTTTCTGGACCGCCACCGTGCCACCAGATCCAGTGTGTGACCGATCCACCAGGGGTTCGCCCGGGTCTCGTGGACTGTCAGTATCACTCCTGGAACCTACTAGTACATAGCTTTTTGGCAATCAAATACGTAATAGTGGTTAATGAGCAAAAGCGACAGCTGTAGTGGTGATCAGGTCGCCGAGCATCTTCGCCGGCACGTTCTTGCACCGATGGTCCGGGCAGCGGACGTCGTGGCGTCCGAGCGCGAGGAGGTCCAGGCCGAGATCGACGCGTTTCAGTCGTTTGTCGATCGCGTTTCGGAACTGGAGCCGACACGGCCCGCGAGCGGAGCCCCCGCTTCGCGGTCGCTGTCCCACGCCGACAGAGTCGACACGAGTTCTCAACTGCGAACCGCGTTCGAGGAGACGGTGCTGTCTATCGAGCATTTCGACCGCGTCTACGACGAATCGCTGACCGAACATGTCGCTGCCGAACTCTCTCCACAGCTAACGCCCGTGTTCGAGTCGAGCCAAGTAGCGTTCACTGAAGTCTACAGACAAGCCCTCCACGAGGCCGTCCGGGAGGCCGTTGACAGTCGAGAACAGCTGGTGTCGGTGCTCGAATCCGAAGCGAGGTCGCTCGAGACAGCACAGGATCGGCTGCAGGACGTTCTCGATAGCGCGGGCACGTCCGGACGCCCGACCGTCCCCGCTGGCGACGAGCGGGAACGGCTCGACGAGATTTCCCGGGAGCGACAGGACGAGCTCCGGGCCCGGCCGCGGCTCGTCCGGCTCGACGGCCACGAATTCTGTGAGTACGTCTACGAGTCCGAGCGGTGGACCTACCCCGTGTTGACGGCTGTGGCCCGGCTCCGCGAGACCGTCGTGGAGTGACGTATCGAGACGGTCTGTTTCTAGTGATCGGCGCGCTGTCCGTTCACGGCTTCTCCGTATCGTCTTTGCTGTGCAAGTACGCGCCCAGGCCGAGCAGACCGGCCAGCGTCGCCAGCATCCCGAATCCCGGGCCGTCGCCCGATCCGGTCGTCGTTTCGGGTGCGGTCGTCTTCGATTGCTGTTGGGGTGACGCGGTCGTCTCGACTGTGGTGGTTTCCGGGGCCTGTGTCGTCGACGAACCACTGCCAGTCGCTCTGAACGCCATCCAGTCGAAGTTCCAGCCCCCGCCCTCGGAGACGACACGTATCACGTGCTCGCCCGCGGACAGCGTGACGTCCTCGGCACCAGTGACGGTCTGGTAGGCGGTCCAGCTGCCCGTGTTCGGGACGTCGATGCTGCCGGTGACGTTCTCGCCGTCGACTTCCACGCGGAGCGGGCCGCCGCCCTCCGCGGAGGCGACGGCCACCTCGACGTCGTAGGTACCGCTGGACTCGACGGTCACGGAGTACTCGAGCCACTCGCCCTCCTCGATCCAGCCGAGCGTGTAGTTGCCGCCACTGCCACCGATGTCGACGGGTGCGTCCCGGTAGTCGGCGCCTCCCTGATTGGTGTCGGTCGTTTCGTGGAAGGAGACCCCTTCGCCGCCGGTATCGAAGTGTTCGGCTTCGATCTTCCCGGGAACCGTCGCACGCTCCTCGAAGGGGGACTGCGTCGCCGCTTCGGCGATGGTCGCTACCGTGATCGTGGCCGGCTCGGAGTGGTTTCCGGCGCCGTCGACCGTACGAACGCCGAGCGTGTAGGTCGTTCCCGGATCCAGGTCCGTCACGGAGACGGCGGTCTCGTCCACTTCAGTGTAGTGCTCACCGTCGACAGAGACGAGATACGAGTCGACGCCGCTCCCCTCGCCGACGTCACTGGCGGCGTTCCAGGAGAGGTCGATCGAGGTTTTCGTCTTCGTCGGTGACTGGAGTCCGTCCGGGGCCGTCGGTGGAGCCGTATCCTCGCTTTCAGTCGTCACGTCGACGCGTGCGCGCTCCGATTCGTTCTCGAACGGGTCGACAGCCGCGACCTCAATCTCGTACGCCGTGTCCCGGTCCAGTCCCTCGATGCGCACGCCGGGCGTACCGACCGTCGTGTGTTCGTCCCCGTCGACGTAGACCGCGTAGTACTGAACCAGAGAGTCGTCCGTGGATTCGTCCCAGTCGAGCTCGACTGCCCAGCTGTTGGTGAGCGTGGTCGAAAGGTTCCCGGGCGTCGTCGGCGGCGACGTGTCGGGTTCGTAGTGTTCGGCCGACTGGGCGACCACGACTTCCCCGGCGGGGACGGTCAGTTCCATCCCGTCGGAGAACGTGACCGTCTGCTCGGCCGAATCGGCGTTGAACGCGGCGTAGGTCCGTCGGTCGCCGTCCTCGAAGACCTGATAGAACGGCGTGTCCGCGACTACGCTGGTGTCGACGAGACCGGCGTCGTTCAGGAAGTGCACGTAGTTGTAGATGAACGGCGTCGAGTTTCCGCCGGGCTCGATCGGCAGGGAGTCCGCCATGATCGCGGCCGCGTCCGACGGGTTCGACAGGGCGCGATACCCCCAGGCGGCCGGCTCCCAGCCGCCGAGGAACTCGCTGGTGGGGTCGTCGACGTCCATGTGGCGGTCCCTGGCGGCGAGCATCGACGACCAGTTCGACTGTGCGTACCGCAGGTCGTGGCCGAGATAGAACGAATGCCCGCCGATCGGCAGCCAGTTGATCCCGAAGGTCTCGATCGGATCCGCGGGCGACCACCAGAGGTGTCGCCAGTAGCCGCCGCCCCAGACCGCCGAGGCGTACTCGAAGTCCGGCCCGGCACTCTCGAACGTGGACACTTCCTGACCCCAGTCGTCGGGGAGAGAATCACCCTCGGGGTCGAACCAGTAGTCCCACACTGCGGTCGTCTCCTGCGTGTAGAGGAAGATGCCGGCGTCACGCAACTCCCGGTTGCCGGTCATCTCGCCCCAGCGGATCATCGCCGCGTACGCCATCACCGCCTCCGAGGAGGACTCCTGGTTGTTCCCCTTCGGGTTCCCGACGGTCCCGCCGGCCCAGGAGTGGCCGCCGTAGACGTCGAAGTTGCGCAGGAACGGGAAGGCGTTCTCCGGGTCGCCCGCCGGGTCGAGGTCGGCGTCGCGGTCCGGGCGCTCCCAGTTCGCGTAGTCCCTGACGACGCGTTCGACCATGCCGCCCCAGTTGTCGGAACTGGCCCAGTCGGGCTGCTGCCGGGCGGCCTCGGCCGCGGCGTACACCAGGTAGCCGTAGTGGAAGTGGTGGTCGGTGATATACTCGACCGACCCGAAGTCCGTGGGGTACTCGAACAGCGATCCGAGTTCGTCGTCGTAGTAGAACAGCTCCTGGCCGGATTCGGTTCCAAGAGCGGTGTCGCCGGCCGTCAGCCAGCCTTCGAGCCGATCGGTGATCGCGCTCAGGAAGTAGTCGCGTTCGGCCGTCTGGCCGGTCCGGTCGGCGAGCGCGGCCGCGGTGCTGTTGCGGTAGAAGTCCTTGCCCACCCAGTACGCACTGGTGGGGACGTCGAAGACGTACCGGTCGTAGTCTTCTCTGAGCCGAGTCACGTACGACCGGAGGCTGTCCATGTCCTGTGTGCCCTCTGTCGGCGTGAACGGCAGGATGCCTCTGTAGGTGTGTGTCGTCGTGAACGACTCGCCGGCCGCGACCCGCATCTCGCCCCGGACCGACCAGTAGGTGCGGTCCGTCAACTCGGACTCGGCGTACTTCCACTGGTGGGGGAATAGTGCCGTCAGGGTCCCGTCGGCCCCGCTCTCGGGTTTCGCCTCGGTGGTGAACGAGTAGGTGGTGCGAACCTCGGAGACCGGCGTCCCGTCCCCGTCAGACTCGACGTACTCCCAGTCGATTTCCGTTCCGCGGACGACGTTGTATGCGTACGCCTCGAACTGATCGAGCAGTTCGGTCGTCGCCTCCGGAAGGATCGCGACCGTGAGGTAGTCGCTCTCACCGAGATCCGACGTCACCGTCGACGTGCCGGACCACGACGCCCCGTCGGGGCCAAAGACGCCGAAGTGTTTCGTGTAGCCGTTGGCCGTGACGGAGACGCCGAGGACGTTCCCGCGGTCGGCCCACACCGAGACCTGCGAATCGTCGACCGGCCCGTCGTCAGTCGAGAACGTCAGCTCCGCGCCCCCGCCGTTGTACTCGGCGAAGAACAGCGGGAGCCCGCGCGCGACGGTCACGTCCATGCGTTCGTACATCCCCGCGCCCCAGCTGGCCTGGACGTGCCAGTCGCCCCAGTCGTTCACGCGCGCCTCGTCGAACTCCTCGACGGCAGTGTGTCCGATCGTGACGCCCGGCGTGTCAGCAGCGTCGGCGAGAACCGTGTCCTGCTCGGCCGGATCCCCGTCCCAGTCGGTCGGGTACCTGACGGTGAACCCGCGTGGGCCGGCCTCGCCGTGGTAGGGGTCTCCGATGACCGGGCCCGCGCTGTAGGTCCCGAACAACAGCCCGCTCCACCAGTCGTTGGTCGGAATCGGCGGGGAGACGTTCTCGGTCACGTAGGTCGGGTCCGGTGGAGAGGGGTAATCGTATCCCCCGGGGATGGCCGTCGTAAAGCTTCCCGCACCCACGTGTTCGACGTCGTCTTCGTCGATTTCGGCTGTCGTGACGCCTGTCCCGACACCGGCGATACCCGTCACCCCGACGCCCTGAACGAAGGTCCGTCGCGGAAGACTCACTGATGGCTGCTTTTGGTCTGACATAGTTGTGTTCTGAATACGGCCCGACGAACCGGACGCGAGCGGAATCACTACACCCAACGTCTTGGCGGAGTACGCACCACTAACGCCGCTGTGTCCGGCGACGGACCGATTGGTCGTCGATATATGCCCCTGGAACTTGATAACTTTGTAAGGAAAAATGTGTTTTACCCACTACTGGAAACATATCCGACATACGTCCTCGAAACACCGTCGACCACCACGTATTTGAGAGTCGGTAGAGAGGTATAGTATATGCCAGAGGAGAACGATCAGCGACCGGGTAGCCGAGAGCGACTCGATCCAGAACAGCTCACGGCGGCACTGTCTTCGGACGACCCTACGACGAGACGTGAAGCGATCGATGACTTCGGAGCGCTCGCTCGGACAGACCCCGACGCGGCCACGGATCACGTCGGTGCAGTGGCCGGTCGACTGGCCGACGAGAGCCTCGTCGTGGCACGCGGTGCGGCCGAGGCACTGGTAGCGATCGCGAAAGAACGTCCCGACGCTCTCGTCGACCATCTCGACGCGATCGTCGAGTCGTTGTCGGCAGACGCCATCGATCTGTCGCTGGCCGGGGCCAAATTACTCGCACCCCTTGCGGTCGAGCACCCGGATGCCCTCGGGGAGTCCGCCGACAGACTCCTCGAAATCCTCGCTGCGGACGACGTGCCGACCCCCGAGACAGCGGTTCCGGAAAGCATCGACCGAAGCGAGGCTCGCCAGCTCGTCCAGAACGTCCAGCAGGAAACGCTCGAACGACGGCAGTACGTCAGACGGACGGCAGCGAACGCACTCGTCGCCGTCGTGGAATCCGATCCGGCTTCCGTGACGGACGTCTCCGCCCTCGAGACGCTCCTCGACGACACTGATCCCGGAGTCGTCGGCCCCGCTCTCGATACGCTAGGCGTCATCGCAGAATCCGACTCCACGATCGTCCGTCCGGCGCTGGATTCGATCCTCGACTGCCTCGATCACGAGAACAGAACTGTGCGCGCACGCGCAGTGCGGACGCTCGGATACCTGGGCGAGGAGGCGGCAGTTCCTGCGCTCAGAGATGTCGCCGCCGAAGACGACGAGAAAGTCAGCGAACTGGCCGCCGAGACGGCTGCCTTTCTCTCCGACCAGTAACTGGATTTCAGTCCATCGCTCGTTTCGTGCAGTACCAGTAGGCCGATCCGAAGACGACCAGACAGAGAGCGACGATGATCGCGTCGATGACGGCGATGGCGTATCCCGCAGTGTCGTTCTCCAGGAGCAGTAGCGGGAAGGCGAGCAACAGCCCCATGACGATGACCACCGTCAGCACTAGCGGCATCTTGTCTCTCTGGCTACAGATGGCGTCGAGGACGGCTTCACCTACAGTCATGGATTCGTGTTCTCACAGACCGCTAAATAACTTGGCGATGGGAGTGTCCTGAGGACAGTCAGTCTTCGATCTCCGGGCTGTCCCAGTATTCGTGATCCTCGTCGGACCGGAAGCAGGCGACGAGGTGACGGTCACCGTGGGTCTCCAGTTCCGGCTGTTCCTTCGGGCAGGCCGTTCTGGCCTTCGGACACCGTGTATGGAACCGACAGCCGCTCGGTGGGTTGATCGGATCGGGGATGTCGATCTTGCGCATGGGTGGCTCGCCTGCCTCTGTGGCGTCCAGTGCGAGGTTCGGTGTCGCCCATCGCAGTACCTCGGTGTAGGGATGTTGCGGCTCGCTGATCAGACGCTCTGCCGGGCCAACTTCGACCAGGTTACCGAGATACATGACTCCCACACGGCCGTCGCCATGCTCGGCGAAGTAGCGCGCGTTCGAGAGGTCGTGCGAGACGAACACGAACGAGGTGTTGAAGTCGTCCTGCAGGTCGAGCATCAGGTCCATCATCTCGACGCGAAGCGAGACGTCGAGTGCGCTGATCGCCTCGTCGGCCAGGATGACGTCGGGGTTCATCAGGAGCGCCCGCGAGAGTGCGACACGCTGTTTCTCGCCTCCGCTGAGCTGGTGTGGGTAGCGGTCCGCGAAGTCGTGTGCGGGCGTCATCCCGACGCGCTCCAGCAGCGAGTAGATCCGCTCACGCCGTTCGCCGGCGCTCACGCCGGGATGTGTCAGTCTGATCGGTTCGGACAGAATCTCGACGATCCGTCGGTTCGGATTGAGCGAGCTTCCGGGGTCCTGGTGGATGATCTGCAGCGACGAGCGGATCTCGTCGAACGACAGGTCGGTGTTCCCGGCTTTCGTCTCCCAGATGTCCCGGCCGCGGTACTTTACGGATCCGCCGGTCGGACGCTGGAGCCCGATCATCGTCTTCCCGAGCGTGGTCTTTCCACACCCGCTCTCTCCGACGAGCACGAGAACGTCGTTCTCTTGGATATCGAGGGAAACGCCGTCGACTGCTCTGACGACGTCCGGCTCTTCGAAGAGATCCAGCAGACCCTGTTCTTTCTCGAAGTGTACCTCGACGTTCTCCAGGGAGATCAGGGGCTCGTCGGCGCTGTCGGTGCTGTCGTCGGTCCCTGCCGTCGCGTCTGGTCGGCTCATCGACTATCACCTCCCTTGGAGACACCGATCTCGTCGGCACCGGCGAAGTTGAGTGCGATCTCCGCTCTGGCCTGTTCCCAGTGGTGGCAGGCGACGGAGTGTTCGTCCTCGATCAGCTGGAACTCCGGATCGAAGGCGGTACACTCCTCGGACGCGAGCGGACATCGATCGGCGTAGGAACAGCCGTCCGGGACGTTGACGGGTGCTGGACTCTTTCCCGGGATGGGTTTCATGTCTTCGAGCGGGGCGTCGATGTTCGGTGTCGAGTTGAGCAGCGCCCGCGTGTAGGGATGCCCGGACTGACCGATGATCTGGTCTCGCGGCCCGGCTTCGACGAGCTCGAAGGCGTACAGCACCGCCATCCTGTCGGCCAGCGACGCGACCAGCGGCAGGTCGTGCGTGATGAACACCATCGTCACCTCGTACTTTTCTTTGAGGTCCTCGAGCAACATCAGGATCGACCGCTGCATCAACAGGTCCAGTGCGGCCGTCGGCTCGTCCATGACGAGCACTTCCGGCTCCAGGAGCATACTCAGGGCGATGAGCGCACGCTGTTGCATCCCGCCGCTGAGTTCGTGGGGATACGAGTCGAGGACGCGCTCGGGATCGAGGTAGAGGTCAGAGAGAAGTTGCCGCGCGAAGTCCATCCCCTCGGAGACGTCCTCGTCGTGTGCTCGGAGGGTGTCCTTGAAGTGACTCCCGACTTTCATTGTCGGGTTGAACGAGCTCATCGCACCCTGGAACACCATCGACACGTCTGCCCAGCGGTAGGATCTGAGCTCTTCGTCACTCAGGTTTAACACGTCGATTGTCGTGTCTTCGTCCGGGTGGTAGAGGATCTCCCCGGAGAGTCGCCCCGGGGCCGGAATGGCGTCGAGCATCGCCGAGGCGAGCATCGACTTGCCGCTCCCGCTCTCGCCGACCACACCGACGATCTCGTCGCGTTCGATCGAGAAGGTGACGTCGTTCAGGACGTGGGTGTCTCCGCCGTCGTAGGTGACACTCGCGTTCTTTATCTCCAGTATCGGGTCTTCGACTTCGTCTGCTCCAGTCAGCTGTTGGCTTTCGATAGTCATCTAGAGCACCTCCGTGGTCCTCGAGTCGCCTTCTTCCGCAGTCGATTCGGACTCCCCTGCCAGCCGAGTCCGGACACGGGGGTTGAACACCCGGTCCATGCCCTGTCCCAGCAGGATCAACGAGAGGGAGATCCCCATGATGGCGATCATCGGGAAGATGAGCCAGTGTGCGGCCTGCCACGTGAACAGCGCACCGCCGCTGTAGGCGTAGTTCAGCGTGACGCCCCAGTTCTGGGTCGAGAAGGGCAACACGCCCAGGAAGAACAGCCCGATGGACGCGAACACGACGTACCGGGCTGCGAAGACGAAGTTCACCGTCACGTACGGCATCAGGTTCGGGATGACGTCTTTCAGCAGGATACGCGGCGTGCTCATACCCATCGTCCGGGAGGCCTCCACGTAGTTGTCCTCGCGGATCGTCAGGACCTGCGAGCGCAACGATCGTCCGAGACCGGCCCAGTAGTTGACGTTGATGAGGATCCCGAGGACGATCGGGTTCTTGGGGTTGAACGTCACGGCGAGGATGATCACCAGCGGGAGACCGGGGATGGCCATCATCACGTCCGAGAACGACATGAGGACTCGATCGACCATTCCGCCCTTGTATCCGGCCAGCGTCCCGATGATCACGGCGATCACCGTCGCCCAGAGACCACCGGCGATGATCATCAGCAGGACGTCAGGCGTGGAGTGAATGATCAGCGACAGCAAGTCCACGCCCGACATCGTCGTCCCGAGCGGGTAATCCAGGCTCTGGAACGCCGTTTCGAGGCGTGGCGCCTGGTTCGTCGAGGGTGCACGGTAGAGGTCGAAGACCGCGACGAACGCCATCGCGATGTAGACACTCATGATAAGCAGCCCGATACGCGTGCGCCCGTCCGACCAGGCGACCAGCGCTGGCTTCCGGATCCGCTCCTCGAAATACTCGCTGAGTCTGTCCCGAAGCGTCACCTCCGGTGATTCGCTGCTCGCGCTTCGCCAGTTGACGTTCTCCTGTTTCTCGGCTTCAGTAGGCATCGGACTCACCCTGGCTGATTCGTGGGTCGATCTTGCTGTAGGTCAGGTCCGCGATGTAGACGCCGATCACCAGTGCGACTGTGATGACCAGGAACGTCCCCATCATCAGGGGGTAATCGTTGGACTCGAGCGCGGACCACAGGTAGTACCCGAGCCCGGGATAGGAGAATATCTGTTCGAGAATCACGGTACCGCCGAGGCGGAAGCCAAGCAGCAGGAGGAACCCGGTGTACAAGGGGAGAATCGCGTTCCGGGCGACGTACCACGTCGCGATTCGTCGATCAGCCAGCCCGCGGAGTCGGGCCACCTCCACGTAGTCGTTGCCCAGCACCTGGATGCTGTTGCCGCGCATCGCGAGTGCCTGTCCGCCGATACCGCCGATGGTGTAGGAGAAGATCGGGAGCGCGGCGTGTTCGAGGGCGCTCACCAAAAACTCCAGCGTCAGCCCGGGCTCGACGTCAGTCCCGTGCGTCCCGGCGGTCGGGAACCACTGGAACTGGTAGGCCAGGATGAACAGAGCGAGTACGGCGATCACGTAGAACGGGATGGACATCAGGCTGATCGAGAGAGCCGAGATGGCTTTGTCGAACCGGGAGCCTTCCCAGTACGCCTGGATCGCGCCGAGCAAGATTCCGAACAGGAAGATGAGGACCGTCGAGACGAGGACGATGAAGACGGTCCAGGGAACTGCCTCCGCGACGACCTGCGCGACGGGTTTCCCGAGCGAGATTGACTCGCCGAAGTCGCCTTGCATGGCCGAGAGCATGTAATCGATGTACTGCCTCCAGAGCGGTGCGTCCGGCTGGATGTTCTGGAGGTTGGCGATGCGCGCATCCACTTCCGAGGCGGGCACGCCCTGCCTGAGCAGTCTGACGCGAAGCTGTGTGAACGGTCCACCTGGAAGGAGTCGAATCAACCCGAACGTAAGGCTAGTAACTATGAATACGGTTGCGAACACCCTGGCCGTTCGGCGAATATAATAATTTCCCATAATCGTGATTTCGAATAGTGCTATATATTTTTGTTGGTATGAGCGGCTGTTCTCCGATCGTCAATCCTAGTTCCCTTCAGCGGTTAGCTTGCCGACGCGCGGCAGCCACTGGGTGGCCCACTTGACGCCGAGCGCGGGATCGTCTTCCGACGGGGCACTGAAGTCCTGACTGCTGATCCACGTCTGCTCTTGCTTCTCGGTAACGCCCAGGAAGGGCAGCGTCTGGTTGTGGTGCCACGCCACCCGACGGATGACCTCGGTCACCTCGTCTTCGTCGGTCATAGTCGCGACTTGCTTGATCTCTTCGAGCGGGCTGATCGTCATCTCGCCGGAGCCGTCCATCGCGGGGATAGTCTTCTCTCCGGTCGGGAATTCGTGTCCGCCGTCGATGTCGGGGCACTGCATCTCCCAGCGGAGCGGATAGAAGGGGAACGACGACCGTGCGCCGCCGGGCAGCCAGTAGAACGCACCAAGCGCGAAGTTGTTCTCGACATACCCACCGAAGTAGTCACCCATCGGCTTCGAGTCGATCTCCAGGTCGAACCCGAAGGAGTTCAGCTGGTCGACGACGGTGTTGGTCGCCGTCGTCCAGTCGGTCCACCCTGCCGGTGTAACGTACGTCGCACTGATCGCGTTTCCGTCGCTGTCCTGCCACGTGCCGCCGCTCTTGCTGTAGCCGGCGTCGCGAAGCAGGTCGGCGGCCTTCTGGTCCTGCGTCGAGGACTTCCCGTACGACTCGAAGTTGTCCATGTCGTCACCGAGCCACCCCTCCTGGTCGCCGGCCGCGATACCGGTAACCACGTCGGGAGCCACCTTCGTCCGCGGACCGGCGTTCCCGGCGACTGCCTCCCGGTTGACGACGTGTGCGACCGCTTTGCGGACGTTCAGCTTGCCGAAGTGTTCGTGATCGTGGTTGAACACGATACCGTACCCCCACTTCGCGGGCGTGTTGATCTCCTGCGTGTGACCTGGCATGCTGTTGGCGATGTTCGGTGGAGCGAACAGGCTGTACATGCCATCGAGTTCCCCACCCATCAGCCCCTGCTGGAGCGAGGTGTTGTCAGAGCGGTTCAGCAACTGGATGCGGGTGAAGTTCACGTTGTCCGCGTTGTAGTACTCCTCGTTGCGCGTGAGCTCCCAGGACTGCTTGTCCTTGGAATCGAAACTGAACGAGCCGTTGGCGACGACGTCTTCCTCCCACGCGAACTCCTGGTACGCAGAGGCTTCCTTGTCGAGGAATTCCTTGTAGACTGGGTGGTAGGCGAAGATGCGGTCTCCCTGGGACCCGATCGCGTGTTTGAGCAGGAGGGGGTTCGTCTCCTCTTTGAGCTGGAAGACGACGGTCTTCTCGTCTTCGCCCTCTTCGACGCTGTCGGCGAAGTCCCAGATTGCCGCCCCTGTCTTCTTCTGCAACCGGAACTGTGTCAGGAGGTCACGTGCGGTAACCGGCTCCCCGGTGTCCCAGTTGAGGTCCTCTCGGATCTTGAGTGTGAACGTCGTGCCGTCGACGGACCAGTCCTCGAGTCCCGCCATCCCGAACTCCTTCGTCTCGAAGTTGTAGGACACGAACCGCTCGAAGACGTGTGACCCGGGGATGACGTCGTAGTTCTGTGTCGCGTCCGGATTGAGGTGCATGTTCGCGGGAACACCGTTGTTCGTCGCGCCGACGAACGCGGTGTCGTACACCGTCGAACCACCGTTGCCGTTGCCGTTGCCGTTACCGTTGCCGTTGCCGTTGCCGTTACCGTTACCGTTGCCGTCGTCGCTTCCGCCGCCACAGCCCGCAAGCGCGGCTGCTCCAGACACTCCTGTAAGACGAATGAATTGTCTACGATTCACTAGGTCACCGTATCCGCTGCTGTCGTTCGACATAGTTCGTGCACAAAGGGCACCCGATACATAATAAATCCTTTGGTAAATTAGCAATGAGTATACATCACATGGTACCTCGATCCCGGAACAGCGAGGACACGAGTATCGCGACATCCTCGCGAGAAACATCGGACGGTGTCGACCGACTACTCCGTTGATTCTGGGGAAAAGGTTAACAATGAGAATACAGAATTCGAAGCAATGTCCGCAGATGATCCTCGGCGACCAGACAGGCGAGAGTTCGTCAAGGCGGCCGTCGCGATCGGTGGGACGAGTGCGCTGACGGCGTGTCTCGAGCGCGAACGCCGGAAACTACAGACGGAGACGGCGTCCGACGAAATCGAGTTCCCTCGCGGGAGTCCGAAGACTGTCCCGACAGGACAACACCGCTGGGGCGAGTTCCTCGTCCGCGATGCGCACGGTAACACTGTCCCGCCCCAGCAACTGGTCGTGCTCGGACTCCGCTACGAGGGGTCGGGACGGCCGACGACGGACCAGCGAGAACAGGTCGACGATGCACTGGGAACGCTCGAACGGGCGTTCCAGTGGGGGACCGGCGGCGACGCCGGCGCGGCGTTCAACCGGGGACTGCTGTTCACGCTGGCGTACAGCCCGAGCTACTTCCAGACCGTGGGCGACGTTCCCGACTCGCTGGTCCCGCAGTCCGAACTGGTGGCGGCCGTCGATGAAGACCCGGCCAGCGCCGACACCTACGACGCGATCATGCTACTCGCAAGCGACGTCGGCGCAGTCGTCCTCGCCGCCGAAGCGGCACTGTTCGGCCGGACCGAGACGGTCAATGGACTGGCAGTGGAGGCGACCTTCGAAGGTGTCTTCTCCCGGGCTGGCCGCCACACCGGATTCATCGGCAAAGGGATGCCGGCCGACAGGCTCGACGAGGACCGGATCCCGGAGGACGCACCGCTCTCGATGGGATTCAAGTCCGGCTTCCGTGACAACCTTCCCAGCGAGGACAGGGTCACGATCCCGGACGGACCGTTCGCCGGCGGGACCACCGTCGCTTCCTCGACGCTCACCATCGACCTCGATCGCTGGTACGACCAGTCCCACCGCGAACGGGTCGCGGAGATGTTCTGTCCCGCACACGATCCCGAGGCAGTCGGTGAGACGGGAGCGAAACTCGGCGCCGATAGCGGCGTCACCGAGGATCACGCCGAATCAGTCTCCGAACACGCAGCCGAATACGGGCGCGTCGGTCACGCCCAGAAAACTGCCCGGGCACGCGACGAGGACTTCGAGCCGACGATCCTCCGGCGGACAGAGGGAATCGCGACGGACGTCGCCGACGGCGTGGGCTTCCAGTTTAACTCCATCCAGGCGCACGTCGAGGATTTCATCGAGACGCGCCGGACGATGAATCCGGACGAGTACGACGACGACGTCGCCCCCGAAAACCACGGCATCGCCGATTACCTCGACACGGAGCGCCGCGGCATCTACCTGGCCCCGCCCCGGAGCGACTGGGCCCTCCCGGAGGTGTAACCGATGGGGCGCTACGCACTCCTCGTCGGCCTGGTAGCGCTCGTCGCGCTCGCCGGTTGCGTCGGCGGGTCGGGCCTCCTCGGAACGGACGCCGACTCCGAACCGGCCAGGCTCGCTTTCGAGGACGTTACCGAAGACGTCGGTCTCACCTACGAGGCCGACGGGACCGGCGTCGGGAACGGCAACTCGGGCGTCTACACCGCTGACACCGACGACGACGGGTGGACCGACGTGCTCGCGCTCGGCGGCGATCGGCCCGTTCTGTTCTCCAATGAGCGGGGAACGTTCGAGCGCTCGGGTGCCCTCCCGACCCTCGACAGACGGTTCAAAAGCGCCGCGTTCGTCGACGTCGAGGGCGACGGCTGGATCGATCTGCTGCTGTTCGCGCACGACGGCACGGTCGTCTCGCTGCGCAACGACGCGGGACAGTTCGAGCGGGCCGACTACGAACTGGATGACCTCACCTACCCGCTCGGTGCGGCCGCCGCCGACTACGACGACGACGGTGACACCGACCTGTTCGTCTACCAGTCCGGCGCCTGGAGCGAGCACAAACCCGTGGGATACCTCCGGCCAGACAGTTCGATCACGACGGACAACGGCAACCCGAACGTCCTCTACGAGAACGTCGGCGGCACGTACGAACGCGTCACCGCTACCTCCATCGAGGGCGCTCACTGGAGTCTGGCAGCGAGCTTCACCGACCTGACCGGTGACGGCCGGCCGGACATCCACGTCGCCAACGACTACAACAACGACACGCTCTACCTGAACCGCGGTGGCTCCTTCGAACGGCGTGAACTCGCCGGCTCGACCGCACGGAACGGGATGGCCTCCGAGACGGCCGACCTGACCGGTGATGGGCGCCAGGACGTCTTCGTCACGAACATCTGGTTCCCGGATCTCCAGGCGAACATATCAGAGGAGCGCTACGAGCGAATCAAGCGCCTCCTCGAACACGTCATCCACTCCGGCCGCACGAAGGGAAACACCCTCCTCGTCGGCCAGTCGAACGGAACGCTGCGTGACCGGGCGGACGAACTCGGCGTCCGTCACGGCGGGTGGGGCTGGGCCGCGGCTGCGACGGACTTCGACAACGACGGCGACCGCGACCTGGTTCACACGACCCAGAACGTCATTCGGGTCGACAGGGACGATCCAGTCTACACGCGTCCGATGGTCTTCCAGCGGGACGGCGAGCGGTTCTCACGGGTCAGCAAGGACGTCAACGGCATGAGAGAGACGAACGGACGCGGAATGGCGAGCCTCGACTTCGACAACGACGGCGCCCGGGAACTCGTTGTCGCGACGTACGACAGCGAGTTCGCCGTCTACGATAACGCCGCCACAGACGGACGGCGGAGTATCCAGTTCCGTGCCACCACGGAGAGTGGAGCAACCGCACTCGGAGCCGTCGTGACTGTCACGGCTGGGGACGCCGAGTGGACCGTCCACCAGTCGAGCAACACCGATTTCCTCTCGCAGGACTCCCGGATCGAACACCTCGGTGTCGGTGACGCGAAGGCGGTTACAGTCCACGTCGAGTGGCCCGACGGGACCGAACAGCGGTTCGAAGACGTGGCTACGAACCGGCGAGTTCGGCTGACGAAATCCGGTCTCGTCGGTCTTCGGGATCTCGACGGCCCGCGAGAGTGAAGCGTGAAACACGCAAAGTTTTAAATATAGAGTATCCCAGCTTTGGGTATGGCGAACGTAGACGAGCAACCGCCGTACAGAAACCCGTCCGTTTCGACCGACCAGCGTGTAGACGATCTTCTCGACCGAATGACGCTCTCGGAGAAGGTCGGTCAACTCGTCGGCACGTGGGCCGGTGAACTCAACTCGACCAAAGACCTCGACGACGTCGAACGCGAGATCGTCGAACACGGTGTCGGCGCGGTCGCCTCGTTCGGCTGGGCAGGGGCCCGAGATCGGCGCGTCGACGACGTCGTCGAGACAGTGAACCGCCTCCAGGAGGTCGCTCTATCCGAAACACGGCTCGGGATCCCGCTCCTGTTCAACGTCGACGCGGTCCACGGTCACGCGTACGTGACTGAGGGAACCGCCTTCCCCAACGGACTCGGGATGGCGGCAACCTGGGACGAGGACATGGCCGAAGCCGGGGCGGCCGTCACCGCGAGAGAGGTTCGCGCGAGCGGTGCTCACCAGAACTATTCGCCGACCTGTGACGTCGCCCGCGATCCCAGATGGGGACGGGCCTTCGAAACCTTCGGCGAGAGCCCCTATCTCTGTGGCAAATTCGCCGCTGCGAAAGTTCGCGGGTATCAGGGCGACGGTATCGAAGAAGACACGTCAGTGATCGCGACTGCCAAGCACTTCCCGGCCTACAGCGAACCCGTCCGTGGCGAAGATGCCTCGCCGGTCGAGATCTCGGAGTATCTCCAGCGGAACGTCTTCGCCCCGTCGTTCGTCGACGCGCTCGAAGCGGACGTCGAGTCGGTGATGCCGTGTTACAACGCGATCGGCGGCGAACCGGCACATGGGTCCCGGCGGCTCCTCACCGAGTACCTCCGGTCGGATCTCGGCTTCGAGGGCACTGTCGTCTCGGACTGGCACGGTGTGGAGATGCTCCACGAGGACCACCAGGTCACGGCCGATCACCGGGGTTCGGTACAGCTGACCCGCGAAGCCGGGCTGGACATCGCGTCCGTCGACGCGATCAACCACGCCCAGCATCTCCAGTCGCTGGTCGAAGACGGGGAACTCGCCGAATCCGTCGTCGACGAGAGCGTCCGGCGAGTGCTGGAGCAGAAGTTCCGACTCGGGCTGTTCGAAGATCCGTTCGTCGACTCCGAGACCGCCCCGGAGGTCGTCGGGAACGACGAACACAGAGACCAGGCGCTCGAAGCCGCCCGCGAGTCGATGACGCTCCTCTCGAACGACGGGGCGCTGCCGCTCGACGCCGACACGGACGTCCTCGTTGCGGGGCCCAACGCTGACGATCCCCTCCACCAGCTCGGCGGGTGGAGTATCCCGGACACGGAGGGTGCCGACATCGTGACGATCCGCGAGGGCATCGAGTCACTGGCCGCCGGCGACGTGACCTACGAGCGTGGATCGGGAATCGCCGAGCCCGACGACATCGAGGCGGCCGCCGAAGCGGCGGCGGACGCCGACGTCGCGGTCGTCGCTGTCGGCGAGAACTGGTATATCCACGAGTTCGGCCAGAACGCGACCAGTGGCATTGATAACGAGCAGTTCCCCAACCGGACGCAGCTCGAACTGCCCCGGGCACAGCGTGATCTCCTCGAGGCGATCCACGAGACTGGCACCCCCATCGTCGGCGTACTCGTGACGGGGCGGCCACTCGCAGTGAACTGGCTGGCCGAGCACGCTGCGGGACTGCTCATGGCGTACTACCCCGGGACGATGGGCGGGCAAGCCGTGGCGGAGACGCTCTACGGCGAGAACGACCCGAGCGGGCGACTGCCGATTTCGATTCCCCGTTCGACGGGCAACCTCCCGACGCGGTTCAATTACCTCCGACATCCGATGCCGATCGGCGGCGAAGAACACCTCGACTCGTACGATCCGCTGTTCGCCTTCGGGCACGGCGAGAGTTACGCCGAGTTCGAGTACGGCGAGGTAGCGGTGAGCGAGACGACCCTCGGCCCCGAGGAGTCGACGACGATCACGGTTCCGGTCGAGAATACGAGCGACCGACCGGGCACCGCCGTCGTGCAGGCTTACGTGAGCCCGGACGTCAGCTCCCGGGTACGTCCGGTCCGGGAGCTCCGAGGATTCGACCGGCTCACGCTGGCGGGCGGCGAGTCGGGGACCCTGACGATCGAGCTCCCGGCCGCATCGCTCGGGCTCGCACAGCAGGACGGCAGTCGGGTCGTCGAAGCCGGAACCTACACCATCGAGATCGCCGATCAGCAGGCGACCGTCACCGTCGAGACGAACTGAGACTACTCCAGTGACGTCGATTCGTTCGCGCTGATCTCAAACGGGAAGTCGATCGATTCGATACTGATTCTGTGGGCCTCGATGTCCTCGTAGATCGCGCCCCACGAACCGACAGACAGGGTCTCGTCGCCGGTATCCAGGTAGATCGTCGCGTAGTTCGAGAGGTCCTCCAGAGAGAGGTTCGAGCCACGGTCGGTGTACCGGGTGGGGTAGAACGCCTCGGACAGCTCTCCACGGACGAGGCACGGTTCTCGGGTTTCGATGTAGTTGCCCCGGACGGCGACCCGAATGTCGGCCCCGTCGTCCAGCAGCGGGATCACGTCACGCATGAACTCTTCCAGGGAGTCGTATTCCGTCCAGTGGGAACCCGAATCGAACAGCGGTTCCCACATGTGCCACTGGCAGCTCACGAAGTACCAGTGGACCATAAACGAGAGAATGTAATCGTCGATCAAGACGCCGTAATCCTCGTCAGCACGCGTATTCGGCGTGAAGAAGACGTGATGTCGGTCGACGATCGCGAGAAACGGTCCCGGAATCGTTCCGACTCGAATATTCAGCTTCGAGTTTGCCAGGCCCAGCGCTGCGGCCTTCTCTCGGATGTCCGGTTCTGCATAGAGGTGGATGCGGATGAACACGCCCCGCTCGGCGGCACTTTCGAGCTCCGGGAGGAGCAACTCGAGCTGGTCGTACGTCAACGTCAGTTCGGCCGTGACACTCGCCTCGTCGAGGCTGTCCCGGACGCGCTCGTACACCGTCTCCGGCCGCTTCACGACGCCCACCCTGTGTTCGTCCACGTCGGGCTCCTCCCACTGGTCTTCGAGTTCGTCCGCCGCCTCGGTCAACAGTGACCCGCGCGAACGCAGTAGATCGAGGATCTCGTCGGGTTCGTTCGGTTTTGCGTGCAGCCGGTCCCCCTCGATCGTCTCTACGAACCCCTGCTCTTCGAGCGAGCGGAGCGTCTCGTACACCTGCGACGTGGGGATCGAAGACTTACTCGAGACGTCGACAGCCGGTAACTGACCGTATTTGACCAGCGTCAGGTACGCTTCGGACTCGTACTTCGTGAGCCCCGTATTTTCGAGTGCACGGTGAAGTTCGTCCGCGTCCATGGTTTCCAATACGCCCGACGGGGTGAAAGGCTATCGGAACACACCTGAGAACGTACAGGTAATATAATTTATAAAAAGGCGCTACATCTATCTTAGTAGATTGTACGTGAAAGTCGCTCACAAGCCCGAAATCGGCTCTCTGATCGCCGAATACCTTACCGGGAATGAAATTTCATAAGCAAACCGTCCTTTTCGAAAACGCGCAGATCGGTCAAGCAGTATCGATGGTTAGGGTTCGTCGCGGTGATGGGGCCACTCGCGTCCTCAGTGACGTACTACAACTCCGTTCGGGCCCGCAGTGCGGCGGCTCGCTGAGGCGAGTGGGCAGATTCGGCGGTCATCCACGGCGAGATCTCGGTCGGCGGTCACAGAGTCCAGTACGAACACGCAATGTACTTTACAAACATACATATGTAATCCTACGTTCGGAAAGAACGCTCGACAGGACTGATGCCGGGAGGGGGCGCGACCCGGAAGCGCTTTGTCGTCTGGAACGGAACCGGACCGAGAGCGACACACTCGAACCGAGTCGACGTAGCGTGGTCGACCGACAGTGTGTGGGAGACTCTAGAATTACAAGTGTACGGTTGTAATTGTTTTCAGGTGTCGGTCGCCCTGTGGTTTGACGTTCGACTCTCCGTCTTCGATGTCCCGGTTGTACTCCACCGCCACTCTAGCAATGCGTCCGCGGCGTCACGGGAGCCAGATCGTCCGACGGGATTAACCGCTTCGCCCGGATCACACCCCGGGTCGTCGCGGTGCGTTCTGGGTAGACATCGCCCGATGAGCTGTCGAAGTCCTCCACGACCCGTCGAAGACTCGGCCTGCTCTCGCCGATAGCCGGCCACCCCACCTCGACGAGCTGCTGCCCGAGATAATATAAGAACACAGTCATAAATTTGTATTTGATATTTATTCTCCAGACGAATCGATACTCCGATAGACAGGTCGATTCACGGGATCGGTCCTTGATCGGGATCAGTGACTGCTATCCCTGAGAATGCGCGTTTTCACGTCCGAAGAGAATCTCTGACGACGTGGTGCGGTACACCGACGATCGGTGACGTGCTTGTGGCTCGGGAATATCAGCACATTTCACGTTGTCTGGAAATAGTGAATATACGCCCAATAATCATCCCTTAGACCCACATAAATCTAGATATCGGCCAGTCTTTGTCGAAGATCGAGATCTATCTCGAATCGAGGTTCGTGAGGGGTCTGAAAGCTCCCTTCTTTATAGTAAGGAAAATTTGATGAACTACGATATAACAAATATAAAATAATTATTCCGTCACCGAGTTCGGCGCGTATCCCGGCTGCACGTTCCGCTGTTGGAACGTTCGATCGAAGATGCACAGCAGAGCCACGAGCAACGTCCGACGCGACCCCGTCGTTGAGACTCGCCGCGCGTCCCGAGTTCTGAGAGGTCGCGAAGAGACTGTGCCAGCAGACTCCTATTGTCGGCGTATTCGAAGTCGGCAGCTCGACGTTTGCGGCGACCCGGAAGCTCCGTTCCGAGGAAGATGGGTCTCCGTCGTCATCGCCACCATTGAGGCATAAGCGGCCCACCTGGAAAAGCTCGTCTCGGCTGGCATGATTCACTGTGTGCGTGGCCAGCGAATCATCGATCCGGGCGGACAGTCGTTTTCAGACTTCGCAGCTCCAGTAGGAGACCGACGCGAGCCGATCGCCGAACGGCAGGGACCCGAGCGTGGTGTCGATCTTGCGGAACGTCGACGCCGTGCTGTTGGGGATCTGCCGGTAGAAGCCGTACGGCAGGACGAAGTCGTGTTCGTCGCCGACCAGCTCCAGCCCGACCTCATCGAGGAGTCGGGTGACCTCCCACCGCGAGTACAGCCGCGACCCCATCGGGAGCGCCCAGTTGTAGATCGAGCGCGTCGAGAATCGATTGAACGTGTCGAAGAAGACGATCTCGCGCGACACGCGGCGCATTTCGCTCAGGAACGACGCGGGCGTGTCGGCGAGATGGAAGAACCGCATCGCGATGACGGCGTCGAAGTGATCGTCAGGGAACGGCAGTCGACCCGCGTCGCCACGCAGGAACTCGAGGTGATCGGCGACACCGGCTGCTCGGGCCTTCTCCCGACCCTGCTTCAGCATCGGACCCGAAATGTCTAGCCCGACGACATCCGCCCCGCGTTCGGCTAGCATCACCGTAAACCGGCCAGTCCCACAAGCGATTTCGAGTATCTCGCTGTCTTCGACCGGTCCGATCGCGTTCAACACGGCCTGTTTCTCCCGCCGGTCGATCAGGCGGCCACCGCGCGAGAAGCGCTTCTCCTCGTACTCCTCGGCGATGTCGTCGGCCTGGTACCACTCCTGTCCTTTCACGGTGTCCGAACTGTCCTCAGCGTAGGAATAAAACGATACTGAATCGGCTTCGTCGTGAATCCCCGCACGGATCGATCCTCGACACGCACCGTAATCTAAATCTACGTCCGTTACATTAATACACCTTATACAGACAGTATTCCTTCCACATACCTATAGACAAGTTTTACCACCAGTGATGATCGAGTGGGTGGTATGAGTACGACTACCGAAGGGGTCCAGCCCGAACTGAGCTTCACCGACAGCGCCATTCGCGACCGACTGAGCGATCTTCCACCGAGTGCCAAGCTCGTCGCGAAAGTACTGGAGGGGAGCGCCCCGCTCTCGCAGGGCGAACTCGCCGAGGAATCGCTACTACCCGACCGGACGGTACGATACGCACTGAACCGGCTGGACGAGGCCGATCTCGTCGATTCGCGATACAGCTTCCGGGACGCGCGCAAGCAGGTGTACTTCCTGGCCGATCGGCGGTAGTGCCCGCGAGGCCAGCGACGATCCAGCGCGGTGTTTTTGTACGTCGATCCGCTCGGTGACAGCATGGAGGGTCTCGAAGCCGAGCTGGCTCGCGCGCGGGAACTCGACGTGAACGCGATCGCCGACGCGATCGAGTCGATCGGCTTTGAGTGTACGCGCTGTGGAGGGTGTTGTACAGCTGACGAGGCCGAAGGTGGGACGACGGAGGACGGCCCCCTCGAACCGCACACGGCGACAGTGTTCCCCGACGAGATCCGTCGACTCCAGTCGGACGGGGATTACGACTTTCGCGACGTCGCCAGACCGATGCCGTACGGCCTGACCGAGGGTGCGGACGGCCTCGAAGGCGAGACCTTCGAGTGGGCCCTGCAGACCGACGACTGTGGCAACTGCACCTTCTATACGGAAGACGTCGATGGGGTCGGGACGTGTACCGTCCACGAGGAGCGGCCGCTGATCTGTCAGACCTACCCGTTCAGCGTCGCGCTCGGCGGCACGAGCCAGCCGATGGGCGGCGTCGTCGAACAGAAGGGAACGGTCCGCGCCCACGAGTGCGAAGGGCTCGGACGCGAAATTGCTCGCGACGACGCCGAGGAACTCGCCGAAACCCTCAAAGAGCGGGCGATACGCGAACTCGAGGAGGCGATCGCGGTTCGAGAGCGGTACGTGCCACTCGACAGCGACGACGTGGTCGTCTACGACTCGGAAGGCCCCAAGCGGATCGACGGGACGGCCTACGAGACCGGGGATCGAGCGTCCGGCTCGTGACGCTGATCGTTCGTATCTGTCGGCAGTTTCTTAATAGAGGGGGCCGATCAGCCGAACGGTGGTTTACCCTTGGAGATCTCAGATAAACTCCTGTGTCTGTTCAGTGCGGACGTATCAGCCGAGGACGATCGATACGTGATCGAGGTACCGCGTCGTGAGATCGAGACCGGTTCGGTCGAACCTGACGGAACCTATCGGGTCGCGCTGATTGCCGCTGAGGACGACGAGGAAGCCGAATCCACGAGCAGCGGTGCCCCCTCCGAGCCCCAGCCGCCGGTCGAGAACGGCGAAATCCGGTACGTCGAGATCGAGGACATCGGCAAGCAAGGCGACGGGATCGCCCGTGTCGAGCGCGGCTACGTCATCATCGTACCCGGTGCCGAGGTCGGCAACCGCGTCAAGGTCGAAATCTCGGAGGTAAAATCCAATTTTGCTGTGGGAGAAATAATAGAAGAGGACATCTGACTGCGCCGGTGGGGGTTGTTTCTCGACGCAATCCTGTGCGATGGCGACAGAAGCACGCCCGCGAGCGCCTAGTCGACGAACTCGACGTTCGTATCGCAGACCGGGCACTGCCTGACGTCTTCCGACTGTTCGAGATCCGCTCTGGTGCCTGTCCACCCACACTCGGGACACATCACTGGTTCGGTCATCATCCGACGTTCATCGCCTTCACACAAGAAACGCGGCGTTTTCAGGCCACGCTACTGGGGTAGCCCTTTTATTGCACTTGGTGTCGACGTGTCGGTGTCCATGGATCCGCGAGTCGAAGACCACGCACGTATCCTCGTCGAGCAGGCGGTCGAGATCGAGGCTGGCGACGAAGTGCTGATCAGCGCACCGCCGGAAGCCGAGTCACTCAGCGTCGCGCTGCACGAACAGATCGCCGAGCGCGGCGCGCGACCGATCTCGTTCGGGCGGAGTGCGCGCGAACAGCGCGCGTTCATGCACGCGATCGACCCGGACGACTACGATGGCCCCTCCGATGCGCTGATGGCGCTCGCAGACGAGATCGACGCGGTGATCAGCGTCCGTGCGGACACGAACACCAACGAGACGGGCGACGTGCCGCCCGAGAAGAACACCGCGTACGCGCAGCTGTACCAGCCGTTCCAGGAGAAAGTCATGGACCGTCGGTGGGTCCTCACCCAACACCCGGCGCCGGGCAACGCCCAGCAGGCCGAGATGAGCACACCCGCCTACGAGGATTTCGTGTACGACGCCGTCAACAAAGACTGGGAGGCCCAGCGCGAGTTCCAGGAGCACCTCGTCGAAATCCTCGACGACGGACGCGAGGTCCGAGTCGTCTCCGGCGAGACGACTGACCTCTCGATGTCCATCGAGGGAATGGACGCGGTCAACGACTACGTGGGCGAAAACCTTCCCGGCGGAGAGGTGTTTACTGCGCCCGTGCCCGACTCCGTCGAGGGCGAGGTGCTGTTCGACAAACCGCTGCTCACCCAGGGGCGCGAGGTCGAGGGCGTCCGACTGGTCTTCGAGGGCGGCGAGGTCGTCGAGCACAGCGCCGAGAAAAACGAGGACGTGCTGACAGCCGTTCTGGAAACCGACGAGGGCGCACGCCGCCTGGGTGAGCTCGGCATCGGGATGAACCGCGACATCGACCGATTCACGTACAACATGCTGTTCGACGAGAAAATGGGCGATACCGTACACCTCGCACTCGGCCGTGCCTACGAGGAGACCGTCGGCGAGGACGGCGAGCGAAACGACTCGGCCATCCATCTCGACATGATCGTCGACATGAGCGAAGACTCACGGATCGAGGTCGACGGCGAAACGGTCCAGCGAGACGGGACGTTCGTGTTCGAGGACGATTTCGAGAAGTGACGCCGTGGACGAAATTCCGAAGACAGAGCGCCTGGACTACTCCACCGTCACGCTCTTCGCCAGGTTGCGCGGCTTGTCGATCGACCGGTCGAGCAGTGCCGCGGTGTGATAGGAGACGAGCTGGAGCTGGACGTTCGCGAGTACCGCCGCGGTCCGCGGGTGGGTCTCGGGGACTCGAAGCACGTGATCGGCGTAGCGTTCGACGTCGCTTTGCCCGTCGGTGACGGCGATCACCGGTGCGTCGCGGGCTTCGACCTCTTTGACGTTGCCGATCGTCTTCTGGGCCAGTTCGTCGTCGCCGGTGACGATCGCGAACACGGGTGTCTGGTTAGTAACGAGTGCCAGCGGGCCGTGTTTCAGCTCGCCAGCGGCGAACCCTTCCGCGTGCTTGTACGTGATCTCCTTCATTTTCAGCGCGCCTTCCAGCGCGACCGGGTAGTTCAGCTCTCGCCCGATGAAGAAGTAGGCGTCCGACTCCAGATAGGTCTCGGCAACAGCTTGCGCACCGGATCCGTCGAGCACTTCCTGGACCTGCCCGGGGAGATCTCGGAGCGAGCTGATGATCTCACGTGTGCTGTCGGTGCTGGTCAGCCCGAGCGCCAGCAGGTTCAGCGAGGCCAGCTGCGAGGCGAAAGTCTTGGTCGCCGCGACGCCGATCTCCGGGCCGGCGCGGATGTAGAAGACGTGATCGGACTCCCGGGCGACCGTCGAGCCGACGACGTTCGTCACGCCCAGCGTGCGTGCGCCGCGCCGCTGTGCCTCCCGAAGCGCCGAGAGCGTGTCGGCCGTCTCCCCGCTCTGGGTGACGCCGACGACGAGCGCGTCGCCGATCGGCGGCGGCGAGGTGGCGTACTCGCTGGCCCGGAACGCCTGTGCCGGGATCCCGGCCTGCCGGAACAGCTCCGCACCGTACAGTGCCGCGTGGTATGAGGTCCCGCAGGCGACCAGCTGGACGCCGCGCGGGTTGAGATCCGCCAGGTCGCCGATGTCGACTCTCCCACCGAGTTCGTCGACTCGCTCCGAGAGGCTCTGCCGGAGCGATCGAGGCTGCTCGTGGATCTCCTTGAGCATGTAGTGATCGTAGCCGCTCTTGCCGGTCTCCTCGGGGTCCCAGTCGACGGTGTCGACCGTCTTCTCGACGGGCTCGCCCGCCAGCGTCGTGACGCGCCAGCCGTCGGACCCGAGCACTGTGAACTCGCCGTCGTCCAGGTAGACAACGCGGTCCGTGTGATCGCGGAACGCGGGGACGTCGCTGGCCAGGTAGTAGGCGCCGCCTCGCGGCTTGTCACCGTTCGGCCTATCTGGGCCGCGTGGCGCCCCATCGTCGATTCCGAGTACGAGCGGCGAATCGTTGCGCGCAGCGAATATTTCCTCGATGCCGGCGATCACCACCGCGACGGCGTAGCTGCCCTCGAGCCGGCTGACGGCCGCACGGACGGCTGCCTCGGGGTCGGCCCCGCCGCGGAGCTGTTCCTCGACGAGGTGTGGAACCACTTCCGTGTCCGTATCGGAACGGAACGTGTGGCCCGCCGAAACCAGTTCGTCGCGAAGCTCCTGGTAGTTCTCGATGATCCCGTTGTGGACGACGGCGACGTCACCGGAGCAGTCCTGATGCGGGTGGGCGTTCTCGTCGGTCGGCGGCCCGTGCGTACTCCAGCGCGTGTGGCCGACGCCGACGCTGCCGTCGATCGATCGGTCTTCCAGGGCGGCCCGCAGCTCGTCGATCTCCCCGGCCTTCTTGCAGACGTCGATCGACTCGTCGGCCAGCGCGACCCCCGCCGAATCGTAGCCGCGGTATTCGAGCTTCGAGAGGCCGTGAACGAGCACGTCCAGCGTGTCCGCGCCGCGGCCGACGGCACCGATGATCCCGCACATCAGCGACGCACCTCCGCGCTCTCGCGAACCTGCCCGTCGACCGTCACACCGGTATCGAGGTGGGCGTTCGGACCGACGAGCGACCCGGGTGCGAACCCGACGTTCCCCTCGGCGCGAACGCGATCCGCGATCACGGCCCCGAGTTCCTCGTCCTCGAAGACCTCGTTTCCGACCCGGACGTCGGCCGGGCCGCCGGAGACGACGCTGCACGGACCGAGTCGAACGTTCTGGCCGGTGACCGTCTCCAGCAGCGTCGAGCCGACCTCGACGCGCGTGTCCACGTCGAGCACGCTGTTTACGACGGTCGCGTTGGCGCCGACCGTGACGTTGCGTCCGAGCGCGCTGTGGGGGCCGACGACGGCACCGGGACCGACTTCACAGTCCGGGCCGACCACGACCGGCGGCTGTAGCGTCGCGTCGTCGTGGATGATCGCCGTCTCGTCGACCCAGACGCGCTCGTCGCGCTCGGGCTCGTCGGCCAGTCCGTGATCGAGAATCTTCGCCGCGACGACGAGCAGGTCCCATGGGTAGGAGGCGTCGACCCACAGGCCGTCGGTCTCGACCCCGCGGATCCGCCCGCGTTCGAGTTCGCGCGCCAGCGTGTCGGTCAGCGCGAGTTCGCCGTCCTCGCGTGGCGTGGCGTCGATCGCTTCGAAGATGTCGTCGTCGAACGCGTAGATCCCGGCGTTGATCAGCCGGTACTCGTCGACCTGGGGCTTCTCGATGATCTCCTGGACGAAGCCATCCCGGAGAGTGACCGCACCGTACTGGCGGGCGTCCGGTCCTTCGAGTACTGCCAGCGTCGGCTCTCCGCCACCCCGATCGAAGGCGGCACAGACGTCCTGTACGAGCGCGCTGTCGATGAGACAGTCCCCGTTGACCACAAGCATCGGCCCTTCGACGTGCTCGCGGGCCTGCAACAGTGCGTGTCCCGTCCCCAGTTGCTTGTTCTGGCGAGCGTAGGTGATCGGCACGTCCCGGTACGTCGGCCCGAAGTGGTTCTGCACGCGGTCGTGTTTGTAGCCGACGACGATCACAACGTGGTCCGTGCCGGCTTCGACGAGCGCGTCGAGGACGTGTTCGAGGATCGGACGGTTCGCCGCGGGAAGCATCGGCTTGGGGCGATTGCGCGTGAGCGGCCGCAATCGCGTCCCCTCGCCGGCGGCCAGGACGACGGCGGTATCGACCATACTGGTGCCACGGAGACGAGCACCCTTAAGATACCGGACTGCCTGTCATGTGGGATCGCGTACCGACGAGGGGTACAAGTTCGTCCGGGCCCGACCAGTGGCTGATGGATCGATCACAGCTCGTGACGGGAGGACTGCTCCTGGTCGCGATCGTCCTCGTGCCCGGCCTCGCCAAGTACGCCCTGACGCAGATCGGCTACGCGAGCGTCGGGACGGTGATCTGGTACGGCGGGTACGGCGTGGGCGTCCTGCTCGTCTGGGCGCTGTGGCTCCGCCCGCTCGAGATCACCGGCCCGAACGACCCCGGCCATCCCGAGGAGTGATAATACACCGTGACGCCGTCCGTGCCGGCAGTCGCGTCCGATCGAACGACCCCGGCCATCCCGGAGAGTGACCCTTTCGGCAGCGTAATAGGCGAAGTCCCCCTATTTCGAGCTATGGGATCCGAGACAGTTCGGGTCTGGCTGGTCGAGCGCACCTACTCCGACGACGAGCAGAACCTGATCATCCTCATTTACGCGACCGTGGACGGCAAGCGGTACTTCCGCAAGGAACGAGCGCTGACCAGCTTCACCGGCGACAGCCGCGAGACGACCGCCGCCCTCGAGGTCGAATCCGACAAGCTCGGGACCACCGATCCCGACGACCGGCCGCGCTACGCCGCCGAAGCCAGTCGGATGGCCGCGGAACACGATCCGGACGATCCAGTCTGATCACGGGCGACGGCGGCACCGTGAACCAGGTTGCAGGGACCGGAACGGACTTTTCCGAGAAGTCCCGAGAGACGACAATGGCAGAGCGCGGCATCTCGCGGCGATCGTTCGCGAAGGCAGCCGTGGCGATCGGCGGCGCAAGCGCACTGGTGGCGTGTCTGGACCGCGGCGAGTCGGATCCGATACCCTCGGGCCCGGCAGATCTCTCGACGCTTCCGAGCCGACAGCACGCCTGGAACGAGTCGTTGCCGACCGACGAGCACGGCAACGTCCGGACGCCCTATCACCACCTGCTCCTGTACTACGACTACGACGACGGGGAAACCACGGCCGGGGCGACGACACCCACGAACGGCGAACGCGAAACCGTCGAGGACGCACTTCGAAGTCTGGAACGGGCCTACGAGCACTCCAGCGACGGGTTGCTGTTCACGGTCGGTTACTCCCGGCGGTACTTCGATCGCTACGACGACTCTCTGCCCGAGAGCGTCGACTTGCCGCGGCCCGAGGCGCTCGCCCCCTTCGAAGATCCCGAGCGCGACGAGGCAGACGCGGTCGTCCACCTGGCCAGCGATCGCCCGGCGGTGCTGCTGGAGGCCGAGGAGGCGCTTCGGGGGAACCGCGAGACAGTCAACAACCGCGAGATGCGGGCCGTGCTCGACGACGTGCTGACATTCAGAGAGCGCCGGACGGGATTCAACGGCGACGGACTGCCGGCCGAGCGCGACGACGTCGAGGGCGTCCCGGAGGACGCGGTGCCCGAGGACGCGCCGCTGTACATGGGTTTCACGTCCGGATTCCGCGGCAATCAGGCCACCGAAGATCGGGTAACCATCCAGACCGGCCCCTTCGAGGGCGGGACAACCCAGCACGTCTCGAAGATCCGGCTCCACCTCGAGCAGTGGTACGAGCAGGACAGTCGCTCCCAGCGGGTGAGCAAGATGTTCTGCCCGGCCCACGCCGAGGAGGACCGCGTCGAAGGTGCGGGTCACAACCTCGGGGCGGCAAGCGGTGCCAACGCCTGCCCGGCCCACGTCAAAGACGCCCGCGAGAGCGGCGTCGTCGGCCACGCCCAGAAGAACGCTACGGCCCGCGAGAAGGGTGCCCCGATCATGCTCCGTCGGGACTTCGATTCGACCGACGACGATCGGGCCGGATTGCACTTCCTGGCGCTGCAGCGTGAGATCGGCGACTTCGTCAAGACCCGCGAGGCGATGAACGGTACCGACGCCGCCGAGGCCAGCAGCGCGGTCGGAACGCGCCACAACAACGGCATCCTCCAGTACATGACTGTCCTCCGTCGTGGGAACTATCTGCTGCCGCCCAGGGAAAAGCGCGCGCTGCCCCGGCCGAGTTGACCGTCCCGCGCGAGACAGCGAGATTCTTCCACGAGACAGCAGGGTCTTCCCGTGAGACAGTAAGGTTCCGCGTGGCACGACCGGACTGTCCACACAGATGACCGCGACCGTGTCCCTATTGTCGGTCCGGCCCGGATCGCGAACAATGAACCGACGCACGTTCCTTCGCGCGGGAGCAGTCGGCGCCGCGGGTGGGCTCGCAGGCTGTAGCGAGTTGTTCGCCCAGCGCTCGACGGCTCGCATCCCGCCCGTTCTCGACGATCGGCCCGAGGCAGTTTACCGGCCGACGCACATCGAAGGGATGGAGATGATCGGAACTCAGACGGTGGGCGATCGCACGGTCGGGTTGTTCTACTCGTTCCCCCATCGCTTCTGGACGGTCGCCGGGGACACCAACCGGGTCGAGATCCAGGACGACCACAGCGTCCATCTGATGGCCTCGGTGTGGGACCGGGAGACTGAGACAGTCATTCCAGTGCTGGACCAGCCCCGATTCACGATCATCCAGGATGACAGCGTTGTCGACGAGCGGCGCGCCTGGCCGATGCTGAGCCAGAACATGGGGTTTCACTTCGGCGAGAACGTCGAACTCGACGGCGACGGCACCTACACTGTCGAGGTCGAAGCCCTGCCGGTCGGGATCGAGACGGTCGGCGCGTTCGACGGACGATTTGCGGCCGAGCACACGGCGGAGTTCACGCTCAAGTACGCGGAGAGCGAGCGCAACGACGTCCCCTTCGAGGAGTTCCCCGACACGGCCGGCGAGCGCGCCGCCGCCGATCCCATGGGGATGTCGATGCCGCTGTCGTATGCACCCCCCGTCGGGGAACTGCCCGGATCGCCCGTGACTGTCGGCAGCGTCGGCGACGCCGAGTTCGTCGCAACCGTCGAGGACGGGGCACTGATCGTCTCCCCGCGGACGCCGTACAATGGCTTTTCGATCCCCGGCTTCTCGCTGTCGGCGGCCGTCGAGAGCGTCGGGTTCGACGACGCGCTCACCGACGCGATCGGGCCGACGCTCGGCGCACACTACCGCGCCGAACTCGACGGCGAGCCCGAGAGCGGGGACACCGTGACGATCACCGTCGAGAGTCCCAGCTCGCTGTCCCGACACGAGGGCTACGAGACGGCGTTTCTCGAACGTGGGTCGGTCTCGGCGACGCTGTGACGGAGGACGTCCCCACCACGAGGCGGGCTCTTTCACTCCCGAGAACGAGACTCTGAAAAAGCGCCGTGCCATCTTCCGACGTATGGAAGCGACGAAGCGCGGCGATGTCGCGATCGGCTATGATCGCGTCGGGCCCGAAGACGCCGAGACCATCGTCTTCCTGGAACGGCTCGGCTACAGCCGATGGATGTGGAACTGGCAGCGTCAGGACTTCGAAGACAGCTACGAGTTGCTCGTCCCCGACAACCGCGGGACCGGCACGTCGAGCGAACCGGACGGCCCGTACACGATCGCCGAGATGGCCGCCGATCTCGACGCGGTCCTCGCCGACGCCGGCGCTGATACAGCCCACCTCGTGGGCGCGGAGATGGGCGGGATGATCGCGCTCCAGTACGCACTGGCGTACGATCGGGCCGACTCGCTGACGCTGATGGCGACGCACCCGGGCGGCCCGGACGCGACGCCGACACCCGAGTCCGTTCGCGAGCAGCTGTTCGACGCCCCGGAGGGACTCGACGAGAGGGAGCGTATCCGGCGACGGCTCCGGCCGGCGTTCAGCGACGCCTACCGCGAGCGCTATCCGGACGTCGTCGACCAGATCGCCGAGTGGCGCGCACAGAGCGACGCGTCCGAGCAGGCCCGTGCCTGGCAGGCCGCAGCCGTCGACGCCTTCGACGTGAGCGACCGACTTGGGGAGATCGAACTGCCGGTGCTCGTGATGTCTCCCACGGGCGATCGGATCGTCCCGCCGGAGAACGGCGAACTGCTGGCCGACCGCCTTCCGAACGCCGACCTGCTGACCTTCCGGAACGCGCCACATCTGTTCTTCATCGAGGAAGCGATCCAGGTGAACGAACACCTCGCGGTATTCCTCGAGGACGTACGGACGTAGTTCGGTATTTCGAAAAGATGTCCGGGCGTAGACACGCCTTGAAGACGTCCGGCCGTAGACACGGGCCTCTGGACAGATGCGACGCCCCGTCTGATCCACTACGCGGAACACATTGACGAGACACAAACGTAGAAGCCCCTGGGGTTCGGAGAGCCACCGATGGCTGTCGCGACAGCACTCCGACAGGGAGTTCGATCGCATACGCTCGGGGTCGCCGTGGCGATTACAGCGGTCGGCTACGCGCTCGTGATGAACGCCTTCGAGGGGTTCGTCCCGCTGTTCCCCTCGATCGGCGAGTCGACCGTCCGACTGTTCAGCAGCGTCATCGTCGTGATCAACGCCGCGACGCTGACCGCGCTGCTCGTGGGCGTCTACTACATCCGACAGCGCCGGATCGACCGCCACCGGGCCGCGATGGTGACCGCCGTCGCGCTAGAGCTCGGCTTCCTGGTGCTGTATCTCTGGAAAGTCGGTGGCGGCGGCGAGCTGTACATCCAGGCCAGTGGCCTGTTTCGGACGGCGTATCTGCTGATCCTGGCGGTCCACCTGATCTGCTCGGCACTTGCGGTCCCGCTCGTGGTCTATGCCGTCCTGCTGGGGCTGACCCGTTCGCCCGCGGAACTCGCCGAGACCGCACACGCTCGGGTCGGCCGCATCGCCGTTGGGGTCTGGTCGGTCAGCCTCGCGCTCGGGATCGTCACCAGTGCCATGCTCCGGATCGCCGGGTCGGAACTCGAAACGGTCGGGATGATTCTCGCGCTCTGGTAGTGGCTGCTGTACGTTCCTTCCGACCAATCGCACGCCGTGTAGCGTTCGGACTAGCGGAGATGGTCCAGGAGGAGGTCGGCGACGCGGCCGGGATACTCGTGGGGGACCCAGTGAGTCGCTTCGGGGAACCGTTCGAGCCGGCCGTCCGGGCAATAGACGAGGCTTTCCGCGGCCATCTCGGGGACCAGCGCCTGATCGTTGTCGCCCCAGAGGATCAGTGTCGGGGCCTGGACCTGTTCGCGCGGGACAGCCTCTCTGTATCGGAAGAGGGCCCGATACCAGTTGATCATCGCCGTGAGAGCACCGTTTCTGTCCCATGCGCGCCGATACCGATCGAAATCCATCTCGCTGAACGTCTCCGGCAGGGACCCGCTTCGCATCGTCTCTGTCATGAACCGGTATTCGTTCCGTCGTGATAGCCGTTCCGGCAGCCACGGCACCTGGAAGTAGAACATGTACCAGCTTTTCCGCAACTGCGTTAGGTTCGACGTCAGGTGTGCTTCGAACACTCTCGGGTGCGGCACGTTGATGATGCCGAGTCGGTCGACGACCTCGGGATATCGGAGCGCGACGTCCCAGGCGACGGCAGCCCCCCAGTCGTGTCCGACCACGTGGGCGGTCTCGCGGTCCTCGGTCGCGACGAGGTCGACGACGTCCCGGGAGAGTTCGCTGATCCGGTACGACCGGACGCCGGCGGGCTTGTCGCTGCGGTTGTACCCGCGCTGGTCGGGGACGAGTACCCGATACCCGGCGTCGACGAACTGCTTGACGTACCCGCGCCACTCGTACCAGAACTCCGGGAACCCGTGCAGGAGCACGACCAGCGGATCGTCCGTATCGCCGGCAGCGACGGTGTGCAGCGTGAGGCCGTTCACCTCGCGAAACGTGTGTTCGGCCGACGGGGCCCCGAGAACGGACGTGTCCACGACAGGTCGCTCCGTCATCGTTCACGGAAACGACATCTGTGGACGGAATAAAAACTCGGTTCGCGGAAATCTGTGACTTCGGGTCGGCGCTATCGATCCAGGTCGAGACTCAGGTGCTCGACCGGCGGGCTGTCGACGTCGAGATCGTATCGCGGCGCGGCGAGCGCGACGAGCACGTCTGTCAGGAACGACTCCTCATCGAGCACGGCCGCCACGTCCGACCGGCCGGGGAGATCAGTCGAGCGGAACATCTCTTCGATCTCCGGGACCGAGGCGACGCCCTTCTCGTCGAGGTCCGCCACCGCGTCCTGGACCGCGAGCCAGGTCCGGACGGTCGTGACGAGGTAGTCTCGCGCGCGCCCTTCGGGATTCGGCACGTCGACGATCGTCGAGAGGTACTTCGCCGCGCTGCTGTCGGCGATGTCGACCTCGTCGTCGAGCCACTCCTGGACGTCTTCGCGGGTCACGTCGACGTCCAGTTCTTCGACGGCCTGTTCGCAGATCTCGGCCTCTTCAGCGGCGACCTCGTGGAAGACGTTCCCGACGACGACGGCGTCCGCACCCGCATCGAGGACGGCGCGGGCGTTCTCGCGGTCGTCGAGACCACCGCCGTACCACAGCCGCGACCACCGGCGACCGTCGTCGATGGCTTCGAGGATCGCCTCGGCTTCCTCGCCGCCGAACGTCCCGGAGTATTCGAGATAGATGAGTTCGCTCCCGAGATGGCGTTCGGCGGCCATCGCGCGCTGTTTGGCCGTCTTCGGATCGAGCAAGTCCTCGTCGGTGACGTTGCTCTCGCGGGCGGCTGCGCTGTCGGGATTCATAATGATGTACGCCTCGAAGACCGCTGCCTGTAGGAGCCAGGACGTTGCGAACGCCGCGAGTCGATCCTCGATGGTCTCGCCGGGCGAGATCGGGAGCTTCTCGGCGATCATCTCCGGTGCGAGGTCGGATTCGATGTACTCGACGCCCGCACCGAGCTGGCCGATCAACGCCTCGACGTCGCCGTTGAGTACCTCGGGGATAGCCAGAAACTCCGCCTTCGAATGGGTGTCAGTGGTGACCTGCTTGGGGCCGCTGGGCTCCTGGAACGCCGGCACCGGTCGGTCGGCGACGAGTTCGAGCGTCTCCTCGGTGTTCTGTCCGGTCACGTCCCGCGAGCCGCCAACCTCCAGCGCGCTCGTGTGCTGGAGATACAGCGGGAACAACAGCGGCACCTCCTTTTCGTCTTCGGGATCGATCTTGGTGATGTGTGTCCATGCGCTGGGCACCGGGTTCGTGTCTACGTCCAGCAGCGATCGACCAGCGATCCGTGCGAGCGTCGAATACCGCTCGACGCCCCGTGCGATGTCTTCGAGCCCCGTCATTACCCGTCCCGTGGGCGCGTTAGTATAAAAGCCTGGCAGATCGTCTTCCGAGAGACATCACTCTGTGCCCGGGAGAACGTGTGGGTCGCCCGATAAGTAGATGTATTCGGTCGCGATACCGGTCAGCGGCGACTCGGTCTCGGCGGCGTAAGCTCGGGCGAGATCGAGGTACTGCTCGGTCAGTTCCTGGACGCGACGGGCCGCCTCGCGGTCGTCGTCGGCCAGCAGGTATTCGGCCGTCACCGGCGTGAGCTGCCCGTCTTCCACGTCGGCCCCGTAGTCGTCGACGTCGTCGAGCCAGATCTGGGCGGCGACAATCGCCAGCACGATCGAGCGTTTGAACGCCGTCTCTACGGGCAGTCCCACAGCACGGTACATCTCGATCATCGCGTCGTAGATCACGCCAACCCGGGCGTACTGCGTCCAGAGATACGGCAGCTCGTCCTCCTCACCGGTGAACACGTCGGTGTCGGCGTCGAACGGCGCGTCGCGGTACTCCGATTTGATGGCCACGATCGCGTCGTCGTCGCCCTCGCGGGCGCGCTCGTAGAGGTCTCGGAAATGTGGGTCGTGATCCTGGTGCGTCTCGGAGAGTTCGACGGCCCACTCGTAGACCTCGGCGCAGTCGTCCGGGAGTTCCACCAGGTGGTCTTCCAGGTCGGCCTGGAGTGTCTCCTGGGCGATCCGTGCGACGCGGGCTCGCCCCTCGCGGTCGACGTCGAGCGAGACCTCGAAATCCTCGTATTCGGCGTCGTTGACGGCGTCGCGCATGTCACCGTCGAGCAACGCTTCGATCACGATCCGCGTCAGATACTCCGCCCGGTCGACCATCGCCCGGGGATCGGCGGGTTCGTCCGCCCACTCGGCCGGATCCGCCGGCGCGCGATAGCTATCGTCGCCGACAGCGTTTTCGACCCGGCTGGCCCAGGTACTGCCCGCGACCGGGTCGGTCCCGTCGGCGCGACGCTGGGCGCGCCGGTAGAGATAGCCCAGCGTCAACTCGGCGGGCAACAGCAGCTTGGTGTCGTACTCGAACGTCACCGATTCGACGTCGAACTCCCTTGCGAGTGCCGACTCGACGAGCGTGAACACGTCCTCGACCATCGCCTCGGTCCGGTCGTCGACCGTCGATTTCAGTCGCACGCTCGCGAGGTCGAACGCGCCGGTGTGGCTGTAGTAGCCGAAGACGGCTCGCACGGCCGTCGGCAGGGTCGAACGGCGGGCGAGCCAGCCCGAAGTCGCGCGAAGTGGTCCTGTCATAGGTGGGGCGATCGCGTTGGGGACACTCCTCCCGGCCCGATAAAGACGCTTGTCCTTTCGTCCAGTATGCCTAGACATGGACCAGCTGAGCGCGTTGCTCGCGAGCCGGGAGCGCGACGTGATCGTCGGCTGGACCGCCGTCGCCGTGCTCGCGCTGACGGCCGTCGAGACACTTCTCGACGGGGCGTTCAACTGGACGTTCATCGCGCTCGTCGTCGCTGTGGTGGTTTTGACTCCCGCCATCGTTTTCCGCGATCGACGGGCGATGCCGCCCTGGGAACTGATCGTGCTCGTGCTTGCGCCGATCCTCTGGCAAGCGCTGCTGGGCCAGACGTTCCGGACGGAGATTCCCGCGTACCTGGCCGTGGCTGCGCTCGCGCTGCTTGTCATCACCGAACTACATCAGTTCACGTCGGTCCGGATGAACCGCCCGTTCGCGATCGTGCTGGTCGTGCTGACGACGCTTGCGGTTGCCGGCGTGTGGAACGCCCTCCAGTGGGCCGCGGACGTGTTCTTCGAGACGACGTTCGTGCTCGACGGGCGCAGCCAGGACGCGATCAACGCCGACGTGATGTTCGAGTTCGTCTCCGCCGGCTGTGCCGGGATCGGCGCGGGCGTGCTGTTCGACCTGTTCGTTCGGTCGTGGGACGACGACCTGTCCGACCGAACGTACGTCCCACCGGACCCGAAAGGTGATCCGACGGCTGGAGACGATCTCGCATCCGGAACACGTGACGCGCCCGACTCGCGAACGTTGCGCGATCGGGTTTCGATCAGCCCGCGCCGACAGCGCCAGGCCAGCCGTGGTATGCAACTGCTGCTCGTCGTAATCCTGCTTGGAGGGCTGTACGCACGCGATCTGGCGGTGATTGCCAACGCAGCAGTCATGCTCGCGATCACGTTCGTCCCGGCAATCCTGCGGCGCGAATACGACCTCGCGATGGACGCCGGGCTGGTCCTCTGGATCACCGCCGCAGTGTCCCTGCACGCGCTGGGCTCGACCGGACTCTACTCTCAGATCCCGCTGTTCGACCGTTTCACACACGCGCTATCGGCCACGGTCGTCGCCGCTGGCGGCTACGCCGTCTTCCGGGCGATCCACGTCTACGTCGAGCGCGTCTATATCCCGCCGAAGCTGATGGCTGCGTTCATCCTGCTGTTCGTGTTCGCCGCCGGCGTCGTCTGGGAGATTCTCGAATTCGCACTCGATCGGAGCGCCGCTGCACTGGGGATCCAGGCCGTGCTCATCCAGTACGGGATCGACGATACGATCGGCGACCTCCTGTTCAACGCGCTCGGCGCGCTCGTCGTCACGATCTGGGGAACGGTCTACCTGACCGATCTCTCGGAGTCGGTCGCCGACCGGGCCGTGGCGTGGTTCGGAACGGACGGCCACCCGAAGTGATCGGTCTTCCTGACATAACTGGTATTGCCCTTCGGTACGCGCCAGAAACCATGAAGCGATGGCAGCGTCGGGCGGCACAGACCGTCGCCGCGGTCGCCGTGCTGGTCGTGCTCGCCTCGATCGTCTATCACTACACGCTGGTCGCCATCGAGGGGCGGGCACCCTCGTACTTTCAGTCAACCCAGGTCGTCGTCGAGATCTTCACCGGGACGGGCTTCGGATCGGACTCGCCCTGGGAGACTCCTTTTGCGAACCTGCTGGTCATCGTGCTCGATCTCTCGACGTTCCTGCTGCTGTTCGTCGTCCTGCCGTACGTCTTTCAGCCGATCCTGGAGGAGCGACTGACGCCGACGCCGCCCCGGACGACGGAGAGCACCGAGCACGTCGTCATCGCTGGCGATCAGACCGCCCAGACCGATCGACTGCTCGAGGAGTTCCGGGCCAGGGGCGTCCCGTACGTGCTCGTCGTGGCGGACGCAGACGTTGCACTCGACCGGGATGACAGCGGCGTCAGCGTCGTGCACGGCGATCCGACGACGGCGGACGCGCTCGATCGGGCGAACGTCGACGAGGCGAGAGCGGCGATCGTCAACACGGCCAGTGAGGACGTGGCCAACTGCGTCCTGGCGATTCGGGAACTGACGACAGACACGCAGGTCGTCGCGCAGGTCAGGGACCCGTCGCTGCGCAATCCCCTCCAGTACGCTGGCGCGGACACGATTCTCATGCCGCGTCGGCTGCTGGCCAACCGGCTGGCCGGCCGGGTCCGGTCACTGTTCGATCCCCGGATCAGCGACGTGCTGTCGATCTCTTCGGAGTTCGCTATCGTCGAGACGACGATCACCGAGGACAACCCGTTCTGTGGCTTGACGCTCGAAGCGGCCGGGCTCGACGACGAGTCCGACGTGACCGCGATCGGTCTCTGGGACGACGGCGAGTTCGTCGCTGCTCCACCGACCGACACAGTGCTCGAAGAGAACGCGTCGGTTCTAGTGGCTGGCCCGGAAGAGCGACTGAAGGACTTGGAGACGCGCCTGCCGGACGCCCCGTCGACCGACGGTCGAGTCGTCATCGCCGGGGCCGGGGAGGTCGGATCGACCGTCCGGAGGCGGCTCGAAGACGCCGGCATCGATTGCACGCTCGTCGATCTCGTCGATCGCGAGGGCATCGATGTCCAGGGGGACGCGACCGACGAGCGCGTGCTGCGCGAGGTAAATCTCGAAGACGCGTCCGTATACGTGGTCGCGATCGGCGACAACGCCGAGGCGATCCTCTCGATCCTGCTGGCTCGCAACCTGGCACGCGACATCGAGATCGTCGCGCGCGTCAACGACTCGGACGTCCAGTCGAAGGCACGCCGGGCCGGGGCGAACTACGTGCTCAGCCTGCCCGACATCAGCGCCCGGCTGATCGCGATGAACGTGCTCCGGGAGGACCTCCTCTCGTACGATCGGCAGGTCCAGATCCTCCGGATCGACGGGGATCGGCTCGCGGGCCTGACGCTTCGCGAGACGCCGATCAGCACGACCGACGCCGTCCTCGTCGCCGTCGAACGAGACGGACAGCTCCTGACCGACTTCGATCCCGACTTCGAGATCGACCCCGACGACCGGTTGCTGATCGCCGGCAGCGACGACGCGCTCGACGCGTTTGCGACGGCGATGCCGTGATGATCCCGGTCGGGAAGGCAACTGGCGAGAGTCGATCTGCGCATACGGTCGATCCGGAATTGACTTACAGCGACCGGACCGAAAGCCGCGTATGACCGATTCAGACGCCGCCATCGAGCAGTTCCTGGACGCCGTTGACGCCGCGTTCGAAGAGTACGACCAGGGATACGCCGACGCCGACGCGACGCTGCGGGTCGTCCGTACGCACGTCGACGACCTTCGGGACGCCGTCGACTCCTGACCGTGCCCGTCTGCGACGACCGTCGGGACGCTGTCGACTCCTGGACCCGCTGTTGTGCCCCGTCGTGGCGGCCACGCAGTCACGGATTCAGCCAGGCGAGCCAGCCGTTGGGGGTCGACGTCCCGGACCCGCGCGACCCCCGTCTGCCGTAGAGCACCACGCCGTCGTCGACTGTCGTGAGTCCGTTCGCCAGGACCGTTCCGTCGTCTCGCGAGTCCGGATAGTAGCCGGCCCATCGCATGGATCCGTCCGGCTCGGTCGCCGCCAGCCACGTGCGATCGCCGGTGTGGCCGACGAGTACCGGTCCCCCGGCGTCGACGACCCACCCGACGGAGAGGTTCTTCGGCCCGTCGCTGTAGTTGGGGTCGAACACGCGCGTCCACTTGATTTCTCCTTCCGGCCCCAGCGACAGGAGCACGAGATGGTTGTCACCCAGTCCGAAGTGCACCGTCCGGGCGACAGCGTAAGTTCCGGTCGATCCGGAGACGACGGACGCCACGCTGTAGGACTCGTCGTCGAACGTCACCGTTCGCCGCCAGGTTTCGGTCCCGTCGCCACCGTATCTGACGAACCACGTCTCGTCGTCTTTGTCGCCGCCAGCCAGGACACCGTCACTGACGGGTGTGACCGCACTGAATCGATAGTCGGTCCCCGTTTCCCCGACGGTTCGCTCCCAGGGAATCGTGCCGTCGAGATCGAACCGGCGACAGACCGCCGTCGAGTTCGAGTCGTCCCCGCCCCTGTGCACTCCCGCGGCTAGCAGCGAGTCGCCGTCGACAGTGACCGTCGAGTACGTGAGTCCGCTGTCGGCGTCGACTTCGAAGTCGGTCCCGGAGACACCCCGGAGCCACGAGGTCCACGATTCCTGCCACCATCCTTCGACGACGATCGTCGCCTCGCCGACCCGTTCCACGGACTGTACGTCGTTCGACGGGAGCGATTCGAGCGTCCGATCGGACGCCCGCTCTCCCCCCGGACCGATCGTCACGAGTTGGGGTGCTTCGAGAGCACCCTCCGATCGCTCGTACAGCAGCGCCGTCAGCCCGGTCGGCCGCTCGGCGACGTCGACAACCCCCTGCTCTCGCTCCGATTCGTCGGTCCGCTCGCGTTCGAACTGCGGCGGGTCGGCCGCGTCGTCGGGGACGGCCTCGAAACCCAGCGGTTCGGGAGCGGCGGAGGGGGACGCCGTCCCGCCGCCGGGACTGCCGAGACAGCCGGCCAGGAGCCCGCCCCCGGCAACTGTAAGGAACGCTCGTCTGGAGGGTGTGTGCATGCACATTAGTACCAACAATGCGAAAATAAATTTTGGGCCTATATGGGGCAGTTACGGTTCGAACCAGGCGAGCCAGGGCGTCTCCTCCTGATGGGTGCCGGTGCTGCCGTACAGCGAGAGTCGCCCGTCGGCCGCCGCGAGCCCGAGCGATCTGACGATCCGATCCCCGCGGGATTCGGGGTAGTAACCGGCCCACCGCATGGATCCGTCCGGCTCGGTCGCGGCCAGCCAGACCCGATCGCCGGTGTGGCCGACGAGTACCGGCCCGCCAGCGTCGACGAACTCGCCACCGTACAGCTCCATCGGTCCCTCCGTGTACTCCTCGAAGTTCGGATCGAAGACGCGCGCCCATTCGACGGATCCCTCGGCACCGAGCGAAAGCAACATCAGGTGGTTGTTGCCCTGTGCGAACTGGTTCGTCTGGGCTACCGCGTACGTGCCTGTCGGTCCGGCAGTGAGCTGTCTGACGATGTAGGCTTCTTTGCCGTGGGTGATCGTTCGTCGCCAGGATTCCTCGCCGTCGGCGTAGGAGACGAGCCATATATCGCCGCCGTTCGATCCGCCTGCAAGCACGCCCTCGGAAGTAGTCGTGACCGACCAGAACCGTCGATCCGTTCCCGCTTCCTCGTCGGTCTGCTCCCACGTAATCGACCCGCCAGGGCCGATTCGGTGACAGACGGCACCCAGATCACCCGAACTGCCCTCGTACCAGAGCGTCCCCGCTCCGAGGAGTGAGTCACCGTCGACGGTCACTCCGGCGTAGACGGTCCGCCAGTCGGCATCGAACGCGAACTCGGAGTCGACACCGCGGAACCACGACGCTTCCCGGTCGTCCTGTTCTCGTCGTCCGCCCACGACGAGTCGCTCTCCAGGCTGTTCCAGATGCCAGACCCTGTTCGACGGGACCGCGTCCAGCGTCCGAGAACCGACCACCTCTCCGTTCGGCGAGAGTTCCCTCAGTTCGGGCGTCTCGTAGCCGTCCTGCGAACGGCCGTACACGAGCGTCGTCCATCCACTCTGCCGGTCGACGACATCGATAATTCCCCGGGCGACGTCCGATTCGTAGACCCGTTCCCCCTGGAAGGAGGGCGGGTCGGCCACGTCGTTGGGGACGGCCTCGAAGCCCAGCGGATCGGGGCCCTCGAAAGGATACTCCGTCTCTGAGTCGCCCGATTCTCGTCGACCCGGAGCGGCCAGACACCCCGCAGAGAGGATGCTGCCGGCCGCCGCGACGAACGCGCGACGCGAGGACCGTGTCATAGTGTGATATATGTGCACATGTTTCTTAGTATCTATGGTGGTGGAGGGCCAGACTCGCAGTCACTACCAGAGCCAGCCATCCGGAAACACGCTTCTTAAACAGTCTCGACCGTTAAGACGGTCCAATGAGCCAGGAACGGACCGAGGGCGATCTCCGCAATACCGGCCTCTCTCTCAAACACGACCGCGAGTGGGACTACGAACTCGACCGCATCGTCTCGGAAGTCAAAGAGCGCGGCGCGACCTCTGTCGGGCTACAGTTCCCCGAGGGGCTCAAGCGCCGCGGCCCCGCCGTCGTCGACGACCTCCGGTCGGAGCTTCCAGACGACGTGAGCGTACTGCTGTCGGGGGAACACTGCTACGGTGCCTGTGATCTGGACACCGACCTCATGCGTCGGACGGACGTGTTCGTCCACTTCGGCCACTCCCCGATGAAAGAGTCCGAGAAGATCATCTACGTTCCGCTGTTCTCGAACGTGGACGTCTTCCCCATCATGGAGCAAGCGTTCGATGAGAAACTCGATCCGCCGGGAGAAGACGAGGACGTCGGTCTCGTGACGACCGCCCAGCACATGAACAAGTTCGACGAGATGCGCGAGTGGCTCGAAGATCGGGGGTACACGGTCCACACGCGCCGGGGCGACGAGCGCCTGACTCACGAGGGGCAGGTCCTGGGCTGTAACTACGCCAGCGCGGACGTCGACGCCGACCAGATCCTGTACGTCGGCGGCGGGAAGTTCCACCCGCTGGGACTGGCGATGGAACACCCCGAGAAGACGGTCGTCATCGCCGACCCGGTGAACAACTCGCTCGATCTGGCCGACTCCGAGCAGTTCATGAAACAGCGCTACGCAGCCGTTCACAGGGCGATGGACGCCGACACGTGGGGAGTCATCTTCTCGACGAAGATCGGGCAGGGCCGCTGGGAGACGGCACAGGAAATCGTCGAGAGCAACGACGACGCCTACATGATCACGATGGACGAGGTCACGCCCGACCGACTGACGAACTTCGGGCTCGACGCCTACGTCAACACGGCCTGCCCCCGGATCACGACCGACGACGGCCCGCAGTTCAAACAGCCGATCCTCACCCCTCAGGAGTACCGGATCGCCGTCGGCGACGAGTCTCTCGAAGACCTGGAGTTCGACACGTTCCACGGCACCTGGTAATACTTCCGGCGATACGCCCGGAACGATATTCGTCGGGGTGAATGGATATTGATCGTCCACATGACGCGAAACTGGGCAGTGCGAGCCGTGTGAGACGAGACCGAACGGTTCCAGCAGTATCCCGCTGTCTCATAGTGACCCCGTCCAATCTTTCACGCGATACTGTCGGCGATACCGGCGGCACCGGGAATCCGGGGGTTCTTGCCCTGAAAGGTCCGGACAAGCAGGTAGACCCAGGTGGCAACCGCGGCCACCCAGACGGTCAAGCTCGCGAGCGCGAGGGTCATCGACAGGAAGCCGAAAGCCAGCCCACCACGATCGCTCATGAACAGCCCGCTCTGGAAGAAACTGAGAACGAACGTGGCGATAGTGTATCCACCGAAAATTACGATACTCTGGCTGGCGTGGAACCGAACGTGGTCGTTGTCGGATTCGAGGAAATAGAAGACGATCCCGGTGAGCCAGCCTAACGCGTAGGCGAGAGCCGCTGCGACGTTCTCCTCGAGGCCCGTGCTCGTGACGTGATCTGGTTCGGAGGTCGCCTCGGGTCGGACAGCCGGTGTTGAATCCATGTGTCTCACTCCCACCTCGCGCGGATCTCGTTGTGCTCCAGCAGGACCGCAATGTCATCCAGCGTGACGTCGGAATTCGCGACATAGGGGAGCCAGCCGGTCGCGGTCGCGGTGGGGACAAGGACATTCTGCCAATCGTAGTAGCCCTGCTCCTGGGTGAAATCGACCATATACGCACTCTCGCCCTCTTCGGGCGGGTCACCGACGATTTCGAAATCCCGATCTGATAAGTAATTAAACAGAACATTCTTGCGTTCGAGCTGGATTCCTGCGGCCAACACGTCGATGTGATCGTGATTCGGCGGAGCTACGTCGACATTTGCCGTCGAGTTCTCCGCAGCCACCGTCAAAATGAGCCACTGGCTCGACCCCGCCGGGGTTGGTCGTATCGAATATTCACCCTCGTACGGGTTACCCGCACCCCCGTACTCGTGGATAGTTACATCGAGGGTATCTTGTAACGAGGCTTGCATGGAGACGTCGAGTCCATCGTAATACGAGATCGCTTCGCCGAGGGAGGCCTGTGGCGGTGCGACCGCGAGTTCCCATTCGGTGAGGATGTCGGAGAACTGATCCACATCAGCGACGGCGAAGGTAATGTCACCGGTGGCCGGCGGGATAATGTCGAAGGTCTTCGTCTCCGACTGACCGGTCGGGATGTCCCAGACGACGTTCGTTCCCTGGACGCGCGTCCAGCCGGGATCTATGTTTGTTTCCCACCAGATTTCAGAACTTGTCTGGATCGGTTCGTTTCCGGCTTCCATCGTGACGTCCAGGGAGTAATCGACACCCCATTCGAGTGCTGCCGTGGACGGTTCGACAGTGACGGAGAACTCTCCTTCCCCCGCCGTGTCGGTACCGTCACTGGTTTCTCGAGTGGTTCCGGTCTCCGTTGTCTGTACATCGGAATCGTTCGAGCCGCAACCGGCGAGAAACGTTAGCCCAGCTACTGTTCCGGTTGCGACGAAGGTTCTGCGTCTCATACATTCATACTATGATTTATCAGAGAATGGTTATTTAGTAGCTACCCGCAGGGAACCATGGAGAACGGTAATCTTACTACCAACCCTACAGGTACGATAAATCGCGGCGCAGGATACACCATCTGTATCGGTCACAATGGTACTGATAGAGACTGGGCAGGTCAATAGCGTCCGTATCAGATGGGCGCTCTCTGTCTCGCACGCCAGTGTCAAATGGTATGTATTCCGTTACGTGAGGCGGTACGAACTCACACGCCGGTCCCTAGTAGAGCTGATACCGTCGGCGGTGTCACTCTGGGATTCTCCGCCCCGTCGAGCGCTGTGATTCCCGGCAGAGATTACCACAGAGCATACGACAGAATTTTCAATGCACGGCGTGTATTGGAAGTGATGGTCACGAAGAGTGCGCTCGCCCAGCAGCTGGGCGTCGTCGCCGGGTTTGACGACCCGCGAGCGCCCTTAGAGCAGTATCGCACGCCGCCGGAAGTCGCCGCCAGTCTGATCCACACGGCGGATCTACAGGGCGACATCGAGGACCGGACGGTGATCGACCTCGGCTGTGGGACGGGGATGCTCGCGCTGGCGGCCGCGTTGCGCGGTCCGCGCCGAGTCGTGGGTCTGGATCTCGATCCGGCCCCGCTGGCGACGGCCCGGGAGAACGAGCGCCGCGTCGGGACGGCCAGTTCAGTCGAGTGGATCCGTGCCGACGCCACGCGCCCGCCGCTGTCGATCGAGGACGCGACGGTCGTGATGAACCCGCCCTTCGGCGCACAGGCCGGCAACGAGCACGCCGACCGCGCGTTTCTGGAGACGACCGCCGAGATCGCCGCCGTCTCCTATTCGATCCACAACCAGGGGAGCCGCGATTTCGTCGAGTCGTTCGCCGCGGACAACGGCGGGGAAGTCACCCACGCGTTCGCGGTCGAACTCGACCTGCCCCGGCAGTTCGACTTCCACGAGGCAGAGACCGAGACGATCGACGCCGAGGCGTTCCGGATCGAGTGGATCTCCTCGGACGGCCGATCTAGCCAGTCGTCCGACTAGTCTCGCCGGGTCGGCGGCACCTTCTTGTTCGCGACCCGGACGCGCGTGCCGTCGTAACTCGCGTAGAGGTTTCTGCCCTCGCGCTCGAACCGGATCTCGCCGACGGTCGTGTTCGCCCCCGACTCGGGGAGAGTCGCGACGCCGAGCGTTTCGTTGGCGCGGTCGACCACGACCTCGAAGTCCGTGCCGGCCGGCCGTAGCGTGATCGATCGGTTCGCGATGATCGCCTCGGCTGTCGCCGGGTCGGAAGCGAACGCCAGCCGGGCCGGTTCGTCCGGTGGGTGCAGCCGCACGCGATACGTCTCGCTGCCGCCGACCACCGACCAGCCCGTACGCGTGACGCCGACCGTCTCGCGCCAGCCGACGCCGCCGACGGTGACCCGCGCGTATCCGTTCGACGCCAGGCGTGATTTCGAGGCCGCGAGTTGCCAGACGTTGCGACGCTCGCTGTAGACGATCACGCCGCTGGAATCGACCGAGGTCACCTGCTGGAGACCCGGGATGTCGACCACCGAATACAGCTGGTTCGTGACGTTCTCGGAGTAGCCGACCTGATAGTCCCGCACCTCGACGGGGTCGTTCGGTAGCTCGGTCGATTCGACCGTCTGGAGGTGGGTCACGACGCCGACGAGCGAGAGCGAGAGCACGATCATCACGAGCACGCCGGCGGCGGCCTGTCCGCGGGACGGTGCCTCCTCGGCGAGCCGCTCCGGAATCCGGGATGGCCACGGAATCGACGGACGGGACGGCCAGATCGCCGCGCCGACGACGGCCGCCGCCAGCAGGAAGACGAAGGCCACGCCGACGCCACGAAAGAGGGCGTACCGGCCGTTGCCGAGCGGGGCGTACGCCAGCCACAGCCGCTGGACCAGTCCGAACAGCACTGCCGCGAACCAGATCCGGGCCGCTCGCGGCCGCTCCTCGCGCCGTCGCCACAGGACGATCCCGAGCAATACGCCGATCAGGAAGCCGAGCAGGTGTCCGGTCACCGAGATGTCGGCGAACCAGACGTCGACGTGTCGGACGCTGGGCGAGTACGTCGCCACCGGGCTCGTGAAGGCGCTGTAGAGGTCGCGCAGCACGTCAGTCAACAGGAGGCCGACGACGGTCGTCAGCGGCCGCACGACGAGCGCGAACCCTGCGAGCGCGTAGACGACGCCGGAGAAGCCGATGATCGGCCCCGGCACGAACGCCGAGGTCGCGATCCCGACGAGGACGACCGCGCCGACGAAACCCAGCGGGCGGACGTACGGGCTCTGCCGGGACGCGTACTCGATCTGGACGCCGCGGCCCGGTCGAAAGTGGCTGTAGCCGTACTCGGCAATCGAGCCGAACACGGCGAGCGCGATGAGGTTGCCGAGGAGATGCGAGAACCCCCCGTGGCTGAATGGGGCTGTGAGAACCCCCAGCGGGTACTCGTAGGACCAGGCGACGAACGCGTAGGTGACCGGCTGGCGCGGGTCGAAGATGTCGCCGCTATATGCGCCCTGGATGATGAGGAACATCCCGAGCAGGAACGATCCAGTCAGGATCGTTCCCCAGGGGACGCCCAAAAGCAGTCGGGAACGGAGCCGACGCGTCCACCTCCCGCCTGGGTCGGCCAGCCGATAAGCGACCAGCGCGGAGAGGACGCCAACAGTCACCAGCAGGAGTTGCGTCGGCCACGGCGGCGCGTCGAGAACCGCGTCAAGCCCCGTCTGCAGGACCGTCGTCTCTCCCGGCCATCCGAACATACGCGGGACCTGGGAGTGCTGTCCGCTTATATCCCCGTGTGTCGGCACGGCGGGCGGGTAGACAGCGAGGGGCCTGCTCTATCAGAACAGGCCGACGCCGACCGCGTAGGGCCACTCGACGCTACCGAGTGCCAGAAACGCCAGCGCACCGCCCAGGAGCGCGACGTTCTTCAGGAAATTCGTCATCTCGCTCTGCTGCTGGTCCTCGGGGACCGCCCAGAAGTCGTGCATCGTCGGCGTCGCGACGAGCAGGAACACGGCAATCGCGCCCGCCGCGACGACGGGGAACGCACCGATAGCGATCCCGAGTCCGCCAGCGAGGAGCTGGAACCCCGTCGCGGGAACGAGCACTCCCGCCGCCGGGATCCCCTTCGCCTGACTGTAGCCGATCATGTCCTCGGCGTTCGTCAGGTGGTTCAGGCCCATGAACGTGAGTATGACGCCAAAGAGGACGCGAGCGAGCAGGAACGCCTCACCTGAACCTGTCAGCTCGAGGATCATCAGGCGACACCTCCCGAGGGCCGTCGGTTGACCGTCGATCCGGTTAGCAGTTGCATCGAGATAGTTGGTTTCATTGCAATACCTGGTTCGTACCCGAACCTATTTATCGATTCCCGGACATAGACGCCACCAGGTAACCACGATGTCATCGGAACTCACTGCTACGGACGAACAGCCCGGGCCGTGTCCGGTCATCAGAACGATCGAACAGATCGGCTCCGAGTGGCGACTGGTCGTCCTGCACGAGCTGCAGAACGGCGAGCGTCGGTTCAACGAACTCAAGCGGGCGACAGACGCCAGCGCGCGGACGCTCTCGCGGGTGCTCGACGACCTCCAGGAGCAAGGGTTCGTCACGCGCCGCCTCGAGGAGGACGCGCCCGTCGCCTCGTACTACCGGCTGACGGAGAAAGGTGAGTCGCTGTGTCCGGTGTTCGACGCCATCGAGTCGTGGGGCGAGGAATGGCTCGCCGATACCGGGGCCTGATCGCCCGTCGACACGTCGGATCGTGTCGGAGGTTTTTCAACGCTCGGGACCGTGAACTCCCCTGATGGGAGTACGGCCACCTGCGAACGACGACCTGAGCGAACCGGAATCGGTCGAGTTCGGGATCGCCGCGCTCGACGGAACGCTCTCGGAGGCGGACTTCTCGTTCCCGGTCGACCGGGAGACCGTCGTCGCGGAACTGGGCGATCAGTCGGTTCCGTACGACGCTGCAGGGCGCACGGTGCAACTCGCGAACGCACTCGACGAAGTCGATCGCGATCGGTTCGAGTCGAAACAAGAGTTGCTCGACGAACTCTATCCCGTCTTCGAGGACCTCCGGAGTTCGCCGCGAGGGCTGCTCAGTCAGTTGCGGTCGCTCGTCCCGTTCTGATCCGCCCCGTCGTCACGGGCGCGTTCGCCCTCGCTCGCGACCCGTTCGATGAAATGGAGCTGTTCGCGGTGGAGCGTCACGATCATGTCCGAGAGCACGCCGAAGATCAGCAGTTGCACGCCGAAGATGATCGCGAGCGTCGCCAGGACGGCGATGACCTCGTGTGAGACGTTGCGCGTGAACCACTCGACGGCGACGTACGCGCCGAGAACGATCCCGGCGAGCACTGACAGGCCGCCGATACTCCCGAAATAGAACAGCGGGTTGTTGGTTTTCGCCATGCGATAGAGCGTCAACAGGATGATCGCTCCGTCGCGGAAGGGGTTGAGGTTCGTGTCGGCTTCCTCCGGTCGTCGCAGGTACGTTATCGGGACGACCTCTGTCGGGACGTTGTGTTTGACACACTCGACCGCCATTTCCGTCTCGATCCCGAACCCGTCGGCCGTCAGTGCGAACCGTCGAACTGACTCGGTCGTAAACGCCCGGTAGCCGCTGAGGATGTCGGCGAAGTCCCGCCCGTGGACGAACCGGAACGCGCTGTTGATCAGCCGGTTGCCGACCCTGTTGAGCCGGGACATCGCGCCCGCTTCCATGTCCGCGAACCGGTCCCCGATGACGTGTTCGGCCTCACCGTCGAGGAGCGGATCGAGCATCTCCGGTGCGTCCTCCGGGCGATAGGTCGCGTCGCCGTCGACCAGCAGGACGTACGGTTGCTCGATCAGCGAGATCGCTTCCCGGACTGCCTGTCCTTTACCCGAGCCGGTCTGCTGGCGCACCTCGGCGCCGTGTTCGCGGGCGATCTCGCGCGTTCCGTCGGTTGAGCCGCCGTCCATCACGAGAATGTGTTCGAAGCCTTGCTCGCGGAACCCGCCGACGACGTCGCCGATAGCCGCCGCTTCGTTGTAGGTCGGCACCAGCACACAGACGTCGCTCCACTCGCCCATCACTCTACTGTCCGCACAGACGTGCAAAAAGGTGTGTGATCTTGGCGGGACGCCGCGATCGATCAGTCGGCCCGCGGGAAATTGTTGATCGTCTCGCTCTCGAAGCCCTCCTCGTCGAACTCGTAGTCGGCTTCGAGGAATTCGACGAGCTGGCGGGTGTCCTCCATCGCGTTCTGCAGACAGGTCGAAGCGCCCGGAGAAGGCGTGATGTTGAAGATGATGCCGTGACCGCGGATCTTGGCCTCGCCCATGTCCAGCGATTTCGCGCTGGTGTCGACGATCTGGGGCCGGACGCCGCCGTAGCCTTTCGCGCGGTCGATGTCGTCGGCCTCGACGGTCGGGACGACCTTCTGGACGTGCGGCAGGAACGCCTCCTTGCCGACCTTCGGAACGTCATAGAAGAGGTTCTTGAGCACGAACGGGAACAGCACCCGGTCGGCGAGAATGTTCGCGTAGCTCAAAAAAGCCGCCGGGCTGAACCCGAACACGTCGAGGAAATCCGGGACCGTCGAGAGGCGACCGCGCTCCAGTGCCGGCACGAACTTCGCGGTCGGACCGAATCTGGTGATGTTCGGATCGTGGACGTCGGCGTCGCCGTGGACGGCCGCGAACGGCAGGCGCTTCATCTGGAGGGTGTAGACCTTCCCGTTCAGCAGCCCCTCCTCCGAAAGGAAGAAACTCCCCGCGACCGGGAGCAGTGCCATGTCGTCGCCGTAGCCCATCTCCTTGGCGATCTGCAGGCTGTGCGAGCCTGCGGCGACGACCGTCGCGTCGGACGTGTAGGTTCCGTCGTTGGTCTCGACGGTGAATCCCTCCATCGTCTCGTCGATGTTGGTCACCTTCGTGCCGGTGTAGACGTCGACGTTGCCTTCCTCGCGGGCCTGCTCGACGAACGACTTCGATATCTCGCCGTAGTCGACGGTGTAGCCGTCGGGCGTGTGCAGCGCGAGCAGCTCGGTGTCGGGCTCGCGCCCCTCGACGACCTTCGGTTCGAGTTCGGCGATCCGCTCGCGGCCGACCGCGTCCAGCTTCGGATACAGGTCGCCGAATCCCTCCTCTTCGTACCGGTACCTGAGTTTCTCGACTTCCTCGTCGCCGACGGCAAGCACCATCTTCGAGCGCTTGCTGTGCATCTCCCGGTCCGGGTCGTGGTCTTCGAGATAGCCCGCGACCATCTCGGCACCGCGCTTGACCGATTCTGCCTTCTCCAGCGTGTAGTTCGTCTCGATGTCCCCGAAGTGCAGCGTCTGGGAGTTGTTCGTGACGTGGGAGTTGATCGCCGCGATCTCGTCCTCCTTCTCGATCAGCGCGACGCGCTCTACGTCTGTGAACTTCGAGATCGTATACAGCAGCGATGCGCCGCTGATGCCCCCGCCGACGACGATGATATCGTATTCTTGTTCCATGGTATCATCCGAAGTGACTCGGTGAGTGCCCTTCGTTAGCACAGGGGACCCGAGCACACTAAACCGCTACTATCTATGTAGTACATTGGGATTACTGAAAGCAGCCAGATTGCCTACAACTGGTCGCGCTGCAGTCGCTGTCGTCGTCGTTCGAACTCCTCGTCGGAGAGTTCGCCGCGGGCGTATCGTTCCCGTAGTGCAGCGAGTGCACCGTCCGTGCCGGATCGAGGGTCGGCTTCGGTCGAGTTGTTCGGCCGCGCGTATCCGGTGACCAGCGCGACGATCGCGCCGATGACCACGATCCACAGCAGTGGCCCGAGCCCGAACCAGCCGACGCCGCCGACGCCACCGCCCATCGCGCCGCCTCCGTGCTGGGCGGCGGCGGGCATCGTCAGCGCCGCCAGGACCGCGACCGTGCCGGCGACGGCTCCGATTGCGCGACCGGTTCGCGAGCGGAGTGCTAGCTCAGTCAATGACATCCCCCCGGACCGCCGCGGTATCGCCACTCGGAATCGTCCGTACCGTCCGTTCGGGGTTCATCGGAGTGAAGCGGGCTGTTCCCGTAACCGTCACTCGGGTAGTCGGTTCCGTTCACGGTCGATGCATTCGGGTAGTACGTCCCGTTCTCAGAGCCGTCGCCCGGGTAGTACGTTCCGTTTGCGTATGCTCCGTGATAGTGCGCAGAACCGTTTACGTATGCGCCTCCGTGATAGTACGACGCGTTTGCGGGCCGTTCGTCACCCGCTCCGTACGCCCAGCTGTGATGTGGACCGTGATGTGGGCCGTACTGGCCGCCGTATCGGGTCTCGTTCGCGTAATTTCTGTCACCCGCGTAGCTGCCGTCGGCCGGACCGTAGTGGCCGCCACCGTGTGGCCCATGATGGCCATCACGCGCCGGGGCGTAGGGGCCGACGTCGTCCGGTGCGTCGCCGCCCCAGACGTTCGTGTTCACCCAGTCTGTCCAGCCGTCCGTCGTCTCGTTCGTCCCGTGTGCGCTGACGGCCGGGACGAGCAGTGCAACACCGATCAGTGCGACCACCAGGAGCAGCCAGCGGTCGGTTCCGTCTGTCATCGTGTGATCTCCTCACCCCTTCCTATGGGGGTTACTGGGTTATCCCCGTGGGTCTAAACGAACGCTGCAAACCGTCCGAGAACGTTTATACTTCGATTAGAACGTTTTTCATTGCCAAGATCGTTCGTGGCGGCAGTTCTCCGGTGATCAGCCTTCGAGCCGATCTCCGAGGTCGTCGCCCGGATAGACTCGGTAGGTTCGGCCCTGCTTCTCCCGATAGAGCAGGCCGCGTTTTTCGAGTTCGGACACGGTCTGGCTCACCTTGCTCTTCGAGAAGTTCGATCGGTCCCGGAGTGCGATCTGGGTGATTCCCGGCGACTCGACGACCGGCTCGAGGATCCGGCGCTCGTCGTCCGGCAACAGATCCAGGACCTGGCGGGCTAACTGGTCAGTCTGGTCAGTTTCGGCCCTCGATCCCTCGTCGGCGGATCCAGCCTGCTCCGACTGGTCCGCGGTCGCGCGCTGCCCTGTCTCGTCGGACTCGTTCTCCGCTTCGGATGTGCGTGCCGCCCCTTCGGACGTGCTCGTACTACTCCCGCCCCCTGCCGTCTCGTCGATACCGGTAGTCGGTCGTCCGCCCACGTCCGCCTGCACCGTGTTGGCGGCCGGAGCAGCCGTGTCCGTGCGTCCACTGGTCTCGCCCCGCATGATCGCATAGATGCCGATCAACAGCGCGACCGCGAGTACCGTTCCGACGGCGTAGACGGTCGGGTCTGTGCCACCCATCGTGGACGATCCGTCCATCATCGAGCCACTCATGTGAGTCGTCTGGCGTTGCTGGATCGCCTGCCAGGTGAGCACGCCACCGCCGACGAGAACCGTCGCGACTGCGACCGCGACGATCCTGTCCGACGTCTGCTGGTCCATGGGCGTGGCTACACGATTGGGACTTCTAACGCTGTCGGCTCGGCACCGGCCGGAGCGACCGGAGACTCCTCTCGTAGGTCCACTCTACGTTTGTGATACCGCCGGTGGTGTCACGTCGGTTCGTTCGGCAAAAAGCTGCGTGCCCGTGTCGCCACTACTCCGCGTCGCCGGTCTCGATCGGGGCGCGGATCGTGTTGCCCCACTCCGTCCAGGAGCCGTCGTAGTTCTCGACGTCGTCGAAGCCGAGCAACTCGTGGAGCACGTACCACTCGATCGACGAGCGCTCGCCGACTCTGCAGTAGGTGATGACCGACTGGTCCTCTTCGATGCCGACCTCTTTGTACAGTGCCCGGAGCTCGTCGGGGCTCTTGAACGTGCCGTCGTCGTTCAGAACTGACGTCGTCGGGACGTTCTTCGCGCCGGGGATGTGACCGCCGCGCTGGGCAGTTTCCTGGAGCCCTTCGGGCGCGATGACTTCGCCGGTGAATTCCTCGGGCGAACGGACGTCGACCAGCGGCACGCCGGAGTCGATCGCCTGCTCGACGTCGGATCGGTACGCGCGGATGTTCTCGAACGGCCCCCGTGCGTTGTACTCCTGGGGCGTGAACTCCGGAACCTCCGTGGTTAGCGGGTAGTCGTTTTCGACCCAGTAGGTCTTCCCGCCGTCGACGATGCGAACGTCCTTGTGGCCGTAGTACTTGTACTCCCAGTAGCCGAACAGCGCGAACCAGTTCGGGACGCGCCCGCCACCGTAGAGGACGACCGTCGAGTCCTCGGTGATCCCCGCTTCACCGTTCAGCTTCTCGAAGGACTCCTTGTCCAGGATGTCCCGCGCCACCGGATCGCTGAGGTCTTCTTCCCAGTGGAAGAAGGTCGCACCCGGGATGTGCCCCTCTTCGTAGGGGGTGTACTCCGAGTCCGCGGTGACCGTCGGGTTGTTGATCTCGACGAGTCGATACTCCGGATCGTCCGCCTGGAACTCCTCGAGATGGTCTTCGACCCAATCCGCCGTAACGAGCGTATCCGCACCGTGGTCTGTCATACACGACTTCCTATGGCCGCCCTCTGCATAAACATATCATTAGTGTGTAACTTTGCCGTCGTTCGTGACGGCGCTTTCGCGGTGATACCGGCATACCGGGCCGAACGGTGCGATTTTCCCGGGAATTACCTGTCTCCTCTCGTCGCCGGTCGGGGTGAAAATCGCCGAGACTGAACTGAGTTCCGTTCTGGCGCCACCAACATATCAAAGATAGTACTGTATTTTCCGAGCCTGAGACGAAGGTCCTCTTTCAGAGCTGTTCGACGAGTGCCTCGTCTTCGGGGAGCACTCTGACCGGCGTGTTCGCGCCGGCGAACGACAGCGCCTGTTCGAGCTTCGACTCTTTTTGGGCGTGGATGGTCAGCAGCTCCGTCCCCTTCTGGATCCGCTCGCCCACCCGGCAGTCGAGACAGACGCCCGCACGGATGTCTTTTGGTGCACCGGCTCGCCTTGCGAGCTCGTTGACGCGCCGATTGTCGACGTGTGTCACCATGCCGTCGCGGTCTGCAGTGTACGCCGCAACGTGCTGTCCGGGGACGAGGTCGTCGACGCTCACGTCCGGATCGCCGCGCTGTGTGTCGACGATCTCCCGGAACTTCTCGACCGCGCGGCCGTCAGCGAGTATCTCCCTCGCCGACGCTTCGACGCCGGTCGCGTCGAGCAACATCTGTGCGAGGCGCTCGCTTTTGATTCGGAGGTCGTCCGGTCCATCACCCTCCAGAACCGCGAGCACGTCGCGCGCTTCGAGGACCGGTCCGACGCCACGCCCGACCGGTTGTTCTCCCCGCGTGATTGCACAGTCAATTTCCATCCCGAGGCCTTGACCGACCCGGTTGAAGTCCCTGGCTATCTCCCGCGCCTCGGACAGGGTCTCGACCTTCGCGCCTTCTCCGTATGGGATGTCAATGACGACGTGCGTCGACCCGGCGCTTTTCTTCTTCGACAGGACCGACGCGACGATCTGCCCCTTCGGGTCGATCGAGAGCGGCGTCTCGGCACGGATGATCTTGTCGTCCACCGGCGAGAGGTCGACCGATCCACCCCAGACCATACAGCCGTTCGTCCGGTCGACGATCTCCCGGATCTCTTCGAGCGTGAACTCCACGTCACAGAATACTTCCAGCGTGTCCGCCGTCCCGGCGGCGGAGGTCACCGCTCGCGAGGAGGTCTTCGGGATCGGTACCCCTGCGGCAGCCACGATGGCGACGACGATCGGGGTCACCCGATTGCCCGCCACGCCGCCGATCGAGTGTTTGTCCCCAATCGGGGCTTGCTCCCACTCAAGCGTCTCGCCCACGTCGACCATACACGACGTCAGGCTCTGCATCTCTTCACGTGACAGCCCGTTCGCGAACACGCCCGAGACGAAAGCGCTCAACTCGACGTCGTTCAGCCGGTCGCGTTCGATGTCCTCGACGATCGTTCGCAACTCCTCGATTTCCAGTTCCTCGCCGACGAGTTTCTCCCTGAGGTGGACGACTGATTCCGGTTTGTCCGCGACCACGACGTCGACGGGCCCGGTGACGTGGCCGAGTGGTCGCGTGACGCCGAGGACCCCTCTCGATACCAACTCGTCGGTCACCTCGACGATTCCCGTCGTCGTCCCGCCGTCGAACTGGATCCGGACCCGGTCGAGCGGATGGACGCCGATCTCGGATGCGTCAGCCGAGTTGAGCAGCACGGTCGGCGTTCGCGTTCCGATGTCGATCGGCTCTGCCGTGAGTCGCATACCGTAGATAGGTGCGGCCGGCACATCAGGTTGTGTCCTCTCGCGGGAGAGTCTTGCACGGACGACGAAACCGGAAGTGGCATTCTTTGCCGGTGACTACGACGAACGGATACGATGAAAGTCTGCGTGCCGAGCCTCGGCGAGGGGGGCCTCGACGACGACGTGTCCCAGCACTTCGGACGAGCGCCGACGTATACGGTCTACGACACCGAGACCGACACCGTCGACGTCTACGAAAACGACAGCGACCACCGCGGTGGCAGTGGATCGCCGCCACAGACGGTCGTCGAGACGGGTGCCGACGCGCTCGTCTGTAGCCACCTCGGACAGCGGGCGATCGAGAAGTTCCACGCGATGGAATTTCCCGTCTACTGTGGCGCGGACGGAACAGTCCGGGACGCGATCGAGCGTTTTCAGGACGACGGCCTCGAGCGAGCACGGCCCGGCAGCGACAATTGTGGAGGTGGCCACGGGCACGGTGACGGCGGGCACGGCCATGATTACGCCCACGAGCACGGCCATGACCACGAGAACGGGCACGACCACGACCCTGGCCACGAACACGATCACAATCACGGGCACGACCCTGGCCACGACCACGATGGCAACGATCACGGGCACGACCCTGGCCACGACCACGATGGCAACGATCACGGGCACGACCCTGGCCACGACCACGATGGCAACGATCACGGCCACGAACATACTCGTGGAGGCGGTCGATGACGCGCGTGACAATTCTCTCGGACAACGAGGTCAGCGGGTCGCGGCCGAAAGGGCTGCGGGCCGAGTGGGGCTTTGCCGCCGACGTCGGTGGACTGCTGTTCGACACCGGGCAGACTGGAATCGCCGCCGACAATGCCGGCAAGCTGGGGCTGGGTCCCTACGAGACGATCGTGTTGAGCCACGGCCATTACGATCACACGAAGGGGCTTCCGGCGTTCGTCGACGACGTCGAGGAGATCTACGTCCACCCGGACGCGTTCGAGCCGAAGTATCACGGCGAGGAGTCCATCGGCCTGCCGTACACCCCGGCGTGGCTCGAATCACACGCGGCGATCAATACGCACCGCGACCCCGTCGAAGTGGTCGACGGGATCTACGCACTCGGCGAGGTACCACGCCGTTATCCCGACAGCGCGACCGGCGAACTTCGGGAGCCTGACGGAACTGCCCGACCCGATCCGGTCCACGACGATCAGTCGATCGTCGTCGATGGCGAGGACGGCCTCGGGCTGGTCCTGGGTTGCTGTCACGCTGGACTCCGGAACACGATCGCTCACGCCGAGGACGTCTTCGATCGTCCCGTCCGGACCGTCCTCGGAGGAACCCACCTCCGATCGCCCGACCCCGATGAGCTCGATGAGGCCGTCGCCTGGGTCGGCGAACGCGTCGACCGGATCGCGCCCACACATTGCACCGGTCACGACGCCCGCCGGAAACTCGAAGCCGCGTTCGGCGAGGACTACGAGCGCGTCGGCGTCGGTTCGACGGTCGAACTATGATCGTGTTTCGAATACCAATTTGGTACTAGCAAAAGGATTATGCTCGCCGACAACCAATCGACACGTGATGGCACCCAAACACGAAACCGGTGGCCGAACGGGCAAGGGACGTGGATGCGGGCACCGGCGCGGCGGTCGCGGCGACGTATCCGGGGGCAAACGCCGCGAGCGCCGGCGCGAGCGCGTTCGCGACGAGGACGGACAGTTCGTCGAGAAGGCCGACAGGCAAGCGGTCCTGAGCGTCTTCGACGCCGTCGCCGGGCCGGTCGTCACGACGACGGACGTCTCGGACGTGCTCGGCGTGAGTACCGAGTCGGCTCGCCAGAAACTCAACGGACTCGTCGAGCAGGGGGATCTCCGACGACGCAAGACTGGTCGCACGGTCGTCTACTGGCAAGTCGAATGAACGGACAGGAGGGACAATGAGCGAGTATCCGCCAGCGATCGACACGGAACTGCCGGTCAGCCCCGGCGAAGGCCGGTACCTCTGTGGGCTGTTGTACCGCACGTTGCTGGACGAGCCGCCGATCGGCAACGGCGAGCTCGCGGAGTATCTCGGCGTCAGCGGTGCCAGCGTCTCCGAGATGATCGACGCCTTCGACGAGGCCGGGCTGGTCGAGTACGAGCCGTATCGCGGCGCAACGTTAACCGGCGACGGCGAGCGACTCGCTCGGGAGATTCTCTGGCGACGCTGTGTCGTCAACCGGTTCTTCGATCGGATCGGCGGCATCGATCTGGCGGCCGAACAGGCGTACCAGATCGGCTGTCTGCTGGGGGAGGCGGACGTCGAAGCGCTCGCGCGGCAGGTTGACCAGCCCTGCCGAACCCGGTGTCTGGCCGACAATGCCGAAGACTGCGCGGAACTGGCGGTCTGATCGTCGGCCCGCACCCGTTTGTACGCTTCTCGCGTCTCCTCGTTCCGACCGTTTGCGGTACTGGTTGCTCCTCTCGTGTCGCCGCAGCATTGTATTGTGCGACAGTCCAGCTATTGCAATCTTACAGTCGTGTGCACCTATCCTCGATTCGTGTGTGCCCTCGATACAGTTGTGTACGCCTGGTCCCGGGCCACTTCCTTTTTATATACCGCCTTCCGTTTCAATTTCGGTATGTTCTTTTCGTTTCTTCGCTCCTAGACTCTCAGATCCGTGTCATAACATATATGGTGACAATATCATAACTGAGGAGAAGCGATGCCCGGCCATCCTATCATTCATATAGAATCATGCAATAGATACAAGTGGTTCCAGTTGGACCTTCGATCCATGCCAGATTTGAACGGGCATGAAACGCGCTCGGACGCTCGTCCGGGCGGTGTCGCTCACGCTCCGATCAACGTGTCCGATGACAGTATACCAGAGTCACAGGACTCGTGCGATTCAGGCCAGAGAGCGGTGGATCACTGATGGTGGGGACGCTCACGCTAGCAGCTCTGGCGGCGACCCCGATCGCGGCGGCGTTCGCGCTGCTACTGTGGCTTCGCTGGTCGGCAGCACGGGCGATGGGTGTCGGCTGGCTCATCGCGACGGTCCTCGGACTGGCGTACTGGCAGATGGACCCCACGTGGTTGGTTGCGTCCGCGATCTACGGCGCGCTCGGGGCCATCGACATCATCCTGATCGTGTTCGGTGCGATCTTGCTGATGAACTATCTGGACATCAGCGGCGCGATTTCGACGATCCGGTGGCACTTCAGCGGGATCGCGACCGACAAGCGGATCCAGTTGCTGTTGATCGGCCTCGGATTCATCACGATCATCGAGGGTGTCGCCGGGTTTGGCACGCCGGGTGCCCTCGCCGCACCGCTGTTGATCGGTCTGGGGTTTCCGCCGCTGGGCGCGGCCGTGTTCGCGCTGTTCTTCAACGCGCCGAACCCGCAGTTCGGTGCCGCGGGGACGCCGATTCTCGGCGGCGTCAACGCCGTCATCGATGAGGGAAAGCTCGCGGAAGCGGCCGACCCGATCACGCAGGCCGAGTTCCAGGCGCTGGTCTCGGGCTACTCCGGTGTAGTCACCGGACTGACCTTCGCATTCTGGGGCGTGCTGGGGATCTTCCTGCTTGTGTACTGGTTCGGCAGCGAGCACGAGCGATCCATCCGCGGGGCGGCCCGCGCGACCGTGCCGGTTGCGCCGTTCGCGGTGGTGCTCGGCGTGGTTGCGGGGCTGACCCAGTGGTCGATCGCGTGGTTCGTCGGGACCGAACTCCCGTCGATTGTCGCCGGGTTCGTCGTGTTCGGGCTCGGACTCGCCATGGCCGATCGGGGGATCCTCGTCCCCGGGGAGACCTGGACGTTCCCGGAACGGGAATCCTGGTCAGACCTGTGGCTCGGTGGTCTGACGCTCGATAGCATCTCCGGAGACGAGCCAAAGAAGGAAATGCCCGTGCTGCTGGCCTGGGCACCGTACCTGCTCGTGGGTGTGGTACTGCTGGTCACGCGCTGGCCAACGCTGGATCTCGTCCCCGTGCTCCAGGAGTTCTCGGTCAGTATCCCGGTCGTGCTAGGCTACAGCGAGCTCGGATGGGAACTGCAGTACCTCTACTTGCCCGGCACGATGCCGTTCATTCCCGTTGCGATCCTGACGGGGCTGATCTACCGGATGAACGGCTCGGATACGGCGGAAGCCTGGCGCGAGTCGACCCGGCAGATCGCGCCGGCGGCACTGACGCTGGTGATCGTCGTCTCGTTGACCCAGATCATGATCCAGTCTGGCGAAGCGGCATACGTGAACGCCTCTCTCGGCATGATGGGCGCGCTCTCGCAAGCCGTCGCCTTCGGTGCCGGCGGGGCACTGCCGGCGGTCGCCCCCTGGATCGGCGCGCTCGGCGGGTTCGTCACGGGATCGAACACCGTCTCGGACATCCTGTTCGCCGCGCTGCAGTACGACGCCGCCGGCGAGGTCGGCATCTCCCGGTCGATCGTCGTCGCGCTCCAGAACGTCGGCGGCGGCATCGGGAACATGATCTCCGTCCAGAATATCGCCGCGATCTGTGGCGTGGTCGGGATCACCGGTCGCGAAGGCGACATCCTCCGCAAGACGGTCGTCCCCACGATCCTCTTTGCGCTGTTTGCCGGCGCTGTCGGAATGGTGCTGGTGTACGTCGTCGCTCCCGGGGCGTTCTAACTCGAACAGATAACCTCATCCAACACAATGTCACAGAAAACACATTCCGATGGCGTCGCGGATCCGGTCGTCGATTCCCGCGCCAATTACGATTATCAGAGTACAGCGGTCGACCAGGAACGTCTCGTCGCGGACCTTCGGGCCCGCGTCGACGGTGACGTCCGATTCGACACCTATAGCCGACAGCTGTTCGCGACGGACGCGAGCGCCTACGAGCAACTGCCGATCGGCGTCGTCTCGCCGACTTCGACGGCGGACGTCGTCGCGGTCGTGGAGTATTGCGCCAGCGAAGGGATCCCGATACTCCCGCGTGGCGGCGGGACGAGTCTCGCCGGCCAGGCGGTCAACGAAGCCGTCGTCCTGGATTTCAAACACTACATGGACGAGTTGCTCGAGGTCGATCCCGACGCGGCGACGGCGCGTGCCCAGCCGGGTGTCACGATCGCCCATCTCGATCAGGCGCTCGCACCGCACGACCTCAAGTTCGCCCCTGATCCGGCGTGGGGCGACAAGAGCGTTCTCGGCGGTGCGATCGGGAACAACACCACCGGAGCACACTCGCTGAAGTACGGCAAGACCGACGCCTACATCGAGGAATGTGAGGTCGTACTCGCCGACGGCACCAGAACGACGCTCGGGTGGACCGACGTCGACTCGCTCTCGGATCGTGCACGGGAGGCCGAACAGGACGGCTCTCCGATCGAGGCCCGGCTGTACGCCGAGGTCGAGCGGATCCTTACCGAGGACGCCGAGGAAATCGAGCAGCGCTACCCCGACCTGAAGCGCAACGTCTCGGGGTACAACCTCGACATGCTGATCGAAAACGCTCGTGATCGAGGCGAAGTCAACCTCGCACGGCTGCTGGCCGGCAGCGAGGGGACGCTCGCGATCGTCACCGAGGCGACCGTCTCGCTGGAACCGATTCCGAACGAGACGGCGGTCGTCCTGTTGACCTACGACGGTGTGATCCCGGCGATGCGCGACGTCGCTCCGATTCTCGAACACGATCCGTCCGCCGTTGAGGTGATGGACGACGTCTTCCTGGATCTGGCGCGGGACACGTCCGAGTTCTCGAACCTCGTCGCGACGCTGCCCGACGGGACCGATTCGACGCTGCTGGTCGAGTTTTACGCCGACACGGCCGAGCAAGCCAGAGAGAAGGTCGCCGACCTGCTCGCCGACCGGCTTCCCGGCCACGACGGGGCGGCCGACCAGCCTCCTGACGCCGGTGGCTCGGACGACGTCTACGCCAGCGACGCGCTGGAAGCCTACGACGACGAGCGACAGGCGAAGTTCTGGAAGATGCGAAAGGCCGGACTGCCGATCCTGCTCTCGCGTACGACCGACGAGAAACACTGGCCGTTCGTCGAGGACACGGCAGTCCCGCCCGAGAACCTGCCGGAGTACGTCGCCGGCATGCGGGAGATCTTCGACGAGCACGACACCTTCGCCGCGTACTACGCCCACGCCGGCCCCGGCGTGTTGCACATCCGGCCCCTGCTGAACCTCAAAGCGGACGACGGTGTCGAAACGATGCGGGAGATGGCCGATCAGATCACCGATCTGGTCATCGAACACGGCGGATCGGTCTCCGGCGAACACGGCGACGGACGGGCCCGCACGAAGTGGAACCGGAAACTCTACGGCGAGGAGCTCTGGGAGACGTTCCGGGACCTCAAGTCGGCGTTCGACCCCGATTGGTTGCTCAATCCCGGGAACGTCTGCGGGGACTTCGACCCCGGCGAGAACCTCCGGTACGACGCCTCTTACACCTTCGACGCCGACTTCGAACCCGTCCTGAACTGGGAGAACGACAACGGCTTCCAGGGGATGGTTGAACTCTGTCACGGCTGTGGCGGGTGTACCGGCCACCAGGACACCACCGGCGGCGTGATGTGTCCGACGTATCGCGCGGCCGACGAGGAGATCACGAGCACGCGCGGGCGGGCGAACATGCTCCGGTCGGCGATGAACGGGAACCTGCCCGAGGATCCCTTCGACGACGAATTCGTCCACGAGGTGATGGGTCTCTGTATCGGCTGCAAGGGCTGCAAGAACGACTGCCCCAGCGGCGTCGACATGGCCAAGCTCAAAGCCGAAGTCGTCCACGAGTACCACCAGCGCGAGGGGACGAGTCTGCGCGACAAGCTGTTCGCGAACGTCGAAACGGTCCTCTGGCTCGGGAGCACCTTCGCACCGCTCTCCAACTGGGCGATGCAGGTTCCCGGCAGCGGACTGGTGATGGAGAAGGTCCTGGGGATCGCCCAGGAGCGTGATCTCCCGTCGTTCCATCGGACGACGTTCAGAGACTGGATTGACGACCGAGGCGGGACACGCGTACCCAGGGCCAGCGCGGCGCGGAAGGCGCTGCTGATAGCCGACCCGTACACGAACTACAGCCACCCCTACGTCGGAAAGGCGGCCGTCCGCGTCCTCGAAGCCGCCAATATCCACGTCGAAGTTCCCGAGGAAGTGTCCGACAGTGGTCGGCCGGCCTTCTCGAAGAGCATGCTCGATCATGCTCGGGCAACCGCCGAGGAGAACGTCCGGGCGCTGGAACCGTACGTCGACGACGGCTGGGATATCGTCACCGTCGAGCCGTCCGATGCCGTGATGTATCAGTCGGACTACCTGGATCTGGTGCCGTCCGACGCGGCGGCGCGGGTCGCGGCCAACACCTACGGCGTCACGGAGTACATCGACATCCACGAACTCGATCGCAACGTCGACTTCGATCCGCCCGAGGGGTCGCTGTCCTATCACGGCCACTGCCAGCAGAAGGCGACGAAGAAAGACCACCACGCGGCGGCCGTCCTGCGACGGGCCGGCTACGAGGTCGACGCCGTCGACTCGGCGTGCTGTGGCATGGCCGGCTCGTTCGGGTACGAGGCCGAACACGTCTCGATGAGCAAGTCGATCGGGTCGATACTGTTCGACCAGCTCGACGATTCGCCGGCAGACCAGCCCGTCGCGCCCGGTGCGTCGTGTCGATCCCAGCTCGAAGACTACGAAGGTGAGCCGCCACACCCGATCGAAAAAGTCGCCGACGCGCTCTAGCGACCGGCGAGAAACCGCCGAACGCTGTTTCCCGGACTGTACCCGACACCCGACCGCGACTCGACGGCGAACCCGCGTCGATCGCCGAGGGACTCGAGTGCGGCCGAGAGTGCCTCGACGTCGACGGGTGCATGAATCCGATACCCGTAGGGCGGGCCGTTACTCATGTCGACCGCGAGCTTCGGTCGTGCCAGTCGACTGTCGTACGTCCGCACCCGCTCGATCGACTCGTAGTGGACGACGTGGGTCCGCTCGGCCAGTTCGAACAGCCCTGCTGGCCCGTCCTCTCGATACCGTTCGCGGGCCCGGTCGCCGGCGTCAGGGAGTCTGCCGCGTGCCAGTCCGAACAGCGGCGTCAGGTACGCGTGTTCGACGATGTGCAAGCGGTCGTCGGCGAACAGCAAGTCACAGGCGCGAAGCGGGAACGAGCCGGCGACAGCGAGATGGACGTGTACATGTACGGCCGATCCCGGTCGAAGTGCCTCCGGGGAGTGTGTCATGATCAGTGGAGTGGTCCTTGCGCCTGTTCGGAACCGGGAACGGTGTCTTTCGACGCGAGCTTCGCCCGTGCGGACCGCACCACGACGAACCCGACCACGAAAGCTGCGACGGCAAACAGCGCCAGCCCGCCGGGCTCGCTCGCGAGGACGCCCGCGTCAGTTTCGACCCACGGCAATCCGGCAGCGGACGCCCACGTGCCGAGTAGCAGGACGCTGAAGTACCCGAAAAGCGCCGTCGCCCACCACAGCATGGCGAGCCGCGTCCAGCTGGGCTGGGTGTGCTCTGGCAGTCGTTCCGTGTTCATGATCGCGAGCAGGGCCGTGTAGGGCCACATCATCAGTCCCGAGGCCGCCGCCCCGACTACGAGCAACTCGAAGGGATGATCGAACGCGAACGGCACCGGGAGCGCCAGGACGGCGATCCCGCCGCCAGTGAAGACGGTCAATAGCGCCCAGAACAGCCGCGGCAGGCTCCATCCGGCCGAACGACCGTGCAGCTCGTAGACGATGTCGGCGCTGTTGCGAACGAACGATTCGACGATGCCGTACTCGGTCGTCAACAGCGCGGTGAAAAGCGCCACGTACAGGAGAACCCCCGGAAGGGCGCCCACCTGTGGGGCGACGACGTCCGTCCACATGGCGATCCCGCTTTCGGCCGTGCCGGCCGCGTATTCGGCGGCGATCGCCATGAGCATCGTCGCGACGGCGACCAGCCCGAGGACGAACGTCAGCAGATGCTCGAGCTGGACGAGCCGCCACCAGCCCCGCCACCGGCGCATGTTCGTCGGCGTCGGCGGAAACGTGAATCCGCCGCGTCGCACCGGCTCCGGATCGTCGCCGACGATGGGGTTCTTGATCCGGCCCTGGTAGCGACCCATTCCGTACCCTTTCTCGCGAACCCAGAGACTCTGTGACAGGTTGAGATATCCACCCGCGCCCGCGAAGGCGATGCCACCGAGCAGCAGGGCGATGTCGCCTCCGGGCGGGAGCTGGCCGACGCTGTCGACCGTGGTGGGGATCGCCGCGAGTTCGGAGATCGACCCCAGAAGAACGAACAACAGGATCGCGATCAGCAACGCGGCCGAAACCAGGACCGCCTGGATCCGCTCGACGACGTTGTACATCACGGGCGTCACCTGGTAGGTGAGCCAGACGACAACGAGCAACGCGATCCCGAGGACGCGCCAGCTCGCCAGGCCGATCCCGTCGAGGCCGACCGTCGTCTCTTCGATCCCGAGACCGATCGTGCCGATCCGGGCGGCCCCGGCCGCCCAGCCGGGCCAGCCGAGGCTCGCGAACCCGAGCACGAGCAAGACCAGCGGCCACACCCTGCCCAGCCGCTCGAATCCGCGGAAGATCGACTCGCCCGTCGCGACGGTCCAGCGCTGGATCTCGGTGTTGAGAAAGAACTGCGTGAAAACGCCGAGGAAGAACAGCCAGTAGAGATCCCAGCCGTGCGTCGCGACGAGCAGGGGCCAGAACAGCGTTTCACCGCTCCCGAGCGACGCTCCCAGCAGGATCGCACTCGGGCCGAGGACGTGTGACAGCCGGGGCACGCGCGGCAGATCGAGCAGCCGGAACCCCTCGTCGTCACCACGAGCGGGTTGCGTCGCGTCTTCGCGCGCGATGTCCAGATTGTCGTACGCCGTCGGCATGTAGGAGCTGCCGTGGTACGTTCGGCCCTCTGAACCCGACAGGTACACGTCGTCGCGGACAGGCATATCATCGTCCGACATGTCGTAGTCTCGTCCCTCGGAGCCGAGTTGTCGGTAGGGAAAGCACGATGAGTATAAAACCGTTACCCACCGAGGAAATGCCAGATGTGGCCGCGCTCTTCGGGCGGGTCGACGCCGGGCAGTTCCGCCAGCGCCGGCTGCAGCGCGTTCCACCATCCCCCTGCAGTCTCGAACTCCGCCGGATGGTCGGGATAGACGTCGGTGAGAAAGTCGGATTTCTTCGCCTCCGGATGTTCGCGGAGATACTGGTACGCGGCAACGAGTGCCTGCTGGCGTGCCTCGAGCGTCGTACCCGTCCCCGGAAGATCGACCTGCGTCACCAGTTCTTCGATCCGTGGCCCTACAGGCCCGTCGTCAGGCTGCTCTTCGATCGGGATCCACCAGACGCGACTCCGGGAGCCGACTTTTCGCGTCCGGAGCACGCCCCGATCGACGAGTTCGTTGAGCTTGTTGTGTGCGGTCCGGCGGGAACAACCGACGGCCTCCATGATGTCGTCCGCGGTCAGCGGACGGGCCTGGTCTTCACGTTGCTCGAATACCTCGAGGACATCGCTCAGCGGGATCCGCCCACGGTCTGTGGCCTCGAGTCGTTCCCGCTCGGGAACCATATACGAATGTCCTCTCAGAAGACGCAAAAGCGTTTCCCCGTCACGATCCCGGCCGATCGGTCGGGTGGTCGTCGTCCTCCCCGAACAGTCCACACTCGGATACTGACTCGACCGCAAACGCCTCGATGGCGTCCCGACAATCGGTATAGACTTGATCCACGCGTGCCTCCATGCGCCGGGCGACATCCTGCGGATCGACGGCGTCGTAGACGGTGCGCTGGCAGGTGCTGTCTCTGATGATCGTGGACTCGACCAGATCGTGAGTCTCAGCGTATCGACGATTCGGTAGGCCGTCGTCAGTGCACAGTCGAGTTCCGCTGCGAGCTGCTGGACGCTCATCGACTCGTCGCTCTCACAGAGACGCGCGTAGGCAGTCCGCTCGGAACCGCTGAGCCCGAACACGATCGCCAGCGCCTGTTCCGGCTCCGGCTCGACGACGGCTATCCGCTTTCCGACGACCGGATCGCGACGAGCATGGAACTGATGCGCGAGAGCCTGTTCGATCAACTCGAAGATCAACAGCGCGTCGCGTCAGCCGACCAGTAGCGCCGGCAACGTCTCGTCTCCGAGGGCCTGATCCCGATGCTGAAAGAACTGTGGGCGGGCTGGCGATTCCGGATCGATCGCCACTGTAAAACGTGACGCTCCCGTTTCGCTTATCGATGGAAGTCACGCTGTTGGGAACCGGGGACACGACGGGAACGCCAACCGTCGGGTGTGACTGTGACACCTGCGAACGTGCCCGCTCGCTCGGGGTCGAGCGCACTCGCTTCTCGGTGCACGTCGAGTCGGCGGCCGGTCAGTCGCTACTCATCGACTTCAGCCCGGATTTCCGATACCAGTTTCTTCGAGCCGACGTCGACCCGCCGGACGCCGCCATCGTCACGCACGTTCACTTCGACCACCTCGACGGACTGGGGAACGTCTACCGGCTTGCCGATGACCTGCCGGTGTACGCGGCCGACGAGACCGACCCGACGACCGGCGAGAGCGTCGCACAGACGGTCCGGAACCGCTATGACTACCTCGATGCCGTCTCGGTCGAGCCGACGGCCCCCTTCGAGCCGTTCGAGACGGTGGGGCTGGAGGTGACGCTCGTTCCCGTCGATCACCCACCGCTTCTGTGTTACGGGCTGCTCGTCGAAGACCCCGAGACGGGTGGACGGCTCGCGCTTTCGGGCGATACCAGCTACGCCATCCCCGACCGGTCGCTGGACCTGCTTGCTGGGGCCGACCTCCTCCTGGCAGACGGGATCGTCCCTGCCGAGAACTGCGAGTACCACCCGCTCGGCGGCCGCCATCACGACGAGTCGGGCGTCCCGCGAACCTTCGGCGACAAGCACATGACTATCGAAGGCGCTCGCCAGCTCGGGGATCGGCTCGACGCCGAGCAGACTCGACTGGTCCACCTCTCGCATTACATCCCGGCCGATCGGGCCTTCGCAGACGACATGGCCGTCGACGGAGAGCGTTTCGACCTCTAGTCTTCTCGCGAGTCGTCGCTTCGAAGCTCGGACAACCGGGCACCTGGAGAGAACCACTGGCCGGGCAGCATGCCTGAGATGTCCCGCCCGAGAAACGTCGGCTGGGGAGCCACCGTCGACTCGGGGTAGTGTTCCGCTTCGAGTCGTTCGACCAGTTCGTCGTCTCGGAGTGCCATGAGGCCGCGCCACAGTCCCAGGAACATCAGTGTCGGCAGGACGGAGAGACCGAGCGTGAACGCCAGCCTGAGGACGGCCTCCATACGGAGGGGTACGGACCGGAAGAGGTAATCGGTATTGGTCTGTGCTATCGCTTGCCGCGATCTGGGAGCGCGCCGACGGGGAACGTCATACTATCGGCTATTCTTCGAAGCTGTCTTCGAACCAGAAGGTACCGTTTCGCTGGACGACCTCGCCGTCGAGTTCGATGTAGCTGTCCTCGCTCATGTCGAGGATCATGTCGACGTGGACGGCTGACTCGTTCTGGACGTTACCCTCGCCGACGGTCTCGGGGTAGGCCCGGCCGACCGCCATGTGGACGGTGTCGCCCATCTTCTCGTCGAAGAGGATGTTGCGGGTGAAGCGATCGATGTCGCGGTTCATCCCGATACCGAGTTCGCCCAGGTATCGTGCGCCCTCGTCGGTCTCCAGGACGTCTGTCAGCAGTTCCTCGTTCTTCTCGGCGCTGTGCTCGACGACCTCGCCGTCTTCGAAGACCAGTCGCGCGCCGTCGATCTCCCGGCCCTGGTGGTAGATCGGGATGTCGAAGTACGCTTCACCGTCGACGCTGTCCTTGACGGGCGCGGTGAACACCTCCCCGCCGGGGAGGTTGTTCTCCCCGTGGTCGTTCAGCGTCTCGTTGCCGGCGACGGACATCGTGACGTCGGTCGTCTCGCCCGAGACGATCCGGACCTCCTCGGCGTCGGTCAGTCGGTCTGCCATCTCCTGCTGGTGCTCCCGGACCGACTCCCAGTCCTTGACGATGGCGTCGTAGACGAAGTTCTCGTACTCCTCGGTGGCCATCTCGGCCTGCTGAGCGTTGGCGGCCGCCGGATACAGCGTCAGGTTCCAGGTCTTGTTCAGGCGGGTCTCCCGGACCGGCTCGTAGGCCTTCTCGTAGGCCGACTGGGTCGCCGTGTCGACGTCGCCCAGTTCTGTCTCGTTGTCGCCGCCCTTGATCGCGATGTAGGCGTCCATCGCCTCGTAGAGTGCGTGGGTGTGCTCGGGCGCTTCGAACTCCCCGTCGTAGTGTTTGAGATACGCCCGCCGGAAGCGCTTGCCGAGTCGCTCCTGGACCACGAGCGGGTGGCCACCGACCTCGGCGACAGCCTCGACGATGGCCGTGACGAGGTCCTCCGCGACCGGATGGGCGTCGATGACGACGTGATCGCCCTCGCTGCAGTCGATCGAGTGGTTGACGATGATCTCGGCGTGTTCGCGAATGCGCGGATCCATACACGCCTGCTCGGAGCGGCAGGGGCTAACCGTTTTCGACCGCCGGCCGACGTGGGTACTGTCGCGGTCGGATAGTCAACCTCTTGGATCGGAGGGTACCTACCGACGGACATGGACCTCGAGATACGGACCGTCGACGCGCCCGACGAGGACGATCCGATCTATCAGGACGCGCTCTCGGTTCGCACGGACGTGTTCGTCGAGGAGCAGGACGTCCCGGCCGACCTCGAAGTCGACGAACACGAATCGGCGGCGACTCATTTCGTCGCCTACGACGACGGCATGCCGATCGGAGCGGCGCGACTCCGCGAACCCGAGGAATCGACGGGCAAGGTCGAGCGATTCGCGGTGCAGGCGGACTATCGGGAACGGGGCGTCGGGACCGCGCTCATGGAGCGACTCGAGGCGGTCGCTCGCGGGCGCGGGATCGAACGGCTGCGCCTGCACTCCCAGGTTCGGGCTGCACCCTTCTACGCCCGGTTCGGCTACGAGCGCGTTGGCAAGCAGTTCGAGGAGGCCGGGATTCCCCACGTCGAGATGCGAAAGTCGATCGAACCGCCGAGCGACTTTTGACTGTCGCCGCCCCATAGTTACGTCATGGACCCCGTCGAACCGCCGAGCGGAGAGATCGACTCGGAGTTCGAGGCCCTCGAAGCTGCCGCTGCGGCGGGCCGGCCGCTGTTCCGGGGCACGCATCACTACGATAGCGCGACCGTCGAACGCACCTATTACGTCGAAGACGGTGTTCTCAACGTCGAAACGGTCTATCTCGACGGCGGGACGGAAATAGTGACTGTCACAGAAAGCTGGTTGCTCGAGGACGATCACCTCCGACACACGGGCGAGCCACTGGCACAGTTCTGCCGCAGACACCACTTCGAGGAGCCGGCGACGGACGTTCGGTACTGTCTGGACGAGTCGGCAGCCGAGGACGATCCGTTCCCCGATCCGGAGATCGAATCGACGTTCCAGCCTGCGACGACAGTCTCTGTTGAGGAGGGTGCCGCCCTCCGCTACGAAGGGATCCACCGGGCTGGCGAGGCACGCGTCGAGCGGTCGTTTTTCGTCAACGACACCGACGCGTGCATCCGTGTCCGGACGACCTACTTCTGGGACGACGAACGGCTCGGCAGCCTCGACCGGACGCGAGACCTCCTCGAAGACGGCGAGTTCGTCGCCACGACCGGGGAGCCGGTCGAAGCGTTCTGCCGCCGGACACACCTGGTCGATCCCGAAAGCGACGTTCGCTACTGTGCGCGCCTGGGGACCAACAGCATGGGGTCGCCGGAGGCCGGTGACGAAAGACAGCCGGAAGGTACGGATCGCTGGTAGTGACCGGCTCGCCGCATCGCCAAACGGTCGACCGCGCGGCTAGCCGGCGGCTCACAGAGAAACGAGCGGCTACTACTCGCCCCAGTCCTCTTCGAGTTCCGGGGCGGTCTCCAGTTCGAGGGGATCGACCGCGACGACCTCCAGCTCCGCACCGCAGGTCGAGCAGTCGACGATCTCACCGATCTCGACGTCGTCGTGCAGCGCCACGTCGGCACCGCATTCGGGGCAAGTTGCCATAGCACTCGACCAATCGGATCGAACCACTATCAAACGGTCGAAGTTCGACCGGCAAACAGGCTTTTGTGACTGGTCGTCGCCGTTAGGATATGGCGCTCGCGCTCGACGCACTCCTGATCGCGGTCGGACTCGTGCTGGCGACGACGGGGATATTCATCTATCGCAAGGCGCTGTACGGCTTCGGCGGACTGCTCGGGGCGGCCGGCGGCGCGCTGCTCGGCACGAACCTCGCCGGGGACTGGTTGCTCGTCCTCGGCGCGGGTGTCGTCGGTGCCGTCGTCGGGATCTGGCTCATGCTCTCGGCCTACCGGATGGCGATCCTCGCGGCCGGGGCAGTTAGCGGGCTTGCGGTCGGCCTGTACGCCTCCGGTGGATCGTTCGCCAGCCCGGCGACGATCGCGGATCCGCTGGTGCTCGTGGGCCTGCTCGCCGGGGCGGTCGTGGGGTGGCTGCTCCGGAAAGTCATCGTGCTCGTCGTCTCCGCGGCCTGGGGCGCAGCGCTCGTCTCAATCGCTCTTTCGCCCCCGATCGCAGACGTGACGAACGTCACCGAGGTCGTCGACGCGTTCGTTTCGCCGTGGCTGTACGGCGTGTTCGTCGCCGGGATCGCCGTCCAGGTCGGTCTGTACGGCTATCTCGCGCACTCCGGCGACAGCGACGACCCGGCCCCCGGGCCCCTCGCTCGATTGCGGTAGCACCCGAGCACTCGAAAAGCCCTTTTTCGCTTGACTGCGTAGCATTAGGTATGGCCGACACAGTCTCACGCGCGGGCGGCCCGAAACAGGTATTGCAGATGGGTATCATGGGGTACGTTATCGCGCTCGGCGTCGCGCTGTTGTTGCTCCCGCTGCTCCCGATCTTCATCGCACTCAAGCTCATCGACGTGCTGCGACGCCCGCGGTCGCCGGAACCCGCCTAGGGAGCAAGAGGCGTTTCGGCCCGGACGTTTATATACTGATCCGGCACACTCCGGGCTGTGACCGACGCTACAGGCGTCATACTGGCAGCCGGCAGTGCCTGGGAGGAGGAGTGAGTCGTGGCCCATCACGCGCTGGTCGCCTACGAGCGTCCGGACGGCCGGTACGACGTGCACACCTCGCGACTGGGCGGGCTGGACTGCCGACTCGCCCGGACGATCAGTCCGTCGGATCCGTATGCCGGCGGGGACGTCGATCCGACCCCGAACGTCGTCGCGCGCCCGTTCGAGCACGTGCTCACGATGGTCGATCCTGTCCGCCACGAGGCCGTCTACCGCGTCGGCGTCGAGTACGACGTCGAGACGTACCTGCCGCTGTGGTTCGGACTCGCCCACTATTTCGATACGTGTTCGGCAGAGAACGACGACCGGGGGCTGCTCGTCGCCGTCGACGGCCCCGACGAGGCGGCCGAACTCCGGCAGTGGTTCCGGGCGGCGAAAGGCGTCCTCGCGACGGGAATCGAAGCGGGCACGCTCGGCGTCGCCGAGGCGCACACGATACTCGATCGTGCGGTTCGAGAGTGGGCCAGTGAGGTCTACGAGCCCCGGGGGCTGGGCGGGGACGGAACCGAGTCGTGGCGGACGGACGAGCAGTGACCCGGGACGCCACGAACGGACGAGTATTAGTGGCCGGATCGAGTACGGACGGGCGTGACATCCGACGTTCGCGCCCGGACCGACCCTTCGATAGAGACGGCACGGTCGATCGTCGAGACGGGCCTCGAGGGCGGTGCCGTCGTGACGGTCTTCGGCGAATGCACGGTCGAGTACGACGGCCGGGCCGCGAGCACGCTCGGTCCGGGCGACCGCCACGTCATGTGCAAGCCCGACGGGACCGTCCTCGTCCACACCGACGAGGGCCACCAGCCGGTGAACTGGCAACCGCCGGGGTGCACCCACGAGGTGGTCGTCGCCGAGGACACGTTCACGCTCGAAAGTCGGCGGGACAACCCGGACGAGTTTCTCGCGGTGACGTTCGAGAGTGTCGGTCACGTCGCAGCCTTCGACGTGACCGATCCCGAGGAGCTGTCGCTGTCCGGCACCGAAGAGGACCTCCGCCAGCGGATCCTCGAGAACCCGTCGCTGATCGAGCCCGGATTCACGCCGCTGGCGACCGAGCGGGAGACCCCCGCCGGCGCCGTCGACGTCTACGGCGAAGACGACGACGGCCAGGCCGTCGTCCTGGAGCTGAAGCGTCGTCGCGTCGGCCCGGATGCCGTGGGCCAGCTGGCGCGTTACGTCGAGGCCCTGCAGCGGGATCTCCACGCCGAGACCGGCGTCCGTGGAATCCTCGTTGCGCCGTCGGTCACCGACCGCGCCCGGTCGCTGCTGGCCGAGCGCGGCCTGGAGTTCGTTGCGCTGGAACCATGACAGTTCGCTCCGCCCACCGATTACAACCGACCGGTGGCGACGAGATGTTCCATGCGGGCCGCTATCGTCGCCACTGCCTTCGAGACCGTTCCGAGCTCCGACGGCCGGACGCGCGTGAACGGGATTTCGTAGCTGACGTGTCGCCCGTCGATCCGTAATCGTCCGGGGATCGAGACGTCCAGTAGTGCCGACTGCACCTCGGCGTCGAACACCGACGCGAGGTTCGACCCGGCGGTGACCTCGAAGACGAACTGCTCGTCGAGCGCGTCGGTCCCGGTCCTGATCCCCCGTTCGGTCCCCCCGCTCCCGACGTAGGTGAGCGTGACGTCGATCGGTGCTGTGACGCCACCGGCTGTCGCTTCGACGCGGATGCCCTGCTGGCGGACGAGGCCGCGACCCACCGGCTCGGCTGTGATCACGTTCCCTTTCAGCGACCGTTGCAGGGGCGGACGACGATCGTCCTCGTGCTGTGGTTCGAACGGCGTCTCGTCGATCAGTCGCCGCCAGGCGCGTCGCTCGCGCCGCCGGACGACCAGCACGCCCGCCAGCCACACGCCCGCGAACGCGGCGATTGCAGCCGGCCGATCCGCGTACGCGGCGAGTTCATTCTCGAATTCGGTGATCGCGACCCAGCCTCCGCCGGCGATCAGCACCGTCCACACGAGCAGACGGTGGCGTTCGCCGAGATACCGTCGCAAGCGGGTCATTCCCGGCTAGTTCGACGCGTGTCACCAAAAGTGTCAGCCCCGAAACGCCAGTCGGGACTCACTCCTCGATTTCGGACTGCAACTCCGCGAGCAACTGTAGCGCCTCCAGCGGTGTCGTCTCGGCGATCGACACCTCGCGCAGACGGTCGCGGATCGCGTCGGTCTCCCCCGCTGAGTCCAGGGTCTCGTTGCTCGCACTCTTCGACTCTCGATCGCTCCCTGGGGCGGACCCACTCCCGTTCGTCCGTGTCGGGACGCCGTCGTCCGCCGAGGCGGTCGTCTCGCCTGCGAGCACGTCGGCCGCTCGCTGGACGACCGTCTCGGGGACGCCGGCGACGCCGGCGACCTCGACGCCGTAGGACGCCTCGGCCGCGCCGGGGGCGATCTCGTGCTCGAAGACGACCTCGCCGTCCTCGCGGCTGGTTCTGAAGTGGCGGTTGAACACGCCGGGCAGTTCGTCTGCGACGTCGGTGAGTTCGTGGTGGTGGGTCGCAAAGAGCGTCGTCGCGCCGACCTCGTCGTGGACGAACTCCGTCACCGCGCGGGCGATCGCCAGCCCGTCGGTCGTCGACGTGCCGCGGCCGACCTCGTCGAGCAGGACCAGCGAGTCCGCTGTGGCGTGTTCGAGAATCTCGGCGAGTTCGGTCATCTCGATCATGAACGTGGATCGTCCGCCTGCGATGTCGTCGCTGGCTCCGACGCGGGTGAAGACCCGATCGACGATGCGCAACCGCGCCCGCTCGGCGGGCACGAAGCTCCCGGCCTGGGCGAGCAGCGCAGTGAGCGCGATCTGGCGCATGTAGGTGGACTTGCCGCTCATGTTGGGTCCGGTGACGATCATCACGCGATGCTCCCGATCGAGGGCCGCTCCGTTCGGGACGAACGCGTCTTCAGTCCGCTCGACGACCGGATGGCGGCCGGCCTCGATCTCGATGCCTTCGGCGGCGATCTCCGGGCGGGTGTAGTCGAACTCCGCGGCGACAGTCGCAAAGGAGACCAGCACGTCGAGCTGTGCCAGCGCGTCCGCCAGCTCCTGGACGCGCTCGGACTCGGCGGCGACAGTCTCGCGCACCTCGACGAACAGCTCGTATTCGCGGTCGTCGGCCCGCTGTTCGGCGCTGATGATCTCGTCTTCGCGCTCTTTCAACTCGGGCGTGTAGTAGCGCTCGCTGTTTTTCAGCGTCTGACGGCGCTGATAGTCCTCCGGTACCCGGTCGAGATTGGCGTCGGTCACCTCGATGTAGTAGCCGTGGACGGCGTTGTGACCGACCTTCAGCGAATCGATACCGGTCCGTTCGCGTTCCTGTTCCTCCAGATCTTCGACCCAGGCCTTGCCGGAGCGTTCGGTCTCGCGCAACTCGTCGAGCGTCCCGTCGTATCCCGGAGCGATGACGCCACCTTCTGTGAGCTCTGGCGGCGGATCGTCGGCGATCGCCTCCGCGATGAGCGACCGGATCTCGGGCAGGTCGTCCAGGTGGTCGTGAACCGACTGGAGTTTCGTGCTGTCGCTGTCAGCGATCGCGTCCCGTATCTCGGGGACGACGTCAAGCGTCGAGCCCAGCGAGTTGAGATCGCGAGCGTTCGCCCGCCCGCGCGAGACCCGCGATATCAGCCGTTCGAGGTCGTAGACCTCGCGCAGACGATCGTGGAGCCGTTCCCGGGTCCGGACCGCGCCGACGAGTTCTTCGACTGCCTCGTGTCGGGCTTCGATCCGATCGCGCTCGATCAGCGGCCGACGCAGCCAGTCGGTCAACTCCCGGCGCCCCATCGCACACGCCGTCTCGTCGACCGCGTCGATCAGCGCCAGCCCCTCCGAACTCCGGACCGAACGGCGGTCGAACACTTCGAGACTCTCCAGCGCGACGGCGTCGAGCACCATGTACTCGCGAGGATCGTATCGCGTGAGGTGATTGAGGTACTCCAGCCGACCATCCTCACCCACGCCAGCCCCGCCGCGGGTGTACTCGGCGTAGGCGAGCAACGCTCCGCAGGCTCGCACCTCAGCGTCGCTCGCGAGCAGCCGCTCCGGCGGGCCGAAGTACTCCCCGACCCGTTCGCGTGCCTGCTCTGCCGTGAAGGCACGCTCGTCGTAGGGCGTGACCATGCAGTCGAACGGATCGGTCGGCGCGTCGGGGCCCACGATCGCCTCCGAGGGATCGAAGCGGCCGAGTTCGTCAGCGACGGTCGCGAGCGAGTCGCTGCCGGTCGCGTAGGCGTCGCCGGTCGAGACGTCCAGGATCGCCAGCCCGTAGCGACTGCCCTCGCAAGCCAGCGCGGCGACGTAGTTGTTCGCGGCCCCGCCCAGCAGTTCGTCCTCGGTGAGCGTGCCGGGCGTGATGATGCGAGTCACCGCTCGTTCGACGACGCCACTGACCTCGTCGGGGTCTTCGACCTGGTCGGCGATGGCGACGCGATACCCTGCGTCGAGCAACGTCTCGACGTAACTCTCGGCGTTGTCGATGGGGATTCCGGCCATCGCGTACTCGCCGGTAGAGTCCTCACGCTTCGTGAGCGTGATCTCGCAGAGTCGGGCGACGCGCTCGGCCGCCTCGCAGAAGGCCTCGTAGAAGTCACCGACCTGAAAGAGTACGAGCGCGTCGTCGTACTGGCGGGTCAACTCGAAGTACTGGGCCATCATCGGCGTCAGTTCGTCGGCCCGCCCGGCCATCTTCTCCGGTGCTCCGAGTGCCGCGTCCATGCCGAAAGCGAAGGCGCTCGCAGCCCATAGGCTTCTCGAAACCGACCGGACTGATCACCGCGATAGCGTTCGACGTTACTGGTTCTCGATGACTTCGCTTGCGATGTTCCGTCCGCGCGGCTGCAGCGAGACTTCCCGTCGCGTCCGCACTTCCTGGAGCAACCCCATCTCGACGAGTTCGTCGTAGATCGCTTCGACTTGCTCGACGTCCATCCCGACGAAATCGGGGATCTTGAACGGAGAGACGCCCGAATAAAGCGCCATCAACACCTCGTGTTCGGCCTGGCTGATGTCCGCGTCCGGTTCGTGCTCCTGGCGGACGAGCCCGGCGAGGATTGTCACGATCCGCCCGGGGCCCGTGACGTGCGTCTGGACGACAGTATCCTCGATGAGGTGTTCAATCTCGGCGACGCGGCGTTGGTTGTCGTTGACCGTCTGATCGGTCAACTCGACCGTCCCGACGTCGTCGCGCTCGATTTCGACGAATCGTCCGGAGGCGACCGCCAGATCGACCGATCCGTTGCCGAGCTTGAGTCGAGCCTTCTCCCAGCCGGTGTCCTGCACCACTCCGCCTTCGACAGCCGGATGCTTGACGTAAACGACGCGCTGGTCCAGTATCGCCCCGTATAGTTTCTCTTCGAATGACTCTTGATCCTGTGGGGCGACCAGATAGACGTCCGAACCGATCTGGATCGAGAGGTAACTCGACACCTGCGCGATCGCCTCGTTGACGTCTCCGCGACTCTTGATGCTAGAAACCTTTCCGAGCGGGATCGTCTGCTTGCTCTCGTTCGTCAGGATGAGCAGGCGCTTGTTCGACAACAGCAAGCGACACGACTGCCACTCGACGTCGCTGGCCTTGCGGCCGTCCGAGACGACCTGCATGAACCTGCCCTGCACGTCCGCGAGTTTCTGTTCGCCCTCGCCCATCGTCTCTCGATACTGCTAGGTTGGCCGGCCGTGCTAATAATCGTTGGTCTCCTATGTTGCCAGTGTTCGGTCACAGCACGTCGCCGGCCTGGCCGCCGAGTTTCGACAGCGCCGAGAAGGCACGCTTGCGAATCTGTTCGTCTTCGGTCTTGTCGATGATCGACTCCAGGGCGTCCCGTGAGCGTTGTCCGCCGACTTTGCCCAGCGTGAAGATTGCCTGAGCCCGCACGTCGCTGCCTCGGTCGTCGTCCTCGACGACTTCCAGAAGTCTGTCCTCGACGGTCTCGCCGTCGAACTCTGCGAGGCTCGTCGCCGCGAACTGCGAGGTCATCTGATCGTCGTCGTCGAGACAGTCGATCAGCGCCTCGATCACACGCTCGTGTTCGCCGTCGGTGACCCGACCCAGCAGCCAGGCCGTGTTGCGTCGCTGTGCGGTCTGGGTGCTCTCCTCGAGGATCTCGACCAGCGGGACGACGACCGTCGCGTCCTCGGTGGCGCTGAGTTCGTCGACGATCGATTCCCGGATCTCGTGGCTGCGCTGGCGGGGGACGTTCGAGAGCAACTCGATCAGCGAGTAGACTGCCGTCCGTCGGACGGCCGCCGACTCGTCGGAAAGGGCCTCGACCAGGTGTTCGACTGGCCGGCCGTTGTCGAAGTTACCGAACGCACCGACGGCGATGCGGCGAACGCGCTCGTCCGGGTCGTCGTACATCTCCAGCAGCGCCTGCAGCGCCTGCCGGTTGGCGATCTTTCCGAGCGCGTCGGCCGCCTCCCGCCGGACTGCCGGGCTCCGGTCCTCGAGTAGCCCTTCGAGCGCGTCGGTCGCGCGCGGATCGCCGATCGACCCCGCTGCACGGGCGGCTCGTGCGCGCACCCGGTAGTCTTCGTCGTCGAACGTCTCGATCAGCTGCCCGAGCGTATCGCTTTCGCCGAACTGTGCGAGCCCGTTGGCCGCGGCCATGCGCAGTTCCGGGACGTCGCTGTCCAGCGCCCGGGTGAACGCTTTCGCTTTCATCCAGTCCGCCCCTTCATCGAGGTCGACGCCGGCCATGCTGGCGATTAGCTGTTCGATCGCGTCGCCGCCCAGCTCTTCGAGCGAGTCGATCGCGGCGGCCGTCACGGCGTCGGCGTCGCCGGTTTCGGCGGCCTCGACCAGCGCGTTCACGACGTCCCGGCGATCGTCGTGATCGTCGAATCCACCGAGCATATCGGCCGCACGCTCGCGGATCTCCAGGTTGTCACTCTCCCGGAGCAGACGGATCAGTTCCTGCGCGTCGCCGTCGCGTTCGAGCTGGTAGAGAGACATTTCACCCTTTCCGGTAGATCCGATACTGCTTGTCTGCCGGTTCGAACGTCTCTCGCATCTCCGTGGGGATCGTCTCGGTCATGCCAATCATGAGATACCCGCTGTCCCGGAGCGATCCCTCGATCGTCTCGAAGATCGGGACCTTGTAGGACGAATCGATGTAGATCAGCAGGTTCCGGCACAGAATCAGGTCGAACGTGCCTTTCGGCTCGCCGCGGATCAGATCGTGTTGCTCGAAACTGACCATCTCCTTGACGTGCTCGCGGACCTCGAAGGTATTCCCGTCCCGATCGATGTACGGGTCCAGTTTCGAGAGGGGCTCGAGCTCCTCGGCGATGTCGGTCGTTTTCGAGGTCTCGTAGACGCCGCTTCGAGCCGTCCTGAGAATATCGCGGTTGATGTCGGTCCCGAGGACGTCGACCCGCCCGGCGTCGATCTCGGGGTCGTCGAGTGCCAGCATCGCGACCGAGTACGGTTCGCGTCCGTCCGCACTGGGAGCACTCCAGACGTCGACCTGGCGGTGTTCGTCGGTCAGTTCCCGCAGGATCGTCCGTAACCCTTCCCATGCCTCCGGGTTCCGGAAGAAGCCGGTGACGTTGATCGACAGCGAATCGAGCAGCGCCTCGCGTTCGCCGTCGTCGCGTTCGAGCAACCGGCGGTACGCCCGATAGCTGTCCGTGTCGGTCCGGCGCATCCGGGCGGTGATTCGCCTATCCATGTAGGCGTCGTTGTAGAATCCCGACTCGAAGTCGAGCTTCTCCCCGATGTATTCGAGCAACTGTTCGAATCCGCTCTCCGAGCCCGATCTACGCGTCATCGTCGCCACCTCCAGGTTGACATTCGAACCATCTTACAGCGTCACCACGTCGAGGATGTGCACGATGTTCCCGTCGCCTAGCACTGCCGTCCCGGAGAGACCGGGCGTTCCCGAGAGGATCCCCTCTAGGGGTTTGACGACGACTTCCTCCTGGCTCTCGACGGAATCGCAGTGCAGGGCGATCCGACGTTCGGACTCGCGGATCCGAACGAGCATCCCGTCGCCGTTTTTCGTCTCTCCGGGCACGTCGAACGTCTTCGCGATGTCGACGACCGGGTAGATCTCGTCGTTGTGCTTGATCACTTCGGTTCCGTTGATCGTCTGGGCTTTCGTCGCCCGGGTGATCTCGTCGACGTTCTTGATCGGGACGCCGTACTGTTCGTCGCCGACCTGGACGAACAACACCTTCACGATCGCCATCGTCACCGGCAGACGTAGCGAAACGGTCGTCCCTTCTCCCGGCGTGGACTCGACGTTGACGCTGCCGTCGAGTTTCGTGACTGTCTCGTGGACGACGTCCATGCCGACGCCGCGACCGCTCGTGTCGGTGACTTCGTCCGCCGTCGAAAAGCCGGGGTGGAAGATCAGATCGTAGAGATCCGAGTCGGTCATCGCTTCGATCTCTTCCGGTGATCGAACCCCCTGGTCGAGCGCCTGGTCTTTGATCGCATCGACGTCGAGTCCGGACCCGTCGTCCGCAACCTCGATGATGACGTGATCGCGCTCCCGGGAGGCCGACAGTGTGACCTCGCCCGTTCGGGACTTGCCGAGCCGCTCGCGTTCCTCCGGCGGTTCGATCCCGTGGTCGACCGCGTTCCGCAGGATGTGCATCAGCGGATCGGAGATCTCTGTGAGGATCGTCCGATCGAGCTCGATGTCTTCGCCCTCGATGGTGAAATCGATCTCCTTGCCCAGATCCCGCGAGAGGTCCCGAACCAGCCGCGGGAACTTCCCGACGACCTTTTTCAGCGGGATCAACCGCATGTCCATGACCGTGTTCTGGAGGTTCGCCGTGATCTTGTCGAGTTCGTTGAGGTTCTCCGAGGCGGAATCGAGCCGTTCCTGCTCGACCGCGCGCCGGAGCTTGATCCGGCTCGTCACTAGCTGTTCGACCAGTCCGTGCAGTTCGTCGAGCTGATCGACGTCGACCCGAACGGACTTGATCTCCTCGACCGATCCGGCTTCACCGTCCGACGCGTCCGCCGTATCGGCCGTGGCCGAACTCGCGCTCCCTGTCCCGGCAGATGCTCCACTGCCGGTACTCGAAGCCGCCCCACTGTCGGTCTCTGTCGACGACGCCCCGTCGTCGACTCCCGCCGCCCGTGCTTCGAGGGCGTCGGTCACGTCGGTCACCGTTGCGTCTTCGACCTTGCTCGCGGCGCTCAGCGTCGCCTCGACCGCCGAGCGGTGCGCGCCCGCGAGGAACACGTCGAAGGCGTCCTCGAAGTCACCGTCTTCGATCGCGTCGCGGGACGGATCGGTGGCCAGGATCGCCAGTGCGTCCTCGATCGACTCGAGGGTCAGCATCGCGTCGACACCCGGCATCTGTGCGTCACCGGCCGACACCGACGCGTGGTAGACCGGTCCGTCGACGTCCGGCAGTTCGATCCCGGAGAGCAACTCCTCGGGATCCCGACTCGGTTCGCCCGTCTGTTTGTCGGTCGCCTCGCTCACGCCATCAGCGGAGTCATCCATAACTCCGCGAATGTCCGCGACGATCGCGTCGGTGTCGACCGTCGATTCGCCAGTCTCGTCGATCTCGTGGACGATCGCTTCGATCTGGTCGACGCCGGCGAAGATGAGATCCATGATCTCCGGCGTGACTTCGAGGTGGTCGTCACGCATCTCATCAAGGAGGTCCTCGATGGCGTGAGCGAGGTCGGAGGCGTCGTCGAAGCCCATCGCGCCGAAGTTGCCCTTCAGCGTATGTGCAGTCCGGAAGATCGCCTCCATCGCCTCGGTGTTTTCAGGGTCCGATTCGAGATCGAGCAGCGAGTTGTTCAACTCGGTGATCGCTTCCTCGCTTTCGCGGATGAACGCGTCGAGATACTGATCGTCCATGTTAGTGAACCTCCTGTGGTACCGCATCGAGAATGGCCGCCGGGATCGACTCGATCGACGTGATCGTATCGACACAGCCAGTTTCGATCGCCCGCTTTGGCATCCCGAACACTGCCGAACTAGCTTCGTCCTGTGCGATCGTTCGAGCGCCTCGCTCTTTGAGCGCACGGATACCGTCCGCACCGTCCTCGCCCATCCCGGTAAGGATGACACCGATCAACCGATCGTCGACCGTTTCGGCGGCAGATTTCATCGTCACGTCGACGGCGGGACGAACGCTGTTGACCGGCGGATCGTCGGTCAGTGACACGCGGAGTCGGCCGTGACTGTAGTTCGCGACTTCCATGTGCTGGTCGCCGGCGGCCACGAGCGCTTCGCCGCTGCCGATACGGGCCCCGTCTTGCGCCTCGGAGACGTCGTATTCACTTCGGGCGTCCAGCCGTTCGGCGAACCGACCGGTGAACCCGCCGGGCATGTGCTGGACGATCAGCACGCGCAGCGACGCCGTGAGCGGCAGCGACGACATGACCTCTTCGACCACTGTCGGCCCGCCGGTCGAGGAGCCGATGACGAGTGTTGGCCGTCCGCCATATCGCTCTGGCGCAGCGTCCGGACGTTCCGTCCCGGCACCTGAACTCGTGGTTTCGGCGGCGGTGTCGCCGGCTCTCGGTTCGGCCTGTGCGACTGAATGGACGATATCGACCAGCTGATCTTTCAGCCGAGACATCTCCATCGAGACCTCACCGCCGGGTTTGGTGAAGAAATCGACTGCCCCCTTCTGGAGCGCCTCGAACGTGACGTCGGCGTCCTCGTCGGTATGCGCGCTCAACATCAGGATCGGTGTTGGATGCTGGGCCATGATCCGCCCGACGGCCTCGATCCCGTCCATCTCCGGCATCTCGACGTCCATCGTGACGACGTCGGGGTCGTGCTCGCGGACGGCTTGGACGGCTTCATGACCGTTTTTTGCCTGCGCGACCACGTCGATCCCGCCCTCCGAGAGAATATCGGAGATGACGCTTCGCATGAAATGCGAGTCGTCGGCGACAACAGCCCGCGGCGATGATCGTGGCATAGGTCTTTTACCTGTGAAACATGTGGACACGACGTAAATCGCCCGGTCGTCTGTCCACGTTGGCCTCATCTATCCCGAGCGACAAAATAAAGACACCGCCCTGGTATTCAATCTTGATAGCACAGGAGACACGCTTAAGGGATTTTGTCGGGAGGGTTCAGATATCGACCGCCGGAAACGAGTCGGCCGTGCCGTACACAAAGACCATGTCAGACGCAACGAATCAGGTCCTCGAATTTCAGCTCGGGGACGAGACCTACTGCGTGAGTATCGATTACGTGACGGAAATCGTCGACGTCGGGGAGCTGACGTCGGTCCCGAACGCCCCACCCCACGTAGAGGGCGTCATGGATCTTCGTGGGCGAACGACATCGATCATCAATCCCAAAACCGTCTTCGACATCGACGGTGGCGAACCGTCCCGCATTATCGTCTTCGACCCGGAGATCGCGGACGACGAACAGGGGGCGGTCGGATGGCTCGTCGACGAAGTTCACCAGGTGAGCCAGGTCGACCCCGAGAACGTCGATCGATCGCCGACGACCGACGACGTCGATTCGGTCCGAGGCGTCGTCAAGCGCGACGGCGGATTCGTCATCTGGGTCAATCCGGACGCGATCCGGACCGCGTGATACTGCCGGCGATCCTTTCTCGAACCCATTCGGCCCCCCGTCGTGCCGAATATCTCTCTGAATGTGTAGCTGTATGCCCTTACGAACGTGTCGCCAGCACGATGAGAACGCGAAACTGCGCGCGCGGTGATCTCTCCTCAGAGAGCACGCCTCCGTCGGTGGTGGCGTCGGAGGAACCGACGTACGACGACCACTCTGTGTGTCGAGGCATGAATAAGACTTTTTTGCTTCCCCGCCAGAGATACATCCAACAGAGCGTCGCGTGACGCGACGGGACCACAATGATCGAACTCACAAAAACCGGCATCGACGGCCTGGACGAAATCTTGAACGGCGGCATCGTGAAGGACTCGACGACGCTCGTCAGCGGCAACCCTGGGGCAGGAAAGAGCATCCTCGGACTGCAATACATTTATAATGGCGTAGATATGTTCGATGAGAAGGGGATCTATCTCTCTTTCGAGGAGAACCAGCAAGACCTCCGCGAAGCCGCCGAGTCGATCGGGTTCGACAAGTGGCCGGAATTCGTCGAGAGAGGAGACATTCTCATCTACGACAAGAAGCAACTGCTCGGGGAGAACGATTTTTCTTCATCACTCGATATGCTGCTCGAAGACTTCAGAGACAGCGAATACGAGCGACTCGTGTTGGATTCGCTCGCAATGTTCAATCTCTTTTTCGACGACGAGCGCGAACGTCGCACGTATCTTCTGAAGTTCTCTGACATCCTGAAGGAGAACGGACTGACGACTCTGATGACCAACGAACAGGGGGCCGTCTTCCCGAAAAGCGACATCGGGCTGGAAAACTACCTGACCGACGGAAATATCTACCTGCTACAGACGCCGACCGAATCGGGCGTCAAACGGTACGTCTGGGTCGCGAAGATGCGAAAGCAGGACATCAAAACGGACATCTTCCCGATGGAGATATCCTGGGGTGGGATCACCGTCCACCAAAACGCCAGCGAGTTTTCGATGATGAACCGGGGCGATTCCCCTATCGAGTGACACTCCCGAGATCTGACTGTGTCGGGCCTGCACCCCGTAATATCACGACTGAAAAGCCCCTACTGTAAGAAATTCTAGTGGATGGTAGAGGCGGTAGATTTATTGTCTACAGAATTCAAAACTTGATAACGATGGCTTCGGTCGATCTTCTCCGGACACTGGGGAACAAATACAGTGCGGAGATCCTCGACGCGGCGGACGAGCCACAGTCAGCACAGGACCTCAGCGACGAACTCGATATTCCGATCGCGACCTGTTATCGGCGGATCGACGAGCTGACCGAACACGGATTGCTCGAATTACACGACAGTATCCTTTCGGAAGATCGTCGACGGATCAAGGTCTATCGGCGCAACGTCGAGTCGGTGACTGTCGATTTCGACCAATCGATGGGTATCTCTGTCGAAGAGCGATCGGAAGTGACGAACAAACTCGACGAAGCCTGGCGGACGCTCTCTGAGGGGTAGTCACGCGCGCCCACGGGCACAGTTATCAGCCGCGATATTTTCAAGGGTGGGATTTAATAGACGACGTGGACGAGTACCGGGTAGGATGATCGAGTTCCTCTATGCCGTCCTGACACTGGTCTTCGTCGTCGCGGGTCTGACGATGGTCGGGATGGCGATGCGTGCGTACGTACAGACGTCTCGGCGGGCAATGTTGCATCTGTCGCTCGGGTTCGCGCTGGCCGTGGCGGGCGCGGCGGCGACCATGATCAGTGCGTTCCTGACAGACTTTGGGATGTCGTCCGCTACTAATCCCCAGTCGCTGTTGCTGGTCAACAGCGGCCTGACGACGTTCGGGTATCTGTTTGTGATCTACAGTCTCGTGACGTACCAGGCCTGATTGGTCGCAGCTCGGAGCTGCCTGTTTCGAACAGTCTGCCGGCCGTTTTCAGTACTGACAAAGGGATATGCGGGTTATGAATACATCTTTTCAGACATGATAATGAGGGGAGTAGGGTTAAGTTGGATAACATACCAGTTTCGGACAGAGCCTGGATACCAGGCGTGATCCAAACAATGTTCGACCGAATCGACGACAGACGAGATCGCGACCGGGGGCAGGTCGGGATCGGGACGCTCATCGTGTTCATCGCGATGGTGCTGGTGGCGGCGATCGCCGCCGGCGTCCTGATCAACACCGCCGGCTTCCTGCAAAGTACTGCCGAGCAGACTGGTGAAGAGAGTCAACAACAGGTCACTGACCGCATGGAGGTGAGTGCTGTTGCGGGCGAGGTTGTTGAAGTATACACTGATGATGTCGCTACTACGACAAAATCTACCACTGCGGCTACCGCAGATGTCGCTCCAGGTGAGACTGTCAGTATCTCTGGTGGTCTCGCTACAGACGATGTTGTAGTAGGGATCGATACGCTCCAAGATAGCGTCTCCAATGATGTCTCCGACCAATTTAGTATCGTAGACCGCTCTGGAGATAATGCCCAGCTCCGTAACGATGGGAGTGAGACCGTTACCCTGGACACCACCAGTGATGCTGTCGTAGTCAACGTGGTTGACTCACCCGGTACTGCGGAGACTCGAGACACGATCGGCGTGTTGGAGATAACGGTGTCGAAAGCACCGGGCGCGAGTAACATCGACCTGTCGGAAGCAACCATCCAGCAGACTGACGACACCGGTACTTTCGACCTCGTCTACGAGGGCGTCTTCACGGCCGGGGCACAGGACGGTGCCTTCGACGTGGCGGCACTCAAAGACGAGGACGGGTCGCTACCGGTGATCAATTCTGTCGACGACCGCCTGATCATCGAACTCGACATGGGGACTAACACGCTCGGGAGTCCGGCCAACGTCTACGGCGAGGAACTTGCGGAAGGGTCCAGCGCCCGGATTCAGATCAATACCCAGCAGGGTGCCTCGACCACCGAACGCATCGTCGTCCCGCAGTCGCTGAGTGGCGAGGAAGCCGTCGCGCTGTAACGACTATCAACTAATTCAATACGAAATCAATCAAAACAATGTTCAAGACAGACAATTCGAACCCAGATCGCGATCGCGGGCAGGTCGGGATCGGGACGCTCATCGTGTTCATCGCGATGGTGCTGGTGGCGGCGATCGCCGCCGGCGTCCTGATCAACACGGCCGGCTTCCTGCAAAGCAGTGCCGAACAGACTGGCGAAGAGAGCCAACAACAAGTCACTGATCGCATGGAGGTGAGTGCTGTTGCCGGTGAAGTTGTTGAAGTGTATGCTGACAGTGTTTCGACGAGCACGATAGACCTGAGTAGCGCCACAAGTACGAGTGTTGGCCCAGGGGAGACTGTTGATATCAGCAGTGACGTCTCCAACCCAGTCGTGGCAATCACAAATCTCCAGGACAGTGATACAAATGACGTGTCTGATCAATTTAGTATTGTTGACAGAGACCCTACTAATGCGAAACTCCGAAACGATGGTAGCGAGTCCATCACTTTGAGTGGTACCGCAAGCAATCTGCAGGTTGACACTGTCGACTCGCCAAGTACGGCCGAAACCGAAGACGCAATCGGTGTGTTGGAGATAACGGTGTCGAAAGCGCCGGGTGCGAGCAATATCGACCTGTCGGAAGCGACCATCCAGCAGACTGACGACACTGGCACTTTCGATCTCGTATACGAGGACGTCTTCACGGCCGGGGCACAGGACGGTGCCTTCGGTGTGGCGGCACTCAAAGACGAGGACGGCTCGCTGCCGGTGATCAATTCTGTCGACGACCGCCTGATCATCGAACTCGACATGGGGACTAACACGCTCGGAAGTCCGGCCAACGTCTACGGCGAGGAACTCTCGGAAGGCGCAAGCGCCCGGATTCAGATCAATACCCAGCAGGGTGCCTCGACCACCGAGCGCATCGTCGTCCCGCAGTCGCTGAGCGGCGAGGAAGCCGTCGCGCTGTAACGACTATCAACTAATCCAACAGCAATCAGAACAATGCTCAACACAAATAACAAGAAATCAGACCGCGACCGCGGGCAGGTCGGGATCGGGACGCTTATCGTGTTCATCGCGATGGTCCTGGTGGCGGCGATCGCCGCGGGCGTGCTCATCAACACGGCCGGGTTCCTGCAGAGTAGTGCTGAACAGACCGGCGAAGAGAGCCAACAACAGGTCACTGACCGCATGGAAGTGAGTGCTGTCGCTGGTGAGGTTATCGAACTCACCGCGGAAGAGAGGATCGTTGACGACAGCGCCAACCTCGCCAGTGGTCTGGGTACTTCCACTGAAGACTCAGTGTTTGACTCTACATTTGACCCCGGTGCAATTGATACGAGTGAATCGGCTACTGCAATAATTAAAGATAATGATGACGGTACAGAGTACACCGTCAAAAGTGAGGACGGAGATCTTAACGTCAAATCGGATGATATCACGCTTGCTTCCGGTGTCGATCCGGGAAGTACAAGCACATCGTACGATGTCGTTGAGGTCGAGTACGCAGTCGAGCTCGCCGAATCCGAGGACGCCATCGGTGCGCTAGAAATAACGGTGTCGAAAGCGCCGGGCGCGAGCAATATCGACCTCTCGCAAGCGACCATCCAGCAGACTGACGACACTGGTACCTTCGACCTCGTTTACCAGACCAAGTTTAGCGCCAATCAGCCCGGTCCGGATGGTGCCTTCCATGTAGCGGCGCTGAAAGACGAGGACGGATCGCTGCCGGTGATCAACTCTGTCGACGACCGAATGATCATCCAGCTTGATCTCGGTGATGGCACCGACGAACAACAGACGTTAGGGGTCAGCGAAGCCCAGCGGTTCAGTGAGCCGCTCGCAGAAGGTGCCAGCGCTCGGATCCAAATAAACACCCAGCAGGGTGCCTCGACGACTGAGCGCATCGTTGTCCCGCAGTCCCTAAGCGGCGAACAAGCCGTCTCGCTGTAACGACTATCAACTAATTCAATCCCACACCAATCAGAACAATGTTCAAGACAGATAATTCGAATCTAGACCGCGACCGCGGGCAGGTCGGGATCGGGACGCTCATCGTGTTCATCGCGATGGTGCTGGTGGCGGCGATCGCCGCTGGCGTCCTGATCAATACGGCCGGCTTCCTGCAGAGTAGCGCCGAACAGACTGGCGAAGAGAGTCAACAACAAGTCACTGACCGCATGGAAGTGAGTGCTGTCGCTGGTGAGGTTGTTGAAGTACCTGTTGACAGTGAGCCAACAACCACACAGACGGATAGTACTGGTTACACTCTTGCTCCGGGTGACACCCAAGACTTATCATTAGGTGGTAATGGCAATGAGATTGTTGAAATAAATAGTGTCACTACTAGCCCAAGCTCTTCTAGTACGGACCAATTCACAATAGTTGATAGAGAAGCACATACGATCAGGTACGATGGTGAAGAAGAAATCACACTTGACAGTATCGATGTTGCACAGTTGGATAATGCTGATCCTGAAACTGATGATGCCATCGGTGTGTTGGAGATAACGGTGTCGAAAGCGCCGGGTGCGAGCAATATCGACCTGTCGGAAGCGACCATCCAGCAGACTGACGACACTGGCACTTTCGATCTCGTATACGAGGACGTCTTCACGGCCGGGGCACAGGACGGTGCCTTCGGTGTGGCGGCACTCAAAGACGAGGACGGCTCGCTGCCGGTGATCAATTCTGTCGACGACCGCCTGATCATCGAGCTCGATATGGGGACCAACACGCTCGGGAGTCCGGCCAACGTCTACGGCGAGGAACTCACGGAAGGTTCCAGCGCCCGGATTCAGATTAACACTCAGCAGGGTGCCTCGACCACCGAGCGCATCGTCGTCCCGCAGTCGCTGAGCGGCGAACAAGCCGTCGCGCTGTAACGCTCAGTTTAGTTCTCTTATTTCGTTCTGTCCCGCAGAGCACGTGAATACTACGCTTTGATCTGATCGGTGAATTCACCGGATACGGACAAGTAGATTTTTCTTCCCCGTGTCTCACTACGACGTATGGACACGCGCAGGACACTTGTTTTGCTGTTGGCTCTCTCTGCAATCGGGCTGGTAGCACACGGCACTATCGCACAACCTGGCCAGGACTGCCAGCCGGTCGACGACCGACAGGTCTGTATTCAGGATGCCTCGGCACCTGACACGCTGATCATCAATGGGGACAATGAAGACCTCTCGATCACTATCGAGAATGTCGGATCGACGAACTCGACGGCGATCGTGATGCTGGATGTCGAACGCCCAGACAACTCGACCGCGCGGTACCAGCTCGAGGAGCCGACGCTCGCGCCCGGTGAGACTGCAACCGTCACGCAACCGCTGAACGCGACCACGGAGGGAACCCATCTGCTTCAGGTCGCTGTTGTCGACGACCAGTCCCTCCAGATATACGAGACAAAGACCCTCTCCGTTGAGGTCCGGACTGAACCTGCCCCGGGACTCGGTGGCCCGATCGACCGCGTCGAGATTGCACTCGCCGCGTTGATCGTCGCCCTCCTCGGTATCGCTGCACTCGCATACAGGACCGTTGACCGCTAGACGAGTTGACGGCACCGTAGTCAGCCGGTCGGCCCAGCCGACGGAATTATACTCAACCGTGATAGACACCTACGTATGGGACCCGGGGACGATCCCGACAACGAGGACGGTCGCGTGCTCGCCCCCGAAGAGCTGGACATCTCTGACGACGAGCACGTCGCCGAGATCGAGGACGGCCGATACGTCGTCTCCCCGAACGATCCGATCGAGGACGCGCCGAACGTCGCTTCGAGCCAGCCCGCACGGGAACGAGTCGACGCCGATGCGCAGACGGGGGACGCCGACGAGAACACGTCCCGTACAGAGCAACCGACCGCCGGACCGGATCGTCCGCCGGCGACTGACAGCCAGCCGACCGACGTCTCCGAGTTGACCGAACGCGACGTCTCTCGCTGGCTGGAGACGAGCTTCCAGGAGGCCGACTCCCGATACGGTTTCCACGTGACTGCGACGTTCGACGGACGGGTGTTCCAGCGCCGGATGATGTCCAACGACGTGGTGACGATCTTCGAAAGTCTCATCCTGTGGTACGCCCAGCACATCGACAGTGAGACGCCCGTTGAGGAGATCCTTGGGATCTTGCTGACCGAGTCGAACGTGCCGATAACCTATCCGACCGAGAGTCTCTCGACGGCGATCAAACGAGAGGGACTCGACCCGGACGATACGATCGCCGATCTGCTGGAAGCGCTCGGTGACGACGGATTCAAGCTCTAGTGCGGCCACGGAAACGGTATCAATGGCGATAATCTCTCGAAAGCATTTATTTAGGTGATTCCAGTACGTTCAGAGTGACTGATCATGCCAGAAGTACTGATCGCTGACGACTCCGAGTTCATGCGTAACCTCCTGCGAGAAATCCTCGAGGAAGACCACCAGATCGTCGGTGAAGTCGAGAACGGTGTCGAAGCCGTCGAGACATACAAAGAAGAGCGGCCGGATCTGGTCATGATGGACATCGTGATGCCGATCCGGGACGGCATCGAGGCGACTGACGAGATCAAAAGCCAGGATCCGGATGCGAACGTCATCATGTGTACGAGCGTCGGCCAGGAGGAGAAAATGAAAGAGGCAGTCAAGGCGGGGGCGGACGGGTACATCACCAAACCCTTCCAGAAGCCGAGCGTCATGGAAGCAATCGAAGACGTTGTTCCGTCATAGATGAAAGTCGACATCCAGTCGCTAGAGACGTTCAACCAGCTGGCTCGCGAGGGTGCCGAGCAGGCGACGACCTCGATGACTCAGATGACCGGCATCGAAGCCGACGTCGAGGTGACGAAGCTGTCGCTGGTCGATCGCCAGGACGTTGGCGAGGAACTCGGTGACCGTGAGTTCGTCGGCGTTCAGTTCGACTACGAAGGCGAACTCGCGGGCGAGACGGTGCTCGTGTTCAGCCGGGACTGTCGCACGTCGTTGATCGAAGCGCTCGTGGGAGGTGCCGACAGCAAAGCGATGGCCCGCAGCGGTGTTAAAGAGATCGGTAACATCATGATGAGCGGGTTCATCGACGGCTGGGCCGACTACCTGGGTGCTTCTATCGATCACTCGCCGCCTTCTTACATCGAAGGCAACGGCGCGGCGGTGCTCCCGGACGCGCCCGCTGGCGGCGACACGAACCACGTGTTCGTGTTCAAAAGCCGGATCGAGTGGGTCGACGAGTCGATCGAATTCTACATCTATATGCTTCCGGAATACGAACCGCTGACGACTGTGATGGCCGATCACGCCGACACCGGAGACGATGCGATCCCGGTCGACAAACTCGAAGTCTTCAACGAGATGACCCGGAGTGGGACCGAGAAGGCCGCCGAAAACGTCACGATGATGACGGGGATCGAGACGGTCGCTGAGGTCTCACAGATCAGTTTCGCACCGATTACCGACGTCCCGAAGCAAATTAGCAACGAGACCTACGTCGGGACTGTCATCGAGTTCACGGGAGTTCCGAGCGGCTATCTGATGGTGCTGTTCGATGAGGTGTCGGCCAAAAACGTTGCCGAGGCGATGATGCCGGTCGACATGGGGGACGACGAGCTGACCGACCAACATAAATCCGCGATCGAAGAACTGGGGAACATCATGACGAGCGGGTTCGTCGACGGGTGGGCGAACGTACTACAGACCTCGGTCGATCATACGCCACCGCGACTGGTCCACGACATGGGACAGGCGATCATCGATCCGCTCGCGGCACAGGTCGGTCGCCATCAGGAACACGCCTTCATCATTGACTCGACGATGCGCACTGACGATATCGAATTTGAGGCGGAGATCCATGCGCTACCGAACGAGCAGGAACTGCGACAGGCACTGGACGACTTGCTGGTCGAGCGTGCCGGGAAGACCGACGCAGATCCCGAACAGATATTCCAAGAATGAAAGTCTACGATGGACAGGGGGAGACGGAATCGGAAATCAAGTCCGAGCAGATCAAAGTCGGGATCGCGGAGTACGACGTGACGAAAAACGGCGCCGTGTTGACGACGAGCGGCCTCGGGTCCTGCATCGGCGTCGCGCTCTACGACGACACAGCTCCCGTCTCCGGACTTGTGCACGTGATGTTGCCGTCGGCCGATGACATGGAAGACGGAAATTCGGCGAAGTTCGCGGACACGGGCGTCGAAACGCTCATCGAGGAACTCGAAGCCACCGGCGGAGACAGAGAGAACATGGTCGCAAAAATCGCTGGCGGCAGCGATATGCTCGATTTCTCCGAGAGCGGATCCGGCATCGGGCAACGCAACGTCGAACAGGTCAAAGAAACACTCGAAGCATATGACATCCCGATCGTCGGTGAGGATGTCGGGGGGAACCACGGTCGTTCGATCAAACTCAAAAGTTCGACCGGCGATCTGGTCGTCAAAAGCGCAAACAAAGAGAGTACAGTTTTGTAATTACTGATATCTGTGGGATATAATTTCTGCGGACCAGTCGTCAGTCCCGACCTTCAAATCCTCTCCAGATTTTGATATTTAATCCGAAGCGTAGCTGATACGGCCCCACAAGCGACCAGCTAGAACGGGTCTGCAGTCCTGATCGACGCTTTCACTCCGATGTCAGACGATCGTTTCTATATAAAACTGTGTGAATACACTCGTCAATTATCAAATACGATACTCTAAACGGTACATTGAAGAGCCTAAGAGCGAATTTTCATAGTAATGAGTGATTTCGCCACCGTCGCCGCACTGTCGAGTCTGGTCGGGACGACGATGGCCTCAACCAGCGGCGTGTCTGGAATCGGTCAGGTGGCAATACCGGCCGATCCGGCGGTGTTGACGCTGTTTTCTGCAGGTGTCGTTGGGATGAGTATCAAGAACGTCTTCGATTCGATTCTCTCGGACGAGGAGGAAGATGACGGGAACGAGCAGATGAGCGACGGAGCCGGCCTGATGGACGAGGACGGCGGCGACGACCTGGGTGGGCTCGGCGGCTTCGAGGAGGGTGACGACGAGTTCGGCGAGTTCGGTGACGACGAGTTCGGCGACATGGACAGCGGCCCCGATACGGACGAGCTCGAACACCGGCTCGACGAACTCGAAACGGAGGTCGGGAGTCTCTCCTCGACTGTCAACACGGTTCGCAACGAGAACGAGCAGATAAGCGAGACCGTCGACGAGGTCGAGGAGAACGTCCGGAAGCTGCTCGACATCTACGAGATGGTCACGCGAGGCGTCAACCCGTTCGCCGACGACATCGAAGGCGGCGGCCTGGGCGGTGCGGGCGACGGCGACTCGTTTGGACTCTTCGATAACGGGCAACAGGACGACGGTGGTGACGACGAACTCGACGAGGATATCGCCAACGCGGACGCGGAGGGCTTCTTCGACGACGACCTCGTCGAGGACGACGAGGAAGGATTCGGCGAGTCTGTCGAGGACGTGATGGGTGAAGACGAACTCGAAGACAGCGGCGATCCCTTCGAGGAGGAGTTCGACGACGACGCGCTCGGAGAAGACGAGTTCGACGATGACTTCGACGACGGCGGGTTCGAGGACGACTTCGACGATGGCGGGTTCGAAGAAGATACGGCTGACGATGACGGCGGCAGTGGTGGCGGCAAATCGTTCCAGGAACTCAAAGACGAGTACGAGTCGGGCGAAGCAGACTGGGCAGACGAAGAGACGGGTACCGACGACGGAAGCGCCGACGAGACGCTCGAGGAGGACCTCGGCGGCGCTACAGCTGCCGGGGACGATGCGTTCGAAGACACCGGTGACGGCGCGCTCGATGACACCGAAGACATCGGAGTCGAAGACGGCGACGTGGCTGGCGATGGCCTCGAAGACGAGCTGGCCGACGACGAGCTGTTCGATACGGTGATCGAAGACGACGAGGGAACGGCGGCCGAAGCCGACACGGACGAAGCGACCGTTGAGGCCGACGACGCGGACACCGCCGAAGCGACTCCCTTCGAAGCGGGCGAACCGTCCGCGGACGACCACGACACAGCCGGCTCGACCGGAGGGGAGCCCACCGCCACCGACGAACCGGCAGAGACGGACGCACAGGCGAATAACGCTGCGACGACCGAGACGGAAGCCACTGCAAGCGGCGGAGAGCAGACGGAAGCCACTGCAAGCGGTGGAAAGCCGTACCTGGCGACGATGCCGGAGGGCTACGGTTCGGAACTCATCGTCATCGAGTGGCTCGAATATCTCGTCGGCCAAGTCGGGATCCGTTCGACTGCGGAGGCGATCGATTACTACGAGCGGATCGATTGGGTGAGCGAGTCAGTCGCCGACAGTCTGCAGGACTACCTCCGTGGCTTCGACGACGACGGTTCCGGCGGCGACCTGACTATCGACCACCACACGCGATCGCTGAAGTACATCGGCCAGCTCAACGGCACCCCACAGGTCGAGCGCATGGGGGTCTCCGGAGGTGGTTCCGATGGGCTTCAGCGTTAGCGGTTCGGCAGCGATCGTGTTCGTCGGGTTGTTCATCGCGTTCGGGACATTCTACACCGCCAGTACCAACACGGTGGAAGAAATGACCGACGCAAATGATGACTGGCAGGACCGCCAGCTCGCCCAGCAGAACACGGAGATCGAGATCGTTGCAGCCGTCTACGACAACGAGACCGAACGTCTCGTCGTTGAAGTCAACAACACGGGGGCGACGGTGCTATCTGTCAACGATACGGACCTGCTCGTCGACAACGAGTACCGGACAGCCTCTCGGGACGTCGACGGCGACGCTGGGACTGACATCTGGGCACCGGGCCAGCGACTCACGTACAGCGTGAGCGCAGCGAGTCAGCCAGACCGGGTCAAGGTGGCGACCGAGACTGGCGTGGCAGCGACGGAGGTGGTGACTCGTGGCTAGCGTTTCCGCGTCCCACCTGATCCTGTTCATTGCCAGTGTGCTCGTCGCTGCGAGCGTCGCAGGGACGATCACGAACACTGTCGGCCGCCTCAGCGATGGCGTCTCCGACCAGGGAGACGCGCTGAGCCAGGACGTCCGTACTGACGTCGAGATCATCAGTGACAGCGGCGCACAGATCTACAACCGCTCCGACAACCAGAACGTGACGCTGCTGATGAAAAATACCGGGTCGAGGGTACTGCCAGCGAACGGCGATCAGATGGTGATCCTTCTCGATGGCGTCTTGCAGTCGCCACTCGAAGTGACTGTCATCGAGGGACAGGACCCCGACAGCTGGCGGCCTGGAGATGTCGTCCGCGTCGAGTTTGGTGCCCCGGATCTCGACGCGGGCGACCATCGGATCAAAGTAACTGTCAACGGTGACGAGGAGGTGTTCAGGTTTAACGTATGAGCATTGCAACGACAGACCTGTTCTCGCTCGGGCTTGACGAACGGGACCGGCTGAACAAGGAACTCGGCGGTGGCATCCCTCCCGGGAGCATCGTCCTCATCGAGGGCGACTACGGGGCCGGCAAGTCGGCGATGAGCCAGCGGTTCACCTACGGCCTCTGCGAAGAGGAACATCAGGTAACGATGCTCTCAACGGAACTCACCGTCGGGAGCTTCCTGGACCAGATGCACAGCCTCGATTACGACATGGTCGAGCACATGCTCGAGGAGAATGTGCTGTTCTTGCACGCGGACATCGGCGATTCCAACACGTTCTCCGAGGACGACGAAGGTGACCGGAAAGACCTTCTCAAGCGGCTCATGGACGCCGAAGTCATGTGGGAGTCGGACGTGATCATCATCGACACGTTCGACGCGATCTTGCGAAACGATCCGAAGTTCGAAGCCCTCGTCCGGAAAAACGAGGAACGACAGGCGGCACTGGAGATCATTTCCTTCTTCCGCGACATCATCGCCGAGGGGAAGGTCATCGTTCTCACCGTCGACCCGTCGACGCTGGACGAGGACGCGATCGGTCCGTTTCGGTCGATCGCTGACGTGTTCCTCGAACTGGAGATGATCGAGGTCGGCAACGACGTGCGCCGACAGATTTCGGTCAAACGCTTCGCCGGCATGGGCGAACAGGTCGGCGATACCATCGGCTACTCGGTCCGTTCTGGGACCGGCATCGTGATCGAATCACGGAGCGTGGCATAATGGAGCTGAGAGCATGACAGAACAGGGGCGACCGAAACCGTCCGACGAACTCAGACAGTACGCGGCAAACCGGCCGCATCTCCGGGACCACCTCAAGAAATTCAAGCAGATCACTGGCGAGTTCCCGATGTTCGTCGAGGAGGCATCGGGCGACCTCGAAACCGATCGTCCCAACATACTCTATCCGGTCGGCGGCCCCATCTTTACGCATATCTACGGCGATATCGGGCAGGACATGAAGTACTACGCGATCGAGCCGGAGCTGTCCGACGAGGAGCAGGTCGTGTTCAACAAAGTTCGCAACCGCCTGCTTCAGCGCAGTGTCAACAAGCCCGCTCCGACCGACGAATCCGAGTACGACGACCGTATCGAGGAGCTCCTCCAGGAGACGACGAACGTCAAGACCCGCGAGAGCGGGTCGGGCGTTCTCTCGCGGCTCCGCAACCTCAGTTCGATCGGGAAAGTCGACGTCAAGCCCGAGACCTACGAGAACATCCGCTACCGGCTCAACCGGGATATCGTCGGCCTCGGACCGCTCGAGCCGGTCATGCGGGACCCGGCGAACGAGGACATCCACGTCATCGGGCCGACGGAGTGTTACGTCGACCACGGCGTCTTCGGCATGCTCGAGACGACCGTCGAGTGGAACAGCAACGAGGAGTTCGACCAGTGGCTGCGCAATATGGGCGAACGTATCGGCGATCCCGTCTCCGACAGCGATCCGATCGTCGACTCGACGCTGCCGGACGGATCGCGTCTGAACCTCATCTATTCCGACGACGTCTCGATCAAAGGCCCCAGTCTCACGATTCGACAGGGCGACGAAACGCCGCTCTCTATCTTCCAGATTACCAAGTGGGGGACGCTGAGCCCCCAACTGGCCGCGTATCTCTGGCTCGCCCTGGAGAACGAACAGACCGTCTTCGTCGTCGGCGAAACGGCGTCCGGGAAGACCACGACGCTGAACGCTGTCATGTCGTTTATCCCGCGTGACAGCAAGATCTACACCGCCGAGGACACCGCTGAAGTCCTCCCGCCACACGACACCTGGCAGCAACTTCTTACCCGCGAGGGCGACGAATCGAGCGGAACCGGAGTCGACATGTTCGATCTCGTCGCTGCTGCCCTGCGTTCCCGTCCTGACTACATCATCGTGGGCGAGGTCCGTGGCGAAGAGGGCCGCATGGCATTCCAGGCCGCCCAGACCGGTCACCCGGTCATGCTGACCTTCCACGCTTCCGACATCGTCTCGATGATCCAGCGGTTCACCGGCGATCCAATCAACGTCCCCGAGACGTTCATGGACAACGCCGACATCGCACTGTTCCAGAACCGCGTCAAGCAGGGCGACGACGTGCTCCGCCGCGTGACCAGCGTCCAGGAGATCGAGGGCTACTCCAAGGAGATGGAGGGTGTCATCACCCGGCAGGTCTTCTACTGGGACCCCGTCGAAGACGAGATCGTCTTCCAGGGGATGAACAACTCGTACGTCCTCGAAGAGCAGATCGCGACGCTGCTCGGGTACGAAGACACCCGGGACATCTACGACGACCTGCAGTTCCGGGCGGACCTGATCCAGCGCGCCATCCAGGAGAACATCCTCGGTTACCACGAGGTCAACGAGTTCATCGAGGACTTCCAGCGGGACGGACTGGAGGGCGTCCCATTCGACATCCACCGCCCTGACTGATGGCAGCGAAAGATTCCGCCACGATCGACCTGTCGCTGTCGAGCACCTTCGCGGGGCTGATGGACTCCTACAGGAAACTGGACATCCCGCTGCAGCGATATCTCCTGACGATCCTGTTGCCAGCGACCGTGTTTTTCCTCGTGACGATCGTTGCGACGCTCCTGCTCGACGCCCCGCTGTTTATTCGGGCTCCGATCCCGCTGCTCGGACTGCTGCTGTTCGGGACTGCGGTGTTCTTCCCCAAAGTCCAGCTCTCCCAGCGACGACGCCAGCTCAACAACCGGTTTCATCTGATGGTCACGCACATGACCGTCCTCTCGACGACTAAGATCGACCGGATGGAAGTCTTCCGGGCGCTCGCCGAGGAGGAAGAATACGGTGAACTCGCGACCGAGCTAGGACGGGTCGTCGAGCTGGTCGACACCTGGAACCAGAGCCTCGACGACGCCTGCCGACGACGAGCCAAGCAGGTCCCGAGCGAGACGCTTTCGGACTTTTTCGAGCGACTGGCGTACAACCTCGGTGCCGGGCAAGCGCTCGACGACTATCTCGTTAGCGAACAGGACATGATCATCGAGAACTACACGACGGTCTACGAGGGGACCCTCGGCAACCTCAACGTGATGAAAGATCTCTATCTGTCGATGATCCTCTCGATGACGTTCGCGCTCGTGTTCGCGGTCGTCTTGCCGGTGTTAACCGGAACCGACCCGACAGCGACGGTCGCTTCGGTCATTCTCATGTTCGTGTTCGTCCAGGCCGGGTTCTACCTCGCAATTCGATCGATCGCTCCGTACGATCCGATCTGGTTCCACCCCGAGAAGTATCCCTCTCCGGCCGACGAGCGTCTCAATCGGGCGTTCGCGATCGGTTTCGGTCTCACGGCCGTGCTCGTGTTCATCACGTTCGGTGGTCGGATCGGCGTGAGTCCGATCACACTGGACATGCTCGTCCCGTTCTGGTCGCCACCGCCGTTGACGCTGTATGCTGCCGTCCCCGTGACGCCACTTCTAATCCCCGGACTCGTCGCTCGGGCCGAAGAGCAGCGGATCCAGGGCCGTGACGAGGAGTTCCCCAGCTTTATCCGCGGGCTCGGGGCCACCGAGGGCGCAAAGCAGTCGACGACTTCGACGGTGCTGAAGTCGCTCCGCAAGAAGGACTTCGGTGCGCTGACGCCACAGATAGACAACCTGTACAAGCGATTGAACATGCGGATCGAGCCTGCCAGTGCCTGGCGTCACTTCACCGCCGAGTGTCGCTCGTATCTCATTCAAACGTTCTCCGAGATGTACCTCGTCGGCCGGGAGATGGGCGGCGATCCGAAGATGCTGGGAGAACTCATCGCCGAAAACATGAACCAGGTGTTGCAGTTACGCCAGCAGCGCCGCCAGGAGACGACCACGCTGATCGGGCTCCTGTACGGTATCACCGCAGCGTCGACGTTCGCGTTCTTCATCGGACTCCAGGTCGTCAACATCCTCACTGGACTCTCGCTCAATCTCGCCGATACACCGCAGTTCGACGTCGCCTCACTGATCAACACCAGCGTCTACAACATCCCGCTGATCGAGTTCCTGTTGATCGTCGTCATCGTATTCAACGCGATGCTGTCGGCACTGATGGTCCGCACGCTCGATGGCGGCCACAAGATGAACTCCTACATGCATTTCGTTTTTCTCACCTGGCTCGGGGCGCTTACGGCCATCCTGACGAAGTGGATGGTGACGCAGTTCCTGGCCATCTAGACCACTTTTTGCGGGCGGGGGCTTCCTCGCGCGCTTTTGTCGCGCTGCGGTGAGCCCCCACCCGCAATAACGCGGGGAAACACATCCTTCACGCTCCCTTCGGTCGGGTGAAGTGAAACGCCGGCCGTCGGCCGCCGTATGCTCGAAGCTCCGCATCGACACCGGACAGTGCCGAACTGCCACGCGCGTCCTCCGCATCGGGTCACTTTTCCACGCGGATCGCCTCCTGATAGGCATGAGCAAGCGATCCGAGTTCCTGGCCGGCGAGCGGCCAGACGACGTCGCCTTCTTCCTGCACGAGGACGCTGTCGAGAACCTCGACGCCCTGGACGACTACGCGGAAACTGTCGAGGACGGCGTCGTCCTCGTCCTTCCGGGAGAGAACGGCCGCAACGCCTTCCAGAAAGCCGCCGGGACCGACCCGATGGAACTGGCCCAGGCCGCCATGGGCACCGAGGGAACGATCGAACCGGACCTGACCGGTGGCACCTGTCCCGCTATCGAGGACGACCCCGAAGCGGATCACACCACACGCGTCGTGTTCGCGTTCGCCGAAGAACAGAACGACGAGGTCGGTGGGATCTACGCCGAGGGTGACGTCGTCCACGCCTATGCGGTCTGCAGTTGCGGGCAGCGATACAGCCAGAAGTGGGTCGTCGGCGAGCGGTGAGCCGCCTCACTCCGTTCGGCGTATGCTATGCCACCGGCGTCCGCTCGACAACCGTCCCGTCGACCGTCGGATACTGCTCGACGATCTCGCCGCGCTCGATATCTCCCTCGTCGACCATCTCCTCCAGTAGCCACCAGGCCACCTCAACGTGTTCGGACTTGACGGTGTAGTACTCCTCCGGGACGCCCAGCTCTTCGAACCGCTCGGGATCGATCGTCGTCTTCCCGTAGACGAGTGTGCCGTCGTCGGTGATCTCGTCGAATGGGCGGCGGACGTTGCGGGCCATCCGCTTGAGTCGACGACGGTGCTGGGCGGCGTCCTTGAACACCGAGGTACAGAAGTAAACCTTCTCGTGGCCGCCCATCTCGTCCAAGATCTCCCCGCGGCCGCTCTCGACGGCACTCATGTGCCCTTCGCGGAGCTCGTATCCTTCCTCTTGCATCCGACGGAAGTTCCCGTGTGACATCTCGAACTCGTTGATATTGCAGAACTCGGCGGCACCCTCGTCGAGAAAGTCCAGGAACTCCGTTTCGGGTCGGATCCCCGGGATCTCGAAGGCGGGTGTGATCCCCTCCTCACGAGCTATATAGAGGATTTCCTCCCACTCGGTCCCGTGGAGGTCGCCCCACTGTTCGAGTGGTGGATGGAAACGGATCTCGTCCAGTCCGGCTTCGGCCAGCCGGCGCATGTTCTCACGACCGCCGGTGATCCCCGTGTAGAGGTGGACGTGATGATCCTCGCCGAACTCGTCTTTGAGCAGCGAGATGTAGCGGGTCGTCCGGTCCATCACTTCCTGGGGTTCGCCGCCAGTGATCGACGATCCCATCGCGCTCATGCGCTTGGCCTCGCGGATGATGTCCTGATCTTCCTCGACCTTCCGCTCGTTGGCGTAGACGTCGGTGACGTTCTTGCGGTTCTCCCCAAGGGGACAGTAGAAACAATCGCGCTGATCACAGTAGCCGTAGACGAATATGACCATCTTCCCGCCTTTGGCACACTGCTCGCAACCCTTGGAGATCATCGTGTCGTAACCCCCTATAATTGGGGCATACTCAAAAGTCGTGCGAAAACACTCGGCGATCAGACGGCGAACCGCCGGTATGCAGCACCGACGAGACACACGGCCCCGAGGGCCATCGCTCCCAGTCGCGGGAGGTGCTGGGTCGCGAAATCCGCCTCGTAGGTGCGGTGTCTGACCTGCAGGAGATACCACTCGTTTTCGTAGCGAACGTTGTAGATACTGATACCGTCCGGGGAGGGGGTCAGCGATTCGGGAGCCTCATCGACTGAGAAGTTGACCGGCGTGCCGCTACTCGTGTTCTCGTTCGTCCGGCGCGCCTCCTCGAAGACCTCGCGTTCGGCCTCGGTGAGGTTCGCGTACACCAGGTTCGGCTGGTCTTCGTTGTCCATCCAGTCGCCTTCGACGTAGTACTCGACCCGGTCGTTCGGGACGTCCGGCGGCACGAGGACCGGGAGCGCTATCAGGACGACACCCACGACGAGGAGGATTCCAATCAGGGCTGTGTCTCCATTGAAGTCCATACCCCCGGTTCTCCCGGCCGAGGAAAGTATCGTCCGGTTGCGGAACGCCACTTAAACGGGTATTGTACATTCACGGGTCGCGCGACGGAGTCTGCTCCGGAAAAACGTTGCTGGAAAGCCGACGTGGGGACGTCAGACTCATACGGATTACTGTACGTCTGTTCCGCATCGACCGCCCGATATGGGGCGGTCAGAGCGGTACATCGGTACAATAATCCGTATCACTCGCTGTCGTCAGAGACTCCGAATCCGCCGGAATCACGTCCATGCAGGCTACGCTATCGTCGTCCTCGACGTCCAGTGACCACTTTTTCCGCTCGTTCCCGTTGGTCACTCGCGCAAAAACGTGGGGAAAAAGTCCCGAGAGTCGGCTTACTCGTCAGCGTCGGTTTCTTCTTTTCTCGTCCTTGCCGGAATCACGTCCATGCAGGCTACGCTATCGTCGTCCTCGACGTCCATGATCACGACACCCATCGTGTTCCGGCCGACCGTCGAGATATCGGCGACCGGACAGCGCATGATCTGGCCGGCTTCGCTCATGACGACGAGGTGGTCGTCCTCGGTGACGGCTTTCACGTCGACGACCGAGCCGTTGCGGTCGCCGGTCTTGATGTCGATCAGCCCCTTGCCGTAGCGGGACTGACGGCGATACTCGCTGAGCGGCGTGCGCTTGCCGTAGCCGCGTTTCGTGACGGTCAGCAGCGAACGGCCGTCATCGTCGTCTGTCGCCACGAGACCGGCGACGGCGTCTCCGTCCTGCAGGTCGATCCCGCGGACGCCGCGGGCGGACCGACCCATCTTCCGGACCTCGTTCTCGTCGAATCGGATCGTCATCCCGCCTTCTGTCGCGACGACCAGATCCTGCGTGCCGTCCGTCACCTCGACGTCGACGAGTTCGTCGCCGTCTTCCAGCTTCGCCGCCCTGATCCCCGTCGAGAGGATGTTCTCGAACTCCGAACACGCGGTGCGCTTGACGTACCCCTGGCGGGTCGCCATCGTGATACACTCGTCTGGGTCGATGTCGTCGGTCGGGACGACCGCTGTGATCTGCTCGCCGTCGCTCAGATCCAGCAGATTGACTGCGGATTTCCCGCGGGCAGTCCGGGACATCTCCGGAATCTCGTAGGTCTTCAGCCGGTAGACCTGGCCGTGGTTGGTAAAGCACAGCAGGTAGTCGTGGCTGTTGGCCCGGAAGATCGTCGTCACGCGATCGCCTTCTTTCGGATCGCCGCCGATGATCCCCTTGCCGCCCCGACGCTGGGGATCGAAGTTCTCGGCGGGCATCCGCTTGATGTAATCGTCGGCAGTCATGACGACGACCACGTCTTCCTCCGGAACGAGATCCTCGCGGGTGACCGTCCCGACGTCTTCGACGATCGCGGTTCGGCGGTCGTCGTCGTACTCGTCTTTGACCGCCCGCAGTTCGTCTTTGATCACCTCGTCCAGTTTCTCATCGCTGCCGAGGATCGCCTCCAGGCGCTCGATTTCGGCCTGCACCTCCTCGTATTCGGCTTCAATCTCTCCGGCTTCGGCGGAGGTCAGCGACCCGATCTGCATCCGGACGACGTGCTCGGCCTGCTCCTCGGAGAAGTCGTACCGCTCCACAAGCGCTTCCTTGGCGGCCGAACGATCCTCGGCCTCCTGGACGAGTTCGACGATGTCTTCGGCGTTGCGAACGGCCGTCAGCCGCCCTTCGAGAATGTGAGCGCGATCCTGCGCTTCCTGGAGGTCGAACTCCGAGCGGCGGCGAACGACCTCTCGACGGTGCTGGATGTAGTGTTGTAGGGTCTCTTTCAGCGTCAGGACCTTGGGTTGGCCGTCGACCAGCGCGAGGTTGATCACGCCGAAGGTCGATTCGAGATGGTGCTCCAGCAGCTGGTTTTTGACGACCTCGGCGTTCGCACCGCGCTTGCACTCGATGACGACGCGGACGCCGTCGCGATCGGACTCGTCGCGGAGATCGGCGACGCCTTCGATCTTCCCTTCGTTGACGTCGTCGGCGATCCGCTCGACGATCCGCGCCTTGTTCGCCTGGTAGGGGAGTTCGGTGACGACGATCCGATCCCGTCCAGTGTCGGTCTCCTCGACCTCGAACTCCGCACGGACGGTCAATCGCCCTCGTCCAGTGGCGTACGCCGAGTAGATGGCGTCCTTGCCGACGATGTTCGCCCCCGTCGGGAAGTCGGGACCTTTGACGTACTCCATCAGCTCCGCGACGTCGGCGTCGGGGTTGTCGATGAGGTGAACGGTCGTGTCGATCACCTCGCCGAGGTTGTGTGGCGGGATGTTGGTGCTCATTCCGACGGCGATCCCCGACGAGCCGTTGACCAGCAGGTTCGGGAACGCCGCAGGCAAGACCTCCGGCTCTTCGAGGCGGTCGTCGTAGTTCGCCTGGAAGCCGACAGTGTCTTTCTCCAGGTCGGCCAGCAACTCCTCGGCCATCGGGGCCATTCGCGCCTCAGTATAGCGCATCGCGGCCGCCGGATCGCCGTCCATCGATCCGAAGTTCCCCTGCCCGTCGACCAGAGGATAGCGCATCGAGAAGTCCTGTGCCATCCGCACGAGCGTGTCGTAGATCGCACTGTCGCCGTGTGGGTGGTAATCACCCATCGTCTCGCCGACGATCGAGGAAGACTTTCGGTGAGACGACCCCGAGGAGACCCCAAGCTCCGACATCGCATAGAGGATGCGCCGATGGACGGGCTTGAGGCCGTCTCGAACGTCCGGCAGCGCCCGGCCGGCGATGACGCTCATCGCGTAGTCGATGTAACTCTGCTCCATCTCGTCTTCGATCCGGACGCGCTCGAGCCGCGCGGCGCCAGCGCTCACGTCCGGTCCATCTGGGATATCTGAGCTCATATGTCGACCCACTCCGCTTCGGGCGAATGTTCCTTGATGAATTGCTTGCGCGGTTCGACGGCATCACCCATCAGCACCGAGAACATCTTGTCCGCGGTCGCGGCGTCCTCGATCGTGATCTGCTTGAGGAACCGATTCTCGGGGTTCATCGTCGTCTCCCAGAGCTGCTGGGGGTTCATCTCGCCCAGCCCCTTGAACCGCTGGACTTGCGAGGGGTTGCCGTCGCACTTCTGTTCGATGATCTCGTCGCGCTCCGCGTCTGTCATCGCGTCGTAGGTCTCGCCGCGATACCGGATCCTGTACAGCGGTGGTCGGGCGGCATAGACGTGCCCGCCTTCCAGAAGCGGTCGCATGTGCCGATAGAAGAGCGTCAACAGGAGCGTCCTGATGTGGGCTCCGTCGACGTCGGCGTCAGTGGCGAAGATGATCTTCCCGTAACGCAGCTCGTCGATGTCGAACTCGTCACCGATGCCGGTCCCCAGGGCGGTGATGATGTTCCGGATCTGCTCGTTTTCGAGGATCCGGTCGAGACGGTGCTTCTCGACGTTGAGGATCTTTCCGCGGATCGGCAACACGGCCTGGAACTCGGGATCACGCGCCTGCTTCGCGCTGCCACCGGCGCTGTCCCCCTCCGCGATGAACAGCTCGGCCTCGTCCGGATCTTTCGTCTGACAGTCGGCCAGCTTTCCGGGCAACGCCGTCGAATCGAGCGCGCTCTTGCGACGGGTCAACTCCTCTGCCTTTTTCGCTGCCTTGCGAGCCTTCGCTGCCTCGACGGCCTTCCCGACGATCGCCTCTGCAGTATCCGGGTTCTCCTCGAAGTAGGTGCCCAGATGCTCGTGGACGGCCGACTCGACGATCCCTCGAACTTCGCTGTTGCCCAGTTTCGTCTTCGTCTGTCCCTCGAATTGCGGGTCCGGGTGTTTGACTGAAATGACCGCGGTCAGTCCCTCGCGGATGTCTTCGCCCTTGAGCGTATCGTCGAGGTCTTTGAGCAGGTCGTTGCTGGTCGCGTAGTCGTTGACGACCCGCGTCAGTGCGGTCTTGAACCCGGTGAGGTGCGTCCCGCCCTCGCGGGTGTTGATGTTGTTCGCGAAGGCGTGGATCGATCCCTGGAGTTCGTCTGTCGCCTGCATCGCGACTTCGACGTGAATACTCGATTCGATGTCTTCGAAGTAGATGACGTCGGCGTGGAGCGGCTCCTTCGTCTCGTTGAGATACTCGACGAACTCCCGGATGCCGCCCTCGTAATAGAAACGCTCGCTCGTCCCGTCGCGCTCGTCCGTCAGCGTGATCTCGACCCCGGAGTTCAGGAAGGCGAGCTCTCGAAGCCGACTCGAGAGCGTCGAGAACTCGAACGCCGTGGTTTCGAAGATCTCCTCGTCGGGCCAGAAGCGGATTTCCGTCCCTGTCTCTTCGTCCGAGTCGGAATCGCGCACCCGTTCGAGTCCCTGCGGGACCCCTCGTTCGAAGCGTTCGCGGTAGACGCCGCCGTTTCGGGTGACATCGACGACGAGTTCGGACGACAATGCGTTCACGACCGAGACGCCGACACCGTGGAGTCCGCCGGAGACCTGATAGGATTTATTGTCGAACTTGCCGCCGGCGTGAAGGACCGTCATCACGACTTCCAGCGCCGGGCGGTCGTATTCCTGGTGGGTATCGACCGGAATCCCCCGTCCGTCGTCGCGGACCGATACTGACCCGTTTTCGTGGATCGTGACGTCGATCGACTCGCAGTGGCCCGCTAGGGCCTCGTCGATCGAATTGTCGACGACCTCGTAGACGAGGTGGTGCAATCCGCGCAACCCGGTCGAACCGATGTACATCGCCGGGCGCTTGCGGACTGCCTCCAGCCCTTCGAGGGCCTGGATCGAGTCCGCCCCGTACTCGCTGTCCTGACTCATAAAGTAACTCCACGTACGCCGGCCAGTCCCTTAAGTCCCACGTGCGCGCGCGAGACTATTCGAAATATTCGGAGTAATTTCGGCGTTCGAAAAAAGCGTCGAGAATAGAGGTGGCGCTATCCTTCCATACCGCCGAAGGAGAGGCCGGCCTCGATGTACCGCTGCATGAAGAAGTACACCAGCATGAGCGGCGTCGCGAACGACAGCGCGAACGCGGCGAACTTCGGCCAGTCGACGCTGTACTCCCCGATCAGGGCGTAGAGACCGACCGGGAGCGTGTAATCGGCCGCGTCGAGCAGCGTCTGGGCGACAATGTACTCGGTCCAGCCAGCCAGGAAGACGAACACGAACACGGTCGCCAGTCCGGCCTTCGAGAGCGGGATGATGACTTCATAGACGAGTCGCCACGACGGTGCTCCGTCGACGATAGCGGCCTCCTCGTAGGAGACTGGGATCCCGTCCATGTAGGTCTTCAGTAGCCAGGTGTTGAACGGCACGGCACCGCCGGCGTAGTAGACCGCTAGCCAGAACCGGGTGTTTGCGCCGGGATCGAGCCATCCCATCATATTGAAGATGGTATACAGCGCGATCAGCAGCGCAATGCCGAGACCGCCAGCGACCTGCGTCAGCAGGACGTAGACGTACAGCAGTCGCTTCCGGCCGACGAAGTCACGCCGGGACATCCCGTACGCGCCGGGGATGATAACGGACATCCCGATGAGGGCAGTCCAGAAGGCGACGTACATGCTGTTTTTGGCGTACGCGATGAACCGACCGGACTGTCGGGACTCCTCGACGCCGAAGGCCCCGGGATTGATGATGTACCGGTTGCCGATCGCGTCGGGGACCGGGATACTGAACAACTCTCCAACGAACGGCAGGCTGACATTGATCGCCTCGGGCGTGGTTATCGGCCCGATGACCCAAATGAAGTTCTTGATCGACACTGAGTCGGGAATGATCTCCACCCCGCCGGCCGTGTAAATGGACGACGCGGACGGATCGAGCGCCGTGATCAGGATCCAGTAGATCGGGAACATCAACAGCGCCGCGATCAGCATCGCCGCCGTCGTCGAAACGATCGTCCACGCGACGAACTTCGGCGGTATCTTCCCTTCTCGAAGCCCGTTGATCGTATACTGAATCTCTCGAACGGCTTTGTACGGGGCAACGACGATGCGTCGAATATCGCTGTAGATTCGCTGTGCGACTTGTCCTGCACTCATGATTCACCAGCCTCCTCTGCGAGGTTGCCGCGCTTGACGGCGACGTACATGAACGCCCCGATGAAGATCAGCGCGGTGATGCTGATCGCGCCACCGAGGGCGTAGTCGGACGGGTTCCGGAACGCCTCCCGGTAGGCGTAGACGAGGATCAGCGCGTTCTGTCCGGGATCGGTCCCCGGTCCGCCCTCGTTGAAGATCCACGGCACCAGGAACTGCTGGAACGACGCGGCCGAGGTCAGGATCGTCCCGAACATGACCGGTCGCTTGATCGACGGCAAGATCACGTGCCAGAATCGGTGGAACCAGTTTGCCCCGTCGACTTTTGCTGCGTCCAGGAGGTCCCCGTTGACGTTCTGCAACGCGCTGACAGTGATCAGCATCATGAACGGATACGCCAGCCACATCTCGGTGACGACGTAGCTCCCGAACGCGAGCCATCGCTCCTGCAGCCACGGGATCGCCTCGTTGATCAGGCCGGCCCGAAGCAAGATGTCGTTCAACATCCCGAACCGGGCGTCACTGAACACGAATCGCCAGACTGTAATCGAGAAGATCACCGGGATCCCCATCGGCATAATCAGGATCCCACGGAGGAAGCGCTTGCCACGGACTCGGTTCCCGGTCAGAACCATCGAGAGGCCGACACCGAGCAAGACCTTCCCCGCGACGCTGACGATCACGAACAACCAGGTCACCAGCATCGAGTTCCAGAAGGCGTACTCGAATATTCCTACCGGATTGCTCATGAACGCGTCCAGCAATCCCTGATTCAATGCTTCTGTGGTGAACAGCAGGTCTGCGTAGTTCTCCAGTCCCACGAAGTTCGCCTCGCCGATCGGGAGAATCCCGAGTAGCATCCCGTCGCCCCTGAACAGGTTCGACTGGTCAGCGTTGGTGAGCGAGAGAGCGGCGAGGTAGAACATCGGCAGCACCATGAACGCTGCCCAGAGCAGAAAACCCGGAAGCACCAGCGCGGCCGACTTGTTCTCACTCAACGTGTCGGCGACGGAACTGACGGTGGCGTTCTCCTTTAATCGCTGTTCGACATCGGAAGTACTCATTTGTATGTACAGTGTTTGCCGAAAGTTGGTAATTAAGCGTTGCGAGCGACGGCAGCGTTATTCGTTCCAGGCCTGGCGGATGTCTTGGGCGGCGCTCTCCAGCTCACTCTCCAGGTCGACGCTGTCGAGACCCTGGCTGAACGCCGTCGAGACGACGTCTTCGAACGGACCCCAGACTTCGGCCAGGTCCGGGTTCTTCGGCATCAGGACGGCCTCTTCGGTCTGGTTGGTGAACCCTCGGACCAGCGGCGGGAGCTGGTCACTGCCGGAGAGGTTGCTCTTCGTCGGCAGGTAGCCAGCGTTGTTCGCCAGGTTGAGCTGGCGTTCGTCGCTGGTGGCGTACCACTCGGCGAACTCGCGGGTGGCCTGTGCGGTGTCGCTGCCCTCCTCGGCCATGTTGCTCAGGAACAGCACCTGGATTCCCATGTAGGGGCGCGCGGTACCGTCGCCTTTGTCCGGAATCGTCGTCACGCCGACGTTGAAGTCGGCACCTTCGATGATACCCGTGATCTCCCAGGGGCCGGTAAGCATGAACGGCGCGACGCCGTCGGCGAAGATCGCCGTCTGTGCCTCGTAGGCACCGTCTGCGGGCATGTACGGTTTCAGTTCTTCGAACAGAACGCGAAGCCCCTCCGCGAATTCGGGGTCCTCGAGACCGAGTTCTTCCCCGTCGTACAGCACCGAGCCGAACATGTGGGCAGCCCACGTGACGTGATACGAGTCGATCGGCTGCCCGAATCCGTACTGTCCGTCGTAGTCGTCCATGATGGACTTCATGTCCTCGATGGTTTCGGGCGGCTCCGCGCCCAGATCGTCGAGGATGTCCTGGTTGTAGATCAGCGCAGGCGTTTCGGCGGCGAACGGGAGCCCGTAGACGCCGCCGTCCCAGTTGACTGCTTCCCACGCACGGTCGGTGAACATGCATTCGTCGACGCGGAGATCGTCGGAGACGTCCCGGAGCATCTCGTTGCCGACGAACTCGCCGATGATGTCGTGTGCCCACTGGAACGCGTCGGGACCCTGGTTCGCGTTGAGGTCGTTCCGGAGCTTGTCCACGTAGTTCGACGGGATCTCCGTGACTTCGACCTGCGGCCCACCACGTGCGTTGAACCGGTTTTTCGTCGTGTCGAGGAGGTCCGCCGCGGCCGGGGAGCGGTTGTGCCAGAGCTCGAACGTGCCCGAGGTCGCCTCGGGCTCGACGATCGAACAGTCGCACCCCTCTGGACAGTTCGTGTCTTGGATCGTGGTAACGGTGTTGTTGCCGTTACCGTTGCCGTTACCGTTGCCGTTACCGTTTCCGTCCGCTTGTTCGCCACACCCGGCGAGAAGGCCAGCGGTCGACGCGCCAGCCATGTACTTGAGTAGTGTTCGACGGTCGTAGGACATTGTGTGAACAAGTGAGGAATTACGTCTTCACCTATTTATGTATTACGAACATTCGTTCACAACACAATACGGGACCGGCATTTCGCACGTCTGTAAGCCGTATTTCCGCGTAGAACAGGGGAGAACGATTGTTCATAGAGAATGAGAGATTGGCGAACAAAAATGGATGCGAAACGTTTGTTGAAATATTTTATCCAGGATCGGGCTGAGAGGGCAAGAATTATATCATTGACTATACTGGGTTTACCCAATGGCAAGCGTCGAACTGCGCAACCTCCGAAAGGAGTACGATCGAGGCACCATCGTCGCGGTCGACGATCTGGACATCGAGATCGAAGACGGAGAGTTCATCACTGTCGTTGGCCCGTCGGGCTGTGGGAAGACGACGACGCTCCGGATGGTCGCCGGGCTGGAGCGGCCGACCAGCGGTTCAGTCATCATCGGCAGCGAGGACGTGACCGATCTGCACGCGAAAAACCGGGACATCGCGATGGTGTTCCAGAACTACGCGCTGTACCCGCACAAGACCGTCCAGGCGAACATGGAGTTCGGGCTCCGGATGAGTACCGATCTCAGCAAGGAAGAGCGCCGAGAGAAAGTCCAGTGGGCTGCGGAAATGATGGGGATCGAAAACCTCCTGGAAGACAAGCCGGACGAGCTTTCCGGGGGACAGAAACAGCGTGTCGCACTCGGACGCGCGATCGTGCGCGAGCCCGAAGTGTTCCTGTTCGACGAGCCGCTGAGCAACCTCGACGCCAAGCTCCGCAAGACCATGCGGACGGAGGTCCAGCGCCTGCAGGACGAACTCGGCATCACGTCGATCTACGTGACTCACGACCAGGAAGAGGCGATGACCATGGGCGACCGGATCCTGATTCTCCGCGACGGGATCAAACAGCAGGTCGGCGCGCCGAAGGAAGTGTACAACAACCCTAAAAACGAATTCGTCGGCGGGTTCATCGGTTCGCCGAGCATGAACTTCGTGGACGTGGTCGTCGAGCAAAGCGACGGCGGACTGGTCCTCGCCGGCATCGACGAAGACTTCCGGTACCACCTCACGCCCGATGTCGTCGACAAGTTCGGTGTCCTCGAAAGCGGTGGCGAGTACATCCTTGGAATTCGGCCGGAAGACGTCTTCCCGGCTGATGGGTCCGAACGGGATACGGTTTCGGCGGTCGTCGAAGTCGTCGAGCCGATCGGATCGGACAACTACGTCTATCTCGATCTCAGTGGCGAGCTCGACACGGGCCTCGATGGTAAAGACGAGATCGAGTTCATCGCCCGTACGGATTCGGCGTTCGAGCCGGAGACCGGCGAGCAGGTCGAGGTGACGTTCTCGGACGAGGACATCCACCTGTTCGATCCGGCGACCGGCGAGTCCGTGCTGTACGAACAGGGTCAGATGGCCGGCGTCGCGAAGGCCGAAAGCGGAGCCGACGAGGGTACGGTCGCGAACGACTGATCGGGCAGGCCCGGACCGATAACACGCGAGCAGACGCGTTTTCCGAGACACAGTTCGTCTCGAAGCCGGACGATCACCGATGTGAGCCAACAGCTGTTTTGGCCTCGACCGCTCTTTCCTCGGGTACAGCCTGTCGGCCAACTCTCAAAAACCGGCGTATAGCGGACGCGAACGACTACTGGTCGAGTTGATCGGCCGTCGCAAGCTGAGCGACAGTCGCGAGCCGGATCGCGTGTGGCCATCCCAGCGGCGTCGCACAGTCCGGCGTTCCATCGTCGAACAGCTGTTCCGGGAGATACCCGTTGTCCATCACGAGCGAGCCATCGGCGTCGATTTCCTCGAAGAGCCGCCGGGCTTCGGTGTAGAACGTCTCCGCTCGGGCGTCACCGCGATCGGCCAGCAGCGACGCCAACTGCGTGCACGCGTTCGCGCCCCAGGCCGTCGATACCGTCCAGATCTTTTCGTCGTCCTGTATGCGCCGCCGCCACTCGTCGCCTTCGAACCGATACAGCCCGGCGATCGCGTCGGTTTCGCGCCACAGCCCTTCGAGTGTGTGCTCGAAGTGGGCTGCCAGCTGGTTGATCCGCCGATCGCTGATGGATGCGACGGCGGCGTACTCGCGATGTGCCTCGGCGAGCGCGAGCGACCCCGTATCGAGTCGGGGATCGAGATCACCGTCGGGATCGATCCGGAGCGCGAATATCTCCTCGTCTTCGACCCACAGTTCGTCGAGGCCTTCGTAGACTGTCTTTGCACCCTCGAGAGCGCGTTCGCGAATCGATTCCTCGACGGGCGCACGCGCGATTGCCGCATATCCCTGGAGGAACGTCGCGGCCGTGTGGACGAACCGACCGGTCATGTTCTCCCAGGCGTTCTGACACTCGATCGGGAGCCCGTCGGCTTCGAGCGTCGAATCGAGCCCATCGAGCGCCAGTTCGAGTGTCGATTCGATAGCGTCCGGATCCGACGGGGTACCGAGCCGGAGATACGCCGAAAGGAACGACGCGACGCTGCCGGTCTGGTCCGCCTGATAGTCGATGTCGTCGCCGGATTCGAGCCGCGCGTGTGCCCAACCGGGCGCGATCGTACCGTCGTGGGCCCACACGCGATGGGGCCAGGATCCGTCATCGAGTTGCGTGTCCATGTAGAAGGCGGCACTGTCGGCGAACCACTCTTCGAGCCCGGTGTCGAGGCGCTCGTCAGTTTCGAGGAGGTATCGGGCGATCTCGGAGTCGTCCCGGAACCACGTGTAGCCGTAGCCGCCGGTATACGCGTAGAACGGATCGGGATCGGGGCCGGCGATGTGTGCGCCGGTCTCGGCAGCGAGCAGCGACAGCACGCGCAGATCGTCGACGGCGAGCTCGCGCCGGGGCGTGTCCTCCGGGACCGCGACTGGCACTTGCGCTTCGGCGGCGTCCCGGAGTGTGGCGACCGTGTCGTGTTCGCTTGCGGTGTCCGTGACCTCGGCAACCGCCTCTTTCCGACCAGTGTCGTCGAGATCCGCAAGGAGCGACGCGACGGTCGTCGTCGCGACGGACTCTGCGCCGGAACGGTCCACCTCGAAGGGGACCTCGATGACGACTGTCCCGTTCAGGAGCGCGTCTTCGTACTTCTGCACACCGGTCTTTTCACGCGGGAACGACACGGTTTCGGTATCGGTCAGCAGTTCGTCGAACTGTTCGGGCAACTGCCCGTAGATCTCGTCGACCTCCGTCGTTGCGGTGACGAGATTGGCCTGACGATGGTGGTGGACCTCGAGCGTGTCCTCGTGTTCGAGTTTGCCGAGCCGCGTTTCCTGGTGTTCGGGCGTCAGATCGAAAAACGCCTGGAGCGTCGGATCGGTCGGCAACTCCCCCTTGAGTTCGAACCGGGTGAGATGCACCGCGCCGAGGGTCAGATCGTGCTGGGTGACGGTATAGTCGCCAGCGTCGTGGACGGTACGAACAAGGGCGGTATCGCCGACGTAGCCCTGCTCGACTGTTTCGAGATCGCCGAGCCAGCTCGTTCCGTCGAGCAGTTCGATCCCGAACCGCGAGCGATTCACGCCCGACAGCCCGGAGACTGGATAGGTGTGATCGCGATGCCAGCCGTCTCGATCGACGTAGACGAGCCGCTCGTCGAGTCCAGAGAACGTGCCGGTCGTCGTTCGACGTTCGCCCGGAAACACGCGGGCGTCGTTGCGAGTGCGCTTGTAATCGTCGAGTGCACTACGGAGCGTCATAGATCGTGTTTCCCCCAGGACACATTAATCCTGACCATTGCGACCGGCGACGAGCGGTTCCCGGCTGCGAGCGCGTTCACTGGTTGTAGCCGTCGATGTCCTCGGCGGGGTCGGGAACGTTGCGGGGTTCAGTCGGGTAGGGGCTGCCCTCGATGGGTGCGGCCCACTCGGCGGCGTTTCGCAGGACGGTCTGGATCTCCTCCTGGTGGTAGACGGGATAGGTCTCGTGGCCGGGCCGGAAGTAGAAGATCCGGCCTTTGCCGCGGCGGTAGCAGCAGCCCGAGCGGAAGACCTCGCCGCCCTCAAACCAGGAGACGAACACCAGCCGGTCGGGCTCGGGGACGGTGAACGGTTCGCCGTACATTTCGGCCTCGGGCACGACGAAGCTCTCGGGCAGGCCGCTGGCGATGGGGTGGCCGGGGTCGATCACGTGCAGGCGCTCGCGTTCCTCGGCCTCGCGCCAGGTCAGGTCGGCGTCCATCCCCAGCAGTCGCCGGAAGGGTTTGGCGTGGTGGCCCGAGTGCAGGACGACCAGCCCCATCCCCTCGCGGACGTGCCGGGCGACGCGGTCGGCAACTTGGTCGTCGACCTCGTCGTGGGCGACGTGGCCCCACCAGTAGAGGACGTCAGTGTCTTCGAGAACTGCTTCGGTGAGGCCGTGTTCTGGTTCCTGCAGGGTGGCAGTGTGGGTGTCGTGGCCGGCCTCGGCGAGGATATCGGCGATGTAGGTGTGGATGCCGTCGGGGTAGAGTTCGGCGGCGCGATCGTCTTCCTTCTCGTGGATGTACTCGTTCCAGACTGTGATCGAGGGCATGGTTCGGCGTTCGATTTGGGGATAGCTAAACCCCCCGATCAAGCAACATTGATGTGTGGTCCTCGCCCACCACCGAACGTGGTACTACTACGTCCGGTCTCGGCGATGGATCTCGTCTTTCTCGCTAGCGTGGGGGCGCTGTCGTTGTCGTCACTGGCCCGGCGGCATGAACATTCCACCCTTGCGTGGACGAGCGGTGTCGTCGGCTGGACGGTCTTCTCGGCTTTTTGGGCAACCACAGCGGTCGAGTACCTCGGTGACAGTCGCTACTTTCTCGGGTCGGTTAGTCTCGTCACTGCGGGACTCTCCGGGTACGGGGTCCGACTCTCGGCCAGCCGTATCCAGCCACACGCCAGACTGACGATCGTCTTCGCGGTCATGGGGCTATTGTTCGTCCCCTACCAGTTTCTCGATCCCGTCTTCATGCTTGTCGTCCAGACGGTCACGATCCATACGGCGACCCTGCTTTCGGGACTGGGATTCGAACCGACGATCGTCGACGGATCGGCCGGTCCCGCGACCGCTATCGTCTTCGAGACCCATCCATGGATCGTCTACAACATCGTCTCGGCGTGTACGGGCTTCGGCGCGATCGCACTGTTTGCCGGCCTGCTCGCAGTCGCTGGCGGCTCGGTCCGAAGGCGGATCGTGGGTGCGCTCGGACTCGGAACATTGATCTACGCATTGAACCTCCTCCGGACGGTCATCGTCGGTGGATCAATCCCGAGCGAAATCTTCGCCGGAACGGGAGTGCTGGTCACGCCTCTGTTCGGCGTCGATCAGCCGGCACTGGTCTCGTTTTATTTCGCCGAGTACGTCCTCGCACAGACGCTGGTGGTTGTCGTCCTACTGCTCGTCTACCTTCGAGTGGTACGGCTGTTCCCTGGGATACAGACCTACGTCGACGCGCTTCTCTCCACGATCCGGGCGGATTCCGAGCGTCTTCTCAGTCGCGTCGCCGACGCGTGATCCAGCCTCCGACCAGCACGGCCACGACTAGCGCTGCCGCCCCAAAGCCGGGACTCTGGACTTCGACCTGATATGGGGTCGTTTGTGTAGCCGTGTCAGACTGACCTTCATCGTCCACCGCTTCGAGATAAATTGTCGACGATCCGCTCTCGCTGACGATGGCGAGTCTCGTCACTTGATCTGTTGTCTCTTCGACTAGTACCGGGCGGAACATGCCGTCGACGTACCAGCGATAGGTCAGCCCTCCACCGTCCGGATCGTACGACTCGCTGGCGTTGACGATCACCTGATCGCCGTCCCGGGTCGTGGTGAATGTCGCTACCGGCGGTCCGTAGACCGTCACGGTCTGGCTCGTCGCGTTCATCACGCCGTTGTCGTCGGTGACTAGCGTGGCCGTGTATTCACCGGCATCACTGTAGGTGTAGGTAATAGTCTCGCCCGTAGCGTCGTATGTGCCGTCACCGTCGAAGTCCCACTCGTAGCTACTGATGTTCCCGTCGATATCGGACGAGTCGCTGGCGTTGAACGTGACCGACTCGTCGGTCCCTGGGGCTTCGGGACTGTACTCGAAGACAGCAACCGGCTCGTGGTTCGGGGCGGTCGGAATGACGATCTGCTCGTCGTGAACGATCGCGTTCGACGGTTCGTGGACGACGAGCATGCGCGCTAAGCCGGTCGTAAGAGTGTGATTGCTCATTTCCCAGCGTTCGCCGGGCGAGAATCTATCGCCATTCCGGCCGCGCGTCTCGTTGAACGAGGTGAGGTCGTGTCGACGTTCGACATCGCCCTGTCGAAGAATGGCCGTCACGTCTCCGGCGTTGAGGTCGTCACCGCCCTCGTGGATTAGCACGAAATCGTCGGCGGTCGCGGTGGCGTTGAACTCCGTGAGTGGTTCCTCGCTGGCCTGATCCGAGACGTTTCCGATTACGACGGCGCTGACAAGAAGTGCGAGCAGGGTGAACACGGCGACGAGTAAGGTGACGCCGACGACTTCTGATTGGGCGCGATTAGTCTGCCATAGAGGCAGGTCTACGGCAGTCATTGCTGTTCAAAATAGAATACTTGCTCAGTGCCGTCGCTCAGTACGAATGTGACGATCACGTCGGCGGCGGTTTCAGAAGGCGTAAATTGCAAACTTCCACCGCCGTCAAGGGGCTGATCGAACGTCTCCATCACGATAGTCGGTCGGTCGCCGGCGTTAAGAATCGCGTATTGGCCGTCGTTTCCTTTGTTGCTATCCGCAACCAAATCGTAGGCGGTTCCATCAGCTTCGAAGGAACTTGGGTTTTCGTTCTTCCCTCGATTCGCTTCACCGTCCTGTTGACCGCCGCGGATCTCTACCTCGAGAGCGTTGTCGTTGTCGAAGAAATTCCCAGTGGTAATAGCACTCGTGTCAACTGAAAACTGTTCGATGGTTACTTGCTGAGATCCTGTATTTTCGATAGTGAAGTTAAGCGTTGTATCGCTTCGCTGGACTGTATCAGGTTGCAACTGTTGTTTTGCAGTCTCCGTCGCGTTTTCGACGACTAACCCGATTCGGTCACCGCTCCCACCGCTAGCGACGAACACCGCCACAGGGCCGTTGTTGTTGGGATCGAAAGTCGTCGTCGCCTGGCCAGTGTCGTTCGTCCGCGAGTCTCTTCCCGTGAGTGTCCCGACACTGGAGTCGTTCAGTGAGAAGTCCACCGAGGCGTTCTGTGCAGTCGGTGTCGTCTCCGCAGTGAGATCAACGGTGTCCGTCCGACTCGCGTCAACGACGTAAACACCGTTTGTCTCGGTAAAGCCATCTTGACTGGTATCCGGTGTCCAGTCAATACTGTAGGCGCTGTCACTACCGTCAGCGAGCCCACTCCCGTCGCTGTTGTCCACCCGAACTGGCACGGAGACGTTCACGGGCGTCGACCCATTGAACCCCGACTCGTTTACCACACTCGAAAGCGACGTATCCAGACTCAGCTGTACGTGATCGGTCCGCTGGCTCGCCCCCGAGACGTTCGGGGCCTCGTAGGTCACCGTCACCTGTCCGTCGCCGTCACTGTCAGTGCTGTTCGGCGAGACTGACGAGTCTCTTCGGTTGGTCCCGGCGATCACTTCCACGTCCCGCTTTGGATTATCGAACCGGTCCCGGACCTCGACGGTGACCTCCACTTTGCCACCCTCGGGCACGGTCGGCGTGTTCTTGGAAACACGAGTCAGGTATGCCGGCTCCGGCTTGACGACGCCGGTCCCAAGCCCCACCCGGGACAACTGCAGGTCGTAGGTCACGCCCTGCTCAAGGACGACGTGCACCAGTTCATAGTCCGCACCTGTGACGGACGACGTCCGCACGTCCACGACGTGGCGCTCCCCGTCGAGCAACTCTTCCCAGTTCTCTTCGTCCAGCCGCGTCGGCAGCGTGATCGTGACGTTCGAGTCGGCGGTCGCGTTGGTCACGGAGACCGTCTGACTTGACACACTCGCCCCACGCATGTCCAGCGAGACGCTGCCCGTTCGGCTCGCCTGATAGGTGCCGTTGAGTGTCACCAGCGAGATCGTCGTGCCGTCGACCAGCTGCTGACCGGTCGTCGTCAGGTTCGCATCCCGGAACTGATCGAACAGCACCGAGTGCTCGTACCACGTCGTCGGCGCGTTGTCGTACTCGTTGTATCCCGGCCGATAGACCAGCGCACCCGTGTTGTACGACCGGTTCGCCCCCGTCCAGAAGTCGCCTGTCTCACCGGTCGCGTTTGCGTTGGCGATCGTCGCGGTGATCGAGCCGTTGGTCGTCCCGACAGTCGAGAGGGTTCCGGACGGCGGGCCGGGATTCATTGCGACGATCCGCGACGGATACTGCGTGCCAAGCGTCACCGCCACCGACTGCCCACTACCTGTCGAGCCCGTCGAAACGATGGCATTGCGGGCGTCCTGAAGCTGGTCACCGACGGTCTGGCTGTGCTGGAACTCGATCTCGCGGTTCTGTTCGGGGACGACCGTCGACTGGTAAATCGCGAACGAAAGAACAATGGCGCCGAGCAGCAGCACGGCTCCGATCTGAATCGCCTGGCCACGGCAGTCGCCCCGGAACTGCATTGCCCGTATGTCACTACCCGAGACGCAAAAAGGTGACCACCCGCTTCTCAGAATTCGAAGTGGGAACGCTCGTACCGCCGACTATCGGATCGAAAAGCTGTTCGACACTCAGGAGTGGCGACTCTCTATGGCCGGAGTGTCACTCCTCGTCTTCTTCGACGACTTCCGGATCGCTCATCGCGGTCTGGAGACTGTCGAGACCGTTGACCCACTCGGCAACGAGCCCGAACTCCAGATCCTCGGCGACCTCTCGATCCAGCTCGGCGCCGTCGATGATCAGCGTCCCTGCCTGGGCGCAATAGCCCAGCGCCGCGTCGAGGTCCTCCTCGCTTTCGGCCTCGTTCGCGGCCTCGATGTAGTCGGTGACGGTCCCCTCTGCGGCCGGACCGCCCGCGACGTACTCTTCGGCTGCGTAGAACACGCAGACGAGCGACGTCTGGACGCCGTCAACCAGCATCAGCTTCTCCTCGTCGTCGATGTCGACTTCCGAGAGGACGACCTCGCGGATGTCCGCCAACTCCTCGAGCGCAACGTCTTCATCGAGCTCGTCGTCCTGGTAATCGGTGATAATCTTCGCGACGGCGATGGCAGTATCGTCCTGCAAATTCAACAGCAGGCGCGCCGAATCCTCGTCTTCGGGATCGATCTCTTCTTGGGCGATTCGGTCTAACCAGTTCTGCCACCGTTCTTCGGTGTAGTATTCCCCCGGTGGTGTGCTCATGTCAACTCTGTTCGTGCGTCGGGGGATATGGTTTTCGTTGCCAGCGCCGTCTGTGGTGGCCCCGCATACGGATACTGCCGACGGGATCGATCACCGATCGAGCGTGGCCTCGGTGTCGATCCCGTACACTCGCGCGGGCGTCTCGACGTGTGCTCGCCGCACGGCGTCCTCCCAGCCTTGGTCGAGCATCCACCGCACCCGCCGTGGGACGGTCTTCGGACCGAGCACCGCGCCCGGTCGGTCGGGATCATCGATGAAGTCCGTCTCCATGAGGAACGGCTCGTCTGACTCGACGGCCACTTCGAGTTCGTCCTTGTCGGCGATGACGCTCTTTATCGGACCGCGCAGCCGCCCGCCCGAGTAGTGTTTGACGACCTGCTCGGGAGGCAGCCCTTCGTCCTGTGCCCACTCGGTGATCTCCGTGAGGTCCTCGCTCCCTTCGGTGTGGAGCTGGACGGCACAGCCGACTTCGCTGGCCAGGTCGAACGCGTGGCACATTACGGCGTTCGAGGCCTCCCAGACGTCCTCCTCGACGTCGTAGTGGGGTCGCCCGGACTTGATCGCCAGTGCCGGCCCGTCAGCGACGTACCCGGCGGCGACGTCGAGCCCAGTCTGCATGATGTCGCGTGCCTCTGCCGGCGTGTATCCGTCGTCGATCAGCCGCGAGATCAGGCCCGGATGAACGCCCAGCACGGGCCAGGCACGGCCGGGCAACACCTCGCGCGCATCGGCGGCCGCGTCGATCGTCAACTCGAATACGTCCTCGAAGGTCGCCTCGTCAGTGGCGGCCTCGCGGAGGTGCCACGAGGGCTTGTTGAGAACGAGCAAGTGGGTCCCGCCGGCGGAAACGAAGTCCTCGACTGCGTCGATGTTCCGCCCCTCGGTCGGGTCGAGGTGCATGTGATTGTCCAGTACCGGCGTGTCGTCGACGTCCATACTCGAAGATGTGCACGGCAATCGCAAAAGGAGTTCGTCTCCGGAAGTACTCAGTGCACACGGCGTACCAGAGACGGCTTTCGGCAATATTATGCGTACTCGGGCGCCCGTACGAAACAATGGTTTCGTCTGGGCAAGCAGCCTTTCTGGCCATTGCGATCGCAACCCATGGAGCGGTCGGCTACACGCTGGGAAAAGCACTTTTCGATCGCCCGATCGCTGGTCTCCTCGCTGGCGTGGCCCCCGACGTCGATTTCTTGTTTCCGAACGCGCTCGGGTGGCCGTTCGTCCATCGCGGGGTCACCCACACGCTCCTCGTCGGCGGACTCGTCGTCGGGTTCGTGGCCTACCGAAATCGGCGAACTGCCACTGCAGTCGCGGTCGCGTACGGCTCGCACCTGCTGATCGACACGACCACGCCGAAGGGTGTCCCGCACCTCTACCCGCTCGTCGAGACGAACTACCACCTCGGTCTGGGGACGACCGGTCACTCCCCCGTACCGACTGCCGTCACCTGGGTGTGCTGTCTGATTGCACTCTGGCTGGTCCGTGATGAACGCCTCGACGTGACGCGATTCTGACCGGCACGCCCGTCACGGGCCTGGCAGGGGGCGATCGGGTCAATACAATATAAGGACTATCGGACACCATAATCGCATCTGCACAAAAGCCTTATACGTTACTCGTTCGTGCGACTAATTGCCGATGAAAACACAAGGACGTGGCATTTCACCCGCTTACGTCGACAAAGTGGTAAGGAAATCAAAAAATAACAGGAAAAACGCCCAGACGGCAGATTGAACGTATCGCTCGCAAACCGATCTCACGTGCCCGTATGAGCGTGCAGCCAGTGTTCGACACCCGCGGCGGGATCGAGTGTGCTCCGATCCCGCCGACCCGTATCGGGCCGGTGTCCCTGACCGCCGGTCCGTACCGTTGCCGTGGGCCCATCCGCCCGGGGGGCGGCGGCCGCCACGGCGGACTACCGTTCTCGAAAACAGCAGACGTGTATCTGGCCCTGGGGGCCGAGTTCAACCCTGGAGTCGCCGGAACGTGTCCGAGAGCGACTCGCCTTCTTTGCGTTCGCGCCCGAGTTGATCGTAGACAGTCCACATGTTCGTCCCGCCGTGGACGTCGCCTGAATCGACTCCGGAGTCGTCCAGCTGCGCTCGCTCGGTATCGATCTTGAGCACGCGCGCCAGCAGGTCGTCGATCGACTCGCCCGGTTCGGTTTCCTTCTCGAGTACTTCGTAGACATCGTCGCTGACTTCGATCGTGGCCATTGTTCTCATATGGCCCTTGGCTAGACACGTCTATCAATAACGATCGTTATTATCCGGGGTCTATAAATCACCGTCCAGAATTCGGCAACGGGACGGCGCCCTCCCTCTAGAGAACGTCCATTGCCTCGAGACGCTCGGGCAGGTACGTCTCCGTGACGAAATCCAGCCCGTGGGAGGCCAGCGCCTGCTGTTCGGACTTCTTCTCGATGTCCAGTTGCAGTTCGATCTGCTCTCGCCAGTAATCGGTCTGGAATCGCGGATCTTCCAGTTCGGATTCGAGCGCGTTGATGTCCGAATCGCTCAGCGGATCGGTCGGCAGGTCGTATTCGACGATGTCTTCCGGCTGGACGCCGACGAACTGCGCCTGGGGTGTGGCCAGATACTCCGAGAGGTGTGCGGATTTGATCGAGCCGTACGCGACCGAGCCGTAGATCCGGTACGACCAGGGATCCCCGTCAGTGAACACCGTCACCGGCAGGTCGAGTTCGTCGTGCAGGCGTTTGGTGATCCGCCGTGTCGCGCGGGCGGGCTGCCCCTTCAGATGAACGATCAGGGCGTTGTGCTCCTCGTCGAAGCCGTTTTCGACGAGCCGATCGCGCATCCCACCGGTCTCGACCGCCAGCACGAAGTCGGCGTCGTTTTCAAGGAATTCGATCTGATCGGGGTTGTTCGGGATCTGATAGCCGCCTTCACCGACGTCCTCCTGACAGTGGATCTCCCGCTCGCCCCGGCGAGTTTGCTCGCGGATCAGCAGCGGCCCCATCAGCGTCGCGCCCGATTCCTCCGGACGCATGTGGAAGTCCTCACGCGTGACCCCGGAGACGATCTCCAGGTCCTCGATCAGCTGGTTCGATTCGTCCTGGCTGTTGAACTGTGCCTCGGCGAGATCCCAGGACTCGCTGAGGTAGTACAGCTCACGCAGGGTCGACGAACGGTCCTCGCCGAGTTGCTGGGCGAGGAAGTCGATCGTGTAGACAGCCTTCAGTAGCTTCTGTGCCCCCGAGACGGTCTTCGCGCTCCGGGTCGATGTCCGGTCACCGTACACCCAGACGCCGCTGTCCTCGTCGTACTCGATGTTGGTCTTCGTCCGGGTCGGGACCTGCAACCGGGGTACGTCGCCGTCCTCGAACTGCTCGTAGAACTGTTCGGCCAGATCGAGAAGTCGCTGGCGCGCGTCGCCCTCGCCGTAGTTAGTGTGGTCGTCTGCGCTCATTGTTGGATCGTGAGTTTCTCGTCGTCGATTCCCTCGACGGCGATCTCGCTGTCGGCGTCGTCGTCGATGCTGTACTCCAGCCGTGCTGTCTCGCCGCTACTCACCGTCGGGGACCACTTGAGATAGTACTCGCCGTCCATCTCGACGACGTTCGCCCCGTTCGCGTTCTGTGGCTCGGCGCCGAGGATCTCCGTCAACGCGACGTCAGCGTTGCGATCGGAGTTGTTCTCGATGCTGATGGTCGCCGTGCCGTCCTCGACCACCCGCTCGACCAGCACGTTGTTCATGATGCGGGCCAGCGCCTCGTCGATGTCTGGCTCTTCGCGGCCCGTCACTGACGCGAGTTTCTCGGCCATCTCCGGCAGAATCGTCGCCAGCTTGTCCTGTTTCTCGCGGCGCTTGCGCATCGATCGACGCTTTTTGAGGTAGCTTTTGAGATCACGGGCCGCTTCCCGGACGGCGAGTTCGATCTCGCTTTCGATCTCGGGCACGTTCGCGACCGCGTCTTTGGACTCGCTGGTGAAGGGGACGTTCGTCGACGCGACGTGGATCATTACGACCGCAGGACCGTTCGGGATGCCGCTCCCGCCGGGTTGATCGAGCCCGTAGTTGCGCCAGTTGATCTCCTTGACGACGTCGGTCGTCGCACACGCCCCGCGCTGGTAGACGAGCGGCACGCGGTTGGCAAAGCGCATCACGTCGACGCTACTACTGTCCTCTAGTTCGCCGCCGTAGGCGATCCCCGCTTCGACGATGAACGGATCGCCACCGTGGACTGCGGCGTCACGGGTCGCCGCGGCGTAGAAGTCCGCGTCGAATTCCTTTTTCAGCCCGGACAGCACCAGCTCTTCGGTGATCGGAGCGAGACAGCCCGTCGGCGGCGACATGATGTCGGTCGCCCGCATCGCCTCGAGCAACTCGGAGGCGGCGTCGCGGTCGTCGGCGATGGCCGATACCGTCGGCGGATCGTCCGGTACCGTCACCATCACCGCCCAGACCTCCTCGATCACGTTCTCGCGGGCGGTTTCGCCAAACGTGGCGTCGTCGTACTCTTCGGTCGCGTCGGCGGCCCGGTCGACGTACTCAGTCAGGTCGTCGCGCGTCAGTCGATGCCGGCGATCCTCGCTGCCGACGAACTTCGCGGCGAGTCGCTCGGCCAGCCCCTGGATCGTGGCGTCGTCCTTGCGCGTGCTGGTCGCCGCGTCCACGAGTTTATAGAGGTCGGCGGTGATCGCGTCCGTCCGAGATTCTTTCTCGTCCCCGCCCAGTATCTGTGTCCAGGCGGCCTCGGTGGCCTTCTCTCGAACCGTCGAACCGAAGGTCGTCCCGAAATCGTTCGCGACGGTCTCGGCCTTGCTGTCGACGATCTCCCGGAGCTGGTGGTAGGCCACTCGATCCCGGTCGGCGATCGTCCCGGCGACCGCCTCCGCGAAGGTCTTCGTCGCGTCTTTACCCTTGTTGGCGACCGCCCCGCGGACGGCCGCCTGAACGTCCGCGTCTTCGTGAACCTGTGGTGGCCGCCAGGCCATCTCGCGGCCGAAGTGGCGATCGCGGAACCGATCGACGACGCTGTCTGCGGTCTTCTGGCCGACGCGGGTGAACTCCTCCTGCAAGAACCCGGAGACCGAATAGGAGTCGGTCGCCTCCAGCATCTTCAAAAGCGTCCCGAGTTCGACGCCGTGAGGATGGGGGCGGATCTCCTCGGTCTCGGCCGGGAGTTCGGCCCCGTCCGCGCGTTCGAACTTCAGCGGTTCCTCGAGACTCGGCTCGGCGAACTCGATGCGGGCGTGGGGGTTGACGACCGCTGTCTGCTCGACGTACTCGTGGAGGCTCTGTCGAGCGCGCATGTTCGCCTCCAGTTCCAGTTCGATCCGCGTGCCGTGCGGGCGATCCCACGACGCCGTCTCTTCGACGCTGATCTCGGGCTCGTTAGTGTCGGTGTCGATGATCAACTCGAAGTACTGTGCCTCGCTGGATCCTTTTGTCCGGGAAGTAATCTTTGCCGGCTTGCCGCTGGTGAGCTGTGCGTAGAGCACAGCTGCCGAGATTCCGATACCCTGCTGACCTCTATTTTGTTCACGCTTATGAAACCTTGAACCATAGAGAAGCTTCCCGAATACTTTCGGGATCTGATCTTTCGTGATCCCGGGGCCGTTATCTTCGATGACCAACCGGTAGTAGTCGCCGAGATCCTCGATCTCGACGTAGATGTCGGGGAAGATATCGGCTTCCTCACAGGCGTCGAGACTGTTGTCGACGCCCTCTTTGACGGCCGTGACGAGTGCCCGGGCACCCGAGTCGAACCCGAGCATGTGCTTGTTCTTCTCGAAGAACTCGGCGATCGAGATCTGTCGCTGGCTCTCGGCCAGCTCCTCGGCGATCCCTGAATCGCCCAGCGTCGACTGCATCGATGGCATTCGTTAGGCAAAAGCAGTTCTGCCCGCCTTAAAGACTTCTCGGTGCCGCAGTGAAAGTGAAGACGGAGGCGACTGTGGGCGTCGGGGGACACACCGTAGCGACAGCGCGGGAGCAGTCCCGGCTACCGGCATGTGGTGGATGTCACGGCCGTTCGAGGGTGACCTTGCGCGCCTCGTAATCTTCGAGGAACGAGTCGGGGCCACCGATCGAAACCTTCCTCTCGTCGGTTTCGATAATGATCGTGTGTTCGATCGGGATCGTGTTCGTCCGCGGTTCGACCATTCCCTGGCGGGTCTCGACGACAGTTCCCTGCAGCGTGGTGAACGGCTCGTCAGTGTCGACGGGCTGGGCGGTCGCCCGGGCGTAGACCGTCGCCTCGGCCTGGTTGTGCAGCGTCGCCTGCAGCGTCGCATGGCGGAAACTTCGGTACGTCTGAGGGAGTTCGACCGGATCGACCACGAAGTGTTGCTGGGCGAACGGCCAGTAGTTCGCGAGAAACGATCCGGCGATGATCGGCACGATCTGCCCCTGGACGATGGCGATCGCGCGATCGTCACTGTTGGCACGGGAGACCATTTCCGCTGGCGAGGCGATTCCGAGCTGTTCGTCGGCCGCCAGCAGGACCGGCATGCCGAGTTCCCAGACGCGAACGACGCTTCCGACGGGGCCGTCGACGTCATCGAGGACGTGCTCGGGATCGTCGACGTCGCTGATCAACAGCAACACCAGGACGCCGCGGTTGATCGCTGCCGAGAGTTCCTCGGCCACTTCGGGAAGATAGCCTTCGGGAACGGCGAGTACTAGCTCCCGTTCGGCACTCTCGATGTATTCCCGCAGACGCTTGATGACCGTTACACGCGATTTAATGACGTCGAACCGCTGCGGTCGTGAGGAAGTCTCGGAGTAGCGCTGTTTCAGTGCGGGCTCGATCTCCTCGAGCCGTCCGGCGAGCAGCCCGATCACGTCTTCGGGTGGCTTTGCCCGGATCTTCGTCGGAACGACGTGGTCGTCGACGTCGACGAAGCCTCGCTCTTCGAGCTTCTCACAGATGCTGTACACGTAGCGTTTGGAAACGCCAGTGTCGTCTGCAATCGTGCTCGCCTTCGCTTCACCGTGTTCGAGAATCGTGAGATACGTCTGGATCTCCTTTTCGGAGAGCCCGAATTGCTTGAGCTGGCTTTCGAGTGCCGCCGAATTCATGCTCTGGCACCCCCCGTGACCCTGACCGCGCTGTCGTCGATCCGATCTAACGTCGGTCTGTGTATCCTCATCTTGATTGTACTCAAACACTCAGCACACATATATTGTTTGTAATCTTTCTTCATACGTGTGCCCGTTGAAACTGGCCGTTGGTCCGTCGGGACGAATCTGCCACTTTCAAGTCTTCGGGCGAATAACTAAAACGATACGAATGGACTTCGATAGACAGAGCGGACTGTTCTTGCACATCGCTTCGCTACCGGGACCGGACGGCATCGGAACGCTCGGTGAGCCGGCGGAAACCTTCGTCGACTTTCTCGCCGACTCCGGGCAATCGCTATGGCAGTTCTGCCCGCTCGGCCCGACGATCCCGATCCACGACAACTCTCCGTATCAGTCGTATTCGGCGTTCGCCGGCAATCCTCTCTTTATCGACCTGGAGGACCTGGTCGAGCGTGGCTGGCTGGCCGAACTCGACCGTCCGGACTTCGACGATGGTCACGTGGAATACGGACCGGTCAGAGAGTACAAGGAAGCGCGCCTCGAGGACGCCTTCGAGACGTTCCAGGCCGAGGCGAGCGACGACGAACGGGCGGCTTTCGAACAGTTCAAAGACGACGCCGGCGAGTGGCTCGACGAATACGCGCTGTATCGGGCTCTCAGGACGCATTTCGACGGCGTCTCCTGGCTCGACTGGCCCGAAGACGCGAAGATGCGCGATCCGGACGCGCTCGAGGAGTATCGAGAGCAACTGTCCGAGACGATCGAGTTCCGGGAGTTCCTCCAGTGGCTGTTCGACCAGCAGTGGTCGGAACTGAAAGACTACGCCAACGAGCGCGGCGTCGGCCTCGTCGGCGACATGCCGATCTACGTCGACCTCGACAGTGCCGACGTCTGGGCCAACCCCGAGATCTTCAAGCTCGACGAGGAGCGCGAACCGCAGTACGTCTCCGGCGTCCCGCCGGACGAGTTCTCAGACGACGGCCAGATGTGGGGAACGCCCGTCTACGACTGGGAGACGCTGGCCGAGCGGGACTACGGCTGGTGGGTCAAACGTTTCGAACGCCTGCTCCAGCGGGTCGACATCTTCCGCATCGATCACTTCAAAGGGTTCGAGAGCTACTGGGAGATCCCTGCCGACGCCGACACCGCCCGCGAGGGCGAGTGGGTCGACGGCCCACACGAAGCGGTCTTCCACGCCGTCCGCGACGAACTTGGTGATCTACCGATCGTCGTCGAAGACCTCGGTGAGATCACCGACGAAATGGACCGCATCCGCGACGAACTTGACTATCCGGGGATGAACGTCGCGGCCTTCGCCGACTGGTGTGACGGCGACAGTCGCTATCACCCCGTCACCTACGACGAGAATTCCGTCTCCTACACCTCGACGCACGACACCGACACCCTCGTCGGCTGGTACGAAGACCTCGACGACCGCCAGCGGGACTGTCTCCATTACGCCGTCGACTACGAGGGCGGGGACGTCCACTGGGACATTCTCGATACCGTCTGGGGATCGGACTCGGTCATCACGCTCGCACAGGTCCAGGACCCGCTCGGATACGGCTCGGAAGCGCGGTTCAACGTGCCCGGCACGGAAGAAGGCAACTGGTCCTGGCGGGTCAGCGAGGACGCCCTGTCCGGCGACGTGGCACAGCGACTGTACGATATCACCGAGGCGACCGGACGGCTGACCGACTAGAGCCTCGACGCTTTCTCTAATACTGCCGGCTGTAACTTTTCGAAAGGATTCGACACACCGGGGTGTCGAACATCTTCACGAACTTACAGCCGGCAGTATAAGCGCCGCCTTCATTTCTTTCCCGACGAACGTTCGGACAGTGACCTCTCCAGAGCGACGTGGCATCGACATGACGACGGGCGCGATATCGCCGAAACTGCTCCATCTAGCCTGGCCGCTCGTGCTGGGGAACCTCCTCCAGACAGTGTACAACCTCGCCGATATGTTCTGGGTCGGCCGGGTGGGTCGCGAATCCGTCGCCGCGGTCGCACTGATGTTTCCGCTGTCGTGGATGTTCGTCTCGACGTCGATCGGGATCACCGCCGCGACGATTGCGCTGGTCTCACAGCACGTCGGGGCCGGCGACGAGCGCCGGGCCGATCGGGTCGTCGCCCAGACGGTGCTGCTGACGCTCGTGGTCGGGCTTGTCCTGGCCGCACTCGGGTGGACGTTCCGAGTAGACTTGCTTTCGCTGATGGGTGCCGACGGACGAGTGTTCATCGAAGCCCTGGCTTACATCGAGATCATCTTCCTCGCGCTGCCACTGACGTTCCTGTTTTTCGCCTTCCGTGCGTCCCTGCAGGGCGCGGGCGACACCAGGACCGCGATGTGGCTGGTTCTGCTGTCGGCGGGCGTGAACGTCGTCCTCGATCCCTTTCTGATCCTCGGGTGGGGACCGTTCCCGGCGATGGGGACGCGGGGTGCCGGCTGGGCGACGTTCGTCTCCCGCGGGCTCGCGACCGCCGCCGGCATCGGGATCCTCCTGCGCGGTGGGTTCGGCGTCAAACTCCACGCCGGCGACCTCCGTCCGGATCCCCGCATCCTCCGAAAGCTGATCGATATCGGCTACCCGGGGACGCTGGACGGCTGGGCCCGGAGTTTCGCCGCGGTCGTGATGGCAGCGTTCGTGACGCCCTTCGGCGACGCCGCCATCGCCGCCTACGGCGTCGGCGTCCGCCTGATGTCGGTGACGTGGTCGGTCGCGGGTGCGGTCGGGCAGGCCACCGCGACCGGCGTCGGCCAGAACCTCGGCGCGGAGACGCCCGACCGGGCCGGACGCGTAACCTGGGTCGCTACCGGCAGCACGATGGCGCTTCTGGGCGTCGCAGCGGGGATCTGTCTGCTCGTCCCCGAGTTGCTGATCCGGGTGTTCCTCGACGACCCTGCGACCGTCAGCGAAGGCGTGACCTTCCTGTATATCATCGCCCCGTTCTGGGCGTTTTTCGGCGGGACGATGGTCATCCAGGGCGCGTTCCGCGGAGCCGGCCAGACGAAAGTCGCGATGGCGCTCTCGCTGCTCTCCCGGTGGGTGTTCCGGGTGCCCGTGGCGATCGTCCTGGCGTTCTCGCTCGCGATCGCGTTCCCGACCGGTCACACCTTCGAGACGCTCGGGATCGGTGTCGAGGGGATCTGGATCGCCTTCTCGGTCGGCGGGTTCCTGTCGTTTCTGGTGGCGGTGGCCTGGTTCCGGCTGGGTCGCTGGCAGGAGGGCGTCATCGAGGACGACGAGGGACGTGCGTCATTAGCCGAGGAGACGGCCGTCGAAGACTCAGGGCTTGACGTTGACGATTGAGGGCCCACGGCGAGTGGACTTATACGAGGTGGGCGATTGTTCGGGGTTGTGAGGGGCATGTGCTGCTGAATACAGCGCGCATATTCAGCACAAATAGGCTGCCGTAAGCTGCCAATCGTCTTTTCAGACAAAAGCCATTGTGACCGTCTGGAATTGCATCGCAAGAGGAGACACAAAAGTAATATTAACTTATTAATGCCTTGTGAACTACCCCGACCTACCGCGCTCGGGCCTACTCGGCCCTCGCTTGTTGAGGTCGGGGCTTCCTGTTTCTGTGTCGGAGCTTGCATCCGACGTGGACACAGCGTTGACGAGAGCACGGCTCTCGTTCGCACACCAGAAATCTCTGATTTCTGGGGACGGCTCTAGACTCCGCAGGCGGTTTCCCTTGACAGGCGGTTCGGAGTGTCCCACTCCTACCGGTTCGACACTCAGCCGCAACCGCCGCTGCACGCTTCTTGTCGCGTTTGAACAACGTCGGAAGCACGGCGAGCATCTTACTCCCCCCTTCGACCGCCGGGGTAGTAAGGCCATGCCGTACAGTGGAAGTGAAACCGATGACGGGCGCTGTATTCCCTCCCTGCTCGCGCCTTCGGCGCTCGCTGAGGAAGGGGGCTTAGCGCCCTGCACTGCAGATGCTAAAACCTCGATCCCTGGTATCATCTCTATAACAAATACGCTTGAGCCGGGTAGTATACTACCCGGCAAAAGACATGACATCGAACGATGAGACACCGAATCACGACACGGGGAATCGAAAACGACTGAGCCGACGATCGGTGTTGAAGACGGGCACAGCGCTCGGGGCTGCGTCGGTACTCCCACTTTCCGCGAGCCCGGTCGCCGCGCAGGTGACGCCGTCGGACCATCACAGCCTCAGCGAGCTCGGCTGGCAGATGCTTCCGATCGGCGATGCCAAGCCGGCGGTGATGGAGACCGCCGGCCGTCGGCAGGGTCGACCCTACTACTACATCGAAATGGCCCAGGGGAGTCATACGCACCATCCTAATATGGACCCCACGACGGTCTGGGGATACAAGGGCCCGAACGATTCGGAGGGTCAATTCCCCGGGAAGACCATCGAGGCGGACAAAAACCAGAAGCTCAAAGTCGAGTTCTCGAATGAACTCCCCTCTTCACATCTCTTTGACGTGGATACACGAGTTCACGGGACGAAGCCCGGGGACTACGCGGAAAGCTATCCAGACTGGGTCACACAGTTTGATGGGTACGGCGGAACGAAAGACTTCCCGGAGGTACGGGCGGTTACCCATACCCACGGACTACACGTCGAATCAGCGAGCGACGGGCTGCCCGAGCAGTGGAAGTCACCGGACGGTATCGAGGGGCCACAGTTCGAGAAGGACGTCTACGATTACCCCAACCGGCAGGCACCGGCGACGCTCTGGTACCACGACCACGCCCTCGGCAGCACCCGGCTCAACGTCTACGCCGGCCTCGCCGGCTTCTACCTGATCCGGGGAGGAGCGGAGCGCCGGCTCGGGCTGCCGAGCGGCGATCAGGAGGTTCCCCTCCTCTTCCAGGATCGGTCCTTCGACGGGGGTGACGAATACAAGTACCCGGACGAGTTCGCCCCCGAGTTCGCCGGTGACGTTTCGGTGGTGAACGGCCTTGCCTGGCCCAGTTTCGAGGTACAGCCCCAGCAGTACCGATTCAGACTGCTCAACGGGTCGAACAACCGCTTCTTCGACATTAGGCTGGAGAACGACGACAGTGGTGGGGTCCCGACCATATACCAGATCGGGACCGACCTCGGCTTCCTCCAGGACGTCGTGCCGATCGGACCGAATCAGGACACCACGTCACTGCTCCTCGGACCGGCCGAGCGCGCGGACGTCATCGTCGACTTCTCGGAATTCGCCGGAGACACGTTCACCGTGAAGAGCGACGCTGGCTTCCCGTTCGTCAGTCCCGATGCGGAGAACGATGGCGGCGGCCTCCCCGAGTTAGCCCAGTTCAGAGTGGCGGACTCGATGCCGCAGGAGCCGGTCGTGGACCCGACGACGCTCAAGCTACCGGGCCCGGAAACGTTCCGCGAAGAGGCGGTGGGGACGACCCGGCGGATGAGTTTGGAGACGACGACGCTCAACGGGCTGGACACCCACCTCCTCGGCGAGGAGGGAGGTCGTGATGGTGGCGAACATTGGAACGATCCCGTGTTGACCAAGCCGCAGGTGGGGACGATGGAGGTCTGGGAGATCAAGAACAACACGCCGGATTCTCACCCCATCCACCTCCACCTGGTCGACTTCCAGGTGATCGGCCGCGGTCCCAACGGCACCCAACCGCCGGAGCCGACCGAGCGTGGCAACAAGGACACAGTCAAGGTCTATGACGGGGAGACTGTCCGAATCATCAGTCGGTTCGGCGAGTTCACCGGGCGGTACGTCTGGCACTGTCACATCCTCGAACACGAGGACCAGGAGATGATGCGGCCGTACGAAGTGGTCAAGGGGGACTCCTCGTAGAACCCGGGATTCCTCACCCGGGTTGCTGTGCAACCGAATCGACTCCGATTATTCTGCTGACTTCATCCTCTGCATCCAGCACGACCGCCGGAAAATATCACTGAATGAGGGTTTCAACAGAGCCGAGTCAGTCCTCTTTCACCGGCAGCAGCGGACACCGGAAGTAGTCCGGCGGTCCACCGTCCGGTGGTCCCTCACTGATTGCGATGTGACCGAGATTGTAGTGGAAGAGGATCGACTCGGGATCGTCAGCCGGACCATAGCGGGTCAGGAGTGGTGGTGGGCTACCGTGGACGTCCAAGCCTACCTCAGTCCACTCGGCCACGTGGGTCCACCAGCGCCCCCCGTTGTAGTCGGGGTTCTCCGGTGCCGCCTCGGAAACGGGTAGCGTGCCCTCGGGGAGTTCCCCGGTGACGGGGTTCGTGATCACGAAGAACTTGTCGAGTGAGTTTTCGTTTGGATTCTTGATTTCACCAGTAACTTTCGTTCCCCACTGCTCACCGTCACCCCAGATTCGGGGACTGAAGTCAGGCTTTCCTTTCGCGGCGGTCGCGCTACCGGTCGCCGTGATACCGAGAAGCGCAGTACCCGAAACGACGGCTCCCGTGCGCAATACTCGTCGTCGCGAGATTTTCGATTGTAGCGTTGGTTCTGTTTCCATGGTCTCTCCCCAGCCATGCCGGGGTGAGAATATGACGCTCGCATACCTAATTGTTAATGAGCACTATTGTGAACTGAGTCTGGGGGAGGGCTACGCCAACCGGCGACGTATTGGCGGTTCGGACGCCCCCAGCCAGCATCAGGGGCGACTACGCTGCCGGGAGGACGACGGCGTCCTCGACGGTGACGCCTTCCTCGGCGGCGACGTTCTCGCCGGTGATCTGGTCGATAGCTTCGACTTTTTCGTCGAGTCCGACGACTTCGGACTCCTCGGAGAAGTTCAGCACGACGATGTACCGACCGTCCTCGCCATCGCGGGCGTAGGCGGTGACAGCGTCGTTGTCGCTCTCGTAGTCAACGGCCTCGAAGTCGGCGTCGACTTTGAGCGCGTCGATCTCTTCCCAGGTGCCGGCCAACTCGCGGTGGAACTCGCGGAGTTCTTCGTTGGTGTACTCCCAGTGGATGTGTCCACGACGCTGGCGTTCGCCGATCTCCTGGCCAGCGTAGACCATCGGAATTCCGGGAACGGTGAACGCGGCCGTCGCGGCCGCCCGGACGGCGTGCTCGCCGGCCTGCTCGATGTAGCGGCTCTCGTCGTGGTTCTCGATGTAGGTCAGGAAGCCGGCGTGGTCCGGGAAGCCGACCTTGTAGCGGTTGTCCAGCGAGTCGAAGATCTGGTCGGCGGGTTCGTTACCCTGGCCGATCTGGAGTAGGTCGAAGTACAGCCCGGCGTCGAAGTGGACGTCGAAACAGAGGTTGTGGAAGTCCGCGACGTAGGGGATCGTCTCGTCCATCAGCAGGAACTCGCTATCCGTGGACTTGGTGAGGTCGTGGATTTCCTGCCAGAAGGGACGCGGGACCGCCCACGCCATGTCACACCGGAACCCGTCGACGTATCCGGCCCACTTCTCGACGGCGTCAAGCAGGTGCCGGCGGACCTCGAGATTGTCGTAGTTGAAGTTCGCGATGTACGGCCAGTCGAAGTACGTGTCCGGCACGTTGTTTTCCTCGTCCTGCCAGTCGTACCAGTCGCGGTACTCCGGATCGCCTTCGACGGCGCGCTGGTAGAACTCGTGATCGCGCGCGGAGTGGTTGAGCACGAGGTCGAACAGGACCTTCATGTCCCGCTCGTGGGCTTCCTCGATGAGTTTCTCGAAGTCTTCCTCGCCGCCGAGATCGTCGGCGATGGAGTAGAAGTCCGTGATGTTGTAGCCGTGATCGAAGTCGTCGTTCTGCAGGACGGGCGTGAACCACAGCGTGTTCAGGCCGAGGCCCTTGATGTAATCCAGCCGGTCGGTGATCGCCTCGAGAATCGACTGGTCGTCCTCGGGCTCGACGAACCCGCGGACGTACAGTTCGTAGACGGACATCCCGTCGGTCCACTCCGGCGGCTCGTTGAGCCGGTCGACCCCGCCGTCAGGGTGGACGCTGACGGTGTCTGGGACGCTGTACTGGTGGCCGATCGCCACGCCGTGGACCCGGACGGGCTCTTCGACGGCTTCGACCGGGACGCGGAACTCGTAGCCGTCGATCTCGTACTCGTCGAGGTCGTCGCGATCGTCGACGAAGAACTCGACGTCGAGGTCTTCCTCGGGGGCGCCCGGCGCGGTCTTGGGGTGAGCCGTGATGACGACTTCGTCGCCGACCTGCTCGCCCGTGAGCGTGACCCGGGGGCGACCGCGCTCGCCGATGTCGCGGGAGATTCCGGAACCGGCACCGCTACCGCTCGCGCCCCGCCCGGAGATACCGGACATTCCGGAGACGCCCGAGATGCCGCTCGCTCCGCTGTAGCCGCTCCGACCTGGCTGGTGGGTGACCGACTTGTCGCTGGGGTAGACGCGCACGGTCAGTTTGTGAGTGCCGTCCGGGGCGTCCAGCTGGACAGTGTAAATGCCCGGCTCGTCCGGCGTGATGTACTCGATCGAATCGTCGCCGAGCACGACCGAACTGTCTTCAGGTGCGTCTGCGACCGACCACGTGTAGACCTCGTCGGGCACGGGATCTCGCGGGGCTAATTCTTGGGTCTCTCCGACTGCCATGAACCGAGGTGGGCCTGGATGGTGCATGTATCTGTATCAGCGGCGGCACCTTCAATCAATCTTCCGACATCGGCCCACAACGTGGGCGATATACAACAAATACAATATAAATATGAAGCGTATAAAATATTTAAAAGGATATTTATTCATACCGAAAAAGCAGCGATAAATCTTATTATCAATCGTTTAGTTCCCGTTTTTTTGCGTTTCAGGGCCTGATACTGCCGTGGTATCGTTGTTGAAATAAAACAACAACAGTTTTACGCGGAGATCCGCAATTTCACGAGAGAGGTAGTGCATATGGTGTCGGAAAACCTGGACGGACGGATCGCGTATTACACGATGGAGATCGGTATCGAAAACGACGTCAAGACGTACAGCGGCGGGCTGGGCGTTCTGGCGGGCGATACGATCCGATCTTTCGCGGACATGGGCGTACCAGCAGTCTGTGTCGCTCAGCTCAACGAGCGCGGGTACTGCAAGCAGACACTCGAGGAAGACGGGACACAGATCAGCGAGGAGGACCCCTGGCCGGTCGAGGAGTACTGTGAGGAACTCGACGTCGAGGTGACGGTCCCGATCTACGGTCGGGACGTGACGGTGACGGCCTGGAAGTACGACGTCGTCTCCGAACGCAGCGGCCACACGGTTCCGATCATCTATCTCGACACGAACGTCGAGAGCAACGATCCGGAAGCCCGGGAGTACACCCAGCGGCTGTACAGTCCCGGCTACGGCGAGGACGTCCAGTTGGCCCAGGAGATCGTCCTCGGGATCGGTGGGACCCGGATCCTCGACGAACTCGGCTACGAGGTCGACACGTACCACATGAACGAGGGCCACGCCGCCCTCCTGACGCTGGAGCTGCTGAAAGAAAACGACATGGACCCCGAGCCGGTCCGCGAGCAGACGGTCTTCACGACCCACACGCCGGTCGAGGCCGGTCACGACCAGTTCGACTGGGGGCTCGTCAACGAGGTCCTCGGGGAGTTCGTTCCCCAGGACGTCCTCAAGAAATACAGCCGCGACCAGGATCTGCACATGACCCTGCTCGCGCTGAACCTCTCGCGATACGCCAACTCCGTGGCCAAGAAGCACCAGGAAGTCTCCCAGAACATGTTCCCCGGGTACGAGATCGACGCCATCACGAACGGCGTTCACGTGCCCTTCTGGGTCGGCGACTCCTTCAAGGAGCTATACGACGAGTACGTCGAAGGCTGGCGCGAGAACCCCTACAAACTCAAGCACGCGTCGGTCATCCCGGACGACGACCTCTGGGAGGCCCACATGGAGGAGAAACGGGACACGATCGAGTTCATCAACGAGCGCGAGGACTCGGATCTCGATCCCGAGAAGCTCACGATCGGGTTCGCCCGGCGTGCGACCGCCTACAAGCGCGCTGACCTGATCTTCTATGATCACGAGCGACTGCGCCACATCGCCGAGAACGTCGGCGAGTTCCAGCTCGTGTTCGCTGGTAAAGCGTTCCCCGGCGACCAGGACGGGATCGGGAACATCCAGGGGATCTTCCACGACGCCTGGCAGCTCAACGACGCTATTAACGTCGAGTACGTCGAAGGCTACGACATGGAAGTCGGCGCGAAACTCACCTCCGGCGTCGACGTCTGGCTCAACAACCCCCGACGGCCGCTGGAGGCCTGTGGCACGTCCGGGATGAAAGCCGCGTACAACGGCATTCCCCAGCTCGGCACGCTCGACGGCTGGTGGGTCGAGGGCCATATCGAAAACGAGACTGGCTGGAAGATCGGTCCCGAACCCGAGGAGAGCGAGCCCGACGAGACCGCGGCCGAAGACGAGGACCGACAGGACGCGATGGACATGTACGACCAGCTAGAGAACACGGTCGTCCCGATGTACTACGAGGACCGCGAGAAGTGGACCGACATCATGCGCAACACGATGTCCTTCAACGGCCCGTACTACCACACCCAGCGCATGGTCCGTGAGTACCTCGACGACGCCTACTCCCAGTAGCACCGCTCTGGACCCTCCGTTCTCGTTTTCGCGTCGTATCGCGACGAGAGACTCGCTTTCGCGTGTAGCAGAACTGCCGCTGTGTGTTGGCCGGCCGCTTTTCGGTCGCCGTTCGCCCGTACAGAACCAACTGCAGGGTGCACAGGGGAACAACAGTCAGGACCTCCGACTTTACTGACAGCACGGAAGCAAAAATAAATATACTTATTGTACAGGAGGATGCACGTGTTATTCACATCGAGTACATGAACACGTCAGTCACCAGTCTCCTCCTCGGCGTCACCGGCGACGGACAGTCAGGAGACGAGGACGGAGACGACCCATCGACGGCGCCGCCAGCAGAGCACGCAGAGTCGGTGGAGGGGGGGACTGAGCCGGACTGTGATCCGGAGGAACTCGCTCGTCTTCGCGAGGAGGCGGCCGAGCTTCGGGACGAGCGAGACGCGCTCCGGGAGGAGCGCAATCGGGCACGGGAGCGAGCCGACCGTCTGGAGGCGTCGATCACTGCGACGGCAGAGACGATGGAGCGGGCGATCGACGGCGATCTGACCGTCCGGGCCGAGATAGGCGCGGAAGATCCGGCGGCACAGGATCTCGAAGCCGTCTGCAACGAACTGATCGGAGAGTGGGCCGAGTCGATCCGCCGCGTTCGTGAGTTCAGCCAGCAGGTCAGCGGCGCCACGGAACAGGTCGCCTCGACGGCCGAGACCGTCCGCGAAAAGAGCCGGGCGGTCAACGAGTCGATCCGCGAGATTTCGGCCGACGCCGACCGTCAGCACGACCACATCGAGGAAGTCGCTAGCGAGGTCGAAGACCTCTCTGCGACCGTCGAAGAGGTCGCATCGTCCGCCGAAGAGGTCGCCAGCGCGGCAGAGGTCTCCGCGGATCGCGCCCAGTCCGGCGGCGAAGCTGCGACGGCGGCCCTGGATGACCTCGAAGCGATCGAGTCGACGACCGAAACGACCCTCGAGAGCGTCGAGAGCCTGGCCGAGTCGGTCGGTGACATCGAGTCGATCGTCGAGGTGATCGACGACATCGCCGAGCAGACGAACATCCTGGCGCTGAACGCCTCGATCGAGGCCGCCCGCGCGGGCGAGGAGGGCGCCGGCTTTGCGGTCGTCGCCGACGAGGTCAAGAGCCTCGCCGGGGAGACCCAGTCCGCGCTCGAGGACATCGAAGGGGCGATCGACGCGGTGCGCGAGGAGGCCGACGAGGCCGCCGCCGACATGCGGGAGACCCGCGACCGGGTCGGGGCCGGCCGGGAGACGATCGACGAGGCGCTCACTGCGCTCGAGGACATCGTCGACGACGTCGAGGAGGTCTCCGGGCGGGTCGGAGAGATCAGCAACGCGACGGAATCGCAGGCCGAATCCACCCAGCAGGTGGCCGTCATGGCCGAAGACGTCGGCGAGATCAGCGAAGAGACGGCAGAGACCGCCGACGAGGTCGCTGCGGCCGCCCGCGATCAGACCAGCGTCCTCACCGAGGTCCAGACGGCGACGAACACGCTCGCCGAACGGACTGAGACGCTGATCGACTCTCTGGACGACTTCGAGACGGCCCGCAGCGCGGCCGACGCCGACAGCGCCACCATCGAGATGTGGCACGCGATGAGCGGCCAGAAAGGTGTCTTGCTCGAGTCGCTGGCCCGCGAATTCGAGTCACAGTACGACGGCGAGGTCTCGATCGAGCTGACCGCGAAAGGGAGCTACCGCGGAACGCTCAATGCGACTCTGAACGCCGTCGAAAACGGCCGGCCACCGGCGATCGCCCAGATCTTCGAGATCGGAACCAAGCGGGCGATGGACAGCGGCGGGTTCGTCCCGGTCGAGGATGTGCTGCCCGCTGACTTCGGCGCGACCGATCTGCTCGATCCCGTCCGCTCGTATTATACGACCGACCGACAGCTGTACTCGCTGCCTTTCAATTCCTCGACGCCAGTGCTCTGTTACAACCGAACGGCGTTCGAACGCGCGGGGATCGATCCCGACAGACCCCCGGAGACGTTCGACGCCGTCCGGACGGCCGCGAGTGATCTCGTCGACGCGGGCGTCGCCGATCACGGGATCTCCTTCGCCAACTACGCCTGGTACGTCGAGCAGTGGTTCGCCCAGGCCGGCCAGCCTCTCGTGGACAAGCGCAACGGTCGGGACGGCGACGCGACAGAGGCGCACTTCGACAGCGAAGCGGGACGCGTGCTCTTCGAGTGGTGGCGCGAACTCGAAACCGACGGGCTCTATCACAACCCCGGGATCGAAGCGCGCGGAGAGGCCAAATCCGCCTTCCTCGATGGAACGGCAGCAATGCTCGTCGCGTCGAGTTCGTCACTGGCAGGAATCGAAGAGGGCGCGCGCGAGGCCGGATTCGAGCTCGGAACGGCCCCGATTCCGGTCGCCGACGAGCGAAACGGGCTCGTCGTCGGCGGGGCCTCGCTGTGGGTCCCCGCCGCGATCCCGCGCGAGCAACAGCAGCTCGCCGGCGAGTTCCTCGCGTGGCTCGCCGAGCCCGCTCAGCAGGCTCGCTGGCACCGCGAAACCGGCTACTTCCCCATCAACCATCGGGCGGTTGACGCGTTGCGCTCGGACGGCTGGTTCCGGGAGAACCCGCATTTCGAGACCGCCCTCGAAGAGCTGCTCGCGAGTTCCGACATCCCGGCGACCAACGGTGCCCGGATCGGCCCCTTCGATACGGTCCGGACCCTCGTCGAAGAGGCCTACCTCGACGCTCGCGATCACGGGATCGAGACGGCACTCTCCGACCTCGACGCGCAGGTCGAGCGACTGCTGGAGAACTACCGGAGTCGGTGACCGAACCCCGGAGTGATCGAGAACGCAAGCAGTTTGGCGCTCGCTGGTGAACCACTGATCGTGTCCGAGCACTACCAGACGGTCGCCGGGCGAGGACGCGCGCGCTTCGAGATCAGGGGCTCGGAGTTCATCGGCCACGTCGCGCCCGCGACGACCGTCGACGCGGCCGAGGCGTTCGTCGAGTCGATCCGCGAGGAGTACGACGACGCGACCCACAACGTTCCGGCCTACCGCGTTCGGGCGGATCCGCTTCGCGAGTACCAGAACGACGACGCCGAGCCTTCCGGCAGCGCCGGCAAGCCCGCCTTGAACGTCCTCGTCCAGCGCGAGATCGAGAACGTCGTCGCCGTCGTGACGCGCTATTACGGCGGGACGGAACTCGGCGTCGGCGGACTGGCCCGGGCGTACTCCCGGGCCGTCAAGGAGGGCGTCGACGACGCCGGCGTCGTCACCGAGCGCCCACACGAGCGCTTCGAGATCACCGTCGAGTACGACGACAGCGGAACGGTGCGGGGCATTCTCGAAAGCGAGGGCGTCGAGTTCGAGGCCGAGTACGGCGAGGTCGTCGCCTTCGCAGTGCGAGTGCCCGAATCCGACGCGGCCACGCTCCGCGACCGGATTCGAAGCGCTACCAGCGGCCGCGCCGAGATCGCCTCATAGAGACGGGTCGCGAGCGCTCGGTGGTAAGACGAGCCGAGATCTTCCGATAGCGAGACGCATCGGGATTATCCGACTGCGGGCGGACCGCTTGACCGGGAACCGCCGGCGTCGACCGAAGTCCGATAAAGGTAGGTGGGAGGACAGCGACAGTCCGAGTATGCGAGTAGATATCGGAAACGCACTGGACCGAGTTGCGACGCCGGGTGTCCCGGAGGACGCGCTGGACCGTCTCGACGACCGTGTCGCCGACGCCCACGCCCGTATCGAGGAGGGACGTGCGAAAAACGAGCACGGCTACGAGGCGCTGAACTTGCCCGAGACGGTCGACACCGACGAGATTCGGGCGGCTGTCGAGCCGTTCGAGGACAGCGAGTACCTCCTCAACGTCGGTATCGGCGGCTCCGCGCTGGGTGCGGCCACGCTTTCGGCCGCGCTCGACAGCGACGTCGAGGCGTACTATCTGGACAACGTCGACCCCGAGTGGGTCGAGTCGATCCTCGGCGACGTCGACCTCTCGAAGACGGCCGTCAACGTCGTCTCCCGGTCGGGGACGACCGCCGAGACGCTCTCGAACTTCCTGGTCGTCCGGGACGCGATGGAGTCCGCGGGCGTCGACTGGACCGAACGCACCTGGGTCACCACCGGCGAGGAGGGCAACCTCCGGGACCTGGCGAACAAGCACGACCTGCCGTCGCTGAAGGTGCCGGACGGCGTCCCCGGCCGGTTCTCGGTGCTCTCGACGGTCGGGCTGGCCGCCGCCGCGCTGCAGGGTCACGACATCGACGCAATCGTCGAGGGCGCTGCGGCCGCCGAGGCCGATCTCGCGCCGTCGCTGTACGAGTCGCCGGCCTACGCGTACGGGGCAGTCGCATACGCGCTGGACGTCCGCGGCGCGGGGATCAACGCGATGATGCCCTACGAGGAGTCCCTGGAGACCTTCGCCGAGTGGTACGCCCAGCTGTGGGCCGAGAGTCTCGGCAAGGACGGACTGGGACAGACGCCCGTCCGCGCACTGGGCGCGACCGACCAGCACTCCCAGCTGCAACTGTACCGGGCCGGCCCGAACGACAAGATGGTCACGTTCGTCCGCGCGGCCGACCGCGAGGACACCCCCATCCCCGAGACCGACCTCGAAGGGCTCTCGTATCTCGGCGGGTCGTCGCTGGGCGAGTTGCTCGACGCGGAGTTCGAGGCGACCGAGGCCAGTCTCGCCGCCGCGGACCTGCCGAACGTCCGGATCGAGATCGACAGCGTCGACGAGTACGGCCTGGGTGAGTTGCTCTACAGCATGGAAGCCGCGACCGTTCTGGCGGGCGAACTCTACGACGTCGACACGTTCATCCAGCCGGCCGTCGAGTGGGGCAAGAAGGCTGCCCGCGGACTGCTCGGTGGCGGGGACTTCGAGGAAGCCGACGCCGTCGCGGACAAGACCACGCTGACAATCGAATAGCCACGCGAGACACTTCGACGGCATTTTTATATCAGTCGTCCGAAACAGCGCTCGATGGGAACGCCTTCGCCCGCGATTTCGACACGTGCGCTGACCAAACAGTACGGCTCGACGACCGCCGTCGACGGGCTGTCGCTTTCCGTTCCCGAGGGGGTGACCTACGGGTTTCTGGGTCCGAACGGGGCCGGGAAGACGACGACGATGCGGATGTTGACCGGGCTGGTCGAACCGACTGATGGCGACGGGTTCGTCGCCGGCACCCACTGCAGCGAGCGTCGGCAACTCGTCGAGAAGATCGGACTGTTGCCGGAGGAGCCGCCGCTGTACAGCGAACTCACCGGTCGCGAGCAACTCCAGTTCGCGGCCGATCTTCGGGGCGTTCCCTGGGAGCGTGTCTCCGATCGCGCGCTCGGCCTTGCCCGAGAGCTCGATCTCGACGGTGATCTCGACCGGCGGATCGACGGCTACTCCAAGGGGATGCGCCAGAAAACGGCGTTCGTTCAGGCAGTCCAGCACGATCCCGATGTGGTCTTTCTGGACGAGCCGACCTCCGGTCTCGATCCGCGTGCGGCTCGAACCCTCAGGGAGCTGATCGTCGAGCTGACCGACGACGGGACGACGGTGTTTCTCTCGACGCACATCCTGTCGGTCGTCGAGGAAATCGCCGATCGAGTGGGAGTACTCTACGACGGGCAGCTGGTCTCCGAGGGGTCGCCCGCCGAACTCACCGACGACGTGGACAGCGACGGCGACGCTGACCTGGAAGAGGCGTTCCTCGAGCTGACCGACGAGCCGGCGGCTGCCTGGTGACATGCGGGGGGAAACTATGGCGCACGTCAGAGACGATCTGCGACACGGCTGGACGCTCGCACGGACAGAGTTGCGTACCCAGCTCCGGCGACTCCGATCGGACAGACGACGCTTGTTCGCGGCGGTCGCCGGTGTGCTCGGGTTCAGTCTGTTTCTTGCGGTGAGCTTCGTACCCGGCGCGATCACGTTCGGAAGCGAGTTCAGGAGCACGGTCCCGCTCGGGACGGCCGGCGTAGCGCTGTGGGCCGTGACAATGGTCGTCGCGTACTTCGGAGCGGCGAACGGGTTTAACCAGTCCCAGATCGGCACGGTCGAGCCGCTGGCACGGACGTCGATCCCGCCGCGAGCGGTCTCGCTCGGACGGATCCTCACACAGACGGTTCAGTCTGCCTGGATCATCGTGCCCATCGGGGCCCTGTTGCTGGCGGGGGTCGCGATCGGCGGCGGCCCAGCTGTCGCCGCGGTTGTGTTGGTCGCCGTCCTGCCGCTGCTGGCGATCGGGCTGGTCGTCGGACGAGCGATCGGCACGCTCGCCCGGTACGCCAACGAGCGTCTACAGGTGTCGCTGTGGGTGAAAGCGATCCTCCTGCTCGGGTTGCTGGGCGCGATCTTCCTGGGCACCCAGGTGCTGCTCAATTCGCGGTACGAGAGTGACGTCCAGTTCGCTGTCGGACCGATCGTCCCCGGGACGCCGCTGCAGTCCTACGCAGCCGTCATCTTCTCGCCGTTCGGAACGACGCCGGGGCCGCTCGGCGTCGCCGTCACGGGGGTGGTCTTCGTGGCGATCCCCGTCGGGGTACTCGGGGCGCTCAGACTCGAAACGCACGTGCTCGTTGCCGATCTCGGTCGCGACGCGGCGACGGCCGGCCGCGTCGAGGAGAGTTACGGCGTCCCGCGTCTGTTCGAGATAGCGCCCTCCGCCCGCGTCGCCTGGCGGTATCTCGTCCGGACGCGACGTGATCCCCGGATGCTCGCGCACCTCACGCCGCTGCTGTTCGGTGCGTTCGGGCTGGCCGGGTCGGCGTTCCAGGATCCTGGCGTGTTGCTCACGGTCGGTCCCGGTGCGGCAGTCGTCACCGGGGCGGTCCTCGCCGGCAGCGCCTACTGTTTGAATCCGCTCGGCGACGACCGCGAGCAGCTTCCGTTACTGCTAACCAGCGCGCGTTCTGTCGACGTCATGCTTCGCGGTCGGATGCTGGCCGGCGTCGCCCTCGGTCTGGTCGTCGCGATCGGTCTCGGGGCACCGCTCGCGCTGGTCGAATACGGTCCGGGATACGTCTTCGGACAGTCGCTGCTCGCGGTCGTGTTGACTGCAGCGAGCGTCGGGATCGCCGTCGGGCTCGGCGCGGTCGCCCCGAAGTTCGAGCGTCGAGAATACATGAACGTCGAGCGTGCTCACCCCTCTCAGTGGGCCATGCTGGGCTTTTTCTTCGGCGGCATGATCGTCGGAGGGATCGGGTTTCTGTTGCTCTGGCTGACGCTGTCGGGCGAGTACGTGCTTGCGGTCGCGTTCGGCTGGCTGCTGTACGTGACCGTCCTCGGCGTCGCGTCCTGGGGTGGGTATCGCTACGCTGTCGGACGGTTCGACGCGTTCTCGCTCGACGATATGTAAGGATCGGATAGCCGAAAAAAGCCGACTACTCCTCGATGAGCCGATCGACGATCGCCTCGGGGTCGAACCGTTCGAGATCGTCGTAGTCCTGGCCCGTCCCCAGAAAGAGGATCGGCTTGCCGGTGACGTGGGCGATCGAGATCGCCGCACCGCCCTGGGGATCGGCGTCGGCTTTCGTGAGGATCGTGCCGTCGATCTCCGCGGCGTCGTCGAACTCTCTGGCCCGGTTGACTGCGTCCTGTCCGGCGACGGCCTCGTCGACGAACAGCGTCATGTCGGGCTCGATCACGCGGTCGATCTTCTCCAGCTGGGCCATCAGGTCGTCGCTGGTGTGCAATCGCCCGGCAGTGTCGCCGAGAACGACGTCCACGTCGTTGGCCTCCGCGTACTCGACTGCGTCGTAGATGACGGCCGTCGGGTCCGAGCCCTGCTCGTGGGAGATGAACGTCCGATCGAGGTTCTCGGCGTGCTCGCGGAGCTGTTCGTTCGCGCCGGCACGGTAGGTGTCGCCGTTGGCCAGCACCGACGAATTGCCATGCTGTTCGAGATAGTGGCTGAGCTTCGCGATCGAGGTCGTCTTCCCGACGCCGTTGACGCCGGTGAAGATGATCACGATCGGCTTCTCCGCCTCGGCGATCCGCTGGTCGAAGTCGAACTGGCCGACGCTGATCACGTCGTACAGCGCTTCGCGCAACGCGTCACGGACGAGGTTCCCGGTCGATTCGAGTCGTCTGCGGGTCTCGCCCGTGAGGTTGGCTTTGACCCCGTCGAGGATCTCCTGGGCGACCTCCATCTCGACGTCGCTCTGGAGGAGTGCGATCTCCAGGTCGTCGAGGTGGTCTTGCAGGTCGTCCTCGTCGATGACGGTCTTGCCGGTTGCGAACAGCTTCGCCCTCTCAGCCAGGCCGCGACCCGACGATTCGTCGTCGTCCGACGCGTCTTCGTCGGCCGGCGGTTCGTCTTCGCTCGACGCGTCTTCGTCGGCCGGCGATTCGTCCCCGGCCGCTGATTCGGCAGTCGCTTCGTTCGGGGACGCCGCCGTCCCTGCCGAGGTGTCAGCGGCCACCGTGCCGTGGTCCGTCTCACCCGCGGCTTCGTCGGGCCTGCCAGCCGAAGACGCGCCTCGCGTGGCTGTCTCCGCCGGAGATCCATCCCGCGTCTCTTCCTTCGGGGACTCCTCGGGTTTACTCGGGTCGCTCGTGGGGTCTGGCGGCGCGTCCGCTGGCGACGAAGCGGTCTCGGGTTCCGCGTCCCCGTCGACGGCTGCTTCGTCAGCACCCTCGTCGACCTCTCCGTCGGCCGCCGCTTCGTCGACCTCTTCGACGGCCTCCTCGTCGACGTCTTCCTCGACGTCGCTGCTGAAGCGCCCGAGTTTTTCCTTCAGTCCGTCGAACATCGCCTACTCTTCGTCTTGCTGTTGCTGCATCTGCTGCATCTGCTGCATCTGCTGTTGCTGGAGCTGCTGCGCGCGCTGCTCGAGCTGCTCGCTCTCGGATTCGATCTCGGCGATCTCTTCTCGGACGTCCTCGATCCGGTCGTCGATGGCGTCCTTTTTGGTCTCCAGCGTCTCGATGGCGTCGTCCTGTTCCTGCTCGGCCGCGTAGTCCGCACCGAGTCCGACGATCACTTCGTCGATATCCTGAATCTCCGCGCGGACGTACGCGCCGCCGCCGAGGGGGACCTGCACCGTCGAGCCGGTCTCGAGGGTCTCGATCGCCTCGATCGCCTCGTCGGTCTCGGCCTTCTCGGTCTGCAGGTCCTGGATGTCCTCTTCGAGCTCCTCTTTCTCCTCTTCGAGTGCCTCGATCGCCTGTGCGATCTCCTGAAGCTGACCGCCGCCGGCGCCACCACCGAGGCTCATGCCTGCACCTCCGTGATCTCGATCTGGGTGCGTTTCAGCGCGTGCTTGGATCCGAACTCGGCGTAGGTGCGCTCGATCGCGACGTCCTCGTTCGGTGCCTCGATTGCCGTCTCGAAGTTCTGCTGACCGTCCCGCGCCTGGAACGACCCTTGAACAGTAAACGTGCTCATGGTCGGGTGGTAGAGAGTCAAGGGGAAGAATCTTCCCATCCACTTTCCTGCTGAGGGGGCTTCGCGGTGCTGTGGAGTGTCCCATCCGCAGGAGTGTGGACGAAAACCTGGGTATCGCGGGGATAGCGCTCGGTCCTGTTAATACCGATGGCTATACAATTTCGAAATGATTAGGCACGATGTCGTGCCGGACATCTTTACGAACGCATAGCCACCGGTGTAAACCATCCTGAACAGCCACTACCGATCTACCAGCGTCTGCGCGAATCGCGGATGAGCAAGCGCTGCGCTGAAGCGCGGGGATGGAGTCACCGGCCATCGAGCGGCAGGTGAGTAACGGAAGTCGCGAAAAGCTGCGCCTAGATGTAGCCGAGCGCGTCCTCGATCCGGCCGAGTTCTGGGCCGGTCGTATCCTGGCCGGCGACGTAGCCGGCGTCGTTGGCGAGCAGTCCAGAGCCGACGAGCGAGGCGCCGTAGTTGATCGTACCGATGTCCGCGGGCACGTCGAACAGTGCTTCCAGTGCGTCGAGTTCGCCGTCCGTGGCCTTCGGATGTGCGAGCACTCCCCTATTGGTGACGACTGCGGCTGTCCCGACGGTCTCGACGCCGGCGATGAGACCCCGTTCGATGGGCACGTCGAGTGCGTCCTTGACCGCGAGTACGGCTTCCCGCGAGAGGTCGGGGTGGACGTACGCGCCGGCGTCGTTGGCCAGCACGACGTTGCCGGCGGCGTTGATCCGGCCCGGGAGTTCGACGACCGGTCGATCGATCACCCCGGCGATCCGATCGCGCTCGCGGTCGGTGATCCGGCTGCTGACGAGCAAGCCGTTTTGGTTGCCGGTGGCTAACGCGCCGACCGTCCCGGATCCGCCGACGGTCGTCTCGACGGCCGAGACGTCGAGCGCGTCGGTGACAGTCGCGATGAGATCGGCGTCGAGATCCGGTCGGATGAGCAGGCAGTCGTCAGTGGCACGGGCGAAGACACCGACGTACGACGACCCGGAGAAGGCAGCGCGGGGCACGCTCTACTCGGCCGGCTCGGCCTCGACGACCGCCTCGCCTTCTTCTTCGAAGCGAGCGGCGCGAACCCGAAGTTTGCTCGGCGGCTTCGAGCGGCTGCGCGACCAGACCGCCTCGTTCAGCGATGGATCCAGCCGAACGGCGTCTTCCGGGACGGCGAACTGCTTTGCGAGGTGTTCGCGCATGATCGCCATCGCCTTGTCCGCCCGTTCCTGTTTCGGTGCTGCTTTCGCGTCGCGAAGCGGGACGGTAACGACCCGCTCCTCGAAATCACTCGCACTCATTATTCGTCAGTGTCGCTGCGCCGCCAGTGGCGTCGCTTGGGGTTTCGCTGCACGTCCCGGTCGGTCTTCATGACGACCCACGCCGGAACACGGCTGTTCTGTCGCTCCAGTTTCGCCAGGCGCTTCTTCTTGCCCTTGGATTTCTTGCCCATAGTGTCAGACCCTTCCGCGTGGCTGCTTAAATGTGTGTTCCTTTTCGGTCGGCCCGGTGTCGGTTGGTGGTCTCGCGTTTCCGCACAGCCAGCATGTCGCACGCCAACTGCCCACGGTGGAGTGGAGGTCCCATCTCGCTATCTAGTTTGAAAACTGGGAGGATGGATCTATGTAGGTCGATAGACGATAGTCGAGTCGATGCGGCGTCGAAGATTCCTCACGACGGTGGCGACCGGGGCAGTCGTCGGCACGGCCGGTTGTATGGGCGGCGAGGTCGTCTTTGCGAAAAACGAGTCGGTGATCGTTCCGCCGGACAAGGGGGCGATATTCGAACTTCCGGCGGAGGGCGACGAGATCGAATACACGGCGCGCGATGACGAGCCCTTCACGGTGTACGTCTTCGAGAGCGAGCAGGCGATCGAGGCGTATCGCACGTATATCAAGGGCGGTGAGCCTGACGAGCGACCGACGGGGACCGACTCGTTCGGCGGACAGGCGATCAAGCTCCGGGACGACCTCTACGAGCTGTCGACCGAAGACCGGGCTCGGGAACCGCTGAACGTCGACGGAAACGCGTATTTCGTGCTCGATAACTCGAACTACCAAGACGCGGTATCGGCCCATTCGGACTCGCTGTCCATCCAGCTCGACCTGACGGTCGTTTCGAGTACGCTGCCGATCTGATCGTGGCTGTGATACCGCAGGAGCGATAGTGATTGTTGTACGCCCCTTCCGGGTCGACCGCACGGTGTCGTCCTGTCGAACGGCGTGAGACAGGGCCGGAAGTCGAGTGAAGCGAGTCTGCAGGTGCGGTTGTACCGGTACATCGGTACAGCACTCATTATCAGTTGGAGTCCCGAGCAGTTGCGGATGGACGGGGCGACGGCGAGCCGGCTGCCCAGACAGCCGAACCGGAGAGACCGGCCCGCAAACGGGCGCGAGCGACTTCGAGACCGGTCGGAAACGGGAACGCTTATAAACTCCCCTCTGGAATACCAGTCCTGTATGGCAGACCTAATCGTCAAAGCCGCTGTCAAGGAAGCGCTCAATGACATGAATGTTGCCTCGGACTTTTACGATGCCCTCGACGAGGAAGTCGACGAGCTGCTCGAAGACGCCGCTCGTCGCGCCGAGGCTAACGACCGCAAGACGGTCCAGCCGCGCGACCTGTAAGTCGCCACATCGGACCTCGTTTTTTCGGCGTGCTGGTTCCCCAGCGATAGCTCTCGCTCCGTATCACCGACCGTCGTCGTGGACGTACTCGAGTGCCCGGTAATACTGTTCTCTGTCGACGCGCTGCTCTAGTTGCTCGAGTCGCTCGCTTACTCGCTCCGGAGTCATATCAATACATTCATTATAGAAAATTATAGTTTTTGCGGCCCCACGCCACAACGGCGATGTCAGGGGCTGACCTCCCCCTACTCGACACAGGCCGACAGCAACCGTCGGAATCGACACGGGTCGACAGCAACCGTCGGAATCGACACGGGTCGACAACAGTCGTTGGATAATTAAGACAGTTGGACGGAAACACGATAGCATGGACGTGATCGTACATGGTGGGGCAGGCTCCCAACCGGACCGGCCGTCCGAGAGACGATCGGCGCTTAAAACGGCGGCCAGACGCGGTTCGGCGGCCGCGTCTCCCGTAGACGCGGTCGTCGCCGCTGTCCGCTGGCTGGAGTCGGCGCCGGAGTTCAACGCGGGCGTCGGGAGCGCCGTCCAGAGCGACGGGACGATCAGAACGGACGCGGGAATCATGACCGGACGTGGCTCGGCAGGTGCGGCCTGTTCGATGCCCGGCGTCGAACACGCTGTGGAGGTCGCGCGCGTCGTCATGGCCTCGACACCACACGTCCTGCTGGCCGGCGAGCACGCCGTCGATCTGGCAGCGTCGTTCGGGATCGAGACGCACGTCGACCTCTGGACCGAGCGCACTCGGGAGCGCTGGAACGAGGTCGAACCACCGATGACGGGAACTGGCGACCAGCTCGCCTGGGTCCGGGACCATTTCACGGGACACGACACGGTCGGCGCTGTCGCGACGGACGGCGAACGCGTCGCGACCGCGACCTCGACCGGTGGCCGGTGGTTCGCGCTGGCCGGCCGGGTCGGCGACGTCCCCCAGATCGGAGCAGGCTTCTACGCGAGCGAAGCCGGCGGAGCCAGCGCCACCGGTGCCGGGGAAGACATCGCTCGCGAGACGCTGGCCAGACGCGCTATTCATCGTCTCGAAGAGGGGGCGGACCCGCAGACTGCCGCCGACCGAACGATCGCCGAGTTCGACGACACCCACGACAGCGTCGCCGGCGTGATCGTGATGGACACAGACGGCAACGCCGGACGTGCTCACTGCGGTGAGTCGATGCAGACCGCGAGAGACAGTTTCTGAGAGTGGCTGTTGTAAGTCTGTTCCTGGTCGATCGCCCGGTGACGGGCGATTGTACCGGTCGATCGCTACAGCAGTCACTGTGATGCGACACGAATACGGACGGCAGCGAAAGCGGAACACAAACGCTTTCGGTCGCGCGGATCGAACGCTTTCGACATGAGTGAGGTCGACCTGACGAGCGAACAGTACGAGAAGTGTCGCGAGGCCGGCGAGATCCTCGCGGAGGTACGCGACGAGGCCGCCGAGATGGTCGAAGTCGGTGCGTCCCACCTCGAAGTCGCCGAGTGGGCTGAAGACCGTATCCGCGAACTCGGCGGGGAACCCGCGTTCCCGGTGAACATCTCGATCGACGAGGAGGCCGCTCACGCGACGCCGAGCATCGACGACGACAGTACCTTCGGAGAGGAGATGGTCAACCTCGACATCGGCGTCCACGTCGACGGCTGGCTGGCCGACACGGCCGTCACGGTCGACCTCTCCGGCCACGACGAACTGGCGCGAGCGTCCGAGGAAGCGCTCGACGCCGCCATCGAACTGGTCGAACCCGGCGTCGAGACCGGCGAAATCGGCGCGGCCGTCGAGGAAGTCATCGACGGGTACGGCTTCAACCCCGTCGTGAACCTGACCGGCCACGGACTGGGCCACTGGGAGCAGCACACGACGCCGAACATCCCGAACCGTGCAGTCTCACATAGCACGACCCTCGATATCGGCGACGTGGTAGCGATCGAACCGTTCGCGACCGACGGAAGCGGCAAGGTCAGCGAAGGCGGCGACGAGGAGATCTTCGCCCTGGACAGTGAGGGATCGGTCAGAGACCGGACGGCACGCAAGGCACTCAATCAGATCGTCGAGGAGTTCAAGACGCTCCCGTTCGCCACCCGATGGCTCGACGTCTCCCGGCCGAAGATGGCGCTGCGCCGTCTCAAACAGCAGGGGATCGTCCACGGCTATCCTGTGCTGAAAGAGGACGACGGATACTACGTCAGTCAGAAAGAACACACGATCATCGTCACCGAAGACGGCTGTGAAGTGACGACACGATCACGGTAATCGGCCCCGTCGACTCTAGATGTTGTTCATCCGCACGGCCGTCTGCTCGCCACAGGCGAGACACTCCGTGACACGATAGGGCTCGCGCGAGAACTCCGCGTTGTCGGATCGATCGCTCTCTGTCACGAGTTGCAGTGTGATAGAGTGAACCGTTTCCCGCCCACAGTGCTCACAGAACTCGGATCGCTCGGTGCGTGCCCCCGCTTGCGTTGCCATCGTAGTTGCCAGTTCCGCTGTGAGGGGTATAAAAACGATCGACTGTTCCGCACTGTTTACGACGTAACCACCAGACAGAAACCGGACCGATAGTTACCGGCTGAGAGATCCGGAAACCGTTTATCGCTCTCCCATATCCCGTTTGGACGAGATTGCTGAGAAAACGGCCGACAGGTTTAAATATCCGGTTCGATCGCCGAGCGGCACGCATATCCGTCGGGCTGCCGGAGCGACACACATGGAGCAGGTGTTCGCGCCGTGGCGGATCGAGTGGGTGAAACGCCCGCACGACGACCCCGACGTCGACGAGTGCGTGTTCTGTGAACTGCCGACCCTGGGAGACGACCGAGGGTACCATCTGGTCGCCCGGAGTGACCACGCCTACGTCCTGTTGAATAACTACCCGTACAATCCGGGTCACGCGATGGTGATCCCCTACGAACACACGGGCGCGTACGAGAAGCTGGATCCCGAGGTACTGTTCGATCACGCCAGACTGCAACAGCGAACCGTCGAGGCGATCGAGACGGCGCTCGACCCCGACGGGCTGAACGTCGGAATGAACCTCGGCGGGAGTGCTGCCGGCGGCTCGATCGACGACCACCTCCACACCCACGTCGTTCCACGCTGGGACGGCGACGCGAGCTTCATGACCGTCATCGCCGAAACGAAAGTCATCGTCGAGGCTATCGAAGACACCTACGACCGGTTACACGAGGCGTTCGCCGCACAGGAAGGCGCGACCGTTCCGGCAGAGGGTGGGGCCGTCGAGATCGAGACGACGTCGAAGCCGATTTGATCGTCCGCCTCGAAGCCGGCACCGATGTCGACGTCCCGTCGGACAGCGTTGCGCCGAGTCGGGCTACTCGTGCTCGTGATCAACGCGGGCCTGGTGCTCGCGAAGGGAGCCGTCTGGTGGTACACGGGCAGTCTGGCGGTCCAGTCGGAGGCCGTCAACAGTCTCGCGGATACCGTCTACAGCGTCGTCACGGTCGGCGGTCTCTACCTGACGACCCAGCCCCCCGACTTCGAGCATCCACACGGGCACGAGCGGATCGAACCGTTCGTCTCCCTGTTCGTCGCGCTTGGTGTCTTCGCGGCCGGGATCGGTGTCCTCTACCAGGCCGCCCGGACGGCTCTGACCGGCGACGTCTCCGTCACGCGTAACTTCGCAGCGGTCGCCGTGCTCGCGGGTACTGTCGTCGTCAAGTACGGTCTCTATCGGTACGTCATCGCTGTCGGTCGGGAACACAGTTCCCCAGCGTTACGGGCCACCGCGATCGATAACCGTGCGGACGTTCTCACCGCGAGCGCGGCGCTCGTCGGGGTCGTCGGTGCCACGCTGGGGTATCCGCTGCTCGACCCGATCGCCGCGTTCGTCGTTGCGTTCGGGATCCTCTACACCGGCGTCGAGATCGTCCAGGACAACGTCAATTACCTGGTCGGCCGGGCACCGCCGGCGGATCTCCGCAAGCGGATCGTCCGACGCGCGCTCGCACACCCCGACGTAGAAGGGGCACACGACGTGATCGCCCATTACGTCGGCCCCGAAATCGACGTGAGCCTCCACATTGAGGTCGAGGGCGACCGCACACTCCGGGAGGCCCACGACATCGAGACGGCCGTTATCCAGTCGATCCAGGCGCTGCCGGAAGTCGACGACGTGTTCGTCCACGTCGATCCGAAAGAACTCGGCGAGTGGAAAGACGACGAGGAAGTCAATCGGCTGGTCGAGCCGGGGGAGGAGTGACGGCCGGTCACGACGCGTGGCTCGGCCCGCCAGGACGGCTGACCGACCGGTCAGGATTTCGCAAAAACTAAACACGCAAGCGCGAGACGGACAGGCGTGAGCGAGGGGACGAGACTCGCGGACGCGGACTGGAAACACCGGGTGTTGATCTGGAAGTTCTACCTCTACCGGGCGACGCTTTCGGAGGGATTCATCTACCCGATTATCACGCTCTATCTCCTCGCGCGGGGGCTGAGCGATGGGGACGTCGGACTGGTCAACGGGCTCTTTTTCGCCGGCGTGGTCGGAGCGGAGATCCCGACGGGTTACGTCGGCGACAAGATCGGGCGGCGAAACAGCCTGATAATCAGCACGCTCATGATGTCGGTGTCGATGTTCGCGTTCACGGTCTCCGGATCAGTACTTTCGTTCGCGGTAGTGTACGTCTTCTGGGGGGTCGCGCTGACGTTCCGCTCGGGGACTGGGTCGGCGTACCTCTACGACACGCTTGACGAGCGGCTAGACACCGACGAGTACGCGAAGATCACCGGCCGCGGTGGGGCAGCGTTTCTCGTCACCTCCGCAGTCACCTCGGTCGTCGGCGGCGTCCTCTATGGGATCGACCATCGGATCCCCTTTGTCGCCGCCGGCCTCGTCACCGGATCAGGTGCGCTCGTGTTGCTCACCATGCCCGAGACCGAGCAGTACGCCAAGGGCGACGGCGGCAGCGCGTTCTCGGCACGCGACGCCGTCGAGACCGTCCGCGAGAAGTTCCTCGCGCCGGAGCTCCGGCGGTTCATCGCCTACACCGCGCTCCTTCTGTCGGTCCCGGAACTGGCTGACCTGTACATCCAGCCGATCGTCGTCGCGGCAGGCGTTCCCGAGCAGTCGCTCGGGTTGCTGTACGCCGGCTTCATGCTCGTGACGGCGGTCGCCTCCTACAACATCGATCGCGTTCGCCGGCGGGTCGGGATCGAAGGCTGGTTCGCGGCCGCACCGCTTCTGATGGCGGCCGTGCTCGCCGGCATGCTCGTCGAACCCTGGCTCGCGATTCCGGGCTTCATCGGCATGCGGATCGTCAAGAGTCTCTCGTATGCCTTCCGCGGGCAGCACCTCAACGATCACCTACCCTCTCTCGGACGGGCAACCGTCCTCTCGACGGCGTCGATGGTCTATGGCGTTTCGTTTATTGTCTTCCGCATCGGCGGCGGTTCGCTCGCGGAAGCGTTCGGACCGAAACTCGCGATCGTCGGCCTCGCTGTGGGAGTCGCGGTGCTGACACAGTTGCTCCGGATCAGCGGCGACATCGTCGTCAGACCAGAAACGTAGTGGTTGGCGCAACAATCGAGAATGACGGTGGAATTATACGTTTTGAGCGTATCTAGGGGTGCATGGGCGCGCCGCTCCGGGTGCTCGCGGTCGAACCCGAGGATCTGACCCCGAGCGCGGTGTCACTCTCGCAGATCGACGGCCGACTGGAAGTCGACGTCGAATTCACCCCGGAGCGTGCGCTTGAGGCGCTCAAGGAGCGGTCGTTCGACTGTGTCCTCAGTGCGTACGACCTCCCGGACAGCGATGGAGTCGAGTTCCTCTCGATGCTCAGAGATGTCTATCCAGACGTTCCGGTCGTGTTCTATCCGGCTCGCGGGTCCGAGCGCCTCGCGAGCGACGCGCTCGCGGCCGGCGCGACGGACTATTTGCCGCGGCGCGACGAAGCGATCCATCTTTCGAAGGTCGCCGATCGACTCCAGAAGGTCTGCCAGCACTACCGCGGGCAACGGGAGCAGCGAGCGATCGCCCAGCGCTACGAGACGCTGCTGGAAGACATCTCGGAGACGGTGTTCGTCACTGACGACGATGGGGCATTCACGTACGTCTGCCCGAACACCAGTCACGTGTTCGGCTACACGGCAGACGAAGTGAGCGATCTCGGAACGGTCGACGCGCTGTTCGAAGAGTCGCTGTTCGATCAGGAGACACTGGAGAATCGCGGTGAGATCGAAAACATCGAGACGGAAATCACGGGCGCGACGGGCGACCGCCGGACAGTGCTGGTGAGCGTAAAGCGAGTCGACGCCGAGGACGGGACGACGCTCTACACGGTGCGAGACGTCACCGAGCGCGAGCGCCGCAAGCGCGAGTTGCGCCAGTACGAGCGGATGATCAACACGATGCAGGAGTCAGCCTGTATCTACGACGAAGACGCTCGTTTCAAGGTCGTCAACGAGTACCTGGCCGAGTTCTACGATACGGCTCGGGATGATCTCGTCGGCAAAAAGAGCAACCTCGTTCCCAAAATCAACGCGCAGTACGACGGCGATGCGTTCGGTGAACTGTTTACCGGCGAGCGCACGGAGCTCTCGGGGGAAGTCGCCGGGGAGTTCCCGACCGCCGGCTATCAGGTACTCGACTACCGGCTGACACCGCTGACCGTCGATGGCGAGGTCGAAGGCGTCGTCGGCGTAACTCGCGAAGTGACCGAACAGCGTGAGTACGAACAGCAACTCGAAGAGACCAACGCGCTGCTTTCGGCGCTGTTCGAGGCGCTGCCGGTGGGTGTGCTCGCCGAGGACGAATCGCGCCGCGTGCTCGCGGCGAACGAGCGGTTTTTCGAGTTGTTCGACATGCCCGGAGGGCCGGATGACGTCATCGGTGTGGACTGCGAGCGACTGGCTGAAGAGGCAAGAGACATATTCGTAGACGAGGCGGAATTTCTCGAGGGGATCGACGAACGTATCGACGCACGCGACCCCGTCGACAGCGAAGAGCTGGTGCTGGAAGACGAGCGCACGTTCGCACGGAGCTATCGACCGCTCGAACTACCCGACAGCGACGGTCACCTGTGGATGTATCGCGACGTCACCGAGCAGAAAGAGCGCGAGCAGACGCTCCGGCGCGAGCGCGACCGGCTCGACGAGTTCGCAAGCGTCGTCAGCCACGACCTCCGAAACCCGCTTCACGTCGCCCGTGGGCAACTTGAGTTGGCCAGCGAGGACTGTGACAGCGAGCACCACGAGACCGTCGTGGAGGCGCTCGACCGAATGAGCACCCTGATCGACGACCTGCTGATGCTGGCCCGAGAGGGCGAGCAAGTGAGCGAGCGCGAACCCATCGATCTGGCAACGCTCGTCGAGAGTTGCTGGCAAAACGTCGAAACGAACAGCGCGACCATGCAAGTCGCGATCGACCGGACCGTCAGCGCCGACCGCAATCGACTTCGACAGCTGTTCGAGAACCTGTTCAGAAACGCTGTCGAACACGGGTCGACAGAGCCCGATACTGACACTCACTGGGGTGGCCTCGTGCGTGGCTCCACGGATACCGACGCCCAGGCCGGCCAGGATGTCCCACGCCAGGGCGTCACGATCACGGTCGGAGAACTGGCAGACGGCTTCTACGTCGCGGACGATGGCCCGGGAATCCCGCCGGAAGACCGCGATCGCGTCTTCGAAGTCGGCTACTCGACCATCGACACGGGGACTGGATTCGGGTTGAGTATCGTCGAGCGGGTCGCCGACGCCCACGGCTGGGACGTCCACGTGACCGAGAGCGAGGCTGGCGGCGCGCGGTTCGAGTTCACCGGCGTCGACTGGGTATGACGAAAATTCGCCGGAGGCGACAGCCACACCCTTTGTCGGGCCAATCGTCAGGTATGGCACTCTCGCGACGCACGTATCTGGCACTTGTCGGCGGAACTGCTGCCGTCGCCGGGTGTTCGACCGGCAGTGCGCAAGCGCCGAGCTACGACGCCCCGTCCGTGGCCGTACCCGAGGCGGTCAGTTCGCACCTCTCGGACGCGTCGAACTTCGACGGCACGGCACTCGATCTCACTGGCCGTGACGAAGTCGAAGTGGCCGTCGGCGCGGAAGGAAACGCCGGATACAACGCGTACAGCCCGGTGGCGATCCAGATCACGCCCGGAACGACGGTCGTCTGGGAGTGGATCCGTGGCAACCACAACGTCATCGATACCGACGGCGCTTTCCAGTCGAACCTGGGAACGGATCTGACGTTCGAGCACACGTTCGAGGAACCCGGCACGTACACGTACTACTGTTCTCCGCACGAGAACTACGGCATGAAAGGGGCGGTCGTCGTCGAATCAGAGTGACTGGTGGGCGTTTGTGCTAAGAACGCAAGGGTGACCGTCAGCTCGAGTATCGTCTCCACACACTGGCTGTCGACTGGCGGGCCGGCGACCGAACCGATATACAGATACGCCTGTCGATAGAACCGGACAGCGTGGTCGACATCGAACCAGCGACGGCCGCCGACCCCGAGGCAATTCGCCCGGTGCTGACGGCGGCGTTCGAAGACGAGACAGAAGCCGAGCTCGTCGACGTGTTGCGCGAGGAGGACGCGTTGCGCGCCGACTGCTCGTTGCTCGCTCGCGAGGAGGATCCCGTCGGGTTCGTGGCCGTCTCCGACGCAGAACTCCCGGCCGCCCCCGGCGCGGAGGTCGTCGTCCTCGGTCCCGTCGGGGTCGTCCCGGACCGGCACGGAGAGGGGATCGGATCGAAACTCGTGCGCGAAGCCATGCGGTGTTGCGTGCGCGCGGGCTGTACTGCAGTCGTCCTCGAGGGCGATCCCGAGTTCTACGAACAGTTCGGGTTCGAACCCGCCTCCGCCTACGGACTGGAGAGCGATCTGGACCCGCCGCCGGGAGCGTTCCAGGTCTGGCCGTGTCGGCCGGGCACACTCGAGGGCGTCAGCGGTGAGGTCCGTCATCCGATCCCGTTCCACGCCCTCTAGTCCGAGAGCGGTGCGCTCTTTTTTCCGCCGCACCAACTGCCGATGGCCGATGACGACTCGCCGCGGCCCGACGGCTGCGACCTCCGAACCGGCTTCGACACCCGGTGATGACGATCCCTGTGAGTACCGAGGCCAATTTCCATACAAGAAGTGATACTGCCGGCTGTAACATTTCGAAATAATTCGCCACCCCGGGGTGGCGAATATCTTTACGAACTTACAGCCGGCAGTATGAGTGAACGTGGGTGAATCGCGTTTGCGACCCGCTGAAGTGGGCCGTTGTGCCCAAAGCGCGATTTCGTCGAGGGGCGTCGAGCCCGAGGCCAGAATCGGCGAACAGCCACATGGGTGGACGGGACGCGCTCGACGTCGGGCGCATCGATTGTACGCTACGGCTTCCAACAGATGTATGCCAGTCTAGTTAGTAATTCAACTATTATGGCGCCCTCACATACCACGGTGACGACTGGCACCGAACAGCGCACGTCGGCACGGGACACCCGGCTCCGACTGTGGAACGCCGTCATGGCAGTCCTCCACTTCCTGCAGGGGGTGGCGATGGTCATCCTGGCCGACCAGGTTCTATGGCCGGTCACACGCACCAGATACGGTTTCAATCCCGAAACCGAGACCATCTTTCCGGAGACAGTGTCGTTCGTCGACGCCAACCTCCCGCTGCTCGTGGCGGGATTCCTCTTTATCTCCGCGTTTGCACACGCCGTCATCGCGACCGTCCGGTACGACCGGTACGTCCAGTATTTGGACAGAGGGATGAACCCCTACCGCTGGTACGAGTACTCCGTGAGTGCCTCGCTGATGATCGTCGTGATCGCCATGCTGGCCGGCGTCTGGGATCTGGGAACGCTCGTGAGTCTGTTCGGACTCGTCGCGGTGATGAACCTCGCCGGACTCCTGATGGAGCAGCGCAACGAATCGACCGACGTCACCGACTGGACGCCCTACTGGGTGGGTGTCGTTGCCGGAATCGTCCCCTGGATCGTCATCGGGATCACGTTCATCGGGACGGTGACGGCCAGCGGCGGTGAGTTCCCCGAGTTCGTCATCTACATCTACGTCTCGATCTTCGTCTTCTTCAACCTCTTTGCGCTGAATATGGTCCTGCAGTACCTGGAGGTCTCACGGTGGAAGGACTACCTCTTCGGCGAGAAGACGTACATTCTACTGAGTCTGGTGGCAAAGTCCGCTCTCGCATGGCAAGTGTACTTCGGCACGCTGAACTCACCGATATAAGTATCGGAGGTCCAGGAAACGGAAGATTCCACTCGCCGGAGCGATCCGTAGCGTCTGCTGGTCCCGGCCGCAGGGTCGTCACAGCGAGACGAGCTTTCGAAGCATACTACTGGTGATCGCGAGGTGACGCTGCATCGGATCGTTTGGAATGGGGAAGCGAAGCTTCAGGAGGTCCGGTCCGGATCGATCCGCCAAGAAGTCGAGAATAGCTGTTGAGAACCGGGAAGTAACTTTAATACGATGGGTCGACCGACATGGAACCATGAGTGATTCACAAGCGTACGATCCGGTCATGGTGTCGTCGGACGGGGTGACCGTGGCCAAGCGGTTCGAGGCCGATGAGTTCCCCGTGCCGGCGATCGCCTTCCGGATCGAATCACGCCGTACGGAGCCAGTGACGATCACGCTGGTCGATACCGTCCCGGAGGACGTGGCCGTCGAGGACCTCGGTTTTCACCCGGAGTACGGGAGCGAACACTGGACGATCGACGACCAGCAGATCATCTTCGAGCGGGAGATCGAAGCCGAGTCGGAGTACACAACCGTCTACGGCATCCGCTCGACAGGAACAGACGACGTCGAGAAGTTCCTCACGGAACCGACGATCGAACAGGTCGATCCGCCGCTGGAAGACGAGGGCGACGTGCTCAACGAGTCGAGTTCCGACGTCGTCAAGGACGTGATCGCCGGCGAAAGCGACAGCGTGCCCGGGCTGGACGCCGACGAGGACGAAGAGATCGAAACGCTCGATCTAAAAGACCCCAACGCACCCGACGCGGAGGTCGGACAGGCAGACGCTGCTGACGCCGCCGGTGGCGAGGGTGGGCCGGACCAGTCAAACCTGACGACAACGCTGCTCGCGGAGATCCACCACGGGGCCGTCGACGAGGACGTCGTCCGCGCGCTCAGACAGGAACTGTCTCTGGACGGCGCGGATAGCGGGGCGACCGACGCCCGGATCCAGCACCTCCAGAACGAAGTCAGCGACCTGGCCGCCTACACCGAAACGCTCGAGGAGTTCCTCGCCGAAAACGGGACGGGCGAACAGCTGATCGCGGACTTCCGGAGCCGCCTGGGCTCTTTCGAGGACGAGCTCGATCGAATCCAGCGGTTGACGATGGAAAACGACGAGGAGATCGGCGAGGTTCGGTCCGAGGTCGGAGAGATGTCCGACCAGATGTCCGGCGTCGAGGACACCGTCTCGTCGGTGGAGGGAACGGTCGAAGCGGTCGAAGGAACTGTCGAGGAAGTCGAAGGGACCGTCGAAACGCTCGACTCGCAGGTCGGGGAAATCGACGAGGAAGTCGATTCGCTCGGCGAAGACGTGAACGGAATGGACGAACACCTCGCCACGCTGGAAGGGGAGATCGATTCGCTCCGTGGCGAACTCGAGGAGGTCGACAGCCGCGTCAGCGACGTCGGCGACGTCGACGACCGGATCGACGACATCGAGACCGAGATCGAAGACCTGAAGCAGTGGCGCGAACAGCTCTCGTCGGTCATCGGCGGCGGCGAGTAACGTCACCGGCACTCCGGTAGCGAGTTGTCGGCACGACCGAAGCTTCGTACGACCGATACAGAAGGGATTTCCAGCGGTCCGTATCGAACCGGTTCCGTTTTATCCGCTGCTCCGCTGGGATCGACAATGACAACCGTCAGCGTCGCCGTCCCGCGAAAGGGACGGCCACTCGAAGCGGTGCTCGAACGGCTCGCCGACCGCGCCGGCGCCACAGACGTAGCCGACCGGATCAGTTCGACGCTGCGCTACGAGAAAGCGATCGCCAAGGGCAACCAGTCGGCGGACGCGGACGTCTACGACCGACTCGCGGCGTACAGCGACGTCTCCGAGCCGACCGAACCGGAGTATTCGCTACTCCGAGACGACCGCGACGGTATGCCGCGACGGGTGGTGTTCGACAGCGTGACGATTCCGACCGACGAGGGGGCGGTTCGACTCGTCGGCCGGGAAGAGCCGTTCCGCGCGCTTCGCAAGCACGAGTTCGCCCTCGGATTCGACAGTGCGGATCTCGTTCTCGAGGAAGTCGTTGAACTCCGATCCGATCCACTCGGCGACCTGAGCGCGGTCAACGAGCGTATCGATCCGATGGACACCGACGTTCGGATCCGAACCGGCCTCGGCGACACGGTCTATCACACGCTGCTGGCGACGCCCGACGTCGCGCCGCCCAACAGATCGCTCGACCGATCGTTCGTCGCCGAGTACACGGGGTCACTATGTATCTCACCACGGTACGAACGGCTCGTCGAGGCCGTTCTCGGAACCGACGCGCTCGACGGCGTCGAGTTTACCTATCCCGAAGCGAGCCAGACCGAGGAGTTGGCCGTCGCGAACGCCGGGATGGGCGTCTATCTGACTGTGACCGGATCGACCGCCCGCGAACACGGTCTCGTCGTCGGCGAGTCGCTGTTCCCCAGCGAGACGGTGCTGCTGGAGAACGACGTCGAGCGGACCGACGAAACCGACGCCGTGGCTTCGCTTCTCGCCGGCGAGGACATCGACACCGAACTCGCGCTGGCGTAGCCGTCAGGTCAGCGGCGTTTCTTGTGACCCGGGATCACGGTCATCGTTGCAGTCTAGCAAAGACCTTTGACGAGTCCAGAAGTATTGACAGTCATGACGGACGTACTGATCGTCGGCGGCGGTCCCGCCGGACTGAGCGCGGCACTGTTCACACAGAAGAACGGTCTCGAGACGACGGTCTTCGACACCGACGACACCTGGATCCACAAGGCACATCTGTTCAACTATCCGGGAATCGGGTCGCAAGACGGCTCGGCGTACCTGGAGACCCTGCGGACGCAGGTCGACAGCTTCGGCGTCGAACGCCGCCAGCAGGAGGTCACCGACGTTACGACTGCCGACGACGGCTTCGCTGTCACGACCGACGAAGGCGAATACAAAGGAACGTACCTGGTGCTGGCGACCGGTGCGGATCGCGACCTCGCCGACTCGCTGGGCTGTGCGTTCGACGACAGTCTCGTCGATGTCGATCTGTCGATGGAGACCAGCGTCGACGACGCCTACGCGGCCGGTGCGATGGTCCGCGCCGAGGAGTGGCAGTCGATCATCTCCGCCGGGGATGGAGCTGCGGCAGCCCTGAATATCCTCTCGAAAGAGAGGGGCGAGCACTACCACGACTTCGACGTGCCTGCCGACGCCGCTGCAACGTTCGGCCCCGACGAAGAGTAACGGATCGAGTCGGCTCGACCCGGACGAAGCGTAGCGAATCGAAGAGGCGACAGCGCGGCCGTTTTCACGCTCGCTCGCATACGCCTAGGTATGAAGATCCGCGGCGAACGCGAGTGCCAAGCCTGTGGCACCCAATGGTCGTACTACGAGACGGGATCGATCACGTGCCCGGAGTGTGGCAGTATGCGGAGCGTCGGCGTCGACGAGCGCACCGAACACACCGACAACCCCGCGGAACTCGATCTTTCGCCGGTCACGGGGGCGATCGACGCCGAACCGATCGACCGCGTCGCCGAACGTGCCGTCGAGCAGTGTCGCGAATACGTCCGCAAGCGTGGGTTCATCCGCGGCGGCGAGCTACGCCATCTCGATCCGACGTTCGTCGCGGCCGTCGAACTCCAGCACGTGGCGAGCGAGCTCGCCCGCTCGATGCGGGTGGGCGAGGACGAAGAGCTGTATTTCCTGGCGCTGGTTCGAGGGGCAGCGGACGGTCAGCGACCGGCTCCCGACGATGTGCCAGACACGCTGGCGGCCGCACGCGGGCTCGCGACCGCTGCGGTCATCGACGCATACCGTCGCGATCTGACGCGCTATCTGACCGAGCATCCCGATCCCGAGGCACGCACGACGATGGGGCGGTTCGTCGATCACCGCAAGCGGATCGAGGCGCTCGACGGCTCGATCCAGCCGGACGACGCCGAGACGCTTCTGGACGGCCTGGCCGAGTTGAGCAGGTACGCGGCTGCCGGTGATCAGGCAGCGCTTGCGTCGGCGCGTGATCGACTCGACGGACTCGAATAGCGAATACGGAGATCTAGGGCAGTTCGACCTCGATATCGGCCCGGTTGCCGGCGGCTTTGACCGTGTTGTACAGCAACATCGCGCGGGTCATCGGACCGACGCCGCCCGGAACCGGCGTGATCGCGCTCGCCTTCTCCTTTGCGCTCTCGAACTCGACGTCGCCGACGAGTTCGTACCCCTTCTCGGTGTCGGCCTCGACGCGATTGATGCCGACGTCGATGACGACGACACCGTCCGAGAGCATCGACCCGTCGATCATCTCGGGGACGCCCGCGGCCGCAATGACGATGTCGGCCTGCCGGGTCTTGGCTGGCAGATCTTCGGTCCGGGAGTGACAGACCGTCACCGTCGCGTTCCCGCCCTCGGTTTTCTGCATCAACAGGTTCGCCATCGGCTTGCCGACGATGTCCGACCGGCCGACGACGACGGCGTCTTTGCCCTCCGGATCGACGTCGGCGGCAGCCAGGAGTTTCTGGATGCCGTGTGGCGTGCAGGGTTTGTATCGGGGCTCGCCGGCGACCAGCCGACCGACGTTCTCGGGGTGGAACCCGTCGACGTCCTTCGCGGGATCGATCGCGCGCAAGACCGCACGCTGGTCGACGTGCTCCGGGACCGGCATCTGGACGAGGATCCCGTCGACCGACTCGTCGTCGTTGAGCCGTTCGATCGTCTCGAACAGCTCTTCGGCGGGCGCGTCGGGCTCGATCTCGATGTCGATCGCCTCGATGCCGACCTCCTCGCAGTCGTCCTGCTTCATCGAGACGTACGTCTCGCTGGCCGGGTCGTCGCTCATCAGGACCGTCGCGAGCGTCGGGGTCGTCCCGTCGGCTTCGAGCGTGTCGATGTTCTCGCTCAGGTCGTCTCGGATCCGCTGGGCGACGGCATTACCGTCAATGACGTGGGTCATTACCTCAACCAGGGCGGCCGTGGCTCAAGAACGTCCCGGATTCGACTCGCACTACCGGCTCTATTCACGAACAGGTCTTCTCACTGCGGACAGTCCCCCTCGGTCAGCGGCCGGGAATCGCCGCCCTGCTGGACGAACTGTGCTGTCCCGTCGGGGAGTGACACGACCGCCGCCTGCCCCCCGTAGCCGTGTTGCTGGTCGTGTCCCCGGACCACGACACAGGCGACGCCTGCCGGGATCTCGATGGTCTCCGAGCGCGTGAACGGTGCCGTCGAGTGGGCGTGAAGGAGCGTCCGCCGGCCTAGTCGAGTTCCGTCGAGGCGTTCGACCTGCCACCAGTCGGCGTAGCCGTCCTCGCCGTCATCATCGTGATAGAGGGTGACGTCGAACCGGTAGGCACCCTCTCCGTCTGAAGTGATCTCGACGTCGACGACGTTCGCCTCGCGGAGATCGAGATCCGCTCCACCCGAGGTCGGTGTCCCGTCGGTAGTATTGTCGCTCGTGGGTGTGGGAGAGTCCGACGCACAGCCAGCGAGTACGCTCAGGACGCCGACACAACTCGCGAGCACTGAACGGCGCCTCGTTCGGCGGGGTACAGACATCGGATATCGGTAGGGGAAGACGAGCAAAAAGTGACATCCTCCGCGCCGTTCACGGCGCGGCTTCCCCTCACCGCCGAAAGCGGAAGCGTTGGGAACTTACGTTCGCACACCGACGAGTACAGGGAGTGCCACGCCCCCGTTACTCCTATCCCGTAGGGGATTCGGAGGTACCTTGTTGTTTTCTGTCGGTATCCTCGCCGCTCCCGCAAGGGATACCTTGCGAGAGTCGGGTTGGAATCCCGAAATTGTCCAATTGTCCCGACATGGGGGCGGCCGTGCCGCCTCGGTTGGGTGTGCAAACGGGCGTGGCAGGCAAAAATGTGCCGCTGTGACGCGATTCACGCCCGGCGTAAACGCCGGGGGATTCTCTCGCTGTTGGAAGATAGGTGGTTACGGAGGACTCACCGGCCCGGTTTCACTCGTAGAGGGGTTCCTCGTCGTCGTACAGCGGGTACTCGTCGGTGAGTTCCGTAACGCGTTCGCTGACCTCGGCGACGACGCTGTCGTCGTCGGGTGCGTCGACGACCTCGTAGATCAGATCGGCGACCTCGCGGCAGGTGTTTTCGTCGAATCCGCGGGTCGTCAGCGCGGGCGTGCCGGCGCGAATACCGGATGGGTTGAACGCCGAGCGCGTCTCACCGGGGACGGTGTTCGCGTTGAGGACGATCCCCGCTTCCTCGAGGGCTTCTTCGACTTCCTTGCCCGTCGTGTTGGGGTGTGACGGGCGGAGGTCCACGAGTACGAGGTGGTTGTCGGTGCCGCCCGAGACCAGTTCCAGCCCGTGTTCTTGCAGTCGGTCGGCCAGCGCTTTCGCGTTGGCGACGGTCTGGGCGGCGTAGTCCTCGAAGGCGGGTTCCAGCGCTTCCTTGAACCCGACGGCTTTGCCCGCGATATTGTGCATCAACGGACCGCCCTGACTCCCGGGGAACACTGCCGAGTCGATCTCGTCGGCGTATTCCTCGTCGCACATGATGATACCGCCACGACCGGAGCGGATCGTCTTGTGGGTCGATCCGGTGACGAAGTCGGCGACACCGACCGGCGAACTGTGGACGCCAGCAGCCACGAGACCGGTGATGTGTGCGATGTCGGCGAGGTGGTACGCGCCGACGTCGTCGGCCACGTTCTGGATGCGCTCCCACTCGACTTCTCGCGGGTACGCGGAGTAGCCCGAGACGATGATGTCCGGATCGAACTCGCTTGCGTGTTCGGCCAGCCCCTCGTAGTCGATGTAGCCCGTCTCCTCGTCGACCTCGTACTGCTCGACCTCGTAGACCTGGCCCGCGAAGTTCGCGGGATGACCGTGACTGAGGTGGCCACCGTGGGTGAGATCCAGCGAGAGAATCTTGTCACCGGGTTCGAGCATCGCCAGGTACACGCCCATGTTGGCCTGGCTACCGGAATGGGGTTGGACGTTGACGTGTTCTGCACCCCACAGCTCTTTCGCACGGTCGATCGCCAGTTGTTCGATATCGTCGGCGTACTCACAGCCGCCGTAGTACCGCGAACCCGGGTACCCCTCGGCGTACTTGTTGGTCAACACCGAGCTCTGGGCCTCGAGGACTGCCTCGCTAACGTGGTTCTCGCTGGCGATCATCGCCAGCGTCTCGTTCTGCCGCTCGACTTCGCCCGAAAGGGCCGCCGCGACTTCCGGATCGATCGCTCGGACCGCGTCGTAATCCATGTTCGTGGTTGACGGCCGGCCGGATAATAATCTACCTGTCTGCGCCCGCGGCAGCGAACGTCGTGGCAAGCCGATCGCGCCGCGACCGATAAATACAAGTCGGTGAACCGTACATCTGGAAGATGCATGGTCACCTGGGGGTGACAGTCCTGTGCGAACGTCGCGACGATCGACCGGTCGTAACGACCACGGATACGTGTCGACCATCGTTCGGCGCGTGTCGCCCGCCACGACAGATCGCGGGCCACATCGGACGTGCGACCGCGAACGACAGCAGCAGATCGCTGCCACGGACGTCCGAACTCGAGAGAGCTGACCGAACGGGCGGAAACGTCTGGCTGACCAGTTTCCGCCGGTCATCGCGGTGGTACGCCGTTTGGTGGAAACGTACGGCCCGTATCGCGACGGGTGCGCCGGAACTGTTGCTCCGGCCGCGGGAGACCTGCGACCATGGCCACACGATCTCGAGGACGCTCGCGACGTGTGGCCAACCCATCTTCGGTCCGGCATAGAGCGGAGCCACCGTCAGTGAGCGGTGAGTCCCTGTTGTCGATATGGGGATCTCTGGAATAGTTTCATTCTGGAATATGTGAATATATACCGCAGGCACTATTTATACGATTGATGATGAAAGAATCAGCGTCTATTCCCGTCGTTATCGGCCCCGATGGGAGATCGCTAAACCGCCCGTATTCGGCCACTTCCGTGGGTTTAAAGAGGGTGGCGGATGTAGCGCCTATAAATCGACTCCTGCTTGACCTTACATTCTAATGAAATAAAACCAACTGCAGCGATACAATTAAATGCACGCGGGGAGTAGGTAGTAATACAACATGGTCAGCCAAAACATCCTCGAGTCGGACGTTGAAAGCATACTCGAAACGACGCTCTCGGACGCCGACGAGTTGGTCGTCGTCAATCCCTCACACGAGACAGTTCGAGCACTCGTTTCGTCGATGGGTGGCCTCGACGACGTACCTGTTGTGAACGTACTCGCAGAGGAGCGGACACTCAAGGACGTCATGGACGACTTCCTGGTTGCGAGTGCCGCAGCCGATCTGATCGAAGCGGACACGCTTACGCTACGCGTGCTTGAGGATCCGCCGGTCAATTCGCTGTTGATTTCGACAGACTCCGTCGTCTCGCTCGCCACGGCAGGCGAGCGGGTCGCGGGCCTGACGACGACGGACGACGACTTCGTGACGGACGCATACGAACACTACACCGAGCAGTGGGAAGTCGCAAAACGGTTCAAGCTCCGCACACCGCCCATCTCCCGGGTCCGTGAGACGCTCGGACGAGACATCGGCGAGGACGTTGCAGCCGACTTCGACGGCGTGCTCGACTCGCTGGAGACGGCACGGGGCAACGGAGAGGGTCTCGACGAGGTGACGATCAGCCTGCTGGTCGCCGCGAAGAACGGCGAACTGCTGTACGACATCAGCAAGTGGGGCGAAGACATCGGCCTCGCGAGCAAAGCCACGTTCTCGCGGACGAAGACACAGCTCGAAGATCAGGGCCTGATCGACACCGAGAAGGTCCCGATCGACGTCGGACGGCCGCGGCTCCGACTGAAGTTCGGCAAGGACGAACTCCTCAACGCCAGCGCGGACGAACTGGCGAGCGTCGCACAGAGCCTGATCCAGGCAGAGTGACTGCCGCACCGTGATGAGATAGCGAGCACGAATCGACGCCGCGGGGTTTTTTCCTCCGGCCTACATCTGGACAGCCAGTGATGACTGTAGGTCTCGTCGGATCGGGGCCGGCAGCCGAGGCCGTAACTGCCGCGGTTGCCGACGTGGACGTTTCCGTGACCCAGACAGATCCGTCAGCGTTTGGAAGCGAACAGCTCGGTATCGTCGTCGCGATCGCAGGTGATCGGGCATTCGAACGGGCGAATCGACACGCGATCGAGACGGAAACACCGTGGATCGCGGTCGAACTCGGCGGCATCGGCGGCTATCCGGTCGTCGACGCCGCAGTCTCCGGGTTCGATCCGACGAGTGGGTGCTACGCGTGCCTCCAGGGCCGGGTCGGTGCGACCGTCGATCCGGAGGCACAACCGAGTGCCGCACCGGCTGTGCCGATCCAGCGGTTCGCGGGCGCGATCGCGGGCCGTGCCGCCGCGATGGCAGTCACTGACGGCGATTCGCCGCTGTTCGGACGCGTACAGACGATCCCACAGGCGACCCACCCGCTGCTCGAACTCCCCGGCTGTCGATGTGGATCGGACCTGTCCCCGGAGTTCGAACGCAACACGTCAGCGGGGACCCTCGAAGACGCCCTCGAGATGGCGGAGCAGGCCGTCGACGAGCGGACGGGAATCGTCACCGAGATCGGTGAAGTCGAGTCCTATCCAGCCCCGTACTATCTGGCGCAGGTCTGTGACACCAGCGGATTCAGCGACGCGACGGCCAGCCGGGAGGCGGCGGGCGTCTCCGACGACTGGAACGAGGCGCTGATGAAGGCACTCGGAGAAGCGCTCGAACGATACTGTGCCGGTGTCTACCGGACCGACGACTTCACCGCAGCCGCGGCGGCCGACCTCGACGGTGCAGTCACGCCGTCGCTTTTCGTCTCGCCGGAGCAGCCGGACGACGGTGCGCGACGCCAGTGGGTGCCCGGCGAGCACCTCCAGAGCGGCGACGACGCCTGGCTCCCGGCGGAACTCGTCTATTATCCCCCGCACGAACAGGACATCCGCCCGGCGATTACGACCGGGCTCGGTCTCGAACGCTCGACGGTCGGAGCTATGCTCGCCGGGCTGTACGAGATCGTTGAGCGCGACGCCGCAATGTTGTCGTGGTACTCCACGTTCGAGCCGCTGGGACTCGAGGTGAGCGACGATCGGTTCGAGGAACTGGCGGCTCGCGCCCGGTCGGAAGACCTGTCGGTGACGCCGCTGTTGTTGACCCAGGACATCGACATCCCGGTCGTCGCCGTCGCCGTACACCGGGAGTCAGCGTGGCCGCGGTTCGCGCTCGGATCGGCCGCGGATCTGGATCCCGGGGCCGGCGCGCGGTCGGCGCTCGCGGAGGCCGTCCAGAACTGGCTCGAACTCGACGGGATGGGCCGCGAGCAGGCAGCCGAGGCAAGCGGCGCGATCGGCTGGTACGCCGACTTCCCCGAAGAGATCGAAGCGTTCATCGACGTCGACCAGTCGGTGCCGGCCGCTGACGTGGGGCCCGAGGAGTTACCCTCGGGTGAAGACGAACTGGATCTGGTTCTCGACCGGCTCGCGGAGGCCGACCTGGACGCGTACGCGACCCGTATCACGACCCGGGACGTCGCGTCGATCGGCTTCGAAGCCGTGCGCGTGCTTGCCCCGGGCGCACAGCCGCTGTTTTTCGACGACGCGTACTTCGGCGAGCGCGCCAGAACCGTGCCGGAATCGCTCGGGTTCGAACCCCGTCTCGACCGGGAACACCACCCGTTCCCCTAGATACCGAACGTCGCCCGGATCATGTCACGGGTGCCGGGTCCGAGTCCGACCGCGGCGATCGCCATCAGCAGGACGATGGCGTACCGAGGGTTCTCGTCGATGAACTCGTCGTTGAACAGCCAGACGATCGCCAGCGCGACGGCCATCTTCACCAGCAGGAACGGCCAGGAGGTCCCGATGACGCTGGTCACCGACGACGGGAACACCGTCTCGGTGACCGAGATGATCGTCGCGTTGGCGGGGTGTTTCGGAACGTACTGGAAGGGGAGCCCGAAGGCGTCCCACCAGTCCGACGCAAGGACGTTCGCGACGCCGTCGATGGCGTGGGCCCAGAGAACGACCAGCCCGATATAGCCCGTGCCGCTGTTGATCTCGGGGGCAAATCGATCCGCGAGCCAGTACAGCGCGTACGCGATCCCCGTCGCCAACCCGACGGTCACCAGCAAGAACGCGGGGTACTGTCCGATCGATTCCTCGAGGACGGAGGCGGCGACCAGTCCGGAAAACGTGACGACGAACAGGACCGAGCCGATCGCTCCGAGCACCGGCGGATACGACTCGACGAAGTCGTTGCGTGACAACCAGACGCTCACCAGCAGTGCCGCGAGCGTGAGGAAGAAGACGGTGAAGTAGATCAGCGGGCTGATGAGCAGCGTGTTCAGCGGATAGCCGATGAGCTGCTCGCCGCCGTGTGCCGACTGTGCGAGCCAGTTGTTCGCGTCTTCGACGACCCGAAGGGCCCCGCCGAACAGCATGAACGGAACCAGTCCGAAGAACAGGTTGCGGTTGCGACCCAGGTGTAGCTGCCTGAGCAACAGCAGGATCCCGATCAGGAAGAACAGCCCGACGATCATATACCCGACCTCCGAAACGAGGGTGTATCCGGGTTCGGCGACGACCAGCCCCTGATCGGCCGCATTCGAACAGGCCGCCTGTCCGGATTCGAGCGAGACCGAGCCACCGTCGTTGACTGCACACCGTGCGTTGTGCGCGTCGGCGTACACAGGGCCCCAGAAGTACCGCCAGATGAAGCCGTCGTAAACCTGCCGCGGTGCGAGCACCGAGCCGGCCGCGAGGGCGACGACGCTGGCGAAAAACGTCGCGAGCCACGCGCGGGCAGGTCCGGTTCTATCGATGACGTCCATGCCGAACACGCCGGGGCGGGGCGTGTTTAGGTTTCCGGTCGTGGACGGTGCGGACGTCCCCCCAAAGGCAACTCCGAGACCCTTATCCTCGCCGGTAACCAACAGACGAACACGCGTGGCTATCACGGACAAGATCTACGTCAAGAACCACCGTCAACTCGCCTCACAGATGGAAACGAACTTCCCGAAGGGGGCGTTCTCGGGTGCGACGCTGGATCTACTGTTCCAGGGGGAGAACCTGGCGAAACTCGACGACACGACCCGCGATCGCGTCCTCGATTTCGCCGAGGACTTCCTGGACTGTGACTGTGAAGGAGCACCACACTGTGGCCATCCCGAACGGAAGTTCATCGCCTATCTGCTGGAACTGCGCGAGACAGGCCTCGGACCACAGGCGATGGTCGACGTGATGAGCGACGAATACATGGTTTATGCGTATCCGGGCGACATCCGGTCGTTTCTGGACGATTCGATCAGGCAACTGGAAGCGATCGAGACGCTGGCCGACGTCGACGGGCAACCCGACGCGACCGACGCGGCCCGACAGGCGCGAAAACGGCTCCGCTAGAGGTCCTCGAAATCGCCGATTCGGTAGGGCTTGTCGTCTTCGTCGCCGTCGAGTTCTTCCAGTTGGACGACGTCTTCCTGGTCGTTCTCGTCGAGTTGCTGTCTGAGTTCCGTCGCGTAGCGCTTGTACTCTTCCAGTTGCTCCCGGAGGTGGTCGGCTTCGAGCTCGAGCCGCTCGTGCTCGCGAACGAAGCTCTTTGGAACCTCGATCTTCGGCGGGAAGCTCTGGCTGTCGCTCCCTTCCTCGTCGAGTTCGTGTTCCGGGACGACCTTCACCTGGCCGTCGTGGGCGACGAGCATGTCGACGTAATCCCGGAAGACGGCCGACAGCGAGATGTCGCGCTCCTCGGCGATGTCACGGAGCGTCTCGAACTTCTCCTGGCTGACCCGGAAGGAGATCGTCTTGTTTTTGTTGCCCATGAATGTGTGGATATCGCCCCTCCTGGTACTTAATCGTTTGTCAGACGCTCGCACGTTCACCCCGGTCACAACGAGAACGAGGCACCAAGCAGTACGGCGTTGATCGTGGCGGCGAGGAGCCACGGCAGTGCCAGTCCTATCGGAACGACCGCACCACGCTCGTCGAGCGAGAGGCGCACACCCACGCCGACGACGACGATGAGCAACTTGACGCCCAGAAGGGCAACGATCCCGGCCGCTTCGATGGCGGTACGCATCAGCGGATTGGCCTCCGTGAGCCCCACCTGTAGACCGTAATGTGTGAGCACTACGTCCGCGAAAAGCGTCACGAGCAGCACGATCCAGAGCTGTGGCTCGACAGCAGCGAGGCGGTCGACGACCCGACGATCCCCCTCCGTATGGTTTCCCTGTGATGACAGTCGTATCGACATCGAATCCCCCACGATCCGCCCTTATCTGGCGACACGCGACCCCTCTGGGTTCCTACACCCAGACGCGTGGCACCACTCCTCACGGACGGTTCACAGGATATTTTGGTCGGGAGAAACAAGTACTTTTCCGCTACTGTTCGCTCATCGCTTCGCTGGCCATGTTTCGACCCTGCGCGTTGAGCGTCACTTCCGTGCGGGTTCGAACCTTGTCGACAGCACCGACCTCGAGCAGGTGCTGATAGATCTCCTCGACCTCGTCGACGTCGATCCCGACGAAATCCGCCATTTCGAAGGGGGAAACGCCGGAGTACAGCGCCATCAAAACCTGGCTCTCTGCTTCTGAGAGTTCGTAATCGTCCTCTCGACGCTCGACGACGTGCTCGAATAGCGTCGCCAGCACGGTGGTGTGCCGGGCGTTGCCGGAGAGGTGAGTCTCGACACTGCGATCGTCCTCGTCGGTGTGTTCGACGGCGACGATATCGCGCTCGGCCCCCATGACGGACCCCGTACGCTCTTCGACCGTCCCGACGTCGTCGATTTCCGCCGTCAGCTGGTCCCCGTCGGGAAACTGAAGTTTGAACACGTCCGCATCGAGGGCGAACTTCGCTTTCGACCACGTCGTGTCGTCCTGGACGACACCACCCACGACTGCCGGGTGTTTCGCGAGAACAACGGATCCGCCGAGATTGGCTCGACAGTAGGTCTCGACGAAGTCGTCTCTGTCAGTCGCCGTGACGACGAGCACGGACGAACCGACGCGAAGGGTCACCGTCCCGGCCGTCTCGATGTCGTCCGGAACGACCGATTCGTCACGGGGGATCGTCACTTTCCCGTGCGGGATCACTTGTTTCGAGCCGTCCTGTGCGACGACGAGGCGTTTGTTCGTCAACAGCAATCGACAAGACGTCCAGGAGGGCTGGTCGACGGGCTCACCGTCCCGCACCACGTCGTAAACGTCACCTGCTGTCTCGAGGAGTTTCCGTTCGTCGCCGCTCATTGGCCGCCGTTGTACGAACGTAGGTCGGCAAGCGGTTATAAATCCCGGTCGTGGCGATCGAGATTCAGAACCGGCAGGTCCGCTTTCACGGGAGGGACACGGGAGAGACAGCAAACAGCATTCGTTGGACGGCCGCATTGATCAGGGGCTGTACCGTGTCGTGCCCTTCGAGAGCAATCGTCACGCGTGTCCCGTCCCGGCTGATCTCGGCGTCGTCGAGCGCGTTTCCGATAACCTCGTCGTCGACGCGCTGCTCGAGGAGGACCGGGATCGCTTCGGCGTACTCCTTGAGCTGTCGCGCACCGGTCCCGTCGTCGCCCGTCACCTGCATGACAACTCGCGGTCGGTCGCCGACGGTCGACAGCGAGCCGGCGACGAACCGGACGCTGTCGACCACGTCACGAGAAAACCGCGGTAGATCGCGTGTGATCGCGTCGATCGTCCGCTCGCCGGCAGCCGTGGCGTCGATCGCGAACGTGACCGGCCCGGACGGGACCCGACCGTACGCCCGCCGGACGGCGGGTCGCACGGCGTCGTTCGATCCGGTGTCGGTCGCGACGACGGCGCGCACACCGCCGCCGACGCCGACGACGTGTCGGCCGTCTTCGAGCGTGCCGACGGTCAGACCGGTCTCTTCGAACGTGTATGCGGGTCGCCCCCCGACGGTGGTTTCGGTCGCTTCGCCGTTCTGTGATTCGATCGCCGAGACCACCTCGGTGGTCGACCAGCCGGTATCGATCACCGCGCCGGCCACGCCTTCGGCAGGCGTGGCGAAGCCGACTGCCTGCTCGATCTCGCGCGGATCGAGGCCGACCTGTCCCTCGACGATCGCCGCCAATCCGTTGACGTCAGTCGCAGGCACGGCGTCGTCGAGCAGCGCGCGCAGGGGATCGGCGTCCAGAAGCGCAGCCACGTCGGCGGTCGCGAACGCCGTCGCGGTCGCAGGCACCGGACCGACCGACGGCGTCGACCCGGATCCCAGCACCGGGATCCGGTCGAGGCACCCGGCGAAACCGAGTCCGGCAACCGCTCCTGTCGCGCCTCGAAGGACCTCACGACGCGACCGTCGGGAACCATCCATGTGACGGGATGTGTCCGCCCGGTACAAGTATCACGCGTTACACACCCAGAGAAGCAGTCGACGGGGCCGAGCGCGAGGTCCCGTTATTCGACGTAGTCGATGTCGTCGCCGAGTTGCTGGGCGGCTTTTTCCTGTTCGGCCTCGCTCTTGCCGTAGATCTGGGGGCTCTCGACGCCCGTGACGACGATCATCGTCTCCATCTTGCCCTCGTGGTCCTGGTCGACCGACGCGCCCCAGATGATCCGCGCGTCGGGGTCGATCCGGTCGTAGATCTCCTCGACGACGCCCTCGGCCTCTTCGATGGACATGTCCGGACCGCCGACGACGTTCACCAGCGCGGAGTTGGCACCGTCGAACTCCACGTCCAGAAGCGGCGAGCGTAGCGCCGAGCGGATCGAATCCTGGGCCTTGTTCTCGCTGTCGGACTCGCCGAGCCCGATCATCGCGACGCCGCCGTTCTCCATGATCGTGCGGACGTCGGCGAAGTCGACGTTGACCAGTCCGGGCTTGGTGATCAGTTCGGTCATCCCCTTGACCGAGCGCATCAGCACGCGGTCACAGATCTTGAACGCGTCCTGCAGGGGCATCGACGGGGCGTAATCGAGCAGCCGGTCGTTGGGCACGACGATGACGGTATCCGAGACCGCGCGCAACCGTTCGAGCCCGGCGTCGGCGTTGGCCCGGCGGCGCTCGCCCTCGGCAGTGAACGGGATCGTCACGATCGAGATCGTCAGCGCGCCCTGCTCCTGGGCGGCCTGGGCGATGACCGGAGCCGAGCCCGTACCGGTCCCGCCGCCGAGACCGGCGGTGACGAACACCATGTCGGAGCCGTCGATCGACTGCTGGATGTCCTCGATGTTCTCCTGGGCAGCCTCCTCGCCGATCTTCGGGACCGATCCGGCCCCGCGACCGCCGGTGCGCTTGCGACCCATGAGGATCTTCGTGTCGGCTTTGACCTCGTCGGCGAGGTGCTGGGCGTCCGTGTTAGCGGCAACGAGCTTCGCGCCGTGGATGCCCTCCTCCATCATGCGCGTGACGGTGTTCCCGCCGGCGCCGCCTGTCCCGACGACCGTGATCTTCGTCTCGAGATCCTCTACGACACTGGCCAGCTCTTCGTCGCTCATCTGCCCGGAGGTCGAGACCTCCTGAGACGACTGTCCGGTGCCGTCCTCGGAAGCCGGCTCCTGGTGTTCCTGCTCGGCTTCCTCCATGGCATCGTCGATGATCGAGTCCATATTTAAAGGGGGATTGCAGAGCCACATATTTTATTCTTTGCACCTCGGCTGACGTGCGTCAGACGATAGATTCGAATATGCGATTTCGGAAAATGGTTCAGACAGAGTAGAGACACGTCGCGAGGGTTCGCGAGAGACGTCCAAGAATCTGGAAACGAAACGGTGGGAACGCCGTCGCCGGGAGCACGATAGCGCCGACGTGGGGCGACACGACGTCGGTGGATCCGGGTCGGTCCGGAACTGCCGTCGTCCAGGAGTGAGCTACGACGTTTCCGGCATCGGAAACCGACGCTCGCGCTCGACGTGCACGACGTCGGGATCGATCGTCCGACCGTCGATTTCGACCGGTTGTCCGGCCGAGAGCTTCCCGAAGGCCGGTCCTTCGGGGATACCGAGCGTCGCGGCTTTCTCGGGATCGAACTCCCGTTTGCGTGCGACGACGGCGTGGGGGGTCCGTTCGACCGATTCGTATCTCTCTGTGAGAATCCCGGCGAAGTCGTCGACGATCGCCGACAGTGTGCTCCCCTCGGCGAGTGCCACCCGGTCGCCGAGTTTCGTGCCGCCTTCGACCGTGTCGAACCCGATCGCCCGCCGTCGGACCGCCGCGAGCGCGCGGTCGGGATCGATTCCCTGGACCTCGTCCCGGAGGTCGGCCGGTAACGCGGAGACGACGAGCGATCCCTCGTGGTCGCGGGCCCTGTCGCCCAGTCGCGCTCCCGCGTCGATCGGCCCGAGCGCGTCTTCGACCCGCTCGACCACCGAGAGCGGGACGCCGGTGGTTTCGTGCGTGAACGTTTCGCCGACGACGCGGTAGCCCAGCGATTCGATCGCCGAAGCCAGGTCGGGTCGATCGTCGGCCAGCAGCGCATACTCGGCCCCGCTCGCCTCGAACGCGGCCCGGAGAACCTCGTGGTCAGGCTCGCCCATCGCATCGAGCGCCCAGTCCGCGCCGATGTGACCGATCGCCCAGTCGGTCTCGCGGACGACCCGTTCGAACCGGGGAGCGTAGTGACCGCCACCGAAGCCGACGAGGTGGCGTCGGGCGTCGTTTTCCCGGGGCGCGTCGGGCGCGATACCGCGGAGGTCGAGGATCGCCTTCGCGACAGCCCGGGCCGCATCGGGGTCGTCCCACTGTGGTTCGGCGCTGCCGACCTCGACGAACATCGACGGCGTGTCGATGTCGGTCGGACCGTGATGGGTACACTCCATGCCGACCTCGTACGCCTCGGGTGCATGGCGTGAGAGTGCCTCGACGACGCTGGCGTGAGCGTTCGGTGCAGCGCGGGCGAAGGCGCCGTCTTCCCCACCGTACTCGGCCGGGCCGAAGTTACCTGTGTGGTGGGCTGTCAGCAGCTTTCCTGTCTCGCCGGCGTGCTTGGAGGCGAACACGAGAAGGTCGGGGTCGTCGAAGACTGTGTCGACCGCGTCGAGTTCGAGATGACGGGTCTCGAATTCGCGGAGTTCGACGTCGTCGAGACGGTAGACGTCACCGCCGCCGTCGGCGTCGGACCGGGTCTCGTCGGCCTCGACATCCCAGTCTGCAAGCGTCAGCAACTGCTCGCCGATGTTTGCGGACGCGCGATCGGCCCGGGAAACGACGATTCCGAGCATCAGTCCGCAGGTTCGACCGCGAGCGGTTCCCGTCCCAGCGCGGCCCGGGCGGCGTTTCGCGCGCGAGTGAAGACCTCGGTCAGTGCGTGGCGGCGTCGATACAGCAGGACGAACGCGAGCACGAGATAGAGCACGGTGAACCCGTGGAGGAGGTCGATACTCAACGCTTCGGGATGTGCGACCGAGAATACGCGCAACACGAGAAACTCGATGGCCACCTGTGAGATGAACAGCCCGAACAGTGCGAGCGCCTCCCGCATCGAGATCTCGAAGTTGATGAGGATCGACAGCGCGAACAGCGACTGTGCTGCGGTGATCCAGATCTCCGCGGACTGTTTGGTGTCGAACGGTAGCGTCCCGAGTCCGCCGGCAGCGATCGAGTAGACGATCGCCAGCGTCCCGATCAGCAGCGTCCACTGATTGAGCTTCGAGGAGATCAACGCGTTGAACCCGGCCGTCGAGCGTGCCTTGTTGACCAGCACGGCGACGACGATCAGTTCCGGCGACTCGCTGGCCAGTGGTGCGATCCACTGGATCATGAAGAACTCCGGGACCCCGAGTGCGATCCCGATGTCTTCCAGCCCGTGCGCGAACGGCTCCACGGCAGTGAAGATCATCAGCCCGGAGTATGCAAAGAGCGTCAGAACGACCGTGACCCGGATCGGACGTGCCTTCGCCTGGAAGTACGCGGGGACGCCGACGTGTTCCTCGGCCTCGTCGACATCGCCCCGGATAATGATCCCGATGTAGAGAATGTACAGCCCGAGCAGCAACACGGTGTCAACGAGACCGATCCCGCCGGAGAGCGGAACGAGGAAGGCGAAGACGGTCGCCAGAAACAGGAACGCGATCTCGGTCGCGAGTCCCCGGTCGATCGTCACGACGTCAGCCAGCAATCCCGGGCGCTTCTGGACGGCTGGATCGCGCGTGCGCACCGCCTGCCAGACAGTATAGAAGGCGATACCGGCCCAGCCGATCCCGATGAGAATCCGGTTCGCCCCCGTCATGTTCGCGACCGCGAGGTTGGCGTCGTGGCAGGCTCGCGCCAGCGCGTCGGCCGCCGGCGTGGAACTACACGCGGCCGTCGTCGCACCGCCGGAACCGGCACCCCACGCATACAGGGCGTCGACGGCGTACTCCGGTGCGACAGCAAGGACGGCCAGCACGGCGATGGCAAACGCCCGTGGAACGTCTTTCTCGGCAGTTTCGGCGGCCCACGCGAGCAGGAACGACGCGCCGAGAACCGCCAGCCCGGTCACTGCGACTGTGGCGTACGTCCCTGTCGAGACACCCAGGAGGCGGACGGCGACCCAGGGTGCCGACAGGAGACCCGCAATCGCAACCTGTCCGAGGGGATGACGAAGTCGGCTCACTATCCTGAGACACCGGACCGCTCACGGAAAGTCTTGCGAAACGTCCGTCGGAACAACCGCCCGGACACCACATCGTGAAAAAGCAGTTCGACGACAGTCTCGCTAGAGTTCGGCGACGACTGCTCCGCAGTCTGCACAGGCGAGGACCGGCTGTTCAGGGTCGCCACGCACCGAACCAGGGCCGCCACAGCAGTCCTGTCGCGTCGATTCTTCGACCGGGCCGCCACAGACTGGACACGTCTGGAGGAAGGTGCGCAGCGGCTGTGCGGCGAGCGCCCGGATTTCCGGGGGCAGGTCCCACTCCTGCAGCGCCTCGACGGCGGTTATCTCGGCGATGGCGACGGAACGGCGAAGCCAGATGTCTCGACCGCTGGCCAGGAGCACGTGGTCACCGTGGAGTTGTGCCTCGATGTCCGTCGGGGACGCGGCTTCGGCCCGGGCGAGAAATTCGGACTCCTCGGCAGTCCGCAGCGTCGCCATGCGATCGGTCCAGGCCTCGCGGAACGCGTCATTCAGGAACAGCTGTTCGCCGTCGGTTTCGACGACGCCCGCGGCGACGAGCGATTCGAGGACGGCGTCAGGATCCGGCTCGTCCGCCCCGTCACCCACGTCGGAAAGGACATCGGTTTCGCGTGGCGGCCCGGTGTGGCCGAAATCGAACGGGAGCGGTTCGACGAGCCGCGGGGCGAATCGCGGTGTCCCGGGGACGACGTAACCACGGAGCGCGAGCACCGCGAGACCGACCGCAACGGTGACGACGGCTGCGACCGCGCTCCAGACTGCGACAGCGGCACCGACGACGGCGATAATGGCGAGATTGACGACGGTGCACGGTCGGCAGCGGTTGTCACCGGTGTACTCGGGTCGACGCAATCGATCGAGGGGTGTGAATTGACTCATGAATACTCACAGCTGTTGTGCGGGCTTTTTTACCGGTTCGCCGTGGACGGCGTGATAGACGGTCGGGAACGCGGCCAGACCGACGACCTGAACGACGCCACCGAGCGGCGTGAGCAGGAGCGTTCCGGCGGAAACGGCCACGTGGCCGACGCCCATCGACGCGAGGAAGAACACCACGCTGAAGTACGCCACGCGGAGCGGTGCTGACGTCAACTCCGCGCGCCGCGGCCACTCGCCGACCGACGGCGAGCCCGCCCTGAACGCCGCGAGCGCGACGCTCCCCGCGGCGATCGCAGTTAATCCGGCGAGCGGGACTGCGTCCGGATACAGCATCTGTGCGAAGACGACGACGGCGAAGCTCGGCGTCGAGAGGACCGAAAGCTCCGCGCCGCCGAAGAACACCCGTTCGAGCCACTCGCGAACGCCCGCCACGTTACCACGCTCCGCGCGAAAAGCAAACGACTGGTGTCTCTGTCACGGTTGCCAGCCACTTCACGAGCCAGCGGTTTAACTCTTGCAGGCTTGGCTCTCCTGTGACAGCAGCCTGTCACTGTCCTCGGCCTCGCCGACAGCAGCCGTCGGGGCCGGTTCGCATCTCCGGTAACAGCCGTGTGATGAGTGGCCCCAAGTTCTCGCGTGGCGCGCGCAATGGATCATAACGCATGGCGAACGCGAAATTATATGGTATTGGATGAAAAATGGTTAACTAGCGAGCGTCGTCACGATGAGCGGCCGAACGTTCCCGGGCGCAGTAGCCGTGTCTGTAGCTCTATTTCCCCCTATGTATAATTATGATTGCAAAAATACTATATAGTAGGTACTCAATAACAACACCTGTAATGAACGGTAGTTCAGACAGTGGTGAGCGATCCGGAGTATCGCGGCGACGGTTCATCGAAGCGACTGGCGCGGCAGGCGTCGCAATGACGCTGGCCGGCTGTGGCGGTGGCGACGGCGGTTCGGTCGTGATCACGGCCGATCAGGAGTACAAGGACGCGGAAGACGAAGTCATCGACGCACTGTACGACGCTGGCCTCAGCGAGGACATCGACGTCGAGATCAGAGCAGGTGACTTCGAGTCCGGTCAGCGACAGAGCGAGTTCGTCTCGGCGCTGGACGCCGGGCGGTCGGACCCGGACATCTTCATGATGGACTCGGGGTGGACGATCCCGTTCATCGTCCGCGACCAGCTCGTCAACCTGAGCGAGGAGATGTCTCAGGACACGCTGGATTACGTCCAGAGCGACTACCTGGACTCGGCGGTCCAGACGGCGAGCGACCCCGAGACGGGAGACCTCTACGGGCTCCCGCTGTTCCCGGACTATCCGGTGATGCACTACCGGAAGGACCTCGTCGAAGACGCGGGCTACGATCCCGAGGGTGAGAACTGGTCGACAGAGCCGATGACCTGGCAGCGATTCGCGGAGATCGCCGCCGACGTCTGGGACCAGAACGAGGACGAACTCGATTACGGGTTCACGACCCAGGCAGCCGAATACATCGGGCTGGCCTGCTGTACGTTCAGCGAGACGATGACGTCGTGGGGCGGCGCGTACTTCGGCGATCACAGCAACCTCTTCGGGCCGGTCGGCGACCGGCCGATCACGGTCAACGAGGAGCCGGTCCACAACACGATCCGCATGATGCGGTCGTTCGCCAGGGGTCCGGACGCCGAAAACGCCCACCCGGACTACCCGAAGATCACGAACACGGACATCTTCGAGTTTACCGAAGAAGACGCACGCGCGCCGTTCACGGGCGGAAGTGCCGCCTTCATGCGCAACTGGCCGTACGCAATCTCATCAACGTTCGGTGACGACGAATCCCCCGTCACCCCGGAGATGTACGGGACGATGCCGCTGCCCTACGCCGTCGAAGAGGGCGAGGGCAACCACGAGGGCACCGGCGGTCCGAGCCACGCGCTCGGTGGCTGGCATCTCACGATCAACCCCAACAGCGAACAGCAAGACGACGCTGTCCAGGTCCTCGAGGCCTTCGCCAACGAGGACGTGATGCTGACTATTCTGGAGAACGTCGGCAACCTGCCGCCGGACCCGTCGGTCACCGAGAGTGCGAACCCGGACAACGTCGGCGCGATCGGGGACCACCTCGACACGCTGGCCGTCGCAGGAGAAAACACGGTCGCGCGCCCGGTGACGTCGGTCTACCCCGACCAGGAGCCGATCATCGCCGAAGAGGTCCACGCCGGGTACCGCAACGAGAAGTCCCCCGAGGCAGCCATGTCGGACCTCGCGGACCGTCTCGAAAGTACCGAAGAGAACTAAACCAGGGTGTCTGAACTGTGAGTTCAGAGACGGAAGAGGCGAGCACATCACTGCTCATGCGGCCGCTCAACTGGCTCGAGACCAGGGGTGACGCCCTGTTTGCGTACATCCTGTTAGCCCCCGCGTTCCTCCTGTTGGCGGTCGTCGCGTTCTTCCCGCTGATACAGACGTTCCGGTTCTCGCTGCGGGCGGACGCGATTCGATCCGCCGACCCGTTCGGGGCGTTCGTCGGCTTCGAAAATTACACGAACCTGCTGACCGGCAGTGCGCCCTTGCCACAGCAGTTCATGGACCTGTCCTTCGGGACGCCGATCCTCCAGCAGGCGCTGTTCGTCACGCTCGCGTTCGCGATCATCAGCGTGCTGTTCGAGACGCTGATCGGATTCGGGCAGGCGTTGATCCTGGACAAGGAGTTCTACGGTCGGCGCTGGGTTCGCGTCGCGATCATCATTCCCTACGCGATCCCGATCGTGATCCAGGCGATGATCTTCTACCTGATCTTCAGTCCCCGGATCGGGTTCGGGACGGAGTTCATGCAGTGGCTCGGCGTCTTCGGGTCGAATCCGCTGTCGAACACGACCGATTCGTTCCTCATCGTGCTCGTCGCGGACGTCTGGAAGACCTCGGCGTTCATGGCGCTGCTGATCCTGGCTGGTCTGCAGAGCATCGACCGCCAGCTGTACGACGTCGCGAAGGTCACAGGCGCGTCGCCGTGGCAGCGGTTCAAGTACATCACGATGCCGCTGATCGCGCCGCCGTTGCTGGTCGCGATGCTGTTCCGGACGATGGACGCGATGCGCATCTACGGGCTGATCGACGCGACGGCAGGCTGTCAGACGGTCCCATCGATGAGTTGCCTGGTCATCACGGCGCTCCAGGCAACTCGACGGTGGGCCTCTGCCTCGGCTGTCGCGTTCCTGACGGCCGTCACGATCGGTCTTGTCGTGGTCGTCTATCTGATCGGCTTGCGTGACTCGGAGGCTGGTATGACATGAGCGACGCTGAACCCGAACATCCGGACCTAGCCGCACAGGAGCGTTCCGAAGAGCCCGAACTCGACCGCGGTGTCGTCGAGGCCTGGGCCGCGAAGATGATCTCCAACCCGGACCGCGCCTACAAGTCGCTGTTCTACATTGCGACAATATTCTTCCTGCTGACCACCCTGTATCCGTTCTTCTGGCTGCTCATGGTGGCGATCACTCCGAGCGGCAGCCTCAACGACGTCGGGGTGCTCACGCCGGGTGGATTCAATCCGGAAGCGTTCATCGACATCTTCCAGCTGTTGCCGTTCCACCGGTTCATGTTCAACAGCTTCCTGATCGCGACGGTCTCGACGGTGCTCGTGCTGTTCGTCGCGAGCCTGGCCGGGTACGTGTTCGGTCGGCTCCGGTTCCGCGGGAAAACGCCGCTGTTGCTGACGGTGCTGGTCGTGTCGTTCTTCCCGCCGGCGGCCTTCTTCGTGCCGCTGAACCGGCTGTTCAACCGGAACGTCGACGTGTTGCGTCCGCTGCTGGCGGACGGATCGCTGTTCAACACGCCCTTCGCGATCGTCATCCCGGTGTCGGCGCTGTATCTGCCACTGTCGATCTTCATCCTGATGACGTTCTACGCTCAGATCCCGGACGGGCTCGAGGACGCAGCCAGGGTCGAAGGGACGACCCGCCTCGGCGCGCTCTTCCGGGTGATCGTGCCCCTGTCGGCCCCAGGTGTCGCGACCGCTGGCGTGTTGACGTTCATTACCGTCTACAACGAGTATTTCTTCTCGTCGCTGATGACGGACGGCAGGCCGGAGATGTGGGCCCCGATGCTCGAAGGCGTCCTCGCCTTCCGGGGACAGTACGAGATCCTGTTCAATCTCATGGCAGCTGCGAGCATCGTGGCCGTGTTGCCAGTGGCGATACTGGTCATCGTGGCACAGGAAAAGATCGTCAGCGGACTCACCTCAGGAGCACTCAAGGAGTGATATCGAATGGCATCAGTCACACTAGATAACGTTACGAAGGCGTACGGAGACGAGATCGCAGTCGAGGACATGAATCTCGAAATACGGGACGGCGAGTTCTTGACGCTCGTCGGTCCGTCGGGTTGTGGGAAATCGACTACGATGGAGACGATCGCTGGGCTGACCCAGCCGACAGAGGGATCGGTGTATATCGGCGGACGGGACGTTACCGATCTCCCGCCCAAAGACCGCGGGATCGCGATGGTCTTCCAGAACATCGCGCTGTTCCCGCACATGGACGTCTACGACAACATCTCCTTCGGGCTCCGCCTCCGCAAGTACGATCAAGAGGAGATCGAAAAGCGCGTCGATCGCGCCGCCGAGATCGTCCAGCTCGGAGGAATGATGGATCGGATGCCCGAAGAGATGTCCGGCGGGCAGCGCCAGCGCGTCGCGATCGCTCGTGCGATCGTTCGCCAACCGGACGTGTTCCTGATGGACGAGCCGCTGGCGAACCTGGACGCCGAACTACGCATCCACATGCGCACTCAGCTCCAGCGGTTGCACCGCGAGCTAGACACGACGATCATCTACGTCACCCACGACCAGGCCCAGGCGATGACGATGTCCGACCGCGTTGCGGTCATCGACAACGGCCACTTACAGCAGGTCGATCCGCCGCTGACCTGTTACAACGCGCCGGACAACCTGTTCGTCGCCAGCTTCATCGGGTCACCAGCGATGAACTTCTTCCACGGAGCCGTCACCGACGACGGGTTCGGTTCGGAGTTCATGAACCTCGGGTTCGATCCGGAAGAGATCGGAGCGACACCCGGGAAAGATGCGACGCTCGGGATCCGGCCCGAAGACGTGTATCTGAAGCGCGATCGCGAAGAGGCGACCGTCCCCTCGGAGACGATCAAGGCACACGTAGACGTTCTCGAGCCGATGGGTGACGAAGTGTTCACCTATCTGCTGCTGGAAGAGGACGTCGAAACCAGCGCCGAAGGCCGCGGTGAAGGCCAGTTGCTACTCAGCCTGGATCCCCAGACCGACATCGAAGAGGGCCAGAAAGTCGAGGTCGTCTTCGACCGTCACGAGGCCCACCTCTTCGACTCGGCATCCGAAGAGGCGATCGCGCACAGCCTCGCCTGACAGCAGCTATCGTGGGTAGCCGCCGTGGCGACCGCCAGTTCAGTGGTCGCCCGGTAAATCCACACTTTCACGACGCAACGGGCAGCAGAAGAGAGACCATATCTATCCCCCTTTGGAATGCCACGAGCAGAGCCGTTGGACTGCACCGTAGCGATACAGAATCCGATCGTGATCGACGTGTGAACGTATCAGAACTCGAAGCCACGCTCGAGACAGCGGGGTTCTCGCCGTACCAGGCCAGCGCGTACGTCGCGCTGCTGGAGCTGGGAGCGGCGACAGTGCCGGAAATCGCCGAGAAAAGCGGCGTTCCGGACTCCCGGCTGTACGACGTGTTGCGCACACTCGAATCAGAGGGGTACGTCGAGGTCTACGAACAGGAGTCGCTACGAGCACGGATACACGACCACGAGAAACTGCAAGCGCGACTCCGTGAACGGGCTGGACGGTTTTCCGACGCACGCAAAGAGATCGAGCGGCGCTGGGAGGAGCCGCCGGTCGAGGAGACCGTCGTGAACGCGGTCACGCGCTTCGAGACGGTGCTCGAAAGCGCGGCCGACGCGATTGAGGCGTCCGACACGCAGGTGGAACTCGCAGTGAGTCCCGAACAGTATCGGACGCTTCGGCCGGCATTACAGACCGCTTCGGAGAACGGAACGAGCATCTACCTCGCGATATCGACCCCCGACGGCGAGGCACTGCCGGATCCGGAGTCAGTCGCGGCCGTTTGCACGGAGGCGCGTCACCGGGAACTGCCGTCGCCGTTCGTGGCGATCGTGGACCGATCGAAGGTGTACTTCGCCCCGCATACCGGATCGGCTAACGAGTACGGGCTGATCGTCGACGATCGGACGCACGCATACGTTTTCCACTGGTTTTTCCTGACGAGCCAGTGGGCCGTCTGGGAGCCGATCGGTGCTGGCGAGCGGGCGAGCACGGACTACCTCGACATTCGGTACCTCGTCCGCGATCTCGTGCCGCTGCTCGAAGACGGCAAAACGGTCCGCGTGCACGTCGACGGTGCCGACACCGAATCCGGTCAGCAGCGGACAGTCGAAGGAATCGTCCGTAACGTCGTTCACAGCGGTGCCGGGGGCACTGGCTCCGGATCAGCCGCGCGGAACGGTCGCGTCACGCTCGAACTCGAGACTAACTCCGGCACGGTCGAAGTCGGCGGTTGGGGGGCACTGGTCGAAGACGTCGAAGCACACCGGCTCCGGGTAGAGTCGGTGACGTGACGTCAAGGGCCCGAATCGGGTGTGCTAGAGTCGGCGATCGAGATAGTCGCCGAGGATCTCGAACGCCCGGATCTTCTGCTGGATGTCGGTTGATCCGTGTCCCTCCTCGCCGAGTTCGTGATACTCGAAGTCCGTCCCGTCTTCCCAGCCCCGCTCCTCAAGAGCATCGCGAAAACGACGGGCCTGCCCGATGGGACAGCGCGGGTCGTTGGCACCGTGGATGATACAGATAGGGCGCTCTATCGCGTCGACGTGTTCGATGGGGCTGCGCTCGCGCCACAGTTCGTAGTTCTCTTCGGGGTCACCCATCTGCATCCGGAGCTGGTGCTGGAAGTGGGGCATGTCTTCCTCATAGAGCCTGTGGAGATCAGTGATGCCGATCCAGGCGATTCCGGTCGTCCACAAGGCCGGGTACTGGGTGAGCTGGCAGTATACGCTGTAGCCGCCGTACGAGCCGCCAAACACAGCCACGCGGTCGGCGTCGATCCACTGGCGGTTCATCAGCCAGCGGCCACCCTCAGCGATGTCAGCCTGTTCGTCGCCACCCCAGTCACCGTGGATTGCGCGCTTGAACTCGCGACCGCGACCGGTCGAGCCGCGGTAGTTCGGTCGAAGGACAGCGTATCCCTGGGAGACGAGAAACTGCGTGTAGACGTCGAATTGACGCTGTGTCTGAGCATGCGGGCCGCCGTGGGGGAAGACGACGGCCGGGATATCCGCCTTATCGTCGCCCCGGGCCGTCCCGTCGCGAGGATCGTACAGTAACGCTCCGATCGTGTACATCTCGCTTTCCGGAGTGGCGCCCGGACTCTCGTAGGTGACGTACTCCGCATCGACGAACACGTCCGGGTCGACCGAACCGTACTCGGCATCGAGCAGAACCCGGTAGTCGTCGGCGTCGAGGTCGTACGCCAGCAGACGCTTGCGTTCGGCTGGCGTCGAATGACCGAACACGACTGTCGATGCGTCAGCGAAGACCGAGCCGCCAGCGACGTGGAACGACACGGCCCCCTCGGGAAGATCGAGCTCCCGGCCGTCAAGCGTTTCCAGATCGTAGACAACCGGGACGACAGCAGCCCCGCGCGTCCGAGTCGTGAGTGCCCGCTGACCGTTGAGACCGACCGCGACGCCACTCTCTTCGGCCTCGTGTGGCCCGAGCCACGTCACACTCTCGGTCGCCAGATCGTATACCCCCACCCTGCGACGGTCCTCAGTGTCGTCGCTGACGAGCAGTCGGTTTCCGCCGGGAAGCCAGTCGTGAAGCTGTGTCTCAGAACCCTCTGTACCGACCGCGATCGTCCGCGGATCGCTGCCATCCGCGGTCGCCACGTAGACGTCAGTGTTCTCGAGTTGTCGAGATTCGTTTGTGACGTAGGCAATCCGGTCGCCGGACGGCGAGAACTGCGCGCCCCTGATCGGCTGGTCGTAGTCGGTCAGCTGTATCGTTCGGTCACTCTCCCTGTCGTGGCGGTACAGGTTCAACTGCTTCCCTTCGTCGCTCCCGAACAGTATCGCGTCATCCGCGACATCGAACAGCAATCCCTGCCCGTCGACCGCCAGCACTTCCTCGACGTCGCCATCGAGCGAGATCGTGTAGAGGTCGTTCTGCTCGTTGCCGGCCTCGTCACGGTGAAAGAGTATCTCGTCGCCGGACGCGCCCCACCGGATCCACCACCGGGCGTCACGTGGCACGTTCTCGTTGCTGATCTGCCTTCGTTCGCCGCTCGCCCGGTCGAGCACGTAAAGCTCGTTGCGACCCGTCTCGTCGTAATATAACGCGACACGCGAACCGTCGGGCGAGATGGTCGGATGATAAAACTCCGGCAGGCCGGCCACGTCTTCGAGCGGGACTGTCGGGTCAGAAGACATGAGAGAGTGTTGTCACACCTCACATGTAAAAATCAGGGTGGCGGTCGATCTACGAGGACCGTCCGCTATCGGTCGATCAGGGCGCGCCGACCGGCACGCGCTCGCCGCGTTTGTCTCCGCGAACCCAGACGTAGTCACACGAGTCGAGGGAGAACGTGATCTCCCCGTCCGCGATCTCGTAGTCGCCGGGGCCGACGACGTCGAACGCGGCGTCAGCGGGCACTTCGAAGGGGACCGAAACGTCACGGTACTCGGTCGCACTGTTGTGCGCGGCCATCAGGACCGTGTTGCGATGGTCCATCCGGTGGACGAACACCTCCCTGGGGTCGACGTCGACGATGTGGTAGTCGCCGTGGCCGATCTCGGTGCACATCGTCCGGGCGTCGATCAGCCGTTTGATCCGTTCGAGCAGCGAGTCCGAGTCGTTCAACTGATCGGCCACGTTGACCTGTTCGTACCCGTACTCGTCGTTGTCGACGACGGGATTGTAGCACTCGTCGGGATCGGCCGTCGAGAAGCCGCCGTTGTCGTTTGCCGACCACTGCATCGGCGTGCGAACGGATTCGCGCTCGGGTAGCGAGAGGTCTGACCCCATGCCGATCTCGTCGCCCGACAACAGGACCGGTGTCCCCCGGATCGAGAACATGAGGCTGTGGGCCATCGCGATGCGGTCGTGGTCGTGGGCGTACAGATCAGCCAGCCGGAGACGGTGCCCTCGACCGAAGATCCAGGAGTCGCCCTCGTCGTCGCCGAAGAACTCCCGGGCGTGTTCGAACGACTCGTGGGGGAGTTTGAGCAGGTTGAACTCGTCGTGGTTGCGCAGGAAGTTCGCCCACTGGCCGACTCCCGAGATGTCCGGCAGGATCTCGTTCGAGCGATAGAGCGGCCACATGTCTTTGATCGCGACGGCGTAGACGAGGTGCTGGTTCGTCACGAAGTCAAAAAGCATGTCGAACCCCTCGCCGCCGGCGAAGTATTCGCCGAGCTGGTCGGGCTGGTCGTCAGCCTCCGCGAGCAGGATCGCGTCGTCTTTCTCCTCGCGGACGACCCGTTTCATCTCCTCGAAGATCCCCATGCCCTCTTCGACCGAGATCGCGTTGTGGCCTTTCGGGTGCATCATGGGATGGGCGGCGTCGATGCGGAAGCCGTCGACGCCGACGTCCAGCCAGAACCGGAGGACGTCGTGGATCTCCTCCCGGACGGCCGGGTTCGAGATGTTGAGATCCGGCTGGTGGTGATAGAACTGATGGTAGTACCACTTCTCGGCGACCTCGTCGTAGCTCCAGACGCCGTCCTCCCGGTCGGGGAAGATGTTCGGATGTGAGTAGGCTTCCTCGGGATGTTCCGTCCAGAGGTAGTAGTCGTGGTATTTCGAGTAGGGGTCCCGACGCGCGCGCTGGAACCACTCGTGGTCGGTCGAGGTGTGGTTGAACACCATGTCGGTCAGGACGCGGATCCCGCGGTCGTGGGCGCGATCGACGAACTCGCGAACGTCGCCGAGTGATCCGAGCCGCGAGTCCACGCTGTAATAATCGGCGACGTCGTAGCCGTTGTCCCGCAACGGGCTCGGGAAGAACGGCCGCACCCACAGACAGTCGACGCCCAGCCCCTCCAGATAGCCCAGCCGGTCGATCAGCCCCTGGAAGTCGCCCCAGCCGTCGCCGTCGCTGTCGTTGAACGTCTTCACGTCCACCGAATAGATGACCGCGTCCTCGTGCCAGTCTGTGGTTCGAGTCATATATCCCTAGATCGATCGCCATGGTCTAAATAGTATTGATTTACAACAGTAGTTGTATTACCATGGTGGGGGTGATAATCGGTAGTCTGACAGATGTGAGGCAGCCGCGATTGCCTCCTCCGGGCGGGAGCGATCCGGTCGCAGGTCCATCGCCAGGAGGGAACGGCTTAAGGTCGCGCCACTCCGAGCCACGGGTATGAGTGTACGTGTCGACCCGACGGGGGTGGCAGACCCGTGAGCGTCGGCGAGTCTCTCGATTCGGACCATCAGCTCGCACGGTTGCTACAGATCGGGATCGTCCTGGAGGAGGTTGTCGAAGCGCGGGCGTCAAAACACGTCGAGGCAGTGGTAGGCGAGACGGCAGTCGCCGAGTACATGCAGGCGGCGGCCGAGGAGTCGGCCCGTCATCGGGATAAGCTCGAAGACCTGATCGCGGATCTGGACGTGGAAACGGTGCCGTTCGAGCAGATCAAGCGGCTGGTCGAGGCGACCTACGAGGCCGACAGCGACTTCGACGACGTGCTGTACGACCAGCTGTGCAACGAGGAGACGGCCTACAAGTTCTACGAGGACCTGATCGCGGCGATCGAGGCAAGCGAGACGGAGTTTACAGTCAGTCGCGATCGGCTGCTCTCGGTACTCGAAGAGATCCGCGAGGAGGAAGCCGAGGGTGTCGAAGCAGTGACCCGGCTCATGGAGGAACAATGAACACGGCAGACCAGTACCTCAAGGCGATCTATCTGATCCAGCAGGTCGAGGACGGGCCCGCCTCGACAGGTTCGATCGCCGACCGGCTGGACGTCAGTCCCGCGAGCGCCAACGAGATGGTCGGCAAGCTCGAATCTCAGGGGTTGCTCGAACACGAGAAGTACAAGGGCGTGGACCTGACCGACGAGGGGATCCGGCAGGCCCGGGACGCGCTGGAGACGTACTGTATCATCGAGCGGTTCCTCCTGCAAGTGCTAGAAGTCGAGGATTTCCGAGCCGAGGCCCGAACGCTGGAGAGCGTGATCGACGAGACCGTCGCCGAGCGACTCGACACGATCGTCGACCGAAACGAGGACTGCCCGGACTGTTTCGATCCCGAGAGCGACGTCTGTGAGTGTCTCGAACCGGAGATCGAAGTTCCGGAGTGATCGTGGGCGGGGGACACGAGAAAAGAAGATATAATTCCCTTCCAGCACATACGGTCGAACGCGCGTTGCAGTCCCGTGGTGTAGTGGCCAATCATAGAGGCCTTTGGAGCCTCTGACGGCGGTTCGAATCCGCCCGGGACTACTTTTGCGACGAACGGACGTGAGGAGCAAATAGCCGACGGTGGATTCGAAGCAGACGGCGCGAGGATTCGTGCCGTCGAGGTTCGAATCCGCCCGGGACGCCCGTCCATGGCCAGCAAGCAATACTGATCAACAAGCAGGCACGGCGATGTGCCGGGTCGGGCCGCCGAGTGGCCACTACTCCCGTCGCAGCCGCTCGCGTCGCTTTTCGAACTCCTCGTCGGAGATCTCGCCTCGCGCGTAGGCGATGCGGAGTTCTTCGAGTGCACCGTCGTCGTTCGCGGTATCGGATTGTCGGGCCGAACGAAACAGGAGGGCGACGAGTCCAGCGACGCCAGCCAGGACGAGGAGCCACACCAGACCCCAGAGCCATCCGGCGCCACCCCACATCCACGCATCGCCCATGTGACTGCTCCCCCACATTCCGACGGCGGGCATCAGGAGCGCCATCGCGAAGAACGGCACGAGCAGGACGGCAGCGACGAGAATGAGGACGGTAACGAACGTCTGGTCATTCGAGGACATATAACATATTTCGACTGGAGAGGGTATAAAACACCCAGTCGAGTGATAGTGATTACTGTAACGATTTACCGGTACGACCGCACTACTTTGTGCGGTCGACCCGGAACAGACGTACAGTAATCACTATGAGTCTGTCAAACCTGAAATCCTCTCTCCAGTCGGGATTACCCTGTGGATTGGGAAGCGAGCCGCCGGCTCGACCGGGATCGACTCGGCACGTGCAATGAGAAAGCCTCAGGATACTCGGAAACGTATCTGGTGAGACAGAACGCATCCCGCCGACAGACACGGAGACAGCGGCGTTCGACCCGGATTGGGGCCGCGTCAAGCGGATCGGCAAGGGGCCGTTCGCTCGTCGCGTCCACTCCTCGCAGCACGGGCGTGGCGGGATTCGAACTACGCCCGAGAACCTGCGCTTCGCGCAGAACCCCGGTCTACTGCGAACTCCGGGCCCGTTCGCTCGTCGCGTCCGCTCCTCGCAGCACGGGCGTGGCGGGATTCGAACCCGCGATCGAGAGGTTAGGAACCTCTCGCCCTGTCCGCTAGGCCACACGCCCTCGTAGAGTGATCTGCGGTGACGCGAAAAAATGCTTGCGCTCTCCGGCCCGAGGCTTTATCCACGCCACGTCCTGAACACAGCGTATGACCGACGAGACCACGCGACGGGGATTCCTCGGCTCGCTCGCAACCGGAGCGGGGATCGCGCTCGCGGGGTGCGCGACCGCTCCCGCGAGCGATTCGAACGAACCACGAGGGAACGTCACGAAACTCGACCCGCTGGCGACGCCGGACGACCGGGGCAACCCATCACGATTCACGGAGGTCTACCGGGCTGTCAGAGACTCGGTCGCGGAGGTCCGCGTCCGGACGGGCGCGAGCGTCGGCCGCGGCACCGGCTGGATCTACGATACCGAGGGCCGTCTGGTGACCAACGAACACGTCACCAGAGGTGCCACGGAGGTGTTCGTCCGGTTTCGGACGGGCGACTGGCGACCAGCACGAGTCCACGCGGAAGACGTTTACAGCGACCTTGCCGTCCTCGTTCCCGAAGACCTGCCCGAATCGTCGTCTGCACTCCCGCTCAGAAAGCAGGATCCGCCGATCGGCGAGGAGGTACTGGCCATCGGCAACCCCTTCGGGTTCTCCGGGTCGGTCTCTTCGGGCATCGTCAGCGGCCTCGATCGCTCGCTCCCCGCCGCGGGCGGCAGCCAGTTCTCCATCCCGGACGCGATCCAGACTGATGCCCCGGTCAACCCCGGAAACAGCGGCGGTCCGCTGGTCGACCTCCAGGGGAGCGTCGTCGGCGTGATCAACTCCGGCGGCGGCGACAACATCGGATTCGCCATCTCGGGGGCGCTCGTCTCGCGGGTCGTTCCGGCACTGATCGAGAACGGCGAGTACAGCCACTCGTATGTGGGCATCACGCTCGGACCAGTCACGCCGGAGATCGCCGAGCGAGTCGGTCTCGAACAGGCAAGTGGCGTCTACGTCGCCGAAGCGATCGAAGGAGAGCCCGCTGACGGCGTCCTGGAAAGCGGCGACGTCATCAAGCGAATGGGTGGTCAACCGATCCCGACTGAACAGGCGCTGTCGACGTTTCTCGCCCTCCAGACGAGTCCTGGCGACACGATCGAGATCGAAGTCATCCGCGACGGCCGTCGAGAGACCGTCTCGCTCACGCTCGGCGAACGGCCAGCACCACAACTCCCGAATTAATCGCTCGAGGGAGTGTCGCGTGGATCACTCGCCGCCGTCGACTTCACCTTTCAGGTCCTCGAAGGTCGCGACGCGTTCGGCGTGGGCGTTGTGCTGGTGTATCGACTCGTCGTTTGACTGTCTCATCCGGATGATAGCGTCGTCGTCGAGGTCGGGATACTGCTCGACGACGCCCTCGGCCATCGAACGGACACAGTCCTCGACGAACTTGGCGTCGCTGTGTGACTGGAACGTCATGTGGTCTTCGTCCGGGCGCTTGGCCAGGTTGTAGATCCGGGCGCTCATCGACTCGCGAGCGATCTCGATGAGTTCGTTGAGATCGACCGGCGGGTCGCCGTCGGTTTCGACCGTCAGCGTGGCGTGGCCGCGCTGGGAATGTCCCGGCTGCGGAACCTTCTCGAGGAACTCGTCGATGACCTCGTCCTCGACATTAAGGTCGTTTAGCGTCTGTCGGGCACGAGCGACGGACATCCCCTGGCTGCAGGGACAGACCGTCATACCCGTCACACGGGCACCGATCTCCTCGCGAGTTCCGTCCTCGGTTGCAGTCGCGGAGGCGATGATGTCGGCGGTCGACTGCGTCGGTTTGTCGCTTTCTGGCGTCCGCTCGCGTGTGACGTACTCGGCCTCCATGCGCACCTCGGCCTGGGTCGTGTAGTCGTGTTTCTTCAGCAGTCGCTCGGCAGCCTCGCCACAGACGTTCTCGACCCGGTAGACCTCCTCGGCGACGGCGGCCTCCAGCGTCTCGTCGATAACCTCCATGTTCCGTGACATGTCGGCCCCCTTCCGCCAAGACGGCAGATCGACGAACACCTTGAACTCGGCCATCAAAACGATCGGACGCTTTTCCTCACGCCCGAGTTTGACGAGTTTTTCGACGCCGGTGACGCCGACCCGATTCAATCCGACTGTAACGTCTGGGCTCGTCGCCTGGACGTCCGGAAGCTGCTCGCTCATTCGAGCCACCCTAGGGAAGAGCCGACGTTAGTGCTTTCGGAAGTGACACTGTTTTATAGAAAGCGAGGCGAAAGCTCACGGCTTTGGCCGGTGGTAGCTCAATCGATCACTTCGTCCGGAAGGGGTGGATTTGGATTCAGCTCGCGAAACATCGCGGCGAACGCGTCGTCGTTGAACTCCGAGAGCGTCTCGTCGAGTCGTTCACGAACTGCTTCGCGCCGTTCGGTGAGTTCGACGTACTCCTCGCTGTTTTCCAGCTCCGACTGGCTCTTGTTGGCCTGCAGCGTCGCGAGTTTGCTCGTCAGCGAGTAGAACTCCTGGAACTGAGCGTCGTACTTCGCACAGGTGAGCAGCCGATCGACGGTCTCGAACAGCTCAGAGCGAGACACTGGCTTGGTCAGGTAGTCGTCGAACGGCATCTCGATGATGTCGAAGTCCGGATCGACGGCCGTCACCATCGCGACCCGCGTCTCGATCCCCTTCGAACGCAGGGTCCGGAGCACCTCGTCGCCCGATATCTCCGGCATCCGGCGGTCCAGTAACACGACGTCGATCGTCTCGTCGATCGCATCCAGCGCCCCCTGGCCGCCGTATGCCGTTCGCACCGCATACTTCTCGCGCAACTGTGCGGCGTAGGCGTCAGCGACGTCCGGTTCGTCGTCCACGACGAGAACCGTCTGCGTGTCACTGGGTGGCATTCGAATACGTGAGTGACGTTCGCGGACGAACAAAAGGTTTCCGGACATCGGTTAGTGAAATAACATGAAGCTCGCTGCTGTCGGGCGGTTTTGCTTATTATCGGATAGCACGTCATGGTCATGGATCGACAGCCGACAGTCAACAGTATGCGGATACACGATGTCCGTCGTCCTGATCGCATCGCCACTGTTATGCCGGCCGGCGCGCCAGTGGTTTCTATGAGTTCAGACCTGACTGCGACGCTGCACACGAGCGAAGGCGACATCGAGGTACGGCTGTTCGAAGAGCGTGCTCCGCGGACGGTCGAGAACTTCGTCGGTCTGGCGGAGGGTGCAGACGACTACGAAAACACAGAGATCGCACCCGGGACCGGCGCCTGGGAGGATCCCGAGACCAGCGAGAAGCGGATCGATCCCCTCTACGACGGCGTGGAATTCCATCGCGTGATCGAAGACTTCATGGTCCAGACCGGGGACCCGCTGGGCAACGGCCGCGGCGGTCCCGGCTACACATTCGACGACGAGTTCCACGAGGAGTTGCGCCACGACGGTCCCGGGATCCTCTCGATGGCCAATCGCGGTCCCAACACCAACGGCTCGCAGTTTTTCATCACGCTCGCGGCACAGCCCCACCTCGACGACAAACACCCGGTCTTCGGCGAAGTGATCGACGGGATGGACGTCGTCGAGACCATCGGTTTAGTCGATACCGACATGAACGACAACCCGACGTCACCGATCACCATCGAGAGCGTCGAGATTCACGACTGACGGCTGCTATCGGTCCGTTCCGGTCGATCGAAGGAACGCAGACGAACCGGCAACTCGTTACAGCAGTCCGTTTCATACTGCTGGCTGTGACATTTCGAAGGAATTCGGCACGAAGTACCGGATATCTTCGCGAGCGTACAGCCGGCAGTATCAGTATCCGATTCCGCCGCTGCCGTCGTCCGTCGTCGGTGGTTCTCGGAGTGGCGATCCGTCCGGCCGGAGCACGTACCAGACGCCGGACGCCCCCTGTCCGTTGGCGTCGCCGGGGCTGTCGTCGCCCGCGTAATAGTACAGCGGCCAGCCGTCGGCGGACACCTGCGTGCTTCCGTCCTCGCGTTCGAACGTCGCCAGCGTCGCCGTCACGTCGTCTCCCGCCGACGGATCGCCCTCGACTGTCACCGGAGGCCAGGTGCTGACACAGCCGCCGGTGCAACTGCTCTCGTCTGCCCCTGCGGTGTCGCTTTCGAACATGTACACCGTCATCCCGTCGGGCCCGACCAGAATCTCGCCGAGCGTGTCGTGATCCCGGACCTCGATCGTCGGGGACGTGGCCACCGTCGTCTCAGTAGTCGTCTCGGTGGCCGTCTCAGTAGTCGTCTCAGTGGTCGTCTCCATGCCCTTTGGCGTGCCGTCGGGACCGAGCACGTACCACGCGTCGTTGACGCCTTGCCCGTTGACGTCACCGGGGCTGTCGTCGCCGGCGTAGTAATACAGCGGCCACTCTCCGGCCAGAACTTGCATCGATCCGTCGTCGCGGGTGATCGTCGACAGGCTCGCCGTCACGCTGTCGGCTGCAGACGGACTCTCGTCCACAGTCAGCGGCGGCCACGTGGCTGCACAGCTGTCGTAGCACGTGCTGCCGTCGGCGTCCGCGTCGGGGACGAACATGTACAGAGTCATGCCATCCGGCCCGACTAGGATGTCGCCATGGGTGTCGACTGACCGTACCGAAACGGTCACGTCTTCGTCGGTCGTCGGGTTCGAGCCGTTTCCGTCGCCGCCGAGACAGCCAGCGAGCGCAGCCGTGAGCGTAGCCGTCCCGAGGAACTGTCGTCTCGTCGGTACCATATCGGCATGCACGGACGACTGAGACAAGTACGATTTCCGAATTCAGTCCGAATTTCGTCCGGGATCAGACCAACGTGATCCTCGCGATCGCGACCAGCGCGAGAGTTTCCAGTCCACAGAGCAGTGCCATCCCGACCTGTATCGTCGGCGTGGTCACCGCATACCAGCCGACGAACGCGTCGTCGAGGAAGTACAGGTACAGCCAGATCGCGTTTTCGACCAGCAGGAACGCCGCAAACACCAGATACGCCAGAGTGTGGCTGGCGCCGTGGCGGCGGTAGTTCCGCAGCCAGACGGCGCCCATCGCCCCAACGAGCAGCAGGTTGGCGGCGGCAGCGGCCTGTGCGACGGTCATCCAGATGCCCATCGGTACCTCCTTGATCGGCCCGGAGTATATGTGCTTTCCAAATTCCGTCCCATAATCAATCTTCCTCGACGGTGTCCAGGATCTCCTCGACGGTGTCCCAGTGGGTCCGCACCTGGTCAGTTGGAAGGTACACCGCCCCGTAGTCGTCGCTGGAGGCGGTGACGACGTTGTTGTCTTCGAGCACCCTGAGGTGATGACGGATCGTCGTGTAATCCATGTCCAGGGCGCCGGCGAGCTGATTGGGATTGCGCGGCCGGGAATCGATAGCTCGCAGGAGGCGAGCGCGTGTATCGGCCCCGCGAGAACTCGCCAGCAACTGCCAGAGCACACCCTCCATTCACTCACTCGTTTGCCGGGCCACAATGTAAACGTCCCGCCCGGTCTACCCGACCGATTCGGTGCCGGAACTCCGGGCCGCGCGTCCGACCGGTCCGAAGACGCTCCGATCGGCCCCGCCCGTCCCCAGAGCGTTCCAAACCGTTTATACTGGGCGGGGGGCAACGACGCTACATGGCGAAAGAGCAGACTGAAGTTCGCGAACTCGACGAAGGGAGTTACGTCATGATGGACGAGACGCCGTGCAAGATCACGAGCTACAGTACGGCCAAACCGGGCAAACACGGCAGTGCCAAGGCTCGCATCGAGGGCAAGGGCGTCTTCGACAGCAAGAAGCGATCACTCTCCCAGCCGGTCGACGCGAAAGTGTGGGTCCCGATCATCGAGCGCAAGCAGGGCCAGGTCGTCAACGTTGACGGCGACGAGATCCAGGTGATGGACCTGGAGACTTACGAGACGTTCGTGATGGTCAGCCCCGACGAGGCCGATCTGAGCCCCGACGACGAGATCGAGTTCCTCGAGTACGAAGGCCAGCGCAAGATCGTCTGAATGTCAGGGTTCCCGGGTGCACACGCCGATCGGGCGGACGCCGAGTACGTCGTCGTCGGCGCGCCGCTCGATCGCTCGACGACCTACCAGCCTGGGACGCGGTTCGGCCCACGGCGTATCCGCGCCGTCGCCGAGTCTTTCGAGGATTACGACCATCACACCGGTAGTCGCTTCACTGCCCTCGGCGTCCACGACCACGGCGACGTCCGCCCCGGTGGGGACGTCGAGGAGTATCTGATCTACCTCGAAGGCGTTCTCAGCGACGTCGATCGAGACGGTTCGATCCCCGTGTTGCTCGGCGGCGAACACACTGTCACCGTTGCGGCCGTCCGGGCGCTGGATCCGGACGTGTTCGTCTGTCTGGACGCCCATCTCGACCTCCGCGAGGCGTTCGGCGGCGATCCATACAGCCACTCGACGGTCACTCGTCACGCGCTCGAGGTCGCCGAGGAGGCCATCATCCTCGGCGCGCGTGCGGGCAGCGAACGCGAATGGCAGCGCGCAGCCGAGGCCGACGTGACGGTCGTCCCGCCCGAGGAGGTGTCCGAGTGGAGTCCGGCGTTCGAGCGCGAAGTCTACCTGAGCGTCGACATTGACGCGGCCGATCCCGGATTCGCCCCAGGCACCGGGACGCTCGAACCGTTCGGTCTCGACCCGACCGCGATGCGAGAGGTCGTGCGGGCGGTCGCGCCCCACGCCGTCGGCGCTGACGTCGTCGAGGTCAATGATCAGGACGACGACCAGGCCGCCGTCCTCGGGGCGAAACTCGTCCGTGCGTTCGTTTTCGCACACGCGGACGCGGCTCCGGCGTAGTGCACATGCGGACGACAGATGCCGGCGGAGTCGCCCGGAGGCGCCACCAGCAGTACCCACCCGGACGGACCCATAGCTTTTGATCCCGGCCGTTCTGTGTCCAGGCATGGACCGACTCGCGTCGTGTTATTTTTGCGGGGACGCTGTTGATGCGCAACTCGATGAGTACTCGCTGGTCACGTCAGACCGCGTCGAGACCGGCCGGGATATTGTCCTGTGTCCGTCGTGTCGACAGAAACTCACGACCGTCATCGAGGAAGTACTGGACGCCGCAATCGGAGGCGAGTCGATCGGATCGCCGGCCGAGGTCGACCTCGACGACGATCCCCTGGAAACGCTCGAAGATCCCGACGAGGACGTGACGACCACGAGCGAGGGTGAACAGGCCCGGAGCGGACACGACGAGTCGCCGTCCGCGGAGGACACGTCCACCGACGAGACGTCGGCATCCACGGGGACGGACGACGCGTCCGGTGACACAGGCGATATGTTCGGAGACGCGGACGAGACGTCGGCATCCGATGAGGGACGAGGGAATTCGATCGAGTCGAGCGGCGACGCGAGGAACGGATCGGAGCGCGACGAAGAGGGGCAAGCAACGTCGGACGACGGGGAGTCAGCCGTGACGACGGCCGATTCCGACGGCCGGGCAGACGCTGCCGGGCGCGAGAGTGACGACTTCGAGCGTGCCGAGTACAACAAGGTCGTGCGATTGCTCCAGAATCGGGAGTTCCCCGTCGAAATCGAAGAGATCACGGTCGTCGCACGGAGTGCTTACGGAATCGATCGGGACACGACGCATACGATCCTGGAGGCCCTGATCGATCGAGGGATTCTCGAAGACCGGGGCGACGAACTCGTCCGCGCGTGATCGTCTTCCGAGAAGATTCCTCGATCACGTCCACGAAAATCCGTTCGATCGCGACCGCAACCACTACACTACAGGGTGACGAACGGCGACTATGCGCTGTGATGAGCTCGCCGAACGGCTGGACGAGCGACTGGCAGTCGACGAGTACGCTGACGTCGACGCGAGTGCCAACGGGCTCCAGGTCGGTCCGGCCGATCGAGAGGTCTCCCGGGTCGCCGTCACGGTCGACGCCGCCGTCTCAACGATCGAACAGGCGGTCGACGCCCAGGCCGACCTCATGATCGCCCACCACGGGATCTCGTGGGGCGGGATCGACCGCGTGACCGGGACGGACTACCGGCGACTCGCGCCGTTGATCGAGACCGGGCTGGCACTGTACGCGGCACATCTCCCGCTCGACGGTCACCAGACGCTCGGGAACGCGGCCGGGCTGGCCGACCTGCTGGAGTTGACCGACACCGAGCCGTTCGGCGAACTCGGCCCCGTCCACGTCGGCCAGCGAGGGACTGCCCCCGACGCCTACAGCGTCGACGCACTGCACGATCTGCTGGCGGGCGAACTTGTCCACGGTGGCGAAGGCGTGCAGGTGCTCGAGTTCGGTCCGGCCGAGATCGAGGACATCGCGATCGTCACCGGGAGCGGCGCCGACTGGCTCGAGGAGGCTGCCAAGAGCGGCGCCGACGCGTTTGTCACTGGCGAAGGCAAGCAGAAGGCCTACCACCTCGCGAAAGAACACGGCATCCACGTCTTCCTCGCCGGCCACTACGCGACCGAGACCTTCGGCGTCAAGGCTCTCCAGGATCGCCTCGAAGAGTGGGGCCTGAAGACGACGTTCATCCACGAACCGACCGGGCTCTAGTCGAATACTCTTTAGTGTCGCCCGTCCTGACTTGTCCCATGACCGCGGGCGCCAGCTTCAGCCAGCAACTCGAATCGCACACTGACGCGTACCTCGATTGTTTCAAGGCGTGTATCGATCTCCTGCCGGAGCTGCTCGATCAATACGCCGCGGGCGAGGACTACAGCGCGACCATCGAAGAGATCGAGGACCTCGAAAGCGAGTGCGACGACCGCAATCTGCAGATCGTCGCGCTGATCACCAACGCCGACCCAATTGACATGGGGAAACTCAACACGCGCATCAACTACAACCAGTCGGCGCTGGTCGAGTTCTATCGCACCATCGACGTCGTCGTGAACGTCACCGAGCGGATCGCCCACGAACTCGACATGATGCAACCGCCTCACGACAACGCGTGCTTCGAGGGGCTCCGGGAGATGGCCACCGAAGTCGCGGACACGACGGAACTACTCGAAGAGGTCATCGAGCGGTTCGTCCACGACCTCAGCACCTACGAGGCCTCGGATTCCCTCACCGACGAGATCCAGGGGATCAGAGACATGGAGAGCCGATGTGACGAACTCCGCAACGAGGTAATCACGACGGCGTTCGCCGACGATTCGATCGACCAGCCGCTGATGTACCGCGAGTTTGCGATTCTCTTCGACGAACTCGCCAACCAGATGGAAGATATTACCGAAGAGATCATCATCGTCGCCAGCAACGCACCCGGGATCGTCGCCGAAGAGGGGCCCGAAGATCAGTGACCCGCAGAGAGTCCTGGAGCGGAGTGCGGTCCGCCGCGTCGTGACCGGCACGGTTCGGGGTGGGATCGCTGTCGACGTCGCTGCCCACGGCCCCGAGACGATGTGTTTAAATGACCGACCGCAGTATGAACGCTCAATGACGACACTCTACGATGTCCCCGCGGAGGACCTCATCGAGGCCATCGCGGACCGACTCGCCGAGGACGGCGACGTCGAGGCACCGGACTGGATCGAGTTTACGACCACGGGCGTCGACCGCGAGCTCCCGCCCGAGCAGGACGACTTCTGGCCGCGTCGCGTCGCCAGCCTGCTGCGGAAGGTCGCCGTCGACGGGCCCGTCGGCGTCGGCTCGCTCGCTACCGCCTACGGCAACACCAAGGACGGCTCCAACCGCTATCAGGTCCGGCCCCCGAGCCAGAGCGACGGTTCCCGGAAGATCATCCGCACCGCGCTCCAGCAGCTCGAAGACGCTGGCTACGTCGAGACGGAAGGCAACGACGGCCGCGTGGTCACCGCCGAGGGACGAAAGCTGCTCGATTCGGTCGCCGACGACGTGCTCGAAGAGCTCGATCGGCCCGAACTCGAACGCTACGCCTAATCGACGCGACCGACTGCTTCTCCCGCGCTCGATCGATCTGGTAGCTGTGGCTCCACGCTCGATCGATCTGGTAGCTGTGGCTCCACGCTCGATCGTGCCCGGCGACGATTGGTATGTTCGTCGTCCGTCTGCTCCGGATTGATCACACGGTGTCGTGTGCCCTCACCGGGTGATCGTTACAACGATCACTATAACGTACACCGAGGACTCATCCGTGCGCGTCCCCTAGAGAATAGAATGGCACCGTATACCCACCAGTACCGTATCGACGCCCCGTTCGACGAGACAATCGAGATCGTGACCGACGCGCTCGCCGAGGAGGGGTTCGGCGTCCTCTCGGACATCGACATGCAGGCAGCATTCAAAGAGAAACTCGACAAAGAACACGCCCGGTATCGAATCCTCGGGGCGTGCAACCCGCCGCTCGCGTACGACGCGATCGACGTGGAGTTCGAGATCGGTGCGCTCCTGCCGTGTAACGTCGTCGTCTACGAGACGGACGGCGACGAAACCGGGGTCAGCGTCGCCGACCCGACGCAGTTACTCCCGGTCATCGGCAACGATGACGTTGAGCCGCTCGTAGAGGAAGTCAACAGTCGCATCGAGGCCGCCTTCGGCGCGATCCCGAACGCTGAAACTGTCTCGGTATAGTAGCTCCCCGGCACCCTGAGCTCGCGCCGATAATCGCGACACCGGACCAGAGAGATTCCGATCGGGAAGCCAGTACGGATCTGGAAACCAAAGAAATAGATACGCACGTACCAACTAGCGTCCACTGATGGCGGACCACAACTTTCTCGAATCGGACTGGGACTATGCCATCGTGCTGGACGCCTGCCGGTACGATGTCTTCAGCGAGGTCTACGACGACTACCTTCAGGGCGATCTCGAAAAGCGAACGAGCATCGCCTCCTCGACTCCGGAGTGGGCCTCGAAGACGTTCACTGACGAACACGACCTCGCGTACTTCTCGGGCAACCCCTTCATCAACGACCTGGGGATCCCGCTCAACGAACTCAAGTGGGGTGCCAGTTCTGGCTACGAGTGGACTGCGACCGAACACATCAGCAATATCATCGACGTCTGGCAGTCCGGGTGGGACGACGACCTGGAGACCGTGCCGCCGGACAGCCTCAACGAGGCCTTCTACGCCAATCGGGACTCCGTCGAGGCCGCCGAGCGGACGGTCGTCCACTACATGCAACCCCACGCGCCGTACCTCTCACGCGGCAAGGGCCAGAAGCTCAAGCAGATCCAGAAAGGGATCAAGCGCCAGGGGGCCCAGCAGGGCCGATCCGACGACGGCGTTCTCTCCTCGGCTGTCGGGACAGTTCGCCAGAAGGTCGAAGGGACACTCGACGGCGTCGAACTCGCCCAGAAGATGGGACTGTGGCTGGAACTCGGCCCGCGTGCGGTCCTCAAAAACGGGACCCGCGGCGCGGCGATGGGCCTCTACGAAGAGAACCTCCGGATCGCCATGGAGTCGGTCGTTGACCTCATCAAGGACCTCGACGGGGACATCGTCGTGACGGCCGACCACGGCGAAGCGTTCGGCGAGGAGGGCGTCTGGGAACATCACATCGAGACCCACATCCCGGCGCTCGTCGAGGTCCCCTGGCTCGAAGTCGGGGGCGTCCGCTAGTTCGGACCTGTCCGCTGGTTTTGCCAGTCGAACCGTAGTCTAGACGGTGACGTTTATCCCCTTCCCCGGACGAGAGAACGTATGGTCCGGCATCCGGGTGCGCGAGCGACAGTCTGGCTCGTGACAGTCGTCGCGGTGCTTTCCTTTGCGGTCGGGGTCGTCAACATTGCCTCCCAGGAGGTGGCCCTGCTGAGCGGGTACATCCCGGAATCTGTCCAGCGCCTCGCAGGGTTCACCGGGGCAATGACCGGCTTTCTCATGCTGGCCAGCGCCTACGGTCTCCGGATGCGACTGCGTGTCGCCTGGTACTCGACGCTGGTCTTGTTGCCGGTGACCGCACTCCAGGGCGTCGTCCAGTCCGGAACGGTCACGGTACCGCTGGTCGGCGTCCCGGTGCCGGTCTCGACACCGCTGGTCGTGCTCTCGCTGGCGTCGATCCCGCTCGTCGCGAGCGGCCGGGGCCAGTACACCGAGTCGTGGTCGCTGTCGACGAGTCAGCTCGCAGCGCTTTCGGCGCTGGCCGGCTCCCAGATCTACGGGACTGCCGGGTCCTACGCGTTGCACGAGCACTTCCCGGCCGTGAACACGGCGCTGGACGCGTTCTACTTCACGCTCGTGACGGCCTCGACGGTCGGGTACGGCGACATCACGGCGACTAGCCAGGTCGGACGGCTGTTCAGCATGTCCGTGCTGGTTATCGGTGTCGCCAGCTTCGGTGCTGCGGCGGGGACGCTGCTCGGCCCGGCGATCGAGGCACGCTTCGCGGCCGCGCTCGGACAGATGTCGGAGGCGCAACTCAGAATGCTCGAAAACCACATCATTGTTATGGGGTACGGCGAACTGACCGAACCGATCGTCGAAGGGCTCGAGGAGTCCCACAACTCCTTTATCGTCGTCACGCCGGACAGGGAACGGGCCTCCTCACTCCGGGATCGAGATCTCAACGTCCTGGTCGGCGACCCGAGCGACGAACAGCCGCTATATGACGCCGGGATCGAGCGTGCCGCCGGCGTCCTGGCAGCGACCAACGACGACGCCGGGGACGCGCTCGCAATCTTGACGGCGCGGGCGCTCAACCCCGACATCCGGATCGTTGCGGCGGCGACCGATCGCCAGAACATCGACAAGCTTCGGCGGGCCGGTGCCGACGCCGTCATCAGCCCCGCCGTCATCGGTGCCCACCTGCTCGTGCAGTCGGCACTGGGGAAGGCGGAAGTCGAGTCTGTCGCCGACCGCATCCTGGGAACGACCGGCGAGGAGGTCGAAGAGATCGCCGAAGATCACGACGACGAGCCAGAGGGGGCGTCGACCGAATAGCTGTCTTGCGAATCCTGTAGCACTATTACGCCCGATCGCAAACGCTCACGTATGGCTGACCTCGTGATCACCGCCGGCGAGCACGAGCTCGAAGCGGACTGGCTTGCGGAGAACCACCGAACGCGGGACGCACTGCTCGAATCGCTCCCTGTTTCCGGCGAGGCCGCCCGCTGGGGTGACGAACTGTACTTCGACGTGCCGGTAGACGTCGACCCAGCGGCGACGCGGGCGGAGGTCCCAGTCGGCACGATCGCCTACTGGCCGCAGGGCAACGCGCTGTGTCTCTTCTGGGGCCCGACGCCCGCGTCGATCGACGGGATGCCCCGTGCCGCCTCGCCGGTCGCGCCGCTCGCCCGCATCGACGACGTCTCGCCGCTCGACGCGACCGAGGGCGGCGCATGGGTCCGGGTCGAAATCGCCTGATCGAGACTGTCCCGTCAGGCGTGACAGGAGCGGATCGTCGACTAGAAGTTTCGATCGAGGATCGCGATGTCAGTGTCGAGTTCGCCGAGCCGTTCGTAAGTCGGCGGTGAGAGGAACCGCGATGCGGTACTCCGGTCCCGGCTCGACCCTAGCACGATCAGATCGAACTGGGCGGCGTTTTCTCCGAGGAACGAGGCGATATCGGCGCGGGCGACTCGCGTCTCGACGCGGCCGTCGGCAGTCTCGGCGAGGTTCGCGAGCATCTCCTCGGCGCTGCGACGCTCGCGTTCGGAATCGATACAGTGACACACGCTGACTGTGTCGCCGGTCAGTCGCGTCGCGAAGTCGATCATGGCGTGAGCGACGTCGCTTGCCTGTCGCACGGGAACCAGAACCCGCGACCACCGGACCCGCCCGTCGTAGGACTGGTGTGCGAGCACGTCGATTTCGCCCCGGAACAGTTCGCGGATGTGCGGGGCGAGGCCACCGTTTCCGGTCTGGTAGGGGACCGTGATCAGATCACAGCCGGTCTCTTTGGCCGTCCTGGCGATCGTCCGAGCGCGTGAACCGCTGCCGGCTGCGACGACGACCTCACAGGGGACGCCGACGACCGTCTCGATGCGCTCGGCACGCGATTCGAGTGCGGCCGCAGCGTTTGCCACGGCTCGGTCTCTGGCGCGCTGTCGGATCGCCCGCTCGTCGTAGGCGCCCCAGTCCTGACTGATATCGCCGGCGTCGACCGCATCGTCGCGGTCGGGCGGTTCGCGCGTGAAATCGGCCCAGTTCTGGTGGACGTCATCCGGCTGGACACCGGTCGGGTCGGCCCGCGGCACGGACACGTCGTCGTCGGGCGGTTCGGCCCCGTCGAGCAGTGCCTGCTCCTGTGCGGCGATGTCTTCGTCTGCGACGACGTCACAGAGGACGACCTTCCCGGCGTCGTGGGCAGCCGCGAGCCGCGCGCCGAGCATCGCGGTTGCGTCCTCGTGGGGGCCGCCAGTCGGGACCAGCACGTGATCGTCACCCCGGGTCGACTCATAGAGGATGTTCGCTCGCTGTTCGTAGACGTTGTCGCGCCAGAGGACGAACGCGCCAGCCACCAGGGCACTCGACGCCGCGACGCTGAGGACGTACGCGAACTGATCCGCGCCGGTGACGTGCACCAGCAGCGCCGTCGAGAACGCCGCCGCCTCTTCGATGTCGAGCCCCCAGGTGACGACGCCCGTCAGAAGGAGTCCGAGCGCGACGGCTCCCGGATCGGCGGCCAGCGTCTGGGGTTGGGGCTGATACCAGAACCGAAGCGCGAGCTCTAGCGCGATCCAGCCACAGAACGCGCCCGCCGTGAGCCCGCCGACGAACCGCCGCGGCGAGGCGTATCGACCTTCGGGGTTGGCGAAGAGAGTGTACGACCCCGAGGCCAGCGGCGGGAACAGCAGGAACGGCAGGAGGTCGATCGCGTTCGACAGTGCCGTCACGGCCCCCAACAGCAGCGGCAGCGCGACGAGTACCGAGAGGTGCACCAGGTTGCGCGTGTTCTCGATCCACCGGTGAAACGTCCTGATCTCCCCGCGGACCAGCCTGAAGAGCCGCCTCCGGAGTCCTCGCACGCGTTCGACCGGGCCTGGCATGACTTACCGTCCGAACCACCTACAGGGACAAAAAATCCGCGGCCCCGTTCCGCGCGGGCCTCACACGTGCCGGCCGTATCACGACGGTGTCCCGCGCTACAGTTCCACGGCGGCTTCGAGTGCGATCTCGATCGCCCGTTCGACGTTGTTCTTGGCCTTCTCCGGCAGTTCTTCTGCTTCGGTTTCGCCTTTCTGGATTCCCTCGACGAGGTTGCCGTCGACAGTGCAGATCGCACCTGCGGCCAGTCCTTTCCGGCGCGCGAGCGTGAACAGCGCGGCCGCCTCCATCTCGACGGCCAGCAGCCCGGCAGCCTCCCAGGCGTCGACGTACTCCGCTGTTTCGGCGTAGAACGCGTCGTCGGTCGCGATCGGGCCGACGTGGACGGTCCCGCCGGTCGTCTCGTCTTCGATCCGTTCGGCGGCCTCGGCCAGCCCCGAAAGCGCGTCATAATCCGGAACGGCGGGGACGGTCGCCGACTCGTAGCGTTTGGTCGTCCCCTCGTCCTTGGCCGCGCCCGTGGCGACGATCATGTCGCCGATCTCGATGCCCGACTGAAGTGCGCCGGTCGTCCCCACGCGGAGGACGGTCTCGACGCCTACCGCGGCCAGTTCTTCGACGGCGATCGCGGCCGAGGGGCTGCCGATACCGGTCGAACAGATCGTCAGCGGCCGTCCCTCGTAAGTGGCGTTGACGACCCTGTACTCACGATTCTCGGCGACGAGCTCGACGTCTTCGCAGTGATCGGCGATGCGATCGACGCGGCCGGGATCGCCCGGCACGAGCGCCAGGTCGTGAACGTCGCCCGCTTCGACGAGCAAGTGTGGCTGTTTGGCCATGTCTCGCGGTGGGTGCTCGGGGGACAAAAATCGGATCGATCCGCGACGCCCGATTCGCGGATCGCTCCGGAACGTACGAGCCCGAACGATTCACAACGCACAAGCACTCCCCGCAGCGACTCTCGTTTGTGTCACCAGTCGATTCGGGACTGCTGTCGATCTTCGCGACCGCCATCGCGCCGATCATCGCCATCGCCGCAGTCGGGTACGCGCTCGGCCGGACGCAGGACGTCGACGCCGGGCCGCTGAACACGATCACCGTCTACGTGCTCGCGCCGGCGCTGGTCTTTCACAGCGTCGCGACCACCCCGCTGGGCGGGGAGACGCTGCTGTGGCTGGCGATCGGCGTCACGGGGTTCACCCTGACAATGGCCGCCCTCGCCCAGGGGATCGGGCGGCTCGCGGGCGAGACCGAGCCTCTGCTCGGTGCGTTCGTACTGGTGAGTTCGTTCGGCAACGCCGGCAACTACGGCATCCCGCTGTCGGATTTCGCCTTCGGTTCGGTCGGTCGCTCGACGGCCGTCCTGTACATCGTCGTCCAGAGCGTCCTGTTGTACACGCTCGGGGTCTATCTCACCGCCCGCGGCCGCGACGAGAGCGCGCTCGCGGGCGTTCGGCGGGTCTTCTCGATCCCGCTCGTCTACGCTGTGGTCGTCGGGCTGGTCGCGGGCTCGCTTGGACTGTTGCCGCCTGCCGAGAGCGCGATCATGGAGACGGTCGGCATGGTCGGCAACGCCTCGATTCCCGTGATGTTGCTGTTGCTCGGGATCCAGCTGTCGAACGCCGAGCTCGGGGCCGCACTGGGCAGCGTCGTCCGGGCGAACGCCCTGAAGATGGTGGTCGCCCCGGTCGTCGCCGTCGGCGTCGCGCTTCTGTCGCTTGCGGCGTTTGCCAGACTCGGGCTCCAGGGCCCGCAGGCGACCGTCGCTCGAGTGTTCGTCCTCGAATGTGCGACGCCGGCTGCCGTGACGCCACTGATCCTCGTGGGCGAGTTCTCCGGCGGTTCGGTCGACGGCGTCACGCCGGAATCGTACGTCTCGACGGTCGTGTTCACCTCGACGCTCGTCTCGATCCCCACGCTGACCGCCCTGATCGCGATCCTGCAGTCCGGGATCGTTCTCTAGAGCGCGGGTTTGTCACTACAGCTCCGTCACGCGAACGCCATCGTCAGTCCCGCAGTGGATCTCGTCGGCCAGTTCGACGAACAGGCCGTGTTCGAGCACGCCAGGTAGTGCCGAGAGAGCTCTCGCGAGCCCCGCTGGATCCTCGATCGTCCCGAAGTCACAGTCCAGCACGAGGTTGCCGTTGTCGGTGACGACCGGGCCGTCCTTGCGTTCGGCCGCCCGGAGCTGTGGGTCGCCACCGAGATCGGCTACCGTCTCGGCGACCGTGCGACGGGCGTCCGGGAGCACCTCGATCGGTACTGGATGGTCGAGGGCGTCCGCCTCCTTCGTCGGATCGACGACGACGAGCAGCCGGTCGGCGGCAGCGTCGACCAGCTTCTCGCGGGTGTGCGCCGCGCCACCGCCCTTGATAAGCGTCCCGTCGGCGACCTGATCGGCCCCGTCGATCGCAAGGTCGGGCGTCGCGTCTTCGAGGGTCGTCAGTGGAATCCCGACTTCGCGGGCCAGCTGTCGCGACTGGTAGGAGGTCGGGACGCCCTCGATGTCCAGGCCGGCGTCGACGCGCCTGCCGAGTTCGCGGATCGCGTAGGCGGTCGTGCTTCCGGTTCCGAGGCCGACGACCATCCCGTCCGAGACGGCGTCGACCGCCGACTCGCCCGCGGCGCGCTTCTGCTCGTCCGTGCCTCCGCGTTTCATACTCATTGGGGCGAGCGGTATCCGGAAAAGCGTTCGCGTCTGCGATCGTATCAGCTGCTATGTGTATGTCTGACGTAAGTTTATGCGGGCGGGGATGTGTGATAGGGATATGTGCGGCAATCGCGTCGAAGAGCTCGAAGAGCAGGTCAATCAACTCCAGGCAACTGTCGACGGGCTGACGGACGAGCTGGTCGAGTGTAAGGTTCGCATTCGGGAACTGGAAAACGCCGTCGACGCCGATATGGGATTCAGTCCGGCCTCGGAGGGGACCGATTCCGACACGAGAGAGACATCGGCCGAAGAATCTAACACCGAGGAAACCGATCCAACGGACGAACAGGGCGAAGAGCTGGAGACGGACGGCGATTCGGACATCATCATCGCATGATACGAACGACCGTACGTCCCTTCCGAACCGACCGCACGTCTGGATGCGGTCGGGCCGGTACATCGGTACACCAGTCCGTATGACGCCATCGGGTGCCCAACCGGCGTCCGCGGAGAGTTGACCCCCCATGCACATCAAAGAGCTCGTACTCGACGACTTCAAGAGCTTCGGTCGGAAGACGCGAATCCCCTTCTACGAGGACTTCACCACGATCAGCGGCCCGAACGGCTCGGGCAAGTCTAACATCATCGACGCCGTGCTGTTCGCGCTCGGACTCGCCCGGACCTCGGGCATTCGCGCCGAGAAACTGACCGACCTCATCTACAATCCCGGCCACCAGGACGGCAGCGTCGAGACGGCTGGCGAACGCGAGGCCAGCGTCGAGGTCGTACTGGACAACGCCGACCGGACCCTGGAGCGGTCGCAGGTCGTCAACGCCGCCGGGACCGACAAGATCGGCGAGATCGACGAGATCACGATCAAACGCCGCGTCAAGGAAACCGACGACAACTACTACTCGTATTACTACATCAACGGTCGGTCGGTCAACCTCTCTGACATCCAGGACCTGCTCGCACAGGCGGGCGTCACGCCCGAGGGGTACAACGTCGTCATGCAGGGCGACGTGACCGAGATCATCAACATGACCCCACACGCCCGCCGCAAGATCATCGACGAGATTGCGGGCGTCGCGGAGTTCGACGCGAAAAAGGAGGACGCCTTCGAGGAACTGGAGGTCGTCGAGGACCGGATCGAGGAAGCCGACCTCCGGATCGAGGAGAAGCAGGACCGGCTTGACCAGCTCGAGGACGAACGGGAGACTGCGCTCGAATACCAGGAGTTGCGCGACCAGAAAGAAGAGTACGAAGGCTATCGGCGGGCGGCCGAACTGGAGGACAAGCGAGACGATCTCTCGGAGGTGCGCGATGAGATCGACGAGCGAGAGTCCGAACTCGCGGAGTTGCAGGCCGAACTCGACGAACGGGAGGGCAAGGTCGTCCGGCTGGAGGACGAACTGGCCGAACTCAACCGCGAGATCGAACGCAAGGGCGAAGACGAGCAACTCCAGCTCAAACGCGAGATCGAGGAGGTCAAAGGCGAGATCTCCCGGCTGGAGGACAAGATCGGCACTGCCGAGGAGAAACTGGAAGACGCCGAAAACGAGCGTCGGCAGGCGTTCGTCGAGATCGATCGCAAGCAGGAGACGATCGACGATCTGGAGAGCGAGATCCGCGAGATCAAGGTCAACAAGTCCTCGCTGATGGCCGAGATCCAGGAAAAGGAGGCCGAACTGCAGTCGGTCGAAGCCGAGATCGAGGAGCTGGGCGAGGAGTTCGAGGACGTTCGCGAGGAGCTGGAGTCCCGGAAAGAGAGGCTCGCGGCGGCCGAATCCGAGCGCAACGACCTCCAGCACGAACAGGATCGGCTGCTCGACGAGGCGCGGCGACGCTCGAACGACCAGCGCGAGAAAGAACAGGCCATCGAGGAGGCCGAGGCCAGGATCCCCGAGATCGAGGCCGAACTCGAAGACCTGCGAGCGGAACTCGAGAAGGCCGAGAAGAACCGCGAGACGATCACCGAAGTCGTCGCCGATCTCACCCAGGAGAAGCGCGAACTGCAGTCGGACCTCGAATCCATCGAGGACGAGATCAGCGCCAAACAGCAGGAGTACGCCCAGCTGGAGGCGAAAGCCGACGACAGCGGTGACAGCTCCTACGGCCGGGCGGTGACGACGATCCTCAACGCCGACAAGGCGGGCGTCCACGGGACGGTCGCCCAGCTGGGCAGCGTCAGCGGAACGTACGCGACTGCCTGTGAAACAGCTGCAGGAGGACGGATGGCACACGTCGTGGTCGACGACGACGGCGTCGGCCAGCAATGCATCGAGTACCTCAAATCTCGCAACGCCGGGCGAGCTACCTTCCTGCCGATCACGAAGATGCAACACCGGTCGCTGCCCGGCAAGCCCGACCATCCGGGTGTGGTCGATTTCGCTTACAATCTCGTGGATTTCGACAGCGAGTACGCGCCGGTCTTCTCGTACGTGCTGGGCGATACGCTCGTCGTCGAGGACATGGAGACCGCCCGCGAGTTGATGGGCGAGTTCCGGCTGGTGACTCTGGAAGGCGATCTGGTCGAGAAGAGCGGTGCGATGACCGGCGGCTCCCAGAGCGGCTCTCGCTATTCGTTCGCGGGCAGCGAGGGGAAACTCGAACGGGTCGCCCAGCAGATCAACGATCTCGAAGACCAGCGCCAGGACGTCCGTAGCGACATCCGTGACGCTGAGGACCGTCTGGAAGACGCTCGCGACCGCAAGTCCGACGCCGCAGAGCAGGTCCGGGACATCGAGGCCGAGATCGAGAAGCGCGAGGACGAACGCGAGGGGGTCCGCGAGGAGATCGCCGACCTCGAAGACGACCTCGAAGCGATCGAGGCCGAACGCGAGGAGGTCTCCGAGCGGATGGACGAGATCGAGGCCGACATCGAAGCGAAGGAAGCCGAGATCGAGGAGATCGAGGCCGACATCGCGGAGCTCGAAGCGGAGATCGAGGACTCCGAGCTACCCGACCTCACCGACGAGGCAGAGGCGATTCAGGCGGAAATCGACGAGCTGCAGGATCAGGCCGACGAGCTGGACGCCGACCTGAACGAGAAGCAACTGGAGAAAGAGTACGCCGAGGACGCCATCGAGGATCTCCACGAGAGAATCGAGACGGCACAGAACCGCAAGGCAGACCGCCAGAAGGAGATCGCCGAACTGGAGAGCAAGATCGAGGACCAGGAGGGGGTCCTGGCAAAAAAGGAGGCCGCGGTCGAGGACCTCGAAGACGAGCTGGCCGATCTCAAGGACGACCGCGAGGACCTCCGCGAGGATCTCCGGGCGGCCAAAGACGCGCGAGACGAGCAGAAAGAGGCCGTCGATAGAGTCCAGAGTGACCTCGACTCCCTGGAAGAGACGGCAGAGCGCCTCGACTGGGAGATCGAGGAGCTCGAAAGCGAGGTCGGCGACTACGACCCCGAGGAGATCCCGGATCACCACACGGTCGAGTCGGAGATCGGTCGTCTGGAGAGCGAGATGGAGGCGCTGGAACCGGTCAACATGCTCGCGATCGAGGAATACGATAACGTCCAGGCCGATCTCGACGAGCTGGAGGAGAAACGCGCCACGCTCCAGGAGGAGGCCGACGGAATCCGCGAGCGGATCGCGACCTACGAGGCTCGCAAGAAGGAGACGTTCATGGAGGCGTTCGAGTCGATCAACGACCACTTCGAGTCGATCTTCGAGCGCCTCTCGAACGGAACGGGCCACCTCTATCTCGAAAACGAGGACGATCCCTTCGACGGCGGATTGACGATGAAGGCCCAGCCCGGCGACAAGCCGATCCAGCGGCTCAACGCCATGAGCGGCGGCGAGAAGTCCCTGACCGCACTCGCATTCATCTTCGCGATCCAGCGCCACAACCCGGCACCGTTCTACGCGCTCGACGAGATCGACGCGTTCCTCGACGCGGCCAACGCCGATCGGGTCGGCGAGATGGTCGACGAGCTCGCCGGCGACGCTCAGTTCATCGTCGTCTCCCATCGCTCGGCGCTGCTCGAGCGGTCCGAGCGAGCGATCGGCGTCACGATGCAACAGGACAACGTCTCGGCGGTGACCGGGATCGACCTGAGTGCTGGAGGTGTTCCTGCTGATGACTAGGGAGACGCGAACGGCAGTGAGCGTCTCCGACAGTCGAGCGGGGAACGGAGTGACCCGCGAGACTAGCGAGGATCTGAACAAAGTGAAGATCCTCGAAAGGGCGAGCGGGGAGGAGTACCGACCCGCGAGCAGGGAGACGCGAACGGCAGTGAGCGTCTCCGACAATCGAGCGGGGAGAGCGAGACGCGACTGTCAGGAGCGTCTCGGACGCGAGCGGGGAGAGGATCGACCCGCGAGCGAAGCGACCCGCGATAGCGAGGATCTGAACAAAGTGAAGATCCTCGAAAAGAGCGGCGAATCGGAGGTGAACCATGACTGACGACGAGATTCCACTGGACATCACAGGTCACGAGACGCGAGACGGGACCGACGACGGGACAAGCCTCCCCGACGGCGGCACGAGCGTCGTCGCGGGCGGCGAGTCGGGCAGTCCCGGCGGGCCGCCAGGGCCGGACGGAGCAAGCGAGAGCGACGACACCGAACCGGTCGAAGTGCTCGTCCAACTGGCCGAAGACGGCGAGATCGACCCCTGGGACATCGACGTCGTCCGGGTGACGGACAAGTTCCTCGACGCGCTCGAAGAGGCGGATCTGCGGACCTCCGGTCGGGCGCTGTTCTACGCGAGCGTGCTCGTGCGCATGAAAAGCGACGCCCTGCTGGAGGACGACGGTCCCGAGCAAGAGCCAGTTGCAGACGAACCGTGGGTCGAGCCGCTCGGCGAGGAGGAGTTAGGCGTCGATCCCTTCGACCAACTCGACGCCGAGATCGACCGCCGGCTCGAACGCAAGCGCGCCCGGGGCATGCCCCAGACGCTGGACGAACTCGTCCACGAACTGCGCGATGCCGAGCGGGACACCTGGTGGAAGGAATCCCGGGAGTACGACACCAGCGACTCGCCCCAGGGCTACCAGCGCGGGACCCAGCAACTCGACTACCGGACTGCAGACGACCTTCGGATGGACGAGGAGCCGACCGCGGCCGAAGTGACGGGAACGGCCCACGCCGAAAACATCGACGAGATCATCGATAGCGTCGAACGATCGCTCCGCGAGCAGTACGACGCCGGCCGGTCTGAAGTCCTCTATCGCGAGATCGGCGACGTCGGCGGCTCCCGGGTCGAGACGTTCCTCGGACTGCTCTTTCTGGCCCATCGGGGTGAAGTACGACTCTCACAGGACGACCTCTTCGGGGACCTCTGGATCCGGAATCCCGATGCTGCCGAGACCGCGTCGGACTGATACGGATTATTGGAACGATGTCCCGTTCCGAGCGACATATCGGCTGTCTATGCGGACAGACTGAGGATAATTCAGTAGCGGGCATCGGCTCCCGACTCCGTAGATGGCGTTCGAGTCGCTGCGCACTCTTCGTGGTCCGTTCGAGAGAAAACCGGGATAGTGCGCCAGTTGACTGGCACGGGGCCGTAGCCGACCGCGGCTCGTGATTCCCCAGCGGTGCCACCCCCAAAGTGGCGTCATCCCCCCACGCACGGTCGGCGATCCTTTCCCCTGCGGGTGACACTATCCCTCGTTCCAGTCCGACACCAGGTTACTATAAAATATTTTTGATCGCGATCAGAGTACGGCACCGAGGTACAGCGAGACGACGAGGAAGACCCACACCAGATCGACGAAGTGCCAGTACATCGAGACGGTACTGACAGATGTGTGACGATCCGGGGTGTACTGACCCATGAGACTCCTGGCGAAGATGATACCGAGCAGGATCGCACCCAGCGAGACGTGTGCGCCGTGGAGACCGGTCAGCCCGTAGAAGGCGCTGTTGAACGCCCCGCCCTGGATCGTGAAGCCCTCGTGGACGATGAACTCGTAGTACTCGTATGCCTGTCCGGCGATGAAGACGACCCCGAGCAGGAGCGTGAGCCCGAGCAGACGGACGTACCGCTGACGGTTGCCGTTCCGGAGTGCGACGTGCGAGAAGTGCAGCGTCACACTGCTCGTCAGCAAGATCGCGGTGTTGATCAGCACTAAACTACCGAGCAGTTCTGGGAACCCGTCAGTACTCCAGGCGCCCGACCGGATGAAGAAGTAGTAGACGAAGCCGGCACCGAAGGTGGCGATCTCCGAGCCGAGAAACAGGACCATCCCGAACCGGAGTGAGCTGCTGCTTCGCTGCTCGGTCCCGTGTTCCCAGTAGGTGGCCACGAACGCGTGATACAGCCAGCCGTAGATCCCCGCGAGCAACAGCAGGACGCTCGCCGCGAGGACGCCACCCGCAGCGACCCGCAGCGTGACCGCCTGTTCACCGACGGTCGTCAGCGTCGGGTTCGAACTGCTGCTCCAGATCACGAGCGCCACGCCGATGTAAATCAGCGCCCCGCCGACGGCCGTGACGAACGGCCACCAGCTGGCCTCACCGAACCCACGGGGCCAGTCCTCGACTGCCGGAAGGTGATGTCCCCCGTGGTCCTCTGAATCTGCGGTACTCATACCCACCCGTAGCGGGCCGGATACTAAAAATCCCCCTGAATACGGGGGTGTTTGCTTATAATTTGGTCCGGAAGCTATTCATCGACGGGGCTCGCAAGCGTGACGTACATGGGCGGTCGTCGGTCCTGGCGTCGTTACGGTCGAGTTGCCGGCCTTCTCGCAGTGCTGGCGGTAGCCACCGACACGGTCGGAGCACACGGCGCAGCCCTGAGCGACGGCGGCCGCGAGGCCGTCGCCGTTCCGACCTGGCTGTTTCTGGTGACCGGGGGCGCGGCGATCGGTGCGTCGTTCCTGCTCGCGTCGTTGGTCACCGACCGTACGCTCATCGCCGCGATCCACGACTGGCGACGACACGTTCCGGTCCCGGCCGAGTGGCTTCTGCGGTCGCTGCTCTCCCTGCTCGGCGTCGCCGGATTGCTCTGGGTGTTCGTGGTCGGCGTCGCCGGCCCACAGCGGGGCACTGCCAACGCAGCGGTCCTGCTGGTGTGGGTCGGCTGGTGGGCCGGTTTCACGATGTCGACGTATCTCGTCGGCTCGGTCTGGCCGGTCCTCAACCCCTGGCGGACGCTCACGGATCTCCTTCCGTCGCTGAAGCGATCGTATCCCGACCGGCTGGGCGCGTGGCCGAGCGTCGTCGGCCTGCTGGCACTGATCTGGATCGAGGTCGTCAGCCCGGTCGCCGACGACCCGCGAACACTTGTGACCGTCGTCGTCGGATACACGGCCGTCACGTTCGCGGGCGCGGTCGCCTACGGCCCGGGCAAGTGGTTCGAGACTGTCGACCCGATCGCGCGCGTCTTCCGGTACTACGGCCGGCTCGCACCGCTGGCTCGCGAGGGCGGTTCGATTCGGCTTCGTTTGCCCGGCACTGCGCTCGCCGAGACCCGACTCGTTGACGGGTTCGACGAGGTCGGGTTCGTCATCGCGCTGGTGTGGGCGACGACCTACGACGGGTTCGTCGCGACACCTGCCTGGGAGTCGGTCGCGGGCCCGATCGTCGAGGCGGGCGTCCCGTCGCTGGTACTGTATCTCGTCGTGCTCGCGTCCGGCTATCTGCTGTTCGTCGCTGTATACGTGATCGGGACGCGCTACAGCCGGCGGCTCGCCGGAACCTATCTCGCGACGCCGACGCTCGCCCGCCGGTTCGCTCCGCCGCTGCTCGCGATCGCTGCCGGGTATCACCTCGCGCACTACCTTGAGTACTTCCTGTCACTGGCGCCGTCACTGGTCACGACCGCCGCGACGCCGCTGACGCTCCGCGAGACTGTGCCAGTGCTCGTGCTCCCCGGGTGGTTCGACGCCGTCGCGCTCGCGAGCGTACTTCTCGGTCACGTGCTGGCCATCTGGACTGCCCACGCGGTCGCGTTCGATAGCTTCCCCGGGCGCTTACAGGCGATCCGCAGCCAGTACCCCTACACGCTCGTCATGGTCCTGTACACGATGTCGAGCCTGTTCATCGTCTCGCAGCCGACCATCGAACCACCGTTCCTCTAAGCATGACCAGTGAAACCTACGACATCCCGCCCGGCGAACCGGTCTACGAGTGTCCCTACTGCGGACGCCCGTTCCCGGAGGAGCGGTTGCTCGCGTTACACCGCGGGCTCGACCACCTCGACCGTCTCGACGACGAGGAGCGGAGTGCTTTCGAATCCGCCTACGAGGCCGAAGCCGAGCCACTCAAGCGATACCGGATCGCCGCTGTCGGTGTGCTCGTGGTGCTGTACTTCGGATTGTTGATGGCCTTCGCGCTGCTCGGGTGATTACCGGTTCACTGCGGCACGCAGATCGTCCGGCAGTCCACCCGGTAGTTCGTCCCGGTCGTGGGGCTTCTCGAAGTCCGAATCGGGCCCTTTCGGAACGATTCGCTTCGGGCTGACCTCGGGATGGGTCGTGTAGTAGTGCTCTTTGATGTGGTCCATATGTACCGTCTCGGCGACGCCCGCTTCACTCCGCGTTCGCCCGTCCGGCGTCCCCTCGCTCCGCTCGGCGACGCCCGTCTGATAGACATCCCGAAGATACGGCCAGAGATTGTCGTACTCGCGGATCAACCGGTGGTTACACATGAAGTGCGTGTGATAGACCTCGTCGAAACGAACGAGCGTCGTGAACATCGCGATGTCGGCTTCGGTCAGTCGGTCGCCGGCGAGATAGCGCTGGTCGGAAAGCACCGAATCCCAGTGGTCGAGCGCGTCGAACAACTCCTCGACAGCCCTGTCGTAGGCCGCCTGTGAATCGGCGAACCCGGTACGATAGACGCCGTTGTTGATCGGCTCGTAGATCGCCTCGATGATCCTATCGACCTCCTCGCGGTAGCCCTCGGGATAGAGGTCGACGTCGCGGTCGGCGACGTCGCCGAATTCGGTACCGAGCATCCGCATGATCTCCTTGGACTCGTTGTTGACGATCGTCTCTTCCTGTTTGTCCCAGAGCACGGGGACCGTCACCCGGCCGGTCATCTCGGGGTCGGCCATCATGTAGATCTCTCGGAGGAAGTCCGCCCCGTTGACCGTGTCCGGCGTGCAGCCGTCTTTTTCGGGCGTGAACTGCCAGCCGTCCTCCCCGCGATAAGGGTCGACCACGTCGACGCTGATGGCGTCTTCGAGTCCGAGCAGTTTCCGCGCGATCAGCGTCCGGTGAGCCCACGGGCAGGCATACGAGACGTACAGGTGATACCGCCCGGCCTCCGGCTGGAAACGCGCGTCCGGGCTGTCCTCGATCCAGTCGCGAAACGCCGTCTCCTGGCGCTCGAACTCGCCTTGCTCGTTGGTCGTCCGGTAGACGTCAGTCCGCCACTCGCCGTCGACGAGCATGTTCATCGTGACCCTCGATACGGTTCCCATCCTGAAAAGCGGGCCAGTGACGCCGGTGTTACCGATACTGGTGGGTATAAAAGATATTCGGCACGCCGTCGCGCCGAATCAGTTCGAAATGGTATAGCCACCAGTATGAGTCCGCGTTCGCGTGTCTCTATCTCTGTGATAGTGACACACAGTATTCGTCGGCGTTCGAAGCCCTTATCCCGACGCTGGGCCACGTATTCGCCAAGAGTACCTATGTCGGACAAACCAGCCTCGATGTACCGAGACATCGACAAGCCGTCGTACACTCGCCGTGAGTACATCACTGGCATCCCCGGTTCGAAGATCGCACAGCACCAGATGGGCGACAGGAACACGGAGCCCGAAGACTACCCCGTCCAGATCAGCCTCATCGTCGAAGAAGAAGTCCAGCTCCGCCACGGCTCGATGGAGGCCGCCCGCCTGTCGGCCAACCGCCACCTGATCAAGGAACTCGGCGAGGGCAACTACAAGATGGTCCTCCGGAAGTTCCCCCACCAGGTCATCCGCGAGAACAAGCAGGCGACCGGTGCCGGGGCCGACCGTGTTTCCGACGGCATGCGCCAGGCCTTCGGGAAGATCGTCGGCACTGCCGCCCGGATCCAGAAGGGCGAGCGCCTGTTCACCGCCTACTGTGACGTCGACCAGGCTGCAGCCGTCAAGGAAGCCTACCGCCGTGCCTACAACAAGATCACCCCGCCGTGCCGGATCAAGGTCGAACGCGGCGAAGAGCTGCTTATCGCCTAAGTGAACCGCTGGCGCGGTTCACTCGCCCCTAGTAGAATTCCACCAGGCCCGCGACGAGACTGCCAGCGGTTGCTGGCCGCTCGTAGGGGCAACGCCAGCGCCTTTTGCAGCCGCTCGCGAACTTTCGAGCGGCAGGCCTGCCTTTCCCCGTTTCGCGCGATGAAACGCCCTCACGGCCACCGCTCGGTCACCGTACCGCACAGCCGCCGTACGGCCGACCGTTTTCTAACCACACCTCGAGCAGCGAGGTAGCAAATGGTTTGACCCGGGCCGCCGAGAGACTCCATATGGACGCAGACATCACCAAGTCGACAGTCAGCGGGACGGTCCAGGCCCCGCCGTCGAAGAGCTACACGCACCGAGCGATCCTGGCAGCCGGCTACGCCGGAGGCGCGACCGTCCGCGATCCGCTCGTGAGCGCCGATACGAAGGCAACGATGCGCGCGGTGGAAGGCTACGGCGGCAGCGTCGAGCGCCACGACGATCACCTCGACGTGACGGGCTTCGACGGCCGCCCCGAAGTTCCCGACGACGTGATCGACTGTGCCAACAGCGGAACGACCATGCGCCTCGTGACGGCCACGGCCGCGCTCGGCGATGGACTGACCGTCCTCACCGGGGACGACTCGCTTCGCTCGCGACCGCAAGGCCCGCTGCTCGACGCCATCGACCAGCTCGATGGCCGCGCCGAGAGTACTCGCGGGAACGGCCAGGCCCCGCTGGTCGTCGGCGGTCCGATCGACGGCGGGCGCGTCTCGATCCCCGGCGACGTCTCCTCGCAGTACGTCACGGCCCTGCTGATGGCCGGCGCCGTCACCGAAGGGGGAATCGAGATCGACCTCAAAACCGAGCTCAAATCCGCGCCGTACGTCGACATCACGATCGAGGTCCTGGAGGCGTTCGGCGTCGACGCCGAGCAAACGGCCGACGGATTCGCCGTCGCGGGCGGCCAGTCCTACGATCCCGTCGACGGAGAGTACACCGTTCCGGGCGACTTCTCGTCGATTTCGTATCTGCTCGCGATGGGCGCGCTGGCCGCGCCGGACGGGTTGACCGTTACCGGCGCCCACCCCAGCGCGCAGGGTGACTCCGCGATCGTCGACGTGCTCCAGCGGATGGGCGCCGATCTCACCTGGGACCGCGAGGCGGGCGAGATTCACGTCAGCCAGTCCGATCTCTCGGGTGTCGAGGTCAGCGTCGCGGATACGCCCGATCTGCTGCCGACGATCGCCGTCCTCGGCGCCGTCGCCGACGGGACGACTACCATCGTCGACTGCGAACACGTCCGATACAAGGAGACCGACCGCGTCGCCGCGATGTCCGAGGCGCTCACCGCGATGGGGGCGTCAGTCGAAGAAGAACACGACACGCTGACGATCCACGGCGGGGACAGCGATCTCGACGGCACGACCGTCGATGGGCGGGCCGATCACCGGATCATCATGTCGCTGTCAGTCGCGGGACTCGTCGCTGACGGAACCACGACCGTCGAAGGGATCGAACACGTCGACGTGTCGTTCCCGAACTTCTTCGACGAACTCGAGACACTCGGTGCCGAGGTCAGCCGGTGAGGTCCGGCCGCGATCGCCGATCAGTGCTCCGGCTCTTCAGCCGGGGCGAGCATGTCGTCAATCGTCAGGATGAGGCTGTTTCCGGTGTCGTCTTTCCCCTCGATCGTCCCGACGATCTGCAATTTCGACAGCGGGGTCGGTCCGACGGTGATCGTGTCCCCCTCGTCGAACTCGCCGATCGATCCCTGAAGCTTGATCTCTGCACGACACTTCTCTGGGTGGTGGACGCTCGTCAGGTTGATCGCCTCGACGTTGGAGTGTTCGACTTTCTTCCCCTCGTGAAACAACGGGACTTCCGCTGGCTGATCCATCTCCTGGATCTGTAACGCGTCATAAGCGTTCGCTGTCGGCTTGTATCCGCCCTTCGGCCCCGGCACGCCCTCGACCAACTGGAGAGCTTTGAGACTCTGCATCTGGTTTCTGATGGTCCCCGGATTCCGGTCGACCTTCTCGGCGATGTCTTCTCCCTTTACCGCGCTCTCTCGCTCCCGGTAGAGATTGACGAGTTCCTGGAGAATGTTCTTCTGGCTGGGCGTCAATTCGATCGATGACATTACCGGTTTTTCGTTACAAAACGCCTTAAAGCCCCCGGTGGCGTGGATCGATCGTGCCACGACGAGGCGGATTACTCGTCGGTGTCGTCACTCACCGGCTGGTCTGCCGGCTCGGAACTCTCACTCACCGGCTGATCTGCCGGCTTGGAACTCTCACTCCCCGGCTGATCTGCCGGCTCGGAACTCTCACTCCCCGGCTGATCTGCCGGCTCGGAACTCTCACTCACCGGCTGATCTGCCGGCTCGGCAGGAGACGACCCCTCTCTGAGGATATCCTCGGGCGGATTCCGACCGAAATGGAGCCATCCGGCAACACCGGTCAGCGTCGCCAGTACGCCAGCCCCAATCGGAATCAATCCGTCATCCGTCGACGCACTCGAATCCGCGTTCTGAGACCCATTGCCGCCACTCCCTGGCGGCGACGGCGTTTGCGTCGGTGTTGGATCCGGTGTTGGCGTGGGTGTTGGATCCGGTGTTGGCGTGGGTGTTGGATCCGGGGTCGGTGTCGGCTCTGGGGTCGGCGTGGATTCGGTCACGGTGATCGTTTGCCGAATCACATCTTCCGTGCCGGTGTCATCTCGGACCGTCAGCTGAATGGAATATTCACCGGGATTGTCGAACGTGTGATCGACGACCTCGCCAGCTTTCCCTTCCGCTCCAATGATCCAGTTATAACGGGTGATCTCACCATCAGGGTCGTTCGACCCCGCTGCGCTGAACGTGACAGTCTCGCCCGGGTTCGGTGACGACGGAGTATACTCGATGACCGCCGTCGGCGGCCGGTTGGCAACTGGGACCGATTTCGTCACCGTGTCTGTCAGCCCGCCCTCGCTCTCGACTGTCAACGCCACCTCGTAGGTGCCACGCGTGTCGAACGTGGTCTCGACGATTGGTCCCGTCGCTTGCTCGCCGTCGATCGACCACTCGTACGACGAGACCAGGCTGTCCGGCCCCGACGCCGACGCGTCGAAGGTGATCGTCTCGAGGGTCTTCGGCGAGGCCGGTTCGAACTCGAACGCCGCCGAGACGTACTCCGAGAACGCGGCGACGTTGTCACGCGTGCGGACGTACAGCCGCCCGTTCGCTGCGGACGGTGCGGAGAGCACTGGCGATCCCGCGTCTGCCGTGTACAGTTCGGTTCCGTCGGTCGCATCGAACGCGTAGATGGTCCCGGCGTCCGTCCCGACGAAGACGACACCCGAAGCCACGATCGGCGTCGTCCCGGTGCCGTCAACGCTCGCAGTCCAGCGCTCGCTCCCGTCTTCCGGGTCGAGTGCGTGCAGCGTCCCGTCCGAATCGGGGACGTACACCGTCCCGTCCGCGGCGGCCGGCGACACGTCGACCGGCACGCCGAGGTCGCGCGACCAGTGACTCTCTTCGTTGCGGATCGCGTGGAGCACGCCAGCGGCGTCGGCGACGTATATGGTCTCGTCGCCGACGACGACGGCCGATCGGATCGGATCGTCGCTGACGTTGACCTTCCACAGATCGGTCCCGTCGGCCGCGTCCACCGCGTACACCCGACCGAAATCGTTCCCGACGTAGACGACTCCTCCGGCCACTGCCGGCGACGATCGGATCGGTGCCCAGGTCCGGGACGTCCATACTTCGTCCCCGCTGGTCGCATCTAAGGCATAGAGAGTTCCATTATTGCCACGGACTCCGGCATAGACGATCCCGTCGGCCACCACGGGCGATGTCTCGATGCGCTCGTCTGTACCGGCCGAGAGATAGGTCTGACTCTCGCTCCCATCGACAGACACCGCGCGGAGGTTGTTGTCGACACCGACGAAGACCGTTCCGTCTGCCACAGCAGGCGTCGAACCGACAGCGTACTCCGCTCGCTCTTGCCACAGCTGTTCGCCGTCGTCAAGACTGATACCGTAGACGTCGTCACCGACAGTGACGAACAACCGCCCGTCCGCGACGACCGGCTGGGATCCGCTCACGTCGCCGTCTTTGAATCGCCACTGACTGGCCGCGTTGACTTCGGGAACGTCGCTGGACGGTGCGTGGCCTGCGTTCGTTCCGTCGTATCCGAACTGCGGCCACGATCCGTCCGTCGCGCTCGCTGCACGTCTCGCGGACTCGCCCGCGAGGCCCACCCCCGCCGTGACTACGCCGAGTGCCTGCAGGTAGCGTCGGCGCGTCGATGACGCTCGCTCTGTCATCGCATCACCTCCATAGTGTTCCGTCTCGCTGCATCCAGTGTTGCAGTCACGACCGCGAGCCAGCCGACCATGTGTATCTGCCTTTGGCTATCCAGAGTATGAAAACCATTCCATTGTGTTTCCCTCCCCGGCGGTCACGAGCGCGGGACTCGGGACAGCCACATCACGAGTGCGACCAGGGTCAGCAACGCGAGCGTCGCCAGCGCGATCACGAGCGGCTCGCCCCGGGCCCGACCGACGAGGAGCCGCCACGCCGGCCGCGCGACGCCGGCCGCCTTTGCCCCGGTCGCGATCGCCAGCACTGCCGGAAGTGCATAACGCACGAGCGGGTACAGGCGTCCGAGATCGGCCTGCACGCGAGAGAACTCGTGCTGCCAGACGAACGCGTACACGATCAGCAGGGCGGATATCGGGAGCGCGAACGTGCCGACCGACTCGTCGACGAGATCAAGCACGGGCCGTCCCGCGAACGCCAGGTCCACGGGACTGTAACTCAGCGCCGATGGCAGGCCCGCGAGCAAGACCCCTCCGGTCAGAAGTGCCGTCGCCCGTTGGCGGCCGTAACCAGTCGTGTTCGCCGTCGCCGCGACGCCGACCTCGAGCAACGAGACCGCCGAGCTCAGTGCGGCGAAAAACAGCAGTCCGAAGAACGCAACGGCTACGACCCGGCCGAGCGGCATCGTCGCGAACGCCGCCGGGAGCGTGGTGAACGCGAGCTCCGTCCCGAGCGTCGGCTCGAGGCCAAAGCTGAACACGATCGGAAAGATGACCAGCCCCGCGGTGACCGCCGCGGCGATATCCGCGACCGTGATCACCAGCGCGGACCGCAGCAGGGTCGTCCCTTCGTCGAGGTAACTCCCGTAGGTGAGCATGATCCCCTGGCCGACTGACAGCGAGAAGAACGCCTGCCCGAACGCCACACTCCAGAGTCCGAGATCCGCGAGGGCCTCGAACCGGGGCGTGAACAGGAAGGTCGCAGCTCGATCCCACCCGGGAAGCGTCGCAGCGTAGAGTGCGAGCGCGGCGAGGACGACGAACACGGTCGGCATCACGATTCTGGCCAGCCGTTCGATGCCGCCACGAACACCAAGCGAGACGACCCCGCCGGTCAGTACCGTCACGACGACGAAGTACCCCACCGGAAGCCAGCCGTCAGTGAACGGCGCGAATGTCACCTGCGACCCGACCAGCCACGAGAACAGAAACCCCAGAACCCAGCCAGCGAGCACGAGATAGTAGCTCAAGATGAGGAACACGCCACCGACGACGAGCCATCCGAGCGGCGCGTATCCTGATTTCGCGCTCTCGAACGCGGAGATCACGTCCGTCCGGAGGTGCCGTCCGATGGCGAGTTCCAGCACGAGCAACGGCACCGCACAGGCGAACGCCGCGATCAGGTACGGAACCAGGTACGCACCGCCGCCGTTCTGCCCCACGACGGCCGAGAACCGCCAGATGTTCCCGAGACCGACGGCCGCCCCGGTCGCCGCGAGCAGAAACCCAAGACGCGACGACCACCGCTCCGTAATCATAGGGTCGTATTGAATCGCACCAGTGATAGTTCGACCGGCTCACGGGATCCGTGTCTTGATCGGCGAAAAACGAAGTCGCGAGGACAGTACAGCGAACGAGGTTCAGATGTCTCGGTCAAGCCGAGGGCGCACGACAAGATCGAGACTGACAACGGCGTCCAGAATTACTCGTCGACGTCCTCGTAGACCCAGGGCTCGTCCGCTCGCTCGTAGTCGACCAGTTCCTCCTCGTCGAAGAACAGGTCGATCTCGCGCTCGTTGGATCCCGGGTCCTCGTGATCGGAGCCGTGGATGATGTTCTGTCCGAGGTCCAGTCCGTAGTCGCCGCGGATCGTTCCGGGTGCAGCCTCGGCAGGATCGGTCGCGCCCATCATCTGGCGGACCTGGCGGGTCGCGTCTGCGCCCTCCCAGACCATCGCCATGACGGGTCCGGAGGTGATGAACTCCACGAGCCCGTCGAAGAAGGGCTTGTCCTCGTGTTCGGCGTAATGCTCGTGGGCGAGTTCCTCATCGATCTGCATGAACTTCGCGCCCACCAGCTTCAGGCCGCGATCCTCGAGTCGCGTGATGATGTCACCGACCAGCCCGCGCTGGACGGCGTCCGGTTTCGCCATTACGAAGGTTCGTTCGTCGTGGTGGCTCATATTTGAAGTAGTCGTTCAGGCCTCGGCCTCTTCGGTCTCGGTGTCTCCCTCGTCGTCCGATTCGTCCGCCTCCTCGCCTGACTCGCTGTCATCGTCCGCCTCTTCGGCGTCTGCATCGGCCGGTTCGTCCGCCTCTTCGGCGTCTGCGTCGGCCGGTTCGTCCGCCTCTTCGGCGTCTGCGTCAGTCTCAGATTCGGCGGCTTCGAGGTCCGGCGCGGCCTCGGGTTCGTCCTCGGCGTCTGCCTCGACAGCATCAGACTCGTCTGCCTCCTCCGCTTCGGCTTCGCGCTCGGCCGCGACCGTCTCCTGGCGGTCGCTCTCGCGGCCGGCTTCGGTCCAGTTCAGGTCACGGGGTTCTCGACCGAGTCCGGCGTTCTTCTCGCATTTCGAGGAGCAGTAGTGCAGCGTCGTCCCGTTCGTTCGGACGAGCATCGTCCCCGTGCCGGGCTCGATCTCGCTGCCGCAGTAGTCACACTCGCGTGTCTGTGGCATCTTACTGGCCTCCGATTGCGTCGGCTTCGCGGGCGGTCTCCCGGAGCTGCAATACGTCACCTTCCCGGACCGGACCCAGGACGTTCCGGGTGATGATCCGGCCCTGGTTGGATCCCTCGCGGATGCGGCACTTGACCTGCATGGCCTCGCCGTGCATCCCCGTCCGGCCGACGATCTCGATGACCTCGGCGGCCGTGGATCCGCTGTCTTCGGATTCCTCAGCACTCATCCGTGCTCACCTCACCGAAGCTCCTCGAGCTTCTCGGCGATGTCCTCGACGTCGCTGCTGGCGTCACCGGCGTCGACGATCGCCGCGGCCGCGCTCCCGACCTCCAGGCCGGCGGCCTCTCCGAGATCGTCCTGTTCGGCGACGAAGACGAAGGGAACGTCCTTCTCGTCGGCCAGCTCGGGGAGGTGCATGACGATCTCCTCGGGCTGGACGTCCTCGGCGACGAAGATTAGTTCTGCGGAGCCGCGCTCGACGGCTTTGGTTGTCTCGTTGGTACCTTTCTTGACGGAACCTGTGTCCCGCGCGATCTCGAGCGCCTCGAGGGCGTCGGCTTCGAGATCGGCAGGGACGTCGAAATCGACGTATACTGGCATGTGTTGGTCACCTCCTGCACGTGGGCTCGCGCTCCCCCGCCGTTTCGGAGGGCGACCCTCCGGCGGCGCCGAAACCGGCGCACGCAAATCCTAGATGGCTAGGAGCATCATCAACCCCGCGCAGGCTGTACCCGATAGTGAACTGCCACACCTAAAAGCGCTTTCGAAGCGCGTACTGCGTGGGAGGGCGGCACATACCGGCCGAGGCCCGTGTTTCCCTGATCAATCGATATCCCGTCGTCGGAAGTACAGCATGCTCGCCCCGACCAGCAGAACCGTCCCTCCGAGCAGGATCGCGCCGCCGGCCCAGTCGTAGCTGCCATCGACGAGCACCGCCGTCGCGTCGAAGTATCGCATCGGCGCGATCGCGCCCAGCTGCTCGTAGTCGGCGATGACCGTCAGCGACTCGAACAGGAACAACCCGAAGATCGCGACCAGCGCGCCGCGCTGGGCGATCGTCGACCGACTGGTCACCACCGACAGGACGAGTCCGATACCGCCACAGGCCAGTAGATACGGGATCGCAAGCAGGTGGACGACCGCCAGATTCACCGGGTCGATCGGGTAGCCGATCACAATCGTCCCGACGTAGATGACGAGCGGCAAGACGGCGTTCACGACGACGATCGGGACGAGCAACGCGAGGAATTTCTCGCCGAGCACACGCGCCCGCGACATCGGGAGCGACAGCAGGATGTCCATCCGCTCGCGGTCGATGTCGCTTGCGATCAGCGTCGCGGCGCTGTAGGCCACGTACAGCCCCAGCAGGAGCACCCAGCCGATCGAGTACAGCTCGGCGGACAGAAAGCCCTCGATCGTGTTCATCGTCGCGATGTTGAACAGCTCCCGGAAGACCTCCGGCATCTGGTCGATGAACTGATCCAGGTCCACGTCCGTCGCCAGCGAGGGGAACGTCGCGATGTACATTCCCGCGAGCAGCGTGAGCGCGACCGTGAGATAAACGGTCCCCCTGAGTCGACGCCGTGCCTCGTAGCGGGCGAGTTCAAGCATTACCGTCACCCCCGGCAGGTGCGGCATCACCGTTCTGGCCTCGTGCCGTCCGCTCGCTCGGCTCGCCAGGGCCGTAAAACCGCATGAACACCTCTTCGAGCGGCGCCTCCTCGACGTCGAGGTCGACGAACGAGTACGAGGCGAGATCCGTTACGAGGTCGTTGATGTCGCCGGTGTAGGTGAACCGGACCTCGGTGACGACATCGGCGTCGCTTTCGAAGTCGGTCGCCGCGAGCAACTCCTCGGCGCGGTCTTCGATCAGCGTTCGCTCGAAGCCATGGACCGTATCGCCATTGAACGCGTCGCTCTCGACGTGGCCGGCGATTCTGGCGCGGACGAACTTCCCGGAACGATCGAGCAGCGACTCGATGGCCTCGGTCGTGACGAGTTCGCCGTCCCGGAGAATCGCAACCCGGTCGCACACCCGTCGAACCTCGCTGAGCACGTGCGAGGAGAAAAACACCGTCACGCCCTGTTCGCGTTCCGCGCGGACGAACTCGTTGAATCGCTGTTGCATCAGCGGATCGAGCCCGCTGGTCGGTTCGTCCATGATTACCAGCTCGGGGTCGTGCATGAACGCCTGCACGACGCCGAGTTTCTGTCTGTTTCCCGAGGAGTAGTCCCGGACCTCTCGGTCGAGCGGCGGTTCGAACAGTTCGAGCAACTCCTCGCGACGCTGCTCGCCTTTGATCGACCCGTGAAGGTCCAGTATCTCACGGCCGGTCGCGCCGTCGTCGAACGCGGGATTGGCCGGTAGGTAGCCGATTGATCGCTTGGCTTCGATCATCGCCGGCTCGTCGGTGCTGTCCGCACCGAGTACCGTCGCCCGTCCCGCGGTCGGGTTCAGCAATCCCAGCATCGTCCGGATCGTGGTGGTCTTGCCCGCCCCGTTGGGGCCCAGAAAGCCGAAGACCTCGCCTTCTTCGACCGTGAAGTCGATCCCCCGGACAGCCCGGACCTCGCCGTAGTGTTTGGTCAGGCCGGTCACGTCGATGACGCTCATCCCCTCGTTCATCGCAGCCTCGCGTGAAATATGTTGCCCGAGTCAGCCCTAGCCGCGTGACGATCGAGTCGGCTACAGCAGCGCGATCACCGCGACAGCCAGAAGCATCGAGCCGGTCAAAAGCGTCTGGACGACGACCGTTCCGAGCATGCCGGCAGTCGCATAGGCGGCCATTCGGATGCCGGTCGCTGCTTCCCGTTCGCGGGCGTAGCTCGCGAGAAACACCGTCCCCGCGACGCCGACGAGTAACCCGACAGGCCCGGCGACAACAGTTCCCGCGAACCCGGCCACCCCGGCGAGCAGGCTCACCCGCGTCGAGACGCCGCTGCTCTTGGCGGCCGCTGCGCCGCCCAGCCAGTCGACGAGTGCCGCAGTCACGCCGACCGCGAGCAACACCACGAGCACCAGCCAGCCCGGCTTGCCGGTCGCCCACCAGTAGACGAGCACGCCACCAACCGACAGCACCGGCCCCGGCAACAGCGGGACGACGCTGAAGACGACGCCAGCCAGAAGCAGCGCGAACGCGACGATCACGAACGGATCGGGTACGATCATCGGAATCGCTCCCGTTCCGCCCGTGTCTCGTCGGTCCCGTACGCCTCGAGGAGTCGCTCGGTCGCGTTCCCGAGCGCGCGCATACACTCCCGCCGGGAGACGAAGTCGAGTTCCTCGGCGACGGCGTCCCAGCCGTGCGTCTGCAGGACTTTCCGCACCAGCAGCCGCTCGGATCGGGGTTCGAGCGTCGGGCCGTCGTCGGCCGCCGTCGGGCTATCCACGTCCGTCAGTGTGGGAGTGTCATCGTCGGTCAGCGCCCGGAGCGCGAGCGTGCGGAAGGCGTCGGGCGCGGTGTCGAACAGTCCCGCGCCGTGTGGCGATCCGGCGAGTAGTCGCCACTCCCAGGCGGAGAGATCCAGCCGGGCCGATCCGTCGACAGCCGACAGCACCGCCCGGACCACGTCCGGGTCGAGATCCGCGAGCGGGTCGGTGAGCATCCCCCGGACGCGTCCGAGAAACCACGACGTATGGCGATCCTGCAGTGCCGATCCCGAGTCCGAGAGCGCCTGCAGCATGATCGCGGAGTGCTCGCCGCTACGGTCGTTGCGCGTCGTCGAGACGTGGACGGTCCGGTAGCCGTTGTCCGCCCAGAACGCGACCAGCTCGGGCGTCGCGCCGAACCCGACGCCGAGGTAGTCGTATCTGCTGGGCCGTTCCGTTCCAGCCTGATCGGACTCGCCGGCCGCTTCCGCTTCGATCCGTTCGAGCAACAGCGATCCCAGGCCGCGCTCGCGGGCCGCGTGGTGGGTCGCGATCCGCATGACGCGCCAGCCCGTCTCGACCCCCGCGGCCTCGTCGCGGAGTTGCGTCGTCAGCACGTCCGGCAGCATGTTCCCCCTGATTCGCCCCCCTTCGTACATGTCCGCACGCCGGTCGGCGTCCAGCCCGCCCTCGCGGGCCAGGAGCGCGACCGAGACGACGTGTCCGCCGGACAGCAGTGCCCGAACCGAGACGTTCGGGCCGTCGAGCAGCCGAGCGAGGTCGTCGGGCTCGGTCCGGTAGTGGGCGAGCACGAGCAACCCGAACACCTCCCGCAACAGGTGTTCGTCCGACCGGAGTCGCTGGCTCGAAAGTCGCTCGTAGGAAACTGTCTCCGGGTGGGCGTCGGCGACCAGCGGCTCGACGGGCGGGCGCGCATCGAGCAACAGCGCTCGCGTCGCCCAGACCTCGACGGGATCGCCGGCCGCGTACCGGATCGGCTCGTCCATGCGCACCTCGCTGACCGGTCGGTCGGACTCGGCCAGCCGATCCTTGAACCGGACCGAGAAGCCCCGGCCGGCCCCTTCGTAGCCGTGGATCGTCGTCGTGAACGCCACCGCAGGGGCGTCGAGAAACCCCTCCAGTAGTCGGACCGGCAGGGCCGCCGCCTCGTCGACGACGACCGCGTCCGGATCGTCGGGCAACTCGACGGCGTCGGTCGGCAGCGCGTATCGCACCCGTCCCTCGTCGGTCGCGAGACGGCGGGGCGCCGTCTCGTCGTCGACCTCGACCGGTTCCTCGAGAGCGTCCAGCAACTCTCGGGCACGAGCAAACACTTCGCCGGCGCGCCCGTACTGTGGCGCGGTCACGAGCACGTCCTGGCCCGACGCCGCCAGACATCCCGCAGCCAGTCCCGCAGCACTGGATTTGCCCCGACCGCGGTCGGCCTCGACGACGACGGTGCCACCGGGTTCGGCCAGCGCCTCCAGTTCCGCCAGCGTCTCGGCCTGATCGCGGGTCAGACAGGCGCGGTAGGCTTCGGCGGGGAAGACGCGATCGTTTCGGCTCGGGACCGTCGGGTCGGGTATGGGCAGGCGTGGGGCGGGGTCGGTCAGCCCGTCGGATTCGATCGTGTCGTTCTCGACGTCGACGACGGCGACGCCGCGATGGGCGTACAGCGTCTCGACCAGCCGGGCCCGGAAGTGGCCGGTTACGTCGCCGGACTCGAACGGCGGGACTGCGAGCGTCTCGTCGAAGTCATCCCGTCTTGCGGGCCACGCCGACAGCGGCGGTGCGAGTAGCACGAACAGGCCGCCGCCGTCGACGGCACCGACGATCTGGCCGAGCACGTTCGGCCGGAGCGACTCGTGGGCGTCGTAGACGACTGCCGTTCGCGTTTGACCGAGCAACTCGCTGGCGTGGACGGGATCGAGTCGCTCACAGTTCACGAACGACTCGGGGCCGACCAGCGTCGTGAACTCGGGAGAGATGTCGGCTGCCGCCAGCGCGTCCTCAGCGCGATCGCGTGTCGTCTCCGGCTCGCCGGCGAGCGCGAGCACGCGACGCTCGTTGCAGTCCCGGGCCTCCGCCCGGAGCGCGGCCGCAAGCTCCATACCCGACCTGATCGTGCCCCCCGTAAGTCAATTCCGCCTCTATCTGCTCAGCCCGAATCGCCGGTGTCTACGGATTCTTCGGAAATCAGGCTCTGTCCGGCCGGCTGCCGTCGACGTCGATCGCGTCGACCGGACAGACGTCGACACAGAGCATGCAGTCGATACACTGGCTCTCGTTGGCCGGATCGGCTTTCATCTCGCTCTCGGGATGACCGGGCGTCTCCACCCACTCGAAGACGTCGACCGGGCAATCCTCCAGACAGGCACCGTCGGCGAGACAGATGTCGAAGTCGACCGCGACGTGCGTCCCGTGGATCCCTAGCGACTCGGGTTCGTCGACCGGTCCCCAGACGTCGTGTCCGTTGTGTTGATCGACCTTTTCGCGGTTCTGCTCGAAGTGCGGATCGATGGCCATAGCCGAATCAACTCTCGAACGTACCTAATACTGTCGCCGGATTGTTACCCTCGTTCCCGGTTTCAGTTACGGAGCGGCGGCCCGCTACTCCGCGAGCAACGCCGCGAACTCTTCGCGGACCTTCTTGACCTTCGGCTCGATCTGCACCTGGCAGTAGCCGTTCGCAGGGTTCTTTTCGTAGTAATCCTGGTGGTACTCTTCGGCCTCGTAGAACGTCTCGAGCGGCTGGACTTCCGTGACGATCCCGCCGTCGTAGACCTCCTCGTTCAGGCGCTCGATGAACCCGTCGACCTGCCGGCGCTGCTCGTCGTCGTGATAGAGGACGATCGAGCGATACTGGCTGCCGACGTCCGGTCCCTGACGGTCTTTCGTCGTCGGATCGTGCACCTTGAAGAAGACCTCCAGGAGTTCGAGGTAGCTGATTTCCTCGGGGTCGTACTCGACCTGGACCACTTCGGCGTGGCCGGTCGAACCCGAACAGACCGCCTCGTAGGACGGGTTCGGCACGCCCCCGCCGGCGTAGCCGGACGTGACCGACGCGACCCCGCGGAGTTCCTTGAGCGCCGCCTCGATACACCAGAAGCATCCGCCGCCGAGCGTCGCTGTTTCCGTCATTACCTCGTGTTAGTGTTCCAGGGGTAAGTCCCCCGTGGTGGTGGCAATTGAATCCGGCGATCTACCGGGAAAGAGCGGCTGCCGAGCGAACAGCTGATCGGGTGTCGGTTACCGCTCAGACAGCTGATCGGGTGTCGGTTACCGTTCAGACAGCTGATCGGGTGTCGGTTACCGTTCAGACAGCTGACCGGGCGTCCACTGGCCGTCGAAATCGACGTGCGTGAACGGCTTGGCGTCGTCGCCGGCGTAGGTGGCCACGAGCTGTCCGTCACCTTCCAGGTAGTACTTGTAGGTCGTCAGCCCGGCCAGTCCGACGGGACCGCGGGCGTGGATCTTGCCCGTCGAGATGCCGACCTCCGCGCCGAGCCCGTAGCGGTAACCGTCGGCGAACCGCGTCGAGGCGTTGTGGAAGACGCTGGCGGCGTCGATCCCGGTCATGAACGTCTCGGCGGCGTCGCCGTCCTCGGTGACGATCGACTCGGTGTGCTTCGAGCCGTGCGTGTTGACGTGTTCGACGGCCTCGTAGACATCCCCGACGACCTTGATCGACAGTTCGAGGTCGCCGTATTCGGTGTCCCAGTCCGCCTCAGTCGCCGGGTCGACGTCGACGACCTCGCGGGTCTGCTCGTCGCCCCGTAGCGTGACACCGGCGTCCTCGTAGCGCTCGACCATCCCGGGCAGGTACTGCTCGGCGACGGCCTCGCTCACCAGTAGCGTCTCGACGGCGTTACAGACTGCCGGGTACTGCACCTTCGCGTCGAAGGCGATGTCCTCGGCCATCTCCAGGTCGGCCGCCTCGTCGACGTAGACGTGACAGATCCCCTCGGTGTGGCCCAGCACCGGAATCTGCGTGTTGTCCTGGATGTAGGAGACGAACTCCGAGGAGCCACGCGGCATGAGCAGATCGACTTTGTCGTCCATCTCCAGCAGCCGATCGACCTCTTCGTGGGCCTCGATGAGCTGGGCCCAGCCCTCGGGCATCGCGTCGATGGCCTCAGCCGTGGCCTGGACGATCGTCTCGTAGAGAATCCGGTTGGACTCGCTGGCCTCGCTGCCACCCTTGAGGATGACGCTATTGCCCGACTTCAGCGAGAGCGCGGCGATCTGGACCAGAGCGTCGGGCCGGGACTCGAAGATCGTCCCGACGACGCCGATCGGGACCGCAACCTTGTACAGCTCCAGGTCATCGTCGAGTTGTCGCGCTTCCAGGGTCTCGCCGAGCGGATCGTCCTGCTCGGCGACGCTCTCGACCATCTCGGCGATCGATTCGAGCTTGCCCGAATCGAGCTTCAGCCGGTCGACCAGCGCCTGGGTGTACTCGCCCTGCGCGAGCATCTCCTCTGCCTCTTCGACGTCTTTCGCGTTGGCTTCGAGGATCGCCGCCTCGCTGTCGCGGATCGCGTCGGCGATCGACTGGAGCGCCCCATTGCGCGTCTCCTCGTCGACGTTGGCGAGCCGGAGCGCCGCCTGCTGTGCCTCGGTCACCTGCGCTTGCGTGTCGTATTCACTCATCGTGGACACCGTTTATGGGGACGAATAGCGTCCCGACCGGTTTGGCTGTGGCGATTTTCTCCAGGACGTCCCGTTCAGTCGATTTCGCGATGATCGCCGGGATGCCGTACTCACTGACGTCACGGGCACCCTGCACTTTGGTCTGGATGCCGCCGAACCCGCCGGTCGTCGTCTCCTCGATGATCTCCAGGACGGCGTCGTAGTTGTCCCCGACCGCTTCGATCAACTCGGCGTCGGGGTCGTCCTTGGGATTGCCGGTGTAGACGCCGCCGACGTCGGTCAGCGTGACCAGGAGGTCGACGTCGATACCGACCGCGATCGACGCGGAGATCATGTCGTTGTCGCCGATCTGGATCTCTTCGGTCGCGACCGCGTCGTTCTCGTTGACGATCGGCACGACGCCCCACTCGAACAGCGTCTCGACGGTGTTGCGGAAGTTTGTGAACCGCTCGGGGTTCTTCAGGTCGTGTTCGGTCAGCAGCAACTGGGCGACCTGCTGGTCGTACCGGTCGAAACTCTGCGTGTAGTGGTGCATCAGGTGGCTCTGGCCGATCGTCGACAGTGCCTGCCCCTCCTCGACGGTGTCGCTGTCTTTGCCCAGCAGCCCCATGCCGGCACCGATCGCACCCGAGGACACCAGCAGGACGTCCTTGCCCCGCCGGCGCAGGTCCATGATGTCGCTGACGAGCTTGTCGAGTTTCACGCGATCGAGCTGGGAGTCCTCGTCGGTCAGGGAGTTCGTCCCCGCTTTGACCACGACGCGCTGGGCGTCGGCGGCCAGCTGTCGCGCTTGCCCGATCTCCTCGGCGTCGATCGTCTGGATAGTCTCACTCATCGTGGAATTCCTCCGCGATCTCCGCGGACCGTCGCTCGGCCGCCTGGACGGCTTCGATCACTTTCCCTTCGACGTCGCTGTCCCAGAGGACCTCCATGCCTTCGATGGTCGTGCCGTTAGGCGAGCAGACCGCGTCGATCAGTTCGTCGACGCTGCGATCGTCTCTGAGAACGGTCTCGGCCGCGCCCTTGAACGTCTGGGCTGCGAGCGTCTCCGCCTGCTCTGGGTCGAGTCCGCCCTCGATACCGGCTTCCTTCATCGCGCCGATGAGATAGAAGACGAAAGCCGGGCCGCTCCCGTTGACGGCCGTCGAGACGTCCATCAGGTCCTCGTCAATCACGGCGTACTCCCCGACCGTCTCCAGTAGCTCGCGAACGTCTTCCGAGAGCCCGTCGCGGGTCACCGCGGCCGCCATGTCGCCGGTCTCGGCGGCGAGGTTCGGCATGACCCGGACGACCGTCGCGTCCGTTCGGTCGGCGACGAACGTCGTCGAGACACCCGCCGCGACCGTGACGAGCGTCTGATCGGCCGACAGATTCAGGTCTTCGAGGACGCTCGTGACCACGCCCGGCTTGACCGCGAGGACGACCACGTCGCTTTCAGTGGCGGCCGAGAGGTCCGTCGTCGTCTCCGTGCTGTACGCCTCGATCGCGGCGAGCGCGTCGGGATCAGCGTCGATCGCCGTCACCCTGTGCTCGCCGCGGGCGAGCCCTTTGACTAGAGCTCCGCCCATGTTGCCACAGCCGATAACGCTGACGTCTACCATCTTACCCGAGCAGAGTGGATTGGGCGACATACCAACTGCGGTTTCTCCCGGGACATCCCCGGAGACTGGGGCCGTCAGATCAGTGCGGGAGGTGCCGTGCGATGTCGACGATTTCACACTGCCCGTCGAGCGTCACTTCCAGACGCTCGGCCCCCGCTGTGATCGTGACTCGGTATCGAGGGGGCGATTCCGAGACGACCGAAACAGCATCGTCGTAGACGAAATCCAGCTCCCAGAAGCGTCGATCGTCGACGAACGTGCCGTGATCGGCCAGAAACGATACCACGGCCGGTTCCGCGAGGAGGTGCAATCCAATCGGGAAGCTGTAGGGCGCGCCACAATCGCTGCAACGTCCCTGGGCAGCGACGGCGATCGACCAATCGGGATCGACTTCGATCCGTGTCTCCATGCGGCCGCTACAGTGAGGGCAGACGCCTCGATAGGCGAGCGTGACGTCGCGCCAGACCTGCCGCGAGTACGCGTCGATTGTCTCTTCGGCCGTCCGAGTCGCTCGCCCACGCGGCGGGAAAAACCCGTAGTGGACGACAGCGCCACACGACGGACAGGCCAGTCGCATGTCCCCGTCCTCGTAGTAGACGTGCAGCCGATCGCCACAGTCCGGACAATCGACGCTCGTCAACTCGTCGATGGGCGGCGGCGAGAGCCCGAAGCGTGCGTCTAACAGGAGGTCGACGACGTTCGCACCCAGCGACGTCAGCCGGTAGCCGTCGTCGGTCTTCTGGACGAACCGATTGAGGAGCTTGTCGAGGTGATAGTTGAACCGCCCGCTGTCGTCGATCCCCGCCGCGCGCCGGAGGTCCTCGAACGACGACTGTTCCTCGTCCCACAGCGCCAGCAGAATGTCGACCCTGGAATCGTCCGCGAGGACGCCGAACGCGTCCGCCGCCGCCTCGGTATCCACCGCCAGTGTCGACTCGTTCATACTCATACTCCCGTGTGCGTCCGATTCAATCTGTTGCTGTTGCCCGTGGCAGGGTTCTGTCTGCCGCCCGCGGCTACCGGCGCCGTCACTTCCGATTTCTGTCCGGCCGTACCGAACGAGTCTTCACAATTTTTGTAGCCCAGCTATCGTCACAGATACACTTCGTACCCTGCCGTCAACCGGGAAGCCTGCCTCAGACTACTCGAATCTGCCCGAATCGCCGAAATCGCGTCACACTCCCGTCGATCGTCTCGGTGAGCGTACAGAAATGTAGTTCTGAGTAGACATTTCTGCAGCTATCTCGTTACACACACAGAGATGCGACGGAGACAGTATCTCGGCAGCGTCGCCGGTCTCGGCGCGCTGTCGGCATTGCCGACAGCCGAAGGCACCGTACGCGCACTATCGGCAGGCGTCACGCCCGAGAGCCATCACCCGGGACCGCCGCGAGTCATGCACGCCGGCGAACGTATCGTCGACCCGCCGACTGCCGACTACAAGGGCGACCCCTCTCCGGACGATCGGGATCTGCTTTCCCCCCGCGTTCCGGACCCCCAGCGCGATCCTGACAACTACGACGCCGATGCGTTCACCTGGACGGTCGCCGAGACGCCACCGGACAGCGAGATCGAGGGGTTCCACGAGGACGACGCGGAGTACGATTACGGAACCGACAACGTGGTCGAGTTCGATCCGGACGTCCCCGGTCGGTACGTCCTCGAACTGGACGCGCCGGACGGGACCCACGAACTGACGATCAGGGTCTTCCCGGAACCCTCCTCCGACGCCGCCGGACCGCCCCGCGTCCGGCCAACTGGCGAATACGACGCCGATGCGGACGCGTTCGTGATTGAGGCCAACCAGGCGACCGCCCCGGACAGCGACACCGCTCCTGGGGACGTGGCCGTCGAGTTCCTCACCGACGACCGGGACGTCCTGAGCGATTCCGATCTCGACGTCGACGGTTCGACGGCGACTGTCCCAGCCGACGCCGTCGACGGGACGGCGCGGGTACACGTCGTTGCCGTCGACGACCAACCCAGCGTCGTCGAGACGGTCGAACTCGACGCCGACGCTCAGACGGTGACGCCGCTCAACGCGCCGCCGGAGTGGCTCAAGGACGCGACGATGTACGAGATATTCACCCGGTCGTTCGGCTCGGAAGCCGGCGAGGTTGACTTCGAGTACCTCCAGTCGCGAGTCGATTACCTGGCGGATCTCGGCGTCGACGTGGTCTGGCTCACGCCGGTCGTCGACGCGACGAGCCACCGGGAAGACGACCCCGTCGGCGGCCCCCACGGCTACGACACGGTCGATTACTTCGAGACGGCATCCGAACTGGGTACTGTCGAGGAGTACGAGGCGTTCATCGACGCCTGTCACGAGCGGGACATCAGGGTGTGTTTCGATCTCGTGATCAACCACACGGCCCGTCGACACCCGTTCTTCCAGGACACCGTCGACGTGGGCGAAGACTCCAAATACTACGACTGGTACGAACGGATGGCCGACGGCTCGCCGGCGAACTACTTCAGCTGGTCGGACCTGATGAACATCAACTACCAGTCGGTCGCGATGCGCGAGCACGTCCTCTCGGTCGTCGACTACTGGGCCGAGCGGGTCGACGGCTTCCGGTGTGACGTCGGCTACGGCGTCACGCACGGCTTCTGGAAGGAGGTCCGCGAGCGCGTCAAGGCAATTGACGAGGACTTCTTCCTGCTGGACGAGACAATCCCCTACATGCGGCGGTTCAGCGAGTCGGAGTTCGATCAGCACTTCGACGACGTGCTCTACCAGACGCTGGTCGACGTCGGGCAGGGCCTCGACGCCAGCAACGTCGTCGACGCGATTACCGAGCGCAAGCGCAGCGGAATCCCCGATCGGACGCTGTTCCTGCAGTACCTGGAGAACCACGACCTCCCGCGGTATCTCAACAACGTCGGCAAGCAGGCCGAGCGGGCCGCCGCCGCGGCGACGTTCACGCTCCCGGGGACGCCCATGATCTACTACGGTCAGGAGCGCGCGCTGCCGGAATACAGCGAGTCCCGGGTCACTGACCAGGGCTTCGCCCGCGCGTTCATGAACTGGGCCGACTACGACGAAGAGCACCTGGCGTTCTACAAGTCGCTGATCGCGGCCCGCGACGAAATCCCGGCGCTGGCTCATGACGCCGACTTCCGCGGCGCCTATTACGAGAGCGACTCCGAGAGTGTCGTCGCGTACGGCCGGGACGCCGGCGATCAGAAGGTCGTCGTCGTGCTCAACTTCGGGGACGATCCCGCCCGCGTTGACCTCCGTGGCCCCGTGTCGACGACCGATCTGCGCACCGGCGACGACCTCGGCGTCGACGACGAGACGACGACCGTCGAGGTCGACTCCGTCGCGATCCTGGAGACGCCGTCGCTGTCGGGACTGGGGAGTCACGTTGTCGGTGTCGACGACGAAACCGGCGACGTTCCCTACACCTATCCGACCGGCGACGCCTACGCCGACGGGGCGTTCGATCTGACGCGTCTGGACCTCCACGAGTCGGAGACGGACTACCAGTTCCGCTTCCAGTTCGACGGGCCGATCGAGAACCCCTTCGGCTACGACGGGGGCTTCTCCGTCCAGCACCTGCAACTCTACCTCAGAGATCCGACGGACCCGTCCGGTTCGACCGCGACCCGCGAAGGGATCGCGGCGTCGCTCTCAGCGCCGTATCAGTACCGGATCGTCGCCGATGGCGAACATGGCGCACGCGTCGAGACGCCCGACGGCGAGATGGTCGCCGAGGGGTCGGTGTTCGCGAGTCCGTCGACGCGCTCGATCAGAGTCGACGTCCCGAAACACGCTGTGCCGGGCGATCCGACCGACAAGCAACTCGTCCCGCTGCTCGCGGGCTACGATCCGGACGCGCCGGGGAACGTCACCCGCGTCGGCGAATCCGCCGGCGAGCGTCGCTTCGGCGGTGCCGACGGTGAGGTGCCCCACGCGATCGATCTGTTCACTCCGGAGGGCGTGACGGCGGCGGAAGTACTCGCATCTGACGCAGGGATCCCGTATCTCGTCCTGACGGACCCCTTCGAGGGCGAACTGCTCGCGGACTGGGACGATCCGGTCGGCGATGACGACGGACCGGGCACGTATACGTACCCGACCGGTGAGGCGTTCACCGACGGCGCGTTTGACATCGAACGGTTCACGATCGGGGACACCGGCGACCGCCTGCTGTTCGTGCTCGAACTGGCCGGCGAACTCACGAACCCGTTCGACGGCGGACTCGGGTTCTCCCTGCAGCACCTCCAGCTGTACGTCGCGACCGACGGCGACGATCCGACCGCGACCGCGGGCCGCACCGGCACCAACGTCGCCTTCGAGACGCCCTACAACTACCGGATCGTCGCCACTGGTGACGAGAACCGCAACGTCGTCGAAGACGCCTCCGGGACCGTCGCCTCCGAGGGGGTCGAGGCTGGCGGCTATCCGTCTCAGGACGCGATTGCCGTCTCGGTGCCGAAGACAGCGGTCAGCGGCGACCTCGATGGGGCTGCCGTCGCTCCGCTGCTGTTCGGCGACGACCCTAACAGCCCGGGTGGGATCCGACCTGTCCAACCCGAGGCGACCGAGTCGGCGTTCGGTGGGGCCGACGGAGCGAACGCACCCGCGGTCCTGGATCTGCTCGTCCCGGACGGGACGGATCAGTCGACTGTCCTCGAAAGCGGCGACGCCGTCCCGCTGCTCTCGCTGTCGAATTTCTCCGGGACGCTCGTGCACGACTGGAGCGATCCGACCGGCGACGACCACGGGCCCGGCAGCTACGAATATCCCTCCGCGGACGTACTGACGCCCGGGACGTTCGACATCACGGACGTCGAACTGTACCGGGCTGGGGACCGCTACCGATTCGTCTACTACTTGAACGACGAGATCACGAACCAGTGGTCTGGCAGCCAGGGCTTCTCGCTGTACTTCATGCAGGTCTACGTTCGAGATCCGACGGCAGACCCGGCCGCTCCGGCGACGACGGAAGGTCGAACGGGAACGAACACGGAGTTCGCACAGCCCTATCACTACCGCGTCGTCGTGAGCGGCTACGACCTGCAGGCGGTCGAGGCGGCCGACGGGTCGATCGTCGCCGAGGACGTGACGACGGCGGTCCATCCGGACCTGCAGGCGATCTCCTTCGACTTCCCGGCGGACGTGATCGGCGACGCGGAACAGCTGCAGTTCGCGCCGCTTTTGTTCGGCTACGACGGGTTCGCGGCGGGGCAGGTCCGGACCGTCCAGGCCGAGCCGACCGAGTGGAACTTCGGGGGCGGAAGCGCCGAGGGCGTCAATTCGAACGCCATCGACATGATCACGCCCGAGGGCGTCCCCCAGTCGGAGGCGATGGCATTCGAGGACGGGACGCAGCTTCCGTTCGTGCCACAACTGGACGCCGACGGACGGCCGACCGTCACCGTCACCGCTCCCGATACCGTCTTCGCGACGGCGGAGGCGACCCTCGACGCGACGGGCTCGACCGATCCCGACGGGCAATCGCTCACCTACAACTGGGTGCAAGTCAGCGGCCCGTCGGTCGAACTCACAGAGGAGACGGCGGCCGATCCGTCGTTCACCGCGCCCGAGGTCAGCGAGGAGACGACTCTGGAGTTCACGGTGACGGTCACCGACACCGACGGGAACAGTGCAGGGGCAACGACGACCATGACGGTGCTGCCCCAGTCGGAGAACGAGGGGCCCGTCGGCGAAGTCACGCTCGGCACGGACGTATCGGAGCCGGTTCCGGCGGGAACGACGGTCGAGCTCGACGCCGGGGAGTCCTCCGACCCCAACGGCGGCACCCTCAGCTACGCGTGGATCCAGACCGGCGGCCCCGACGTCGATCTCGCGAGCGACAGCGGCCAGACGACCTCGTTCACTGCGCCGTCGGTCGGCGACGCGGCCACTGTCGTCGTCGAAATGACCGTCTCCGACGGACAGGGGGCAGCAGGCACTGCCACGATCGGCGTTGCCATCGAATCCGTCCAGACCACAACGCGTCCCACGACCACCGAATCCGACACCGAGACGAGCGCTGGCGAGACGGGGACGGATACTGTGACCGACACTGTCACAGAGACGGGTGACGGCTTCGGTCCCGGGTTCGGAGTCGTCTCAAGTGCGCTCGGGACGATCGGCGGCGCGGCCTACGCGATCCGGAGCCTGACTGCCTCCGATACCGACGCTGACAGCGAGAAGTAGCGGGTCCGCTGTCGGTGGGTGGACGTTTCACAAAGCCTTTTGGTCAGATCGTCGTTCGTGGTCGTAATGGAATACGGGCTGGTCGCGCTCTGGCTGGTGACGTACCTCCTGTTGCTGTATCTCGGACAGCCGCTCGCACACGCGTTGTTGCCCGACTTCGAGGACCGCGGGGCCGCGCTTGCGCTCCCGCTCGGGCTGGCGGTCGTCTGGCTCGTCGTGTTCGCTCTCGGGCGCGTGTCGATCCAGTTCGGGCTCTGGATCGGACTGCTCGTGCTCGCTGGACTCTCGGCCGTCGCGGTCTATCGCGGGTTCGAGGTCGATCACGACGCGTACGTGCGCACCGCGCTCGTGTTCGCGGTCGCGTTCCTCTTCCTCGTCGCGATCCGCGCGGTCGATCCGGCCGCGTCTCCCGGTGGCGGCGAGAAGTTCCTCGACATGAGCCTGTTGCAGTCCTCGTTGCGCGGGTCGACGATCCCGCCGGAGGACGCCTGGTTCGCGGGCGAGACCGTCCGGTATTACTACGGCGGGCACCTGCTCGCGTCGCTGCTTGCCCGACTCACCGGCACGACAGGCCGGTTCGCCTACAACCTCGCGCTGTCGGGATATTACGCGATGCTCGTGACGGCAGCCTACGGGCTGGCGGGCTCGATCGCCGCCCACCGGGACTTCTCGTATCGGCGGGCCGGGATCGGAGCCGCCTTCTTCGTCGGGTTCGCCAGCAACCTCCTGACGCCGCTGCGGTTCGGTGGCGCATTGCTGGATGCTGTCGCCGCACGGGTCGGGCCGCTGGGCGCGATCCCGTCGGCGGTGGCGAGGGTCTGGGAGGCGTTCGCCGGGCTCTTGCTCCCGCTCCCGCGCGAGTACGGGATCGCGACCTCGATCTCGGAGTTTCACTACTGGTCGGCCAGTCGGGTCCTCGAAGGCGCGATCACGGAGTTCCCGCTGTTCGCGTGGCTCAACGGCGACCTCCACGCGCACATGATGAACACGCCGTTCCTGCTGGCCGTCGCCGCCGTGCTCTTTCAGGTGTTCGTCGCCGGCACCGACCGTTCGCGCCGTCGCACGCTCGCGACCGTCTTCGGCCTCGTCCCGGCACTCGGGGCCGTTATCGCCGTCGTCAATTCGTGGTCGTTCCCCGCCATCGGCGGACTGACGATCCTGGCGCTCGCACTCGCGCCGGATCGACCGATTTCGGCGCTGTTCGGCCGGAACGAGCCTGTCCTGAACGACAGCGGATCCTTCGGCCGCCCGCTTCTCGAAGCGCGGACACTCGCCGTCGCGATCGTCGCCGGCGGGGTCGTCCTCGTGCTGGCCTGGTTGCTCTCGGCACCGTACTGGCTCGTCACCGCGAGTTCGACCGGTTCTCCGGCCGTCTTCCCGGACCGGAGCACGCTGGCGGAACTGCTCGTGACCCACGGTGCGTTTCTGGTCCTGTTCTGGCTGTCCCTCTACCGGTATAGCCACCCGTCGGTCTCCTCGCGAGGAGCTCTAGCCGCCGTCGTCGTCCTGCTTGTCGCGATGACGACGGTGATCGACGTCGCTGCCGTCGGGCTGTTCGGCCCCCTGATTCTCGTCGGCTGGGTGCTGTTGCGGGACGACCGCCGTCCCGACGTCGACGTGGTCGGGTCGACCGACGGTCCGACTCGCCCCGGTTTCGAGACCGTGCTGCTGGTCGCAGCGGCCGGACTGATCGTGCTCGTGGAATTCGTCTACCTGCAGGACGGCGCGATCTCCGGGCGGTTCAACACGGTGTTCAAAGTCTATATGCAGGCATGGGTGCTCGCGTCTGTCGCGGCCGGGGTCGTTCTGACGCGGTTGCTCGACGACCACCACCCGGCGCTGGGTCTGTCGGGGCCGCGGTGGCGACAGGGTTTCCGGGCCGGGACGGCGGTGCTGGTCGGCGCGCTCTCGCTGTACGGGCTCCTCGCACTCGCGGGCCACTTCGGGCTGTACGCTGACGCGACTTCGGGCGGACTGCTGTCCGGCGTGCCAGTCTGGCTCACCCTCGCCGCGTTCCTGCTCGTGGTCGCGCTCGTCGGTTGGCCGGCCCTTGCCGGCGTTTCCCGGTGGGTGCCGCCCGACCGCGAGGGCTGGCGGGCCGGCGGCCGGCTGGCGATTGGATTGCTCGTCGTCTCTGCCGGGTTTGTCGGCGGACTCGCGCTGGTCGACGCCGGCAACGACGTCGAACCGACGATGGACGCGCTGGCGTTCGTCGAGTCGGACCACCCGCGAGAGGCGGGAGCCATCTACTGGCTCGACGGGGACGTCGACGGGCAGCCCAACATGGTCAGCCATCCGGGCCAGCAGTATCGGTGGGACAACGCGCCCGCTAGCCTGACAGGCGTGCCGACGGTCGTGGGCAAACCACCCGAGGCAGTCTATCGCGGGGAAGACGTGTACCGGCAGCGCGTCGACGACGTGCGGACGATCTTCATTGGCCAGCCCGCCGAGCAGCGCCGACTGCTGTCGAAGTATGACGTCGAGTTGATTTACGTCGGTCCGGACGAGCGAAGCAACTACGAGACGATAACCGTCGACGAGCTAGACGAGGTCTCCGTCGAGAAGCAGTGGCCGGCAGTCACGGTCTATCGGGTGAATCGGACGGCCCTCGACGAGACGTAGCTGTCACCAGGTATGGACGACGACGGTCACGTTTCGACGACGGTCACGGTTTCGGCCTCGGTCGAGAGCGTCTCCAGGTGCATCGGGATGTACTGACGGCGCTCGTAGTCCTCGCGTTCGTCTTCCTGGCCGATCGTACACCACAGCTGCGGCCGATCCGGGCCGTGCCAGTCGCCCTGTCGCTTGACCGAAAAGCAGACGTACTGCTGGCCGTCGTACTCGATGACGGCGTCCTTGCGGAGATCTCCGGGGTCGCCGTTGATGATGAGGTTCTTCATGCTCGCTCGTTCGGTGCAACCGCACTTAGGGACTTCGGAGCCGGCGACGGTCACAGGATCGCACGGGTGACGACGCCCGGATCGGACGGAACCAAACGGGTTTTAAGCGCCCACGTCAAATCTCGGGCAAGGACGATTCGCTATGCAGATGCCACGCCGATTTAACACGTACTGTCCGAACTGTAACGAACATCAGGAACACGAGGTCGAGAAGGTCCGGACGGGTCGCTCCTCCGGGATGAAGAAGGTCAACGACCGCCAGCGAGAGCGCAACAGCGGGATCGGGAACGACGGCAAGTTCTCGAAGGTGCCCGGTGGGGACAAACCCACCAAGAAGACCAACCTCACGTACCGCTGCAGCGAGTGTGGCAAGGCCCACCTCCGCGAGGGCTGGCGCGCCGGCCGACTCGAGTTCCAGGAGTGATCATCATGGCTGGAAACTTCTACGCCGTCGTGTGTCCGGACTGTGAGAACGAACAGATCGTCTTCGGCAAGGCCGCTTCGGAAGTCTCCTGTGCGGTCTGCGGGCACACGCTCGCAGTCCCCACGGGCGGTGAGGCCGAGATCGAAGGCGAGATCGTCGAAACCGTCGAGGCACGGTAACGATGAAGTACAGCGGGTGGCCGGAACCGGGCGAACTCGTCGTTGGCCGCATCGACGAGATCGAGGACTTCGGCGTCTTCGTCGACCTGCTGGAGTACGAGGACAAGCGCGGCCTCTGTCACATCAGCGAGGTCGCCAGCGGCTGGATCAAGAACGTTCGCGATCACGTCAACGTCGATCAGCGCGTCGTCGCGAAGGTCCTCGACGTCGACGAGTCCTCCCAGCAGATCGACCTCTCGCTGAAGGACGTCAACGACCACCAGCGCAAGGACAAGATCCAGGAGTGGAAAAACGAGCGCAAGGCCGACAACTGGATGGAGCAATCGTTCGGCGAGGACATCTCCGACGAGAAATACGCCGCTGTCGGGAACGAACTGCTCGCCGAGTTCGGCTCGATGTACGCTGGCTTCGAGGGGGCCGCCATCCGCGGTGCCGAGGCGCTCGAAGAGACGGACCTCGAGGACGACGAGATCGAGGCGATCGTCGAAACCGCCCGCGAGAACGTCTCGGTCCCCTACGTCGAGGTGTCGGGCTACGTCGACCTGCGGGCGTTCGGCAGCGACGGCGTCGACGCGATCAAGGAGGCGCTGCAGGCTGCCGAAGGCAACGGCGAGGTTCCCGAGGAAGTCGACCTCGAGGTGACTTACGTCGGGTCGCCGGAGTACCGGATCAAGGTCCGGGCGCCGGATTACAAGACCGCCGAGTCACAGCTCGAAGAGAGTGCTCAGCGGGCCGCCGACGTGATCGAAAACCACGGCGGAACGGCGCAGTATCACCGCGAGCGCAACACCGACGAAGAGTAACCGCTCTCTTTTGATGAAATCCGACATTCGCGTGTGTTCGGCATGGCGCGAAGCCCACGACCGCCCGGTCTATACGCTCGCCGGGAGCTGTCCCGACTGCGGGGCGGAGGCCGTCAACAGCGCGCCGGCCCCGTTCTCACCCGAGGACCGGTACGGCTCGTACCGACGGGCACTTAAGGAGCGACGCCGCGAGTAGCGGGTATGGACCCATTCGAGATTGAGATTCTCGCCGAGCCCGACCTGGAAGAGCCAGTGCTCGTCGAGGGGCTGCCCGGCGTCGGACACGTCGGCAAGCTCGCCGCCGAGCACGTCCTCGAAGAACTGGACAGTCAACTCGTCGCACGCGTGTACTCCACGCACTTCCCGCCGCAGGTGACCGTCGAAGACGGCACGGCCGAGCTGGCCCACGCCGAATTCCACGCCGTCGAGACCGAGGAGGGATCGGACCTACTCACGCTGACCGGCGACCACCAGGCGCAGGACAACCAGGGCCATTACGGTCTGACTGACACGTTCCTGGACGTCGCGGAGCGACTGGGCGTCCAGCGGGTGTTCGCCCTCGGTGGCGTTCCGACCGGCGAGCTCATCGAGGAGTACGACGTGCTCGGCGCCGCGACGACAACGGAACTGATCGAGGAGCTCGAAGGCGTCGGCGTTGAGTTTCGCGAAGACGAACCAGCCGGCGGGATCGTCGGCGTCTCGGGCCTGCTGCTCGGCCTGAGCGAGCGCCGCGACCTCCCGGCGGCCTGTCTGATGGGCGAGACCTCCGGCTACCTGGTCGATCCCAAAAGCGCCCAGGCAGTACTCGAAGTCCTGCAGGACGCGATCGGCTTCGAGGTCGATTTCGGCTCGCTCGAGGAGCGCGCCGACGAGATGGAAGAAGTCGTCCGGAAGATCCAGGAGATGGAGAGCAGTGCACCCGCGGCCTCCGAAGAGGATCTCCGGTACATCGGCTAGAATCGGGCACGGATTGCCCCCAGCGAGCGGTTCTTGTTCGCGTTACTCGTTACTCGCTGACACTGTGCTAGACAGTCTCGCGGAGCTCCCGTCGTGGCTCGTCGTCGGCGTCGCGCTGGGAGCGATCTGCAGCGTCGTCGTCGCGGGGCTGTTCGTCGTGACCGAGCGTCTGTTTCCGAGCCGGCGGCCGTCCGAGTCCGGTGGCGACACCGAAGCGCGCCGCCGCTCGGAGATCCGGGCGTATCTAGATCGGATCGGCGAACGCTACGCCGAAGATCACGCCGTCGACGGCCAACTGGTCGCGTTTTACCTCCCCGCTCGCGAGGTGGCGATCACCTTCGATGCACGCACCTATTTCCGTCTCACCGGAACCGCGACGACGCCCGTACTCGTCGAGCACGAACTTCCGGGCGTCGCGATCGGCCCGCGCCTGCCTTTCGAGACGCCGACGACCGCCGTCGCTGGACAGGGCGAGTCCCATCCGGCCAGCGATGCGTTCGCCCGGCTCGGACTGCCCGCGGGCGCGTCACTCGCCGATGTTCGAGACGCCTACCGAGAGCGAGTCAAAGAGGTCCATCCCGATCAGGGCGGTGACGAAGACACGTTCCGGCAGGTCCGGGAGGCGTATACGACGGCCAGACGATACGCGAGCGACTAGTCAGAATCGGTGGAATCGCGGGCGACTCTGACCTCGCCGCTCTCGGTAACGAGTATCCGGATCGGCTCTGTCACGACGTTGCCGCTGATCGCGCTACTAGCCGCCGATCGAACCTCCTGTACCAGATCGACTGCGGAGCTGCTCACCTTGACGTCGGCCTCGTCACAGGCCGAGTACACCTGCGGCGGAATGTCGAACAGCGACGTGTGCGAGTCGATGTCGAGTGTCACTGGCGGGTGCAGTCGCTCCAGAAAATCGACGGTGTTGTGGGCCTTCTCGGCGTTCTCACGTGCGCTCGCTTCGATGTTCGCGACGTTGGCCCGGGTGGTCCCGAAGCGCTCGGCGATGTCCGCCTGCGTCAGTCCCTGCTCTCGGAGCGCCAGGACCTCGGCCTGTCGGCGCGTCAGTACCAGCTCGTCGGCGTCGTAGGCGGCATCGTCCAGCGGATCAGTCTCCCCATCCATGCGCTACGTGCTCGAATAGAGAACTAATCAGCAGCGGCGCTTAATACTGCCGACTGTCGTGATGCCCGCAACCGTGATCGATCTCGATTCCGATACCCGCCCAAAAGTATATTTGTTAATGGGTTTTCGTTATGTCTATGGAGATACAACGGCGGCGGTTTCTCGCGGGGCTGGGCGCGGGAACAGCAGCGATCGCTGCCGGATGTGTTCGATCCGGGGCGGATTCCGGGGCCCCGGACGTGGTCGGGGAGACCCTCACGCTCACGACGACCACGAGCACCTACGACACGGGACTGCTCGACGAGATCCATCCCGACTTCGAGGCGCGGTACGGGGTGTCCGTCGACGCGATCGCACAGGGCACGGGAGCCGCGCTCGAGTCGGCCCGTAACGGGGACTCTGACGTAGTGATGGTGCACGCTCGCGACCTCGAAGACGAGTTCATGCGTAACGGGTACGGCGTCAACCGTCGCGACCTCATGTTCAACGATTTCGTCGTCGTCGGACCAGAAACCGATCCAGCGGGGATCGAAGGCACGAGTTCGGCGACCGCAGCGCTCGCCGCCATCGCCGAGGCACGGGCGACGTTCGTCTCCCGCGGCGACAACTCCGGCACACACGCCAAAGAGCGGAACCTCTGGGAGGGAACGCAGGTCGAACCGGGCGGCGACTGGTATCAGGAGACCGGCACCGGGATGGGAGAGGCGCTGAACATCGCCAACCAGCAGGGGGCGTACACGCTGTCCGATCGCGGAACCTACCTCTCCCAGCGATCGAACCTCGACCTGACCATTCTGGTGCAGGGCCCCATCGAGGATGGTCCGGAGGCCCTCTCGAACCCCTACGGCGTCATGGCGGTCAACCCTGCAGTCCACGGCAACGTCAATTACGACCTCGCGATGGCCTACATCGGGTGGCTCACCAGCCCGGACGTACAGGACGCGATTTCGGACTACGAGCGAAACGGGGAACAGCTGTTCTTCCCCGAAGCACTCTCCGAGGACCCGAACTTCCAGCAGTACGTCCCGGAGGGGTGGCGAAGCGACTCGACAGCGGAGTGACGATGCCCCTAGAATCACTCGGCCAGCCGCTTTCGGCGGTCTTCGACCTCCCGTTCAGAGACGGGTACGTCTGGAGCATTACCTATGTGTCGCTGTACGTGAGTCTCGTCGCCGTAACGCTGAGCACGCTCGTGAGCATCCCAGTCGCCATCACGATGGCGTTCTCGGAGTTCCCCGGCAAGCAGTTCGTGAAGTCGGTGGTCAACACCGGCATGGGCTTTCCGAGCGTGGTCGTCGGTCTCGCCGTGTTGTTTCTGGTCTCGAACCAGGGGCCGCTGGGCTCGATGAACCTCGTCTTCACCAGGGAAGCGATGATCATCTCGCAGTTCGTGCTCGCGACGCCGCCGATCACCGCCATCAGTCTCGCAGCTATCACTGGGGTAGGCAAGAACGTTCGCGACGCCGCTCGCGTCCTCGGCGGGACGCGCCTCGACGTGGCGCTGGTCGTCCTCAAGGAAGCACGATACGGGATCGCGACGGCGATCCTGGCCGGGTTCGGCCGCGCCATCAGCGAGGTCGGATCCGTGTTGATCGTCGGCGGCAACATCACGAGTGCTGACGGGATCTCGAAGACCCGAACCCTGACGACCGCGATCCAGCTCGAAGCCCGGCAGGGGCGATACGAGACCGCGATGCTGCTCGGGGCGGTGTTGCTCGTCCTCGTGCTGGTCGTCAACGCCGTCGTCGTCCGGTTCAGCGATCAGGGGGTGAACTGGTGATGCTGCGCGCGACCGACCTCACACAGTCGTACGGAAGCGAGCAGGTATTTCGGGAGCTGTCCCTCGAAGTCGACACCGGCGAGGTGGTCGCCGTCATCGGACCCTCCGGCGTCGGCAAGTCGACGCTGCTCCGGACGCTCGCACTCGCACTCGCACCGGACGATGGAACCGTCACGCTCGACGGTACGGCCGCCTGGGCCGTCGACGAATCCGAACGTCTCTCGCTGCGCCGACGCATCGGGATGGTCTTTCAGGAGGCGAACCTCTTTGACGCCTCGGTCGCCCGTAACGTCGAATACGGGCTCCGTGTCCGTCGGTCCTGGTCCGACCGGTTGCGCACCGAATTACACTCGATACTCAGTTCGAACGGCACCGCCGACGCGGTCTACGAGTCCCTCGAGGTCGTCGAGCTGGCTGATAAAGCCGACCAGCAGGCGGGATCGCTCTCCGGCGGCGAGGCCCAGCGCGTCTCGTTCGCCCGCGCGCTGGCGTACGATCCGGACGTGCTGTTGCTCGACGAGCCGACGTCGGATCTCGACCCGCGCAACACGGCCGTCATCGAGGACGCGATCGACGCGGCTCGCGATCGGGGTATCGGCGTCGTCGTGGCCACCCACGACATGCACCAGGCGGAACGCGTCGCTGACCGGGTCGCGGTCCTGCTCGGCGATACCGTCACGGAGACCGCCCCGACCGAGGTGATCTTCGAGGACCCGTCGGACGCCCGCACCCGGAAATTCATTTCCGGCGAACTCGTCTACTGACCGTGTCTCTCGACGGTTCCGGCCCTGGTCAGTGACCCGCCTCGTAGTCGCGAGCCTCTTCGTCGGGCTGTAGTTCGATCGCCTCGATCGTCGAGAGGTTCCGGATCGTCCGCGAGGAGTCGATCTCGGGTGCCAGGAAGCGCGGCGTCTCCCGAAGGGCGTATGCGTCGCCGCCCTCGACGGTGAGTCTCTCGCAGACGAACCCGACGAACCCCTCGAGTCCGAACCAGGCGTCGACGCAGGCCCGATACCCATCGTCCGCGGTCATCAACAGGTGAGTGGTCTCTGGTGGGAATTCCGCAGCCTCAGCCACCGGCGCGATCGGGAACCCGCTCCAGCGCCCCTCGATCTTACGCCCGGAGTGGCAGTTGATCGTGAACTCCCGGGTCTGCCACTCGAAGCGATCACGCGCGTCTGGCGTGTCCGCGAGGATTACCTCGCTGTCTCCCTCGACCGTCACGATCGGCTCCTGTGAGGCCATCTCCCGGAGGTTGGCGGTCTGACCTCAAGAAAATACCGTCGCTGCAACGTAATCGTCGCCGATTACATCGACGGACGTAGAGCTAACTCGCTGGCAGCCCTATTTAATCATGAGGGATATACATGACGGAACTCGGCGGTTATCGCGATCGGGTCGCGCGCGTCGATCTGAGCGAGGGAGACGTACAGTACGAGGGCGTCGACGACGAGGACGCCAGGAAGTACATCGGGGGGCGCGGTCTCGGCGTCAAGTACGTCTTCGAGCAGGGGCCGGACGTCGACCCGCTCGGTCCGGAGAACCTGCTGGCGTTCATGAACGGCCCGTTGACCGGGACGCAGACGACGATGAGCGGCCGGATGGCCGTCGTCACCAAGTCGCCGCTGACGAACACGGTCACCGACTCCCACCACGGCGGCTGGTCGGCCGCACGGCTCAAGTGGGCCGGCTTCGACGGCCTGCTTTTCGAAGGGCAGGCCGACGAACCGGTTTACGCCTACGTCGAGGACGACGAGATCGAGTTGCGGGACGCCTCTCACCTCTGGGGGAAGACCGTCCACGAGGCCCGCGAGATCATCGAGGACGAACTCGACGGCGAGTACGGCAAGAACCTGAGCTTCATGGGGATCGGCCCCGGCGGCGAGAACGAGGTCCGGTTCGGCTGTATCATCAACGAGGACGACCGCGCGTCCGGTCGCGGCGGGACGGGCGCGGTCATGGGCTCGAAGAATCTCAAGGCCGTCGTCGTCAAGTCCGGCACCGACATGCCGAAACCGGCCGACAAGGAAACCTTCTCGGAGGGCCACAAGCGGGCGATGGAAGTCATCCGGGAGTCGGACGTGACTGCGCCTAACGAAGGCGGACTGTCGGTCTACGGGACGAACGTCCTGACGAACCTCACCGAGGAGATGGACGGGCTGCCGACCCGCAACGGTCGGTACACCTCGACGTCCGCGGAACGCGAGGACGACCCGAGCGAGCCGAACATCGACGCCGAGAACACCTCCGGGGAGTGGGTCCGGGAGAACATCCTTGTCGACGAGCCGACCTGTCACTCCTGCCCGGTCGCCTGCAAGAAGGAAGTCGAAGTCGAGGTCGAACTCGGCGGCGAGGAACACCAGCTCCGGATGGAATCGCTGGAGTACGAGCCGGCCTTCTCCTTCGGGTCGAACTCGATGAACGACGACGCCCGGGTCACGGCCGTCCTGATCGACCGCTGTAACAAGTACGGCATCGACGCCATCGAGTCGGGCAACATGCTCGCGATGGCCATGGAGATGACCGAAAAGGGTCAGGTCGAGGAGGGCATCGACTGGGGCGACCACGACGCCATGTACGAGATGCTGCGCAAGATCGCCGAGCGCGAGGGCGAGCTCGCGGACGCGCTGGCAAAAGGCGCGGCCGGCGCGGCCGAACGGTTCGACGCCGAGGACTCCCGGCTGGACGTGAAAAACCAGACCATCCCCGCCTACGACCCGCGTTCGATGAAGGGTATGGCCATCGGCTACGCCACCTCCAACCGCGGTGCCTGTCATCTCCGGGGGTACACCCCGGCTGCGGAGATCCTGGGCATCCCCGAGGCCGTCGACCCGGCCGATCCGGAAGGCAAGGGCGAACTGCAGGTGACGTTCCAGGACCTGCACGCCATCTCCGATTCGTTCGACATCTGCAAGTTCAACGCCTTCGCGGAGGGCATCGAGGAGTACGTACTGCAGTACAACGGCATGACTGGCCGTGACGTGAGCGAGGAGGATCTCATCGAGGCCGGCAAGCGCATCTACACGCTGGAACGGTACTACAACAACCTGGTCGGCTTCGACGGCGACGACGACTCGCTGCCGGACCGGTTCGTCGAGGGCAGCGAAGACGCCATTCCCGGCATGGGAGCCGCGGAGGGCCAGCTCGCGGAACTCGATCAGCTCAAAGAGGAGTACTACGAGGCACGCCAGTGGGTCGACGGTGTCGTTCCCGACGAGCGCCTCGACGAGCTCGACATCGCGATCGGTCCCGGAACCGGCGTCTCCGCCGGCGCGTCGGCTGACGACTGATCGTAGCTCCAGGACGTCTGCAGTCCTTCGTCCGTCTCACCCGCCGGCCCGCATCGCCTTCTGCGCGAACGACTCGACGAGCGGCGGGACGGCTTCTTCGTCCCCTTCGACGACGACAGTTACCTCTGTGAGTTCGATCGACGGGCCGATCTCGACGGTCTCAGTCGAGAGCGTCGCCGTCCAGTCCGGCCCCTCGACGGTCGTCTCGTCGATGATCTCGTCACCGAGTTCCGAGAGATAATGGCGTGCTAACCGGGCGGATATGCCGCGAAAGGACCGTTCGATTCGTTCCATTCCGTATTCACTCGCCGAACCGGATCCCGTCTTCGACGATCCTCGCGTTGCGCTCCCGGCTCATGTGCTCGGCGAGGTCGTCGTGGTCGTACAGTTGGGCGATGAGGTCCGCATAGAGGTTGCGCCACGCGATCGCGTAGATGGGCGACTGGCCCCACGCGCGCAGTTCGACGACGTGCTCGTCGTAGCGTTCGTGGCGGTCTTCGAGGACTTCGACGGCGTCCGCGACCGCCCCGGCGGCGTCGCGGTCAGACTCCGCCGTCTCGATGGCTTCGTTGATGCGCTCTTGCCAGGACGCGACGACGCGTTGCATGTCCGGTCCGGCGTCGATACCCTCCTCCGGCAGGGCGTCGAGAATCGGCTGCGGGACGCCGAGTGAAACAGTGTCCATAACCGACGTACAGACGGCTAATTCAAATAGCTTCGCCAGCCGTTCGAGCCGACGTAACTCTCTGACTACCCACCAGCGACCGGCGGAAACAGACTGAGCGTCTCGCCACCCGACAGCTCCGTGTCGAGTCCGTCGATGTGGGCCACGTCTCTCCCGTTTCGCATGACAGTGATGTACTCCCGGAGCGACCCGTCCTCGCCGTGGAGTTCGAGCCCGGGATACTCGGCGGTGAGCGCTTCGAGCACGTCGCCAACGGTCGAGACGTCGTCGTACTCCCTGACGATCGTCTTCTGACCCACCACTTCGCGGAAACTGGCGAAAAACCGCAACGTGAGTTCCATATTCGGATCGACGACTTCGAACGCCATAAATACGTCCCGGAGCCGCACGTCGAGTGTCCGAAGCCGCCTCAGAGATGTCGACCGAGAGCAGACGTGGGGGCGCCGACCGGCAGATCGGCTCGGTTCGAGAGCTTCACGGGATAGAAAGCGCTTTTGGTCGGCCCGCGCGAGGGTCCGGTAATGAGTCTCAGCGACCCGGATCGCGAACTCGTGACCGACCATCTCGGTCGCGAGCCCACCCAGGCGGAGCAAGCCCTCTTCGAGAACCTCTGGAGCGAGCACTGCGCGTATCGCTCTTCGCGCCCGCTGTTGGGCGCGTTCGAGACCGACGGCGAGAACGTTATCGTCCCGCCCGGCGACGACGCTGGCGTGGTCGCGATCCCGTCCGAGGACGGCGAAGACACCTACATCGCCATGGGGATCGAGAGTCACAACCACCCCAGCTACGTCGATCCCTTCGACGGCGCGGCCACGGGCGTCGGCGGGATCGTCCGCGACATCCTCTCGATGGGTGCGTACCCGATCGCGCTGACCGACAGCCTCTATTTCGGTGACTTCGAGAGGGAGTACCCCCGCTATCTCTTCGAGGGGGTCGTCGAGGGGATCTCGCATTACGGCAACAGCATCGGCGTCCCCACGGTCGCCGGCAGCGTCGCCTTCCACGACGGCTACGAGGGTAACCCCCTGGTGAACGTCGCCTGCGTGGGGCTGACCGACTCCGACCGACTCGTCACCGCAGAGGCACAGGAGCCCGGCAACAAGCTCGTCCTCGTGGGCCGAGAAACCGGCCGTGACGGCATGGGTGGCGCTTCCTTCGCGAGCGAAGACCTCGCCGAGGACGCCGAGACCGAGGACCGCCCCGCGGTCCAGGTCGGCGATCCCTACAGCGAGAAGCTCCTGATCGAGTGCAACGAGCAACTGATTGACGAGGACCTGATCGAATCGGCCCGCGACCTCGGCGCGGCCGGACTGGGCGGGGCGTCCTCGGAACTGGTCGCGAAAGGCGGGCTCGGAGCCGCGATCGAACTCGAACGGGTCCATCAGCGCGAACCCGGGATGAACGGCACCGAGATCCTGCTGTCGGAGTCTCAGGAGCGGATGGTCTACGAAGTCAGGCCCGACGACGTCGACCGCGTCAGCGAGATCGCCGAGCGCTACGACCTGCAAGCCTCTCTCATCGGCGAGACGACAGAGGACGGGATCTACCACTGCACCTTCGAGGGCGAGACGGTCGTCGAGGCCGACGCGGAATTCCTCGGCGAGGGTGCACCGATGAACGACCTCGATCACGTCGAGCCGGCCCAGCCCGAGCGTGACCTGCCCGAACTCGATCTCGAAACGGCTTTCGAGACTGTCGTCGGGTCACCAAACACCGCGAGCAAACGCTGGGTCTACCGCCAGTACGACCACGAAGTGCAGGTCCGGACGGCCACGCCGCCGGGCGACGACGCGGCCGTTCTATCTATCCGGAAAGCAGAACAGGGACTGGCGATCTCGGCCGGTGCGGACCCCAACTGGACGGCCGCGGCACCCTACGAGGGCGCTCGTGCGGTCGGACTGGAGAACGCGACCAACATCGCCGCGAAGGGTGCGACCCCACTGGCCGCAGTTGACTGTCTCAACGGCGGCAACCCCGAGAAGTCAGACGTCTACGGCGGGTTCAAGGCGATCGTCGACGGGCTGGCCGACATCTGTTCGACGCTCGAGACACCGGTCGTCGGCGGTAACGTCTCGCTGTACAACGACTCCGTCGAGGGACCGATCCCGCCGACGCCGACGCTGACGATGGTCGGCACGAAAGATGGCTACGACGCCCCACCGATGGCACTATCCGGCGACGGGACGCTGCTTCTGGTCGGCGGGACCGACGACGAGCCCGCCCTCGGTGGTTCCGAGCTACTCGCCCAACTTGGCGGGAGCGATCGCTTCCCCGAACTCCCGGCGGATCCCGCCGAGTTGATCGAGACGATCGCCAAGGTCGCGGACTTCGAGAGCACGCTGGCGACCCACGACGTCAGCCACGGTGGCCTGGCGGTCACGCTCGCGGAGATGGTCTCCGACGACGCCGGGGTGGACGTGACCGTCGAGAGTCCGATCGCCCTGTTCGACGAACAGCCCGGCCGGGTCGTCGTCGAAACGACCGACCCCGAGGCCGTACGCGAGGCGTTCGACGGCGTCGCCCCCGTCCAGGAGCTGGGAGAGGCGACGTCCGACGGCACGCTCTCGATCGCGGCCGGCGAAGCGTCGCTGGCCGCCGACGCGGCCGACGTGGCCGAGTTGCGTGGCGTCATCGAAGAGGAGCTGTAGGTTTCTGCTGGAGGCGTCGAGAGTCGTCCTGGTGCCGTCGACAGGATCGAAGACGAACTGTGGGTTTTTGTCGATAGTGGTCGAATCGCTGCCCATGAATGAGAGATCCCCGCTGGAACGGGCTCGTGAGAACCTCACCGGGATCGTCTCCGTACTCGTCACCGGGATCTGGCTCGCCGCGATGTTCACTGGACAGGGGTGGTGGCTCCCGTTCATGTTGTTCGGGTACATCGTGATCGTCCCGCTGACGGCGCTCCTGTTCGGCGACGAGGACGACGTCGCCGAGTGGTGGGACGATGAGGACAGTGTCGAGAGCACGAAAGCGAAAGAGCACACCGACGACCAGCTCGACGCCCTGGAGACGCTGCGCGAACGATACGCCCGCGGTGAACTCACCGACGAGCAGTTCGAACGCAAGGTCGAGCGGCTGCTCGAAACGGAGACGCTCGAAGACATCGAGGACCGATCCCGCGCCGCGTCAAGCCGCGAAGACCCGGCGGGCGATCGGGAACCGGAACGGGAGTTCTCGTAGTCGCGATCATCAACAGTTATCGCCCTCCCGCCCTCGAAGGCAGGTATGACCGACTTCTCACGGCGAGTCGAACAGGTGTCGATCTCGGGGATCCGCGAGGTGTTCGAGGCCGCGGGCGAGGACGCGATCAACCTCGGACTCGGACAGCCGGACTTTCCGACGCCCGAGCACGCCCGCCAGGCCGCCATCGAAGCGATCCGGGCCGGCGACGCCGACGGCTACACCTCGAACAAGGGGACCCGCGAACTCCGGGAGGCGATCAGCGCGAAACACGCCCGGGACAACGACCTCGACGTCGATCCCGAGGACGTCATCGCGACAGCGGGCGGCAGCGAGGCGCTGCACCTCGCCCTGGAGGCACACGTCGACGCGGGCGAGGAAGTGATCTTCCCGGACCCGGGCTTCGTCTCCTACGACGCGCTGACCCGCCTCGCCGACGGCACCCCCAGGCCCGTCCCGCTACGGGAGGATCTGACGCTCGATCCCGAAACGGTCGAGGAGGCGATCACCGACGACACCGCCGCGTTCGTGGTCAACAGCCCCGCCAATCCGACGGGTGCAGCCCAGTCGCCCGCGGACATGCGGGAGTTCGCCCGGATCGCCGACGAACACGACGTGCTCTGTATCACCGACGAGGTGTACGAACACATCGTCTTCGAGGGCGAGCACCGCTCGCCGCTGGAGTTCTCAGAGGAGGGCAACGTCGTCCTGATCAACGCCTGCTCGAAGACCTACTCGATGACCGGGTGGCGGCTCGGCTGGGTCACCGGTCCGACCGACCGGATCGAGCGGATGTTGCGCGTCCACCAGTACATCCAGGCCTGTGCCAGCGCACCCGCCCAGTACGCCGCCGAGGCCGCACTGTCGGGTCCACAGGACGCCGTCGGGGAGATGGTCACCGCCTTCCAGCGGCGGCGAGACGTCCTGCTCGACGGCTTCGACGACATGGGACTGACGTATCCGACCCCGAAGGGCGCGTTCTACGCGATGCCGAAGGTACCCGACGGCTGGGTCGAGGAAGTGCTCGACCGCGGTGTCGTGGTCGTGCCCGGCGACGCCTTCGGCCAGCACGGCGAGGGGTACGCCCGGATCTCGTACGCGACCGGGATCGAAGAGCTGAAAGACGCGATCGAGATCATGGACGACGCGACGCGGGCGATCCGGTAGCTCGTCGTTTCCGGTTTTCTTCGCAGCAATGCACACGGTCGTAGATTTGGACCCGATGCCAGACGTGCTCACGGTGTTGCGCGCGTCTGCCGTGGTTCACATCCTGGCTCGCAGCAGTCGCTCGCGAGTTTGCGAGCGACAGAATGCTCGGTCAGGGATTTGAACCCTGGTCCTCGGCTCGAAAGGCCAAGATGATTGGCCGGACTACACCAACCGAGCGTTCGACATCGGGAACGATGGCTTGCGGGTTTATAAATTACACCAATCGGAGCGAGCACGGGTCGTGCTACACTATCTCGCAGACGGGAGCAGGACCGCGACGACGAGCGGAGCGTCGATCGCTGTCGCAACATCCATACCCACTGGGAGATACCGACGCGTATGGGACTGTTCGATCGGCTGTTCGGCTCGTCCGCGGGCACGTCGCGGGTCGCACTGCTCGTCGACGGGCCGAACGTTCTCCGCGAGGAGTTCGACGTCGACCTGGACGACCTCCGGGACGTCGCGAGCGCACGTGGCCGACTCGTGAGGACGCGACTATATCTCGACGAACACGCGACCCCCGGACTGATCCAGGCGGCCGAGGCCCGCGGGTTCGAGGTCGTCACGACCAGCGGCGACGTCGACGTCAAACTTGCCGTCGACGCGGCAGCCATCGCCGCCCGCGGTGACGCCGACGTGCTGGCGATCGCCTCCCGCGACACCGACTTCAAACCGGTGCTGGAACTCGCCGCACGCGAGGGGCTCCGGACGGTCGCGATCGCACCCGGCACGTACGGCCGCTCCGACGCGCTTCGGAACGCCGCTCACGAGGCAGTCACGCTTGACGGCGAAAGCTGACATCTATCTCTACAGACCGGCAAAAAGAGGAGCTCAGCGACGGACTCCGATCGATTCACGACCTGTGGAATCTTTTATTAGGTTAGCCTGAGATATCTTCAGTAGTATGGGAACGAATACCTCTCAAGGTCCGTTGTACAGCTTCTATCGAAATCGGGTCGGCGAGCCGGACACCGACGACGAGGTTCGCGGCTACTGGGTGTTCCTGATCGGCTTGCTCCTCGGGGTCGCCGGGCTCGTCCTGTTTTTCCTCAGCGAGTCTGCGGTCGGAGCCGACGGGTTCACGCTCCGTGAGGGAAGTATCATGCTACTGGCGGTCGGGCTGTCGATGCTCGTCGCCGGACCAGTGATTCGGCTCCCACTGCAGTCGTGGGCGACCTACGCGGCGTATCTCGGCCAGGCGGTCTGTTTCGCTGCCGTCGCCTGGTTCACCGTCGTCTTCCCGACCGACTGGCCGACGCTCACCGGCAACCAGCCAGTGATCTTTCTGTATGCCGCCGGGCTGGCGATCATCACGCTGGCCGGCGTCGCCGGTTCGGTCATCGGCGGGGCGACTCGCGAAGCGCTCGAAACCAGCGAACAACGCACCTCGGAACTTGAAGCCGAGTTGGAGGCGACACGACAGGAGCGCGAAACCATCCAGTCGGAGCTGACCTCCGACCTCGAAGAACTCGAAGGACTCGTCGATTCGCTACACACCAGTCAGGCACAGTTCGAGCTATACGAGGACCGGGCAGCGCAGTGGCGCTGGCGGCTGCGCCACCGCAACGGGAACGTCATCGCCGACAGCGGCGAGAGTTACACCCGCAAGCACAACGCGAAAAAGGGGATGGCGAGCGTTAGACGTAACGCCCTCGGCGCGACGCTGCTGGAGATCGTCCCCGAACCACAGGAAGAGCCCGAGGATGCGCTCGAAGCGGCCCCGCTCATTCCAGACATGAACGACGAGAGCCGGGCGACGTTCGAGTTGTACGAGGACAGCGCCGGACAGTGGCGCTGGCGGCTGGTCCACGACAACGGCAACGTCATCGCCGACAGCGGTGAAGGCTACTCCAGCAAACAGAAAGCGCGACAGGGGATCGACAGCGTCAAAGGGAACGCTGGCCCGGCCAGTTACCTGCAGTTCGATCCGGCGTCGTTCGAGATCTACCGCGACAGTGCTGGCGAGTGGCGGTTCCGCCTGCTCCATCGCAACGGGAACATCCTCGCGGCGGCTAGCGAAGGGTACACCCGCCGGCGAGACGCCAAACGGGCTGTCGACTCGTTGCGAGAGGACGTCTCGGACGACCGGTTCGAGACCTACGAGGACAACCGCGGCGAAACCCGCTGGCGCTGGCGGGCCGCAAACGGTGAGATCGTCGCCACGAGCGGCGAGGGATACAGCTCCAGATCGGACGCCGAAGAGGCAGTCGAGCGCGTCCAGCGTCTCGCGCCCGAGGCAGACGCGCTCGATGTCGGGCTCGCGGCGTTCGAGGTCTTCGAGGATGAGGGAGAGGAATGGCGCTGGCGGCTGCGCCACCGCAACGGGAACGTCATCGCCGACAGCGGCGAGGGCTACGCGGAGCGCAACAAGGTCCACGACGCCATCGAGAGCGTCAAGAAGAACGCTCCCGGGGCCGACATCGAATAGGGGTCCAGCCGAGCACTCCCGTCGCGTAGCTACTTTCTCGAATATTAAGACTGTCAGCGTTCGCGACTACGGCTTTGCTGGCGTTCGCGACACTGCCGTCGCTCACCGTCTACGACGTCCCGGTGAAGGCTCACTATCAGCCATTGCGACGAGAAGCACTTAAACGATCGTCACTCTGACTCGAACAGGTCCGGGTTTTCGAGAGCGAACTCGATACCTTCACGGAAACCGGCCCGGAACCACGCGCGGCGCTTCGCGTCGACGTCGCCCCCACTCGCTGCCGAGAGATCGCTCGCGTCGATATCTGCAAGGTCGCCCGCGTCCGCCTTCCCGCCAGTGGATTCGGGCGATGCATCGACGCTCGACTCCGGCCCGGCGTCGTCCGACTCCGTGGTCGCGTCCGCCGGCGTCGAGCCGTCGCCTCCGACCCCCGGGTCGATGTCGTCGACGTCCGGGACGTCCACGTCTTCTGCTTCGGGCTCGGGATCGCCGTTCTCGGCCCACTGTTCGAGACTGCCGTACTCGTCTTTGATCTCCGCGAAGGTCGCGTCCGCGTCTGCCGGACCGAGGAACTGTTCGAGGACCTGCTTGTAGAACATCTTGACGTGCTGTCCCTCTTCGGCGAGGCGGTCGAGGTCGACCGGCCACTCCTCGGCGATCTTCTCGGCTGCGTCCGACTGCTGGTCGGTCTTGAAGTTCGTCTCGACGATCTCGACTTCGTCGGGATACTGCTCGGAGCTCATCGTCCCCGCTATCGCTCCCGATCACTATCAAATGCGGGGGATGTCGCCCCCGTCCAGGGAATTATATTTATCCAGGCCGCCACACTGTACGCCCGTGACTGCGTTGTCGAATCTCGTCTACATCGTCGCGTTTGCATTCACGTCGCTGACCTGTTTTGCCAGCCTCGCCCGTGCCAAACGAATCGAGGATCGCGATACACGGATCGGACTGATTGGGCTGCTCACAGGGAGCGGCGCGTGGGCCGGCGCACACACCGCAGTGCTCCTGCTCCCCGGCTTTCAACTGAAGAACGCAGCCTACCTGGTCGGGCTCGTCTTCGGCTTCTCGACGGTCTGGGCGTGGCTGTACTTCACGTCGGCATACACCGGGCGAACCTATCACCGGGAGTCGACGTTCCGGCGTGCCGGCATCGCGACGTACCTGCTCGTCGTCGCCGTCAAGCTCACGAACCCGCTGCACTCCCAGTACTACGAGGCTACGCTCGTCGAGGACGGGTTCACGCACCTAGTGATCCAGCAGGGGGTCGTCCACTGGACGGTGACGGGGCTGTCCTACGCGCTGGCCTCGATCGGGCTGTTCATGCTCTTCGAGCAGTTCGCCGAGTCCGATCACGGCACCCGGATCGTCGCCGCACTCGCGTCGCTGACGGCAGTGCCGGTCGTCCTCGACATCGCGGCGTACTCGATCCCGCAACTCGTCAACATCATCCACGCGCCTTTCGGCGTCGCCGCGTTTGCGCTCGGCGCGCTCTTTCTCTACCAGGAGCGGTTCCTGGCCGTCCACTTCTCGGCCGACGTCGACGACGCGGTCGTCTTTCTCGACGACAACGATCGGATTCGGGACTACAACGATGCCGCCACACGGATCGTCCCCGGGCTAGACGGAATGCGGGGTGAATCAGTCGAACATGTGGAACCGCTTGCGGACGCACTCGGCGCGGGGCGGACTGTTCTCGATATTCGGATCGATGCCGAAACGCGTCATTTCCTGGTGACTGAAAGCGACTTCTCGCTCGGCCAGACCGGGTACGGACGGATGATCGTGTTGACCGACGTCACCCGGATCGAGCGCCAGCGCCGTGAGCTGAAACGCCACAACGATCAACTGGAGGATCTATCCGTCGGTATCCGCCACGAGTTGCGCAACACACTCCAGATCGTCGCCGGGAATATCGAGGCCGCCGAACAGTACGTCGAACGCGACCCGGAGACGGCAGCCCGCGCGCTCTCGACAGCGTCTGCGACGACCAAGCGGATGCGCGAGATTGTCGACGATCTGTCGATGCTGGCCGAGTACAGCCAGACAGTCGAAGGGACCCAGCGAGTGCCGTTTCGCGAGACCGCCGAGGCAGCCTGGCGACGAGCCGATCCTGACGGACTCGAACTACAGCTAGAGGGGGACGGCGCCCTCGAGGCCGACGAGAGTCGGTTCGAGGAGTTGCTCTACCGCGCGTTCCTCTTCGCCGACGCCGTCGAGGGATCGTCGGTCACGCTCGCGCTCGATGGTAACGGGCTGGTGTTCGAGACTGACGGTGACCGTCCAGTGGGGACCAGCGCGGAGACGTTCTTCGAGTTCGAGGAGTCGGTCCCGACTGCCGAGGCCGGGATGGCGTTGCCGAGCCTCCGGGCGCTCGCCCGCGCTCACGGCTGGGAACCCGTCTTCGATTCCGGCTACGACGAAGGCGTCCGGATCGTGGTCGAAGGCGTCGTGACGTCTCCGGGCGCGGTCGCTGCGGAGTGACCGAGACGGTCACGGCGGACAACTTGCCGGTCTCGGCACCCCCGAACGCACAGCCGGCAGTATCAAGAGCGTCGCTTCCCAACGAGTCCACGAATGCCCCAGGAGATCCGGGAATTGGATCCGACCACCGTCGAACGGATCGCCGCCGGCGAGGTCGTCGAGCGACCCGCCTCGGTCGTCAAGGAGCTGGTCGAGAACAGTCTCGACGCCGACGCCTCGCGGATCCGCGTCGCCGTCGCGAGCGGCGGCACCGAGTCGATCCGCGTCAGTGACGACGGCGTCGGCATGGACGAAGACGCGCTCCGGCAGGCGGTCAGACAGCACACGACTTCGAAGATCCGCGACATCGACGACCTGGAGGGGGGTCTCGCGACGCTCGGCTTCCGCGGCGAGGCCCTGCACGCGATCGGTGCAGTCTCTCGCACGACGATCACCTCCCGGCCGCGAGACGAACGCGCTGACCGTGGCGCGGAGATAACCGTCGAAGGTGGCGACGCTGGAACCGTCCAGCCGGCCGGGTGTCCGGTCGGGACGACCGTCGAAGTCGAGGACCTGTTCTACAACGTGCCCGCCCGCCGGAAGTACCTCGCACAGGACGCTACGGAGTTCGCCCACGTCAACAGCGTCGTCACCGCGTACGCGCTGGCCAATCCCGACGTCGCCGTGACGTTGGAACACGACGGTCGAGAGGTCTTCTCGACGACCGGACGGGGGAACCTCACGGAGACGGTCCTCGATGTCTACGGACGCGAGGTCGCGCAGGCGATGATCGAGATCGACGACGGGAAACTCCCCGAGGGGCCCCTGGAAGGTGTCTCGGGGCTGGTCAGCCATCCCGAGACCAACCGCGCAAGCCGGGAGTACCTCTCGACGTACGTCAACGGACGGTTCGTCACCGCCGACGCCGTCCGCGAGGCCGTGCTGGAGGCCTACGAGGGGCAACTCGCGAGCGACCGGTATCCCTTCGCCGTCCTGTTCGTCGAGGTCGACCCCGCACTGGTCGACGTCAACGTCCACCCCCGGAAGATGGACGTCAGGTTCGCGAACAGCGAGGGCGTTCGCGAGCAGATCACCGCCGCCGTCGAGGACGCGCTCCGGCGTGAAGGTGCCCTCCGATCGCGGGCGCCACGCGGCCAATCGGCCCCCGAGCAGACGGAAATCTCCCCTGGGGAGGGGTCGAACGAAGCGGGCGACGTCGTCGAGGGCGACTCGACCGTGGCCAGCACCGACGCGTCGGCTGGGAGTCGTCCCGAAAACGGCCCGGCCGGAGCGCCAGAGACGCCCGGAACGCCGGCATCAGACGGATCGGCGTCACCTGCAGCAGACGACAGTGATCGACCCGACACGGACCGGGAGTCGAGCGCGTCGGGATCGGACAGTCGGACCGGCGAAGCCGCATCGAGTGGCAAGCCGGGCGTCACCGAGAGCGATCGATCGAAGTCCCCTGGCGACAGTCGCCCGGGAACTCCCGAGGAGCGGCGTGCGGGCGCCTCCGAAGGCAGCTACTCGGACGCTTTCGAGGGTAACTACTCGGGCACCGCTGAGGACAGCTATCCGGAGACGACGGACGCGGCGCCCGGAGGTACAGAGACGACGAACGCGACGTCCGGGCAAGCAGAAACGACGGATTCGACACCGTCGGTGACGGCGACGGAACAACAGCGGTTCGGCGACGACGATCCCGCGGTACAGTCGTTCGACTCGCTGCCGTCGATGCGCGTGCTCGGACAGATCCAGGACAGCTACGTAGTCGCCGAGACCGGCGACGGACTGGTGCTGGTCGACCAGCACGCGGCGGACGAACGGATCAACTACGAGCGACTTCGCGAACAGTTCCTCGGGGAGACGACGACACAGGTGCTTGCAGACGCCGTCGAGATCGAGCTGACCGCCCGGGAGTCGGCGCTGTTCGAGCAGTTCACCGAGGCGCTGTCACGCCTGGGATTTCAGGCCGAGCGGATCGACGGCCGGACCATCGAGGTGCGGACGGTCCCGTCGCTGATCGCCGAGGCCGGCGGCCCCGAACTCGTCCGTGACGTCCTCTCGTCGTTCGTCGAGCGCGACAGCGACGCCGCCGGGACGGTCGAGGCAGTCGCCGACGAACTGCTGGCCGATCTGGCCTGCTATCCATCAGTGACGGCCAACACCTCGATGACAGACGGCTCGATCGTCTCACTGCTGGAGGCGCTCGCCGACTGCGAGAACCCGTATGCCTGTCCGCACGGCCGCCCGGTGTTGATCGAAATCGACGCCGAAGAGATCGAAACCCGTTTCGAACGGGATTATCCCGGACACGCCTAGGTCACCTTCCAGTCGGGTGCGACACTAGACCTAAGCCCTTCCATTGTGATACCTCGGTATGGTCGAACTGGTGACTGTTGGGGACACGTCTCTTCGGCTGTCGCCGAGGGACAACGAGCGACTCGAGACGGCGACCGACGTTCGAATGTACGCGACCGGCACCGAGAGTAACGTCGCAGTCGCGGCCAGTCGGTTCGGAACCGACGCGGTCTGGCTCTCGAAACTGCCCGAGACGCCGCTCGGTCGTCGTGTCGTCTCTGAACTCCACGAACACGGGATCGAGACGCAGGTCGACTGGAGCGACGACGGCCGGCAGGGGTTGACGTTCTACGAACCGCCGTGCGAGCCACGCGAGCGCGTCCGGATCGACGACCGCGGGTCGGCGGCGGCCGCGACAATGACACCCGGCGACCTCGATATGAATCTCGTCCAGTCGGCCTCGAGTGTCTTTGTCGCCGGCAGCACCCTCGCGCTCTCGGAGACGGCGGCCGAAACGGGGGCGGCGGTGCTTCGGGCCGGCAGCAGCGGAGAAGGCGTATCCGCGCTGGAGCTGGACTATCGGCCGGAGCTGTGGTCGCCGGACGCGGCTCGCGAAACGCTGACCGGCGTCTTCGACTCGGTCGACGTGCTGTTCGCGTCCGAGGACGACGTGCGAGACGTACTCGACCAGAGCGGACAGGCCAGAGAGATCGCCCCGACAGTGGCCGCGGAATGGGGCTTCCAGATGGTCGTGCTCACCCGCAGCGAATACGGTGCGCTGGTCTATCACGACGGCGTCATTCACGACCGCGACGCGATCGAGACCGAGGCAGTCGACGAGACCGGACAGCACGACGCGTTCATCGGTGCCTTCCTCGCGACGCTACTCGATGGCGACGGGCCGGACGTGGCGCTGTCGAACGCCGTCGCGACGGCTGCCCTCGCCCGGACGATTCCCGGCCCGCTGGCGACGGTCGACGACGACGAAGTCGAGCGGCTCGTCGACTCGATCGACCAGAGCGGCTTCTGATACTGCCGGCTGTAACTTTTCGAAATGATTCGGCACGCCGGCGTACCGAATATCTTTAGAACTTACAGCCGGCAGTATGAGCGACCCTGGGCGCGTCATCAGGCCCGTTCGACGGTCAACTCGACCGTCCACCGGTCGTCGCTGTGGGCGTCCAGCGTCTCGTAGAACTGGCGCAACCCTGCGGACTCCGTCGCCGGCAGGACGTATAACTCGACGGTCCCTCCGCGGACCGCGACCCGAAAGACGTCCCCCGTCTGTTCGTCGTGTACGAGATACAGCGGCATCGGGAGGTCCAGCCAGTCGCCGTAGGTGTAGGCTCCGCCCCCGAGTATCTCCTCGACGAGCGCCTGCAATCCCGATTCGGACCAGTCGGTCGTCGGCCGGAGGCGAAATACCGTCTCGCCCTCGTACTCGACCCCGCCACTGTACGGATAGCGGCGCTGTGGTCGGGCCGGGATCTCGAACGACGGATCCGTGGTCACACCGGTCGCTACGGCGTGATAGAATATAAAAACGCGCCCACGATCGACTACTCTTCGGCGGCTTTCTCGCCGGTTCGGTCCTTGACTTGACCGACGAATTCATCGACCGAGACACGCTTTTCACCGACGGTCGCGCCGACGAGCGCGCCGAGGCCGGCCCCGGTACTGGCCGCGTTGCGACTGATGAGACCGCCGACGAACGCCCCGACCGAGGCGCCTATTGCTGCGTACTTTGCACGACTGATCGTCTGTTTGATTCGCTTGCCCATACTTCTACTACGTGTCGGAGCGTAAAAAGATATGTGTACTCTCGGCCCTACTCGACGGGATAGCCTTCGTCTTCCAGGTAGTCCTCGACGCGGTCGACGTGATCGCCCTGGAGTTCGATCCGGCCGTCGTCGACGGTCCCGCCACAGGCGAGTTTGGATTTGAGATCCGACGCCAGTTCCCCGACGTCGACGTCGTCGGGATCGAGTCCGTCGACGATCGTCATCTGCTTGCCGTACCGCCGCTCGTCTGTTTCGACCGAGACCTCCTGGGACTGCTTTGCGACGTCCTCACAGACGCAGAGTTCTTCCGGGAGTCCACACGTCGGGCAGACCTCTGCCATTACCTGGTATACGACCGGCGGAGTGAAAAGCCCTGCCCCCGCGTTCGAGAAACGACTGTCGACGCGTTGTCCGTGTTCCGCTCGCGGAACCACTGGATGTCGGCCTGCGACGCTATTCGAGTTCGTCTTCCTCGACCGGCGCGCGCATGTCGTCGATGACCAGCACGAGAACGTTGTTCGTCTCGTCTTTGCCGTCGATCGTGCCGATAATCTGCAGGCCAGCAGACGGCGTCGGGCCGGCGGTGATCGTATCGCCCGGCTCGAAGTCGGACATCGACCCCTGGAGGTAGATCTCGGCGCGGCACTTCTCGGGATGGTGGACGCTCGTCAGGTTGATCTCGGTGACGTTTGCCTCCTCGACGTACTCACCGTTGTGATAGAGCGAGACGTCAGCCGAGCGGTCCATCTGCTGGATCTGCAGCGCGTCGTAGGCCTTTGCTGTCGGTTTGTACCCGCCTTTCGGACCCGGAACGCCTTCGACCAGCTGCAGGGCCTTGAGGCTCTGCATCTGGTTTCGGATCGTCCCGGCGCTGCGGTCGATCTCCTCGGCGATCCGCTCGCCTTTGACCGCGCTGTCGCTCTCGCGGTAGCTGTTTACCAGTTCCTGCAGGATCGTCTGTTGACTCGCTGTGAGCTCGATGCCTGACATAGTCGGTGTTCGTAACTCCGTACCGACGGCTAAAACTGTTTTTGTATAGGTCGATCGTTCACGATGTGAAAACCCGCCAGCTAGTATACGCTGATCCCGTGCGACTCCCGTGCGTGTTCGAGGAGTTCCTCCGTGCTCTCGAACTCGGCGCCACAGGTACACGTGTGATACCCCGTCTGGGATTGCTGGCGTGTCGCCATACACGTCACTGTTCGTGCCCGAGTATAATAATTGTTTGTGGATGTTTGGTACCGCGACACACACATCAGGGGAGGGAAAACTACACATCTGACGGCTCAATAGGTGGAAATTCGGGTATTTTCGAAAGAACGTTCACACAGTTTCCGCACGGAATGTGGGAAGGATCGTCTCTGGCCGGGGCGCGCACCGCTCGTTCAACCGGGGGCATATCGTTCGTTCAGCCGGAGCGCGCACCATTGGATGTCCAGCGATCGGGCCCGTTCGGTCCGATAATCACGCTGAAGACCCTGGGGTGTCCTGTATCGGGTATGTTCGACGAGATCATGAAGAAATTCGAGGACAGCCCGAGTCAGCAGCGGGTGATCCGCCTCTTGCTCGAACGGGGGTTTTCAGTCAATGACGAGGGGCGGGTCGTCTCCGGGGGAATCGAGATCCCGAACACGGGGATCGCCCGCGAGATCGATGTCGACCGGCGAGTCGTCGACGCCACGACCGACGCGATCCTGGCGGACCCGGAGTTGCGTCGCATCTTCCAGAACATCTCCGCGATCCCGAGTCTGATGGATCTCGCGCCGGTGCTGGATCTGACTGTCTTGACGGTGACTGTCGGTGACGCCGAGGAGACGGGGATCGTCGCCACAGTCACGAGTGCGATCGCCGAGCAGGACATCGCGATCCGGCAGGTCATCAGCGACGACCCGGAGTTCTCCGACGAGCCGAAGCTGTACGTCATCACCGGCCAGCAACTCCCCGGCGAACTGATCAACGAGATCCGCAACATGCCGTTCGTCCGGAAGATCGAATTGCAGTGAGGGCAGAGCGCCCCGTGTTCACTCCTCGTCGGCGTCGATCACGCGCTTGCCGGCCGCCTGCGGAACGACGCGCTTCTCGGCGTCGCGCCACTCGCGTTCGAGCTCCCGGCCCTCGAACAATCGGTCGAGAAACACGGCCAGTGCGGCGATCTCCGAGTGTGGCTGGTTCGTCACGCCGACGTTGAAATCGGCGCGTTCGTAGACCTCGAAAGGGACTTTCTCCGCGCCGACGACGACGAGCAACGGTTCCTCTCGATGGACAGAACGGATCTCGTCTTCGACGTCCTGGACCGGCTGGCCGTACATCGTCAGGTGTGCGATCGCCCCGTCCCACGATCGGACCCGACCCAGCGGCTGGTCGGTCACTTCGACCTCGAAGGGGCCGCCGAAGCGATCGGTGATGTCGGTGACGGTCTCCTTGCGTCCCGAGGCCGCCGCTTCGAGAACGAGCCGATCGGCTCCGAGCGCGCGCGCAGTAAGCCCGACGTGGGTGGTCATCCGTTCGTCGCGGCCCGGGCGATGACCGAGTCTGAGGACGACGACCGGCGGTTCGTCTTGCATACCTACCCCGTCTCTCGGCACAGGTTAGCCGCTTTCGGATCGATCAGCGGTTCGGAGGATTACAGTGCGTCGTCGATGGCCTGCGAGATCGTCTCGAAGTCGTAACTATCGAGGGCGGTGTCGTTCACGAACACCGTCGGCGTGGCCTCGACGCCGAGGCTGTCGCCGAACTGTTTGTCGGCCTGGATCGTCTCGCTGTACTGCTCGTCGACAGCAGCGCTTCGAACGAGACCGGGATCGGCACCCACGTCTTCGGCCAGTGATTCGTAGAGGTCGGGACCCAGATCTGACTGGTTGCGGTACAGTCGCTGTGAATATTCCCAGTAGGCCGCGCTTCCGGCGGTGTCCTGGACGGCGCGGGCCGCGTTCGGAGCGCGCCAGGACTCCTCGCTCAGCGGAAGCGGGAACTCGTGGTGCTCGTACCGGATCGTCCCCGGCTGGATGTACTCTTCACCCAGGTCCGGGAAGTGCTCGACCACGTAGCTGGCGCAGTGACCGCAGACGTAGTCCTCGAAGACCATGACCGTCACGTCGGCGTCGGGATCGCCGAGTACGGGCGTCGGAAGGAGTCCGTCCTCGTCTGGTGTGACCGTCGATTCGGACGCGTCCGGCTGATAGAGTTTCCCCTCCGGGTCCCCCCCTTCGCTCAGGGCGCCACAGCCTGCCAGTCCAGCCGCTCCTGTGACGGCCGCACCTGCGAGAAATCTCCGGCGTGTCGTCGACGTTCGTTCTGTCATGGGTGTGGATCCGCGTTTGCCCCTGATAATGTTGATCATCCTGGCTTGTGTTGCCCGTTCCATCGTCGTCGCTACGCGGTCGTCGCGACACGATCGACGTCCTCCACGCACAGCCGGCAGAATCGGCGTGCCGATGGCAAGGGCCAAAACCCTCCGGCCGCTACGGCAGGGCGTGCAGATCGTCGGCTACGAGACGGGTGCGCCGGACGGCGAGCCTGCATTGATCCTCGCCGCAGACGGTGACCTCGAGCGAGAGCCACTCCGGTCGGGCGAGCGACTCGCGCTGACGCTGGAAGAGCGCCACTGTGCCGGGACGATCGACGGCTCCGGCGACACGGCGCGCCATCTCGCCTGTGACGCGCCAGAAGCCCCCTACTGTCCCCAGCACACCGATCGCTGGCCGTGTGCACGCTGTACAGGTGACTGTAACCTGCCCCTGGAGACCTGCCGCGAGGAGCACGCGGTCTACCTGGCGGCGTTCGCACCGGCGACGTTCAAGGTGGGCGTCACCCGCTCGTGGCGACTCGAAACCCGGCTTCGCGAGCAAGGGGCCGACCGGGCAGCCCACGTCCGGACGGTCGAAAACGGTCGCATCGCCAGACAGATCGAGGCGGACATCGCCGCTGACGTCGGCGATCGGGTCCGGGTCCCAACGAAGATCGAGGGGCTTCACCGCGCCGTCGACTCGGACGCCTGGGCGGATCTGCTGGACGCGTACGATCCCATTGCGACCTATACCTTCGAGTACGGGCTCGACCTCGCTGACCGACCAGTCGTCGAAACGATGGCGACCGGAACGGTTCGGGGCTCGAAAGGGCGCGTGCTCGTCCTCGAACGGGGCGGGAGCACGTACGCCGTAGACATGCGCGAACTGGTCGGGTACGACGTCAGCCGTCAGGCCGCATCGCGGCAGTTGCAATCCAGTTTGAGTGCCTTCGAGTGACTCGTTCCACTCCGTGCTTTCGACGGGTTTATATTTTCAGATCCATCTTGGCGGCACAAAACACTTATAGCGGCGTTAAGCAGTCAGATGTGTGCAACGCGAATACGCACTCGTGGGGGCGGCGGCGGTGGTACTTGCCGTCTCCATTCTGCTCGCCCTGGTCGCACCGGGCGCCCTGGCGGACATCGAAGACGACTCGGAGCCGACCCCCGACGGGGAGTTGCGTCTCTCGGAGATCCGTCTCACGCCACTCGACGTCTCCGGGGACTCGGCGACGCTGACGGTGACGAACTGGATCTCACACGAGGGCGGGACGTCCGAGAACGTCTCGCTGCTCGTCCGCGTGATCGATACCGACACGGGTCTCGTCGAGACGCGGGCACGCCGATCGATCGGCGTGCTCGAAGGCGATAGCGACGACCCCGTCGGCCTGAACGTGACGGTCGAGCGATCCGGCGGCTATCGCTTCGAGACGCTGGTGTTCGTCGATAGCGAGCGTCGAGCGACTCGGTCGGCGGGAATCGACGGAATCGAGGCACTCCAGCCGACCACCGCGAACACGGGGCTGCAGTTTCACGAGTTCGGTCCGCTGTTCCCGACGATAACCTACGACGTCGTCGCCTCGGATGACGGTGACGTGACGCTCAACACGACGGCGTTTCTGACGAACCGCGGCGATCAGCCGGCCGATGACCTGCAGTTGCTCGTGCGCGCCCGCCAGTCCGACTCGAACATTGTCGCCGACCGGGCCACCGTCGAGGTCGAGGACGTTCGTCCCGGCCGGACGAGTACGCCGACCGCCCGCCTGTCCGTCCCCGACAACTACTCCTACCAGCTCGACGCGATCCTCACTCGCGACGACGTGATCGTCGACACCGCGGCCGCCGCGGCGAACCTCGATCCCACGGAGACGGTCGACGTGAACCGGACGACCCGGTCGGTCGACCTGAGCGTCGACGACTTCGTCGCAGATGAGCCCGATGACGGGCGGGAGCGTGAACCGCGAACCACGATGACCAAGACCGGCGGCGGTGACGGCCCCGGATTCGGCGTCGCCGTCGCACTCGTCGCCGTCCTCGCAAGTACCCTCCTGCTCAGGCGGATACACCATGACTGACACGGACCACCCCACTGACGATCCGGACGAACAGGCAGCACAAGCACGTTCGGAGGGGCCTGACGACCCCACGGACGCGCAATCCGATGGCGTGGCCGAGACGCCGTCCGACGAAACGGACACGAGCGACACCATCTCTGTCGGCGCGGAAAGCCGTGACGAACAGCAGACAGCGTCTCGGAGCGACTCCGGGGAGCAGGGTCGGAGACGTTCCGCTGGCAGGGACGAGCGGTCACTGCGAGAACGGCTCGAACTGCTCGCGCTGATCGGGCTGGCACTGTTCGCTGCCATCACCGCGTACGGCTTCTACACGAACGCCAGCCAGGCGATCTCGGAGTTCGTCTCCGCGTCGTACGTGTCGCTGTTCCAGGCGGCGTTCAACCTCGCGCTGCTGTTGCTGGCGCTGGCGGGCCTCTCGCTGCTGGCGCGCCGACAGTTCGATTTCGCCGGCTAGACCCATCCACAAGACAACGCTTTTCCGAACCCCACGCAAAGACCTGGGCATGACAGACGACGAGGAACCAGACCAGTCCGACGCCGAGGAACAGGAAGACATCCCCTCCCCCCGGAACACGCCCCGGGCGTCCGATCCCGACGAGGCAAGCGAGCGTAGCGAAGAGGGAGACGACAGCGAGGGCGGCGAGGACGGGAAATCCTTCCGCGAGCGGGTCGAGGAGATCCGCCAGCAGCGAGCCGAGGAGCGAGAAGAGGGCGAAGGCAGCGAGATGAGTCGCGAAGAGCGCATGGAAGAGATGATGGGCGGTGGCGGCCCCGGCGGGATGGGTGGCGGCAACCCCTTCGCACAGATGATGGGTGGCATGATGGGCGGCGGTCCCGGCGGTCCCGGCGGCATGGGCGGCGGCCCCGGCGGCCGCGGCCGCGAGGAAGAAGGCGACAACGAAGAGATGGTTCGCGAACTGCGCAAACTCCGGGACGAGGTCCACGACCTCCGGCGGTCGGTCGACCGGATCGCCGACGCGCTCGAAGACTAACCCCGGTTTTCCGCCACCATTCCACTCGGATAGCTCTCGGTGGCTCGGGGAGCGCTCGAAGGCTAACCCCGGTTTTCCGCCAACCATTCGGTTGCAAAATCGATCAGCGCCGACTGTTCCAGCAGCGTTGCCTCCGCTTCGCCGACGGCCCCACGCTCGACGCCGATTTCCCGTTCGAACGCCGCTCCGAGCGCTTCGAAGTCGTCAGTACTTGTCTCGATGTCGTCAAGGGTGACGACCACGCGTTCGCCGTCCCTGCGGATCGGCACCCGGTACTCGGTCCGCTCGGTCGGAACGTCAGCGCGATACTCCGCGAGATGGACCGACGTGTTCGTCCCGTAGTCGGTCCCAAGCATCAGGATTCGCCCGTCGCGGTCGTAGACGCGAGCCAGCGGCGAGCCCTCGCCGAGCCCGAAATCGAGCCGGTGATCGCCAACTATCGCCTCGGCGTCGGCACCGAGTGCCGCAAACGAAAAGACAGGGTGACGGCTCCGGACGGCCTCCGGGTATGTCCGGAGACACTCGGGAATGTCACCGACGCCGTAGCTCGGCGTGACGGCGGGCCAGTACGGCGGCATCGAGGCGCGGATCGGCTCGACCCAGTCTTCGGGAACCGGCGGGTTCGACCACTCTTCGGGATCGGTGTACAGGCGGTACAAGGCGACTGCCCCGGGGCTTGACCCCGGGGTTGAAGCCGACAGCATTAATGCACAAAATACGCTCCAAAACACTTTTTGAGTTTCAGAACGTATCAAAACGTGTGTCAAAACGATATACAGTGACAGTCCCAGACGAAGATGGGGAGTGGCTTGATGACCAGCCTCATCTCTCACCGAGTGGACTGCTACAAAAAGCAATCCAAGAACAGCGAGAAAAAGAAGAATCTGACTAACCACGATGAAACACACGCTTCGCTTCCGTGCGTACCTTTCCGACGGCGTGGCGAGCGAAGCGTGGCGGCAAATCGACATTCTTCGACAGATTCGCAATCACGCTATCCGAGACTACTATAGTAGTGACTACAACAACCGGCCATCCGACTACGACCAACACGACAAACTCACCGAGTGGACAGACCGTTGGCCGACGTTTGCCGAACCCTCGCAACACGCCGCTCAACAGGCCATAAGTCAAATCCACGACGATATTGAGACACTCCAAGAGCGGCGAGACGAAGGCTACGATGTTGGGCGGTTGCGGTGGCAAGGCAAAGGTGAATTTCGGTCAGTGTCGTACAATCAGTCCAGTCGCTTCAACGTGGATAACAACACGGGCAACGATCGATTCGTACGACTTCGACTCGAAAAGATTGGCTGGTTCAAGATTCGAGCAGAACGCGACGTACCACCAGCAGACGACATTGATGAGGTTATCCTCAAGAAAGAGACAACTGGTGAATGGTATGTCTCACTCGTGACCACTGTGGAAGACACGCCCGAGAAACCGCCGCTCAGAGACATTGACCCCGAGGACTGCGTAGGTGTTGACCTTGGCATTACCAGCTACATCCACACCTCGGAGAATCTGTCTGTGGACACGCTTGACCTGTCCGATGAGTACGACCGCTATGCACGCGAACAGCGGAGACTCGCCCGGAAAGAACATGGCTCTGCCAACTGGGAGAACCAACGTCGGAAGGTCGCACAAGCAAAACGGACAATCAAGCGGAAGGTGCGAGACTACCAGCATAAGTTGACGACGTGGCTCGTCACAGAATACGACGTTGTGGCCGTTGAAGACTTGAATGTGAAGCCGATGCTGGAAACCAGTCAGAACGCCAAAAACAAGCAAGACGCCGCGTGGTCGCAGTTTCTTGAATTGTTGGAATACAAGGCTGACCTGCACGGCACACACGTTGTGGAAGTGGAGCCAGCAGGCACGACGAAAGAGTGCGCTGTGTGTGGTGTCGAAACAGCCAAGCCACTCTGGGTACGCGAACATTCCTGTCCGGCGTGCGGCCACTCGCAAGACCGCGACCTGAACGCGGCGAAGAATATTCTCTCTCGTGGTTTGAAGCAGATAGGGGCGGGACGCTCCGAATCAACGCCTGTGCAGACTGCGCTCCCTACGTTCACACCTCAGCGAGAGGGGGTGGATGCAAAGCGCGTCGTTGAAGCAGGAAGCCCCGGAGTCGTACGGAAGACGTCGTCTTCCGTGATGACGAGAGACGGAGTCTCTCGAACCACTTGACCCCGGGGTGGGTTCACCAGCAAAGTATCGCCGGACTCGACGCCCAGTGCGCGGACGTCCTCGACGAGCCGATCCGTCGTCACTGGCTCGTCGGTTCGCTCGACGAGTTCGCGATCGCCCATGCGTCCGGCACTCGCCCGACCGTGTTAAAGTTAGCTTCGCCGACCAGCCGTCCCGGGACAGGCGATCGACTCACCACCGCGCGTCGTCCCAGTCGATCCAGTCCTGTTCCCAGCCGGGCCGGGACTCGGCGTGTTTGCGGGCGAACTCCCGGTCCTCGCGGCGGGTTCGGTTGCGTTCGATCTCGTGGGTGGATTCGCCGTCGACCAGCATCGGCTGGAAGGCGACAGTACCGTGGCGTTCGATCTCGCCGCCCTTCGAGACGACCGACAGCGTCTGCGTGCCGGCACCGAGCGGCATGACGAGCCGGCCGTCCGGTGCCAGTTGTTCGAGCAGCGCTCGCGGCGGCTCGACCGCGCCCGCCTCCAGCAGGATACAGTCATAGGGTGCGTATGCAGCAAGCCCCTCCGCGCCGTCTCGACAGTCGACGAGTACCTCGTCGTAACCCGCTTTCGAGAGGTTCGAGCGCGCCTCGTAGACGAGCTGTCGGTTGATGTCGATCGCGTGCGTGTCGGTCGCGCCGACGATCTCGGCGATCACCGCGACGGTGTAGCCCACGCCGGCACCGACGACCAGCGCGCGATCGTCGGGTTTCGGGGCGAGGGCGTCCAGCAAGCGCGCGGCAGTGCTGGGTGCGAGCACGCGCGTTCCGTGGCGCTCCCCGGTCCGGTCGGCGTAGGGAGCGTCGTCCACGAAGGGCTCGCGTTCGACCGCTCGCATTGCCAGCGACACCTCCTCGTCTTCGAGACAGCCTTTGCTCTCGTGTTCCAGGCTGTCGACCATGTCCTCGCGCAGTACCGCGGGGTCCATATCCGTCGTTTCGGCCGCGTCGTAATGAATGGCGCGCTAGACGAGGGCGAGGAGAGCGACAGTCCCGCTCAGCACGACCACGCCGATGCCGAACAGTACCTTGTTTGCAATCGAATCCGCGGTCCAGAGTCCGAGCGAATACGATCGGTCCGACAGCGGTGCAAACGGTCTGATTCCCATCGGCGTCACCAGGTCGCCGACCAGGTGTCCGAGCACCGAAAACGCCACGACGCTGCCGCTATACACCCCAAGCGTCGCCGGCGTGTAGACGGCGAGTTCGGGGACCGACGACGCGACTGCCGCCCCGGTGTAGTAGACCGGAATCGCCACTGCGAGTCCGAGGGCGCTGGCCGCCCAGACGGTGTGGGTGATCCCGCGGTGAGCGACCAGTGGCAACCGAACGTCGGCGTCCGGCATCGATGCGGTGGTGAAGACGACCGCAACGCCGACGATACCGAGCACGACATGTCCGGTCAGCGCGAGCGCCGCGAAGACCGGCGCGAACAGGACGAGGTTGACCCCCTGGTGGCCAGTGCGGTACACGCCGAACTCTGGGGAGCCGAGACATACATATCTGTCCGTCCGGCGAGCCCGCAGTATTAGGACTCGGGGAACCCTACAGCGGTACATGTGCACACTGGTGTTCGCCTGGCAGACCTTCGCCGAGGCGCCGATCGTCGCGGCGGCCAACCGCGACGAGGCGCTTGATCGGCCGTCACGACCGCCCGAGACGTTCGATTCGGGCCCGGCAGTGCTCGCCCCGCGGGACGGCGAGGCCGGCGGGACGTGGATCGGCGTCAACGATCGGGACGTGTTCGTCGCGATCACCAACCGCTGGACCGACGTCGAACTGGCGGGCGACCGCTCTCGCGGGTTGCTCGTCCGTGACGCGCTCGGCCGGGAGAGCGCCGAAGACGCCGTCCGCTACGTCGAACGCGAACTCGACGCGCGTAGTTACGAGCCGTTCAACCTCGTCGTCGCCGATCGCTCCGCGGCGCTGTTCGTCGAGTACGACGGCAGGGTGGCGATCCGGAACCTCGACCCGGGCGTCCACGCCGTCGCGAACACGGGCGCCGACGGCCGGTACGCGATCCCGGACCGCCGCCGCGAGCACGCCCAGAGACAGGCCGAGAACGTCGACCGCCTGCGGACGGAGCTCCAGCCCGAGCCCGGAGAGGACGCCGAGACGTGGCGACGCCGGGCGCGGGAAGCGATCCGCGATCACGAGTACGGCGTCTGCGTCCACGGCGACGGGTTCGGCACGCGCTCGTCGTCGTTGATCACGGTCGGTAGCGACGGCGTCACCTATCACTTCGCGGACGGACCGCCCTGCGAGACCGACTACCGGCCGATCGAAGCCGACCTGTAGCCCACCGCGAGAGATCGAAAGCCACCTTTAAGCGAATCCGGGCGCGAACAGCACACATGAGCACGTCATCGGCCGAGGACGATCTCTCGGAAGACCAGCGGCGCGGTCTCGAACTCATCCGGGAAACCGGGGGGATCCACCAGAGCGACTTCTGGAAGGAACTTGACGTCAGCTCCCGGAAGGGAAGCCGTATCGTCGAGTCGCTCGTCGAAGAGGACCTGATCGACCGCGAAGACACCGTCTACAACGGCCACAATACGTACTACCTGACGCCGAAAGCCAGGGATCTCGACTTCTCTCTCCTGATGGCCGGCGACATGCTCTCGCCGTTCATCGGTGACGAAGAGGTGAATCCACAGAGCGACGCCTTCACGCAGTGGATCATGAACCTGGCCTACGAGGAGTGACCTGAACCTGGCTGCTACTGCCGACTGTAAGTTCGTACAGATATTCGGCACGCCGGCGTGCCGAATCGTTTCGAAAAGTTACAGCCGGCAATATGAGGAGGTATGGCCGAACAGTCATGGCCGGAATACTTCGGGCAGTCGGAATTAATCTCGATTGATCGTTTCGTTTTCCCTCGATTCGAAACTGCTGAATAGTGCCTCGGCCAATCGGGCCCAATGACCGGACGGGACCACCCGCTCGCGCGGGCCGAACCACTGCTTTTGATCGCCATCGGCGGATTCGTCGGGGCGACGCTCCGGTATGCCATCTCGACGGCACTGCCGGGCGGGTTTCCCTGGGGGACGCTGACGGTGAACGTCCTGGGCAGTTTCGCGCTTGGACTGTTGCTCTACGAAGCCCATCTCACGGACCTGCTGAGCGCGGAGACGCGGCTCATCCTCGGGACGGGCCTGCTCTCGTCGTTTACGACCTACAGCACTTTCGCGGTCGAGACGGCGACGCTCGATCCAGCGATGGCGGTTCTCAACGTCGGCGCGAACTACGCGCTCGGGTTCCTGGCCGTGGTCGGTGCTCGCGCCGTCACCAGGGGGTCGTTGCCGTGACGAGCCCGGCCGTGCTCGTCGGCGTCGGTGGCGTGCTCGGCGCGATCGCCCGCCATCTCGTCGGCGCCCGGATCGAGACGGACAACGCCGACACGTTCGCCGTCAACGTGCTCGGGAGCGTCGCGCTGGGGTTGCTCGTGACGGTGCCGCTCGATGCGCAGCTGGCGTTCGTGTTCGCGACTGGCTTCTGTGGCGCGTTCACGACGTTTTCGTCGTTCGCGTTCGAGACCGTTCGGCTCTACGAGACCGGCCACCGGCGTCGTGCGGTCACCAACGCTGCCGGCTCGCTGGCGGCCGCGCTGGTGGGCGTCGCGCTTGGCGCAGGGCTGGGCAGCGTGCTTGCGGGCGCGATGTGAGACGCGACGACGACACTGCCGACAACGTCAAGGCGGCTGGACCGCCACACCCGAACATGGATCCCGAGCAACTTCGGGCGGACGTCCCGGCACTGGACCGTGCTGTCTATCTCAACACCGGTGCGTCCAGTCCGAGTCCGCGTCGCGTTGTCGAGGCGATGACAGACTTCGCGGAGTACTTCGAGTACGAGGTCCCTGTCGGTGAGGGCGTCTACACGGTCGGCTGGGAGACGTACGAGGCTGCGCGCGAGACGATCGCCGGCTTTCTCGGTGTCGACCCCCGCGAGGTCGCGCTCACCAAGAGCACGGCTGACGGCGTGAATCTGCTCGCCTGCGCGATCGACTGGGAGCCCGGCGACGTGGTCGTCAGGACGGACCTGGAGCATCCTGCCGGGATACTCCCGTGGGACCGGCTGGCCGATCTCGAAGACATCGAGGTCCGGGTGCTCGAGACGGAGGACGGCCGAGTCGATCTCGACGCGGTCGCGGCTGCCGCCGAGGACGCGCGACTGTTCGCCGTGAGTTCGCTCACCTGGACTCACGGGACGCGCCTGCCGGTCAGCGAGATCGCCGAAATCGCTCACGACGCCGGCGCGAAAGTGCTCGTCGACGCCGTCCAGTCGCCCGGCCAGTATCCCGTCGATCTCGAGCAGTGGGGTGCGGACTTCGTCGTCGGATCCGGTCACAAGTGGCTGCTCGGCCCCTGGGGCAGCGGCTTCACCTACGTCGACAGCGACGCGATCGACGCGCTGGTGCCCCGCCGGATCGGCTACCGGTCGGTCGAGACGCCGACCGATCCGGAGTACGCGTTCAGCGAGGGAGCGTCTCGCTTCGAGGTCGGCACCGCCTCGCCGTTGCCACACGTCGGTCTCGCCGAAGCGATGGATCTCCTCGAGGAGATCGGCATGGAGACCGTCGAGTCCAGGATCGCACGCCTCACCGATCGACTCAAGGACGGGATCGACGACGAGCGGCTGCTCAGCCCCCGCGAGTACGAGTCCGGCCTGGTAACGTTCCGGGTCGACGACCCCGAGGCGACCGTCGAGCGTCTCCGCGAGCGGGACGTGATCGTCCGGTCGCTCCCGTACCCGAAGGCCGTGCGGGCGTCGGTCCACGCGTTCAATACGGCCGAGGACGTCGACGCGTTGCTCGACGGGCTGTAGCCTCGAAAACGGAGAAGCTCACTCGTCACCGACCGGACGACGACGGAGCTCGTCGATCCGGGCGCGGAGTTGATCGAGTTCCGACTCCAGTTCCTCGCGACGGTCGATCAGTCCGCTCAGCTCTTCTGTGTTGACCGAGTGGTCCTGTTCCAGCGACGCCTCCAGGGAGTCGTTAGTCGCCTGCACGAGATAGATAGCGACCTGCAACACTTCCTGGGGGGACTCGGTCGCCTCCAGCAGTGACAGCTCGCCGGACTGCATCGCATACCTGATCAACGGGACCTCCTCCTCGGCGTGGTAGGTCGTCGTCGTCGAGAGGCCGGTCACGGGGTTGTACCGGTCGTGTGACTGCTCGGTGCGCACGACGTTGAACGGTTCCTCCAGGGACGGATACGTCTCCGCGAGGTCACGGAGTTTGTCCGCAGCGGTCACGTCCAGCTGGGCTTCGACGTCACCGAAAAACTGCTTGGAGCCGGTGAGACTCAGCGCAACGGCGAAGAAGACGCCCGGCCGATTCTCGGCGAGCGCCCGGATCCGCTCGCGAACCTCCTCGTGCTCGCCTTCGAGTGTGAGCCGTTCGAGTTCGTCCAGCAACGTCCGGGTCCCCGATTCACGCTCGATGTATTCGGTCACGAGCGCGCCCGGAAGCTCGGCCTCGTCGGTGTCGTCCCGGCCATTCATATCACCCCGTTCGTGCCCCGAGCCTAAACGCTTTTGTAGGCTGTTCCCCGGCACGGGGAACGGACTCGATCACGGACGACGAGTTGTCACTGTCGCGGCTCCGTCTCACGGACGTCAGCTACGGCTGCCCGAACGAGCTTCGCCTGGGCCTTCTGGAGGTGTTCGCTCACCGTGCTGGAAGCACAGCCGAGTCGCTCGGCGACGTCTGCGTGCGTGACGCGTCGCGGCTGTTGGAAGTAGCCCATCTCGAGTGCGACTTCGAGCACTTCTCGCTGGCGCTCACTCAACGCTGCGAGCGGGTCGGTCCGTCCGCCAGCGTGTTCGCCGATCGCCCGAACGTCGATCTCGACGATGCTCGGCATCGATCGGAGAACCGACTGTAACACTTCGGACTCACCGACCAGCCGGGCGGTGACGCTCCCGTCGCGGTAAACGACCGGCTTCACGACGACTAGCCCCTCCGTGCTGGCCGCCTCCAGCACCGTCGCTAACTGTGAGACGGGATCGACTCGCAAGTAGCAATAGAACCGTCCGTCGTCGATCGTCGTGACGTCCCACGAGACCGGGATCCCCGTCCGTTCGATCGCCTCGCGGAACGCTGCCTCGTCGCCGGTGATCGAATACAACAGCGTCGGTCGATCGGTATCCCCGAGGTTCCAGTCGACCAATCGCGTCTCGGCCACGAACGGCGCGTCGGCGATCACCTCGAAGAACGGCGGCACAGACTCCGGGTCCGGTGTCGCCGTCAACTCCATATACTTCACACCCGCACCTGGTCGGCCGTATCGTAAAAATGCCCCGGCTATAGACGGCACAATCGCTACCGGGTCGGCACACCTCTGTCGCGATATGTCGACTCCACCTTCGATCACTGTCGAGGGACTCCGCCGGGAGTTCGGGCCGATCACCGCGCTCGACGGCGTCGATCTCGCTCTCGACGGCCCAGCGATCGTGGGCATCGCCGGCCCGAACGGTTCGGGCAAGACGACGCTGATCAAGTGTCTGCTCGGTCTGCTCGGTCCGACCGGCGGATCGAGCGCGATCGGCGGGGCGGACTCGCTCTCGCTGTCGCATGACGACCGAGCCCGGATCGGCTACATGCCACAACACGAGGCAGTGTACCGCGATCTGACCGTCCGGGAGAACCTCGCGTTCTTCGCCAGCCTGTATGACCTCCCGGACCGCGAGCGTGCGGTCGATCGGGCACTCTCGTTCGTCGATCTGCACGAGCGGGCCGACGCCCGCATCAGCGATCTCTCGGGCGGGATGATCCGCCGGGCGAGCCTCGCCTGCGCGCTCGTCCACGATCCCGACGTCGTCTTTCTCGACGAACCGACAGTCGGGCTCGACCCGAAGCTGCGGGCGAATATGTGGGACGCGTTCCGCAGACGTCGGGAAGCAGGGGCCCTGATACTCGTCTCGACGCATTACCTCGGCGAGGTCCGCAACTGCGACCGCGTCCTCTTTCTGCGGGACGGACGCGTCCTCGCGTTCGACACGCCGACGGCGTTCCTCGACCGAACGGGAGCTGAAGACATGGAAGGTGCCTTCCTGGCACTCCTCGAAAAGGAGGAATCGGCATGAACGGGACGATTCCGGTCGCCACGCGTATCCTCCTGTCGCTGCGGGGCGACCGCCGGACGCTGGCGCTGGTGGTGGTCGTGCCGGCGTTTCTCATCTGGCTGCTCAGCGAGGTGTTCGCCCGCCCCGAACCGGTCGCACCGATCCTGCTGGGGGTGTTCGTGTTTTTCCTGACGTATATCCTCACGGCGATCGGCTTTCTCCGTGAGCGGACGGCCGGGACGCTCGAACGCGTGCTGGTTGCCCCCGTCTCCAGAAGCGGACTCGTCCTCGGATACGTCGTCGGCTTCGGCGTTCTCGCGACCGTTCAGTCGCTCGTGTTGCTCCTGGCAGCCGTGGCCTTTCTCGACGTGAGCTTTGCCAACGGCGTGGCCCTGTTCGTCCTGATCGAGCTGCTGGGGGCGCTCACGGCACTGGGTACCGGGGTCGTCCTCTCGCTGTTCGCACAGAACGAGTTCCAGGCGATCCAGTTCATTCCAGTGGTCATCACGCCCCAGGTCATCCTCGGCGGAACGTTCATGCCCGTCGAAGAGTTGCCGACGTACCTCGAGTATCCGGCGCGACTGATGCCGATCACCTATCTGATCGACGCCATGGAGTACGTCGTCCTCGATGTCGGGACGACCAGCGAGTTCTGGACCGCAGTCGCCGTGCTGGTCGGGTTCGTCATCGCGGCGATCGGCGTCGCCAGATTCGTCGTCGGACGCACCGGGTGAGCGGCGACGACAGGCGCGGGCGCGCCCCCCTCGTCCCGGTTCGCTGAACGTCTCTGCATCGGACGAGGATGTCCACCTCGGGCACAATCCTCTTGGCCGCCCGGCCTGGATGACCCAGTATGTCCGAGTGTCCCTACTGTGGCGGCCCGATCTCGGAGGCGGATCGCTACTGCCCGCGCTGTGGCGAACGCCAGACCGACCGCGGCGACCGCGAGGGGTTTCTCGATCCGGCCGTCGTCCAGTACCTCGACGGGATCCGCAACGGCGCGCGCACCTTCGATCCGGACTCGCCGTACCACGACCAGTTCGAACAGGAAGTGGCCGCTGCTATCGGAGATTTCGCGCACCTGCTGGGCGCAGGTATCGATCTCCACGACGTGCTCGCAGTCGATCAGTCGGCACCGATAGAGTCGCCGGCCAATCCAGTCGAGGCCGATCCCGCGACCCGACAGCTGCTGGGATTGGCCGTGCTTCTCGGGCTCATCACCGAATCTTTCTCCGGTGTCGACAGCGACGAACTGCTCGCGAGCTACCACGACCTTCAGAATCGGTAATCAGACGGATCGTTTCTACGGCCGGTGGCTCGGTCCGAGCACGCCGGGCGTCTCGAAGACTCCGAGCGTCTCGACTTCGACGCGGGTCGCGTGATCCGGCCCGTCGGTTTCGCAGTTCTCGCCGGTAAAGAGGTTACAGGGGTCGACGGCGTTTCGCAGGTCGACCGTCGCCGACCCGTCGCCGAAGTTGATCACGATGACGACCGACTGCTCGTCCGTCTCGCGGCCGAACACGACCACGTCGTCGGGATCGACGTTGCTGTGTGGTGCCTGCGCGAGGTCGGCCGCCGGCCCGAGGACGTCCAGTTCGTGATAGAGGTCGAACAGGTCATGGTAGAACTGGATGTGCTCTGCTGGATACGCATTCCAGTTCATGAACGCCCGCTTGTAGGGGTCGTTCTTGATGTCGTCGTCCGAGCGGTCGTCGTCATCGTCGAAGGCGCTCTCGCGTGGCCGCCCGTATTCGCCGATGAGTCGCTCCTGCCCGTAGAGGACGAATGGCACGCCAGGCAGCGTCACGGCGGCGGCCATCGCCGCCCGCTGGGCCTTGGCGACGTTTTCGCGCCGTCCTTCGGTCTTGGCCTCGTAATAGAGGCGTCGCTCGTCGTGGTTCTCGGTCGTGTTGAGGATCCGGGTAAAGGTCGGGAAGCCGTCGATGAATCGCTGTTCGATCGCCCGGACGAGATCCGAGGCGGGGCGGTCGCCGCGAGCGACGGCGTGGGCGGCGTCCATGAACCCGGTCGTGTCGAAGTGGGCGTCGAACTCCGATTCGGCGAAGGCGGGCAGCCGCGGGATCGTCTCGTCGAGCAGCATGAACTCGCTGTCCATCGCCCGGACGCGCCGGCGCAGTTCCTTCCAGAAGGAGTGGGGCACGCCCCAGGCAATGTCACACCGGAAGGCGTCTACTTTCGGGGCCCAGTACTCCGCGGCGGCCATGATGTGCTCGCGAAGCGCCACGTTGCCGTAGTTGAGGTTCGGCTGCAGACGCGTCCCGAAGAAGTACGTCGCCGCGGGCGCGGCGTCGGTTTTGGTTCCGTCGGCCCGCCGGTCAAACCAGTCGAAGTATTTGGAGTTCTCGTTCCACTCTTCGACGTGTGGCAGGACGTACTTGTCCCCGATGTCCTCGCCCAGTTCGGCGATCGTATCCTGGAAGCGGGGGTTCGTCCAGCCGGCGTGGTTGATCACCAGGTCGAAACACACCCTGATGTCGTGATCGTGGCAGGTCTCGACGAACCGGTCGTACTCCTCCATCGTGCCCAGGTCCTCGGCGACGTCGAAGTAGTCTTCCGTCGAGTAGGCGTGCGGGCCACCCGGCGCGCGGTCGACCTGCGCGGACCAGGCGGGAACGATCGGCGTCAGCCAGACGACGTCGATCCCCAGTTCGTCGAGATAGGGGACCTTCTCGGTCAGGAATTCGAAGTCGGTCTCGCCGGGTTCGCTCGCGAACGAGCGCGTGAAGATCTCGTAGACGACGGCGTCGTCGAGCCATTCAGGCGGACGGTTGGGCAACTCGACGGTGCCGGCCTCGGGATCGAGGAGGATCTCGTCGACGTTGCCCACGACCTGCCCGTCGTAAGGTGCGGCGAACAGTCGTGCCGGATCGTCGAGCGCGTCGGCGGGGATCCGGACCTGCTGGCCGACGACTTCGTCCGACTCCGAGGGCGGGGTCGCCACTTCGGTGATCGGCGACTCGATCGTCACGTCCGCAAGCGAGAGGCTCGTCCCGTCCTCCGGGAGCCACTCGACGGTAAGATCGTCGCGAAAGGCGTTGCTCGTCGGGGACAGTTCCGCGTCGGCCAGCAGGACAAACTCCTCGCGCTCCTCGTCGTACCGGCCGTCGAGTTCGAGACGGGGTGGCCCGCCGGCGTCGTCGGGGGCTCGCGGAAAGACGCGGACGGTCTGGTGGTATGTCCCGTCCGGAGCGTCCAGTTCGAAGAGGTACGTGCCCGGCACGTCCGGCTGGAACTCGGCAGTGTGGTGGTCGCCGTGGTCGTACTGCTCGACGTCGTCGTAGGGCGTCGGCGCGAACTCGACGACTGCGTCGCTGTCCTCGGGTTGCTCGACCAGCGACCACGAGAACGTCTCGGGATCGTAGGGGTCGGGATCGCGTTCGGACGCCCCGTCGATCGTCGGCGAGAGGTTGTCCCGATCGAGACCGTGGCGGCTGTCGACGAAGATCGGGTCCACGATCTTCTCGTCGGCGTGCATGAACCGAGGCGGACCGGGATGGTGGCCGTTCGGGAAGTCTGGCGAAGACATCGTTCGTACCGACTTTCGAATATCTCTCCGTATATCCTTTGTGATGTATCGGATATGCGGAGAAACGGTCGGGTGACTCGGCAGATGGGGTACCTGTCCCCGGAACTCGCCGTGGCGCAAGACGGCCGATCGAACGACTGCCCCTTCCGGAAGGCCTTTGCTCGCGAGTCACCAGTGCTGGCGTGTGAGCAGCGAGCAACACCGACGCGTCACAGTCCACGGCGACAAGGAAGTCGTCGTGGAGTTCGACCCCGAGCTCACCTTCGAGTGCGTCGATGAGTGCACGTGGTGTTGCCATCACGGGGTGTTGCTGTACGAGCAGGACTTCTTCAAGCTGGCCAACCACGCCAGTCTCAGCGACGCGACCGTCCAGCGCAAGGGCACGGACTTCATCAAGCGCGAGCCGAAAGACCGTGACGAACACGTCGACGTCGACGGGCAGGCCTGCTACTTCCTGCGGGAGGACGGCCTCTGTGAACTCCACGCCGAGCACGACTGGAAGCCCGCCCGGTGTTCGACGTTTCCCCTGGAAGTCTCCGTCGAGGACGGTGAGATCCACGTCTCCGTCAGGGACAAGGCCCGGGAGTACTGTGACGGGCTGCACGTCAGCGACCGCCGCGTGATCGACAACCTGGAGGCGTTCCTGCCCGAGGTACTGTGGGAGCTTGACGATCCGACGACGCGGAAAGAACTCTAGCAGTACTGTCAGCGACGCACGCCCTACTCGCGTTCGCCTGCACCGACGGCGCTCTCACCGACGGGCGTCTGTCCCTCGATCAGTTCCTTGCCGCCCATGTAGGGTCGCAGCGGTTCGGGGACCGTGACGGTGCCGTCGTCGTTCTGGTAGTACTCCAGGATGGCGACCATCACGCGCGGGAGCGCGAGCCCGGAGCCGTTGAGCGTGTGGACGTACTCGGCGGACTCGTGGCGCTCGGGCCGGTAGCGGATCCCGGCGCGGCGAGCCTGGAAGTCCTCGAAGTTCGACACCGAAGAGACTTCCAGCCACCGCCCGCCCTCTTCGGGGCCGTCCGTCATGTCGTCGGCGGGGGCCCACACCTCGATGTCGTACTTCTTGGCCTGGGTGAATCCCATGTCACCGGTACACATCTCCAGCACGCGATAGGGCAGATCGAGCCGATCGAGCACTTCTTCGGCCTCTTCGAGCAGTCCCTCCAGGCGGTCGTAGCTGTCCTCCGGGCGGACGAAGTTGACCATCTCGACCTTGTTGAACTGGTGGACGCGGACGATTCCGCGGGTCTCGGTGCCGTGTTCGCCGGCCTCGCGTCGGAAGTTGGGCGTGTACGCCTGGTACTTCAGCGGGAGGTCGTCGTCCAGCAGGATCTCGTCGCGGTGCATGTTCGTCACCGGGACCTCCGCGGTGGGACAGAGCCACAGATCGTCGTCGTCGTAGGGTTCGTCGTTACCGCCACCGAGACGGTAGGCGTCCTCGACGAACTTGGGGAACTGCCCGGTCCCCTCCATGGACTTCGATCGGACGGGGATCGGCGGGAAGACCTCGCGGTAGCCCTGCTCGCGGTGGACGTCCCGCATGAACTCGATGAGCGCGTGCTCCAGCCGGGCGGCCTCGCCTTTCAGGAAGTAAAAGCCGCCGCCGGAGACTTTCGCACCGCGGTCGAAATCGAGGATGTCCAGTTCCTCGCCGAGATCGTAGTGAGGGTCGATTTCCGCCGGCAGGTCCCGAAGCTCGTCGAATCCGCGCCGATAGCGTTTGACGTTGTCGCTCTCGTCCTCGCCGACCGGGACGTCCTCGTGGGGGATCTGGGGAATCTCGAGCAGCGCCTGCTCCAGTTTCGCTTCCAGTTCGTCGGCACGCTCCTCGATGTCCTGTAGCTCGTCTTTGAGTTCCTGAGAGCGCTCGATGGCCTCCTGGGCTTCCTCCTCTTTTCCTTCCTGCTTCAGTTCGCCGATCTGACTGGAAATCTCGTTGCGCTCGTGGCGCAGGCTGTCCCCTTCGGCCTTCAGATCGCGCCACTGCTCGTCGATTTCGAGGATGCGATCGAGATCGACCCCCTCGACGCCCTTCTTCTCGATGGCGTCGCGGATCTGCTCGGGGTTCTCCCGCAGATACTGCCGTGGAATCATTGTGCGTGACTTCTGGGTGACGGGTGAAAATCGTAGCGATACCGTGGCCCGGTGTGACACGCAGCGACAGGGGGTCGTGACGTCAGTGACCGATCACAGCCACAGCAGCTGCGCGTGGCGGGTTCCCTCGAGTTCCATGACGTGGTCCTCGTCGACGAACCCCTCTTCGATCGCCAGCTCGACGGCAGTGTCGCCGACGAGATTCGCCGTCGAACAGCGTGCGAGACTCGCCGCGACGGTGTCCGGATCTGCCGGCTCGCCGTCGTAGAACTCCTCGGTGACGGTCAGCGAGACGTCGTCGTTCTCGAACGTCTCGCCGAGGACGTCGGCGTCGCAGACGGCGACGAGCAACCCTTCCTGGGTGTCTCGCTCGGAGAGCAGCAGGCTGGATTCGGTCGCCATCGGTCACTCCATGAGCCGCTCTTGCTGTTCGGCACGCAACTCCTCGGCTTCCTCGGCGACCTCCTCGGCGCGGTCGTACTCGCCGGTCTCCTCGAGCGCCCGTGCCTTCTCTTCGAGGACCTCCGCGTTTCTGAATCCGAGACGGGTCGCGTTGTCGAAGGCGGTGAGCGCCTCTTCGGCGAGCCCGCGCTCAAGCAGGAAGAAGCCACGATTGTACCACGCCTGTCCGGAACGCTCGTCGATCTCGACGGCGCGTTCGGCGTGTTCCAGCGCCTGCTCGCCCCGTCCGGACTCCCAGAGCGCATAGGCCAGGTTCGTCTCGGCGGCGGCAGCGTGTTCCGACTCGTCGTCGATCCGGAGTGCCTCTCTGTACGCCCCGACCGCCTGGTCGTACTCCTCCAGCTGTGCGTGCGCGACCCCCTTGTTCACCCACGCCTCCTGTTCGAGGCCGTCGTCCTCGGCGAATCGGGCGGCCCGCTCGAAGGCATCGACCGCCTGCTCGTGGCGGTTGATCCCCATGTAGCTGAGCCCGACGTCGAGCAGCTGCTCGGCGTCGACCTGTTCGGGGCCGACGTTGTGCTCGTCGAGCATGTCCGCCAGCGCGCGGCTATCGACGGGATCGACCCGGTCGGGGTCGACCTCAAGCTCGGGCGGGTCGAGATCGAACCCCTCGTAGGGGTCGCCGAATCCCTGCCCCTCCGAGAAGTCGTGATCGCGGCGTTCGTCGTCAGTCATACTCCGACGTTGGCGAACCAGAGGGTTAAGGGCTACGTCACAGACATACGCGTATGAGCAAGCGACTGTTCGTCAGCGTCGATCTCGACGGGCTGGCCGACGAAGTTTCGGCCGTCCTGGAACTGTTCGAGGGCGCCAGTGGACTGAACTTCGTCGACCCCGAGCAGGCCCACGTCACGCTGAAGTTCCTCGGCGACACCGGCGAGGACCGCGTCCCGGAACTGATCGACGAACTGGAGAGAGCCGTCGAGACCGCCGACGTCGACCCCTTCCCGGCGCAGTTCGGCGGGCTCGGCGTGTTCCCCAGCCTGGAGTACATCAGCGTCGTCTGGCTCGGGGTTCGGGAAGGCGGGGACCAGCTAACTACCCTGTACGAGGCGATCGAAGATCGGACCGTCGCGATGGGCTTCGATCCGGAAGATCACGACTTCACGCCGCACGTCACGCTCGCGCGGATGAACCACGCCGGCGGCAAGGAACTCGTTCAGGATGTTGTCGAACAGCGCGATCCGGACGCTGGCTCGCTCCGCGTCGAGGACGTCCGGCTCACCGAGAGCGTTCTCACCGACGACGGGCCCGTATACTCGACGCTCGAATCGTTCGAGTTATAATTTTTCAATCACAAACTAGGGGCAGTCTTGGTCCTGAAAAGCGCAGTTAGGCGGGCCGAACGACTTAGGCCGGCCAAAGTGATAATATTGCTGATAAGTCTTAAGTGTCCCAAGCCCATACTCGGGAGTGATGGATATCTGGTTCAATCTGACGCTGGTGTTCGTCGCGGGATTTATCACCGCGCTGGCGACCGGGCTGGGCGCGATCCCGTTCTTTCTGGTCGACGAGATCAGCGACCGCTGGAACGTGGGGCTGTGGGGCCTCGCGTCCGGGATCATGGTCGCGGCGTCGGTGTTCGGCCTGATCCTCGAAGGGCTGGAAAACGGCGGCGGTCAGCCGGTTCCAAAACTCGTCGCCGGCCTCCTCACTGGCGTCGTGCTCGTCGTCGTGAGCCACCGGATCCTCCAGGACAGTGACCTCGACCCCAGGGAGTACGAGGAGGCGGATTTCAAGAAACTCGTCCTCATCCTCGGTATTCTGACGGTACACAGCTTTCCCGAGGGCGTCGCGGTGGGCGTGTCGTTCGCGGAGTTGGGATTCGAGGGCGTCGAGGGGTTCGTGATCGCGGGGCAACTCGTGCCGCTGCTCGCAGTGTTCATGACGGTCGCGATTTCGATCCACAACGTCCCGGAGGGGATCGCGATCTCGATCCCGCTGCGGGCGATGGACGTCAGCGAATGGCGGATGGTCGGCTGGGCGATTTTCTCCAGCCTGCCACAGCCGATCGGGGCCGTGATCGCGTTCGCGTTCGTCCGGCTCGCACGGGAGTTTCTACCCTTTGGTTTCGGGTTCGCCGCCGGGGCGATGATCTACCTCGTGCTTACGGAGTTCGTTCCGGAAGCGCTTGATCAGGGTTCTGATCTGCCCGGCGGCGGGCGTCGTGAGCTAACTGCCGGTATCCTTTCCGGGATCGCGTTGATGGCGCCACTGGCGTTCATCTAGCGTCATAGTGATTGCTGTACCGATTTACCGGTACGACCGACACCTGCAGACTCGCTTCGCTCGACTTCCGAGCCCTGTCTCACGTCGTTCGACAGGACGACACCGTGCGGTCGACCCGGCAGGGACGTCCAGCAATCACTACACCATACCCAACTATATCGGGCCAAGGGTATTGCCTCCACATCTCTAACGGTAGGTTGCCGGCAGCGACCGGCGGAGTCGAATGCCAACCTGTAACCACTGCAACGCACACGTCTCGGATCAGTTCGCGCGTGTCTTCGCAAACGAGTTCGGCGAGATACTCGCGTGCCCGAACTGCTCGGCAAACGCGGGGATCGCAGAGGTAGCGCAGCAGCGCGCCCGCGAAGTATCGAATGCCGGGTGATCACTACGTTTACATCGTGCAGTGTAGCGACGACACGTTCTATACCGGGTACACGACCGACGTCCAGCGTCGAGTCGCCGAGCATCAGGCCGGAAACGGTGCGAAGTACACGCGCGGACGCACGCCGGTCGAACTCGTCCACGTGGAATCGTACGACAGCAAAAGCGAGGCGATGTCCCGCGAATACGAGATCAAACAGCTCTCACGAGCTGATAAAGAGCGGCTGATCGACGGCCAGACGTGACGCGGGCTCATCAAAGAGGTGTGAGTACGATGTCCGTGGCCTCGTAGTCCTCGAAGTATGCGCCGTGTCCGCCCATCGTTACCCGCCCCTCCTCGTCGGTGTGGCCGACAAGTCCGATTTCCCCGAAAAACGAGTTCGTGCTGGGCTCGGCGAAGCTCTGTCGGACGGTTGTGAGCTGGCCTTCCATCGTCTCCCAGGTCGAATCCTCCTCAGCAGGGGCCTCTCGAACGCGTGCCCTGAACCCGACGGCGTTTCCTTCGCGGAGATGGAGTGCCGTGTTGAGTGCCGCATCCCGGAGGTTCGCGGTCTCATAGGGTAGCGACCGCGCATCCGTGGTGTACACTTCTTCGCTTTCGTCCCAGTGCTGCGACATGAACTGCATGAACGCCAGCCCGTAGAGCCGCTCCGTGTCGAACTCGAGCCCGATCACCTCGTCTTCCTCTTCGTTAGGCATGCCGATGACACCCGCCTGCTGGTCGACCGTGAGCAGCGTATCGAGTTCCTGATCCCAGGCTCGCACAAGCGTCGCCGTGTCTTCGAAGTCGTACGTGGCTGCCTCTTCTCCGTCGCTGTAGAGACACAGCGCGATAAACGTCCCCTCGGCGTAGCTCTCCGCCAGCGTGTCTTCGATCTGTTCGTAGACCTCCGGGGAGGTCCCGATCAGGATCTCGTGAGACGCCGCTTCGACCCGGTCCTCGATGCTCGACAGCAGTTGATCGTTCGTGTGGATGTCTTGTACCTGCATCCGATTGTCCGACGGTTGCACGATCGGATAGATAAGCGTTGTCGTGCGAATATCACATTTCGTATCGACTGCTCAGGCCCGCTCCTGCCCTTGTGTCTGCCCGAATGCCTCTGTTTTCCATCAGGCGGAGTGTCCGGAGTGTCAGACCTGATAATCACGAACACTTTTTAAGTACGGTGGGAACACAACGCCGTATAATGGCCACGAATACAGGAAACGTACTCGTCGTCTGTCGACCGGACAACCGGGAGCACGTCGTCGAGACGTTGCAACCGGCGACCGCCGACATTCCTATCGAAACAGTAACGTCCGTTCCGGACGCGCAGTCGGCCATCGAGACGACGGATGTCATCTGCGTCGTGAGTTTCGTCGAGGTACGTGACGCACGTGGCAACGAGTGGGTCAGCGGTATCGAACTGTACGAGGACGTCGCCGGCCGATCTACCAACATCCCGTTCGTCCTCATCTCCGAAACCGGCAACGACGACATCGTGGAGATGGCCCTCGATGCGGGCGTCTCGAACCTTGTCCGGCCGTGGCCCGGCGACCGCCCCGAGCGCGATCTCCAGGAAATCGTCGAACAGATCGTCACGCGGCGTCGCATCTACACGACCGTCGACGCGGCCACTGACGGGGATCTGGACGTGCGGATCGACGTATCCGATCTCGAAGGGGACTTCCGGGAGATTGCAACCCGAGTCAACGGGATGATCGACTCCATCCAGGAGGACCTCGAACGACGCGAGCGTGTCGCACAGGATCTCGACACGTCGATCCAGCAACTTCGTTCTCGCTCCGAGCGAGTCGCGGACAGCTCCGAAGACATCAGTGAGGGCACCCGAGACATGACGAGCCGGATCGAGCAGGCAAACAGCGAGGTTTCGACGCTGTCGGCAACCGTCGAAGAGATCGCGGCCACGTCCGACGATGTCGCCCAGACGAGCGAAGACGCGGTCGAAGCCGCCGACGACGGCCAGCAGTCGGCCGACAGTGCGATGGAGGCGATGGAAAAAATCGACGAAGCGGCAACCGGGGTCACAGAAGACGTCACCAGCCTCCAGGAGCGGGTCGACGAGATCGACGAGGTCGTCGAACTGATCAACGACATCGCCGATCAGACGAACATCCTGGCGCTGAACGCCAACATCGAGGCGGCTCGTGCCGGCAAATCAGGTGACGGGTTCGCCGTGGTCGCAAACGAAGTCAAGAACCTCGCGACGGAAGCCCAGGAACACGCCGAAACGATCGAAGACATGCTCGAGGGTGTCCAGCGCGATACGGAAACGACCGTCGAGAGTCTCGAACAGGCGACCGAGGAGATCGACACCGGCGTTTCCGAGGTGGAAGCGACGATGGACGCGCTGGACGACATCGCCGAAAAGATCCGGGAGGCCACGACCGGGATGGAAGAAGTCGCAAACGCGACTGACGACCAGGCCGCCTCGACCGAACAGGTCGCCTCGATGATGGACGAGATTGCCGGGATGGCCGAAGACACCGCCGACGAGGTCACGGAAATCGCCGACGCCAACAGCGAACAGGTCGCCGAGATCAGCCAGCTCGAACAGTCGATGCGACAGCTGGTCGAAGACGATCGAACGTCTCGAAGGAGAGAACTCGCTGATGACTGACTCCGGTCGACGCAGCGACTCGACACTCACTGTCTTCGACATTCGCTGCCTTCGACGCGTCTGACCGCAGCCGACTGCGAGGAACTGATTTCCCTTGCTCGTCACCGAGGACTTTTTGCCCTGTGGGTCCCGAACCGATGGTATGAACGAAGACCTGCTGGACATCATCTGTTGCCCGCTCGATAAATCCGAACTCGAACTCGACGTTCGAGACCGCGACGACGGCGAGATCGTCAGCGGAACGCTGACGTGCACGGAGTGTGGCGAAGCGTACCCGATCGAGGACGGGATCCCGAATCTGTTGCCGCCGGACATGCGAGAGGAGACGACGGCCTGATCGCCCTCACAGGAACGATCTTTCTCGCTTCGACGTGTGCTCAGAGTGACGACAACGACAGACGGACAACGGTCACTGTCATCCTGTCAGCTGATAAATGGCGACGAGGACGCCGGCGAGAACGACGAACGATCCCAGCAAAACGACAGTGTTGTCCAACACGAGCGCAGCCACCGCAGCGATCACCAGCGCGATACCACCGAGGACGAGGACGGCCACCTCGGGACGGAGGGGTAAATCGGACGCGTCCGGGTCGGCCGTCCCCGACCGAGAGGACGTTGCCCGTGGCTGTGGTTTCGAAAGCGATTCGTCGACGGCCACTTCTCGCGTTTCGCTTTCGGGTTCGGAAAGGACGACGTCGACGTACCTGGTCGTCGCACCGTAGGCGGTGACGACCTTGAGTTTTCCACGGACAGGGCCTGATCCCGACACGTCGACGGTGACCCGCCGCGTCGAGTCGCTCGCGACGTGATGGTTGTTCGCCGATAGCGTTGCGATTTCCGAGAGTGCGTCGTCCAGATGCAGGTGCACGTGGACCGACTCGCCGTGGTTCTGCAGGACCACGTCGAACGATCCGCTCACCTCGACCTCGTTCGGGACCTCGAGCCCGTGCAGCTGACCTCGGTTGACGTGGACCGGCAGCGTATCTGTCACGCCCGTCACTGCGCAGCGATAGTAGAAAAAGCTTCATCGTGAATATAATATATCTTATCATTATTCTCTGATATTTATTCCTCCGTCTGCTCCCGTATATTATTAGTACAGGAGGCCGACTCTCCGGGTACGATGGGGCCCGTGACGTGGCAGACAGCGGATCGAGACCCGGACGAAGATTCTGTTCCCCGTTCACGGACGCGGGCGACGCGACCCGCCAACTCGAACAAGCGCCGGAGCTGGTACGGATTGGGGTCCCTGACGTACATCGAAAAGAGCTGGTTCGGGCGGGTACTCCACGATGTCGTCTACACCTACGCTGACGTCACAGTATTCAGCCTTCCCATGCTCTTGTACGTCTGGGTGACCCAGCCGTTCGTGGACCGGGCACTGACCGCCCCGGCGCTGGTCACGTGGATCACCATGGTGGGCGTCGCAACACTGATCAGAGGAGGGTGGATCAGACCCCTCGGCACGGAGACGCTCGGATGGGTGTCGGGACGCTACGCTCTGCTCCCGGTTCGGGTTGCATATTACAACCTCACTCTGATCGTCGCCGTCTTCGGTGGTCTCGCAGTTGAAGGCCTCGTCGGACGTACGGGGCTCGCAGTCGCCTGGGCGACCTGTGTCGGTATCGGCGCCACGCTGGTGTTTCCGACGGTCGTCGACATCACGTATCACCGATTCGCCCAGTGGCGTCGGTGATCCGGAGTACGGACCCGGTTTCCCGCTTCGATCCAACGGCTTGTCCATGACTCCGGATGCGCGGAGACGAGGCCCCGCATGGGTCTGATACGGATTATTGCGTCTGTTCCGCATCGACCGCGGGGCGGTCGGAGTGGCGAATCGTTACAATCGCCCTGCGAATCGACAGAAGTGCGCTGGCCGAGATTTGAACTCGGGTTAGGACCGTGGCAGGGTCCTGTGATACCACTACACCACCAGCGCTCACGTCGTCCGCCCGCCGGTCGGGCGCACGTCAGTTCGCATTCTAAGCAACCGCCGAGAAGAATAAAAGGCTTCCGAATCGCCGTCCCGCCACCGGATTTGGCCGTCAGACTGCCGTTCCGTCCCGGAAATTCGATTTTTGGAAACTGACTTCGAGCGTGTCCATGTGATCGCTGTGCACTGGCAGCGGGTCAGCCGATGACGCGGTGCCGAGCGCGGTACGTGCTGTCACACCGTGACTCCGGTCGTGAGGGTCGCTCGCAGGCGTGCGACGGCGTCTCACCACCACTGGAATCCGCTACCCTTTTAGGTACGGACCGAAGACTAATCGCTACAGTCTAGTGGCGTGGCGTGGAAGCGTCACGGCATGACGACCAGCGTGCTCGTGCCGTCGTCCCTCACCCGGGAAGCCGAGGACAAACGCGAGGCGACTCGCAAACTCGGTTACGTGGCCCGCGCGGCCACGGTCTTCCGGGCGGATCGGCTGACGATCATCCCCGACCCTGACGGCGAAGGGAAGTTGGACGGCGGGTTCGTCGAAACCGTCTTACGGTACGCCGCGACGCCGCCGTACCTCCGAAAGGAGGTGTGGGGCAAGCGGGGCGAACTAGAGTCCGTCGGCGTCTTGCCGCCGCTCCACGTGACACCACGGACCGGCTCCGGATCGGACGATTCGGGGTCGTTGAGACAGGGACTCGTGACCGAGGTCGGATCTGATGGGCGCGTTCGGGTCAATTGCGGCATGCAACACCCGATCTCGCTCGGCGTCCCCTCCGATATGGAGGTCGCCGAGGGGGAGCGCGTTGCCGTCAGGATCTATTCGCGACGACCGGTCCGCGCGAAACTCGTCGACGAACCCCTTCCGGGGTTTATCGTCGACCGTGCGGACCTGGACGAAGCGCTCTCGCGTGCCGACGCTGGCGTACGGATCGCCTCCTCGCGCTACGGCGTCGAACTCACAACCGACCGTCTCGGCCAGCTGGTCGAGACGATCCAGAGTGAGGACGACGGCGCGGGCGATCTGACCGTCGCGTTCGGTTCACCGGAGCGCGGGTTGCCTGCCATCTTGGGGATCGACCCCGACGATGTCGGGCCGACTGAGATCGATGCGGTCACCAGATCCGAATCGGACGCCACCCGATTCGACCTCTGGCTGAACACGATCCCGGATCAAGGCAGCGAGGTGGTGCGAACCGAAGAAGCGATGTTCGCAACACTGGCCTGCCTCAGTCTCACGGAGTGAGAATCCGATGCCACAACCAAGCAGACCACGCAAAGGCTCGATGGGCTTCGGCCCGCGCAAGCGGACGGCCAGCGAGACGCCGCGGTTCAACAGCTGGCCCGACGACGACGGACAGCCTGGCGTACAGGGTTTCGCCGGTTACAAGGCCGGGATGACACACGTCGTGCTCATCAACGACGAACCCAACTCGCCACGCGAGGGAATGGAGACGACCGTTCCCGTCACCGTCGTCGAGACGCCGCCGATGCGCGCTGTGGCGCTTCGAGCCTACGAAGACACGCCGTACGGGCTCCGACCGCTGACGGAAGTCTGGACCGACGAGTTCCACCCGGAACTCGAGCGGACTCTGGACCTTCCCGAGGAGCCGTCCGACGGTGCAGAGGAACAGATCGAGGACGCTCTCGAATCGGGCGAACTGGGTGACGTGCGTCTCATCACGCACACCGTGCCCAGCGAACTCGACGGCGTCCCGAAAAAGAAGCCCGACGTGATGGAGACACGCGTCGGCGGCGGCTCGCTCGCAGACCGCGTCGAGCACGGGCTGGACCTCATCGAAGACGGTGGGGAACACTCGATGAACGACGTGTTCCGCGCGGGCGAGTACGCCGACGTCGCGGGCACCACCAAGGGCAAAGGGACACAGGGTCCCGTCAAGCGCTGGGGCGTCCAGAAGCGCAAGGGCAAACACGCCCGCCAGGGATGGCGCCGACGGATCGGCAACCTCGGTCCGTGGAACCCGTCTCGCGTGCGCTCGACGGTCCCCCAGCAGGGCCAGACTGGCTACCACCAGCGGACAGAGCTGAACAAGCGTATCCTCGATATCGGTGACGACGACGTCACCCCCGAGGGTGGATTCGTCAACTACGGCGAGGTCGACGGCAATTACACGCTGGTGAAGGGATCGCTGCCGGGCCCGGAAAAGCGCCTGGTGCGCTTCCGCCCGGCCGTGCGCCCGAGCGACAGCCCGCGACTCGATCCCGAGTTGCGCTACGTCTCCACCGACTCCAACCAGGGGTGACCTGAATGCAGGCTACAGTATACGATCTGGACGGCGACGCCGACGACGAGGTCGATCTGCCGGCGGTCTTCGAGACGACCGTTCGGCCGGATCTGATCTCGCGTGCGGTCGAAGCCGCCCAGGCAAACCGAAAGCAGGACTACGGCAGCGACGACTACGCCGGCCTCCGTACCCCTGCCGAATCGTTCGGCAGCGGTCGCGGGCAGGCACACGTCCCGCGCCAGGACGGTACCGCAAAGCGGGTCCCCCAGGCCGTTTCCGGCCGCCGGGCACACCCGCCGAAAGAACAGAAAGATCGCGGCCTCGATCTCAACGACAAGGAACGCCAGAAGGCGATCCGTTCGGCGATCGCGGCGACCGCCGACGCAGAGGTCGTCGCCGAGCGCGGCCACGAGTTCGACGGGAATCTCGAACTCCCGCTGGTCGTCAGCGACGACTTCGAAGACCTCGTGAAGACGCAGGATGTCGTCGACGTGCTCGACGATCTCGGCGTTCACGCCGACATCGAGCGCGCGGACGACACGAAGATCAAGGCCGGCCAGGGCAAATCCCGCGGACGGAAGTACCGCCGGCCGAAGTCGATTCTGTTCGTCACGAGCGACGAGCCCTCGAAGGCCGCGCGGAACCTCGCCGGCGCCGACGTCGCGACCGCGGCGGAGGTCAACGCGGAAGACCTCGCACCCGGTGGCGACGCAGGCCGCCTGACGATCTGGACCGAAAGCGCACTCGCGGAGGTGGCTGACCGATGAGCGTACGCGACGTCATCAAGCATCCGCACGTCACCGAGAAGGCGATGGACAAGATGGACTTCCAGAACAAGCTGCTGTTCATCGCTGACATCGATGCGACGAAGGCCGAGATCGCCGACGCCATCGAGACGCAGTTCGATGTCACTGTCGAGAACGTGACGACGATGGTGACGATGGACGGCGACAAGAAGGCAGAAGTGACGCTTTCGGAGGACGACGACGCACAGGAAGTCGCCTCTCGAATCGGGGTGTTCTAAGATGGGACGACGCATTCGCGGACAGCGACGTGGTCGCGGCACACCGACGTTCCGTGCCCCGTCGCACCGCTACAAATCCGATCTGCAGCATCGCACGGTCGAAGACGGCGACGTCGTCTCCGGGACGGTCGTCGACATCGAACACGACCCGGCCCGTTCGGCGCCGATCGCGGCCGTCGAGTTCGAGGACAGCGAGGGACAGGGTCCCTCGGGCAGCCGGGCGGAGCCCGGCGACGGCGATCAGCGGCTCGTGCTGGCTCCCGAGGGTATCGGGGTCGGCGACGAGATCCAGGTCGGCGTCAGTGCCGAGATCGCACCCGGCAACACCCTGCCGCTGGCGGAGATCCCGGAGGGTGTTCCGGTGTGCAACATCGAGGCCAAACAGGGCGACGGCGGCAAGTTCGCCCGTGCCTCTGGTGTCAACGGTCGGCTTATCAGTCACGACCGGTCGGTTGCGGTCGTGCAGCTGCCCAGCGGGGAGTTCAAGCGACTCGATCCACAGTGTCGGGCCACGATCGGCGTGGTCGCCGGCGGTGGTCGGACCGAGAAACCGCTGGTCAAGGCCGGGAAGAAACACCACAAGGCGAAAGCACGCGGCATGGTCTGGCCGCGGGTTCGCGGGGTCGCGATGAACGCGGTCGACCACCCGTTCGGTGGCGGTGGCCGCCAGCACCCTGGCAAGCCCAAATCGATCTCCCGGAACGCCCCGCCGGGCCGGAAGGTCGGGGACATCTCCTCGCGACGCACGGGTCGCGGTGGTAACGAATGAGCTCGGACTATCAGATCGGCCACGAAGGCGAGTTTACCTACCGTGGCTACACGCTCGAGGAGTTGCAGGACATGGAGCTCGAGGAAGTCGCGGAACTGTTGCCCGCACGCATGCGGCGAAGTATCGAACGCGGCCTGTCCTACGAGAAACAGCAGTTGCTCGAGGAAGCCCGCGAGGCCGACGAGGACGAGACGGCCAACGACCCGATCCGAACCCACCTGCGGGACATGCCGGTCCTGCCGGAGTTCGTCGGGTTGACCTTCGCCGTCCACAACGGCCAGAGCTTCGAGCGTGTGAAGGTCGAGCCGGAGATGCTCGGTCACTACCTCGGTGAGTTCCAGCTCACCCGCACGTCGGTCGAACACGGACAGGCCGGTATCGGGGCGACCCGATCCTCGAAGTTCGTACCGCTCAAGTAACTATGGGAATCAGCTACTCAGTCGACGCCGACCCCGAGACGACCGCGAAAGCGATGCTCCGGGAGCGGCAGATGAGCCACAAGCACAGCAAGGCCATCGCCCGGGAAATCAAGGGCAAGACAGCCGGCGAGGCTGTCGAGTACCTCGAGGCTGTCATCGAGGGGGACCAGCCGGTCCCCTTCCGACAGCACAACTCGGGCGTCGGCCACCGGAAAAACATCGACGGCTGGGACGCCGGTCGCTTCCCAGAGAAGGCCAGCAAGGCCTTCCTGGACCTGCTCGAAAACGCGATCAACAACGCCGACGAGCAGGGCTTCGACGGTGAGAGCATGACGGTCATGCACTGTGCCGCCCACAAGGTCGGCGAAGTCGAAGGCCGCCAGCCCCGCGCGATGGGGCGAGCCTCGCCGTTCAACAGCATGGAAGTCGACGTCGAACTCATCCTCGAGGAGGTCGAAGAATAATGGCGGACGAACAGCAGTTCATCGAGGACGGACTCCAGCGGACCCAGATCGACGAGTTCTTCGCCGAAGAGCTGGGCCGTGCGGGCTACGGCGGCATGGACGTCGCCAAGACGCCGATGGGGACTCAGATCGTCCTCAAGGCCGAAAAGCCCGGGATGGTCATCGGCAAGGGCGGGAAGAACATCCGCAAGCTCACGAACACGCTCGAAGAGCGGTTCGACCTGGAGGACCCACAGGTGGACGTCCAGGAAGTCGAAGAGCCGGACTTGAACGCCCAGATCGTCGCCGACCGGCTGGCGAACGCCCTGGAGCGTGGCTGGTACTTCCGGAAGGCCGGTCACACCACGATCGACCGGATCATGGAAGCCGGCGCGAAGGGTGCCGAGATCGTCCTCTCGGGGAAGGTCACGGGTGCACGCTCGCGCGTGGAGAAGTTCAACCGTGGCTACATCAAGCACAACGGTGAGCCTGCCCAGAACATCGTCGACCACGGGCAGGGCGTCGCAGTGATGAAGCTCGGCACGATCGGTGTGGACGTCAAGATCATCCCGCCGGACGCCGAGCTGCCCGACGACTTCGAGATCTACGAGGACGTCGACGTCGCCGATTACGTCGAGGACGTCGAGGGCGAGACCGTCGAGGAACTCCTCGAGGGCGAACCCGAAGAGGATGAGGCCGCAGCGCCCGAAGCCGCCGAGGAGACGCCCGACGTCGACGAAGAGGTCGTCGAGGAAGCGCCCGAAGACTTCGAGGACGTCGACGTGCCTGACGACGATGACGTCGAGGAGGAACTCGACGAACTCGAAGAGGCCGTCGACGAGGAACTCGACGAGGAGACCGAGGCGGAAGCCGAGGAACTCCTGGACGAAATGGACGACGAACCGGCCGACGCCGACGACGAGTCGGCGTCAGCCGACACCGACGAGGAGGATGAACAATGAGCATCATCCACGTCGAAGAGCTGCGTGACATGACGCCCGCGGAACGGCAGAACGAGCTCGAAGAGCTCGAGACGGAGCTGCTGAACGCCGAGGCCGTCAAGGCCGCCGGTGGTGCGCCGGACAATCCCGGACGTATCGGCGAGCTCCGTCGGACGATCGCGCGGATCAAAACGATCCAGCGCGAAGAGGGTGATCTCGAATGAGATCACCGCACCGTCGCAGCGGCGTCAGCAGCGAGAAGCGAGACCTCGACGAGGAGGAACAGTAAGATGACACGCACGCCCGAGACGCTCGCGCGACACGAACTGGTCGGACTCGACGTTCGCGTCACTGTGGCGTCCGATCCCGACCTGCTGGATATCGAAGGCGAGGTCGTCATGGAGACGACCAACACGTTGCACGTCGAGCGAGCCGACCGGGCGTGGCAGGTGCCGAAGGCCGCCGCGACGTTTGCGTTCACCCTGCCGAGCGGTGAGACAGTCCGCATCGAGGGCGAGCGACTCGTCGCGCGACCGGCCCGACGCACAGAACACACAGGTGATTCCACATGGCGATAGGACTGAACGTACAACAGCCGGAGACGAGCTGTGACGACGAGAACTGTCCGTTCCACGGCACCCTCTCGGTGCGCGGACAGACGCTCGAAGGCACAGTCGCCTCCACAGACATGGAGAAGACCGTCGTCGTCGAGCGCGAATACGACGTCAAGGTACCCAAGTACGACCGCTACATGAAACGGCGGTCCCGGGTGCCAGCGCACGCACCGCCGTGCCTCGACATCGAGGTCGGCGACACGGTCACGATAGCAGAGACACGACCGCTCTCGAAGACGAAATCTCACGTCGTCGTCGACGTGACCCCCGAAGGAGGTGAGGAGTGATGGAAGCGCTGAAAGCAGACGTCACCCAGGGCCTGGAGAAAGGCTCGCTGATCAACTGTGCCGACAACACCGGCGCACGCGAACTCAAAGTGATCAGCATCAGCAACTACCAGGGAACCAAGAACCGCCATCCCAAGGCGGGTCTGGGTGACAAGATCACCGTCTCGGTCACCAAGGGGACGCCGGAGATGCGTCGCCAGGTGCTCGAGGCGGTCGTCATCCGCCAGCGCAAGCCCATCCGTCGGCCCGACGGTACGCGCGTCAAATACGAAGACAACGCGGCCGTCATCGTCGACGAGAACGAGGACCCCCGCGGGACCGAGATCAAGGGTCCCGTCGCGCGGGAAGTCGCAGAGCGGTTCGGCAGTATCGCCTCGACAGCGACAATGATCGTATAGAACCATGAGCAAGCAACCATCGAAACAGCGAACCCAGACACGGCGCGCCCCGCTGCACGAGAAGCAAAAGCAGGTCCGGGCGACGCTGGCGGCGGATCTCCGCGAGGAGTACGGCCAGCGGTCGGTCCGCGTCAACGAGGGCGACACCGTCGAGGTCATGCGCGGCGACTTTGCCGGCGAGGAAGGCGACGTCGTCGATGTCGACCTCAGAGACGCTGTCGTACACGTCGAGGACGTGACCCTCGAGACGGCCGACGGGGAAGAGGTCCCCCGGCCGCTCGAGCCGAGCAACCTCCGCGTGATCGACCTCGACCTCGAGGACGATCGTCGGCAGGCGCGTCTGGAAAGCGAGGAGGATAGCGCATGAGCAATCATCAGAAACGACTCTCGGTACCGAACAGTTGGCCAGTCGAGCGAAAGACACAGACGTTCACCGTCAAGGCCGACGCCGGCCCGCACGGTGAGGACGGCGTCCCCCTGCTGATCGTCCTTCGGGACGTGCTCGGGTACGTCGACAACCGCAAGGAAGCCCGCTACGCGCTGAATCAGGATCAGATCCTGATCAACGGCACGCCCGAGAGCGACGAATCGCGCCCGGTCGGGATGTTCGACATCCTGGCGTTTACCGAGCGCGAGGAGTACTACCGGGTGTTCCCCGGCCAGGGTGGCCGGCTCGCGCTGACGGCCATCGACGAAGACGCAGCCGAGTCCAAACTCGGCAAGATCGTCGGCAAGCAGTACGTCCCCGGCGGCGACGTCCAGATGACGTTGCACGACGGACACACGCTGCTGGTCGACGACGCCAGCGAGTACGCCCCCGGCGACTCGATCGTCATCGCCAACGACGACGACGAGATCGTCGCCCACTTCGAGTACGAGGAGGGTGCACTCGTCACTGCAGTCGACGGCCAGCACGCCGGCGAGATCGGCACGATCGACGAGGTCCAGGTCACCGCCAGCTCCTCGCCGAACAACGTCCTGGTCGCCCAGGAAGACGGTGCAGGCTTCGAGACGATCGAAGAGTACGTCGTCGTCATCGACGAGAACTTCACGAGTGACGACGAGGACGAGCAGGCCGCGCCCGAGGCCGACGCAGGGGCCGAGACGCCCGACGAGGCCGACGCGGAGACGGACGACGAGGAAGCCACCGAGGCGGACGCTGAAGAAGACGGAGGTGACGACGAATGAGCTCCGAGACCGAGAGTAGCTTCCACGAGATGCGCGAGCCGCGCATCGAGAAAGTCGTCGTCCACATGGGTGTCGGCGAAGGCGGTCGAGAACTCGCCAACGCCGAGGACATCCTCGAGGAGGTCACCGGCCAGGAGTCCGTTCGGACCCAGGCCAAAGAGACCGTCGGCGAGTTCAACATCCGTCAGGGAGACCCGATCGGTGCGAAGGTCACGCTACGGGACGAACAGGCCGAGCAGTTCCTGGAGACGGCACTGCCCCTGGTCGATCTCGACGCGGGACAGTTCGACGACACGGGCAACTTCAGCTTCGGTGTCGAGGAACACACCGAGTTCCCGAGCCAGGAGTACGACCCGACGATCGGGATCTACGGGCTGGACGTGACGGTCAACCTCGTCCGTCCGGGCTACCGCGTCGCCAAGCGCGAAAAGGCCGCCCGTTCGATTCCCTCGAACCACCGACTCGATCCGGAGGACGCGGTCGAGTTCGTCGAGTCGATCTTCGATGTGGAGGTGAACGAATGAGCGAATCCGAGCAGGAATCGAAAGAAGCCACTGGCGAGCAGGCCGCGAAGCGAACCGAGCAGATGCAGGCCTGCCAGCGTTGCGGTCGCGAGCAGGGACTGGTCGGGAAGTACGATATCTGGCTGTGTCGCCAGTGCTTCCGAGAGATCTCCCGCGACATGGGCTTCAAGAAGTACAGCTAACAATGACAGGAAACGATCCACTCAGCAACGCGCTGTCGGCGATCGACAACGCCGAGGGCGTCGGAAAGCTGACACAGACAGTCGAGCCCGCCTCGAACGAGATCGGCAGCGTACTCGAAGTCTTCTACGACAGCGGGTACATCGGCGGCTTCGAGTTCGTCGACGACGGTAAAGCCGGGAAGTTCGAGGTCGAACTAAAGGGTGCGATCAACGAGTGTGGCTCCGTCCAGCCCCGCTACTCGGCGGGCGCTGACGAGTTCGAGAAGTGGGAGAAGCGGTTCCTCCCCGCGCAGGACTACGGCGCACTCGTTGTTACCACCAGCCACGGGATCATGAGCCACTACGAGGCCCGCCAGCAGGGCGTCGGTGGCCAGGTGATCGCATACGTCTACTAACAATGGCACGAACAGTACTCGAAATTCCGGACGATGTCAGCGCCGAGATGGACCATCTCGAGCTGACAGTCGAGGGACCGCAGGGCAGCGTTACGCGCCGACTCTGGTACCCGGACGTCTCAGTCGATGTTGAGAGCGACGAGGTCGTCATCGAGTCCGACGAAGACGACGCCAAGACGCGCGCGACTGTCGGGACCTTCGAGAGCCACGTGGAGAACATGTTCCACGGGGTCACCGAAGGCTGGGAATACAAGATGGAGATCTTCTACTCTCACTTCCCGATGCAGGTCCGCGCCGAAAGCGACGAGGTCGTCATCGAGAACTTCCTCGGGGAGAAGGCCCCGCGGAAGACGCCGATCCACGGTGACACCGAGGTCGACGTCGACGGCGAGGAGATCACGCTCTCCGGGCCGAGCATCGAGGACGTCGGCCAGACGGCTGCTGATATCGAGCAGCTGACCCGCGTCACGGACAAGGACGTCCGGGTCTTCCAGGACGGCGTCTACATCACCGAGAAACCGAACCGAGGTGACGCCTGATGGCAGATAACAACGAGACAGACGCCGACGAGTTCGAGGAGTTGACAGACATCAGCGGCGTCGGCGACGCGAAAGCCGAGGCGCTGCGCGAGGCCGGCTTCGAGACGATCGAAGACGTCCGCGCCGCCTCCCAGGAAGAACTCGCGGAGGCCGACGGCGTCGGGAACGCGCTCGCTGCGCGTATCAAAGCCGACGTCGGCGGGCTCGAAGTCTCCGAAGAGGCCGCGGGCGAGGTCGAGGAAGAAGCACCCGAGGAGACATCAGAAGCCGAAGAAGAAGTCGAGACGGAGCTCCAGCCCCGAGGGCTGGTCGAGAAGACGCCGGATCTGGACGAGGACACCGAACGGCTGCTGACCCAGCGCAAGCGGGTCGGCAAGCCGCAGTTCAACCGCCAGGACTACCACAAGAAAAAGCGCACTCCGACTTCCTGGCGCGAACCCCGCGGTGGCCTCTCCAAGCAGCGGCGAGGCATCAAGGGCAAGGGGCCGAAAGTCGAAGCCGGCTTCCGGACGCCCAAGGAAGTACGCGGCCTGCACCCCAGCGGCTTCGAGGAGGTCCGCGTGCACAACGTGGACGACCTCGACGACGTCGACGGTGACACCCAGGCTGTACGCATCGCCTCGAAAGTCGGCGCGCGCAAGCGCGAACGGATCGAGGAAGCCGCCGAGGACGCCGGCATTCGCGTCCTCAATCCCACATACGTTGAAGTGGAGGTGTCAGAATGAGTGATCTTAGCGCACAGAAGCGACTGGCCGCGGACGTGCTGGACGTCGGCAAGAACCGGATCTGGTTCGATCCCGACGCACAGGGCGAGATCGCCGACGCGATCACACGTGAGGACGTCCGCGAACTGGTCGATGAGGGACTCATCCAGACGAAGGAAGCCGGCGGCAACTCCCGCGGTCGCGCCAAAGAGCGCCAGCAGAAACGCTCCTATGGCCACCAGAAGGGACACGGTTCCCGCAAAGGGAAAGCCGGCGGTCGCGAGAACGAGAAAGACGACTGGCAGTCGCGCATCCGCGCTCAGCGGCGTCGGCTGCGCGAGCTTCGCGACGAGGAAGAGACGCTGAGTCCCACGGAGTATCGCACGCTATACAACCGCGCGAGCGGCGGCGAGTTCGATTCGGTCGCCGACCTCGAGCGGTATATCGACGAACAATTCGGTGAGAATTGATGGCGACAGGACCACGATACAACGTTCCGATGCGCCGGCGCCGCGAGGCCCGGACGGATTACCATCAGCGGTTGCGCCTGTTGAAATCCGGCGAACCCCGCTTGGTCGCTCGCAAGAGCAACAAACATGTCAGGGCGCAGCTGGTGACGACGGGTCCCAACGGCGACGTGACGGCCGCGAGCGCAGTCTCCAGCGACCTCGAGGAATACGGCTGGGAAGCCCCAACGGGTAATCTCCCCGCCGCGTACCTCACGGGGCTGCTGGCCGGACTGCGGGCCGTCGAGGCCGGCTTCGAGTCGGCCGTGCTGGACATCGGACTCAACAGCCCGACCCCCGGTAGTAAAGTATTCGCAGTGCAGGAAGGCGCAATCGACGCCGGCCTGGAAATCCCCCACAACGACGAGGTACTCGCGCCCTGGGAGCGCACGCGCGGCGAGCACATCGCCGAGTACGCCGAGTCCCTGGACGAGGACCTCTACAGTGGGGACTTCGACGCGACGGAACTGCCGTCGCATTTCGACGAGATCCGAGAGACCCTCCTGGAGGGTGACATCGACCTATGAGCGAGCAAGACGGATGGACACCACGGACGCGGCTCGGCCGGAAAGTAGCCGAGGGCGAGATCGAGACGATGCAGGACGCCCTCAACGCCGGTCTGCCGCTGAAAGAACCGGAGATCGTAGACCAGCTCGTCCCCGACCTGGAGGACGAAGTACTGGACATCAACATGGTCCAGCGGATGACCGACTCGGGTCGCCGGGTCAAGTTCCGCTGTGTCGTCGTCGTGGGCAACCGCGACGGGCTGGTCGGCTACGCCGAGGGGCGTGACGACCAGGTCGGCGGCGCGATCCAGAAGGCGATCGACATCGCCAAGCTCAACCTCATCGACGTCTCCCGGAGCTGTGGCTCCTGGGAGTGTGGCTGTGGCCGACCGCACACGGTCGCGCTGCGCACGACCGGCAAGGCCGGAAGCGTCGAAGTCGAACTCCAGCCCGCCCCGCGCGGGCTGGGCCTGGCGGGCGGAGAGACCGTCCGCAAGGTGCTCGAGCTCGCAGGTATCGAGGACATCTGGACGCGTTCGTCCGGGAACACGCGCACGACGGTCAACTTCGCGAAGGCGACGTTCAACGCCCTTCGCAACACCGCCGAAGCGCGTGTACCCGAGCGAGCATACGAGAAGCGTGAGGTGATCGAATGATGAAGGCAGTCGTTCAGATTCGTGGCGAGGTCAACATGTCTGGCGACGTCGAGGACACCCTCGACATGCTGAACCTGGGTCGCGTCAACCACGCGACGCTGGTGCCGGACACGGACGCCTATCACGGCATGATTACGAAAGTCAACGACTGGGTCGCGTACGGCGAACCCAGCCAGGACGTCCTGGAGACCGTCCTCAAGAAGCGCGCCGAACCGCTTGAAGGGGACGGTTTCGACGACGACAGCTGGTGGGCGACCTGGGAGACTGACTACGATAGTGTCGGTGCGCTCGCGGAAGCGCTGCTCGACGAGGAGACGACCCTGAAAGAGCAGGGGCTGTCACCGACGCTCCGGCTGCACCCGCCGCGTGGTGGTCACGACGGGATCAAACACCCGACCAAGGAAGGCGGGCAGCTCGGCAAACAGACGACCGAAGATATCGACGAGCTCCTGGAGGCGATGCGATAATGACGAGCAAGAAGAAACGCCAGCGCGGTTCGCGAACCCATGGCGGCGGCTCGCACAAGAATCGACGCGGGGCCGGCCACCGTGGCGGTCGCGGCGCGGCCGGTCGCGACAAACACGAGTTCCACAACCACGAGCCGCTCGGCAAGTCCGGGTTCACGCGCCCGGAGAAGGCAAAGGAGACCGTCGAGACGATCGACGTTCGCGAACTCGACGAGGACGCGCCGCTGCTCGCAGCGGACGACCTCGCCGAGGAGACTGACGGCGGCTACCGGATCGACGTCCGCGAGATCGTCGAGACGACTGCCGAGACGGACGTCGTGAAGGTGCTCGGTGCCGGGCAGGTTCGCAACGAACTCGAACTGGTTGCTGACGACTTCTCCGAGACTGCTCGCGAGAAAGTCGAAGCAGCGGGCGGCAGCGTCGAGCTGACCGAACGCGGCGAGAAGCGACAGGCTGAAGACGAATCCGACGCCGACAACGAATAACGATGAGCTGGAAGGACACCGCCGAACCGTTGCTCACCCGCATGCCCTCCGTGGAGCGGCCCGACCGACACGTGCCGTTCAAACGGAAGCTTGCATGGACCGCCGGCGTGCTGGTCCTGTATTTCTTCCTGACGAACGTGTTCCTGTTTGGGCTCGAGCGCGGTGCCGGCAGCGACGCGTTCGGTCGTTTCCGATCGATCCTCGCGGGCGGACAGGGGACGATTGTACATCTCGGCATCGGCCCGATCGTCACGGGGAGCATCGTCTTGCAACTGCTGGGCGGTGCCAACCTGCTGGGACTCGATACCCAGAACAACCCCCGCGACCAGGTCCTGTATCAGGGGCTGCAGAAGCTGCTGGTGATCACGATGGTCATTCTGACGGGGGTCCCGATGGTGTTCGCCGGGAACTTCCTGCCGGCGAGCGAGAGCCTTTCCCAGACGTTCCCGGGCGGCGCGTTCGGGGTGAACATGCTCATGTTCGGGCAGGTCTTCGTCGGCGGTGTCCTCATCCTGTACATGGACGAGGTGATCAGCAAATGGGGCGTCGGCAGCGGCGTCGGGCTGTTCATTATCGCCGGCGTGAGCCAGCGGCTCATCGGCGGACTCATCGCGATCGAACCACTCCCCGGCGGGACGATCGGCGTCATTCCGGCGTACATCCGGATGGCGCTCGGTGATCTTCCTGCGTCCGCGCCGAACCTCTTCTTCGGGTTCCAGAGTCCGAGCGGGCAGATCTCGGGGATTCTGGCGATCATCACGACGATCCTGATCTTCGTGATCGTCGTGTACGCCGAGTCTGTCCGGGTCGAGATCCCGCTCAGTCACGCCCGAGTCAAGGGCGCACGCGGGCGTTTCCCGGTGAAACTCATCTACGCGAGCGTCCTGCCGATGATCCTCGTGCGGGCGCTCCAGCAGAACATCCAGTTCATCGGGCAGCTCCTCAATTCCCAGAGTTCGCTGCCGGCCTGGGTCGGACAGTATTCCGACGGACAGCCCATCAGTGGGCTGTTCTACTATCTCGCACCCATCCAGTCACGGCGGGACTGGATGTGGTTCGTCGACAACCCGATGGGCAATCCGGAAGTCTGGCAGATCCTGTTGCGGGTGGCCGTGGACCTGACGTTCATGGTCGCCGGTGGCGCGATCTTCGCCATCTTCTGGGTCGAGACGACCGACATGGGGCCGGAAGCGACGGCCCAGCAGATCCAGAACTCCGGGATGCAGATCCCTGGATTCCGGCAGAACCCTGGCGTACTCGAGAAGGTGCTCGAACGATACATCCCGCAGGTGACCGTCATCGGCGGTGCGCTCGTCGGGCTGCTCGCGGTCGGCGCGAACATGCTCGGCACGATCGGCGGTGTCTCTGGAACGGGGCTGCTGCTGACCGTCTCGATCACCTACAAGCTCTACGAGGAGATCGCCGAAGAGCAACTCATGGAGATGCACCCCATGATGCGCCAGATGTTCGGCTAACTGACCGCAATTATCACAGAATCCGCCGTAATTCTCCCTCGTTTTTCGTTCGCCGAACGAGGCCTGCCATGGCCGATGAGGACGAAGCACCGTGCGTACGACCACGAGTTTCACAGACCGGAAGCGCCGGGAGAAAATACGCCGTAGAACACCACCACGGCAGCATGAGGGGATTGTTCGTGACACTGTCAGGACACGATTAGCGATGAATGGGTGCCCCGGCTGAGAGCACCGTGAACGCCGACAAAGGCAACCTCGGAATCAATAAAATCAAATCCGAGAAAAACAGTGTCAAGTCATGAATAGAGGGTACTTTTACATCATAGTACACAATTACGTGCTATGAGCAACCGGTCAGGCATCCGCGTCTTGCACGTGGATGACGAACTCGATTTTGCCGATCTTACTGCCGATTACTTGGAACGTACAGATGACCGTTTCACTGTCGTATCTGTGACTGATCCGAACACGGGACTCGATCGCCTCGACAAGGACGACTTCGACTGTATCGTCTCCGATTACGCGATGCCCGGAATGAATGGTCTCGAGTTCCTCGAGGCCGTCCGAGACGAGGATCCTGAACTTCCGTTCGTGTTGTTCACAGGCCAGGGATCAGAAGAAGTCGCCAGTGAGGCGATTGCCGCCGGTGCGACAGATTATCTCCAGAAGGGAGGGAGTATCGACCAGTACGAACTGCTCGCCAATCGGATTCGAAACGCGGTCGAGCAGTATCGCTCGAGAAAGCGCGCAGCGACGCTCACTCGACTTCGCTCGCTCGCTGGGGACATCACTCAGGCGCTCGTCCGAGCCCAGTCCCGAGACGAGGTCGAAACGCGCGTCTGTGAGCGGATCAGTACTACTGATCCCTACACCGCCGCCTGGATCGGGACTGTCAATCCCGAAACTGGCCGTGTCGAATCGCGAACGACGGCCGGTCACGTCGATCCGTCTTCCTGCGACGCCACAATCACTGCTGACATCGACTCGCTCGAACGAGAACTGGCAGAGACGGCACTCCGTGAACGACGGGTCGCAGTGAGCCAGGATATCGCCAGGGACTCATCAGCCGGTCTGTGGAAACAGGCCGCTGTCGACTCTGGAGTACGCTCGGCAGCCGCTGTACCGCTCACGTATGACGACACCCAGTACGGCGCTCTCGTCGTGTATGCAGATGATCCCGAACTGTTCGATGAAGACGAACGAGCGTTGCTGTCAGAACTCGGCAGTGACATCGGTCACGCGACCCACTCACTGGAGATCGAGGCTCAGCTCCGCGCAGAGCGCGATCGCCGGGAGGCGTTGTTCACGAACGCACCGACGCCCGTACTGGAGTCCCGGCCTCAGGGGGAGAAGCACGTCATCGTGGCCGTGAACGATGCGTTCGAATCGGTGTTCGGGATCAACCGCGAGGACGCCGTCGGAAACCCCGGGACAGACGTGCATATCCCGCAGGACGCATCCGACCGTCATGCGGAGATCCGCGAACGTACCGAGGCAGGCGAGACAGTCACGTTCGAGATCGAACGCGACACCGCTGACGGGCGGCGGGAGTTCGTCACCCATGCGGTCCCGCACGGGACAGACGAAGAGGGTCCCGACGGCTTTTACGTCTGGTATACCGACGTGACCGAGCAGAGGCGACGCGAGTGGGAACAAAGCGCTCTCCGTGAACAGATACTGTTCGCTCTAGAGACGACACGTTCGATTATCTGGACCGTGACCCTCGACGACGGCGAATTCGAGTTCTACGGTTTAAGTGATATCTTCGGCAGGCTAGACATCGATGACTGGGAAGACTTCCTAGCAAAAGCTGTCCATCCGAAAGATCGAGCGAAGGTTGCGCGTCAGTACAGGACGGTGGAACGCGGCGAAACGGACGAGTTCGTCGTCGAGTACCGGACAAATCCTGCGTCCGGAGACACTCGGTGGCTGCGATCGGAAGGGTACGTACGGGGCACCGATGCACCGCGAGTCATCGTTGGATTGACAACAGATGTCACCTCGCAGAAAGAGCACGAACAGGCCTTACAGCGACAGAACGAGCGCCTGAATCAATTTGCGAACGTGATTAGCCACGATCTCCGCAATCCGCTGCACGTCGCGCAGGGCCACATCAATCTGACGCGCCAGGGGTGCGACAGCGACTCGCTAGACGATGCGGCTGACGCGATCGATCGAGGACTGGCATTGGTTGACGACGTCCTCGCGCTTGCCCGGGAAGAGAACCCGGCAAGTGGGGTCGAACCGGTCGATCTGGAAGAGGTAGTGACACAGTGCTGGGAGACAGTCATGACGAGTGACGCGACGCTCACTGTTGAAACGGGTCACACGATCGACGCCGACCCGGGTCGGCTCAAACAGGTTTTCGAGAACCTGTTCCGCAACGCGGTCGAACACGCTGGCGGCGACGTGACTATCACAGTCGGCGATCTCGACGATGGCTTCTACGTCGAGGACAACGGCCCCGGAATCCCGAACGAAGACCGCGACGACGTTTTCGAACCAGGGTATTCAACAGCTGGCGAGGGGACTGGATTTGGTCTAGCGATCGTCAACGAAATCGCGGACGCACACAACTGGGCAGTGCAAGTAACGGACAGCGAAACGGGAGGCGCACGGTTCGAAATCACGGACGTCAGGGTGAAATCATGATCTTCCCGTGGCGTTGCGTGATAGAGATGCGATCGCATACCCCCGCTTTCCCGTGAGTGACGAGTGTTCCGACACTCAGTCGGAACCGAGAAGCGAACAGGTGGGGGTTGAGCGGACACTCCTGCCGAGAAACCGCCGTACTGTGGCCGGACTGGCTGAACAGCCGAACGTTTTTGTTATGGTCTGCCGTACTTGAAATCGCTACGGAATCGGTGAGATGCTGGCCCCCAACAGACAAGGGGCGGTGACGAACGCGGTCTGTCCGTCACACAGCAATGACATCGATTCCGATGGGGCCTGCGTGACCGGGCCACAGCCCTACAGCGAGGGAGAAAACGAGAGTTTCGCCGGTATGCTGCTGGTTCCCTCTGAGTGCGGGTTGGAACCGGAACGGTCTGCTTCGGTAGGCCGCTCATCCGGTGGCCGGATGCCACGGCCTGAAGGCCGTGGAGGAGGTCACTACTTGGCCGCCGGTCTTCGAGCGCAGATACTCTTCGATCGAGGAGGGAACGGGCGACGGTTTCGCGATCGTGGTGGAGATCGTTGAGGCCCACAGCTGAGACGTTCACGTGACCGAGAACGCCGACAGCGGCGTGCAGTCCGAAGCCGGGTGTTCGACCGTCCGTTGAGGCGGGGATATTCGTAGCCACGATCCGAACGAGGTGGTATGGCAGGTGACGACGATCGACTGCGGATGACGCCTGGACCGACAGCGGTCCCACCGGAGGTCCGGGACGCGATGGCACGGCCGGCACAGAACCCCGACGTTGAGCCGGAGTTCACCGAGTACTACCGGACGCTACTGGAGAAGCTCTCGACGGTGTACGGGACGGACGACGACATCGTAATCCTCGGCGGAGAGGGGATGGTCGGACTCGAAGCGGCCGTCGCGTCACTGCTCGAACCCGGCGAGACGGCCCTGTGTCTCGCTAACGGCAGCTTCGGCGACGGGTTCGCCGACCTCGTCGAGATGCACGGCGCCATCCCCGTGCGCCAGGAGGCGCCGCCCGACGCCGGGTTCGACGCCGAGACGACGAAGGAGCACCTCGAAGAACACGACGTCGCGGTCGCGACGATGGTCCACTGCGAGACCCCGACGGGCGCGCTCAACGGTCTGAAATCCGTCCTCGAGGTGCTGGACGACGCGGGCGTCCTCACTATCGTCGACGCAGTGTCGTCGCTCGGCGGAGCCCCGGTCCCGACCGAGACGACCGATGTCGTCCTCAGCGCCTCACAGAAGTGTCTCAGCTCGCCACCCGGGCTGGCGACGCTGTCGGTCAGCGACGCGGCGTGGGCCAAAGTCGAGGCGACCGACCAGGACACCTTCTACACGAACCTCCTTCCCTGGCACGATATCGGACTCGACGACGAGGGACCACCGCGGATGCCCTACACACATCTGATCTCGAATCTCTACGCGCTGGAGGCGTCGCTGGATCGGCTCCTTGAGGAGGGGATCGACCGGGCGCACCGACGCCACGAGCGCGTCGCCCGCCAGTGCCGGGAACGGGGGGCCGAACTCGGACTCGAGCCGTTCCAGCCACCCCACCGGCGCTCGCCGACAGTGACGGCCTTCGAGGTCGACGGCCGGGCCGGTGCGCTCCAGCGTCGACTCCTCGAGCGTGACGTCCTGGTCGCGACGAGTCTTGGCAAGTTCGCTGACGACCTCCTTCGGATCGGACATATGGGGTACAACGCCGACCCTGAGCGTGTCGGACAGACGATGGACGCGCTTGAGGCCGTGCTCGAGGCGTAGCCACGACGTTCCGTCTCGGGAGGGCCACTCGTCGATCGCGGCCCGGGGGATCGAACCGTCGATTTCGACGCCTTCGCGGATTGGATAGGGCGTCGGCACACTCGCGGTAGTGACCTCTCTGTCGACGCATCGACTTCGCAAGACAACGACGAAAACCCCCGCACAGCGTTGTCACTGTGCGAGGGTGATGTAGTATGAATGGGAGGCGGCGAACCGGATTTCCCAGAGGCTCGCGCACTCCAGTACTCGCCGGAACGCAGGCGGGCTTATCTGCCGTGTTCGGGATGGGTACGGGAGTTGCCCCGCCGCTGTGGCCGCCTTAACGCCGACTCGCGGACTCGAACCGCGATCAAACACCTGCGTCGGTCGGTTGACACCGTGTGTACGTGCGATCCAGTTTGCGCCTGGACTCGTTTCGACGAGTCACAGTGCGTATGAATGGTGGCTTCGGCTATTAGTACTCGCGGGCTGAACGTCTCGTTGCCTCGACGCGTACACCCCGAGTCTATCGATCTCGTCTTCTACGAGTAGCCTCGGCGGTACCTCTTTTCCAGGTGGGTTTCGAGCTTAGATGCGTTCAGCTCTTACCCCGTGTCGCGTGGCTGCCCGGCAACTGCCCTCTCGGACAACCGGTACACCAGTGGCGACCACCCGTAGTTCCTCTCGTACTATACGGGCGTTCCCGTCAGGTACCATGACACCCCCAATAGATAGCAGCCGACCTGTCTCACGACGGTCTAAACCCAGCTCACGACCTCCTTTAATAGGCGAACAACCTCACCCTTGCCCGCTTCTGCACGGGCAGGATGGAGGGAACCGACATCGAGGTAGCAAGCCACTCGGTCGATATGTGCTCTTGCGAGTGACGACTCTGTTATCCCTAGGGTAGCTTTTCTGTCATTCATTGCCCGCATCGGGCGGGCTAATGAGTTCGCTAGACCACGCTTTCACGTCAGCGTTCCTCGTTGGGAAGAACACTGTCAAACCATCTTATGCTCTTGCGCTCTTCTCCGGGTCTCCGACCCGGATGAGATGGTCTTAGGGCGCGCTCGATATCTTTTCGAGCGCGTACCGCCCCAGTCAAACTGCCCGGCTACCGGTGTCCTCCGCCAGGAGTGAGAGTCGCAGCCACTAGTGGGTAGTATTTCAGTGTTGCCTCGGCGGCCCGCTGGCGCGGGTGCCTGCGTCACGGCTCCTACCTATCCTGCACACTAGCGGCCACGTCTCAGCGACAGCCTGCAGTAAAGCTCCATAGGGTCTTCGCTTCCCCTTGGGGGTCTCCAGACTCCGCACTGGAACGTACAGTTCACCGGGCTCGACGTTGGGACAGCGGGACTCTGGTTAATCCATTCATGCAAGCCGCTACTGAAGCGGCAAGGTACTACGCTACCTTAAGAGGGTCATAGTTACCCCCGCCGTTGACGGGTCCTTCGTCCTATTGTACTAGGTGTTCAGATACCCGCACTGGGCAGGATTCAGTGACTGTACGCGTCCTTTCGGATTTGCAGTCACCTATGTTGTTACTAGACAGTCCGAGTCCCCTAGTCACTGCGACCTGCCTCTTCCCGAGGCAGGCACCCCTTCTTCCGAAGGTACGGGGCTAGATTGCCGAATTCCCTAACGTCGATTGGTCCCGACAGGCCTTGGCTTTCGCCGCCAGAGCACCTGTGTCGGATCTCGGTACGATCGCCGTCCTCGTCTTTTCACGGGCTCTGGGGTGACCTGGCTTGCGGTATCCTGCCGTTCGGCCGCTTCGTGCCGTTACGGCTTCCACGGTCTTTGACAGTTCCACCGGGCGAAAGCCCGGTCCAGGCGAACCCAAAGCGTCGACTTTTGATGGACGGTGGCACTGGAATATTAACCAGTTTCCCGTTCGATCCGCTCGAATTACGACGGATCTTAGGATCGGCTAACCCTCGGCTGACGAACAGTGCCGAGGAACCCTTGCCCTTTCGGCCGTCAGGATTCTCACCCGACTTTCGCTGCTACTATGGCCAGGATTTTCGTCACCGATCGGTCCACGCGAGCTCTCGCCCACGCTTCCACCCAATCGGAGCGCCAACCTACGCAATCGCCCTGTGACGGGCGTGGTCTGGTCTCGGTGGTGGATTTGAGTCCCGATCATTTTGGGCGCCTCAAACCTCGGCCGGTAAGCTGTTACGCTTTTCTTGGAGGGTAGCTGCTTCTAAGCTCACCTCCCGGCTGTCTAGGGCTTGAGACCACCTTCAGAGGATTACACTTAATCCACACTTGGGGACCTTAACCAAACGCTGGGTTGTTCCCCTTATGGTACACAGGCTTACCCCGCGCACCGGACTCCCCGCGTCGACGGCGTCCGTAAGTTCGGAGTTTGACAGCCGAGCCGACCTCTCTCGAGGGCGGACACGGCAATCGGTCGCTCTACCTCACGGACTACCTCAGCGGAGGTCATGCTTCGACATGTTTCGGTTGGAACCAGCTGTTGCCGGACTCGATGGGCCTTTCACCCCTACTCCAAGGTCACGCGAGGGTATTGTAGGACACCAACGCTAACAGGCTTCCACGCACCTTTCGGTACGCTTCACCTTGCCCAGGAGTAGATCGTCCGGATTCGGGTCGTGTCCGTCTGGCTCCCCGCCCTTGAAGACGGCGGCCCTGGGGCAAAGCCCTGCGGCCATGTTGGTTTCCCTGTGCCTCCCCCGATGCTCGGGTTAGACTTGCCAAACAGACACACTCCCTGGCTCGTTTTTCAAAACGCACGACGGAACACCGGCTTCCCGTGAATCCTACTGTGCCTTCGCAGGCAGGTCGTTCTTCACGGGACCTTGTATGCCCCGTCGCTCCATCGCCAACTGATTTCAAGCCCTATTGCACCTCCCTTCTGAGGGTGCTTTTCAGCGTTCGCTCACGCTACTTGTTCACTATCGGTCTCGGAGAGTATTTAGTCTTGACAGACGATGCCTGCCAAATTCACGAGGGATTTCCAACCCCCGCTACTCAGGAACTGACGCACGACGTACTTGACTTCGATACGGGGTTGTCACCCTGTATCACGCTCCGTTCCAGGAGACTTCTCGAAGACGTTCGGCCGATGAGAGTCAGCCCAAAACACCACATATCCCGAAGGATTCGGTTTGGACTGTATCGCGTTCACTCGCGGTTACTGACGATATCGCATTCGCTTTCTCTTCCTGCCGGTACTAAGATGTTTCAGTTCCCGGCGTTCCCCATTGCGCGAAGCAATTGCGGTGAGGAGTTCCTATTAGGAGATCCTGAGTTCTTCGCCTCCGTGCGGCTCCCTCAGGCTTATCGCAGCTTGGCACGTCCTTCATCGGCTTCCGAGCCGAGCTATCCACCAGCTGGCATAGTAGCCAACTTGTGTGCAACTCGAATGAGTTGCGATGTGCGCAACTGCAAAGCAGTTGCGACGGTGTGTAGTCGTATAGACGACTACAACGTGTGCAACTGCTGAGCAGTTGCAACGTCACTGTAACTCGATGAAACGAGTCCAGTGGACGCCTGGATCGCACGTACACACGGTGTCATTTACACGCCCGAGGTGGTAAGACGGTGCGTGCATCAACCCTTCCCACCCACGCTTGCCGCGGGGTGGTGCATCGGTCGTCCGTACCCGGTTCGAACGCCGTCGCCCACTTAAGGGGAACGGTTCGAGCCGGACACGAGATATGGACCCACTGGGATTTGAACCCAGGGCCTCCGCCTTGCAAAGGCGGCGCTCTGCCGCTGAGCTATGGGCCCGGCGAAATGTTAGCCCTGGTAGTTCGTAGGTGCCCGAACGGGCTGTCGCGAACGGACTCGAGGTGGGCTGGGGCGACGCCCCAGTCCCGACCGTTAGGAGGTGATCCAGCCGCAGATTCCCCTACGGCTACCTTGTTACGACTTAAGCCCCCTTGCGGAGCCCAGATTTGACCATCGCATGATGGCCTCATCCGGACCCCACTCGGGTGCTTTGACGGGCGGTGTGTGCAAGGAGCAGGGACGTATTCACCGCGCGCTTCTGACACGCGATTACTACCGAATCCAGCTTCATGAGGGCGAGTTTCAGCCCTCAATCCGAACTACGACCGGGTTTAGGGGATTAGCGCTTCCTCTCGGAATGGCATCCCACTGTCCCGGCCATTGTAGCCCGCGTGTCGCCCGGCACATTCGGGGCATACTGACCTACCGTTGCCCGTTCCTTCCTCCGCTTTGGCAGCGGCAGTCCCCCTAGTGTACCCAGCCATCGCAAGATGCTGCTGGCAACTAAGGGTGCGGGTCTCGCTCGTTGCCTGACTTAACAGGACGCCTCACGGTACGAGCTGACGGCGGCCATGCACCTCCTCTCAGTGGCTCCAGTAAGCGCATCAAACTGACCTTCACTGCACACTGTCGGTGCCGGTGAGATGTCCGGCGTTGAGTCCAATTAAACCGCAGGCTCCTCCGGTTGTAGTGCTCCCCCGCCAATTCCTTTAAGTTTCATCCTTGCGGACGTACTTCCCAGGCGGTCCGCTTCACGGCTTCCCTACGGCACAGCGCAGGCTCGTAGCCTGCGCCACACCTAGCGGACATCGTTTACGGCTGGGACTACCCGGGTATCTAATCCGGTTCGAGACCCCAGCTTTCGTCCCTCACTGTCGGATCCGTCTTCCCGAGGCGCTTTCGCCACCGGTGGTCCGTCCAGGATTACGGGATTTCACTCCTACCCCGGACGTACCCCTCGGGTCTTCCGGTCCCAAGCCAGACAGTTTCCGCTGGACGCCGACGCGTTAGGCACGTCGATTTCCCAACGGACTTGTCTGGCCAGCTACGGACGCTTTAGGCCCAATAAGATCGGCCATCACTCGTGCTGCCGGTATTACCGCGGCGGCTGGCACCGGTCTTGCCCAGCACTTGTTCCTGTACCTCCCTACGGTACAGAAAAGCGAGGACTATATGCCCTCGCACTCGGAGTCCCCTTATCGCACTGTCGTGCAGTGTAAAGGTTTCGCGCCTGCTGCGCCCCGTAGGGCCCGGTATCTTGTCTCAGATACCGTCTCCGGGCTCTTGCTCTCACAACCCGTACCGATTATCGGCACGGTGGGCCGTTACCCCACCGTCTACCTAATCGGCCGCAGCCACATCCTATGGCGCCGGAGCGTTTCCAACTCTCCGCACTCCAGCAGGAGAGCTGTATCCGGAATTAGCCTCAGTTTCCCGAGGTTATTCCGGTCCATAGGGTAGTTTGGCCACGTGTTACTGAGCTATCTGCCACGGGTCTAAACCCGTGCGACTAGCATGGCTAAATCGGACTCCGATAGCAATGGCCTCCGGCAGGATCAACCGGAATGTTCCTGGCCACAAAGGCCAGGGGGTTAGGCGGGAAACACACCCGGATGGGTGTGTTGCTATCGCATTGAGTCACGTTCGACGACACCCCGATCGGGTGTCACCGAACTACCAGGGCTAACATCAGATCCCATCTATACGGCGGACCGCAGGGGTGGAATCCTCATTTCCTCCGGACCTGAACGTTGCCCGGGAAAGGACTTAAGCCCTTCGAACCGGGTGTGATCGAGGTCCGATGTGGCCAGGCGTTGACGGCCCCGGCCAGGCCACGTTCGCATCACATCCGAACACCCTGTTACACTTAAGGGCGTCGGATCGGTCCAGCCCGGGAGGACCCGGGCCGGAACGCGGATGCTCCATCCGAAAGCCCGGGGCGTCCCGGGCAATCGGGTGATCGGTGACCAGGCGGGGCGACCGTCCGCCCTGCGCCACTTCGCATTCGATTCGAAGAGGGGTATTCACTTAAGGGCGTCGAACCGGAGCCGCCTCGTCATGCGATTACACGGGCCAACTGCATGAAGAATCCCCCTGTTATCGAATGGCAGTATCGTAGTGGCCATCGTGCTCCATCGGGACCGAATAAATCGGTACAGCAATCGTGCCAGTGCTGGTCGACGACCTGCAACGAAAGGATCGCACCAGCAAACGGTTGCAACCGCCAGTATCCCAGGAGAAACGGGACACGGGAGAGATGCCAGTCAGCACTTCGCGTGATCGTTGACTCTCACGCCCGCGTGGGCACACGAAGGAAAGTTGGTCTCAGGGATCAGATCTCGTCGAGATGCTCGACGCCCTGCTTGGAGACGTTCCCCTTCGTGATCTCGCCCGGCATCCAGTCAGGTTTGTCTTCGGGAGCCTTCTCTTCCCAGGCCCAGCCTTCATAGATGTGGACTTTCTTTGTGCCTTTCTCACGGAGTCGCAGTTCCGTGGGGTCGACTTCGTCCTCGCTGGGTGCGGGATCGAGTCGCCGGGCAGCCTTCAGTGCAGCCTGGCGAGGTGTGCTCCCAGAGAAGACGCTTGATTCTGTCCCGTCCGATTCCCGGAGTGCGAAGTTTCGCTTGTCTTGGTCGGGTGCCATGGTTTGACCTCTCCGTGTGGAATCAGCACATGGCTCATTATAAATATACCCCCAAAATCCGGTCCCGTCGGCCAGTTCATTTATAAGTCTGGTCGGAAAGAGTGGTGAAAACTGCCGGAAACGGGGCCAAGACGGGGGCGGCGTGCGTCTCGCGCGCGCTTACCGGGAGAGAAGAGTCGGAGAGACCCGGCACGGTAGACTTAAGTATGTCCTGCGGCGATGGACGAGACAAGATAGCGCGATGGTGCGAAAGAAGAAGCTCAGCCCGAGTGGTGCCAAAGACGAGGACGGGGAGTATCACAACGTCCACATCAACCTCCACGAGGACGAGCTCGCCGTCGCAGGCATGGAGATCGGCGACGAGGTGTTCGTCAGGGTACGAGACAACAAGATCATCATCCAGAAGGCCGATCAGGAGGACGTCGAACACGAGTTCTGACGATGAGTCTCTACGAACGCCTCCGACCGCTGTTGTTCCGACTGCCGCCCGAGACGGCTCATTCGATTGCCCACACGGGCATGGCGGTGGTCGAGCGGACGCCGCTGCCGGCAGTGTTGCAACGAGGGTTCGCCGTGGATGACGACCGGTTGCACGTCGAGGCGTTCGGACAGGAGTTCCCGAATCCGGTCGGCGTAGCGGCCGGCTTCGACAAGAACGCACAGGTTCCGAGGACGCTCTGCGGGCTCGGGTTCGGCCACGTCGAAGTCGGCGGCGTGACCCCCGAGCCCCAGCCAGGGAACCCCCGCCCCCGAGTGTTTCGCCTGGTCGAAGACGAGGGATTGGTCAATCGCATGGGGTTGAACAACGAGGGTGCGGACGTCATCGGCGAACGCCTCCGATCGACTGACGCAGGGTTCCCCGTCGGCGTGAACCTCGCGAAAAACGAGACGACAGCCGCCGAAGACGCGCCGACGGATTACCGCAACGCCTACGAGCAGGTTGCCGAGGGCGGGGACTTCTTCGTCGTGAACGTCTCCTGTCCCAACTCGGAGGGGTTCCGAGACCTCCAGAACCGCAAGACGCTGGAGGGGATCCTCGGGGAGCTCCGGGACGCAGGGGCGAGCCCACTGCTGGTGAAACTCTCGCCGGACCTGCCCGAGCCCGCACTCGAAGAGACGATGGAGCTGGTCGAGGAGTACGACCTGGAAGGTGTGATCGCAACGAACACCTCGACAGCGCGACCGGACACGCTCGAAAGTCCGAGTCGCGTCGAGGAGGGTGGACTCTCGGGGAAGCCGATCGAGGAGACCGCAACGGAGACGGTCCGGTTCGTCGCCCGACGGACGGACGTGCCGGTGATCGGGGTCGGTGGCGTGTTCACTGCCGCGGACGCCTACCGGAAGATCCGTGCGGGTGCGAGCATGGTCCAGTTGTACACGGCATTCATTTTCCGTGGCCCGACCGTCGCTCGCGAGATCAACCGCGGGCTGGCGACGCTACTGGAGCGCGACGGGTTCGACAGCGTCAGCGAGGCCGTCGGCGCGGACCTGTGACGTTGCGCGACGGGTACGGTGACGACGACCGGTACTGTTAGGGTCGTATCAGTCCCACACACGGGTGATGGGACGCGTTCGTACGTGGCTGGCTCGCAACCGGGAGCGACTGGCCGTCTGGATACTCGTGGTCGTCTTGCTGGCCGTCGCAGGGTTCCTGTTGTATTTCGGAACGCCCTTTCACGGCAGCGACGTGAGCGTCCAGGCCGTCCAGGAAGACGACCGAATCGAGCTCGAACGAATGAACGGCGATTACCTCCTCCGACCCGCAAACGCCGACTCGACGACAGGACTGGTGTTCTATCCCGGCGCACGCGTTCACCCGGACGCCTACCTGTCGTCGCTGTCGCCGCTGGTCACGGAGGCGAACGTAACGGTCGTCGTGGTGAAGATGCCGCTGAACCTGGCCGTTTTCGAGCAGGGCGCGGCCTCGCGCGTGATCGAGACTCACGACGTCCAGCAGTGGTACGTCGGCGGCCACTCGCTGGGTGGGGCGATGGCCTGCCGATACGCGGAGAAGAATCCCGGACGCGTCTCCGGAGTCGTACTGTTCGGGTCGTACTGTGACCGGTCGATCGCCGAAACCGACCTCCGGGTACTGAGCGTCACGGGGGCGGACGACACGGTGCTCGACCGGCAGACCTACGACCGAAACAGGGCGAACCTGCCGGCCGACGCCACCGTCAGGGAGTTGCCGGGCGTGAACCACACGCAGTTCGGCAGCTACACCGGCCAGCGGGGCGACCGACCGTCGGGAACGTCCTACGAGGTCGCCCACCGGCGGCTGGCGAACGTGACCGTGCCGTGGTTCCGGGAGGCGAGCGAAAGCGGTGCCGATCAGGGCGTGAGCCGGGAAACCGACAGCCACTCGACCGTCTCGCCGACGAGCGCGAACACCATGCGCTTGCGGACGCCGTGAGCCAGTCGGACGTCGAGCGCGAGGTCCCGCGGCGCGAAAGCGTGGTCGGCCGGGAGTACGCGGACGAGTAGTTCGGAGTGGCCGAGTTCGTCGACGTGCTCGACGTCGGCATACGTTCGAAAGTCGGCACCGAACTTGTAGCCGGTCTTGGGCACCACGCTCCGGTCGCGAAGCGCACGATAGACCGCCAGCCTGCGGTCGAAACGCTCGCCCTCGACCGTCCGACCGCGTTCGACGACCTCGCTCTCTTCGAGGGCCAGCACGCCACGGCGGGCCAGCGCCGCGGCTTCGAGCAGCGACAGTTGCAACGGCGCGCCGTCGTCGTCGAGCGGCTGCCCGTAGAATCCGTGCTCGTACAGTTCCATTGGTGGATCCCAGACGAGCACGCGGTCCTCGAGCAGTTCAGCCGGAACGCCGCGCGGGAGTTCCGGCTCAGTCGTGCCCTGAACGTCGGGGCGATCGGTTTCGAGATACGTGATCGAGGATTCCTCGTCGACGACGGCGAGGACCGTCTCCCCGAGCGTGCGGGCCGGGACGTCGGTTCGCTCACCGATCGCCCGGACACGGTAGGCGACCGCGTCATCCCACGGTCCCTTCCCCCGCGGATAGACGAGAAAGTCCACGCCCGCCTCGTCGGTCGGCGAGAGATAGAATCCCCGGTCACGCAGGTCCTTGTAGACGAGCACGTCGATCTCCGAGACGGCGTCCGAGGACAGCAACGCCCGGAAGTCCAGTTGCTCGCCCGAGTCGGCGTCCCGGATCGTCTCGACGTCGCCGCGATAGAGGATGTGCGCGGCTTCGACGGGCGCCAGTTCCAGATCGCCGTCGACCGAGCGTCCGTACCCGCGCGCGTCGTGAAACCGTTCGCGTGCCTGTCGGCCGCCACGAACGGTCGATCCGTCGAGCGTGAGTTCCATATCTAGTCCTGCCCGCTCGCGCGCAAAGAGCCTACGGTCCGCTATCCGACGACGGGATACGCACGGCCCGCTGGTCGGGGTGAGCCTACGGTCCGCTCGGCGGTTCGAGTTCGGCAGCCGAACAGGTCGCGTCCAGACAGCGTCGCCCGCCGTCAGTGTCGAACAGCGGGAGTCCGCAAGCACACTCGCCGGCGATCGTCCCCGAAGGGAGCGCAAAGCCGGTATCACAGTCGGGGTAGTTCTCACAGCCGGCCAGTAGGCCGCCGCGCCGAAGGATACGCAGGTCGCCCCCGCAGTTCGGACACGCCCACTCGCGGTCGAACGCTCGCTTGACCGCCGCGTCCATCGATTCACACTCGCGGTCGAGACAGACCTCGAAAGCGTGTCCGCGTTCGACGCGCATGAGCGGGAGGCCACACTCACAGCGCTCCTCGAGGACGGTCGCGTCGCCGGGCAGTCCGAACCGGACCGCACAGCCGGTACAGGAGACGCCGTCGGACGTGCGAACGAGCGTTCCCGAACACTCCGGACAGTCCCCGACCGGACGCCCGGCAGCGCTGGCGGGGTGGCGGCCGCGTTCGAACTCCTCGTGAACCTCGACCCTGAGGTGCTGGTTGCCGTCACGGGCCTCGATCCGGTCGCCCTCGACGGTGACGGATTCCGCCCGGGTGAGCCACGCGACGGGCTGGTACCCGTCGGCGTCGTGAACCAGCACGGTGTTATCCGGCTTGACCAGGACGATCATGCGGCCGCGCTGCTCGTGTGCGCGAACCCGGTTGCCGTCGAACGTACTCGTACACTCCCCGGCCCTGACAGCGATTGCGTCATGCATACCGCCGAGTGGCGTCGACTTCGGGTTTAAACTCTCGGGAGAATCGCCGCTGCCTCGCTGGCCGTCACATCGCCACCGCTTTGCCGGCCGTCGCCCAAGCACCGATATGCCCGCAGTGCTGTTCGACATGGACGGCGTCGTCGTCAATTCGGAGCGGTTCTGGCCCGATCTCGAAACCGAGCGGCTCTTTCCGGAAGTCGTCCCGGACGGGGACGTCGACCCCGAGGAAGTCATGGGAATGAACTACCGGGAAATCTACGACTACCTGGCGGAACACTACGAGGTCGCGGTCGGCCGCGAGCGGCACGTCGAACTTTTCGAGGAGCTCGCCCGGGAGATATACGGCGAGCGTGCGAGCCTCATGGACGGCTTCGAAGAACTCCTCGCGGAGTTGCAGGCGAGCGGGATCGACGTCGGGCTGGTGACCTCGTCGCCGCATGCGTGGATCGACGTCGTGCTCGATCGCTTCGGTCTGGAGGGACGCTTCGACGCGGTCGTCAGCGCCGAGACCGTGCCACGCGGCAAGCCCGAACCGGACGTCTACCGGCGAGCCCTGGAGGAACTCGAAGCGGACCCCGACGCGACCGTCGCCGTCGAGGACTCGACGACGGGTGCCAGGGCAGCGAAGGCCGCCGGGATCCGATGTGTCGGATACACCGGCGTCCACGACGGGATCGACCCCGAGGTCGTCGACGCCGTCGTCTCCGACCCGGAACAGTTGCGGACAGTGCTATTCGAACAGTTCGAGTAATAGAGCGGAGGAATCCGATTGCGAGACGCTACCAGAATCGTTACCGGCCGTACTCGCGGCCAAGCAACAACGAGACGACGTGCGCGACGAGGAGGGCGACAAACGCGTACGTCGTCGCGCCGTCCAGACCAGTAAACAGGAGCGGAAGGTACACGAACGGCAAGACGACCGCTGTCCAGAAGCCGACGAACCGGACAGTCGGAACGATCGTTGCTCGGACAGTCGCCAGGCCGAACCCGAGCGACTTTCGGAGACTTTCACCACCAGTCGGAGACGCGTTTGACATCGCGGGGACACCCAGCAGGCCATACGCGCCACCACCACATATAGGGGTCCGATCGTTAGCGCCATTTTACGCCGTTAAAATCATCCTTCTCAGGGGTTCTGAAGGGTATGTCATACGTTGACATTGTTTAAAAGTGCCTCAAATCCCCGGAGACCTTTTATCGAGAGATCTAAGGACGTTTCTCGGATCCAGTGGAAATTCGTGCCACGCAACACCTGGCCACGGTGGTCGGAGCCGGCGGGGCGCCAGCCCAGGACGAGCAGCGGCCGGGCCCGTCAGGTCTACAGAACCTCGACGGACCGGGCTTCGACGACCGGTTCGAGCGGGAGTTCGGGATAGGCGATCTCGACCCGGAACGTGAGTTGGTCGGCATTGCCACCGAAGACGCCGACCGGGAGCGTCGTCTCGCCGAGATAGCAGTCGGTCGCAGTCATCTCGACGCCGTTGACTGTGATCCGGACGCCGGCACGGGCACCGCCGGCCACGTTCCGGACCGTCACTTCCTGCATGCTGTTCTCGCCGCGGGCGATCGTCTCGGGGAACGATCCCCATTCGACGACGACCCTGGGGAGGTCCCCGGCGTGTTCCTGGATCCGTTCGGCGACGCCGTCGCTCAGGCCGGCGGCGACCAGTTCGTCGCGGTCGGCGTCCAGTACGTCCGCCGGCGTCGCGAGATCCGCAGCCGCGAGCGTCTTCGCCCGGCCGGATCCGACACCGTCGATGGCCGTCAGCCCGACCGCGTCCGCGCTGAGGCCGTGCTCGACGCGCGCCTCGACGCGGCGGGCCAGGTTCGCCGCGCGAGCGTCCGCGAATCGGTCGAGAAACGCCCGCAACGCCGCAAGCAGGCGCAGCGCGTTCTGCCTGATCACCCAGGCGTCGCTTTTCAGTTCCGAGGGGACGGTCCCGTTCATCCCCGACCGGAGGATCGCATACACCTTTCGGGGGCCAGGATCGAGCGACTCGCCGCGGCCGCCCAGGACCGCGTCGACGGCGTCTTCCTCGTCCTGTCGGGCCGAGACGCTATCGAAGGCGCCCGCCTGCGCGATGGCTCTGAGGACGTCGTCATCGGTCAGGCCGTCAGCCTCTTCGGCCAGATCTGCGAACGATCGGGCGGTGTCGAGCCGGAGATAGAACTTCGAGGCGAGGCGACCCAGTGCCGTCGCGTTGACGGACAGATCCTCATCCATTTCGATGAAGCCGCGATCGACCAGTCCGCGGAGCGTGCGCGAGGCGTGTTCCCGGAGGTTGGCAGCGTTCGCGTACTGCTCGGGGGCGCTCTCGGCCCGGACGTGATAGAATGTCGTCTCCAGCCAGGAGAGCACGTCATCCAGATCGTCGATCGTCCCCATCGCGATCTCGGCGTTGAGGTGGGCGGGCAGATCCTCCGCCAGCCGGGACTCGATGTCCTTGCCGTCACGGAGCAAACGCCGGTACTTGTCGGCCTCGCTCCGGTCGGCGATCACCCAGGCGTACCCGGTGTCGTCGTAGCCCGGCCGACCGGCTCGCCCGAGCATCTGGAGGACGTCCAGCGGGCTCATGTCGACCTCGCCTTCGAGAGGATCGTGGTATTTGGTGTCACGAATCACGACACACCGGGCGGGCAGATTTACGCCCCAGGCGAGCGTCGAGGTCGAGAACAGTAGCTGGATCTTGCCCTCTCGGAACCACTGTTCGACGCGGTTTTTGTCGTCGCGAGAGAGCCCAGCGTGGTGGAAGGCGACGCCGTCGAGCACCGACTGGCGAAGCGTGTCGTTGCTCAGCTCGGCGGCGTCGTTGTGAAAGTCGTAATCGCCGCGGGCACCCATCGAGACGTCGCGTTCGACCAGCTCGTCGCGGGCTTTCTTGGCGGCCTGGACGGTGTCCTGCCGGGAAGAGACGAAGACCAGCGCCTGTCCCTCGTCGTCGAGGTGCGGCTCGACGAGGTCCATCGCGCGGTAGAGCCGACGATACTTGTCGGCGAAAGCGTTGTCACCGTGCGTGTAGGTCTTGACGTCGGCGTTGAGCGGGACCGGGCGGTACTGGTCGCCGAACTCGAAGGTCGTCTCCAGCGGGGCGTCGAGCCAGGCGGCCACGTCCTCGACGTTCGGCATCGTCGCCGACAGCGCGACGATCCGGGGGTCACAGAGTCGCCGGAACCGCGAGATCGTCACCTCCAGGACCGACCCGCGACGCTCGGAATCGAGCAGGTGCACCTCGTCGATGACGCAGGTGTCGATGTCAGTCACGAACGAATACCGCGGCGTGTCGTGTTTGCGGGTCGCCGAGTCAGCCTTCTCGGGAGTCATCACGAGTACGTCGGCACGCTCGGCGCGGCGCGGGTTGAGTTCGCGCTCGCCAGTGACGACGTACACCGAATAGCCCAGATCCTCGAAGCGCTCCCACTCTCGCTCCTTCTCGTTGGTGAGCGCACGAAGCGGGGCGATAAACAGCGCCGTCCCGCCCGTCCGAAGCGTCTCGCAGATCGCGACTTCGGCGACCGCCGTCTTGCCGCTGGCGGTCGGCGCGCTCACGACGAGGTTGTCATCACGGTCGAGCAGTGCCGGCAGCGTCTCGGTCTGCATCCGGTTGAACCGCTCGAAGGGAAAGGCATCGGCGAACTCCGGAAGCACCTCGGAGACGGGGAGTTCCGTCTCGCTGTCTACGTGGGAGGCCACACCGAAACCGAGGTGTCTGCGGGCATAGTGCTTACGGAGAACTCCGGAGATGCTACCGCCGCGCTCGAAGCGGGGCAGTTGACGACAGCGGTGCGCTGTCTGGAAGTGACCCGCTTGCTGTCACACCCGCGAAGACGACGTACGCCAGCGTTTGTGCGCTTCGGCGACGAGCAGGACGGAGATGAGCGGGCTCGTGAACTGGTGGAGAAAGATCCGCACCGGGCTGATCGCGTCGCCCTCCCCGATCGTGTTCGGTCCGTGCTGGTCGAGACGACGCGCCGTCCGGTCAGTGGACAGGCCGTCTTCGCTCGACGCCAATGCATCAAGCGTCTCGTCTACGGTAGCTGCATGCCAGCCCGTCATATCCATGCCACGCTACGGGTCCTGAAAACGAACTGTCAGCACAGGGACTGGCGATCGTCGAACGACTCGTTCGGCGACGCTTCCGATCACAATGCGGTCGAGACCCGTCCGTCCGTGAGTCCCCATGACAATCATATCGACGCCGTGTCCGGAAGCGTAGTCCAGGATCGCTTCGTGTGGGGTCCCCTCCACGACCTCGGTCACGACAGTCAGCCCGGCTTGCGTTCCGGCCACCTCGATATCTCGCACTGCCTTGCGACCCTCGTCCCGGAGCGTTTCGAGGAGCGATCCGGAACGCGCCAGCCGCGTGTCGACGACGTACAGGACATGCAACGTCGCGTCCCACTGCGATGCGATCTCGATGACGTGCCTGAGCGCACCGTTCGCGCTCTGACTCCCATCCGTCGGCATCAGCACATCGCTGTACATACTCTCTTGTCGAGCGGAAAAGACATAAATCCCGGTCGGGAGAACCGCACTCGCGGCTTCTCTTCGACGGGCACAGGCGACGTCCCGGCTTTTTTCAGGGCCGTATAAACCGATTGGGCTACGACGGCGAACGGTTATGGGTCTAGTACCGGTCTGTATTCGGAGATAAGAATGGAACAGCATCCAGACACTTCGGAGGAGGGATCCACGCGAGGGAGTCGCACCGACCCGGCGTCACGAGGCGCGCGCGGCGGGGACTCCCGGAACAACCGTACGTCTTCGAAAAACGGCGCGACGATCGACACGGTTTTGGTCCCGGTGGATGTCAGCGAGCACGCCCAGCGCGCCGCAGCACACGCGATAGCACTCGCTCAGCGCGAGGGCGCAACGCTACACGCGCTGTACGTCGTGGACACTCGAGAGATGGGGGAGCCGGCGTTGAGCAGCATGGAGATCGTCATCGAGGAGCGCAAAGAGCGGGGTTGGAAAGTCCTCGCAGCGGTCGCCGAGACGGCCGAAAGGCACGGCGTTCCGGTCGAAACGATCTGCTGTCACGGCGATCCCGCCGACGAGATCCGGGCTGTCGCCGACGAGATCGATTCGGATCTCATCATCGTCGGCAAGCGGGGTGAGACCCACGAGCACCGTGGGGGGACAGTCACCCGGGAACTGCTACGCGAGGACGACCGCGTCGTTGTAGTGTAATTTCGTGGTTACTCGTAACCTCAGCTTTGCACGTTAGCGTCAGCTGTTGAATGAACGAACAGGTGATCGATTTC
>JAOPKD010000020.1 GCA_025517565.1 Halapricum hydrolyticum
CATCTGTCCTTGCTACCGCCTACGTCACGCTCCTACTTCAACGTGCAAAGCTGAGATTGTCATATGCTTCCTTGACGTATTCGGAGAAATTCGTCCAGATGACTTTGTCTGGGAAAGGAGCGAATGCGGCAGTGAACTACCCCACCTTGCTCGCGCTGACGCACTCGCTGAGGCCGGGGGCTTAGCGCCTGCATTCAGCTAACATTCGCTGTTGGCTCTGTTGAAACCCTCAATCGGTGACAGGTTTTAGCAGCCGTGCTGAATACACAGCGCGAGTCTTGCACTGGAAAACTGTCAATCGATAACTGGCTGCGAGGACTTATACCCCCATAGATGAGTATAACGGTAGCTTGATTGGTCGGGTACGCGAATATATGTCATGGAGACCCACGACTTATCATCCGACGTTTGGGAGATCGATGCTGACAAGTTTCCGACCGAGGCACCTCTCACACAGCGTGCACGATTCCTTCTCCGGTATGCGGTTCTTGCCCCATCCAGCCACAACTCTCAACCGTGGGAGTTCGTCGTTGAAGATGGCAAAATCGAGGTCCACGCCGACGAGGCGCGGTGGCTGGACGCGGCTGACCAGGACAAACGGGAGTTACACATCAGTCTTGGATGTGCTGTCGAAAATCTCTGTATTGCCGCCGAACGGTTCGGAATCGGCTTCGATATAGCGTATCACGACGATTCACCGCCAGCCATCGTCACGCTTTACCCCGATAGGAACAGTTCATCCGGTTCTCACCCGGAATTGTTCGACCAAATCACGGAACGATCCACGAATCACCACCTCTTCCGAAACGAGCCACTCGGTGGTTCCATCCAAGAGAAATTACGAAATTGCGTCGCCGAGGATGCCGTTACATTGCATCTGATTGACGGTTCCGGGCGGAAAGAATCGGTCGCCGAACTACAGGCCGAAGCTGATCGACTCCAGATGGATGACCCAGAGTATCGCAAAGAGTTGGGAAACTGGATCGGGATAGGCGCGCTCGGAGATCCCTGGCTCAAAGCACGGATTGGGCAGGCGGTCGTCACCTACCTCGATATTGGAGACCGCGAAGCGAAGAAGAACTCAAAACTACTCCAGAGTGCGCCCGCCGTCGGCGTCCTCACGACCGAGTCGGATGCCCCGTCGGCAAGAGTCAAGACCGGTCAGATCTTCGAGCGCATGGCTCTCACTGCGACCGCCAAGGGGCTCGCCGTTCATCCGATGAGTCAGATTCTGGAACGCCCCGCGATGCGCGAGGAATTAGCGTCCCTGATTGATGGAGATGACAAATTACCGCTACACCTGTTCCGCCTTGGATACCCCCAAGAAGAGCAAGACCACACCCCTCGATGGCCGCTGGAGGCATTCCTCGTCGAATAGATGTAGCGTCAGTAAATCGTTCTACCTCATATAATGATTCAGATACGTTATCCAAGTGCTGCTGTATTGATCCTCTTTATCGGTCAACGCGATTTTGACAGGATTCGCGTAGGTGCCGAAGGCGCTGCTGCATACAGCGAGCGTATTTCACATGCCGTCTGAATTGTTAAACGCCGTAATGTCGGGCCTCGTAGTCCACGATCTTCTTCTTCCTGAACTATCTCTATTTCGTTCCCCCAACCTTTTGTATGAAATCGATAAACACGTCTTCAATGACGCAGGTGTTTCTGACCCGTCATGGAGAAACCAAGTACAATCACAGGGGTGTGGAGATGGGACAGTTGGATATACCGCTGTCAGATCACGGGCGCGAACAGGCACGTGATTTAGCGACACGGTTTCAACACGCTACAATTGACGCTATCTTCACCAGCCCGCTCCAACGGAGCAGGGAAACGGCTAAAATCCTCGCTGAACCGCACGGTATGGCCGTCACGTCTGGTGAGCGGTTGAAAGAACGGAGTTGCGGCGACATGGAAGGGGAGAAAACGGAGCGAATTGAAAAAATGTTGGTCGAAAATGACCGCAACTGGAGTGACTGGGAGCCTGACGGTGGTGAAACCCGTGCGCAAGCGGTTGCCCGGGCACGCCCGGTCCTGGAGGACATCTGTAATTCAAACCCCGACAGCCGTGTGGTCGTGGTGGCACACAGTGGTATTAACAAGGGGTTGCTCGCATCACTCATCTGTGAGGACGCAAGCTTTGGTCACCGAGTGAAGCAGGGACTGACATGCATAAACGAACTTGAGTATCAAGCCGATGGTACATGGCGTGTCCACACAATGAACGATACCGCACACCTGTAAACAACGCCTGCAAAGTATACGCTCTGTATTCAGCACGCACTTCATATCAGTTACTGAGGGTTTAAACAGAGCCGGCAATCTCTGATAGAGATCGATGCGCATTCTATGCTTTCCGTGAACGTTTGGGGCGGTATTCGCAGCGACACCGTTCGAATTCTATATAGCGAAAAACAGTTTATCGCTCGTCGAATCCGCGAATCGACTCGAACGCGTCCGATCGAATTGCACGGCTAATCCCCTCGATATCCGTCTGTTCACCCATCTGACCGGGATATTTCCGGCGGAAGTAGCCCACGATGTTCTCGACGTCGCGTTCGAGGAGTTCGTCGCTGTTCTCGTGCTCGGTAGGTACGGCCTGGGGCCAGTCGAAGATGGTGATCCCGTCGCTAGCGACGAAGACGTTGTACTCGCTGATGTCGGCGTGGACGTAGCCCTCCTGGTAGGCCGTCTGGATCTCCCGGAGGACCATCTCCAGGAGCGACCGGGCCTGCTCGGGATCGAGCCGCGCCTTCGAGAGCTCGACGCCGTCCATTCGCTCCATGACAACCGCGTGGCGGTTGTGATCGATCGGTTGTGGAACGCTCACGTCGGGGTACAGCGTTTCCAGTGCGTCGTACTCTCGCTCGGCGGCCTTGCGCGCGGTGTATTGCCAGGAGACGTGCTCGCGGTCGGCCGTGTATTCCCGTTCGCGCATCACCTCCCGGAAGTTAGTGTACCCTTCGCGGTGAAACTTCAGCGCCAGCGGCCGGTAGGATTGGGCCTCGTAGACGTCGCTCTCCTTGCCGACCCCGAGCGGTGCGCCGACGCCCTCGATCGTCTCTCGTTCCGCGAAGGTGTGCAACGCCAGCGCGTCGTAGCCCTCGAACGTGAGCGTGTACCCCTCGTACTGGATGGTCTTTCGCTCGATCAGCTCCCGGTCCATGCAGCGGTCGAGTCGGTACTCGACGTTTTCGGCTGTCAGTCGCGAGAACTCCGGAATCTTCTCGCGCTGCACCCACTCCGAAAAGCGCATCCCCTGCTCGATCCCCGAGAGGAGATAGAAGTCCTCGGGTTCGAGTTCTGCCATCACTGGCGCGACGTTCTGGACCATGTGTCGGTCCTACTCGCTTGAGAGCTAAAAGACCGACGTGTAGTGTGTTAAAGTGTATTTCGCTATATCGAATCGGATCGAGCCCCGACAGTCTCAACTCCGTCCCGTCCAACGACCAGATATGGAGAAAGCGCCGGGCGGCTCCCCTGTCGGGGTGGACGATCCATACGGACACGCCGAGCGGTGCGATCACGTCACCGACGAGGGGAAGTGCCGGTGGGCTGTCGAAAACGGATATCACGACCCGGAGTTCGCCGACGCCCGTAGCGTCGACGATTTCCGATGCCTCGCGGCCGATCCGGACGGCGACTGGGGATGGCGGGACTGTCCGCACTTCCGTTCGCTCACCGACGGCAAGGAGTGCATTCGCTGCGGCCTCGAAGAACGGCGGCTCGCCCACGACGACGTCCGGCCGCTGCTGGAGGAACATCACCTGTCGTATGCTGTCGAGTCCGCGCAGGGGGAGGGGCGGCCGAGCCACGAGATCACCGTCTCACTCTGTCGGTGGTGTCACGCCAAGGTCCACAATTCCTGGGCGCGGATCGACGACGACGCCAGTCCCGATCCGGACGCCATCGCCGAGGCAGAGACGCGCAAGGGACAGGAACTCGACGAACTGGCTTTCGAGTCTGCCGCTGAGCGGTTCGATCCCGGTGAGTAGTCCCCGTTCGCGACTCTGGATATACCTATAGAGACGTGTATATCTCTATTATTAACGGTAATACTAGACAGGTCCGAACGGACTAGCCTGGTATGGGACTCAGAAAGGCAACGAAGCTGTCGTCTGTGTACGATACACTCCACGTCGGGATCGCCTTGTACGACCCAGAAACCGGAACTATTCTCGACGCAAACGACCACTTGGAAACTCTCACTGGATACGCTTCCGAGGAGTTGCGTCGGCTTTCCGTCTCAGCTTATACGGCGAACACGTACCCTCACTCTGAGGCCAAGTTCAAGAGCCGCCTGCGGACGTGTCTTGCTGACGGTCCGATACAATTCACCTGGCGAATGAAACGCGCGGACGGCGAACTCATCTGGGTACAGGTGCATCTCTCACCGCAGACGGTCCCTGGAGGCGACGCTGTCCGTGTGGAGGTGCGGGATATCACGGACTACTACGAAACGCACCACCGGGCCGAGCTGTTCTGGCGGATGCTTCGACATAACTTGCGAAACGAAGCGACGATCATCGGTGGGCACGTCGACCGGATCGAAGCAAGCGCCGAGGCGGAATCTGTACGAGACGTCCTCGCGACCGTTCGATCCCGAGTAGAACGTCTCGGTCGTATGGCGGAATCAGTCAGCGAAATCGAACAGGCAGTCTCCCAAACCGACACACAGCGTATCCGGCGACACGTAACGGAAGCCGTTCGAGACACTGTCGAACGAGTTACGGCCGCGTACCCTGCTGCGAACGTCACCGTGACCGAACGCAAGGAGATGTGGATCCATGCCGACGACGCGTTCATGCACGCGCTCACGCACGCACTCGAGAACGCGATCGTCCACAGCGACGCGTCCGAACCGGTCGTCGAGGTAACCGTCGGTCCGTCGCCCAATACCGGCCGGGTCGAAATCCGCATCGTCGACTCGAACTCTCCGATCCCCGACAACGAAATCGACGCGCTTTCGGGCCCTGCTGACATCCAGGACACGTCTCACGGATCCGGCGTCGGCCTGTTCGTAATGAAGTGGTGTATCGAATCGCTCGGCGGTGAGATCAAATTCGACCGATCCGATTCCCGCGGGAACACCGTCTACTTCTACCTCCCTCCAAAGTCACCGCCGTGAAAGCGAATTCACAGGTGTGCGCATCGACGGTATCGCGATCCTCAGGATCCCGCCCGGCGTCCCTCGATCCAGGAACGAAGCGGAGTAGCATCGCGATCTCACCGCCCGATCGGATGTCGCCGTGCGAGCGAGAGGCAATGCAGACCGTCAGAGGTATCGGCTGACAATACTGACGACCCGGTTTCGTAACCCGGATTCGCCTTCCACGGTCCCATCTGCGCTGACGACGTATTCGGTGCCGTACTTCTCGACGTGGAGTTCGGCCGTGTCCGCATCGAGCGTGACCTCGAAGCCGTTCTCTTCGAGTCGCTCTTGAATGACTTCGAATTCGTCGGGGATTTCGACCGCGTCCGCCTCGCCGGCGTCATCCTCGGCTTCGACAAGCCGTCCCTCGGGGAACCCGTAGCACGGGACGTCGCGCTCGCGAGCGCCGTCGAGTAACTCCGCCGGGGGCGACTCTTCCCAGTCGGGCCACGCCGCTTCGAGCTGGTCGAGAAAGCTGATCAGGACCAGTTGCTCGTCGTCCGGATAGTCGGGGTTCGATTCCGCCGTCGTGTAGGCTTCGCCGTCGGCTTCGTACTCCCAGTCGGCGATCGTCCTGTCCTCGGGTCGCCAGACGATCACTGCCTCGTCCGGGTCGTCGTCTTCGCGGTCGAGCACCCGGGTCCCTTCGTGCATCGTCCCTGTTTCGGTGTCTCACATACTTTGTCTTTTCCGTCGATCGTTTTCCGCGAGTATTTACATCCCAGCCGTGTACCCTCGCGCAATGACCCGTATCGACGTCGTGGACAACCACGGCCAGTTCACGCACCTGGAACAGCGCGCGCTTCGCGACATAGGGGTCGACGTCGAGCTGATCGACAACACGACCCCGCCCGAAGAGGTCGACGCCGACGGGCTCGTCCTCTCCGGCGGCCCCGACATCGACCGCATCGGCAACTCCCCGGAGTATCTCGATCTGGATATCCCCGTCCTCGGGATCTGTCTCGGGATGCAACTCATCGCCGACGCACGCGGTGGGACGGTCAGTGAGGGCGAGTACGGCGGCTACGCCGACGTGACCGTCGAGATCGACGACGAGACCGATCCGCTCGTGGGATCGCTCGCACCCGAAACGCGAGTGTGGGCCAGCCACGCCGACGAGGTCACGGAGGTCCCCGACGGGTTCGTCCGGACGGCCCACAGCGACGTCTGCGGCGTCGAGGCCATGTCTAATACCGACGAACACCTCTACGGCGTCCAGTGGCATCCCGAGGTCGCCCACACCGAAGAAGGCGAAGAAGTCTTCGAGAACTTCCGAACGCTCTGTGAACAGCGCGAGTAGCGTCGACATCTGGTGTGGCGCGACTGTCGATTGTCTCTCCAGGATCGAACGCATGTTTTAACCCGCCCCCAGTCGGGCTTCCGATAGATGACGGCCACGCAGGGTAACCTGGCGGCACTGTCGCGGTTCGTCTTCCGGACGCCGCGGTGGTACACAACGCTGACATTCGCACTGGCGATCGCGGCCGTGAGCGGCGTCGCCGCCTTCGATTCGGCGTTCGTGCTGGACGACGCCTGGCAGGGCGTGTTCTTCGTCGGCTTGCCGACCGTCGTCGCGAGCCTGCTGACCGCTCCGCTGGATCGCCGACTCGGCGGACGGCTCACGTACAGCCACGCCTCGCTTTTGGCGCTGTTCAGCGAACTGCTGGTCATCGGAGTCCTGACCGCGGCCGCCGTCGTCGCGCTACTGACGCCGCTGGGTCAGCCGTTCGTCTTCGACGCACTGCTGCTGGCGCTGGCCGCGATCTTCGCCGTCCGACTGCTGGTCGTGCTTGCCGTCTCCCGCCACCGACTGGCGCTCGCCGCGCTGCCCGCGAGCATTCAAACCGTCGTCGCGGCGGCACTGCTGGTCATCTATACCGGCACCCTCCGGTCCGTCGAGGCGGGTGGGCCGCTGATCGATCGGCTGTTCTCGCGAGCGAACCAGGCCGACCTTCCGATAGTTTTCCATCCGCAGGATCTGCTCTTGCTGGCGTTGATGTGTCTCGTCTATGCCGGTGCAGTCTGGCTGTTTCTGGTCGTGATCGACCGGCCCTGGCGACGCAGCCTCGGTGTCAGCGCGCTCGGGTTCGTCAGCGGATTCATGGGCCATCTCGCCGAGGGCACGCGCGAACTCGAGAACTTCTTCGAGGAGATCGGCGAAACCGCGGTCGTCCCCGTGTCCGTCCTCTCGTTTCGCCGGCTCGGGACGACCGACGAGCGGACGGAGAAGGCCAGGTTCGTCCTGCCGATGATCCATCCCGGGCCGATGGGTGACATCGGTGGTGGCAACCTCCCGGTGCGGATCGACGAACACACGGACGGACTCGCCTTTCCGCCACACGCCACCGCCGGCCACGATTTCAACCTCGTCACCGAACGCGAGGTCGGGACGCTCGTCGACGCCGCGGAACGCGCTCGCGAGCGGATCGAGTACAGCCCTACGGCCACGCCCGGCTCGCGACTCGACGCCGGCGAGGCGACGCTGACGGGTCACGGCTTCGACAGCGGGGCTTTCGTCGCGGGCACGTTCGCCCCGGGATACGCCGACGACGTCGAGTTCGGCGTCGGACTCTCGGCGATGGCCGCGGCCCGAGATGGCCACTTCGAGGACGTCATGCTCGCGGACGCACACAACTGCAACGACGGGCTGACCGGCCCGGATCTGGGCCACGTCGTCCCCGGAAGCAAACGGGCGTTCGATCTGATCGACGGGACCGAACGGCTCGCCGCCCGGCTGGCCGACGCGCCGGAATCCTCGCTCGAACTCGGAACGGCACACGACCCCACGCCCTGGGGCCTCGAGGACGGGATCGGCTCGCTGGGGATCCGCGTGGCGCTGCTCCGGGTCGACGACCACACGACTGGATACGTACTGATCGACGGCAACAACATGGTCCCCGGCCTGCGCCAACGGATTCTCGAGAGTGTCGACGGCGTCGACCTGCTGGAAGTGCTCACCACGGACACCCACGCGGTCAACACCATCGACGCCGAGAACCCGGTCGGCGGTTCGATCCCCGAGGACGAACTGGTGGCGCTGATCGACGACCTCCTCGAACGGGCTCGCGACGACATCGAACCGGTCGAGGCCGGAATGGCGACCGAACGGGCCGAAGTCACGGTCTTCGGCAACGACCGCACCGAGATGCTGGCCAGCACCGCCAACGCCGTCGTCTCGCTCGGTGCGCCGCTGGCCGGCGCGTTCATCGTCGCCGTCCTCGCGATCAGCGTGCTGCTGTTCTTCCTGGCGTGAGGTGTAGACGTCACTCTCGGACGGGTTGTCCACCGTAGAAGCGCTGAGGGACGATTCGAACTACGCCTGGATCTCGCTTCGCTGTGCACACCTGGTCTATTTCAGATCTCGACAGCGTTCATACTATATGAATTGTAATGCAAAAACGCCGAGGGGGAGATTTGAACTCCCGAGTCCTCTCGGACACCTGCTCTCGAGGCAGGCGCCTTGGCCGGGCTAGGCTACCTCGGCTCATCAGTTCGTACCCGCGAGGGACTTGTATCCGTTTCGATCCACGCCCGGACTGGCAACGACTCGCATTCGACACGCTGAAGGAACGGGCCCGAAACAACGGGCGTATGGACGTTGCTGAAGCCAGCGCCGCCTGCGACTCTTTGCTCGGCGAGATAGAGGGTGCAGTCATCACCGACCGAGAGTTCCTCGAGACGGTTCTCCTGGGTGTGGTGGGTCGCGGACACGTCCTGCTGGAAGACGTTCCCGGAACCGGAAAGACCCTGACGGCCCGGAGCTTCGCGACGGCGCTCGGACTGTCATTCTCGCGCATTCAGTTCACGCCCGACCTGCTGCCTGCCGACGTGACGGGGACCCACGTCTTCAACGAGCGCGACGGCACCTTCGAGTTCAGCGAGGGGCCGATCTTCGCCAACGTCGTCCTCGCCGACGAGATCAACCGAGCGCCACCGAAGACCCAGTCTGCGCTGCTGGAAGCGATGGAAGAGGGGCAGGTCACAGTCGACGGTGAGACCCACGAACTGCCGGATCCGTTCTTCGTGATGGCGACGCAGAACCCCGTCGAGATGGAAGGGACCTTCGAACTGCCCGAGGCGCAGGTCGATCGCTTTGCGGTCAAGACCGCGATGGGCTATCCCGACCAGGACGGCGAGTTCGAACTCCTGCGACGCCGCGCCGGTCGCACCGAGCAGAGTCCGTCCGTCGAGACGGTCCTCGATCCCGAATCGGTTCAGGACCTTCGGCTGACGCCCGAGTCGGTCACCGTCGAGGAGGACGTGCTGGAGTACATGGCGCGGCTGTGTCGCCAGACCCGTGAACACCGCCACGTCGAAGTGGGCGTCTCGCCCCGCGGGACACAGCGGCTGTTCGAGATCGCCCGTGCTCGCGCAACGATCGCCGGCCGGGAGTTCGTCACACCGGACGACGTCAAACGCGTCGCACAGCCGGCGCTCGCTCACCGGCTCGTACTCACGCCGGACGCGCGCGTTGAGGACATCCGCAAGTCCGTAGTGATCGATTCCGTCCTCGACAGCGTCGCGGTTCCGACGGTCTGATTGTCGGGCCACCGCGCCGAGGCGATTCACCGTCCGAGCGAAAGCACAACCAGCACCGTCCCGAATACGAGCAGCGACAGCGCGATCCCGGGTTGCCCGCCGCTGGCCAGCAGGAAGACGCTGTATCCGGCGATGGCGACGGTGAGCGTGACTGCACTCACGGCCCCGGCGTGGACGACCTCGGCGCGGCCGCTCGCTCCGGTTCGGAGCTGTCCGGCCATCGAGATAGCGTTCTCGCCGACGTCCCAGGCCAGCACCGTCCCGACCATCGCCACTAGCACCGCCACCGGCGCACCGTCCTGGAGGCCCGCCAGCATGACGCCGACAAACAGAAGCGCAACCCCGACAGCGAGTACCGGCCGCGAGGTGCGATAGACGCCGAGGATCGCCACCGGCACCCCGGCGAGTGCCGCGACGCTCCCGCCCAGCAACGCGCCGGCGGCGGCCACCAGCCCGGCCAGCCCCGTCAGGACGAGTCCCGCACGCGAGGGCACTCGCTCGACTGTCACCGCGACCACCGCCGTTGTGCTCGGTCGACCGCGATCGAAAGCGGTTCGTCTCGCCGCCAGTCGATCACCCGCACGTCGGCGTCCCTGAGTCGGGACAGCCGGAGTCGCCGCTCCAGATGGGCGACCGTCCGCCCGGGCGTGTCCGTCGCCGTCGCGTCCGGCGAGACGACGGTCATCGGGTACCCGTAGGCGTGCAGCCGGCGCGCAATCGAGACGGCCGCGTCGTCGGCGAGCGGCGAGAACAGCACCAGCTGTGCGTGTTTCGGCAGTCGCTTGCGGAGCCGTCGCATTGCGAGCAGCGTATAGAAGTTCCCGTCTCCGCCCTCGGTGAAGGCAGGGTCCGTCGCCAACAGTCGCCTGGCGAGCGCCCAGTGGCCGTGCCCCGCACCGGGCGGGAGCCAGCAGTCCTCGGCTGCGAGCGCGCCGAGCCCGACCCGGTCGTCCCTGTCGAGCCGGCTGCGAAACACTTCGGCGACGGCGCCGAGGCTGCGCTCGATCGCGTTCGGTGCGTCGCGTTCGGGCGCGACGAACGCCTCGCCCCGGGCGTCAAGCAACAGGACGACCGTCGCGGCGTGCTCCTCGCGAAACTGCATGGTCGCCGGCTCGCCGCCGCGCGCAACCCGGTTCCAGTCGATCCGCTTCAGCGGATCGCCCGGCCGGTACTCCCGAACGGAATGAAACTCCAGCCCGCTGCCGCCGACGTCAGTGACGACTCGGCCGACGTCGCGGCTCGTCTGTGCGCGGACCGGGACCGAGAGATCGCTCGTCGGTTTCGGCTCACAGCGGATCGACGATTCGCCGCTCGTTTCGGCACGTTCGACCCGCTCGACGCTCCCGATGACGTCCCGGGCGATCAACAGCGGCTCCTCGAATGCGTGCTCGCCCCGCTCGGCTTCGACCACGTACGCGAACCGTGCCGACGCTCCGGGGCGGAGTGCCATCCCGTGACGCGGCGATCCATCCACGACGTTCAGCCCCGGCGGCACACCGTCGAGATAGCGGAGGTCGGACACCATCCTGTCGCCGACGTTCGAGACGGTAACCGTCACGCGGACCTGCTCGTCCGGGTCCGGTTCGGCGTCGTCGAGTTCGCGCTCGATTTCGAGCTGTGGGGCCGGCGTCGGGCCGACGTATCTCAGCGCGATCGGGCCGAGTCCGACCACGCCGGCGAGCACTACAAGGCCGGCGTCCAGGAGGACGCCCGTCCCGACTGCGAACAACGTCAGGCCGGTCACGATCCGCAAGCGGTCGGTCTCGCTGATTTGCCGTTGGACGTCGCTGAGCCGCCCGACCCATCCTTCGTCGATCTCCGATCGTGCACCCGAATCATCGGGGTCGGTCCACTCACGACCGTCGACGCCCAGTCGGCTCGCCACGGCGTCGATCGCGTGGCGGGCCTGTACCACGAGCGGATGCTGTCGCGTGGCGCGCATGCGGATCCGATCGCTGGCCGAGAAGGGGCTGCTCGACTGGAAAAACCCCGTCGCGGCGCTGTCGTCCGTCCACGCTCCCGACTCCACGACCTCCTCCCGGTCGGACTCCGGGACGCCAGTTCTCGACAGGACGTCTTCGAGCACTGCGCGCAGGCGCTCGCGTACCGCACCGATGCGCTTGTAGCGGCCCAGCGCCCCCTCCGCGGTCGTTCCAGCGAGGTCGGCGTCGATCGACGTCCCCGGCACGGTGACTGTCGACCGGTACTCGACCAGCGGCGGGTCGAGTTCCCCCTGCTCGCCGCGGAGGTAGTTGACGCCGAGCCCCAGTGCCGCCCCGACTCCGAGTATCGCCATCAGATACTCCACGACGACTATCGGATCGAACGTCGGCGCCAGCTCCGGATCGAGAACGAAGACGATCGCAATCGTGACGGCGAGCGCGCCGAGTCCGACCAGGACGAGCGTCGCCCCGGACAGGTCTATCTCGTCCGTCTCCGACAGACGATCACTCATCCGGCTGCCCTCCTGCCGCGTTCGCGATGTGGTCACTCATTCGGGTCCTCCTCTGCGTATGCTTGCTGTATGCGCCGCAACGCATCCTGTGCCCGCTGCTCGCGCTCCAGTGTCGGCTCTGCGTCGCCGTACCGGACTTCCTCAAACAGCCGCGTCAACTCCCGGACGTCCTCGCGGGACATCCCGGCTTCGACAGCGACGTCAGCGAACTCTTCGGGCGTCGTCGTTCGCGGGCTCCGAACGTCCAGCGCGTCGGTCATCTCTCGCCAGGCCCGGTAGATCGCGTTTTCGAGATCCGTGTCCGCGTCGAGCCGGTCGGCGGCTCTCCCGGCCGCCTCTCCGACGGCCTGGACCGACGACGGCTCTTCGGACTCGTCTCCCTCCGCTTCGACTCCAATATCGCTGTCACTGCCGGAATACCGGTAGATCGCACCGACGAGGACGAGCATCACAAGCCCGAACGCGCCGAGCACGCTCGGCGGTACGTCGGTGCGTTGCTGTGGCGATTCGGTCGGCGTTCGGCCCCCCTCACCAGCTCCGTCACGGTCCGATTCGTTGGGTGCCGGGGGACCGTCCCCGCCCGGTGCCGGGACCGTGTCCATGAGCAGCGACAACGTGAGGAGACTCGCGAGGGCGATGACTGCGATCACGAGGACGCCGATCGCGGCCCGGCGGGCGGTGAGTCCCCGCACGACTATGTAGAGTGTGACGAGCGCCGCAACGCTGAAGAGGAGTACCCCAAGAGACACGAAAAGATCCTCGTTTCCGCTGCTGCCCGTAGCCGAAGACGATGATTGCTGGCTCTCTCCCCCGCCCGAGTCTCCCGGATCGTCCCCGAGGCCAGTCCCTGGCGCGGAACTCGACGGCGTCGAGACCGTCGCTGCCGCGATCGCGAGACCGGCGACGCTCAGGACGACGACCACCACGGCGATGAACTGGCTGCGATTCACTCCCAGGGTCTTCGACCCCTCCCGTTTTCGATTTGTCGGTCCGTCCTCGTCACCGCGCTCGAACGAGTCACGCCGTTCGGTTCCGGTACTGTTTCGCGTGGACGCGTCTGCAGGTCCCAGACAGGGGATATCTGATCCGGAGTGGTGCAGTTCCCGCGAGCGTCACACCTCTGTCCGACAAGTGTAAGAAAACACATAGATGTTTCCGGGATTACTATCATTTTGCGCATGTTTATTGCTGAAACTCCTGTCAAATTTAGCACCCTAACCGCACGACGTATGGCTAATCACTCGCCATCTGGTTCGACCCGTAATACTCACTCGTCGACCCACTTCGCCGCTCGAATGTCGTAGCCACCGCACTCCGGACAGGAGTGGTACTGGACCGAGAGATCAGCCCCGCAGGACATACATCGATATGGATGCGGCTCGCTGTCGCCTCTGGCAAGCCGCGCCGCACGATCGAGGACACCCATCGCGACCCTTCATCTGGACACACGCGCCACAGCGATAAAAAAGGAGCCGACTGTTTATGGCCGCCACGTCTGCCGATTCTTCGCCATAACTGTCCTGTGACGTCCGACCCCAGATAGCCCCGGAGAGACTTCTCACCGCTCACGTCGTTCGCAGGCGAATGCTCGCGGCTTCGCCGCTCGCTTTTCCGAGACTCTCACGCCGTTCGAGTCTCGTAGTCCGCCCTCCCCGATTTGAACTCGCCGAGACAGTCCGGGCGTGCGACCTCGCTCCGCTCGGCCGTTCCGGGCTGTGACTCGTCTGCTCGAATCGGAGAGTGATACACTTGTCAGTCGACGCATTGCGTCGACAGAACAAGTCCGCCCTCCCCGATTTGAACGGGAGACAAGTCGATCTACAGTCGACTGCTCTACCAGTCTGAGCTAAGGGCGGTCGCACCTGAACGTAGTCCGCCTGGGAGACTTAAGGATTATTATTCGGGCCGGGGACGGCGGAGCCTTGACGCCAATCGTTATACGGTTGTGACGAGAAAATATACCTGATGAAGGCGCTCGAGTCGTGTCGATACTGCGGCGAGAAACTCGCCCTAGGCGGTCGTTCTCTCAGCTGCGACGAATGCGAGACGGGCTTTCACCTCGACTGTGCCGACCGAGCTGACGAACTCACTATCGACGTCAACTCTCGACTGCTTCGCTCGGACACCTACGAGATCGAATGTCCCGAGTGTGGACACCGCTGGGCACTCGGTTTCGAACCTGACGAGTGGATCGAATGACGCCCGTCAGACGCTCGGGAAGATTGAAATAGTTTGGCTGACAACGTGTATGACGAGTCGGATGAGCAAGATCACGTTCCGTGCGGACGAAGACCTCATCGCCCAACTCGAGGAGTTCGACGCCTCCAAGAGCGAGATCATGCGTGAGGCGTTGCGCACGTATCTCGACGAGACGTCGGCCGAACCGTCCGTCGAATCTCCGCGATCGGACTCCGTGTCTGATGAGACAGACAGCCTCGACGAACTCGTCGCCGAACGCGTCGACGCGCTCGTCGCCGAACGCCTCGAACGGACGTTTACGCCCCGTCAGCCCCAGGATATCAACGTCAACATCTCTGTCGACGGGGCCGACGCCGACACGGAACCAGAGGCGTCACACACGGAGGCGACTCGCGACGATTCCGAGCGTAAGACAGACGCTTCCGACGGCGACGACCAGCGTAACACGTGCGCACAATGCGGCGAAACCCTGTCGCCGTCTGACGTTTACTGCCCGAACTGCGGAGAGAAAGCGTCCCACCGGGTCTTCTGTGAGTGCGGCGACGAACTCCGCTCAGACTGGGCGTTCTGCCCCAGCTGCGGGCGACGCACCCCCGCTGCCGACGTGCTCGACAACTCGTAAAACTCCGAAAACGAATGGTAAACGGCCTGTGATCGCGTAAACGCAGAAGTGTCATACGCTAACCCTAACCTTTATTATCCCTTGGTCTGTGGTACTTGTTGCGTAAGACGGTCGTCTTACATAGCGGGCGCGACTTCGGCCATCGCGCCGCTGTCGTGCGGTTCCGCTGTGTAAACGCAGCGTGGACGCGAGTTCACCACCGTCTTACCCAAAGGGGAACGACAAACATGGAGCGTGTGACACTACGGATCCCGAAACAGCAGATCGAGGAAGTCGAGCGAATGGTCGAGACGGGGGAGTACCCCAACCGGAGTGAGGCGATCCGGTCGGCCGTCCGCGAGATGATCAACGAAGAGGGCACCGAGAAGGAGCGCCCCTCTGAAAAACGTAAGCGCCGGACCTGGGCGAAGGTGTAACGATGCAGGACATCGTCAAAGAGGCCCTCGAACACGAGGAAGCCGAGCAGCGATCGATCGACGACGCGGACGGAAGCGAGTTCGGCGACCCGCGGATCGTCATCGTCGGCTGTGGCGGCGCGGGCAACAACACGGTCAACCGGCTCTATAACATCGGCGTCGACGGCGCCGACACCATCGCGCTGAACACCGACAAGCAGCACCTGCAGATGATCGAGGCCGACACGAAGATCCTGGTCGGCAAATCCCTGACCAACGGGCTCGGTGCTGGTGGCGACCCTGGGATGGGCGAACGCGCCACCGAGATGGCCCAGGGCACGATCAAGGAGATCCTCGGCGACGCGGATCTCGTGTTCGTGACCGCCGGAATGGGCGGTGGCACGGGAACCGGTGCGGCTCCCGTCGTCTCGAAAATCGCCAAAGAGCAGGGCGCGATCGTCGTCGGCATGGTGTCGACGCCGTTCAACGTCGAGCGCGCTCGAACCGTCAAAGCCGAGGAAGGTCTGGAGAACCTTCGCAACGAGGCCGACTCGATCATCGTCCTCGACAACAACCGTCTGCTGGATTACGTGCCGAACCTTCCCATCGGGAAGGCCTTCTCGGTGATGGACCAGATCATCGCCGAGACAGTGAAGGGCATCTCCGAGACCATCACGCAGCCGTCGCTGATCAACCTGGACTACGCGGACATGACCGCGATCATGAACCAGGGCGGCGTCGCCGTGATGTTGGTCGGGGAGACCCAGGATAAAAACAAGACAGACGAGGTCGTCAAAGACGCGATGAACCATCCGCTGCTCGACGTCGACTATCGCGGCGCCAGCGGCGGTCTGGTCCACATCACCGGCGGCCCCGACCTCACTCTCAAGGAAGCCGAGGGAATCGCCGAGAAAATCACCGACCGTCTCGAAGCGAGTGCCAACGTCATCTGGGGCGCCCGGATCCAGGAAGAGTACAAGGGCAAGGTGCGAGTCATGGCGATCATGACCGGCGTCCAGAGCGCCCAGGTGCTCGGTCCGACGACCCAGAAGCAGGCCGATAAGTCACGACAGGCTATCAGTGACCCCGAGGAGATCGACTTCGACGCGAGCCGGAACGTCGAGAGCAGCTCGGCCGGCTTCGGCGAGACCGACGGTGGTCGCAGCAACCTCGAGCGAAACAACGGTCTGGACGTCGTCCGAACCGACGACTGATCCGTCCCGACCGCGACGCGTGCGGTCGGTTCGGAATCGATCGACGACAACGACGTCGGCGCGTGCACACGCCGTCCATCAAGGGGTGGTACGGCGTGCCGGTTCCGCTTTTTCGAACGACGGTCTCCGCTCTTTCCCAGCGACTGTACCAGTTCCGATTTTTCGAACGACTACTCCGGCTCTTCCAGTGCCTCGACCAGCGCGCACTTCCGACAGATGTCTCGTGCGGTCGGCGCGCCACAGCGCTCGCACTCGCCGTAGCTCTGGCGACCACCGCCGTAGGCGTCGGCGGCCAGCGCGGCGAGCTCCTCGTAGCCGGACATGATCGAGTGGCGCGTCCCGGGATGGTCCTCTTCGAGATCGAGCATCAGTCGCTGAATCTCACCGCGGAAGGCCTCCTCGGCGTGGGGGCATTCGGTGATGTGTGCCGGCAGGTCTTCGAGCTGTGCGTACAGCGCGACTTCTTTCTCCGGGACGTCCCGAAGTGGCTTCGCGCGCGGAACGTGATGGTCCTGTTCGGTTCGCTCGTCCAGCGGGCCGAGGCTGGCGTCGAAGTGTTTTGCGATCTGCTCGACGTCGCCCTCGAGGAAGTTCATCAGCGCGGTCTCGGCCTCGTCGTCGAGGTTGTGACCGGTCAGCATGAGGTCGGCGTCGAACGCCTCGGCGTACCGCGACAGGAGGTCCCGACGGAACACCCCACAGTACGCACAGGGGGCCATGTTCTCGGGGTCGTCCTCGGCGACGTCGTCCATCCGCACGCCGAACTCCTCGGCGTAGCTAACCGTCTCGTGTCGGATGTCCAGCGAAGCGGTCAACGCTTCGCAGGCGTCCAGACTCTTGTCTCGATAGCCCTCGATCCCCTCGTGGATGGAGAGCGCGACCAGCTCGATCCGCGGGTCCATCGCGAAGGTATCGTGTAAGATCTGCGTGAGGACGACGCTGTCTTTCCCGCCGGAGAGGCCGATCACCCACGTCGCCGGATCCTCGGGTGTGGCGTCGTCGGGCACGAGTCCGTCCTCCCGGATTCGTCGCCGAACCCGCTTTTCGACGCTCCGGGTGAAATGATCCGCACAGAGATGGAGCCCGGAGTAGGCGGCGTGCATCACCGCCTCGGCGCTGCACTTGTCACACTGCATCTGGCCGTCCTTGCCGATACGGTCGTATGACGGTTTCGGCTTCGGAACCCCTGTTTCGGCTCGGGGAGCCCTCCGAGCGGTTCACTCCGCCGCGTCGTCGAACGTCAACTCATCCCGGACGGCACGCGTCGCTTCGAGCAATTCCGTCGGATCGGCGCCGTCAGCTCCGGTCCGGGTGAGATGGCCCATCTTCCGGAGTTCGTACACCTCGTCTTTGCCGTAGTAGTGGAGGTGACAGCCGTCGGCCTCCAGGGCGCGATCGACGTTGTACAGCGTCGCTTTCTGCCGTCCGACGTCACCCAGGATGTTCGCCGACACTGTCGGACACCGCCGTTCGGTCGAGCCCAGCGGCCAGCCCAGGACGGCTCGGACGTGCTGCTCGAACTGGGAAGTCACACACCCCTCGATCGTCCAGTGACCCGAGTTGTGTGGTCGCGGGGCGATCTCGTTAAGCAGGATGTCCCCGTCGGAACCTTCGAAGAGTTCGATCCCGTAGACGCCGCGTCCCGACATCTCCGCGAGCACGTCGTGGGCGATCCCCTCGGCGCGCTCGATCGTCCCCTCGTCGGTGCGAGCGGGCGCGACCGTCTCCCGGAGGATCTCCTCGCGGTGGATCGTCTCGGTGACGGGGAACGTGTCGATCTCGCCGTCGCCTTTGACGCCCATGATCGCGAGTTCGCGCTCGTAGTCGACGAACCCCTCGACCATCGCGGGGCCGGCAACCTGCTCCAGTGCGGGTTCGACGTCGCTTGCGTCCTCGATGGCGACGTTGCCCCGCCCGTCGTAGCCACCCATCCGCGCTTTGAGCATGAGCGGATACCCCAGCTCTTCGGCTGCCTCGTAGACGTCGGCTGCCTTCTCGACGGCACGAAACGGCGGGACGGGAACCCCGGCTGCCTCCATCCGTCGCTTCTGGACGAGTTTGTCTTCGATCAGCGATAGCGTCTCCGGGTTGGGATGGACGGGCGTGTTGGTCTCCTCGCTGACCGCCTGCAGCAGTTCGGGATCGACGAGTTCGATCTCGAAGGTCAGCACGTCCACGCGTTCGGCGAGTCGCCGGAACGTCTCCCGGTCGTCGAATCCGCCGACGAGTTGCTCGCGAGCGACCGGTGCGGCCGGGGCGTCCTCGGTCGGGTCGGAGACGGCCACCTCGACGCCGAGCGGCGCCGCGGCTTCGGCGAGCATCCGCCCGAGCTGGCCAGCTCCGACGACCCCCAGTGTCGGGCCTGGAAGCGTCGTCATGTACTCGCGGCTATCCCTCGGGTCGCTAAAAGCGTTGTCTTCACTGCTTCAGTGCCGACGGGTCGATCAGGATCGCCGTCTCGGTGCCGTGCGTGCGGAGTTCGTAGACGGTGTACTCGTAGCCGTCGATCCCCTCGAGTTGCTGGGTGAGGACGGGAACCGATCGCTCGCGCGTGATGATAACCGGTGGCGGATCTCCGCTGACTGGTCCGAGTTCGGTCGAGGTCTGAATGCAGGTCACGTCCGCGCCGGCGGCGTGGAGATACCAGGGCAGCGGGAGCCCGTCGAACCACTGTGAGGTACCCATGCAGGCGGGGAAGAAGTACTCGCTCTCGCCGTTCCCGACGAAATAATTGCCGAACAGGAGGACGTCCGTCCCGTCGTTTTCGGCAGCGATCCGATCGATGGCCTGGAGGTCGTAGCGCATGTCGCCGGCCGGCTGGCCGTACTGGATCAGGTCGTTCTCCTCGGCGTCGGTGTCGTGGACGTACGCCGCGCCAACCGCCGTCGCGACGACGTGTCCGAAGACGACCACGAGCAACAGCGCGACGAGAACGGGCGTGACTGCGTCACGGTCGGTCGCGGCGTTGCGGCCCCAGCGGTAGAACGCTCCCAGCCCTGCGGCTGCGGGAATCGTCAACACGACGGCCGGGTGGGCGGCGTTCCACGGCCCGAAGATATCGAGCCCCAGCGGGTAGCCGATCACCGACGCGACGCCGGCGTAGGTGCCGAACAGGACTAGGTTCCGCGAGCTCTCGCGGCCGTAGCGCTCGTAGAGGAACCCGAGCCCCGCGAACAGCAGCGTCGGCAACGCGTGGCGTTTCAGGACGTCGAAGTACTGCGGTGCGAACTCCAGGTATCGATCCAGCAGCGACGAGTCCTCTCCGCTCGAGAGTGCCTTGTCCGACCACGTCGGATACTCGCTGTACCAGTAGTCCCAGGTGTTCTCGACGAGGTCCGGAAAGACGAGCGGGTTCGATATCGCGTCCCCGAGCGTGACCGATCCCACTGCCGACCCCGAGACTGGGTAGTGGTCGACGGCCGCTCCCCGGGGCGCGAACGTGAACAGCCAGACCCCGCCCAGCAGGACCGCGGCTCCGACGACGTGGAGCGGGAGCCCACCCAGCAGCGACACCGTCACGACTACGAGACGGCGAACCGCCCACGCGACCGTTCTATAGAGGGCTCCGATCGGGTTCCGAAGGGGCCTCGGGAGCACCGCGACGGCCGACGAGACGGCGCGTCGAACCCGACTCGCGAACGACGCGACTACTGCCACGCCGCTCGCAGCCCTGGCCGCGAGCCCCGAAAGCGGCCGAGCGGCTGCGTCCGGGAGCCGATCGACCACTGCCCGGAGACGGGCGCGTCCGCTCGCCACGATGGGACGCACGTCGGTTCCCGGACGAATTCCGGCCCGCACCGAGCCGATCTGTCGCCGGAGCAACGCGGCCCCGCTGGGATCCGTCCGCGGCCGGAACAGCGCGGTATCGAGCAGCAGCGCGCCGGCACCGAGCCACGTCAGCACGTAGATGAGTGCGTTCTCCTTGGAGGCGATCCCGAATCCGAGAAAGAGCGCGGCGGGGTAGAGATACCGGCCGTCACGGGTGTCGTAGGTCCGGACGAGAAAGCCCAGCGCCGTGAGCATGAACGCGGCGACCAGCACGTCACTGCGGAGAAAGCGAGAGTAGTACAGCAGGATCGGGTTCAGCGCCAGCAGCAGTGCCAGAAACACCGTCTCGTGGTCCCGGAGGTGTTCCCGAAACAGCAGCGCCGACAGCGGCAGGAAGCCCCCGACCAGCGCGACCGGAAGCCGCGCGTAGAAGTCAGTCGGGCCGAACAGCGCGAACAGCGGCCGAGTCGCGTGGTGGACGAACGGCCCGTGGATGATCGACCGGTAGACGAACGCGCCGGTCTCCTCGTAGCGGAGGATCCAGTAGGCGACCCGTGCCTCGTCCCAGTGCGCCGTCCGATAGCCGAGCCAGAACAGCCGCGCCAGGAGTGCCGCGATCGCGATCGCGACCACTGCGAAGACGAGCGGATCACGACCGCGGAGCGCTCCCGCCACCCGCGCACGGAAAGAGGGCTTCGACACGTTCCGACCCGCGTCCATACCGCCACCCTGTTCGGCCGGGGATATATGGGTTGCCGTCGCCGACCGATCACTTCCGGACGTAGACCTGGATCGTCGGCGTCGCCCCCTCGCGATACCGCAGGCTGAACGTTCCACGGTCCTCGTAGTTATCTTCCAGCCAGGCGGTCGGGACGCTGTCGTCGCCCAGCCGGGTGATCACGACTGGCGGCCGATCCTGTTCGACGCGCTCGCGCAATCCGGCCGGCTCTCTGGCGCAACTCGCGTTCGTACCTGTCGATGCCAGATACCATTGCATCGGGAGGAACTTCCCGAAGTCGGTACAGACGGGTCGGACGTTCCAGGCTCGCCCGGAGTGGACGGGTCCGACGATCGACGCGTCCTCGCTGGCGTTGCCGTAGACCAGCACGTCGGGGTTCTCACCCGGCGCTGCCGCCTGTAATTCTTCGACGACCGGGTCGAGATCATCGTAGGGCTGGCCGAACTGGACGAGGTCGTTGCTCTCGTGGGAGGGGTTGAGATAGACGTGCGTCGCCCCGCTCCAGGCCACCGTCGCGACGACCATCACGAGGATCAGCGCTGTCAGGCCGACGTCGATCGGTTCGTCTTCCTGGTAGGCCTCTCTCCCCCAGCGATAGATCGTCGCGAGGCCGACGGCGGCCGGGATCGACAGCGGCAGCAGGACGTGGACGTTGTTCCACTTCCAGCCTCCGCCGATCGACAGTCCGAGCGGGTAGCCCACGATCGACGCCGCGCCGGCGTAGAACAGGAAGAACACCAGCACGCGCCCCTCGGCGACGGCGTAGCGCTCGCGGACGAACCCGGCTATCGCGAAGAACACAAGCGGGGCCGACGTGCCGATCAGTCCGTCTCTGAGGGCGCCACCCAGCCGATCCTGGTAGTCCTCGAAGGTCAACCCGCCGGTCTTGCCACCCCAGGCGAGGTATTCGCCGCGGAACTGCTCGACGGTCGCATCGAGCAGTGGCCCCCACTTCGTCGGGTCGCTCATCGCCTCGCCCAGCCCGACGGTCTCCGCCTCGCTGGCCCCGGTGAGCAACCCTTCGAGCCCGTCCCCGCGCGGCGCGAACATGAACAGCCAGACGAGCGCGAACACCGCCAGTGCTCCGAGGGCGTGCAACGCGTACACGCCCACGCGCTTTCGCGTGTCTAGCTGGGTCTTCGCCCGCCGGGCGTACAGGCGACCGGTCGTCGCCAGCGCTCCAAGCCGATCGATCCCGGTCCGGTTCGACCCCGGTCGGTCGAGTGCCCGATCGGCCACGAGCACGCCCGCGCCGAGCCAGGTGAGGAGGTACAGCAGCGAGTTCTCCTTCGAGGCGACCGCGAGTGCGAGACAGAGCGCCGCGCCGTAGAGATATCGCACTCGTCGCCGTTCGAGTAGCCGGACGATCATTCCGAGCGCGACGAAGGCGAAGGCTCCGACCAGGACGTCGCTGCGCATGAACCGCGAGTAGTACAGCAACACGGGGTTGAACGCCAGGAACAGCGAGAGCGCAACGGTCTCTGCGTCCCGGAGGTGATCCCGGAACAACAGTGCAGCGAGCGGCAACAGCCCGCCGATCAGCGCCACGGGAAGCCGCATCACGAAGTCGTTCGGACCGAGCAGCCCGAACAGCCAGCGATCGACGTGCTGGATGAAGGGGCCGTGGACGATCGACCGATACGCGAAGTGACCCTCTTCCTGGGCATACAGCGCCCAGTATGCGACACGGGCCTCGTCCCAGTGCGCCGGGCGTGCGCCGAGCGCGATCAGGCGAGCGGCCAGCGCGAGGAGGGCGACGACTGCGACGCCGAGGAGGACGGTGTCGTACTCGCGAAGACGGGCGACGACCGGGTGTGGGGTCGGTGACGAAGACGGGACGCGTGCGTCCGGCGGGGCGTCGGACATGCCCGGATGCGTGGCGCGAGCGGATAGAAGTCTTCCGATCCCGACGACAGTCGTCCCCGAAGTGGAACGGTACATCTTTCACCGACGGCTCCGACCCCGCAGGTATGGTCAGGCTCGGGCTGGTGATCGGCCAGTACGACAAGCACGGAGCGGTACTTTCGGAGATGGAAGCGTCGGCTCGGGAGGCCGCCGACGAGCGTGGCGCGGAGATCGTCGAGACGCTGGAGGTTCCCGGCGCGTACGACATCCCGCTGGCGGCCGACCGGCTCGCCCGTCGCGACGACGTCGACGCCGTTGTCACGCTCGGGGTCATCATCTCCGGGGACACCGACCACGATCAGGTCATCGGCCACGCCGCTGCAGGAGGGCTCACCGACGTGAGCCTCGATCGAGACACGCCGGTCACGCTCGGGGTCATCGGCCCGGGCATGAGCCAGGACGAAGCCGCGGCCCGCACCCACAAGGGACGCGAGGCCGTCGAGAGCGCCATCGATATCGTTGCCGAACTCCAATCGTGAGCGACACACCCGTTTCAGAATCCCAACCATGAGCTACGAACCAACGTTCGCAGACCGCGTCCAGCGCGTCGAACCGTCCGCGACGATCGCCATCTCGAATCTCGCCGCCGAACTCGAAGCCGAGGGCAAAGACGTCGTCGACCTCTCGGTCGGCGAGCCCGACTTCGACACGCCCGAACCGATCAAACAGGCCGCCAAGGACGCGATGGACGCCGGCCACGTCGGCTACACATCCTCGAACGGTATTCCAGAACTCAAGGAGGCCATCGTCGAGAAACTGCACGACGACGGGCTCACCCAGTACGGAACCGAGAACGTCATCGTCACGCCCGGCGGCAAGCAGGCCCTCTACGAGGTCTTCCAGACCATCATCGACGACGGGGATGAGGTCGTCCTGCTCGATCCGGCGTGGGTCTCCTACGAGGCGATGGCGAAACTCGCCGGCGGCTCGCTGGCCCGCGTCGACACCGCCGCTCACGACTTCGATCTCGAACCCGCACTCGCGGAGCTGGCCGAGACGGTCAGCGACGACACCGAACTGCTCGTGGTCAACTCCCCGGGCAATCCTCACGGATCGGTCTACTCCCGGGACGCCCTGGAAGGGGTCCGAGATCTGGCCGTCGAGCACGACTTCGCCGTGATCTCCGACGAGATCTACAAGGAGATTACCTACGACGACGCCGAGCCGATCAGCCTCGGCACCCTGGAGGGGATGGAGGACCGGACGATCACGCTCAACGGCTTCTCGAAGGCCTACGCCATGACTGGCTGGCGGCTGGGCTATTTCGCCGCCCCCGAATCGATCGTCGAACAGGCCGGGAAACTGCACAGCCACTCGGTGACGTGTGCGGTCAACTTCGTCCAGCACGCCGGCGTCACGGCCCTCGAAGCGGTTGACGAAGAGATCGTCGAGATGCGCGACGCCTTCGAGGAGCGCCGGGACATGCTCGTGGACCTATTTGCCGAGCACGGCAAGGACGTGCCCGTCCCGGAAGGCGCGTTCTACATCATGCTCCCGGTTCGCGAGGACGATCAGGCCTGGGCCGAGGAGGCCGTCGAACAGGCACAGGTCGCGACGGTTCCGGGCAGCCCGTTCGGCACGCCTGGCTACGTCCGACTCTCGTATGCGGCGAGCAAGGAGCGACTCCGCGAGGGCGTCGAGCGACTGGCCGAGGCGGACCTGCTGTAGTCGCACGTCCTGATCACGCGACGCATTTCGCTGTTTCGGGGTCGCAGATGTTTTCTCGAAGGGACTGTCGAGAGCCGTACGCATCGCGGATCTAGAACGTCGCCGGACGGGGGCGCTATCTTGGCTGGCGTCCACCAGAAATATACATTCCCGCACACATATCTGCGATATGAGTGTTGTCGGGGTGGTGCGACTCCACGAGAACCTCATCCTCTTCGAAGAGACGTTCGGCGTCGACCACGGTGTCGAGGCGAAGTTAGGGGACTTCCACTACGTCAGCGATCAGGACGGGAACAGGCAGTACGTCTTCTTCCTGTGGTGCTCGGGAGACGACCTCGACGCGTTCGACGCGGCGCTTGCGGCTGACGGGACCGTCACAGAACGGTACGTCGTCACGGAGACCGGCGAGAAGGCACTCTACTGCGTTCGAACTCGCTGGTTCCCACCCGAGCAGCCGCTCGTGTTTCCCCTCTTTCGGAAACTCGACGTCACGGTTATCGAAGCCAGACGCGACGCGGACGGGCTGCATCTTCAGGCCCGGTTTCCGTCGCGGGACGCGCTCCGGGAGTTTCGCCGGGAAGCGAGCGCCATCGCCGATCGGGTCAACGTCGAGCGACTGTACGTCGAACGCGCCGCTAAAAACCCGCAGAGAAAACTCACGGGCCGACAGCGCGAGGCCCTGGTGCTGGCCTACGACCGCGGCTACTTCGAGACGCCCAGTCAGGCGACGCTCGAGGACCTCTCGGCGGAGTTCGGCGTGACGCCACAGACCCTCTCGAGGCACATTCGCGACGGCGTCGAGAAACTCGTCGAGGACGCGGTCGCAGAACAATAAAAGTGCTTCTCGATAAGCACGTGAACCGATCACAGGTAGCCAACAACAGTTCTGTTGGGGGAAAGAGAATGGTTCAGGCCCATCGGCGCGGACTCGACGTGGTGGAGGTGCGACGACGATGAGCCGAACGCGAGCGGTGTACGTGGGTAGCGACGGCAACTACTACGGAGAGGCTGACATCTGGGAGCGGTTCGAGACCGGCTGCTGGGCACCCTTTGCCTGGGACTCCGAATCCGGGGAGGAGTGGGTCGAGACCGACGAACAGCAGTTGCTCGTGCTGACGCCGACTTCACCGGAGGAACTGCCCCAGAGAGTCGATATCGAGCGGACCGAGGCCGGTCTCAGTATCGACAGTGCCGTGTGACCGGATCTCCTTGCCGTCGCTACCCGCCGATTCGCACCGTTCAGTACCGCCGACCGATTCGCGCCGCTTAGCACCGCCGCTGTACGATCCGGTCGATGATCTGACCCGTAGAGAGGAGTCGCTCGTCGGACGACGATTCGAGCGCACTCACCCGTTCGACCGCACAGTCGATCCCGCGGGTCGCGAGCGCGTCCGAGATAGCGGCTTCGTCGTGGTGCTGGTCGTGACCGAGCACGATCACGTCGGGCTCGATCCGTTCGATCGGCACGAAGATGTCCTCGGTGTGTCCGAGATGCGCCTCGTCGACGGGATCGAGCGCCTCGACCATCGTCTGTCGCTGGCGATCCGGGACGATCGGCGGGTCCTTGTGGGTGACGTTCTCCCGGCGTGCGACGATGACGTGCAACTCGGATCCGAAGGCCGCCGCTTCCTGCAGATAGTGCAGGTGGCCGGGATGAAGAATGTCGAAGGTGCCCTGGGCGACGACCCGCGTCAAAACAACCACCCGCCGCGGTCGTCCTCTTCGCTGGGCATGAGCTCGCGGTCGATGTCTTCCTGGGTGAAATCGAAGAACTCCTCTTCGGGCGGATCGACGTCCAGCACCGGGAGATCGATCGGTTCACCTTCCCGATCGAACGCCTGCCAGTCGTCGCGCTCGTAGGGTGCGCCGACGATGATGTGTACGTCGCCCTTGGTGAAGGTGGCGAGGTCGGCGTCGCTGGGCCGGAGGACGCCGTTTGGATGTGAGTGGACCGACCCCGCCGCGCGCATGTCGTTCGGGATCATGCTGGTCTTGACCGTCGCGCTGACGGGGTTCGATTCCGTCCCGGGGATGATCAGCACGTCCGTCAGAACCGTCCCCGACTCTTCGAGGCCGAGCTTGCGTGCGTCCTCGCCCCGGAGCAGTCCCATGTACTCGTTGGGATGGCTGTCCCGGGAGGCTTCGAGCGCGAACGTGAGTGCTGACTCGGCGATGCCGATGATCCCCGAGTTACGGAACAGCCGCATACCCGTGTCTCGGGGACGGTTCCTTCTAAACCCTTCGAGGGAAGCCGGCTGAGACTGCCGGCTGTAACGCTCAGAGTGGGCCTGATAGTGATTACTGTACGTCTGTTCCGGATCGATCGCACGGCGTCGTGCGGTCGAACCGGGAAATCGTTACAGCAATCACCATGAGCAGACAGCTCACGGACGTGGAGAACCGTTTCCAAAGCTTAAAACCCCGACAGAGCGGAGTCTGTTCCAATATGACAGCATCCGATTCCGAGCCCGGCGACGGCGATTCCGGGCCGACGGTCTACGATCTCGACCCTCGTTGCGATCACGAGGCGGTCGAAGCCGGCGAACTCTATCACGCGACTGTCAACGGCGTCGTCGACTACGGCGTCTTCGTCGACATCTCCGATCAAGTCTCGGGACTGGTCCACGAGTCGAACCTGCTCGGCGACTACCAGGTCGGCGACAAGCTCATCGTCGAACTCGACGACGAGCGCGAGAACGGCGACCTGAGCTTCGTCGAGCGCGCACCCGCGACCTACACCACCGAGGCCGTCGAGTACGGCGCGGGCACGACCGTCGCCGACCTCGACGAGCACGTCGGTGCGACCGTCCATCTGGAGGGCACGGTCGTCGGGATCAACCAGACCGGTGGGCCGACGATCTTCCAGGTGCGCGACGAGACCGGCGTCGTCCCGTGTGCGGCCTTCGAGGACGCGGGCGTCCGCGCCTACCCGGACATCGAACTCGACGACGTCGTCCGGCTCAGCGGCCACGTCGAGGAACGAAACGGCGGTGTCCAGATCGAGGTCGAATCGCTCGACCGGCTCGAGGGTGCCACCGCCGAGCAGTTCCGCGAGCGACTCGAGGCGGCCCTCGAGGAGGCGGCCCAGCCACACGACGTCGAGCCCCTCGTCGAGTGGGAGTCCTTCGAGCCGCTTTACGAGGACCTGCAGGACGTCGCACACCTGCTTCGCAAGACGGTCCTCGAAGGGCGACCGATCCGGATGCGCCATCACGCCGACGGCGACGGGATCTGTGCGAGCGTCCCCCTCCAGCTCGCGCTCGAACGGTTCGTCGAGGAGACCTACGAGGACTCTGATGCAGCCCGGCACATGCTCAAGCGCCTGCCGAGCAAGGCCCCCTTCTACGAACTCGAGGACGTCACTCGCGACCTCAACTTCGCGCTGGAAGACCGGAGCCGCAACGGACAGAAGCTCCCGCTCGTGCTCATGCTCGACAACGGCTCGACGGAGGAAGACGTCCCTGCCTACGAGAACCTCGCTCACTACGACATTCCGATCGTCGTCGTCGATCACCATCATCCCGACCCCGAGGCCGTCGAACCGCTGCTGGAAGCCCACGTCAACCCCTACCTGCACGGCGAGGACTACCGGATCACGACCGGCATGCTGTGTGTCGAACTCGCCCGGATGATCGCGCCCGATCTGACCGACGATCTCCGTCACGTGCCGGCCGTGGCCGGCCTCTCGGATCGTTCGGAAGCGGAGGCCATGACCGACTACCTCGATCTGGCGAGCGAAGAGGGCTACGACCGCGAGCAGCTCCGGGAGATCGGCGAAGCGCTGGATTACGCGACGAACTACCTCCGCTATGACGACGGCGGGCCGCTGATTACCGACGTCCTCAACGTCGATTGCGACGACCGTGACCGCCACGAGGAACTCGTCTCGTTCCTCGCCGACCGATCCGAACGGGACGTCGAACAGCAACTCGAGTACGCGAGCGACCACGTCGAACACGAACGGCTCGCCAACGACGCGCACCTCTACAAGATCGACGTCGAGAACCACGTCCGGCGATTCACCTATCCCGCGCCGGGCAAGACGACCGGCGCGATCCACGACCGGAAGGTCGAAGAGACCGGCGAGCCGGTCATCACGATCGGCTACGGGCCGGACTTCGCCGTGCTCCGAAGCGATGGCGTGCGCCTGGACATCCCCGAGATGGTCGAGGAGCTTCGCGAGGAGTTCCCCGGTGCGGGCGTCAGCGGTGGCGGCCACCTGGTCGTCGGGTCGATCAAGTTCGTCCGCGGCAAGCGCGAGACGATCCTCGAGGCGCTGGTCGAGAAGATGGCCGACGCCGAACTCGACTCCGACCTGCAGAGCTCCGCGTCGCTCCCCCACGAAGAGTAGCTACCGCCCCTCCCCTGCGAACTCGATCCGTCGGCCGAGCATCCCTGCTGGCACGACTGTCACGGCAACCACTATCACTGCTCCGACCGGAACCAGCGTGATCCCGCCGCGCCAGTCGCGCTCGAACAACTCCGTGAAGTAGGCACCCGACTCGTCCCCGTGCAAGACCAGCGCCACCTCGCGGTTGTTCTCGTAGGCGTTGGTGTTCCAGTTGAGGCTTCGTAGATTGGGTTGGCGTTCCAAAAACAGATCATAGCCACCGACTGTTCCTTCGTAGACCCGGAATTAAGAGTTAGCGTCATCGGGGCTTGGTTCTCAAACATCTCGTACAAGGCACACCCCGGGTTTCCTAAGTTCTCGACTTTGACTAAGAGAGCCTTGGCGATCCGACCGGTGACCGCTCAGCAAACACCCCTCGTTCGGAATTAAATCTACAGTTATCCCGGGTTCAGAGTGTCGTGATATTATTGTAACTGCTCACGAACCGTATCGATGTATTCCGGCTTAAGCCGGTGTTTGGCATGCCGGAAATCAACATTATCCTCTCTTGGCTCAAAGAGTTTTATTTCCACCATATGGCGAGGGTAGTTTGAGTTCCGCCTTATCACACCATTCATTCCGCGCATGGTCAGGTCAATGCCGTAGTCCTCTCGAAGCCGTTCACGCACCTCGGGACCAGTTAGGGTCTCACCGTCTGCGTCAGCGAGTACTTTCAAGACACCTTTTTGATTTTTTGTCAGTTCTGTCAGGTCTGTTTTAATATCGGAGGTCATGTTACAGTCTCAGTAGAGTTGACAACTCATTACACTTGTTTTGCTACTTCTTCGTCTGCTTCTGCTGTTCAACGCACCACTGGTAGAGTTCCTCTTTCAGCTCGGTTGGCGTGTCGTCGAATACCATACCCAATCGCCATCCAAGGTTATGCCAAGACAGCCCTTTGAGTGCCCTTGAACCGAACTCTTCTCCCTGCTCGGCCTTGGTCCACCCTGCCTTGAATGATCCTAACCTATCATTACCAGGCTCGGGGAAGACTCGCTGATCTTCGTCCCAATCGTGCTTCACACCATCAAGCCGCTCAGTGCTAGAGCCAGATCCTTCTAATTCTCTGACGCCTGCTACGAACAGGCCAGCCCAAGTCCGGCCTTGATCTTCTTTGATTTCTTTCATTTTCTCGAACTGTTCGTCGTCAAGCTCGAATCGTATTTCACGCGCCACACTCACACATCCATTTCGAAAGTACTTATGTGCTTTGACTCACTTTTAATTTTGAATTTAGATGTCTTAGAAGGCCCGTAGATCGAGAAAACACCAATAAATCCCACATGTACACGTCAACGAAAGACGCCACTAGCTATCCGACAGGATTACAGTCCTGACTCAGCACAGATGCTCAGTTCCGATGTCACTCCACGTCCGACCACCCAAGAATCAGACGAAACAGACAACCGAACCGGCCCTTACTCTGTGTCGAGGGTGGGCCGCAGGTAACCGCTCCTGACTTGCATGTCGAATGGGTGGCCGACGAGTTCTTTGAGCTGATCAACGGTTGTGATTTCGTGTGTTGCGACATCTTTTGAGGCCGCGATAGTTGGATTGTCAGATGGGACGTAGACGATGCGGAGAACGTATGGGTGGTCGGATTGACTGACGTGTATTTTGCATTGCTGGTATTCGTTAGTAGAGAGACGGATGCTGTAGGGCGGCTCAGTGGTTGCGACGGATTTGACTTCGACTGGACACGGTGAAAACGCGGTTCCATCTTGCGTGACGGGATCAATTAGGTCGAACCCGGGCCCTTGTTCTCCGGACACGTCCAGCAATGCAACTGATGCGAGATCAGCGAGTGATCCATCGGTCGGAATTGATGATTGCCAGTCGATGAATTCGGTTATGACGCGATCTGTCTCCTGATTGAATAATGGTCGGAGTTCGCGGGTCCAGCGACGTTCTGTATGCCATTGATAATCAACTGCTTCATCACCGTCGGCGGTCTGTATTCTGTACAGTGAGTTGAACTGGTTGACAAGCGCCTCTTTAGGTGTTGATTCTGTATTTAGCCAGGCAGCGGTTCGGGTCAGAATTTCGAGGGTGACCGCGACTTCGGCGAGTTCCCCACGCCCGGTGAACGACCCGGGACCGCCACCGGTACCGCCGCTGGATGGACTTCGCTCCGGCGTGTCAGCATTGACACTGCCGATGGATTCGTCGTTATCGAGAATTGCGAGTGAAGTAACATCGTGTTCGCGCAGATAGTTTGTTGCAGACGCGAATGCACGTTCCTTGTGATCCGGGGAAGAATCAGCCGGGGCTGGTAGAGGCTCACCGTCGATGATATAGGCGCGGACTTTGTTGGCTGTTTGATCCGGAATCTCACTCGTTAGTTGTGAATGAAAGCGATCAATCAGTGCCGTGACGCGGTCGTTGACGGTGAGATCCAACCAGTAGGTTCCGAATTTCTCGGTGGCAGCATATTCTGGTAATTGCTCGTGCCAGGTGAGGGTCGTTCCTTGGTTCTCGATTGCGTCGTGCCAATCGGAAGGCGAGGTAATGAACTCCTCATCTGTCTCTACCCATACTGCATCAGCTTTTGATAATCGACTGCACTGGTCTGCTATTGGTTTTGTGACGAAGTTCCCGGGCAGGTCGCGGGCATGAACAGCGAACCATTCGATCAGTTTTTGCTTGCTGTCTTCCGGTTCGAGCGCCGTGATGTGTTCACGGATCGTTGCAATGCCATCGGGGCCGGGGTTGAAAAGCAACGCGAGAGCCTCTCGTATTGGCTGGTCAACGTCGCGGCAACGCTCAAGATATGTTTGGAGTTCATCCGGTATGTGGGAAAGGTTAGTGTCACTACGGATAACATCACCGAGCTTTTCAAAATCAGTATCTTGCTCTGAGTGTTCCAGGAGTTGTTTTGCGGCTCCTTCGACCGATGGACGGGGATATCCGAGCCAATCAAGTAAATCGGCGGCGAGTTCGAATCGTGTTCGGAGATTGGTTCGGCGTCGTTCTTCAAGGAACTGTTCGGCGTCCTCAACCGGATACGTGCCTTCGAGTCGGCGGCGTGCCTGCATGTACTCATCGGCCTCTAACACGGACTGAATCGTCCCGAGATTCCCGAATTGCTGTGTTAGAAGTGCGATGGCCTGTGTGAGGTCTCCGATAGCCGGCGTATCGATTTCTGAAGCAACGACAGCGATCCCTTTTTGATCGTTGTCGTCGGCTGTTGAGTCAGATTCCTTTGGGAGGTAGTACGTGACAGAGCGTGGGTCTGAGAGATCAGCTCGGATATCGGCAGGCAACTGGTCAATTACAGCGATGGTGTTGATGCCGGTCTGCAGTGTCTTCGTCGCTGACTCTAGGCGGTCGTGACTCCGGGCGGAGATGGTTGCCAGAAGCAACGGAAGACGTGATTCAAGTGTCTCGGTCCATTCCTGGAGTTTCGAGCGGTTAATGACCTCTGTCGTGGGGCGGGTTCGCTCGATGAATTGTTCAGCGGAGAGGTGTGGTTCTGTGGCCGAAATCGATGGGATACTTAGTGCTGTCTCGGAAAATTCGGCAAACCCTGCTTGCTGAACGGGATGTTCAAAATGGTATCCCGGTTGACCTTCATAGGCTTCTGAGAGTGCTGTTTTCACCCATCGGGTCGGGTTTTCACGCGGGTATCGCCAGACAGCTGTTCCGCCATGCTCACGGATCCACTCGATCGAAGCCGTATACCACTCACCGTTTCGCTTCAGGGGGATATGCGTGAGTGTAGACAACAGTTCGTTCAATACTGAGTTGATTTCAGCATCGTCGTCTGGCGCATCCCACGCATCAAGGACCGGTCGTAGTAGTTGTGAGTATGCCCGCTTCCAATTTTCTAATTGAGTGGATGGAATTGAGAGAGGAACCGGCTCGTATACGTCTGTGAGGTCGGAATCCTCAGTTTCAGCCAATACAGCTTGTACCCGTTGCAGGCGATGCTCTGCACCTGTCACATCCAATTCCGAAAGGGAGACAACACCAAGATCAGCAAGTAACGATTCACTGACCATCACTTCATCATCGTCAGGGTCTATGTGTGGGAACAACCGCCATCCAGTTCGACCCCCTCCGTCTGTTTCGATAACAGCGAAACTTAGCTGATCACGTTCTGATTCCCACGTCTTGTTATCTTCGAGGCTTTCTGTTATTTTGACAATAGGGCTCCAGATCGGGAGTTGCCGTAACTGAAGATTGGCGACTGTCGGGACTGTCGCATCAGTCATGGAACAGCCATTATAGCGACGACAGTGCCACTTCGTGGTGAGCAGATTCTGACGGTATTCCGTACTGTACCGATGAAGAAGTGTCCGAACTCGGTCCGGATTAGATTCAAGTGTGGCTAACTGCGCCGGGTCGAACCACGCCCATCCGATCAGATACGATTGCTGTTTTGATGCCTCCGCCGACGTTGGGGCCTTCTCACATCCGAGGTGACTAACTGTGCTCCGGGGATGGTAATTGTAACTCGTAATGAACGGGGTGTAGTCAGTGGCTGCGATTGCGGAGCGGAGACTGTCCCTGTGATTCACCGCCCATGGTGGAAGTTCTTCATCGGTCCATTCTGCTGGATGCCAGTTCGGTACCCCTTCGTTGACTCGTGGGTGTGTGTCTCCGTGAAGAGGCAGGTAGTGAACACCGGGCAGGCTGCTGACGCCAAGTAATGAGATGGTACGAGCCAAGTTCTTCTGCGTTTCATCATCTGTTACCGTTCCAGGGAACGCTTCCCAAGTTGCGGTGTCGGGTGTCGGTTCTGGAAACGAGTTCGAGGCGAATTCATCGGTTGCTTCCCACGAGGAACCGTCGGTTCCGCCCGAATCTTCGTCAATTGAATCAACTGCTTGAAGCGCGTGTTGTCGAGACTGCTGCCACGTATCAGACAGTGAGAAGTCAGTCAGCGGTATCTCCGGGAATTTGGGGTTGCGAATTGATGACCGCCGGATGCCGAGCCGAAGTCGTAATGTTGACCGCCGATCTGTGTTGGATAATGATTTGATGAAATGCGATTGGTTCCCCACAGACAGTTCTGACTGGCCAAGAGCTTCCGAGTCTACCTCGATATTCGAGACAAGGTCTGCAAGAGCTGCAAGGCTTCCAAGGTCAATGTCCCGAGTGGGTGGCTTGAATGTCTGAAGCAGTGCTTCGTACAGACTTGGGAAATCAGTGTATTCGCGGACACCCCACGTACGGGTTTTACCAGCCTTTCGCAACACATCTGTCGCTTGACCGCGCTGCGATTCTTGATCTAAAAAGAAAACGTCGAATTGGCCGTGTTCTGGCGGGTATGAGAACGGCAGTTCCTCACGATCTAATCCCCACAGTACTGTCCGTGTTGATCGTGCTCCTCGCTCAATTTGGCCACTCGGGCTTGGTTCGATCGGTACAAGTTCAACTGTCTCATCACTATCGGCCTGCTCACAGGGAAGCAGATACACTCCTGGTAGGGTGCCGGTCAACCACTCTTTTTCAAGTATGGTTGAGATCGATGTATCCAGCTCAGTAGCGGCCTTGTCGATCAGCTCGACCACTCCGGCGAACATCTCCTGGCCACGGCGAATGTCAACAACCCGCGTCGGAGTTCTCTTCTCCGATGATTTAGCCTCGTCTACAGCAAGAATGGTATTTAGCCATCGTGCCCATTCTTTCAGTGTTTCCGTTGCTCGGTCTTCCCCAACGAACGCTTCCCACTGCTGTCGTTGCCGTTCCGCATTACTTCCTTGTGACTGTAACTTCAACGCCGCACGGAGCGTTTCCGGTGTCGGGATTTGATGAGAGTCCGGTGTCGGTGCTTTTGTTTCAGAGGCTTCTGTTATCTCGGATGCTGCTGCGATTGCTTTGAAGTTATCCGCCGAGGGATATACTGTAGTGCTATCGACAGTTGCAGGTCCGCTCAACGTGGGAACTGTCGGTGTCTCCTGTAGTACCTTGAGTATCTGCTGCCGGAAGTGAGCGATGAGGTCAGTTGTATCCTTTGGAGATTCGGGAACCCGATCCGGATTCTTGTCTGAATCCGGAAGTAATACCCACGGATACCGACTCCAATGATCGGCTGTTTCTCGATCAAGGGCTAATGTAGCTGTTCCGGCCGCGATTCGTCCGAATAGTTCTGCTCCGTGTTTGAGGACACGCCGATTGTGATCGGCACTTCCCCGACTCAAGTCTTTTCGCTCTGTCGTAACTCGAAGCCGGCCGTGGAAACAGACTGGAAGAGCATCTTCCGTGGCTGAAATGGGATAGTAGAGATGTAACGGATAGGTGGTTCGAGCAGTCCCATCTGCACTCACTCGTGGTCGCTCAACTATGACTCGCGGTCGCGTGGTTTCTACCCCATCCCATGTCGCTGCGTAACTGTCGTATGTTAGCGTCTGAGTTCCACTGTCTGTTTTAATATCAACATCGAATCGGCGGTGGTTCACGCCCTCATCAGGAACAGTATGCTCTGGTTCCGTCTCGCACGCGCTCCAGTGTTCCGTTTCAATTGTCGTATCTTTAGAGATCCGCTCAAGATACAGATCTTCAATCTTTCCGAGGTTGATCAGTGTTTCCGGGTCAAACCCTTCTGATCGATCGCCGTGATGCGATAGTTTCTCCCACAGTTCGTCAGCCCGTTCAGACGGACTATCTGGTGACTTAATCGGGGTCGGGATATCGAATGCTGATAGCAATGAGCGCCACATGTCGTCTCTGTACTCAACAAAAACTGCCGTCCGAAACGGGACTGACGGAGGCTCTGCAAACTGAGAAAGGGTCTCCTGTGGTGCAGTCAGCAACTGATTCGCTCGGCTTGCGAGCGTTGTGTTCGATGGGCCAGAGTCTGCCGGATCAAGTGGCCACGGGAACCAGAACAGTGGCGCTTTGCCTAGGTCGTCTTTCGGATCAATTGGATCGGATTTGAACTGAGGATGTGGCTTGAACAGTCCATTCTCAGCGGCTTCAGCAAAGGCCCCAACCAAGCCATCTGTGAAATCTAATTCGGCAGGAAGGTCATTCCCGAACCGTGCTGCCACAGCCGCTGTAATATATGCACGACTGTATCTGACTCGTAATGGCTCTTCGTCCTCTGGAAGCCGCGACCAGACCTCAAAATCATCGCCCACTGCGACAGTTGACTTGAGTCCAACACCAATATGGCCGACAGAATCTGAGTCCATATCAACACCCGCTTCCTCATCAGTCTCCTGATCTGTCTTGTTGGACTCACCGATCATTTTCACTGCTCGTTCCGTATCTTCATCAAGCAAATCGAACGGTTCGCCTGTGTTCGCTACCAAAATTCCTTCATCGAGAATTCCAACATAGACTTGTCCAGGGCCAGTCGGATCAATCGCGTCGCGGGCATTCTGGATCAACTCAATGAGTTCTCGTCCTTCGTGGCTTCGGGCGATTTTCTCTTCGCTATTTCCGTGACTCGTTAGTTCTGAGTCGTATGCATCCCGAAGACTCCGACCTTCCTCAGCGGCCTCAGCAAGGGCATCAAGTCGAGAATTAACGCGTTGCGCAAGCCAAGTCGAATATCTCGCTGAACGAGTAGTGGACACCTCCGGGTTGACGCGTGACAAGTATATAAAAACCGGCCTCAACCAGATGTTTATTGATCCCACAGGACCATTTTCCGTCACTTCGAGGGGTTGAGCAGTGTCTAACTGAGACTAACATTCTTGGATAGCCACTTCCGACTTGTCTGAGAACTCGGAACCGAACATCCGTTATCACTCCAGTTATCGGTCCAATCTCTGCAAAATGAGTAGCTATCTCTGTAGTTTTGTTTTACAACTCGGGACTCTCTCCAACTGCAGCGAGACAGTGTGGACGACCTCGCCGCCGACCTTGCGGAGCTACAGAAGACAAAGAGAGCATAATGGGTGTCGATATAGAGAGAGATACTGTAGTTGGTTTCTCTGTTTATCATAATGGACTGGCAATTTTTTGTCCACTGGTAGCGAGAATTGGGATGTGAACAGAACCCTTGACTTGAGTGTGTTGGACGCTATTGTCCGAGAGTACACGGAAGCACAGTCACCGGTCACTCAGGTTCTCATCATCGTCATAGGAGTGGTATTTGTTGGTGAGTTATTAGGAGCTGCTCTCCTCACAAAATCTAACAGTGTTCGTATCTTCGCTACCGGGATTTTTGCTGTACATCCGTGGGTGGCATGGCCCCTCTCACCCGTGTTACACAAGGGTCTCCAGCATTTTCTCGCCAGTGTACTGTTTGCTCTCCTCTACGGAATTCCCGTTGAAAAGCACTGGAACTGGAAGGCTTACTCCGCCTTTATAATTGTAACAGGGTATGCTACAATCGTCTCCGGGACTGCTTCACTGTGGCTATTCTCAGACAGTCAACTGGCCTTCTATGGAGCCAGCGGAATCATCTATGCTCTTGCAGGTTATTCATTCACGCACTTCACTCTGGAACATGACGACATGGATCTGGTTGAAAAGGTTGCACTGTTTTTTGGGGTAATAGCCCTTGTGTCGGTAGTCTTTGATATCGTCACCGGACCATACTTCACTCCAGAGTGGATCAACGGAGGCCATCTATCCGGATTTGTGATCGGAGGACTTGCCGGCTACTTTGGCCCGAATGAGTGCAATGATCAAGCCCGCTCAGAGACCTGTACGATGCATCCGCACCAGCAAATTCAGAATTAATTTACACTGGTCTGGCCAATTTCACGGTTCTTGACGACGCTATGCACCGTCTCCGATTCCACACCCCTGCAACTTTGGGTGTACGATGCTTCGCCATTTCGCGCCTTGGCCCCGCACTCCGGGTGGTTTCGCAGGTCCTGCCTGCAGTGGTGGGAGGGCTTCCACCCACGCCGGGGCCGGTGCGGGGAGATTCTCTCTCTTAGTTCGACAACTCCCATCGCTTGTGTCTGACGATACCCCTGTCCGCTACCTCGTCTGGAGTTAGTGACTGTAGGACCAGGCTCTCAAACATTTCGTGCGCTACACACCCCTGATTACCTAAGCTACCCCGTTATTGTCTGTCGAATAATTCGAGACACCCCCCGTGACCACGTTTCCGAAGCTTTTCATTTTGCTTCAACCTTGGTGTCTGGCGGTCCGACTGACCGATCGCAGCCCGAGCTGTTAGGTGAAAATAGGCCCGGACGGATACTTTTTAGCGAATGTGCGGTCGTGACCTGAACAGAACACTCGTGAGAGAGGATGAATTATAGGGGTTCACCAACTTTTTCTCATAACCCTCGAATATCCAACTATGGTTGACCCTGTCTCTATTTCAGCAAGTCTCCTTGCTGGCCAAGCGGTGAATTACCTCAAGTCAAAAGGAAAGAAGGCGAAATTTATGGCCGACGCTATCGATAACGCCGGGAATCGGCTTGAGGATCGCCACAAAGGACTGGATGTAGATGCCTTCCTCGATGTATTCACAAAAGCAGAAATAGAGGAGGCTGTCCAAGAGTTTGATGCAGGTGCTGATCCGATAACGGCTGAGGAAATCGCCGATGCGATTAACGCCGATGAAATCAACGCTGATGTATCGACGGAGGAACTGATTGAGGAGTTCCTTGATTTGCTTGAACAGGAGGTTAGTGCGGATCCAGCGATTGGAAACAAGATACTGACAAACCACACGCAACGGATTCATGACCTTGCGACAGAACTAGATGAGGGCCAAGAAGATGTTCTTCTAGGGATCCAGGAGATCAAGGGGCAGGTGCGCGAGTCGGCTGAGAATAAGGGCTACGAGGTGTTCCAATCAGTCGAGAATTACTATGATCTGCAATTGCAGGGCGATCATCCTAATGAGCGGTACGATCTACCATTCTACGGGCGACACGACGAGATTGCAGCGTTCATCCAGTTTGTGGAATCTGACCGGAACGTGTTGATCGTCACCGGTCCCACTGGCATCGGAAAGACCCGGCTCGTCGTTGAGGGCAGTCTTCGAGTTCAGACTTCACATCCGGACTGGCAGGTCTACACGACGGATCTCCTCGCCGGAAATATTGACGAGGGTCTTAGTGAGCTTGATCTTGAACAGGAAGATGGTGTTATGTTGTTCGTAGACGATGCGCGTGACACGGACCAAGTCGATCGGATGTTTGATCTCGCTGATAAACATCGTGATCAAGTCAAGCTGGTGTTCACCGAACGGCCGTATTTCGTCGAGCACCTACAGGAGAATGCAGGGAGGTTTTCGCTAAGTTATAGTCAGCAGGAACTCCGGCCGATTAACACAGAGGATTTGAAGGACTTCATCCGAGATTCCTACGACATTACTGCACCGACCACTCTTGATTGGATTGCGCACATCAGTGAGGGTCGGCCGCAAATTGCTCATCTTGTTGCCGATGCGCTCGCCAGTGAGGACGACCTTGTGGATGACCCAATCGCAGAGAGCGAGGATATCCATAACAGCGTGTTCATGGATGCCATTGCCCCGCTCAAGGATGCGGCCGCTGACCGGCAGTTCGGCGATCCGCAAAAAATTGAAAGCTATGTTGAATACCTTGCCGCAGTTGGGCGATTGGATACGTCTGATGATGACTTCATGGACGCGTTCCGGAACGCACTTGATCTTAGTTCGGACGTAGAGGCACGATACCGCAATCTCCTGACGGAGACGCAGGGTCTCGTATATGAACGGGGTCAGTTCCTTGAAATTCAACCAGACGTTCTCCGAGAGTACCTCGTATTTGACACGTTCTTTGACGGGTCGGCACGAGATTTCAAAGCTGAGGTATACGATCGGTTCGGTCAGTTCACCGAGGACGAACAGGCCAGTACACTACTTGCTGTGAACCATCGATATGGTTGGCGCGGTGCAGGGAGGATTGTCGAAGAAATTCTTGCTGAACATCGGGATCAGATGGAAGAGTATAGTGTCTCCCGGCGTGTCAACCTGCTTCGTGATTATTCCTTTCTTGGCTCAGCCAAACCAGTCTACGGAATCGACCTCGTTGACGCTGCAGTTCCGGATGAGGCTTCTGACTTAGACGAGGATGACGGTCTCTCGCGTGTGATTGTTAAGGCACCGAGTCCCGTAGGAAATCTGTGTCTGGCAGCTAATTCGATACTCCATCGTGCATTGCTGCGGGAACCCAAGGCGGCAACAGAACGACTGATCGAGATAGCCAATACGTTTTCCGATCAGGGTGCAGTCGCTGACGATGCAATCCAGAAATTACGACAGGAACTTGAACCTGGACTACAGGCCTCACCCGCCGCACAGAAGCAGGTGGTCGAAGCGTTGCGGCCATATTTGCTCAACCGTGAATTAGCATCGGGCTTGAAACGGGAACTTATCGACGTGGTTGGAGTGGTGTCGAATGTCCGGATTCACGATTTCTCATTAGATCCTGTCGATCGGTCCACGATGCGTACCAGGACCGGACCAATCCGAATTACCGAGGACCGGCAGAATCTCCGGTTAGCGGTTATTGACCTTCTGATTGACGTGGTCGAAGCAGAGGATGACGCCGACCTACAGCGGGAGGTCGTCGATAGTCTGACCGGGTTTTACCAGTCACAGACGGAGTACTACTACGCTCACGACGTGGTTTATAACGAGGAAGAACTCGATCGGATCTACGAATTCGCAATCGACTTCGTAGCGGACGACGGTGACCTACAATGTATCCAGACGTTGAGTAAGCTTGATGCTCCTGATCATAAGGGGGCCCTCGGCATTGAAGAACAGGTAGAGCGACTCCGTTCTTTGCTCGATGAACACAGCGGCTATCAGTTGATGAATAAAATGAATCCGAAGACGGTGGGTCGTGGATTAGAGGAACGAGACGAGGAGATCCGAGAGTTCCTTCGGGAACGCGAGGACGTTACGAGGGACATGGAGGAGGTTGTGGAGATTGTCGAATCTATTCCGAACCAATCCTTCACCCGGTTCTTCCAACTCCTTGGCGAAGAACACCCGGAGACTGGAATCAATCTCATCAAGAACCCTGAGCCGAGCATCATGGGATACCTTCCGAACATCGTCTTCGGTGTCTGTGTTGCACAACCTGAATCCGGGAAGGGACTCGTCACTGAGTTTATTGCTGAGGGGCAGATTGAGTTGACTTGTGCTGGTTTGAGAGCGATCGATTCCGACGATCATGTGTTTGTTGTGGAGCAAATCGAAACGCTGCTTGACGAAAACGCGCCATACGATCCGGAGTTCGTAAGTAATGTGGCGCGTGTTGTACATGGTCAGTGGGATGACAACCAGGATTGGATACAGTCGGTCATTCTACGGTTATTTGAGAACGCCCGGACGCTAACGACACAGGCCGTCGATAATCTGTTGCTGCCGCTCCCCTTGCACGACGACGAACAGGTACAGGCCGTTGAGGATGATATCCTGTTCGCGGTTCTCGCCTATGCAGAAGAGCAGGGTAACCTCAGCAATGAATCGCATGACGTTTCGCTGGCAGTAGCCGAAACAGCCGCCCGGTATCCCGACCGATTCGTCGAGTTCTGTCTCAAGCGGTGTGAAAACGAGTACGCTGGCACGGCTCTACTCCCGCCACATCTCGATATCGATACTGAACGCATGCGAACCGCGGATGAGTACGATCAGGCAGTTGAACAGCTCATCAACCTAATTCTGGATACGGATGGGTACCATCCGCTTCTATTCAATGATCTGTCTGCAGTCTTCCCAACCCGGGACATTGCCGACCATCTAATCTCTGAAATCTCGGGCTGCTCCGACGAGCAATTGGTGCGTGTCATCCAGTACTGCAGGCAGTTTGCTATGACGGAGCCTATTGCAGATCTTTACCTAGCGATCATGGAGGACGGTGTGGGCGATATTCGGGACGCAGAATCAATTAAGAACTGCATTTTGGCCGCCATCTCAACGGATCCAACGGCCAGTATAGCGTTTGCGAGTGCAGATATGGAAGGGCGGAAAGAACGAGAACTGGAAACGCTTCAAGAGTGGCAGGACGATCATGAAAGGGAAATCGGGGTGAAACGATTTGCGGATGAGGCCGAACAGTATATCCGCGACGACATTGAACGGATGAAAAACTTTGTTCAATGACCATGTGATGGACGATGTACATGACTACGCCTGCGATTACTCGGAGGAGCGAATCGAGAGAAATGTACGCGAATATCACGGCGAATAGAGACACAATCTATGCATAACGGATTCTCGTCTTTCCAGAGTAAGAAAGCCCCTGATAGCGATAAAAATATCTCCACTGTACTACGAATATCCGAGCGAGACAGTGGTATTGAACTCAGTATCTCCTACAAGGAAGCAATCAAATCAGGGACTTCCTTTAAAACTCAGCAGAGCTGTGATCTAACGTTATCCGGTTTGTCTGCTGCTCAGGTCTTGGATATCGTTCAGTTACTTGAGGAATGGATTGAATCGGAATCGCACCCTACGGTAAAGCTTGAAATGGACGATGTTGATGGACTTCATACCTATGAGGAGTCCGAATCATACGGACGTTCGAGATCTCATGAAATCGAATTCACAGAAGTTACAATCTCAGTCAGTAAGCAGTTTGTCGAATTTGTTTACTGGAACGACTCTAAATCAGAGTGGGTGGATGTGTCAATCCCCTCCTCAGAAGTAGTTGATCACGGTGTTCCTCAGGACATTCAGAATGTCACGAAGCTCTATCAGACATTCTATGACTTCTTCACCATCGAATATTCCGGTAAGACAGACTATTTCGAAGAAGAGGGCCCCATTTCATCTGAGAGGCCATCAGTCTATCAAATAGAGCAGATTTTTAACCGATTTGGCGAAATTTCTATCCCACTTCGAGAACGGAGAGGAGACAGAGAACCGCTTACGATAGATGACGAAGCCGATGTTCAGTATCTTCTTCATGCTCTCCTCAAACTGTATTTTGATGATGTTCGGAGGGAACCTCATACCGAGCGGCACAGCTCCGTTGATCCTCGAATCGACTTTTTAATACAGGATGAGACCATCGGTATTGAGGTTAAGCGGGCTTCCCCCACTCGCAGAGAAAAATCACTTCGGAAGGAATTATCTGAGGATAAGGAACAGTACCGCCTTGATACGAATATTGACACTCTTCTCATTTTCGTATATGATCCACTGAAACAGATTGAAAACAAGGCTGAGTTTGAGGGATCATTTGAGCAAGAAACTCCTCAGATGAAGACCAAAGTAACGGTAACGAGATAGTTGGAACACTTTTTTAGCTGAACTGGTTTTCACCGACACTATCGCCACTTCGACTCAATGGAGGTGCAGTAGCGCAAGCCGAGTACCGATGTGTTACAGCAGTCCTTCACTGTCATAGCAGGGTACTGCCCGTGTACAGGGAGGAGTGACTATTTTATCAAATCCTTCAGAGTGGTTTGGAGCTGACCCACGTGAGTTGTAGCCGCCCGTATTCAAGTAACGGATTCCAGAAATCTCTCCGACAGCATACGAGACCACGCTCGCAGGCAACAGGTAGTACTGACAGTCCAAGCCTCTGGCTGGTTGTCGCAGATGTATTGGTGGATGTCACGGGTCGGGTTCTCAGACTGGTCAAAATCTCGGACTTAGAGAGGTGGCTGCCGTCATAGAAGAATAAGTTGGGGGTATAAATGAGCACACCTGGAACTCCATATTATGGGCCGAGGAATTCTCACCACATCAGATAAGAAATGGCTTCGCGGAGAGAAAGAGTACAACAGTAAGCAGTCTGATTCCAATAAGCGGAAGACCATCAGAGATCGAGTATTCCAGGCGTTACTTGACTTTGAGCTACTGGCTAGCGAGTTATCGGATGCGGATCGCCAGAAAATTTTTGAGCGCTTGTCAGATGAATCCGACTCTCATGGAGTAGACGAGTCAGCAGCTGTTATTGAGTTCCTGTACAAGGGCCTAAGCGATCTAACAACAGATCCGAATCATATTGCTGCCGGCCCCAAAGAAACCTCTGTGGAGCGATTCCTTGCCTTCCGGAATGCATTAACCTCAGGTGTCGAAAGAGGAAAGTCTGAATACACAAATCCACAGGAAGAGCCACCAGATATCGTCACTGTGGCTTCGAACGCCTATCTATTTGAATTTCCTGACGATGACGACGTCCGGGCAGAGCTAGAGACTGAACGATTGAGAGAAATTAACAATCAATCACCCGGTGACCACGGAAATCATGACGATGTTGCCTTCTTCCTGCAGGCAATGATTCAACGTCAAATCCACGAGCGTATTTCTGCGCGTCATCAGGCGGCTAAGAAAGATCTAAAGGACTACAACGATTTTGAAGGCGATACAGTTGACATGTCTTAGAAACAGAAGCGAAATAATATCGATCGAATGTGTGTTTCTGCGAAGATCTCGCACAACAACTAGTTTCATGCTGATGGGATTGGTGAATAACACACAACCCACTGTTGGAGTGATTGGAGATAATCCGCTACGTCTAACGCTAAACTGTTGACTCAGTCACTTAGCCTATCACGTTGTTCTGTAGTGATCTGTCTGAGGACTATATACCTCCCCCTGCTGTGATAACTTCTCCAGGGTCTTCTTTACTTTTTCAACAGAAACATTTAGTTCTGCAGCGATTTCTTCGACAGTCGAACCGCTGCCAACGCGACCGTTATTGAGCCCCTCAATAACCTGCTTAATGGATTTCATTCGTTCGTGTTGACTCATCGAGTTCCCGGTCTCTATGAGATCGGCATCAAATTCTCCAGTTTCCGGGTCGATACCAACGTCTTCCAGTGACTGTCGGATTAGTTTCACTGCCCGTTCAACGTCCTCAACCTTGATCGTCTCAGATAATCGAGCACGTGCTGACGAGGCAGCCAGACGGAGGATTCCTTCTTGCTTCCGTGCCGTTACCGGCACAGCATTCGGATTCCCGTTGTCGTCGCCCTGCTGACGGAAGTGGGTATAGGCTTCGACTGTTTTCTGCTCTACACGCTCGTCTTCGACGGTCGGGACAAGCTCTCGCGCACGCGAGATGTACTCCCGGATTATGCGTGACGGGATGTTTCTCTCTGCCTGATCGCGGCTGGTTTCTCCGGTTGCTTCCTTCTCTAACGCCCCGAAGTAACTATTTGTAATAGCCTCACCGACCGCAGCATCGTGTTCAGCGTCAACAGTGTCTTTCAGCAAGAAGATGAGATCGAATCGAGACAACAGCGCCTCGTTGAAATCGATCTGGTCAGGAATCGGTTCGTATTCGTCGAACCGTCCGAATTTTGGGTTACCCGCTGCTATAATCGCCGTATAGGCAGGTAATGAGACTTCCTGATCGGCTAACGATGCATCCACTCGCTGCCGTTCCATCGGGCTATGCAGTGCCTCGACAGCGTCATCACTGATTTTATCGATTTCGTCAATGCCACAGAGCCCGTCGTTCGCACGAACCAATGTCCCTGCCTTGATCGACCACTGTGACCCTCCGAAGTCATCTTTGACTGCCGAGGCGGTTAATCCGGCGGCCGTGGCGCGTTCACCGACTAATTGTGACCGTGGGGCCAGATGATGCGCTTCGTCAATCGTCTCCGACTTCGCTGTCCCGGGATCACCGAGGAGCAACATATGCCAATCACCACGAATGCGTGCCCCATTCTCGTGGTCCGATCGCGGCCCGCCAACCAACTGAAGCACGAGCGCCTCTTTGATAAGCTCGAACTTGTCGGTTTCCTCAATCCCCGGTAACAGTGACGCAGTCAGGTCTTCAACCGGCGTCTCTGACTCCGTAAGCACTGCGAGTTCCTCATCGCTCACATCCTTGTCACCGGTCCCATCACGCAGCTCTATGTCTTCCGCATCCAAGCGATAGGGATACTCCGTTGAATCAGGATCGGACCCATCAAACGTGAGGACGCCAGTGACCGCTGCACGCGACCCGACATCGCCCGTATACTCGCCAGCCAACTCGCCGTTCACTACCGCAGTAATTTGGCTTTCGCCATCAGTAGCATCCTCAGGGGGAGTCTTGATCCGCACCAATTGCCGGTCGCGGAATTCCGAGGTCTCATAATCTAACCTGAATGGCCCTTGACGTTCACAGCCCTGACATTCGTGAGGTTCTGTCAGACGGTCATTCTGTTTTGGTTGTGAGACCTGCGTTATAGTACCGCACCGTTGGCAGACAAACGACCCATTGAGCAACACTGGCTTGACAGCGCTTATCTGGGCAAGTTGACCGACGACTGTCATTGCCGTCCCCGTATCTTCCGGTCGATAACAACCTACCTCGCGCTGGTTTGCGACGTTCGTGAACCGTACCGTGACCCCGCTGGACAAGTCCTCCCTGTCGATCGGATCGGTTGCGTCTAACCTGTGTAGGGCGTCAACGAAGTGATCCCGTATCCGATTCGGAAACTGCACGATGTCATCTGCGAGATCGTGATTGAAGCGTGCGACATGGCCGCAGTCAATGACCAGCGACCGGTATCCGTCCGCCCACTGTTCGATGAGGGTCTCAATCTCGGCCTGATACGCCTCCTCAAGGAAGTCTGCAATCTTCGCAGACACAGTCTGATCTATCGGGTTATCGGGCATCTGTACCACCTCCGTCGCGCTTCTGTGCGCTCTTCAACTCGTGTTTTTGACTGCTGGCTCCAGTATCGGTCGATTGCTGTGTGCCTCTAACGCCACGCCTCAGACGCTCCGGAGCAACACTAATATCATCATGCGCAGACGCTCGCGCCCGGATGTCTGCGACAATATCATCACGCTTTGTCTCAGATGGCCCGGAATCATGCTTCACGCGAATTGCGTCCTCAATGTGGCTCTTGTAGGCTTGAATCGTCTTGTTAGGGTTCTCCTCCATATCGTTCAGTATGGCGTCGAATATCTCAGTGAGGCCCCGGCGCTTCTCCTCAATCCGCTGCAATCGCTCCGTAACCTCACGGTGTTGTTGTCGAACGTCTTGTAACTCTGCGACGAGTGTCTGAATCTCATCACGGAGCTGTGACTCACTCTCAGCCAGGGTTTCGCTGCGGCGTCGAAGATAGGCCCCGCTACCTTCGTCAACCCCGAGCGTATTTTCGATGATCTCAATTACTAACTCATTCTGAGCGAGACCGCGCTGATCTGCGACTTCCTCAATCCGTTCGCATACGTCCTCGGTCAGTCGCAAATTCTTTCGGCCAGGATCAGTCATGTTCTCCCCGGGCCGTCGGCATCGAATTGTGCTGTACTTCTCCAAGTTCAGTAACCCGTTGGCACATGGTGCCAGATCTGGCACCTGGTGCCACGCTTGTGGGGAACGGATTCAAAACCGGACGACACGACAGCGCGTCCTGGTGGAACTGGACGGGATCGCCCTGTTTGGGGCTTGCAGCCCCGATCAATTCTATACGTTGGAACGCTCGTTGCATTGCAGTCTAACCAACGGGCCCGGTCTCCGTCGGGATTATTACGCAGTTCTTGATGAGGTCCTTTAAGTCAGCCTGCTACGGGCGCGCCAGTCGCCACATATTTCATCGAAAATCGATGAACCAGCGGAGATCACCCGGGTCGGTCACCGATCCTATTCCACAAGGTCATCTGCTGCAAATCGATTGTCTATGAGTGCATCTACCGGTTCATCGGCGAGAATATGTAGACGCGATCGTTTCCAGCATGGCTTGTCGTTAACGAGTAGTACCGTCTTCGTTTAATTTCGGTAATATACTGGCACTAGGTGCCAGAACTGGCACCTGGTGCCAGCCGCGCGCGAGACGGTTCATCGAGCAGGAACGAATCGAACAGGAAACACTCACCGAAACCACAACCTGGTACTGTCTGGGCTCGATGATACCCCCGATGTATCGTCTTATAGAGGAAGGCATCGATGCCACCGATGAGATGGAGGCGGGGGACTCCCTTGCCGATTGCTCAAGAATACGCGGTGCTGAAAGACAAGTATGGAGTCGCATAAATGACCGTCTTCAGCGGCGAGGTGGCGATTAAGACGTTTCTTGCTGAGTTGCTCCTGTCTGCTCTCAATCGGCGTGTCTTTTCGGTCCTCCCTGCGCGTTTCGGTTGGGATCGATGAACATCCCCGACTGCACCCCATCCGCGGCGTTGGACGCGTTGAATGTTGCTGCGAGTGCGCCCGCGTCGGCTTGCAGGCAGGCGGCTTTTCGTGGCGGATGAGACCGTCTCTGGATTACGAAGATTTCGTTGCATCGTGGGGTGAAGTAGTGGGAGTGTTGCGTTGAATGGGTAAGTCGGAATCCGGCGGGAGACGCAGTGTGTAGGCGACTTCTCGACCTGGTTGCTGAGAGCACGAGGGTTTATACCTGCGTGCTGGTTTTGCCTGCTCACCACGCGGCGACGTGTGAGTCGCTTCACGGCGAATCCGCCGGTGTAACAACAGAATGACATTCGAAAGAGAACGAGTTTGGAAACGAGAACAGGGCCATCCCATCGACGCGGACCCAGTGGTTGGTGTGAGAATATGAACGCTGCTACAAGATACGTGGAGACATCGAAGACGAACTCCCCAGTGCACGCGTATGTTGCAGATCACGGGCGAGGCGTCTCGAAAAGTGATATCGAACAGACGACGGTTGCTGGTCGGTCGATAACTCTCTCTACCGACGTGGATACTGACGATCAGGATCTCATCGCAGACGCGATTCAGGCCACTAACCCAACCGGAAAGGAGTGTTTCGCTAATGCACTGAGGATGTGGAAGCATAACTCCAGACTCAAATACGTCGAAGGAGTCGCAGTGATAAGTGACCTCGACGCCGGTGGCTTCGAACACGCGTGGTGTCTGCTAGATGGTGAGCATCTCGTCGATCCGACAACAGAATCATTTGATTGCTATCACGGCGTCGTCATCGACGATCCCGAAATCCTACGCCGGTATGCCGAAGAGTACCCTCACGAAGGGATTCTCGGCAATCACAAGAACCGATACGCATTTCTTCGAGACCGAGGGTACGTCGATTGATCCGGGACACTGAACAGAATTCTGTGCCGCGATGTCCTTCGTGACCCTCTCGTTAGGTAGACTTGCTGCGAAGTCGCATCGGGAACCCGATTATTGTTCTCAAACTGGATTAGACCTTCAGCATATGATCGTAGATTCGTTCGGTGGTCTCCTTCGCTAAGCTCGCGGAACTCACGCTGTAGGACATTCTACGAGGGGATATCATCCGCCCCTTCGTACCGAGCAGTGTATGACGACAGAATCGACAGAACCGACAGGAGCGGCACCAGATAAGTACGCATGCAGTTCGTTCTCATTTTGCCCGCGCGCTAATCTCAGAAAGTAGCCAATCTTGGGCTCGAAGTGGTCATCACGATCGTCTACTCCCAGAGCGGATCTATTTGTATAAATAACCTGTCTTTTCACAGACTGTCAGTAGGAGTGATAGACTCACAGTACGACGATTGAGATAGTTCTTCTGTTTCGGAAGTATTGAAAGCTAATAACTAAATAGAGCGTGACCATGCCGTCTCTGTATTAGATATAATATGAATAGGATGAGATAAAAATTGACTATTGAAAGCTAAGAACCTGAGTACTATACGTTAGGAGAACAATAGTTCAAATATGGAAAACTTCACTATAACCGGACCAGACGATGAAGTTCAACGCTGGAAAGAAGATGCTGATGAGTTGGGGATCACCCAATCACGATATGGAAGGGAGCGAATCCGAGCAGGCAGACGGCTTTGGGGTGCAGGCAAATTCCAGGCCGATACCTTAGCCCAACTTATTGGAGATGGAAATGAAACAGAGGAGCCACGTAGGACTGAATCTTCTCCAGCCACGATAGAGAATGACCTTGCAGAAACCGTTCTGCGTGAACTTCCGAAAAAGGGTGAACGAAACCCTGTTGAGCTGTCAAACCTTCGTGAATTAGTCTTCGGAACTGAGGAAGAGCAACGAGAAGCCATTTTAGCTGCCCTTAAAGTGCTAAATGAGCAGGGAGAAGCAGAACGTACTGTAGAAGGAGGGTTTGTCAAGACCAAAAATGACAAAGAATAATTCACCACCAAAGAACCAGGCAGATAGCCAGACACGCCAAGAGCGCAAGCAAGAAGCAGAGAAGGAGTGGAAAGAGCATCCAATTGAGATGTATCATGGCAGTCAGGATTTAACAAAACCCCACACTTCCAGAGAGGAAATGATCTTGACCCGGTTTACCGAATTCTTGAAAAATTCGGAAACAGTTCCTGACGTTGTTTCCGGTGTCAGGGATGTTGTTGAAGATGATATAGAGAAATTTGTCGATTATGATCTTGACCCGGATCCAAGCTTGGGTGACCGAACAATTATTGATTATCTAAATACACTATCGAAATTCTACAAAAAACTCTTGGATAAGAATGCAATAGGAACCAACCCAGTAGACTCGAAACTTTCCGAAGAGCGTGAGGAGCGTGACTGGGGTTCTCCAGACCGCCCATTCATCCCCTTTGACCACATGCAGCGGTTTCTTGGTTGGCTTGATACGCCGTTTGCCCGGGCATTCTTCCTTACTGGATTAAAGACTGCAAGCAGGGCAGGAGAAACAGTCAATGTCGATATTCGCTGCTGTCATATTGACCATCCTATCTTCTGGCATTTTGTGGAAAAGTACGACATAACCCTTGATCCTCGCATTCGGGACAAGCCCGACTCGATGCTAATTTATGAAGAATTCAATAAAGGGGATGAGATCCCGAATGAGAATATTTCGGGGTCTGAATCCAGCGGTGAAATACGGAATACGGGAAACAAGCGTAAGGAAGAGGGCGGGTCGGTAATTCCGATTGACAGCGAACTCAAAACTGCTCTTATAGAATACTCAGCTTTGCACGTTGAAGTAGGAGCGTGACGTAGGCGGTAGCAAGGACAGA
>JAOPKD010000021.1 GCA_025517565.1 Halapricum hydrolyticum
CTACAGCCACTCTCGACAGTCACTGCGGATCAACTTGCGGTTGACGAGAAGATGATCCGCCTGCACGGCCAAGAGTTCTGGCTGTACGGCGCTGTCGATCCCCAAACGAACGAAATCTTGCACGTGAGCCTGTTTCCGACGGCGACGAAACAGACGACGCGGTGGTTTCTGGCTGAGCTTCATCGTCGTTACAGGCTCGACGACGTGGTGTTTCTCGTCGATGACGCCGACTATCTCGGCCCAGTGCTGGCCGAAGATGGCTATCGATTTCGGATACTTGCACACGGAAATCGGAATTCCATCGAACGTGTCTTTTGTGAGGTAGAACGACGAACATCATCGTTTGCAAATAGTTTCAGCCATATCGAGCTAGAGACAGCTCAAGAGTGGCTCGAAGCCTTCGCCGTCTACCACAACTCACGCCAAACTTAACGCGATGGCTAATACTGGAAGTCAGTTTCGACACGGGCGGCAGTTTCGCCCATCTCGACGAGCGCCTGCTGGTAGCGCATGGCCCGGATCTTCGAGCCGTCGGCCTCGAGCGTGCCGTCCATCACACCGGAGACGATGTCGACCTCCCCCTGGATGATCCGCTTCCAGTCGGTGTAGGTGCCACGGAGCGCGTAGCCGTGCGCGACCTCGTCAGGGTCGTCGAGTACGGCTGCCTGCAGGCAGTCGCCATCGCGGAGTTCGAGATAGAAGTACAGCGGCTCGCCGTCGTAGGTTCCATCGGCCAGGATCTCGAGGACGAAGTCACCGTCAAAATCGACTCCCCAGCCGTCGGCAGCCTCAGCGTAAGCGTCGTTGTCGTTGAGACGGTCCCGGAACGATTCGATCCAGGACTCGGCCTCGTCGGGCAGCGCGATCGCCATCGTGTGCGTGGCTTCTCACCTCTCGCCCTTGGATGTATCGCACGCAGCGTGTCTATCGGCCGATCCGCTGGCTCTCGATCCGCCCCGCAACCGTCAGTATGAAACCCCACGCTATCGAAACCCCACGTATGGGCGACGACAGCGGGCGCAAGGACCTCCGCATGCCCGACGACGACGAAGTGTTCGCCGTCGTCACGAACATGCTGGGGGCCAACCGCGTGAAGGTACGGTGCATGGACGGCAAGGAGCGCATCGCGCGGATTCCGGGGAAGATGCAGAAGCGTATCTGGATCCGCGAAGACGACGTCGTGCTCGTCGAACCCTGGGACTGGCAGGACGAAAAAGCAGACATCACCTGGCGATACGACAAACAGGAAGCCGACCAGTTGCGCGACGAAGGGCACATCCAGGAGTGAAAGCGACGCTGTTTTGCTGTTCGATTGCCACCGAGAGAGGGAAGTATATGAGTCTCAGACGCCTACCGACAGGTACCGATGCAATGGCAACCTGACTGGGGACTGCGCGGCCGAATGGGCCTGACGATGCTGCTGCTCGGGCTCCTGTACGTCGGGTTCATCGCCGCGCTGGCAGTCTCCGGCATCAATCTCCTCGGCATAGTACTGATCCTGGGGCTGTTCAGCTTCGGGCAGTTTTTCTTCAGTGACAAGCTCGCGCTCAGAAGCATGGGTGCACGCACTGTCTCCGAGGACGAGTATCCCGAGCTCCACGCCACCGTTGGCCGCCTCGCCCAGCAGGCCGACGTGCCGAAACCGGAGGTCGCGGTCGCTGACTCGCAGGTTCCGAACGCCTTCGCGACGGGCCGGTCACAGTCGAAGGCGACCGTCGCCGTGACGACAGGGATCATGCAGACGCTCGATCAGGAGGAACTCGAGGGAGTGCTCGCCCACGAGCTGGCCCACATCAAGAACCGCGACGTGATGGTGATGACGATCGCGTCGTTCCTCTCGACGATCGCCTTTATGATCGTCCGCTGGGGCTGGCTGTTCTCGGGCGGCCGCGGCGGTCGCGGCGGCAACCAGGCGCCGATCTGGGTCGCCATTCTGGTCTCGCTTGTCGTCTGGATCGTCTCGTTCGTTCTCATCCGGGCGCTTTCCCGCTATCGAGAGTACGCTGCCGACCGCGGGGGTGCGATCATCACCGGTCGCCCGTCGGCGCTCGCGAGCGCGCTAATGAAGATCTCCGGTCGGATGGATCGCATCCCGCAGGAGGACCTCCGCGAACAGGCCGAGATGAACGCCTTCTTCATCATCCCGATCAGCAAGGGGTTCGTCGGCCGGCTGTTCAAGACCCATCCCGCGACCGAAAAGCGGGTCGAACGACTGCGCGAGATGGAACGGGAGATCGAGTCGGCGTGAGCCGCCGGGTTGCCTCGACCCCGACCCACTAAATACCACACGCCCGAACCGCCGGATATGGGACTATTCGACGGGCTGAAGCAGGCACTCGGACTCAAAGCCGAGGCCGACGCGACCCGGGACGCCGATCCCGACGACCTCTGGGGGATGAGTACGGCCTACGTGACGATGGAGGCCGATCTGGGATACGCGCCGACCGGCGACGCAGCGCTGTGTTTCGCTGCCGTCGATAGCACGGACTTCACCGACGCGCTGGAGAACGTCGAAGCGATCCTGCAAGCGGGCGAGGCCGAGACGGGCACGACCGCCGAGTTCGTCGAGGACAGCCACGGCTATCACTGGGTCGTCCTCGAAGACGACACCTTCGAGGATCTGGTCACGAGCATCCACTTCGCCGCCGACGAGCTCATCGAACAGGGCTACGGCTCGCGACTGCTCGCGGCGCTGTTCGCCTTCCAGCACCCCTCCGAGAATCGCTCGGTCTACTGGGTGTACTCGTTCCGGCGCGGGGCCTACTACCCGTTCGCGCCGATGCCTGGCAAACGCGAGCGCGATTCGAGTGCTGAGTTCAAACTTCAGAGCGTGCTCGACGGCGAACTCGACCTCGAAGACGACGAAGCCTACTGGTATCCGCTCTGGCCCGAAGACGACGGCCACCCCTGGGAGTGACACCGCCGGCGATAGGTTGGTACAGACGTTCTGCACCCCGACCGGGCTCGAAATGGGACGGTTGCTAGCACGGCGCGACCCCGCCGTCTTCGCACCTAAACCCAGCGATTCGATGGCGCTCCAGGGGCGCTTTGTCCTGCGGTTTCACTTTCACTATACTGTTAACGAGGGTTTATGACCCATCCGATCTAACCGAGGCGTATGGCAGCGACCGAAGACCTCGAAGACCTGCCGGGCGTCGGTCCGGCGACAGCCGAAAAGTTGCGCGAGAACGGATACGAGTCCTACCAGGGGATCGCCGTCGCCTCGCCGGGCGAGTTGTCGAACACGGCCGACGTCGGCGAGTCCTCGGCGGCGGATATCATCCAGGCCGCCCGCGAGGCCGCCGACATCGGCGGGTTCGAGAGCGGTGCGACGGTTCTCGAGCGACGGGAGCAGATCGGCAAGCTCTCCTGGGGCGTCGAGGAGGTCGACGAGTTGCTCGGCGGCGGCGTCGAGACCCAGTCGATCACCGAAGTCTACGGCGAGTTCGGGGCCGGCAAGTCCCAGGTGACTCACCAGCTGGCCGTGACGGTCCAGCTGCCGGCCGAGCACGGCGGGCTGGAGGGCAGCGCGATCTTTATCGACAGCGAGGACACCTTCCGACCCGAGCGGATCGAGCAGATGGTCAACGGGCTGGACGACGAGACCATCGAGGCGACGATGGCCCTTCACGGGGTCGTCGGCGAGGAGAGCGACGCCGACGCCGGTGACGAGTCGCTGGTCGACGATCTCGTCGAGTCGATGCTCGACAAGATCCACGTCGCGAAGGCGTTCAACTCCAACCACCAGATCCTGCTGGCCGAGAAGGCCCAGGAGATCGCCAGCGAGTCCCAGGACGACGAGTTCCCGGTTCGCCTGCTCGCGGTCGACTCGCTGACCGCCCACTTCCGCGCCGAGTACGTCGGTCGTGGCGAACTCGCGGAGCGCCAGCAGAAACTCAACAAGCATCTCCACGACCTGATGCGCGTCGGCGACCTGAACAACACCGCCGTCGTCGTCACCAACCAGGTCGCCTCGAACCCCGATTCCTTCTTCGGCGATCCGACCCAGCCGATCGGTGGTAACATCCTGGGTCACACCTCGACCTTCCGGATGTACCTCCGCAAGTCCAAGGGCAACAAGCGGATCGTCAAGCTGGTCGACGCGCCGAACCTGCCCGACGGCGAGGCCGTCATGCGCGTCGAGGAAGGTGGCCTGATGGCCGAGTAACCCAGCGGATTCCAGCAGGTGTCAGTGTTTCACTATCGACGGAGCCTTGGGGGGGTTCGTCGTGTCGTCTCACACCGGGACAACGGATTTGTCCGTTCGTCGTCACGCCCCGATATGGAGATCCGTGAGTTGACCGACGTACACGAGCGACGGGAGGCGGTCCCGATCCTGCGGCAGTTGTGGAGCGATGCTGACTCGGCTGAATTGACATCCTCCCGCCCCTGAAGGGGCGAGATTCCACCGTGGGGGTTCGGCTACGCCGATTCCCCGGCGGTAACTTGCGGGTTTGTGTGCTCCTCGTTGGGACGGTGAGCGCGTGACGATGTCCCCAGAAATCGGAGATTTCTGGTGTGCGAACGAGACGCGGCGCGTCTCGTTAACGCCGACCACTGGTGGTCGTCCCACTTGAGGCACACGGGCCGTGCCATCGGCCGTGGTACGTTCGATTCGTGGCGTCGGAGGAACGTCTCTGATGCCGTGAGGTCTGCGTGGCCCTCGAAGCCGCAGGTACACGTGAGCGTGTCGCGGTGGCGCGTGGTGTCCTCGGTCGAACCGCAGTTCGGACACTCTTGGGAGGTCCACGCTTCGGGGCGGACTTCGACGGTGATACCGTACTCCTCGGCGGTACACGCCAGCCGGTTGATGAACGCCCGGAACGCCCAGAAGTTGTGCGTCTTGGCGTTCACCCGCACCGACCAGTGCGTTTCGAGTACGTCCGTGAGATCGCCCACGTACACCGTCGAAACGCCTTCTTCGTACAGCCGCTCCATGAGATCGCGGGCGAGCGCGCCCATGGCATGGTCGCGCCGTCGCGTCCGGCGGCGATACAGCCGTCGAATCCGCTTCGACGTGTACCGACCGTCTTCGAGGAGCGACTGAAGCCGGGCGATCTCCCTGGTCGTGTCCCGGAACCGCTCGAAGAGCTCCCGCCCCTCGTAGAGGTACTGCTGGCCGGTCGTAGTCGTACAGGCGACGATGTTGTTTGCGCCAATATCCAGAGCGGCGGTTTCGTTCGCCAGTGGTGAATCCTGTCGAGAACCCTCTACCGTGACAGGCTGAATGGCCCTGAATTGGTCGCTCAACTCGTCGTAGTACAACTCCAACCGGCCTTGGTCGCCCGACCACTTCGGGCGACCGCGAACATCGAGCGTGAGCCGTTCGCGGTAGCCCATGTCGTACTTGTCTTTGAGGTCGCTGCCGACCGTGATTTCGATGGTCGAACAGTCGCCCCACCGAAGCGTGTACTGGTCGTTCCGGATGTAGGTCCGCAACTCCCGGCCGTCGTCCTCGTTGCCCCAGTACCCCGGCGGAGCCGTGTCCTCGCCGTTGTCGCGGGCGGCGAAGAACGACCGCCACGCTTCGCTGTTCTTGCGAATCACCTGTTGAGCGGTGGCACTTCCGAGAACGCCGACGTACTGCTTGCGGTAGTCGGCGGTGTCCCACACGCTCTCGCCGTCGAAGAACTGTTGACGGCGTTCGTAGGTGAGTTCGTTCCAGAGGCTCGCAGAGGCGTCCAACAGCCGCCGTAGAAGCTCCTCGTCCTCGGGTGAACGGGGAACGACGGTGAAGGTGTTGACGCGCCTCACGCTTGTTGCTCCGTTTGCTCTTGGATGTACTGCTCGACAGCGTCTTTTGAGACACTGCCGGCACTACCGGCGTAGTACGAGCGCGTCCACTTGATGCGGTCGGGGAACCGCTCATTGTACCACCGCGCGGAGATCCCCTTCACCCAGTTGACGATGAGGGACGGGGCGTTCCGAGGTGGACTCCCGATGAACAAGTGGACGTGGTCGGGCATGATTTCGGCTTCGACCAATTCGAGGTCTTTGTCGTCGCAGATTTCCTCGAAGATGGACCGAAGCCGGTCGGCGGTCGCACCCGTGAGACGCGGCTCCCGGTATTTCGGGATGAATACTATGTGGTAGTAAAGTTCGTAAACCGCATGACGGGTACTCTTCACTATACGTGTATACCATAGCCGGGATGGGTGCTAAGTGTTTCGGTCGAACCCCGGCCCGGCCGTTGTCGGTGGTCTGAGTTGCCGGGCCTACCGCTTGACTCCGCCCTGAAGGGCGAGGCTTGCGCTCGAAAACAACGTCACACCGACGACAAGGCCGCCATGCGCGTCGTGGAAGGCGGCCTCATGGCAAAATGGCGGTCGCACCGCTGTTCACCCACCCGACCGTCGTTTCGTGTCGAACCCGATCCAGGCCTGTCCCGTATCAGGCCCCGGAGTGAAAGTGAACGGATCGAGGTGGAACCACAAGACGTGAGCCGGTTTCGATCCGAAGGCAGGGGGTTGAGAATGACTCGCGCGGGTCGAAGCGACGATCGGCGAGTATCGCTTCAGACTCGGGATTCTGGGTTCAAATTCCGATAAACTCGCTTCGCTCGTCTATCGGCGTTCGCAAACGCGTCGCGTTCGCTCACTCCCAGTCCTGGCGTTGCGGCCACTCGTTTCCGTATCCGACTCAGAACGAAAGTCCTTAACCGACCGGTTGCGGATATAGCAATACGAGCCAGGATGGCCGAACGGTAAGGCGCACGCCTGGAAAGCGTGTTCCCTTTCGGGATTCTGGGTTCAAATCCCAGTCCTGGCGCTTCTACGACTGACTGCGAACGAGGAGCGACAGCGACGAGTGAGCCAGCAGTCGCGAAACCCAGAAACGGGATTTTAACCCCTACCAGTCGCGCGCAGCGAAGCGAGCACGTCTGGTTCTGGGTTCAAATCCCAGTCCTGGCGTCTTCTGTGACTGACTACGAATGAGTAATCGGATTTCTCTCTGCACTCGCGGCTGGATCCACATTGATTTATTATCTTATTACTTCCACCTCGTCTGCGTCTGATCCTGACTAGTGAATACACGCTGTTTTTCCGTTCGATCCGGCGCCTACTCGCTATCGAAGTACCGCAGATCTTTTCTAACTGACCACAAGGCGATCATAGCGAACAGGACCAATCACAGCCCATCTCAGCGATCGACTCAGACAGTAGAATTTAACGCTCGCTGGTCCCCACAGTCACGTAGATATGGTCGGGGTGTTACTGGCCATTGGTATCCTCGTGGCCGCCTTCGTCGGGTTCAACATCGGCGGGTCCTCGACCGGCGTGGCATTCGGGCCGGCGGTCGGGGCGGGAACGATTTCGAAACTCGGCGCGGCGGCGCTGATGACGGTGTTCGCGCTGGCTGGCGGGCTGACCGTCGGGCGGGAGGTCGTCGACACCCTGGGATCGGACATCGTCACGACGGAGTTCACGATGGTCGTGAGCATCGTCGTGCTGTTTTTCGTCGGGTTCGCGCTCTTTCTGTCGAACGTCGCGGGCGTGCCGGCTTCGACGTCGATGACGGCGGTCGGCGCGATCGCCGGGCTCGGGCTGGCCGAACACACGCTGCAGTGGCGGGTGATGGGCCAGATCGTCGCCTGGTGGCTGGTCGCGCCGGTCGTCGCCTTCTGGGTCAGCGGCGTCATCGGACGCTATCTCTACCCGACCCTCGTGGAGTGGTTCGCGATCAGCCAGTCGGAGGGGGCGCTGTTCGTCCTCGATCGCTCCGGAACGCTTCCGCGGCCGCGCCTGGGCGAAGAGACGACTCCTCGGGAGGTGTTCGGGACGACGCTGGTCGTCGGGATCGGCTGTTACATGGCCTTCGCCGCGGGGGCGTCGAACGTCGCCAACGCCGTCGCGCCGCTGGTCGGCAGCGGCTCGCTCGGCGAGACGGAGGGGATCTTGCTCGCCGGCGGTGCGATCGGTCTCGGCGCGTTCACGATCGCTCGCCGGACGATGGACACGGTCGGCAACGATCTGACGGATCTGCCGCTGCTGGCGGCGATCGTCGTCGCCGTCGTGAGTTCGACCGTCGTGACAGGCCTCTCGGCGATCGGCATCCCCGCGAGCTTCGTCGTCATCGCGACGATGAGCATCGTCGGCCTCGGCTGGGGTCGGGCGACCCGGACTGTCACGCTCGAAGAGACGGTCCACGGAGAGACTCCCGACGTCTCGGTCGGGGCACTCACTGCGGACGCAGCGGACGCACCGACCGTCGGCGGCGAGGCCGGAACGCCCACCGGCGTCGAGACCCAGCCGATCGGCGAAGAGCGCAGCGAGGATATCCCGGCTGCAACTGAGTTGTTCGAGCCGAAGACGACTGCGAGAGTCGTTCTCATGCAGAATCTCGTCCCGTCGGTCGCGACGATCGCGGCCTTTCTTGTGTTTCGATTCGTCCCGATTATCTAATGTTACCCCTTGCCGTGTGAAGAGACACCATGTGACATCCCGAACAGCAAAGTCTAACCGTTAGGCGTCAGTACACATCGGGTGATGCCTACAGTAGAGTACCTTAACTACGAAGTAGTGGACGACCAGGGCTGGGACATTTACGACGACAACCTCTTCGAGAAGGCCGAAGAGGCCGGTCTCGACGAGTCCGACCACGGCGAACTCGAGGTCGCCGAAGGCGAATACATCCTCGAGGCCGCCGAAGCGCAGGGATACGACTGGCCGTTCTCGTGCCGTGCGGGCGCCTGTGCGAACTGTGCGTCGATTGTCCGCGAGGGCGAAGTCGAGATGGACATGCAGCAGATCCTCAGCGACGAAGAGGTCGAAGACAAGGGCGTCCGCCTGACCTGCGTCGGCACGCCCGGCAGTGACAGCGTACAGATCGTCTACAACGCCAAGCACCTCGATTACCTCCAGAACCGCGTCATCTAAGGCGCACCGCGAGCCGATCCGTTTTCCGGGGTCACTGCGGTTCGACCCCGTTCGCGTTGCTTCGCCAGCCGCTCGTCCCGCGATCGGCGAGTAGTTGGCACATTCCCGACAGACCTCGCAACGTTTATCAGTCCCCGTGGCCTCTGTTCGTACGCAATGGCGAAAGGTACGGTTGATTTCTTCAACGACACGGGCGGTTACGGCTTTATCGAGACTGAGGACGCGGACGAGGACGTTTTCTTCCACATGGAAGACGTTGGCGGCCCGGACCTTGAGGAAGGCACAGAACTGGAATTCGACATCGAACAGGCCCCCAAAGGCCCGCGCGCGACCAACGTCAAACGCCTCGACGAATAGGCTCTGACTGCGGACGCGAGCACACAATTTTCGTTTCTTTCAGAGGGAGAGTGGCGAGACTGGCGGTCGCCGATGACGCGACACCGTTACAGCCGGCAGTATAACTGCCGTGGCCACCAGACATATACTCGCTTCCACGGAACGGAACACTATGATCGGTTCGCTAGCGAAACGTCTTCTCAAACTCGTCGGCGGCGTATTCGTCGTGGTTGTCGTGTTGCTGGTACTCGGCTATGCCACCGGCATCATCGGTCTGCCGAACGTGACCGTCAAGGAACCCGGCGAGTGGGGGACGACGACCGAAGAGACGACCGAAATAGAGACGACGATACTCGTCGAGAACCCGAATCCGATCGGTGTCAGCCTCTCTGACGGGTTCAGTGCGCGCTACTGGACCGAGCTCAACGGCGTCAGGCTCGTCGAGGGGCAGCGCGAATCGATCTCGGTCCCGCGCGGGTCGAGTACGGTCACCCTCACCTCGACGCTCGACAACGACAAGATCGTGCCGTGGTGGGTCGCGTACGTACGCAACGACGAGACGATCCAGTTCCACGCCACCGGGAACGCGACGATCGACGCCTTCGGGGACCGACAGGTATCGTTCCCGGCGCACGACCGGACGATGCTGGAAGACCGCCGACCCGTGATCGAGGCGTTCTCGGCGGCCGTCTCGACGATGGAAGGCGAGTACACAGCCGGGACCGGACCGGCAACTGCCGGGTACGAGATCCGGGACGCCAGCGCGGAGTGGGCAACAGTCACGGACGCGAGGTCGAACATGACGCTGACGATAGAGATTCACAATCCGGGCTCGGTCCCGGTCGCGCTGGTCCCTGACGGCTTCCGGCTCGACGCCACGGCCAACGACGTCGAGTTGTTCACCGCGAGCGGGGACGCCCTCACGCCAGACAGCGTCGATCGAGACGCGATGCTCGCGCCCGGCGAGACTCGGACCGTCGAGTACACGGTGACGATGACCAACGACAATGTCGACGACTGGTTCCTGAGTCACGTCGAGAACGGCGAACGGTCGAATCTCGTGATCGAACCGCGTCTGGAGTTCGCCGTCCCGGAGACCGGCACCACGATCACGATCCCCGAAGACGGCGTCGGCTATCAGTGTCAGTTCCGCACGGCGATTCTCGAAGATCAGGAGAGCGGGTCGAACTGCGGCTCCGGCGGTTCGGTGGCGGCCGACTGACTGTCGGCCCAGGATGCCCTATTTCGTCACCTAATCGAGCGGCACGAGCCGGTGCTCCAGCAGCGGCTTCGTGTATCCTGAGGACTCGTTTGTCACCCCGGCCGTGTAAACTTTGACCTTCTGCTGGAGGACGTGTGGCTCGCCTCTCTTGTTCTTGATGACGTCGACGGATCGCCAGGCTTCCTCCTCCATAGTCTTCGTCTTTCCCGAACGGAACTTCACTTTACCGGCCCCGACGAAACGATCACGATGAGTCGGCAACGACTACCGGGACGCCGAGAGTTATCCCTGCATAACTATTAACAATTAGGTATGGCGTCTCAAAACACGATTTACTCCTGCCCGTCCTGTGGTAGCGATCGGCGGGAGACCACTGCACGCGAACGGGTTCCCGGGGGCACGGACTGGCGACATTACGAGTGCACAGACTGTGGGTTCGAGTGGCGAGTCTAAGAGTGAAAGTCTCTGTCGGTCTGTTCGGCTGCGTCGCTGTCGTGGCTGACGGGTCGTAGCTTTCTCGTAGGTCGGGCCCCGAGCGACGTGACATGCTCGAACTACACGCGGTCTTTCTGACGGTGGTCGTGGGGACCGAGCTCTTCTTCGCAGCACTGGCACTTCTCAACGTCCGGCACGGGGCTGCAACCGTCGTCGAACGGATGGAGTGGGTGACCCACCGCCTCGGAATCGACGACACCGAGCGACTGCTCGCCTACCAGCGGGCCGGCACCGGGCTGTCGCTGTTGCGGTCGGCGGTCGGGCTGGCGCTGGTCTTGCTCGTGCTGTACTCGGGGCTGTTCGGCGACGCCGTCGCCGCACTGGAGGGAGTCGCGCTCCCGCCGGTCGCGCGCGGCGTGGTCTTCTTCGCTGGACTGGTCGGACTCGTCCAGGTCGCCGGCGCTCCGTTCTCGCTGTACGAGACGTTCGCCGTCGAGGAGCAGTTCGGGTTCAACCAGCAGTCGCCGCGGCTGTGGCTCCGGGATTTCGTCGTGAGCCTGGCCGTCTCGATCGTGTTGACGGTGATCGTCGCCGGCGGCGTCCTGCTGATCCTCGAGTTGTTCCCCGACTGGTGGTGGGTCGGGGCCTGGGGGCTGTTCGTCGCCTTCTCGCTTGCGATGCTGGTGATCTATCCCCGGGTGATCGCACCGCTGTTCTACGAGTTCGAACCGATCGAGAGCGGCGACCTCCGGGACGCGGTCGAGGACGTCTTCGAGCGCGCCGGTTTCGCCTGTGAGCAGGTGTACCAGATGGACGCCTCCAGTCGCTCCTCACACTCGAACGCCTACTTCGTCGGCTTCGGCCGAACCAAGCGAGTCGTCCTGTTCGATACGCTGATCGACCAGATGGATCGCGAGGAGATCAAAAGCGTCCTCGCCCACGAACTCGCACACTGGAAGCAAGGGCACATCTGGAAGCAACTTGCCAGCTCGGCCCTGCGGATCGGCGTCGTGCTGGCGGTCTTCTCGATCCTGATCGAGCAATCGTGGGTCTACGAGATGTTCGGTGCTCCGGAGACGGCGTACGCCGGGCTCGCGCTTGGAGTGCTGTGGATCGAACCGCTAGTGCGTCTCAGCGCACCCGTGGAGAACAAACTCTCGCTGGCACACGAACGCGAGGCCGACAGTTTCGCCGTCGAGGTCATGGGCGGGGGTTCGGCACTGGCGGACGCGCTGGCGAACCTGACCAGCGAGAACCTCGCCAATCCGTTCCCTCACCCCCTCTATGCGACGTTCCACTACACCCACCCGCCGATCCCAGAGCGGATCCGGTACATCGAACGCGAGAGCGACGAGAACGCCGCGAGTACGGTCGACCCAGTGGATTAAGGGCCCCGCTCACAAACGGGGACACGATGGATCTGCCTCCACCCGTCCGTTCGGTCCTCGACGCGCTGCCGTCCTTGCGGACAGTCGTCGTCGGTGCCGCCGTGTCGCTGGGAGTGATCGCACTGCTCGTTACCGTTCTCGTCGCGACTGGCGTCCTCGCCCAGCCGACCGTCGAGAGCGTCGACAGCGAGTGGGGCGAAGCCACGAACGACACGACACAGATTGAGACCCAGGCCCGCGTCGACAATCCCAATCCGATCGGGACGCCCGGCGTCGTTTCGATCGAGTACACGGCGTCGCTGAACGACGTCGTCCTCGCGGAAGGCAAAAAGTCCGGGATCGGGCTCTCGCCCGGCGAGAACACGATCGAGTTTGCCGCCACGATGGACAACGACCGGATCGCCGACTGGTGGGTCACGCACGTCAACGGCGACGAGCGATCGACGCTGACGATCGAGCCGACAGTGAGCGGCCCGGGGGTCAGCCAGTCGCTGCCCGAACAGACGTCTGCAGTCGAGACTGATCTGCTCTCATCGTTCGAGAGCAGCGAGGAAGACACCGTAACGGTGGACGGGGAGCCGCTGCTCGTACTCGGTGATCGCGACGCGAGCTGGGGCGAGGCGACCGACGAGACGACGCCGCTGACGCTGACTGCCGAACTGGAGAACGCCCACGAGCAGCCAGTCACGCTCTCCGGCGTCGAATACGTCGTGACGATGAACAACGTCACGCTGGGCGAGGGGCAGACGACCGAGGGTGTCGATCTCGCGCCCGGCGATTCGGACACGCTGACGGTCGATGCGGCGCTGGAGACGGACGCGTTCGCCGACTGGTGGCCGACGCACGTCCGCAACGGCGAGACCAGCCGGATGCGCGTCGAACTGTACGGACTCGTCGAACAGAACGGCAACCAGAGCCGTGTCCCGGTACGGCTCTATCAGCAGCGACTCGAGTTCGAGACGGATCTGCTCGGTGACGGGGGAACAGACGTCGAAGCGTTGCCGAGTCTTCGCGATCCGGTGACGGTTCCGACCGTCGAGGAGGCCGACCGCGACTGGGGGACGATCACCGACGAGACAGCCGAGATCGTCACGACTGCGACCCTGAACGACACCGGTGACGTCGACAGGTTGCGAAACGTGACGACACTCACGGTCGGGCAGGTGAGCGCGATCAACGACGTCACCGTTCTCGAGGAGCAGACGACCCGACAGCTCCCGAACGACGACTCGATGACCGTGACCGGTGAGATGGACAACGACCGGTTCGTCGACTGGTGGCCGCGTCACATCAACGGCGGCGAACGATCGACTGTCGAGGCGCGGGCCGGAGCGACGATCGACGTCGGAATCACCCGCTTCCAGCGTCCGCTAGTCGATCAGTCGGACGAGTTCGAGACTGATATCCTCGGACCGGTAGGCGACGGCGACGCACAGACAATCACGGTCGCAAACGAGACGCTGTTGACGCTCGCCGACCGAACGGCGAGCTGGGAGGTCGCTGACGCCGAGACGACGCCGTTCTCCGTCGAGACGACCGTGGAAAGCGCACACGATCGTCCGGTATCGTTCACCGGCGTCGAATATCTCGTCACGATGAACAACGTCACGGTCGCCGAAGGGATAGACGACGAACTGAGAATCGATCCGGGCGAATCCGCACAGCTCGAGGTTACCGTCCCGATGGACACGCCCCGACTGGCAGACTGGTGGGCGACCCATCTCCGTGGCGGCGAACAGTCGAACGTCTCGGTCCAGTTGCACGGACTGGTCGAACGAGACGGCGAACGCGAGCGCGTGCCGGTGGCGCTGGTGTCGGAACGGTTCGGACTGACGACCGACCTGCTGGGCGGGTCGAACACGACCATCGAGACGTTCCCCGTGGAACAGCCCGACGTCGAGCAACCGACAGTCGAGGGTATCGAACGCGAGTGGGGCGCGGTGACCGACGAGACGACCGAGGTGCACGCGGACGTGACCGTCGAGAACTCCAATACCGACCCCGAGATCAACGACTTCGTCCGGCTGACGACGACCGCCGAGACGTCGATCAACGACGTCTTCGTCGGCTCGGGATCGAGCGAGACGACGCCGTCGGCAGGGTCGAACGAACTGCGCGTGACGAGCGAACTCGACAACAGCAAGGTTCCGGCGTGGTGGGCCCGCCATCTCAATCGCGGCGAAACTTCGACGACGGTCACGACGACTACCACGACCGTCGACGTCGGCTTCACGACGGTCGACGTACCGACTCCCGACGCGAACTCGACGACTGAGACGGACTTACTCGCCGACCTGAACACCGACGAGCCACAGCCGGTCGGAACGGGCGATCGGCAGTACTTCGTCGCCGAGTGGACCGAGGCCGAATGGGGCCGGGCGACGCCACAGGAGGCACCGCTCGACGCGCGGAGCGCACTGCGCAACGAACAGCCGGTGCCGATCACGGTCCAGGAGATCAACTACGACGTCTCGATCGGCGGCGTCACGCTGGCCAACGACAGCCAACAGGATGGCACGACGATTCAGCCGGGTGAAAGCGAGGTCGTCGGTCTGACTGTCGATCTCGACAACTCCCGGATGGACGAGTGGTGGGTCAGCCACATCCGGAACGACGAACAGTCGACGCTCGTGGTCGACGTGACGGCGACCATCGAAGTCAATGGTGAGCCGCGGACGGTCCCGCTGTCGATATTCTCGACGAACGAGACCGTCGAGACGGACCTGCTCGGCTAGGTACGCTCTCCGGTGATCGTGCTGACGGTTGGATGCGCAGGTGACGCGAAGGCGTTCAGCGCAGAGCTCTCACACGACTGCAGTCGTGGACTTTCGCGCTGCTTCCGCTGTGAGTAGCTAACCCGGCCCCGAACTCTCTCGGAAGCACGAGCTAGTTTTGACGGTTCGTATAGCTCTGAACACCTGCATGTAAAAATACTACGAGAAATATGTGAATTTATATTGTCGTGTGACGAGCGTCAGACTATGGTGGCTTTGTCCCACGGACGGGTCGGTGGGCTGGTCGAATGGATACTGAACAGGGTACTCCCGTGGATTAATGTGCCACGGACGGAATCAGGGCTCGGATACCGGGGGAAAATAAATGGCGTCTGAACCGCGCAGCTGGACAGAAGCGACCGAATCGAGAGTTACAGCGGGCGGTTTCGCTGAATGGGGACTCAGACACGCGAAAAGAGCATGGAGCGCTCTAGAATACAGTTCCGCCTACCTCGCACTCATCGCCTCGATAAAAGTACTCGTCGTGATCTTTGCCCTGTCACTCCCGGTAACGCTGGCACCACTCATCGGGGCACTGGTGACCTTTGCCGTCTACGCCAACGACCGACTCGTCGACCTTTCGGACGACGCCGTGTCTCGTCCGCAACGTGCTGCATTCGTCTGGCGCTATCAGCGCGTGCTCTACGTCACCGCGGCGATGGCCTACGGTATCGGCGTTGCCCTCTCGGCGCTTGGCGGGCCGCTCGCGTTCGGCCTGACGCTCTTGCCCGGTGTCGTCTGGCTGTCGTACGCGATCGAATGGATTCGTGTCGGCGCGGTCGGGTTCGAACGGCTCAAGGAGGTTCCGTTCGTCAGTTCAATGCTCGTGGCCATCGCGTGGTCCGTGCCGGTTGTCCTGTTGCCCATGGCTTTCGCAAACGCAGCGCTCACGCCGCGCTCCGGCCTCTTGTTTTCCTACTTCGTTCTCACGACGCTCGTCAGCACGGAGATAGCGAACGTCCGCGACGTCGAAAGTGACAGGGCCAGCGGCGTCAGAACCGTCCCGACGGTTCTCGGGGTCGAGCGAACCCGGACCGTCCTCTACGGCATCGCCACACTCACGCTCGCTGTCCTGAGCTATGGAGCGTACAGCGGCTATCTGACGGTCCCCATAGCAGTGATCCTGTCGGCCGGTGTCTGGACCCTCGTGGCCGCGGTCAGTCTCCTGGGACACGTCGGTGACAGACAGGGGCTGACGATCGGAGCCGAGTGTTCTCCGATCCCTGTATTCGTTTTATTCGTGGCGGCTTCTCTCCTCTAGCGGCCCGGTAATCGTCCTGCCGGGCGCGGTCCTCGAAGGATTTCGCCACCCTGGAGGGGCGAATACTTTCAAGCAGTCATGTCCGACAGGATCACTCCGGTATCGAAAGTATCGGAAATTCTATAGATACGGTCATACCGTTCGGATCGTCGGCGTCGAAAGTAACGTTCCCGCCAGCTAATTCAGTGCCCCAGATTATCAGCGCGAGCCCGAGTCCGGACCCATGTTTCAGTGGCGTTTCCGTCCCGTCGTTCAACAAGGCGAGTTCTTCGTCGTTGATACCCGGGCCGTTGTCCGCGACGGCGACCTCAACCGTGTTGTCTCCGCATTCGACGTCGACCCACACCTCTGGTTCGGGGTTCGTGTTGTGCTCAAGGGCGTTCTCGACGGCGTTCTTGAACACGTCGTCGAAAATGCTGTCGACGTAGATCTGGGCCTCACAGCCGTTGTAATGGATCGAGGCTTCCGGGAACGCTGTCTCCATCTCGTTCAGGCATTCCCGGATCGTAACCTCGAACCGGATCGGCCGGAATTCCGTCCGTCCGCGCTTGAAGACGTCGAGGACCGTCCGGATCCGGTCGCTGAACTCGTTGATCTCTAGCAGGTTCTCCTCGGCTTTGGCTGCGTGTTCGTCGCTGTTGTGCTCTCTCAGGTATTCGATCTGGCTGAGGATCACTTGCGTGCTGGTCCGGACGTTGTGCCGGAACACCCGGTTGAGGACTTCGAGTCGCTGCTGCTGTCGAAGGTACTCACTGATGTCGTGCAGGCTGAGGACGCGCCCGATGGTCCGGCCACGGGTATCACGTATCTCACTCACCGAAACGTCGAGACTGACCGAACCACCGTCGGGTCGCAGGAGGGTGCGGTCGGATTGGGTCTCGTCCAGATCCTCCAGCTGCGGGATCGCATCATCGACCGGCCGTCCGAGCAAGTCAAACGGCGTGGATCCGAGTGCGTCCGCTGCTTGCTCGTTGATATCTATGACGTGGTTGTCCATGTCCAATATGACGAGCCCGTCTTCAATCTGGTCGAACAGTAACCGTCGAGCAGGTCGAATGGGAGCCGGGTTCGTCCCAAGGAGTCGAAACCGCGTGAGTGCCCCCAGAAACAGGACTGCCGAGAGCGAGAACGCGATCGGCGTGGGATCGATACCACTCGTGGGCAGGGCGCCCAGCAGGTGTAACACGTTGGTCGTCCAGGGGACAGCAAGGCCGGTCAGCAGTGCAATACTCTGTGCCTGGAAAATCGATAGGTCGCTCGAAACGAACGACAGCAGCGGGATCGCGCCCAGCAAACCTAACAGGTACGTGTAGTACGCGGTGACCCAGAACCAGGGACCGGGTGTGCGATCGATGACTGACTCTCCTCCGTAGTCGACGAGAGTCGACTCAGCGTACATCAGGTGATGGAACTCGTTAGTCAGGCCGAACAGGATAGTGAGCGCTGGGATGATCAGCGCAAGCAGGACGTACCGCCGCTGGAGATACTTGCTGTATCCCGTGTAGGACAGCGAAAAGAACAGCCACGCGACAGGCAGGATGGCGACACCGACCCACGTGATGTCGGTCCAGAATATCTTTTCCTGGATGCTCGTCGCGTTCACCCGAAACAGCAGCGTCGACGACCACCAGCACTGTCCCGCCAAGAGTAACGCCAGCGAAACGGCTCCAGGTTTCGGGCGTTCCCTCCAGGCCAGCAGACTGCCCGTGAACCCGACGGCAATCGTCACTACCAATATCGCCCGCATGACCAGGATTGACATGGTATTGATCCCCCGTATTATGCCCGTTTTACTCGTACAGTTGCTCCAGATGTGATCGTATCTCGGACGTACTCATCCCGTTGAGAGTATCCAGCCCGTACTGGACGACCAGCGGATAGAAGTGGCGGTTCTTCTCGAACTCTTCGTCGTGCTCGAACTCGTATTCCGCCTTCAAAACGTTGTACAGCCGCCGTAGTTCCTTCGTCTGGAACTCAGGCAGGTACATGTACGTCCCGATCTGTTCTTCTTTGATCGAAACCGAGTCGTCCACAGCAGACTCCGGGTCGTCGCTCGTTGCGTTCGACGAGGCTACTTGCTCTTCCGTCCCCCGGTTTCCCGATGCCGGGGAGGGTTGTCGGTTCGATTCGACGTTCTCGGTCGACCGCTTGCGGCGCTTGCGAAGCCGTTCGGACCGGTCGTCAGTCATGGCTTACTCTCCGTCGGCGGAACTGTTCGTCCAGGCCGCGTGCGATCTCCCGGAACGAGGGCAACTGGTCACACTCCGGAGCCTCGGCGAAGAGCGACGTACCGTTGGTCATGGCACGCTGTACCGCTGCGCGTTCTCTGACTTTCCAGACCGGCGTATCGTCGAACGCGTCCTCTATCCACGCGACCATCTCGCGTGCCTGGTTTTTCCGCACGTCTATTCGGTTGATGACGACCCCGCGCTCCCGGATGCGGATATCGTAGTCTTTCTCCAGGGCGGAAACGTGATCGAACAGCAGCTCGAAGGCCCGCTTGCTCGTGGTCTCTGCCAGTGCCGGGATGAGCATGTTCTGTGCTGCGTACAGTGCGTTGTCCATGAGGTTCCCGAGGAAGGGCGGACAGTCGATGATGACGTAGTCGTACTCGTGGTCGACGTGTTCGAGTGTCAGCGACAGCTGTTGTCCTGACCGTCGAGAGAGCGTGAGTTCTGGTTCGATCGCCGTCATGTCGATGTTCGACGGGATGACGTCCATCTCTTCGTGTTCTCTCACCAGGTCGACCACGTGGTGTCGCTTCTCGGCGTCGCTCAAGACGTCGAACAGCGACGGCGGACCCTCGTCGTAGACGTCCCGCATGCCGAGATTCTCCGTCGCGTTCCCCTGTGGATCCAGATCGACGAAAAGGACATCGTGCCCCCTGTCGTTCAGTGCTCCGGCGACGTTGATCGCGACAGCGGTCTTTCCAACACCCCCTTTTTGATTGCTTACGGCAATTCGGACCGTATCTCCCATACAAACTGTACAAACGTGAGTGTGGTACTTAATATCACGTCAGACTACTGTCAACCACCGATTAGATGGATTACATAAATTAGTGAGTGTCATGACACGATTTAGCATAGCTGGCTCTACAAGAAGTGAAACGTGCTCGCAGAGTCGGGGATCCCGGCTGGCAAGGGTCTGTCCGGGCGGCAGCCCTGTTTTGATCGTTTGGCTCTCAAAGACGTCCGAACGCGCTCGGAGGAGTGCCAAACAGCGCTGAGAGCATCCAATCCCCTTGCGCCGATCAGCGAGCAGATCGGTGTCGTTGGCGGGACGGATCAGATCCCTTCGAGCGGCGAGTCCTTCGACTCGGCCAGGCGCTCGAACTGCTCGCTGCTCAGTTCGACGGTGGCCGCTCCGAGGTTCTCTTCGAGCTGGTCGACAGTTCGTGCGCCGACGATCGGTGCCGCAATCCCCTGGTGGTGCATCAGCCAGGCCAGGCTGACCTGAGCGGGGGTGGCGTCGACTTCCTCGGCGACCGCCCGGACCTCGTCGACGACCTGGAAGTTCTCCTCGGTGAGATAGTAGTCCTCCCAGCCCTCGTCCTCGGAGGCCGTCGAGTCTTCGGGCATGTCGTCGCGGCTGTACTTGCCCGTCAGAACGCCCTGGCCGAGCGGGCTCCAGGGGACGAGTTCGATCCCGTAGTCGGCACACATATCCAGGTAGGTGTCTTCGACCTCGCGGTTGACGAGATTATACCGCGGCTGGGAGACGGTGAAGGGTTCGAACCCGTGGCGTTTCGCGATCTCGTTGGCCTTGGCGATATGCCAGGCGTCGGGAACGTGCGTCGAGGCCCCGAGGAAGTTGACTTTCCCGTCCTCGACGACGCCGTTGAGCGTGCGCATCAACTGCTCGGCCGGCGTGGCACCGTCCCAGCGGTGGATGTACAGGACGTCGAGATAGTCCGTCCCGAGACGGTCGAGGATCGCGTCGACCTGCCGGCGGACGTGCGTCCGGGAGAGCCCGCTAAAGTTGGGGTTGTCCTCACGGGTCGGCCAGTAGACTTTCGAGGCGATGACGTACTCGCTGCGGTCGCGCTGGGCGAGCCAGTTGCCGATCCAGCGCTCGCTGTCGCCGTCGCCGTAGATGTCGGCGGTGTCGATGAACCGCCCGCCCCACTCCTCGTAGGCGTCGAGCAGCTCGTAGGCCCGCTCTTCGGGGATCTCGATCGAATCCTGGTCAGTCTTGCGCCCGAACCGCCAGGTCCCGAACGCGAGTTCGCTCACCTGTAGACCGGTGCGTCCCAGCGGGACGTATCCGAGTTCCATGTCCGAAACGGGGGCGGGGGACGCTTGAAATTACCGTCATTTTTCCGTCATTCTGCCTGTCGAATCCACAGACAGGCACACGTACAGCCACAGTGAGTACTGACACTCACACAGTGAGTACTGACACTCACATTTGTCCCGTCACGTAACTGTTCAATATTACGTCGTCTAGAAGTGGAAAGCGTTATCAATTCCTGTCTATGTTGAATAGTTAATGTCCGACCGCTTCGACGTGGTTGTCGCCGGGGCCGGTCCGGCCGGCGCCCAATGTGCACGCGACGTCGCCGCGAGGGGGTACGACGTCGTCGTGCTGGAGACCGAGCCGGAGTCAGAGTTCCCTCGGCAGAGCAACAAGTCGACCGGCGGGACGTTCCCGTCGATGCTCACCGCATTCAACGTCCCGGACGACGTCGTGATGCAGTTCACCGACAGCGTCGTCCTCGAATCGCCCAACCACCACTTCGAACAACCGCAGGCAGGTGCCGTCCTGGAGTTCGCCGACTTCAAACAATTCCTCGTCGAGGACGGCCGCGAGAAGGGCGCAGAGTATCGTTTCGACGCCCGGGTGTCCGGGCCCGTCATGGACGACGGGGAGATCGTCGGCGTCGAGTACAACGGCGATCACGAAGTGTACGGCGATATCGTGATCGACGCGACCGGGCCGGCGGCCCCGCTTGCCAAGGCACTAGGTGTCAGTGACCTGCAGCGCGAGAAGCAGGCGATCGGGATCGAACGGGAGTTCGAGGGCGTCGATCTCGACCCTCCCGACTACGCCGACCTCAACGACGCGATGATGCTCCGGCTCGATCACGAGTACGCGCCCGGCGGCTATTCCTGGATCTTCCACACCGGCGAGGACACCGCCAAGGTCGGGGTCTGCTACATCCAAAACGAGCAGTATCAGCAATATGCCAGCGGTGACCGAACGATCGACGGCTATCTACAACACTGGGTCGAAACCGACCCCCGGTTCGAAGACGCCGAACCCATCGAGGGCAAGCAACACCGCGGGTCGGCCCACATCCAGTCGCCCGGGAGCCTGAGCACGGACAACTTCATGGCGATCGGCGACACCGTGCCGACGATCGACCCGCTGTGGGGCGAAGGAATCAACAAGGGGATGCAATCCGCCCGGGCTGCCGCGATCACGGTCGATCACTGTCTCACGCCCGATAAGCGAGACACCTCCGCCGACAACATCTCCGTCTACGACGATCTCTGGCACGAGACCGTCGCCCCGAAGATGGATTCGCGGCTGTTCATGACCGAGTTGATGTACTTCGCCCCCAACGAGCGCTACGACCGGTTCATGAAGGACCTCGATCGGCTCGATCTGCAGACGATGCGCCGGGCCAACGAGGGCAGCTGGCGTGCGATCTCGAAGCTCATCCATCTCGACGACGTTCCGCTGCTGGCGAGGTTCGCCAGCCACTACCTGCGGACGTAGTGCTTTTCGACAGCCAGGGAACGATCCGCAGCGGCTACCGTCAGCGACCAACGGCTGAAGCCGTTGGCTTGTCGGTGGACTCCCGTTCTGCCGACACGTAGGCGTCGGACGCCACGTCAGTCGCGTTCACGGTCATCGTCCCCGACTTCAGGGCGTACTGACAGAACGCCCCTCCAGCGGGGGACTTCTGCCCTCGCTGGTGTTTCAGCGCGAGTTTCCGAGCGATATTCTTCGCCGCGTTGTAGTCGGCGTTGACCGCATACGAACAGTCGAGACACTGGAACTGTTGGCCGTCACGGTTTTCTTCCAGCGTACAGCCACACTTCGAGCATTGTTGGCTCGTGTAGGACGGGTCGACTGTTTCGACCACGATGCCAGCCAGTTCCGCCTTGTGTCCGGTCTGTTCTTGCAGTTCGCTGAACGCCCATTGCTGGAATTTTTTGTCGTCGCTGATACGGTCTCGAATCTGCTCCAAGTCCTCGAAGGCGATGTGCGTACAGTCGTGGCGCTTGGCTTCGGCAACGATTTCTTTGGAACACTGGTGCAGGTAGTCTTCGCTCCAGCGTCCGAATCTGTCGCCAATGCGCTGGAAGGTCAGGTGGGCGCTCCGTGTCCCCGTCTGTTGGAGGCTGGCACGTCGCTTCTCGAACTCGCGGCGTTGATGATTGAGGTCGTCAGCGTTCCCGACGAACGCACCCGTTGAGGTCACTGCAATGTGGTCATCGACGTTGCAGTCCCATCGTGTTAACTTTGGCATCGATTCCACCAGACGGCGAACGCTTTGAGCCAGGACTCTGCTGTCATCGGCTCGACGTTGCTGAATGTATTTGAAAACGAGGATGTTCGTCGTTTTACCCCACGAAAGACACGTTCGACGCTATTCCGATTTCCGTGGCGACGGATATGAGATCGGAGTCCGAGTCGCGACAGTGCCGCTTGGAGATGGTCGGCGTCGTCGATGAGAAACGTTGCGTCGTTGATGTCGTGTTTCTCTTTGAGTTCACGCAGAAACACCTGTGTAAGTCCTGAATTCGTCGTTGGAAACAACCGTACGTGCAGGAATTCGTTGGTCTTGGGATCGACGGCGGCGTACAGCCAGTAGCGCTCAGTCCCGAGCTGAATTACAGTCTCGTCGAGCGCAACGTAATTCGACGATCTGGTCCCGGTCGGCTGTAGATCGGCTTTCTGCACCCAGTTGTGGATCGCGGTACGACTGCGTTGGACACCCAACCTCTCAAGGTGTTGTTTGGTATTCGAAAGCGACAATCCAGCCAGATGCAACTGAATACCCACTTCAACGATCTGCTCGGGTGTCCGCTCTCGCTCCACAAATTCCAAATCGATCCAGTCGCTATCTCCACCGAGGCGGTCGATTTCGGACATGGAACATTCGAAACACCGACCGCCTCATCCTTATCTTAACACGACGCCCACCAGAACGCGAAGCGTTCTGGGGACGGCTAAAGCCGGTGGGCTTCCGCGCTGTTACCGCTGTGAGCGTCCGCGCTGATACCGCTGTGATAGTAAATCGTTGGGTACACCAAAAGAAAGCCGCTCGTTCGAAACGCAGTGCGGTTGCGGTGGCGGTGCGGCAGGTCGGCAGGGAATGCACCCGCTCGCGCCCGACCGGACGCGAGCGGCCTTTTTCCCCAAGTTTTTACGCCGGAGTGGTCCGCTGCGCGCCGACAGGCGCGCATGCGAGACCCGACGGCGTAAAAAGTGGGTTTACATCGCGCCGCCCATACCGCCCATACCGCCCATGCCACCCATGCCGCCGCCCATGCCGCCGGGGCCGCCGGCACCGGGTCCGCCTTCGTCCTCGTCGTCGCCAGCGCCGCCCTTGAGATCGCCTGCGGCGATCACGTCGTCGATGCGCAGGATCATCACGGCGGCTTCGGTCGCGGACTCGACGGCCTGGGTCTTGACGCGCAGCGGCTCGACCACGCCGTTGTCTTCCATGTCGATGATGTCGCCGGTGTAGGCGTCCAGCCCGACGGTCGTGTCGCCAGCGTCGTGCTGACTGCGCAGATCGACCAGCGAGTCGATCGGATCGAGGCCGGCGTTCTCCGCGAGGGTGCGCGGGATGACGTCGATGGCGTCGGCGAAGGCCTCGACGGCGAGCTGCTCGCGGCCACCGACGGAGTCGGCGTAGTCACGCAGGCCCAGCGCGAGTTCGGCCTCGGGCGCGCCGCCACCGGGGACGACCTTGCCGTCCTCCAGCGTGACAGCAATGACGCCGAGCGCGTCCTCGACGGCGCGCTCGACCTCGTCGACGACGTGCTCGGTGCCGCCGCGCAGGACCAGCGTCACGGCCTTGGCGTCTTCGACGTCCTCGACGAAGATGCGCTCGTCGCCGGCGATCTCTTTCTGGGCGACGCTGCCAGCGAAGCCGAGGTCGTCTTCGGTGATGTCGTCGATGTTCGAGACGATCCGGGCGCCGGTCGAGCGCGAGAGCGCCTTGATGTCGGACTTCTTGGCGCGGCGCACCGCCAGGATGCCCTCCTGGGCGAGGTAGTGCTGGGCCATGTCGTCGATGCCCTTCTGGCAGAAGACGACGTCGGCGCCAGCGTCGGCGAGCTTGTCGACCATCTCCTTGAGTTGCTCCTCTTCCTGATCGAGGAACTGCTGGAGCTGTTCGGGGTCGGAGACGTTGACCTCGGTGTCGAGTTCGGTCTCCTTGACTTCGATCGCGGTGTCGAGCAGCGCGACGTCGGCGTCCTCGACGCTGTAGGGCATGTTCTCGTGGACGCGCTCCTTGTCCACGATGACGCCCTCGACGAGCTCGGACTCCTCGATTGCGCCGCCGACGACCGTCTCGACGCTGACGTTGTCCGTGTCGATGCCCTCTTCGTCGGCGACCGACTGGACGGCCTCGACGAGCAGCTTCGCGAGCGTGTCCTTGGCGGACTCGGCGCCCTTGCCGGTCATCGCGGTCTCAGCGATAGACGCGAGGATCTCGGTGTCGTCCTCGTCGACCTCGATGGCCATGTCCTCGAGGATCTCCTTGGCCTGCTCGGCAGCCTGGCGATACCCCTGTGCGAGGACCGTTGCGTGGATATCCTGGTCGAGCAGGTCCTCGGCCTTGGTGAGCAGTTCGCCGCCGATGACGACCGACGTGGTCGTGCCGTCGCCCACTTCGTCCTCCTGCGTCTGGGCGACCTCGACCATCATGTTGGCCGCGGGGTGCTCGATGTCCATCTCGTCGAGGATGGTCACGCCGTCGTTCGTGACGACGACGTCGCCCGTATCGGAGACGAGCATCTTGTCCATCCCCTTCGGACCGAGCGTGGTCCGAACGGATTCGGCGACGGCCTTCCCGGCCGTGATGTTCATCGATTGTGCGTCCTTTCCGGATGTCCGCTGGGACTCCTCGGAGAGTACGATGAGGGGCTGGTTACCCATCTGTTGAGCCATAGTCAAGCGAGGATTGAATGTGATTCTATATAAGCCTTTCCTTGAGGAACGGAGATCAACACCGCCGAGCCCGGAGACGGTGGTATGTGAACGAATACCGAGATAGTGTATAAGGACGGCCGAAGATCAGACGACCTCGCGTTCTTCGAGGACAGCCAGGAGTTCGGACATCGAGGAGACGACGACGTCACAGGCGTCTTCGACCGCCGGTTTCGGGGCGAATCCGATCGAGAGGCCGGCGACTTCGAGCATCGGCAGGTCATTCGCGCCGTCGCCGACGGCGACCGTGTCCGAAGCGTCGAGGCCGAGGTCCGACGCAACCGTCTCCAGCGCGGTGTCCTTGGTGCCTTCTATCAGCGGACCTTCGACCTCGCCGGTGAGCGCGCCGTCGCTGACGGGGAGCCGGTTTGCGACGATCGTGTCGACCTCGACGCCGGCCGAGTCGAGGGCGGCCTCCACACCGCGCTCGAAGCCGCCGGTGAGAATCGCAGTGTGAACCCCGGCAGCGTCGAGCGCGTCGATAACCTCGGGGGCGCCCTCCCGGAGCTGGACCTGCCGGAAGGCCGCCTGCGCGCGCTCCTCCTCGAGGCCGTCCAGGAGCGCACAGCGCTGGCGGAGACTCTCGGCGTAGTCGATCTCGTCGTTCATCGCTCGCTCTGTGATCTCGTCGATCTCGTCGGCGACGCCGCACTGTTCGCCAAGCAGGACGACCATTTCGGAGTCCGAGAGCGTCCCGTCGAAGTCGAAGGCTACGAGCATACCGGCGCTTCGACGTGGGGGGTGACAAAGGCCCCGATTCGAATCGATTAGCCACACCCAAGGCGGACCGGCGAAAACGAACGGACGGATGCTCGACGTGTCGGTTCGGACGGCCAGGCCGGGTGACGCCGAAGCGATCCTCGACGTGAAGCGGACCGCGATCGCCGAACTCGCAGCGAGTGCATACACCCGGGAACAGTTGCGCGCCTGGGCACCGGGAGAGGCACTCGAAGAGTACCGGGCCGCGACGACGACCGACGCGTTTCAGGTGCTCGTCGCGTGCGACGACGGCGTCGTCGGCTACGGTGTCCTCAACACGAGTGGATGCCGGATCGAGGGGCTGTTCGTCCATCCCCTCAGGGCCCGCACGGGCATCGGAACGCGACTGCTCGGCCTGCTCGAGACGAGTGCGACGCTCACGGGCTGTCGAGACGTCTCGGTCATCTCGTCGCTCAACGCGACTGGATTCTACGAATCTCGGGAGTACGTCCGCATCGAAGACCGGCGGCGCGAGATGGACGACGTCGGACTCGAGTTCGTCCTGCTGGAAAAACGACTGTCGCAGTAGCTCCCCCCGAGATCGATTTCGTGTCGATGTCGGCCGTATTCGGGGGTATCGTCGCGGCCGAGACGTCCCAATTATCACACCCGATAACTCGGACGAAACATTTTTATATTTCGACCACGCACCCGACGATAGTGGCACCGCCCCACCGGTGCCATGATCCTTTCCCCCACCCCCCACCCCCACCCCACCTACTTTCGAAGACCAAACTCGACAGGGGTTCCTGTAGCAGTTGCTCGTCGCTGTGTGCACCGCTGTAGTCGAACCGCCAGTCCGACGATTCGAGTGGCAGCCGTTCCTCACCGTAGGGCCGGCGAGGCGTCCGTAACATCCGGCACGACGAGGTGCCGACTCTTTCGAAACGGTACGGCCGACAGTATCGCTCCGGTTGTTCCGGAGCCATGCTATGAATTCACAAACCAATAAGCATATATAGCGTCGTGGTATACCATATCATGCATGGCCTCAGCACCGAGCGACGATATGTTCGAGGAGTTCCTGTCGCAGCGTGGCCACGACATGGATTCCCCCGGTTGGGAAGATAGCTACAACAAGAAGCAGTGTCCCGAATGTGGTGGACTCCATAATAGCGACGCCGTAGAGTGTACAATCTGTGGCTGGTCGCCCGCTCGGTAGCACACACAACACCTTTTCCCGACGACAGCCGGTCAACGGCCAGCGACAGCCGTTGGAGAGACAGATTACCGCCTGTATATAAAGCGTGCCTGAGCGCCGGTGCGTCTCTCGGATTCCGTGTCATTAAATACCACGTGAATGCCCGAAACAGCCGTCCGATCGGCCCTGTTCTGCGTATATTGCCGGCACACGTCGGATCGCCATCGCGAACTCGAACCCACACGTTTATATAGAATCACATTCAATCCTCGACCGAATATGAGTCAGCGAATGCAGGGCCAGCCAATGGTTATTCTGGGCGAGGATTCCCAGCGGATGCAGGACAAGGACGCACAGAGCCACAATATCTCCGCGGCCCGGGCGGTCGCGGAGTCGGTACGTTCGACGCTCGGTCCGAAGGGGATGGACAAGATGCTCGTTTCCTCGATGGGGGACGTCACGGTCACGAACGACGGTGTGACCATCCTCCGGGAGATGGACATCGACAACCCGACTGCGGAGATGATCGTCGAGGTCGCAGAGACACAGGAGGACGAGGCCGGTGACGGAACGACGTCAGCGGTGTCGATCGCGGGCGAGCTGCTGAAAAACGCCGAGGACCTGCTCGAGCAGGACATCCACCCCACGGTGATCATCAAGGGTTTCGACATGGCAGCCAAGGAAGCCCGCAGCCAGGTCGACGACATCGCCGAGGAAGTCAGCGTCGAGGACACGGAGGTCCTCAAGCAGGTCGCCGAGACGGCGATGACCGGCAAGGGAGCCGAGCAGAACAAAGACCTGCTCGGCCAGCTGATCGTCGACGCCGTCGAGAACGTCACCGTCGAGGCCGAAGACGGCTCGTCCGTCGTCGATCTGGAGTTCCTGAACATCACGACCGAAGCCAGCGGGACCGCCGCCGAGTCGGAACTCATCGAGGGCGTCCTCCTCAAGGAAGATCCGGTTCACGAAGACATGCCCACCGAAGCCGAGGACGCCGACATCCTCCTGATGGACACGGCTCTGGAAATCGAGGAGACCAGCGCCGACGCCCAGCTGAGCGTCGACGATCCCTCCCAGCTCCAGCAGTTCGTCGAGCAGGAAGAACAGCAGCTCAAGGAGATGGTCGAAACTATCGCTGACGCTGGCGTGGACGTGGTCTTCTGCCAGAAGAACATCGACGACATGGTCCAGCACCTGCTGGCCAAGGAGGGTATCCTGGCCGTCAAGCGAGCCAAGAAGTCCGACATCGAGTTCATGCGCGAGGTCGTCGACGCGAATATCGTCTCCGACCTCGACAGTCTCAGCGACGAGGATCTGGGCTTCGGTGACATCACCTACGACGCCGACAACGAGTGGTTCGTCGTCGAGGGCGACAACTCCCACGGTGTGACGCTGCTGCTGCGCGGGTCGACCGATCACGTCGTCGACGAGCTCGAACGCGGCGTCAACGACGCGCTGGACGTCGTCGCCGCGGCAGTCACTGACGGACTCGTGCTCGCCGGTGGCGGCGCCGTCGAGGTCGAACTCGCCCGTCGGCTGCGCGACTACGCCGACAGCGTCAGCGGCCGCGAACAGCTCGCCGTCGAGGCCTTCGCGGACTCGCTCGAACTGATCCCGCGGGTGCTCGCGGAGAACGCCGGGCTCGACTCGATCGACACGCTGGTCGAACTCCGCGCCGCCCACGAGGACGGCGAGCAGAACGCCGGTCTGAACGTCTTCACCGGCGACGTCGAGGACACCTACGAGGCGGGCGTCGTCGAGACAGCCCACGCCAAGTCCCAGGCGCTGTCCTCGGCCGCCGAAGCCGCCAACCTCGTGCTAAAGATCGACGACATCATCGCTGCCGGCGATCTGTCGACGTCGGGCGGCGACGAGGAAGGCGGACCCGGCGGTGCCGGCGGCATGGGCGGTATGGGCGGCGGCATGGGCGGCATGATGTAGGAGAACCGAAGGTAGTGAGGCTCTCCGAACAGGCGAACGGGTCTCGCCCGTGAGCCAGCGGAGGGGCGTACGAAGTACGGCCCTCGGATGGACGAGCGGGCCGCCGGCCCGGGAGCCGGCTCGTCAGCCGCCGTACGGACGTAATCAGTAACGATCGGATCGAGGCAGTTCCCAACGTCGGTGATCGTGATTTCTGAGACGTGATTCACCTGCACAGTAGCCCCACAGTTGGATCAGGAATACCAGGGGAGAGAATTGGAACGTCAACGTATCTCGTATTTTGTTCGCGACGTCAGACGGTTTCTATCTCCACCGAGAGTTCTCTTTGAAGGTCTCTGATCATCTGCGGTGAGTTGTGTGGCTTTCCCTCACCCCCCGATTCGCAAAACACGAGCAAGTCGATGTCGTTGTCACGAACGAAGTCACGGATCGTCTCGTTCGGTTTGCCGACTGTCGTTTCCTGCTCGAATTCGACGCCGTGCTGCTCGCATTTCTCTCGGATCCGCTCCAGGACCCGCTCTCCTTTTTCCTCTTGCTTTTCGCGTTCGAGCACGCTCCATCCGTATGCTGAATATTCACCGAACCGCCACGCGTCGATCACGTACAGGCCGTGGAGCGTCGCCTCGTGCTCTCTCGCTCTGTCGATTGCACGTTCGACGTGCGAACTCTCCTGATCGCCTTCGTCCACGACGATCGCTATCTCCCCATTCATGCTGTTTGTTAACACGTTCTAACCCATAGTACTTGTTGTTTATTGTACATTTCTGACAGTCGCACAGGATAGTCACTATGATTTGCGGCCGGCCCGAACGGCCCGTAATGACCACCGAGGGACCACCGATCCGCCGTCTGGCCGACTGGGACGCGGCCGCGTTGCGGGATCGCGCCGACGAATACGGGACGCCGCTCTACGTCCTCGACCAGCAACGGGTCCGCGAGAACGTCGCTGCCCTCCGGGCGGCCTTTCACGACGAAGAGATCAGCTACGCCGTCAAGGCCAACACCGTCCGTGCGACGCTGGAAACCGTCGCAGAGACAGGGCTCAGTGCGGAGTGTGCCTCCGCGGGCGAACTCCAGCGTGCGGCCGACGCCGGCTTCGACCGGGTCCGGTACACCGCGGTCAACCCGCCCGCCGGGGATCTCGATCACGTCGTCGAACTCGCCGCGGACCCGTCGCGCGAGGACCTCGATCTCGTGATCACCGTCGGCGCGGCCGACGCCTTCGAGGCACTCGCCAGACGCGGCTACGACGGCCCGCTCGCGATCCGGGTCAACCCGGGCGTCGGTGCGGGCCACCACGCGAAAGTCACCACCGGCGACGCCCCGAAGTTCGGCGTCCCGTACGATCGCGTCTCCGAACTCGCGAGCGAGATCGTCGATCGCGGGTTCGATCTCGTCGGATTACACGCCCACGCCGGCAGCGGAATCCACGACGAGGCGGACCTGGCGGCCCACCGCGAACTCGTCTCTCGGATGGGCGATCTGGCTCGCGAGCTCGGCCACGGCCTCGACTTCCTCAACGTCGGCGGCGGACTGGGCGTCCCGTATCGTCCGGAAGAGGAGCCGCTGGATCTCGATAGCGTGGCCGAGGCGACCCGCGAGGCGGCCGGCGAGCTGGACGTGCGACTGGGGATCGAACCCGGCCGGTACGTCGTCGCCGATGCGGGCGTCCTCCTGACGACGGTCAACACCGTCAAACCCACGCCCGAGACGACGGTCGTCGGCGTCGACGCGGGGATGACGACGCTGCTTCGCCCGGCGATGTACGACGCCTACCACGAGATCCAGACGCTGGCGCCCGACGCCGGCGAGCGTGACCCGATCACGGCGATGATCGCCGGCCCGATCTGTGAGACTGCGGACGTGCTGGGTCGGGACCGCGAGCTGCCGCGCCCCGAGCGGGGAGACGTGCTGGCGATCGGCAACGCCGGCGCGTACGGCTACGAGATGGCCTCGAACTACAACTCCCGTCCGCGCCCGGCCGTCGTTTCCATCGGCGGAGGCGAGCCGCGACTCGCCGTCGAACGCGAAACCCTTTCGGACCTGACCCGACTAGAGGTCGAGCAATGATTACCGTCGAGAAGTACCACGGCACCGGCAACGACTTCGTCGTGGTCGAGGCCGACGCCCCTATCGAGGACCGGGCTGCGTTCGCCCGGCGACTCGCCGACCGGGAGACGGGTCTCGATCATCCGGACGGCGCGCGGGTCGGTGCCGACGGCGTCCTGTTTCTGACGCTGGACGCCAGCACCGCGCCGACGCGCGTGGAGATGACGCTCGTCCAGCCCGACGGCTCGATCGCCGAGATGTGCGGCAACGGTGCCCGGGTCGTCGCCACCTGGGCGGCCGCCCGGACCGGCGACCGCGAGTTCGTGATCGACACGCCGGCCGGCGAGTACCCCGCCGAGGTCCGTCAGGAGGGCGTCGCCGTCGAGATGGGCGAGCCGACGTTCGAACCCGACGCCGTCCCGACGACGTTCGACGAGCCGCTGATCGACGGCGAGATCGAGGGGCTGACCGTCACGGCGGTCAACACCGGCGTCCCACACGCCGTCGCGTTCGTCGACGACGTGGCAGCGGTCGACCTCGAGACGGTCGCCCCGCCGGTTCGCCACGCCGACTGCTTCCCCGAAGGTGCGAACGTCACGATCGCCTCCGAACGCGAGGCGGGGCCCGTCTTCGGCTACGATCAGCGCACGTTCGAGCGCGGAGTCGAAGGCGAGACGCGCTCCTGTGGGACCGGCGCGGTCGCGATCGTCGCCGTGGCACACGAACTCGGACGCGTCGAGACCGGACAGTCCGTGCCCGTCCATCCACCGGGCGGGCGGCTCGTCGTCACGCGAACCGCCGACGGCGCGACGCTACAGGGGCCGGTCGAGCGCGAGTTCGAGACGACCGTTCCCGCCGACGGGGTGCTCGCGGAGTGACCTTCGACATCGAGTTCTTCCACGAGCGAGCCGTGAAGACCCCATCGCACGAATCCGTCGCGGAGATGCGGTCGCTGCTCGTCGAGGCGCTCGAAGACGAGGGGATCGAGCCGACCGTCGACGACGCCGGGAACGTGCTGGCGACGCGGGCCGGCGATCGAGAGGGGCCACACCTCGTGCTCAATACCCACATCGACACGGTTCCGCCGCATATCCCCTACGAGCGCGACGGCGAGGTCGTCACCGGCCGGGGTTCCTGCGACGCGAAGGGGCCGCTCGCCGCGCTGCTCGCGGCCTTCCTGGCTGTCGGCCCGAAACGGGGGACTGTCACGCTCGCGATCACGCCGGACGAGGAGGTCCACTCGACGGGCGCGGCCGCGCTGCGGGGGCGGTTCGACGCTGACGGTTTCATCGTCGGCGAACCGACCGGGCTGGACGTCTGTACGGCTGCCCGGGGTCGCTTCGAGGGGACGGTCACGATCACGGGCACGAGCGCTCACGCGGCCGAACCCGAGAGCGGCGACAACGCCATCGCCGCTGCCGAGCCGATCCTCGACGGACTGGCGACCTACGACGAGTCCCGCGGGCCCGGGGAACACGAGCGGCTGGGTCGGCCGTCGCTCGTGCCGACGCTGATCGAGGGCGGCGAGGCTCCGAACCAGATCCCTGCGGAATGTGTCATCACGTTCGACCGCCGGAGCGTCCCGCCCGAAACGGCCGAGGGATTCCGAACCGGGCTGGTCGAGCATCTCGAGGCGCGACTCCCCGACGGGCTGTCGCTCGAGGTGTCGTTCGGCGGCCGCGAGACCCCCTTCCTGGAGGCGTTCGCGACCGATCCCGGAGATCGGCTCGTCGGGGCGCTCGCAGACGCCAGTGGCGGCGCAGTGCGGCCGTTCGGGGCCGCGACCGAAGCCTCGTATTTCGCCCAGGAGGCTCCGACGGTCGTGTTCGGACCGGGCGTGCTGGCCGACGAGGAGGGTGTCGTCGCCCACAGCGACCGGGAGTACGTCCGACTGCCCGAGGTACACGCCGCCGCCGACGCCGTCACCGAGACGCTCGAAGCGATACTCCGGTGACAGAGGGGTGAGCGCATTCGGTCCGGATTACTCTCAGACCGCGCCGCACTCGGGAAGACCCGGCCCGGCGTGAGCTTGCACGGGGAAATCGATACAACGATCACCACAAGAGTTCAGAAAAAATATCAGTCAGGTGTTCGAACGGCCAGTGCATGCCCTCGTCCCCGCCGTTCGTCGATCCGGAATCGGGCGCGCTCGATACCGACCACATCTGGATTGAAGCGGAACCGCTCGCGAAGCTGATCGCCCTGTTCGGCATTCCAAGTGCCATGCTGCAGTACATCGGTGCCGACTTCTACGGACTGTTCGGCGCCACCTTCACCGTGGTCGGGCAGTTCGTGTTCTACCTCGGTGCCGCGATCGTCGTGCTGTACGCCGTCGCTCGCGGGAGACAACTGTCCGAATCCGTGCCCGAGAGTCGTGGTTCTTCGTCAGACCCTCAATAGTCAGCGTCGCTTACCTGCCCCGAGACACAAACAGCGATTATACCTTCCCGAAGGGGTTTTGGCCGGGTGTCCGAAGCCGTTCTCGATGTCGCCATCGCCACCGTTCGTCGACGTGGAAACCGGTACGTTCGACTTCGAGCAGATCTGGCGAGAAGCCTACCCGATCCTGGGACTCGTCCTGCTGTTCGGGATCCTGGGGCTGCTCCCGCTGTATCTCGGTGCATCATTCACCGTGTCGTATGGACTCGAGTCCCTGATCGGGACCGCGCTGACGTGGCTCGGTCAGCTGATACTCGCGGTCGGGTCGGGAATCGTGTTCAGGTACGTCATCGTGCGCGCGATTCAGCTGTCGGACGTCTAGCAGTCCTCCTCTGGCGGTTCACCGGTATCCCGACGTGCCAGTCGCTCGCCGGTCTCGCGATCGGTGACCGTGCCGCGCTCTCGCTCGCCCCGGACGAGCGCGTACAGAACCAGCCCGCCGGCGATGGTCAAGACCGCGGCCAGGAGGACAGCTCCGGCGACGCTCATCCGAGGAAGACGTCGACGATGTCGCTCCCCGCGTCGCCGCCCTGACGATACAGCTCGGAGTATCCGCAGTTCAGACACGAGACGACCTGGAAGTTGTTCGTCTGGATATCGAACATCTTCGAGAGACCGCCGCCGGTCGTCGAGATTCGGCTGACATCGACCTCGTCGTGTCCGCACTTCGGGCAGCCGCGCTCCGATGGTTGTGGATTGGAGGGCATACGCGCCGGACGTGACAGCGATCCGTTGTATATTTTTTGATCAGGAGGCAGGTTCGGTGAGCGTCTCCTCGACCTGGCTGTAGACGAGCGCGAGCGCGAGCACGCTCAGGACTGCGCCGAAGAAAAACGGCGTCCCGAAGTTCCCGACGTTGTACAGCACGCCGGAGGCCAGCGGCCCGACGGCGACGCCGAGGCCGAACGCCATCGTCAGCACCGACAGCGTCGTTCCCGAGCCGCGCTCGCCGGCCAGGTCGCCGGCCAGCGCCAGCGACGGCGCGAACACGAGCGCGACGGCCACACCCTGGAGGAAGCGTGCACCGAGCATCAACCAGGGATCGGTGATGATCCCCTGGACGAAGACAGCAGGGATCAGCACAGCGAACCCGGCGACGACGAACGGGCGCCTCCCGTGGCGGTCGCTGGCTCGTCCGATCGGGACCTGGAACGCGACGTTCGCGAGCGTCACCGCCGCGAACTGGACGCTGAAGAAGAAGGTCGACTCGTCGAGTCGCGCCCGGATGGGGCCTTCCAGCGTGGCGAACAGCGCGATCGTCGTCGCCATCAGGAAGGTCCCGATCCCGAGGACGAACACCGAATCGAGGCCGCGGCCGTCCGGACCGCGGATCGCGATGGAGAGGTTCTTGCTCGCCGCGTCGGCCGCCTCCGGCGGATCCTGGATGAACAGCACGACCAGGGTAGCGCTGACGGCCGCACCGAGGACAGCCACGGCGAAGGCGGCGTCGAACCCGGAGATTGCGAGTCCGAGCAGGTCGTAGGTGACGACCCCCTCAGCGGCGAGTCCGCCCGTGACGACGATCCCGGCGATGATCGGCCCGAAGCCGAATCCGAGCAGGCGGAGCGTGTTGTAGACGCCGAAGCTCCCCCCGCGTTCGCTGTCGCTGCCGGCGTACTCGTTGATCAGCGCGACCGTCGCCGGGACGGTGAAGGCAGCGCCGACGCCCTGGAGTGCGCGGGCCAGCAGCACCGTCCAGTAGGTTCCGGCGAAGGGATACGCTGCGCTGCCGATCCCGAACAGGACCAGTCCACCGAGGACGAACACCCGCCGGCGGCCGAGTCGATCGGACCAGCGGCCGGTAAAGGGCTGGCCGAGGCTGTTGAGCAGGCCAAAGAGTGAGAGGACGATCCCGATCAGCGTCTCCTGGCGCAGGACGAACCCGCCGAGTTCGGTTCCGGCGATTCCTGCGAGCGAGATCTCGCCGCTGGCGATGTACAGCGGGAGGACGATGATCAGAAACGAGTTGCCCAGCGCGTCAGCCATCCGCGCGACCGACAGCGTCAGCACCCGCGAGTCGGTGCTCAGCGCCATCGATTCACGCTCCCTGCGGCGGATACATGACTGTCACGGCTCGAACTCCGTCGGTTCGGACGGCGGCGCCGGCCGATCGTGGACGAACTGGTAGGCCCGGCGGTACGCCCGCAGCTTCCAGACGAGCAAGAGTCCGAACACGCCGTCGAACAGGACGATGAACAGGACGAACCCGCCGAACCAGCCGAGCCCCGTCGCCACGGCCAGAAACTCCGGGACGAACTGCGCGAGCGTGTTGTACCCGCCGTGGATCACTGACGCGATCAGCAGGCCCTTGATCACGATCGGGCCGGCGTTCTCGGGATTGAACTTCGCCAGTCCGAGATAGTAGCCGGCGATGGCCGAGTAGATAACGTGTCCCGGGCCGGCCAGCGCGCGGACGATCGAGGTTCCACCCCCAACCGCTATCTGGTCCGCGCCCGCCGCGGCGACGTTCTGGGTGATGTACAGGGCGTTCTCGATGGTGGCGAACCCGAGTCCTGCGACCGCACCGTACACCGCGCCGTCGATTACGGCGTCGAATCGGTCGTCGCGGAACGGATACAGCCGAACGGCGAGCAACTTGACTCCCTCTTCGATGGGGCCGACGACGAGAAAAAAGAACGCGACGAGACCGATATCGATGCCGGCACCCAGGAAGAGGGCCGGAACTGTTGCGTTGAGCACGCCGGCGAACCCCGCGACGAGGACCCCGAGCAGGAAGGTCCCGACCAGCAGCGACAGCGGTTCCTGAGTCGTCACGTCCGCATACCAGATGTACGCGGCGAGACCGAGCGCCGGCACGGCAGAAAGCAGCGTCAGCACGCCGATCCAGGGCTCGGTCAACCCGCCGAGCGTCCCGAGTGCGATCTCGGCCAGCAGGATGAACAGCGCAAGGAGGACGACGAACGCCCGCGTCGCGACGAGTAGTGCCTGATAGATGAACACGGCGATCGCGTCCAGGATCGTTCGCTGATCCCACTCGGCCACGTCGTGGAGATCGAGCGATCCGTCGTTGCGCGCCTGGACCGGGTCCCGGCGAGTGTCCATATTCGACTCTCGGACTCCCGACACCTAATACTCCCGGCGCGGGACTTCCGGTCAGATCCCGGACACCCGGAACGAGAGGTTTTTCGCAGTCGATCGGTTATCGCCGGCAATGAGTCTCACAGCCGGTGTCGTCGCCGTCCAGGGTGACGTCAGCGAACACGCCGCGGCGATCGAATCGGCGGCCGCCGCCCACGGCGAGTCCGTCGAGGTCGTCGAGATCCGCGAATCGGGGATCGTCCCCGAGTGTGACCTGCTTGCGATCCCGGGCGGGGAATCGACGACGATCTCGCGGTTGCTCGCTCGCGAGGGGATCGACGAAGAGGTCAAATCCCACGTCGCCGAGGGCAAGCCGCTGCTGGCGACCTGTGCGGGCCTGATCGTCTCCTCGAGCGACGCCAACGACGACCGCGTCGAGACGCTTGACCTGCTGGACGTGAGCGTCCAGCGCAACGCCTTCGGCCGCCAGAAGGACAGTTTCGAGGCCGAACTCGACGTCGACGGTCTCGACGAGCCGTTCCACGCGGTGTTCATCCGCGCGCCCGTCATCGACGAGGTCGGCGACGCCGAAGTGCTGGCCACCTGGGACGGCCGCCCCGTGGCGGTTCGGGACGGTCCGGTCCTCAGCACGTCGTTCCACCCCGAACTCACGGGCGACTCGCGGATCCACGATCTGGCCTTCTTCGAGTGAGCGGGACCTTCGCGGTCACTGTCGAGTAGCGACCTTTTTCCTTCCCGGCCGCTTCGCCCCGAGTATGACCGACGCTGACGTACTCGACGAGGTGTTCGAGGTCATCGAGGCCCGCAAGGAGACCCTGCCCGAGGACTCCTACACCGCGTCGCTGTTCACTCACGAGAAGGGCGAGAACGCCGTCCTGGAGAAGCTGGGCGAGGAGATGACCGAACTCGTGCTGGCCGCCAAGGACGACGAACACGAGGAGATCGCCCACGAAGCGGCCGACATCGTCTATCACATGCTGGTGTTGCTCGCGATGAAAGACATGGATCTAGAGGATCTCCGATCGGAGCTGGAAGATCGGCGGTAGCTGCGAGTCACCGCGACGAGCGTTGCGAGGTCGCTAAGCGACCTCGAAAGGCAGAGCGGCGGAGCCGTGAGGCAGCGGGTCGCGACCTTTTTTGTCCGAGTGGTTCCCGCAGGCCCGAGGAAACCCGACACGCAAAAAGGTGGTGAAGCGCAAGAGCCACCCGCTCGGCCCACAGACGCACACACATGACCGACTGGGACGTGTACCTCGTCACGCAGGCCAGCCTCTCGGAAGGACGAGACACCCGCGAGATCGTGCGAGCAGCGGTCGACGGTGGCGTCGACGTCGTGCAACTCCGTGAAAAGGGCGTGCCCGCACGGGAGCGCTACGAACTCGGGGTCGATCTCCGTGAGATCACCCGCGAGGCCGGCGTACCGCTGATCGTCAACGATCGCGTCGACATCGCACAGGCGGTTCAGGCCGACGGCGTCCACCTGGGCGACGAGGATCTGCCCGTCACTGTAGCCCGGGAGTTGCTGGGCGAGGACGCCATCGTCGGCCGGTCAGTCTCGTTCGTCGAGGACGCACGCGAGGCCGAGCGGGCCGGCGCCGACTATCTCGGCGTCGGCGCGATCTACGCGACCGGATCGAAAGACGACATCGACGACGAGGAGTACGCGATCGGGCTCGATCGTCTCGAATCGATCGTCGAAGCCGTCGAGATCCCGGTCGTCGGGATCGGCGGGGTCGACGCCGACAACGCTTCCGAGGTCGCCGCGGCGGGTGCCGACGGCGTGGCGGTCATCTCCGCGATCACCGGCGCGGGCGATCCGGCGGCCGCGACGCGGGAACTGAGTGAATCGGTCCGTTCGGGACGGGGACGCTCGGAGTAGCCCGAGCGCCGTAACGCACAAGCGGACAGCCTCGAAACGTGGCGTATGGTTCGCATTCCGTTCGGGATCCGCCAGCTCGATACGACCATCGGCGGCGGGGCCCCGCCGGGCAGCGTCGTCCTCCTCTCGGGCGAGGCCGGCGCCGGTGCTCGCGAGTTCATGCACACCAGCCCACTGATCACTGGACTCGCAAAGACCGATCCGGAGCTGTTCGATCTGTATTACGGCGACCTGCCGTCGGCTGCAGAACTGCCCGAGGAGATCCACTACGTCTCGCTGACCGCAAGCGAGAGGCAGTTCCGCGAGGAAGCCAGCCGTGCCTTCGAGGCGGAACTCTTCGAGACGGGGATGGAAGCGATCGAGTATCACGACCTCTCGACGACGTACTTCCACGTCAGTCCGATTCCACGCAAGTGGTACGCCGAGCGGGCACCCTCGATCAAGGACATCCGGACGCGAGACGACCGCGAGGAGTTGCTGACGGTGCTGGGCGATCTGCTGAGTGAGCACGCGACGGGCAACCTGGTCGTGATCGACTCGCTGACCGACCTGATCAGCGCCATCGGCGACCGTGCCGATCTGGAGTGGGCCGACGTCGCCTTCTTCATGAAGGGGCTCCAGAAAGCCGCACACGAATGGGGCGGGCTGATCCTGACGTATCTCAACTTCGAGACGATCTCCGGGACGCGTCAGGGACAGCTCGTCGACGCCACCGACGGCACGCTCACGTTCGAGTGGGCCAGCGGGGGGTCGACGCTCGCCCGGACGATGGTCGTCCAGCAGTTCCGCGGCGTGTTGAGCCAGCTCGAATCGGAGAACATCGTCCGCTTCGAGACCGAGTTCACCGACGCCGGGTTCGACATCAGTGACGTCCGGAAGATCCGCTGATTCGACGACAGGTGCGGCGTCAGCGACGGCCGGACTCCGCTAGATTCGTTCCTGAAAATGTGTGGGGAACCCTTAACTACGCGCTCGCCGATATCCAGGTGATGGCGGGCGAGTCACAGGAAAGCACGGAACTGACGGTTTCGCTACCGCCCGATCTGGAGTCGTGGCTCGACCAGCACGCCGCCGAACGCGACCTGGAGCGTGAAACCCTCCTCGTCCAGTTGCTTGCGTCGTATCGCGAACTCGCACAGCGAGACGGCGAGGTGTTCGACCCCAACGCTCTCGAACCGGTCGTCAGATCCGTCGTCGGCGATCGACTGCCCGAAATCGCCGAGGCCGTCGACGGGCAACTCGAAGACACCGACCGACTCGAAGAACGCGTCACCGATCTCGAGGCGGACTTCCAGGACAAGATCGACGACGTTCGCCAGCGCGTCATCCAGGTCAAACGCGAGGCCGACGCGAAAGCGCCCGCCGACCACACGCACGACCGGCTCCGGACGCTCGTCGATCGACTCGACGCACTCGAGTCTCGGGTCGAGCGCGTCGACAGTGAACTCGACCGGATCGGGGACCTCGAGAGCGAGCTCGGCCGCCTGGACGAACTCCGGACAGAGCTCGACCGTCTGGACGATTTCGAAGCGGAACTCAGCGGCGTCGAATCGCAACTCGCCGATCTTCGGGGGCAGCTCGAGAACACCGTGAGGAGTGACGAGGTGTCCGACCTGGCCGAAGACCTCGCCGACGCCCGCGAGAAGCTGCAGACGGTCGCCTGGGTCGTCCGCGACCTCCGAGAGAGGGGTGGCGGAACGACCGTCGAGGCGATCAAACGCAAGGCTGGCGAGCACGACGTGCGTCGCGCCAGGTGTGAAAGCTGCGGCGAAGGCGTCGAGATCGGCCTGTTGACCGAGCCGTCCTGTCCGCACTGCTCGGCCGCACTCGACGGGTTCGAACCCTCGAACCGGATCCTCGGGCTCGGCAGTGCCACGCTCACCGTCGCCTCACAGATCGGCCCCGGCGCCGAGGAGACCGGCGACGCAGTCGACGGTATCGACACTGGGGGTGAGCAGCCGTGAGCGACGACCCGACGGACGAGGCCGACCCGTTCGACGACCTCGCGGACGACGTGCCGGACGGCGATCCGTTCGCCGGTCTCGGCCCGGACCACGGCGACCTCGAAGCTGACCACGGCGACCTCGATCTAGAGACCGGCGCGGACGACACTGCAGACGGGCGGCAACTCGACGAGCACCCGTTCGAGGAACCTGTCGGAGGTCCACAGACGGCCGAGGCCGACGAACAACGGCCATCGACTGAGACAAACCCCTTTGCCGACCTCGCCGACCAGTTCGAGGACGACCCCTTCGAGGGCGGCGACTGGGACGGCAGCGGCACCGACGACGCCGTCTGGGAAGAACTCTCGCCCGAGGCCGAGATCGACACCGAAGAGGACGACGGTCGGCGGATCTCGGCAGTCGACAAGCACAGTTTCTGCGAGCAGTGTCGGTACTTCACCGACCCGCCCGAGATCGCCTGCACGCACGAGGGGACCGAGATTCTGACGTTCCTGGACGTCGATACCGTTCGCGTCGCCGACTGCCCGATCGTCGAGGAGCGAGAGCGGCTGGAACGCGGCGGCTTTCAGAAGTAGGGCTTATCACGCTGACACCACCAGTACGTTCCAAGGATGCAGTTCTGTGAGCAGTGTGGCTCGATGATGCACGCCGACGGCGACGTGATGGTCTGTTCGTCCTGCGGGCACGAACAGCCGCGTGACGAGGCCGCAGCTGAACAGTTCGTCTCGACGGAATCCCAGAGCACCGACGACGTCATCGAAACGGAAGAAGGCGCGAACTTCGAGGGCAAGCCCACCGCCGACGACGTCGTCTGCGATGAGTGTGGCCACACGAAAGCCTGGTACACGATCAAACAGACCGGCTCGGCCGACGAACCGCCGACGCGCTTTTTCAAGTGCCAGGAGTGTGGCCACCGGTGGCGGGAGTACAACTGATAGAAGATGTGTTACCCTCATCATCGACAGTCGATAACTCTGAAAGTTGCCCGTTATCGTAGAAGCATTGCGTGCAAGCATAGGACAATTCCGTTATAGACATGACGTGTATTCTTGCTAAAAGTGACGTGAAATAAATTACTCATAGTAGATAGTATCAGTTATTTCCACGTCTTGGGCCGCCATCCGATAGTGTCTCCCGATCGCCACCGGCCTGGCTGTGGTAGTGGTGGTGTTGGTGGTGGTTAATTTCGATATTCACACTTGCTTCCTCAACATTATCGTTGCTCACACTGACAGGGCTCTGGAACTCCTCGTTATTCCGTGTCTTGTCAGGTGCAGTGATAGTAGTCGATCCCTCAAAATCACGGTTCTGTCCCACGAGTGAAGAGACATAACTCTTGAGCAGCGAAACCAGAAACTCAAATGCCCCCAATCCTGGCATTCCACTCTGGGCGTACACAAGGAATGCGAACGCTAGCAGGGTGGGGGCCGAATTCATTACTCCTTCACGAACTCTTCCACAAGTCGCTGTACGTGACGCTTACGCTGATTTCGTGGAATCTTCTTGTCGAAGAACACACCATCAATGACCTCTACCGCATCCATTTCCTCACCATCCTTGTGGACTGGCTGAGAATTAAGTACGTAATTCGTTCTGGCATTGGGCGTTGCCCACGGGAGGTCAGATTTCGCCATGTGACCGTTGCTGAACAGGAATCGAATGAAGTCCGAGAAAATTTCTGTGAGCGTCTTATCTTCTGGGAATTTTACTGTTTCCGTCGAAGGATCATACTGGATCCCGGTTTCCTCTTGGATTGAGTTCCAATAGTTAGGGACTGCTATCTCATCCCCCATTTGGATCTCTTCAGATTCTCCTGACATTTTCTGACCTTCTACGCTTTTTTGTTCTCCCGACTGCGTCGAAGTGTCTGTATCGTCGCCGATGTCTCTAATCGTTATATCGGCGCTTTTGATTGTGATTGGAAGATTATTCTCACTGGAATCAGACGGTATGAGATCTTTTTCTGTTGTGTCAATTTGGATTTTCGATATCTCATCCCAATTCTGCTCGATTTTCCAATCAAGCTTGTCTCGCAAGGTTATCGTGATGCCACACTTGGTAATCTCAACTTGGACATCACCATCACCTGAGCTATCGGTTGCCATATCCCCAAGTTGGTTGACTTGGCACTAAAAGTTTGGGGACCATGTTAGATTTCGGATTGCCATTCCGCGCCACCATTCAGGATATACTTGTCCACCCACATTCCACACCGAATCGACTTGCCTAGCCGGTACAGAGCACCATCCCGGGAGTATAGCTTCCTTCGGTTCCAGTTCAGTGGAGTTTTGCCGTATATCCAGTCAGTCCTTGGTGGATATCCTAATCAGCGTGGTTTGCTGTGTCGCAACAAAAAAAGACCGTATAATAGCCTTGTTCCAAGTTTCAAAAATTTCCAACAGAATCCAGCAGTCCGGTCTTTTCGCCTTGAAGAGTCCAACCGGCAACTGAAAAGCAACATTCAGAACCCGAGGACGGCCGAGGCGACACCGATGAAGATGATCATGCCGAAGACGTCGACGACGTTCGTGACGATGGGGATCGTGACGTTGTCGGGGTCGATCCCCAGCCGGTAGGACGCCCACGTCGCCGCGAAACTCAACACGACGGCGATCGAGATGATCGCGATCCCGCTGACCAGCGAGATCGTCAACAGCTCGAACAGTGTCGCAGCGGGATCGCCGGCCAGAGCGGCGATTGCGTAGGCGCCGAGCGCGAGTGTTGTGAAGACAGTCAGCCCGAGCGCGAAGATCGCCGCCACGTTCGCCCACAGCGTCCGGTCGCGGATCCGCAGTTCCGTCAACCCGAGGTGGAACCGCGTCGAGAGTCGCGCGCTCAGGATCGCCCCGAGGTTGCCGCCCGAGGCGATCATCGTCGGTACCATGACCGCCAGGATGCCGTACTCCGCGAGCAACTCCTGGGCGTTTTCGAGCGTGACCCCCGCCACGAGGACGATCATCGAGAGCACGATCAAAAGCGGGATCATGTTCCGGACGATCCGACTCGCCTGCCAGGAGCCGAGCGACTCGTTCGATCCGATCACCATCGGCCTGTCACCTCGTGATACCGACTGTCTCTGGCGTGTCCGGTTGCGATAGGACGGGCGTACTCGTGTCCGGCGAGCATTAGATGAGCACCTCCACGGAAATCGTCGCGAGGAGCAAGAACAGCATCCCGAAGATGTCGCCGAGCGTCGTCACGATCGGCCCGACGAGATTGTCCGGGTCGTACCCGCGCTTGTAGCCGGCGAAGATCACGAGGAGCAACCCGAAGATCAACACGATCGACGTCAGCACGCCGGCGATGAGCAAGATTGCGACGAACTCAAGCAGCGAGGCCGACTCCCAGCCCAGGAGCCCGAGCGCCGCCCAGGAGAGGGTCGCAATCACGACCGACATACTGACGGCGTTGACGAACGAGGCGACTATAGCGTTGATCAGCCGGTCGTCGCGCTGAAAGCGCGGCTCGATCAACCCCTGGTGGAGACCGCTGGAAATACGACCGCCCAGCGCGCCGTAGACGTTGCCCCGCGTCGCGAGAAAGACGGGCACCGCCACGAGGAGTCCGGGGAACGTGGCGACTCGCTCGATGATCGCCTCGAGAACGAGCCCGGAGAACAGCCCTCCTGCAAGCGCGATCAACAGGACCGGCAGCGCCTCTCGATAGATAGAGACGAACTCGTCGACGGCTGCCATTGGCGACGTTTCTCGGAGCCGAAGGTTAAAACCAGCGAGAGGCACCCATCGCAGTCGCTCCGCCGGGAGAAAGCGCAGAAATCACAACGACAGCGCGTCGGCGATCGCCGGCGCGACGCTGACCTCGCTGACGGGGCGTTCGAGCGTGTCGGTCCCGTAGATCGCCTCGACGCCGGCGGCCGAAAGCTTGAGGACGGCGTTCCGTGCCAGCATCGGGTGAACGCAGGTGACGAACACACGGGCGGCGTCGCGCTCGGCGAGCGCGGCCACGGCCTCGGACATCGTCGAGCCAGTGGCGACGATGTCGTCGGTCAGCACGACGTCCCGGTCGGCCACGTCGGCGTCGCGGGGCTCGATCTCGACCTCAGTGCTTGAGTGGCGCGTCTTCTCGAAGTAATCGGTCTCCCCGCCGCCGTAGGCGTCTCTGACGGACCCGGCAAGGGCTGTTGCCCCCTCGTCGGGCGCGACGAAGACGGGATCGGACAGTTCGGGCAGCGGCTCGGCGAGTCGGCCGGCAGCGTCGACGGTGTCAGCGGGCACGTCGAAGAAGTCGGTCACAGCCGGCTCGTGGGGGTTGACCGTCAGCACGCGATCAGCACCCGTCGAGACCGCGCGCGCCATCGCCCGCGCGGAGATCGGATCGCCCGTCTCGAAGACCTTGTCCTGGCGAGCATACCCCATGTACGGCAGGACAGTAACGATTTCGGAGACGCCGGCTTCCCGGAGCGCGTCCTGCAGTTGCAGGAGTTCGAGGTGGGCGTCGCTGGTGGGCGTCGAGGCGACGACGACCGCACGCTCGGCGGACGGGTCCGGGACGCGGACCTTCAGTTCCCCGTCGGGAAAGCGATCGTACTCGACGGTGGCGAGCGATCGGCCGGTGACGGCGGCGAGTTCGGCCGACAGGATCTGGGAGTGCGAGCCGCTGACGATCATACGCGGTCGCAAGCGGCGCGGGATAAACCCGTTTTCGATATCCAGACATCAGCGAGAACGGGCGCGCTACTGCGCCGGGATCGCGAACCCCGTCGTCTCCGCGAGACCGAGCGCACGGGTGCGCCACCCGCTGGCACCGTCTTTGGCCGCCGCCGGATCGACCAGGAACCGGCCCGTGGCAGTCACGGCGACGACGCCGCCGTCAGCGATATAGCCGACGTCGACGAGCGGCTCGTCGGTCGGCGTCTCGCGTTCGCGCCAGCCGTCGCCCTCGGTGACAAACAGTCCGTCGGCCGTCACGGCGTGGACCCTGGAGTCCTCGGCGGCCACGACCGACGTGGCGGCGTCGAGCTCGCGCGTCCAGCCCGGGCCCAGGCGATAGAGGCCGTTGGCCGTCGCGGCATACGGCGTCGGCCCGCCGACCACGTCCCGGACGTCGTCCAGTCCGACGTGCTCCAGGCCGTCGTCGACCCGGACGACCCCGTCCGCGGTCGCGATCAGCGGGCCGTCGATCGCCCGCGGCTCCGTGACGGTGCCCAGCTCCGTCCATCCCTCGGCGGTGGCACGGGCGACGGTCCCGTCCGGCGCGGCCGCGAGCGGGGCGTCTCCACCGCCGACCGCCACCGCTGGGCCGAACCCCAGCTGTTCGACGACTGGCTCGTCGCCGGCCGGATCGATCGCGAGCACGTCCTCGTCGGTCGCGACCAGCAGATCCGTGCCGTCGGCAGCGATATCGCGCGCCGCGCAACGATGGTAGAGACTGAACTGCCCGATTCGGTCGTTCGAAACCGACACCTCGACGACGCCGAGCCCTGCCGCGACGTAGACGTCGGTCTTGCCGAGCGTGTCGGCGTAGATCCTGTCTTCCTCGAGTTCACCCATACGCGTGAACGCGCGATAGAGCGTCGAAAACGTGTCGACATCGTTCTCACGGACGGCCGCGAAGGGGCGGGCGATACGAAAGGGACGTACAGCGGTCCGTCTCATAGTGATTACTGTACGTCTGTTCCGGGTCGACCGCACGATGTAGTGCGGTCGCACCGGTAAATCGTTACAGTAATCACTATCAGTCGGGCAGCGCGGAGACGAGTTGTTCGAACTGCTCGCGATAGTAGGCCTTCGCGCGGGCTTCGGCGAGCCTGCCGGCGTCGGCAAAGGCCCGTTCGAACCCGCCCATCCGCCACAGGAGCGTCGAGAGCTGATAGAGCGAACAGCGTTGCTCGTAGCCGTCCTCGATAGGGAACTCGTGATAGGTGCGATACCCCTCGTGGAGTCGGTCGCGAAGGGCTTCGCGGGTGTCCGGATCCCGAAACACCGAGTCGACGAACAGCAACTCCGCCTGGGCGACGTTGTACTCTGGGTGGCCCGCGAGCGCGTTCTGCCAGTCGAGCACGGCCGTGATGGGTTCCTCGGCCTCCGGATCGAACGTCAGGTTGGCCGGACGGAAGTCGTCGTGGATGAGTCGCGGCGTCGCTGTCGTCGGGATCGCGTCGATCGAACGCTCGATCGCGCGCGTGGCCGGTTTCTGCAGATCGTCGAACGGGGTCGACTCCAGGCGCCGGAGATGGCCGCGCGTCAGCGACTCGAAGAACTCCCGCCAGTCCCAGGTGAGATTCTCGACGACGAGCCGGTCGTTTTTGAGACCGAAGTAGCCGAAGCCCTCGAACGCGATCGTCGAGTGGAGTTCGCCCAGAATCTCACCGACCTGGGTCATGATCCGGGCCTGCAGGTCGCTGTCGAGGCTGTCGAACCGATCCGAGAGACTTTCGCCTTCCATTCGCTCGGTGACGAAGTACGGTGGAACGTCTCGGTCCGGGTGCGGTTCGAAGACGAGAATCCGTGGCACCGGGATCGACGTGCGGTCGGCGACGTACTCGTGCATGCGCGGTTCGAGCGCGAACGTGGCGTCGTCGTCGGGCTGGGACTTCACGACGACCTCGTAGGTCTCTCCCCGGTAGCTCAACGAAACGATGTAGACGTCACTCTGGCCCCCGCCGCTCGGCTGCTCGTAGGTGAAATCGTCGTAATCCGGCCCGGACTCGTCGAGGACGGCCTCGATATTTGCGGCGGGAGAGGACACAACCGTACGTATGCGGACCCCCCAAGTGAATTTTACCCATGGCCAGGAACAAGCGAGCTGATCACATGTCACATATACGGGCCCGCTGGCGGAGGAAGCAACCTTTAAACGCGCTGATGAAGAAGGCTGAGCTACCATGGCCCGTTTCGACAAAGCTGAGGGACGAATCCTCGACAAGCAGATTTGCATGCGGTGTAACGCTCGCAACCCCGAGCGCGCCGACCGCTGTCGCAAGTGCGGCTACAAGAACCTCCGGCCGAAGGCCAAAGAGCCCCGAACGGCCTAACGCCGCCGCGTAGCTTGCTACGGCTGGCTGTTCTTCCGTGTCGGGAGTCATCGCGTTAGTCAACTACCCCGCCCTACTCTCTCGGTCGCTGAGGCGACCTCGGTCCTTGAGGGCGGGGCTTCCACCTGGGTGGTGGTTTCGGCCCGCGCCCCCGTGCATGAACGAGGCTGGTTGCACCGCGACGGTTCACGAGCGGGGAACCATTCCGTTCCCCGCTCGTTACTCCACTATCCCGTGAGTGGGATGTGGGGGAACGCCCAACGTGGGTGGCCGCGTCACGCCCATTTAATTGGCGGTGACCTCCACTCGAACCCGATACGGGTGCGGAGAAGCCTGCCACCGACCATGGTGGCAGGCTGGCACGCTCGTTTCGACGGTCCCGTCTTGAGGGGCCGGTTGACTGGCGGCCCGTACCAACCGAGACTTCTGCCCGATTAGCACTATTATACAGTTGGATCAGACGGGATAAAAACGCTTCGAAACCACGGCCAGTCGTAGGGACAGTGGTTGTCCAAAGCCAGGGGTCGGCTCCTCCCCGTCCTTCCGGTCGGACAGCCGTCCGACCCCAATGACGGGGCTTCCGCCTTGAACCGCCCAGGTGATACCCATTTCGGGATCGAAGCCAGACGTCTGCGTACCGGAACCGGCGACCCCGCGGCCGGCATATACTGATTGACGTCGACCTCGTTCCCTGCGCTTTCGGTACGGCATAAGAGTGTCATCGCAGGCCATTTTCCATGGTCGCTCATGCGTAGCACATTGTTGATGTAGAGCTGTCTTTCGATTCTTCTATAGAGTAAGCTAAGTGAGAACCGGCCCGCTGATCGATCTAACGGTCAGTTTCCCTTCCCACTCTCTTCTGTAGAACTGTATCAACAATCTCCTACGGAAGAGCGTTCCATGGTTGACCAGCCGGGGCAAAAACGGGCGAATGAGGTGGCGACACGGCCGAATTTTATGCGCGGAACCGGACTTGAACCGGATGAAGACAGTCCGGGCTTGCGGCGCTTCGCGCCGTTCCGGGTTGTGACTTCCAGGGATCAAATCCGCTGGTGATTACTGTCGCTCGCGGTATTGCTCGCGACAGCAATGCGCGGGACCGGATTTGAACCACGTCCGAGAACCTGCGCCTTCGGCGCAGAACCTCGGTCTACCCCAAATCCGCACCTCCTCTTCGCTCACTTCGTTCGCTCATGCGCGGGACCGGATTTGAACCGGCGGACCCCTACGGGACAGCGTCCTAAGCGCTGCGCCTTTTCCTGGCTTGGCTACCCGCGCGCACTCGTCGCTATTCCAGAAATACCCAAGAACCTATCGCTTTCGGGCTGCCGACGCCTCGTCGATCAAAAAATGACCTGGGAAAGACCGAAGTGGAGCCGTCCTGAAAACGAAGACGATGGGAGATTCGGGTCGCGACGCGACCGAGCTAGAAATTCTCTCGCGTGACGACCTTGAACGTCGGGTTCGCCAGCAGACTGCCCAACTAGAGAACATCATCGACACGATGGCGGACGTGCTGGTCCAGACCGACCCAGAGGGAGATATACAGCGGGCAAACAACGCCGTCCGGACAATTCTGGGCTACGATCCCGAGGCTATCGTCGGGAAACCGATCGACGTGCTGTTCGCCTCGCCCACAGAGAACGAGGAGTTCTCGGACCTGTTGACCAGAGGTGAATTCCTGGAGCGACTGCTGCGTGACGGCCAGGTTACGGACGTCGAAGTTCAGTTCGCGACCGCTGAAGGCGACGCCCTGCCGATGAGCCTCTCAGCCTCGACGATGACACAAGGCGGAGCGGTCAAGGGTATCGTCTGCGTCGCAAAGATGATCGTCGACGACCCGGGCGAGTACGGCTGCAAGCCCGTCCGCCTCCGCGGTAGCGACCGACCCAGCCGTCTCGTCGGTCGTCGTCCCGTCACGGTGGACGACAATCGCCCGGTCGCGCCACTCGCGTTCGAGCGCCGTTGCGCGCTCGCGACCCGCGGCCGTGAGTTCGTAGGCCGTTCTCGCGTCTGCGGTCTCAGTCGACGGCCGCTCGACAACCAGTCCGTCCTCGCGGAGCGACGACAGCGTCGACAGCAACGAGACCTGGTCGGCCAGGCTGTCCAGCCCGAGTCCGTCGGTGATCCGAGAGATCGTCGCTGGCATGGCCTCGGCCGAGCGCTCGTGCAGCCAGAGCAAGACGAGGGTTGCCCTGTCAGGGCCGTCCATCGAGTACTGCATCGCACCGGGTGAAGGTTATACTGCCGGCTGTACGTTCGTAAAGATATTCGCCACCCCCCGGGGTGGCGAATTATTTCGAAATGTTACAGCCGGCAGTATTAGTGTGATTGTCTCCCTCGTCGTCGATTCGCTGGAAGGAAAGGTCGATCACCGTATCACGTCTGGGTAGAGCGTCGTATGTTGCCGCTGCAACGGAGATGTAGCTATATAACTCAGCTTTGCACGTTGAAGTAGGAGCGTGACGTAGGCGGTAGCAAGGA
>JAOPKD010000022.1:0-34847 GCA_025517565.1 Halapricum hydrolyticum
TCGATCACCTGTTCGTTCATTCAACAGCTGACGCTAACGTGCAAAGCTGAGTACTGAGGAAAGGCCATCCCCGGAGTTAGATTAGACTTTGCAAAAGATTAGACGCGCCTAATTTATATGTTAGGAAGTTCAACTAGCGCTTATGCGTATTCGAAGGCTCAGCCAGCGGAGGAGACCATGCCATCGATAGATTACGAGAGTGCAGCGGATGTCACAGAACGACTCGAAGAGCGACTGGTCGAATCACTCACTGGTGAGACGAGTGTCAGTCGCCGCACGGTGCTCGGCAGTCTCGGTGTCGCCGGGAGTGCAGCGGTCGGCCTCGGGAGTACCCGAGCAAGTACCTCGTCCGACCACGACGAGGGTGACCACGGTAATTTCGGTGCGGCAGGTGAATACCGGGACTTGGATTTCGACCCGCACGAGTTCCTCACCGCATTCAATACGGGAGACAGCGGCCAGGACAACGTTCCGCAGCAAGTCTACGAGGAGGATGGCCGAACCGTGCGGGAGTTCGAGTTCACTGCCGTCGACACGACAATCACCATCGCGCCGGGTGTCGAGTTTCAGGCGTGGGCGTACAACGGCCAAGTTCCGGGACCGACGATCCGCGCCGTTGAGGGTGACCTGCTCCGAGTCAAGTTCACGAACCTGGGGCGGCACGCTCACACGATTCATCCGCACCTGAAGAATCTCAACCCGCGTATGGATGGGATCCCTCAGAACGGGCCGGGTGTACTCGATACGGGTGAATCTTTCACCTACGAGTGGATCGCCCAGCCCGCCGGAACACACTTCTATCACTGCCACTCGCTCCCGCTGAGAGAGCACATCCACCGTGGGCTTTACGGAACGATCATCGTCGACCCGGATCCCGAACGCGTGAGGGAGAACCCTCGCGACTACGTCAATTACCCTGGCCCGATCACCAACGACTTCCGGACGCAGCTCGTCGAAGAGGCGAAGAGCCGGAACCACGAGTACGCCGAAACCGACGCCGTCAACGAGATGGTGATGGTGATGAACTCCTTTGACACGAACTTCGACGGCGGCAACGAGGTCTACGCGGCGAACACCCGGGCGTTCGGATACGGCGTCGGTCACACCGACGGTAACGGCAACTGGGCCGCGGGCGAGACGAAACGGCCCATCCAGATCGACAGGAACGAACGCCAGCGCGTGTACCTCTGCAATGCGACCGAGTTCGACCTCATCAATTCGTTCCATACGCACTCGCAGTTCTTCGACTATTACGACCACGGGACGACGCTGACGCCGACGCACAAGACTGTGGACACGATTATGCAGTGCCAGGCCCAGCGCGGTATCATCGAGATAGACTACTCGGACCACGAGGCCGGGCTATACATGTTCCACGCGCATCAGTCGGAGTTCGCCGAACTCGGCTGGATGAGCTTCTTCGAGGTGGTCTAACATGGCGGACAAGACACAAAACTCGACGGCGAACGGTAATGTGTCAGCCGAGGCCGAGACCTCGAAGCCGCTTGGGCTTGCGCGATGGGTCAGCGCGATACTCCCGGTCGTGTTGCTCGTACTCGTCTTGGGCGCGTTCGCGTTCACGTCACCGCTCGCTGGCGTCCAGAGCGGTGAACCGCTTCCCGACGTGACAGTCACGCACTCGACGCTTCCGAGCGACGAGACGGTGGTGCTCCACGTGACGAACAACGGCCCCCAATCCGTGACGATATCACAGGTTCTCGTTGACGAAGCCTACTGGGATTTCCGGGTCGAAGGAGCCGGTGGTGACCAAACGCTCGCCCCGATGGAAAGCGCACAGATCGTGATTCCGTATCACTGGAATCGGGGATGGGACCTTGGAGTCACGCTGTTACTCTCCGACGGAGCGACATTCCATCATACAATCGTCGCTCCGAGTCAGACACCCGGATTCAGCCTCAGTCTGCTCAGGACGCTCGCAGTCATCGGACTGTTTGTCGGTGTGATCCCGGTCGCATTAGGGATGCTCTGGTTCCCCTACATCAAGACGATGAGCGATCGCTGGCTGCACGCCGTTCTCTTATTTGCGGCCGGGGTACTGGCCTTCCTGGCGTTCGACGCCGGATTTGAGGCGTTCGAACTCGCCGAGCGGGTTCCAGGCGCGTACGAGGGCAACCTCTTGGTCGTCTTCGGAATCCTTGGCGCACTCCTCTTAGTCCAGGCGCTCAGTGCGTGGCGTGAGGGGCGTATCGCCGCTGGTGGTAGTCGGGCGAGTAGCGGCCTCTGGGTCGCCTATCTGGTCGCGGTCGGGATAGGCCTGCACAACCTTGCGGAGGGGCTGGCAATCGGGAGTTCGTTTGCACTCGGGCGCGTGTCACTCGGCGCATTCCTCGTGATCGGGTTTATGCTCCACAACGTGACCGAAGGCCCGGCTGTCGTTGCACCGGTTGCCCGCGGAGAACGCCCGTCGCTCAAGCACTTCACCGCTCTCGGCGTCATCGCCGGCGCACCCGTCATCCTCGGTGGTTGGATCGGCAGTCTCGCATACTCTCCGACGATCGGAGCCTTCTTCCTCGCAATCGGGGTTGGGGCAATCCTCCAGGTTGACTGGGAGATCGCACGAATGGTTCGGGATGCAGGCGGTCGCGTGGCCAACGCCACGAATCTGCTTGCATTCCTGCTCGGACTCGGCGTGATGTACGTGACCGACCTCTTCGTGGCGGTCTGATTAGTACCGTCCATCCCTGAACAATGTCACCCGAATGCTACAATCGACGCACGATGTTGCGGCTAAGCACTGCCACTCTGGCGACGCTCAGCACTGCCGGATGTTTGACCGGACAGCCGTCGACCCAGACCGTCACGATGTCCGATAACCTCACGTTCGAACCGTCGACTGCGACGGTCGAAACAGGAGAGACGGTAACGTGGGCGAACGAAAGCGACATCCAGCACACGGTCACAGCGTATGAAAACGAGATTCCAGACGAGGCCGAGTACTTCGCAAGTGGTGGCTTCGAGTCCGAGCGTGCTGCGAGGAACCGGGTCACCGAAGGGCTCATTCCACCGGGCGAGAAATACGAGCACACGTTCGATCTCCCTGGAACGTACGGGTACTTTTGTGTCCCACATGAAGGATCCGGGATGGTCGGGACAGTTCGAGTGAGGTGAGTCTCATAGACTATCGTGTGGCCCTTCCAATCCAGAAGGGTCTGCACGATACGCGCTCTCTATGCAGCTCGGACACCTCAACCTAAAAGATATCAGTACCCCGACAGACTTCTTACCAGATGGTCATCATCGAATAGCTCCCAAAATCTGGCGAGAAGAAAGGATAACTACGGGACGCCTAGTCTCAACGATAGACTGCCGCCGGAGTGATTTATATTATTCACAGATAATTCTAATAGGATGGTCGAAATGTACGCCGCGACACTACCGGGCGAGTTTCTACTAGTAGGCTCAGTGGAACTGACCTTGAGTGCTTAGGGCCTTAAACCGCATACTCTGGCACGAGTATCATGGGGAGGGCCATTAGCAGTATCGTCCTTCGAATGCGTGTATGATCGGTCGTGATTTCGAGAGCCTATCGAGATCTCGTCAGAAGGTGTGTGCAAGATACAGAGGTTGTATCCATCACAGCACGTCTGTTTATTTCTCGATCCGTTTTCGTGAGTCGGCCGGTAGAACGAGCCAGCGTATTGAACACAAATTTCTGATCTTGATGAGTTCAAGACACGTTATTCGAGGAAATATCGAGACCAGGGACTCAGTGAGACCGCTCAAATCAAGCGCTGGCTAGTGATCCTACAAAGCAATTCGATTTCAACTGTGGTGCTAGAACTCATCCTATTCAGATCATCTACGCGATCGTATGTCAAGAAGAGTAAACATCGTTCAGTCGAACTATTCCGCGGTTGGGGCATCCTTCGACTCGGTAAGTAGTTCCAAGGAAGCAGTTCTGACTGGGACTATGACGATTCCCTTGACTGCATTACACCGCCGTCAGAGCGCCCGTTTTGGATCAGATGGCTCTGTCAATGCTCTCGAATGGCGATAGTTTTCATTGATGGCTAAACGATACATAGCCGGTGTCGGACACTGGCCGTTTTTGAGGCTCGTAGATATCAACACAAATCCAGACCCAGAGACCCGCTGGCCGGTGAATATCGTTGCACCATCGGCAACACTCGACAGCGAATGTGTCACTCTGTAACCTCCGACTCGTCTAGTTGCAAACCCCGCTCCCGGGGCCGGTTCACCACCGTCTTATCGGGGAGTTCCCGTTGTCGTCGCGGTGACCGGGTGAGCAGTCGCTGGAGCCACGTCTCGTCGTCCGGGTTCGGTTTCTCGATCACGTCGTATTCGACGAGGACGTCACCGTCGTCGGCCGCGGAGAGACGGAAGTAATTGAGCTGGTAGGAGGCGTAGTAAACCGGTGGGAGAACCCCGAGGAGAGGATCAACCCGTTGGAGGCGCTTCAGCCAGGTCCCGGTGTTGATGACGAGCCGCCCGTTGACTTCGGTCGCCGACGGCCGGTGCGTATGCCCGTACACGTACACCGCGACCCTCGGTTCGGACGCGAACACGTCTCTGGCCCGGTCGAGATATTTCTCGACGGGTTCCCGGTCAGTTGGCGACCGGACGAGGCCGAACCGCCTGAGTGTCTTTCGCGCATCCCACACGAACACGGCGAGCGGGATGGAAATAGCCAGTATCAGCACGATGATAACCAGATTTCCGGCGAGGACGAGTTCGACCAGTCGCCCGGCGGGCCCGAAGAAGCCGAGCGCTTCCTCGACCAGAGTGAGCGGAAACGACCAGACTTCGAACCAGGCGAGCGCGAATATCGCGACGTACAGCACACCGATGTTGAACAGGAACAGGAACGGTACGACCGAAAACCGCAGCCACGCACTCATCTCCCGATAAAAGTAGTTCGAGATCAGCCAGTCGGGGATTTCGGTCATCGGTGTCACAGCCTGAATGTCCTTCAGCCAGTTGTACTTTCCCCGCTCGGAGAGCTGCCCCGCACGACTCGTTATCTGTCGATTCACGAAGTAGCCCGGTGGGTTCGCATACGGATTCCCGAAGTCGGGGATCCGGTTGTTCGGATCCTCCTGCATGCCGTGTTCAACGTGAACGACCGAATCGCCGACTGTCCGCTCGATCGACACCTCCTGCTCCAGTGTGACGTTGTACTCCGCCAGTCGCTCGACGTACTCCGGGTACGCGGCGAGCTCGTAGTCGTGATTCCCAGGGATGAGCGTGATCGGTACCTCTCGACCAGTGACTTCGAGTTGATCGAACAGTTCCGGATAGTGGTCGAGGAGAGCGTCGAACTTCGCCGGCCCCTCGACCTCCGTGAACTCCCAGAGCCCGAACGCGTCGCCGTTGATTATCAATTCCGTGTCCTCGTCACTCTCTTCAAGTTCCGTGAGGAACTCGAGCAATTCGTCCAGAAAGTCCACCTGCTGGAGCTGCTCATCCCCGCCGATGTGGAGGTCGCTGATGAAGTAGTATACGTCGGCCATATCGCTACCCGCTGTCCTGATTGCTGGAAGCGCAAACGCTCGATTCACTGTGGTCGGTTGTGATCCGTGCGTCTCCAGCGCATCGAATGACCGGTCGCATTGGTTCGGATCGCGGGTTGGTCGCCGGATACCGACCGCCGACGTGCGTGAAGTCTTGACGGGAAAGAGGCTGGTGACATTCGCTTGGACAACGATCTGACGTACCCACCGTGTCAATGGCAGGTCTCCAGGACGCGGGCATGCCGATGTCTGATGGGTACCGGACATAGTTATTAGCGCGTTAAACCGGCGGTAACCGTACCACCAGTGAGAAAGATCGACATACACCAGCGTGCGTCCGAGGAGGTCTTGCCGAAACCTGCACACAGCGACATAGTCTTGGCCCCCAGTCGGTGCTCCCCCTTTGTCGACGTCCCGAGAGAACGGAGATCGGATCGATTTCACTCCCGGATCCCGCTGCAGGACGCGTGGGAAAGTAACTCGATCTTTATTTCGAATGCCCGTCTCTAACTAAGTCCTCTGACAGAGGTAATGGTGATATGAGTTCACTTGTTGTACTCAGATTCGGCGACATGGACGGCGCTGAAGCCATGCGCGACAGGATGTACGACCTCCAGAAGCGGGAGCTGATCAAGATCGAGGACGCAGCAGTCGTCGTCCGAAACGAGAAGGGGCGTGCGAATGTTAAGCAGGCGCACAGTCTCGTCGGTGCGGGCGCACTGGGCGGCGCCTTCTGGGGGATGCTCATTGGGTTGCTGTTTTTCGCGCCGTGGCTCGGCCTGTTGGCCGGCGCCACCGCTGGCGCACTCTCGGGGAAACTCGGCGACATCGGCATCGACGACGACTTTATCAATGAGGTACGGGACGCGATCGAGCCCGGAAACTCCGCGCTTTTCCTGCTGGCACGGGAAGGCAATGTAGAGCGTATCAAGGAGGAACTGTCGGACTTCGAGTACGACTTCGAAATCATCGACACGAACCTCTCCCCGGAAGACGACGAGCGCCTCCGCGAGACCTTCGCCGCAGAGGAAGTCGCCGGGTGAATCCATTGGTACCCCGTCGCCGACGAAATTCGAGTTAACGGAGCAAAAACCGCACCCTCTGGTCGTCTGGAACGCTCGTACGACCGGTCACTCAGTATCACATGCGACTCGTCCAAGTTCTCATCCCCAAGGGAACCCGATCGGCCGTCCTCGACACGCTCGACCACCAGGGTATCGATTACGCCGTGTTCGACGAGGTCGGCCGTGGTGACTTCGAGGCGATGGTTCAGTTTCCCGTCCCGCCGAGCGGCGTCGAACCGGTGATGGACGAACTGATCGAGGCCGGTATCCGGGAGGACGCATACACCATCGTCCTCTCGACGGAGACTGTCGTCTCGCAGCGACTGTCCGCACTCGTCGAACGGTTTCCCGGCCTCCGGATCTCGCGCGAGGAGTTGTACGCACGGGCGCAGGATCTCGCCCCGGCGAACTCCACCTTCTTCGCGTTCCTCCTCCTGAGCACCGTCATCGCGACGACGGGCCTGCTACTCGACTCCGCGGCGACGATCATCGGCGCGATGGTCGTCGCGCCGCTGATGGGCCCTGCCGTCTCCGCCTCCGTCGGCACGATCCTCGACGATCCGGGAATGACCAGACGCGGCGTCAAACTGCAGGTCGTCGGGCTCGTCGCTGCCATCGCGACGGCGGCGGTCATGGGGTGGCTCCTCCAGCAGACCGTTCTCATCCCGCCGGGACTCGATATCCGGACCATCCCCCAGATTGCCGAGCGGACGAGCCCGAACTTCCTGTCGCTCTTTCTCGCGCTCGGATCGGGAATCGCCGGGTCGCTCAGCATCATGCGTGGCTCCGGGTCGACCCTCGTCGGCGTCGCCATCGCCGTCGCGCTCGTTCCCCCCGCCGCGACCTCCGGCCTCGGTATCGCGTTCGGTTTACCGGGGGTCGCCATCGCGGGCGCAGTGCTCGTCGTCGTGAACCTGCTCGCGATCAACGTCTCCGCCCTGACCCTGTTCTGGGTAGCAGGGTTCAAGCCACTCGACGCAGGCGCGTTCGAGGGAGTTCGCGCCTCGATCGTCTCTCGCATCGTCGTGATCGCGGTCGCCATCGCGCTGCTTTCGATCGTCCTCGGTGCGGTTACCTGGACGACGTTTCAGACGCAGGCCTTCGAACAGCAGACCCGGACTGAACTCCAGCAGCAGTTCGACGAGGCAGACATCGAGGGGGTCGAACTCGTTTCGGTGACCGCCGACTACGAACCGATCGATCTGCTCCTCGGAAACGAACCCCGGGTGAACGTCCTCGTCGGCGTTCCACGGGACCAAGAGGTACCACCGGACCTCGCTCAACGCTGGGACGACCAGTTGACTGCGGAGTTCGACCGGGACGTCGTCGTCCGCGTCGGATTTATCGAGACACAGGTGTCCGACGGGAGAACGCGGGAACGACCTGAGCGACTGGTCTCTCCTGGGGTGTCTCGATGAGTTCTGATGCAGAAGAACCCCTGGGAGAGGTCGATGCTCCGGATCGACAGCAGGGGACGCTTGCCTACTGGGGGCCGGCCATCGCCGTGAGCCTGTCGATGTTCATCGCAGTCATCGATTCGACCCTGATGAACGTCGCGATCCCCGCTATCGTCTCGGACCTGGACACCACCGTCTCCGTCGTCCAGGGTGCGATCGCGGTCTATTCGCTCGTGATGGCGGCGCTGATGCTGCCTGGCGGGAAGCTCCCGTCGATTTACGGCGTTCGGCGGCTCATGCAGGGGACGCTCGTCGTCTACGCCGCCGGGACGCTGCTAGCAGCCGTCAGCTGGAGCCCCGCCGTCCTGTACTTCGGCTGGTCCCTCGTCGAAGGTGCTGCGGCCGCCGTGTTGATGCCACTGACGTTCACTGTCCTCATCGTCACCTACGATGGGAAAGACCGCGCGAGGGCCCTCGGGGTGCTGGCGGGCGTGAGCGCGGCGGGCGCGGCCGTCGGCCCAATATTTGGTGGGGCGTTGACGACGTTCGCGAGCTGGCGGTGGGGGTTCGCCCTCGAGGCGGTCGTCGTCGCCGTCGCGCTGGTGTTCGTTCGCTACGTGAGCGCCGCCCCGCTGACGTCCGACCCCGACCCGCTTGACGTCGGGGGGACCGTGCTCTCCGTCGTCGGCGCGACGTCACTCGTCGTCGGCTTCCTCCTCGCCGGCAAGTTCGGGTGGCTGGTCGCGACGCGCCCGTTCGTTGCCTTCGGCGTCCAGTTCAACCCCTTCGGGACATCGCCGGCGCTGTGGACCATCGGCCTGGGCCTGCTTGCGTTCGCCGCATTCGTCCAGTACGAGTACCGCCTCGAGCGGGCGGGCCGTTCGCCGCTCGTCCCGATGGGAATGCTCTCGAACCGCACCTTCACCGCGGGCTCGCTGACCTTCGGCGCCCGGGCGCTCGTCATGGCCGGGTTCATCTTCATCATCCCAGTGTACCTCCAGTCCGGCCTCGGCTACACCGCCTTCGAGGCCGGGGTCGCGATGCTCCCGTTCTCCGTCGGGACGCTGCTCGTCTCGACGTTCACCACCGGCTGGCGCGCGTACGTGACGCCGAAGACCCTCGTCCAGGTCGGGGCTGTGCTGATCGGCGTCGGCCTCCTGTTGCTGTTCCAGGACACGAACCCGGACCAGACGGTGCGGAGCATGGCCGTCCCGATGGCGGTCGTCGGCGTCGGCATCGGGCTCATGACGCCGCAGCTCGTCAACTCGACGCTGTCGGCGGTCCCCCAGGCGAACTCCTCGGAGGCCTCGGGCGTCATGAACGCGACTGGGATGTTGGCGTACGCGCTCGGGACGGCAATCGTTGGCGCCTTCCTGCTCGGGCAGTTCTACCGTGGCGTGATAGAGGGCACGTTCCGGGCGACCGGCGCCGCAGTGTCGGTGTCCCGACGCGACGAACTCGCCCTGGCACTGCAACAGGCCGCAGAGACGGCGACCGAGGCGACCCGACAGGCGTTCCTCGCCGGGTTGACCCCTGCAGAGCGGGCACTGCTCGACGGGGTCTTCGAGGCCGCATTCGTCGGTGCCCAGCGCGCGACGTTGCTCCTCCTTTTCATATTCGTGTTGGTCACGCTCGTGGTTTCGACGTTCTTACCACGTCGCCCCGGGGATTCCTGATAAATCAAGACCGACCACGATACGCCTATCTCCTGTTTTGAACACTCGAAGGTGACTGCTTCTTGAAGAAACACGTGCAAGACACGAGCGTTGTATACACCACGGGCATCCAGACCTCACAGACAGATAGGTACTCCCGGCGGACTTCATCTCAGGATCGTCATCACCGACTATTCCCCGAAGTTCCGGCGGGAAAGGGTCTCACTGTAGATATGCTGTCTTGAAAATAGGCCCTAGGCAAAGCCACACATATTTTCATAAATTCATTCCATAGCATACGCAAAATGTACGCCCGGAACACTACCGGGCGAGTTTCTACTAGTAGGGTCGCTGAAAGTGTATTAGGGAGTCTGAGCGACTCACTCCCACAATATCAATACAATCGGTCAGATCCATGGGTCGAGTTCTTCTCGACCGCCGAACGCATCTCGGTTCGGGTACGTATCGACCATCGAAATAAGACCAGCCGCAACCAGATACGCAGGCATCGTATCGTCGTAGAGCAGAACGACACCAGCGTGAGTCGCCGATGGTAAACCACCGAAATCTTTCACATCGCTCGTCACAATAATCAGTTGGTTGTCCCGTGCGTACGGGAGAACATCTTCTTCGTCGTCAGCACCCTGCCAAAGCGCATCGCGGACGTGCTCGGCGCGAATCCCTTCTTTTCCAGATACGTTGCTGTCTTTGGATCGATATTCTCGTCGAGGAGGAATTGCCACCCAGTCATCTCAGGCGCTGTCCGGGTCAACAGCCTCGGGTCGGACAATCGACTCGCGGAAGTCTTCCATGGCGTCGTCACGTTCCTGTTCTACGTTACGCATTTCTCGCGGGTGGTCGTGATAGTACGCCAGCGCGTGATAGATGTCGGCCACATCGAGATCGTACCGATCCGCAATAGCTTCGGGATCTTCACTGCGTTCTTCGACGAGGGCGTACACCTGACGGACGCTGATTCGTCTCCCGTGGATATGAGGTTCACTCATGAGATCGCGGGCAACCCGTCGGGTGTCTCTCTCAGCCATATATAATAGTGGGAACTACTCCCGCAAAAACGTACTGTTGATTGGAATGAGTGTGTATCGAGTTGTCTACGGACATACGCCAAGCGGATTAAGACATTTCACTACTGGAACCGTCGAAAACGGCGGGTACGGGGCCAAAGAGAGTGGAAACATTTTGGTAGAGCTTTTGCAAGCGAGCGCCGCGTCCCGCGGGCCGTACAGGCGACTCGCGGGTCGCCCGTACAACGAAGCGAGCGCTGCAAAAGGTCGTAGTGTGCGCCCGCGGACACTACCGGGCGAGTTTCTACTAATAGGCTCAGTGGAACTGACCTTGAGTGCTTAAGGCCTTAAACCGCATACTCTGGCACGAGTATCATGGGGAGGGCCATTAGCAGTATCGTCCTTCGAATGCGTGTATGATCGGTCGTGATTTCGAGAGCCTGTCGAGATCTCGTCAGAAGGTGCGTGCAAGATACAGAGGATAGGTTCAGCATGCGGACCCGTGCCTTTATTGCTGTCGATATCCTACACTATAGATAGTGTAGAATAATGACGTATCTCATAGGAAAATCCATGGTAAAGGACTTTGAAGAGTGGCATTCGTCGTTCCACGACAACGAGTCTTATCGCGCTGAGCACGGAGAACGGGGCTACCAGGTCTTCCAGTCGGCGGATGACCCAAACGAAGTGATCGTCCTCTTCGAGTGGGACGAGAATGAAGACCCTCGTGCGTTCTTCGAATCCGAGGAAATGCATGAGAGAATGAGTGAAGCTGGTTTGACTGGCCGCCCCGACACAACCGTGCTGGAGTTAGTCGACGAAAAGTAGAGTCAGAGCCCCCCTGCGTAATGAGACTGACTGAGTGGGGCGCTGGAAAGGAGAGATCACATGACTAACGCAACAAAGCCGGACGAAGAAACAGAGATGGAGACAGTTACGTCCGCAGATGGGACTGAGATCGCGTACGAACGGTCGGGGAGTGGACCACCGCTCGTCCTCGTCCACGGGGCGATGTTTGATCGGTCGATATGGGAAATCGGCGATGTCCGTTCTACGCTCGCGGAACATACGACGGTCTACGCCATTGACCGACGGAATCACGGCGACAGCGCGTCTGCTGACGATTGTAGTCCGGACGCACAGATTGCCGACGTGGTGGCGGTCGTCGAGTCGATCGACGACCCGGTCCACCTGCTTGGGCATTCCTCAGGAGCCAACTATGCGTTATGGGCGGCCCTGCGAACCGACAATATCCGTAGCGTGATCCCGCACGAGCCTGCTGCCCCGCCAGACGAGGACATTAGAGCCGTCCTCAAAGAGACGATGGAAAAGACGATTGCGTTGATAGAACAGGGGCAGAACGAGCAGGCGCTCACGATGGTCCTCAACGACTTCGTGGACATCGCGCCGGATGAACTTACCGAGCTTCGCTCATCACCGGTCTGGGACGCCCACGTGGATACATTCCATCAAACCCTCCTGCCCGAGTTGGAAGGGGCCGGGGAGTTCGACTGGTGGGATCTCACACCGTTCGAAGAGCTATCCACCCCGACGTTACTGCCCGTCGGGAGCGAGAGCTCCCACAAACGCATGGCCGAACGACTCCACGAAATGTTACCGAACAGCCAACTCGCTACCGTGGAGGGGTATGGACACTTTGTGCATATCGTCGCCCCAGACCGCTACACCGATGAAGTGCTGTCCTTCATCAGCGAAGTGGACTAAGCTAGATTTTCCCGACACAGGGGCTCTGTGGAGCATTCGCACTATCAATTCAGCAGGTCCTGATCCGAGCTACTCGACTGCTATCAGGAGTGGTGTGCTAGAAAGAGAGGATGAAGCCAGCAAACAGGGAGTCTAAGCGCATCATTCTCGCGATCTCCGTTCTCACCTGCGTATCCCCATGGCGAGACCAATAGATGGGATCGGTCACCGATAGAGGCTACGATACTTGGCGAGTTCGGCGGCTATTTTGCGGCTTTCGAGGAGCGCGAACCCGGCGACGATGATACCGAAGCCTACGAGTGCGAGAGGTTGTATCCGCTCGTCAAGCAGCAGCCACCCGATACCGATGGCAACGACCGGTGTGAGATACGTCGTCAGGCTCGCCTTCAGTGCTCCCACTTCGCCCATCAGCGCGAGATACGTGACGAGCCCGACTGCCCCGACGACGAGACCGAGGTAGTCCACCGTGGCCACGGCCAGTGGTGTTGGTTGGGTGCTGGCGACCGACTCACCGACCGCGATCGCAAACACGACGTGGACGGTCCCCCCGATCACCATCGCCCAGCCGGTGAGTGCTGGGACTGGTATAGTGGGGCGGCTCCGTCGGACCAGGACTGTTCCGAGCGCGACGACGGCCACGCCGGCAAAAAAGAGCAACTTCCCGACGACTTCCGGGTCGAGGAGGGTCGCGGGGTCCGGGCGGATGACGACCGCGATCCCGACGAAGCCGAGTAGGACACCGAGATAGTCACGGCCCTCCAGTCGTTCTTCCGGGAGAAGGGGCCACGCGAGAACGCCCGTGACGATGGGTGACAGGCTGAAGATGATAGCGGCGACGCCGGCGGTGATGAACTGCTGTCCGACGAACCCGAGCCCTGTCCCGCCGATCAGGAACAGCCCTCCGGCGAGTACGCTATCCAATCCTGTCGAGAACGGGGGCGCCAGTACTCCATCGTCACACCGACGTACACCAACAGGAGAACGGCCGAGAGGTAGCTCCGGGCCGCTGCGAAAAACAGCGGCGGAATGAACGAGAGGCCGGCTTTGACTGCCGGGAACCCCGTTCCGAACACGAACGTGACGAGGAGAAACAACCCTACAGTCCGGCTTCGTGACATAGCATGGGATGAGCGTGTCATAGAATTCATCTCATAGCTTCTCGCAGCACGGATTGTTTCCTCGCTCGTAGTTGGTGATTGCAACGACGAGTCGGAGGCAGAGCACAACGTACACTTCTGTTCGTGCGTGGACGCGGCCTCGGGCACGTCCGAGCCCGAGGCCGCAGTCCTTGACTGCATCGTTAGTTCGTTCGACGCCTGTCCGGTGGTTGTACGTCTTGTAGCCAGTCATAGAATTATTCACAGCTAAAGTAGAGATGCTCACTGTATGTGCGTATTGCTCATTGAAGCTTTGACCAAGCACCAAAATACTCAATAAGTCGCGTGTGTTATTTTATACCTGTATGCCTTCTCCAGAATCCGAGACTGAACAATTAGCGTCATCACTTCACCGTGGGCTCTTAGGGCTGCTTCTCGGAATAGTTGGTATATTTGCTCTCCAATTAGCAGAGAGACTTCTGGTAGGGGAGTACCTGATCGGTATTATCGGTGTAATCGTTACACTTGGGATAGGCTACTGGATACTCTCGCTCTTTTTCGAGGGCCTTCAGGAAAGATAAGCCGGTAGTCTGTTCAACTGTACTGATCGACTCACGAACTCCGTGGGAATCTTTCTATGACACGCTCTGGGATGGATATTTATCGCAGACGGAGAAAGTTGCTTGGCCGGGTTTACAGGCGGTATAGGAGAATGCCCGGGGCTTGACCCCGAGACGATTCACACCTATGAGTGACGACCCACTGACGCGCAGCAAATGCCGCATACGCGCTTGTATCGAACATTCGCTCCTCTACCAGTGCAACGGGGCCGATTTATATTTCGATAACATTATCTCCTGGTCTTGGATTCGTTGATTGTTAACTGTTCACGCTATCGTCCACTTCGTTATCGGTGTTCAGTTCTCCTGCGAGAGAAGGTTCTCGGCCAGGAAATTCGAAAATATATGCTTGGCAGGTCAGCACTCCTCGCAAACAGGTACCGCTGACCCCCGGTTCTGGCAGTTGCCAGTACTCCCGGCCGACCTCCTGCTACGCCGGGCATCGTCAATTAGTTCACAAAAACAGGAGGAGAAGACGGCAACAACCGGAGAACCTGCGTCTCCGATGGGCAAACGCTGAGGACATCTATATTATTTACATATATTTCTAATAGCATACTCAAAATGTACGCCCGCAACACTACCGGGCGAGTTTCTACTAGTAGGCTCGGTGGATGTAGAGTGGGGGAAATGTTCGGCGACCGAGTGGTCCGATGGACCCGGTAGGTCGCCGATTCACTCGCGCGAACGGATGTGAGCGCGAGGCCGACGAGTGACTAAGCGCCGAAGGCGCGCTGGAGCGAGGAGTGCTTTTGGTCGAGCTTTTACAGGGGAGTGAGCGAAGCGAACGACCGTCGTAAAAGGTCGTAGTGTACGCCCGCGACACTAACGACCGACATCATCCCTGGCGGCGTGCCGGGTCAGCCGGGAAACCCTCGTGGCGGGCGGGTCGCTCTACGAGCGACCGAATGCCACGGCGGTGAACCGCCGAGGCGGGGGACGCGACGCGTCCAGATCTGCACGATCGGCGTCAGCCGCGAGTGCGAGTGGCGCGACGCGCCACCAAGTGCCGAGACGGCGTCAGCCGTCACAGCGGGATGTACCGTACCTGGGTTCTCCGTGCCGTCATCGCACCCGTCTGGGAACGCTCTGGCGGGGACTTGTGGTACGCACTGACTAGTTCTCGGCGGCAGTGGATAAGCCCTTCGCGTGCTGTCAGGGCTCGGTCGCCCACGGCCCGATGCCGAGCAGACGACCCGCCAGCCAGCCGACGGCAAACGGCATGACGACCGCCAGACATATCACCCCGATCCACCGGAGCGGTGGCGGCTGTAAGACGAGATAGACGAGATACAGGATCCCGACGAGCGGCAAGCTCCGCTGCAGTAGACTCATCAGAGGACGTACTCCGATTCGTGGAGCTGGACGTACGCACCGTCCCGGAACCCGCGGCGAGTCCACTTGTAGCGTGCGATCAGCGACAGCCCGTCGAGCCCCGATCGGAGTGCCTGTCGATACCGCGACCCCTCGACTGAGAGCATCCGGTCGACGGTGGCGAGCGTCTCGTCCCAGTCTCTCGGACCCACATCGCGGGCCATCTCGGCGAGAGTGACGCTGCGCAGCACCTCGTCGCCGACGGCGCGCTGCCACTCGCGGTTGTACCGATCGAGGTCGTCCGTGGCGGCGAGCCGGCCGGCGATCTTGCCGGTCCGGACGGCGACGTGATCACCGCCCTCGTGGAAGGCAGAGGTCGCACCCATCGCGCCGCCGACGACCGCGACGTTCGCACGTGTCGGCGACTCGATCGGCCGCGTCGAGGAGATGGGATACGCCTCGGTCCCGCCGCGCTTGCCGCGGTCCTCGACCAGCGGGAAGTCCTCGAGATCGTACTCGGGATAGCGCCACTCAAGCAGGCGTTCGAGATAGACCCGCCCGGACGGGATCCGCTCGTCGTCGGGCTCCAGCAACGCGTAGTCGTCACGGTTGTCGACGGCGTCGATGTCCATGTCGATCGGCATCGTCAGTCCGACGCGGGCGACGCTGTCGTCGTTGGGGAAAATCCACGGATACGCCGTGTGCCCGGGGATGACGCCCCACCAGAACTTGATCAGGTCGGGATCGAACAACTCCTCGGGGATCCGGCGGTGTTCCTGGTAGGCGATGTGATTCGCCTCCTTGGGGCCCAGAAGCGAGGCGACCGATCGATCCGCGGGCATGAACTGATCAAGCGCATCGATCGTAACGGTCCGCTGGGGACCGTCCGCGAGCACGAGCGCGTCGGCCTCGAGTTGCTCGCCGTCGGCGAATGTCAGCGTGTGCGTGAACGACCCGGCGTCGAAGGTCGATTCGACGTCAGAGACGCTCGTCCCGACGTCGTAGGAAGCCCCTGCCGCCTCGGCTTCCTCCCGGAGCCAGTCGTCGAATCGGGCGCGATGGAAGGTAAACCCGAAGCCGTCGTAGCTGGCGTCGATCCCGGTATCGCGCAGCGTCACGGACTCGCTTGGTCCGGCAAAAAAGGCCCCGTCGAGCTCGCTCAGGATGATCTCCTCGGGGATCTCCTCGGGTTCGTAGTCCATGAGATCGACCCAGTAATCGAGCATCCCGGCTGCGTCGGTCGAGTCTGGGCCCAGCCGTTCCCGGTCGGCCCGTGGCACTCCTTTCTCGACGACGAGCGTGTCCGCACCGGCGTCGGCAGCGGCCTTCGCTGCGGAGGATCCCGCCGGACCACCGCCGACGATCGCGACGTCGACTCGTTCCATACGCGTACCCCGGCCCGTCGGTAGTTAAATCTCGTGACATCGCGTTGGCGACGGTGTCGGGAAACGCGAGCATTGACATGTGCGACCCTCGTTTGTCCGAGCAACGATGTCAGAGTTACCCGAGGTTCTCGTCCTCCCGCAGAAGCCACACGGGATTCCAGTCGAGTCGCTCGTCGAGTCGCTGCGCGAGCGGTACGACGGGACGGTATCGCTGGCCCGGACGAACGACGCGATCGACGAAGCACTGCCCGACGCGAGCGTCGTCGTCGGCAACTACATCTCGACCGACAGGCTCGATCGGGCCGACTCGCTGGAGTTGTTCGCCTGCTCGTATGCCGGCACCGATCACCTGCCGCTGTCGGAGCTGACAGAGCGGGGCGTGACGGTGACGAATGCCGGCGGCGTCCACGCCTCGAACGTCGCCGAACACGCGGTCGGCTCGCTGCTTTCGCTGATCCGGGGGTTCTTCCGGGCGCGTCGCCAGCAACGCAACCACGAGTGGCGTAACTTCCAGATGGGTGAACTCGCAGGGCGGACCGTCACCGTCGTGGGACTGGGCGCGATCGGCTCGGCGATCGCCCGACGACTCCAGCCGTTCGACGTGGACCTCCGCGCGATTCGCCACACGCCGGAGAAGGGTGGCCCCGTCGACTCGGTGTTCGGCTACGGCGAAGCCGAGGCTGCGCTGGCCGGTGCCGAGGGGGTCGTGCTCGCGTGCCCGCTGACCGAGACGACCGAGGGACTGCTCGGCCGGGACGAATTCGACCTCCTCGATCCCGACGCGGTCGTCGTCAACGTCGCCCGCGGCGGCGTGATCGAGACCGACGCGCTGGTGGACGCGCTCCGGTGGAATCACATTCGGGGGGCCGCCCTGGACGTGACCGATCCGGAACCGCTGCCGTCCGATCACCCGCTCTGGGACTTCGAGAACGTCCTGATCACGCCACACAACGGCGGCTACACGCCCGAGTACTACGATCGGCTGGCCGACATCGTCGTCGAGAACGTCGAACGCGCGGTCGAATCCAGGGAGTGGACCGGACTCCGGAATCAGGTCGTCCCCTGATCGCCGGGACGAGCGTCGCGGTAGCCGTCACGGGCTTCGAGATACCAGTACCCGAGAACGACGAGAATGCCGATGCCAGTTGCCACACTGATAATTACCTGGTTAGATAGATCAGCCAATGCCATCATCCCATGACTAGCAATAGCCAGCGTGGCTAATCCCGCGACCAGCAGGACGGTTCGCCAGCGAGCAGTCACGGGAAAGTCAGCGTCGCTCTCGCCGACGAGAGCAAGGTACAGGTGTGCGCCGCCGAACACGACGGCGTAGAACGACGCGAGAACGGCGGCGTTCATCGTGCTGCCGACCGGGATATCAAAAGTCACCGGCAGTGCAAACAGGAGGAGGATACCGACGAGCGCCGCAGCGATCTGTGCATTCGTTTCGCGGAGGACCATGCTTAGAAATTACGGAGGCGCGATAAAAGTCTAGGGGGCAGACACACAAACTGTGAGTACGTGCCGGTGCAGGCTCTCGATAGCAGAGCTCCCGAGACTACCGGCCGTCACATTTCATACCGTCGATTAGAAGCCCGTGAGCAATGTCAGCCCTGCATCGGGTCGAATATCTCCACGAAGATTATAGCCGACAGTGGCAATCGATATCTCGTCATCGCGAACGTCGTTAGCCGGCAATGCGAGACGGACTGCTGTCGTCCATCCGTGTCGAACCCACGACTGGGTCGGTCATGCCAGCCTATCTCCACAGCAGTCCGAATCAGTCAGGGTGATGGCAGACGAGACGGTCGTCGACCAGGACGAGAACGCCCGAGTCCACGCGGAACGGTCCGGCAGAGACCGTGTCGTGGGAAACCGTCCAGCGGACGCTCCCGTCGGTGGGATCGAGTTCGAAGATCGAATCGGCCGACGTCACGTACACCGCCGTCTCGTCCGCGACGATTCCCGTGAAACCACCCATTCCGGCCTCGATTCCGCCGGATTCGCCGCCGACGCGCCAGCGCCGTTCCCCGGCGTGATCGACGGCGGTTACCCGTTCGTCGCTGACTACACAGACGCCTCGATCGGTCACGTCCACCGCCTCCAGCCGGGCGTCACTCCGCCACCGCTCCCGACCCGACGCCACCTCGACCGCGACCGTCTCCCTGTGTGTCGACACGAAAAGGAGGTCGTCGACGATCCGGACGTCGCCGGTCTCCGACGGAACCGGACGGTTCCACTGGCGCGAGCCGTCCCGGTCGACCCGACGGAGGCGGTCGCCGTCCCGGTAGACGACGCCGCGGTGGTCGGCGGCCACGGCCGCGTCGTGACGCTGCGACGCGGGTACGTCAAGCGTCCATTGCTGACGACCGCGGCGAATCGAGCGGAGTTTGCCGGCGTCCGTGCGGACGTAGACGCGCTCGCCGCCGGCGGCTATCCCGAGCGGGGCCGAACCGATCTCGAATTCCCATCGCTCGCCGCCCTCGCCGTAGCCGTAGACTGCGTGCTCGGTCCCGACGGCCGGCGGGTCCCCGAGTGCCCTGACGCGGACCGGTTCGGGTAGCTCGTCCCGCCAGCGTCGCGTTCCAGAATCCGTTTCGAACGCGTACACGAGCCCGCGCTCGCGGAACTCGCTGCTATCGAAGTCGAAGGTTCGGGAGGAATCGACGACCGCGATCAGACGGTCCCCGACGACGTCGGCGGTCGTGATCCCGCTACCGATCCCGGCAGCTGCGATCGACAGATCTTCCGACCATCGAATGTCACCACCGCCGGGCCGATACCCACATCCGGCGAGGCCGGCGACGGTCGCGCCGGTAAGCGCCGAGAGAAACTGCCGTCGCCGGGTCATAGTGAGTCACGGGAGATCGACTGCAGGTGATCGATTCGTTCCCCTGTCGAGGGGTGAGTCGCCGGGAAGATGTCGTTGCTGATCAGCTCGCGATCTTCGCCGAACTGGTAGTCGTCGATCGGCGCGACGTACAGCGCTTCGAGACCGCCGTCAACCTCACGGAGATCGCGATCGGCCACGTCGCTCATCTCCTCGTCGACCGTCCGGAGTGCGGACGCGAGCGCCGCCGGATCGCCGGTGATCGCCGCTGCACCGCGGTCGGCGGCGTACTCGCGATACTGCGAGAGCGTCCGAAAGAGCGTGAAACTCGCCAGCCAGAACAGCGCCGAGATGGCCATCGTAACGATCGCGCTGACGACCAGGACGACGATCGCGACGAACAGTCCCTTCGCCCCGTCGCCGTCTGTGTGTCGGAACGATCCGAGGACGTGAAAGACGCCCTTGAGGACGTAGAACGCGCCGATCGCGACGAGGTAGGTCAGCGACGGCAGGAAGTACGCCAGCGACATCACGGACACGTCGCGGTTCTTGACGTGTGCGAGTTCGTGTGCGAGCACGGCGTCGAGTTCCGCGTCGTCGAGCGCCTCGAGTGCGCCCTCGGTGACGACGACGGTCGCGGTCGACGGCCGCACGCCGACGGTGAACGCGTTGGGGACGTCTGACCGGCTCACGGCGACGCGAGGGGGTTCGACCTCGGCGATCTGTGCGAGACGCTGGACGCGCCGATGGAGATCCGGTCGCTCATCGGCATCGACGCGCCTGGCGCTGACCGACCGGAGCGCGACCGAGTCCCCGTACCGATACTGGACGGCCAGGCCAACGAGGACGACGCCGACGGCGAGCCAGGGCCGGACGTAGACCTCACCGTTGTACGGCTTCCCGGTCGCCCAGGAGAGCAGATCCAGCCCCACGGCGTTGATCGCGAAGACGAACGCGTAGATGAACGCCACCGGCAGTGTGAGGACCAGTGCGAGTGCGACCCCCATCCGGACCGTCAGTCCGGAATCTGTGTCCCATTTCATCACAGCCCACGAGCGTTGTGCGAAACGATGGCGGTCGAAGATTAATACTTTATCGTCGACGCCGCGGCTACTCGAACGACGCCGAAACCGCGTCAGCGAGGACCCCCGGTTTGCGGTAGTGTTTGCTCACGGGCGGAATCTCCCGATCGAGGTCGAGCAGCTCGTAGACGGCGGTCATCGCCGTGCGAACCGAGTACTCGACGGTGAACACGACGTCGCGCGGGAGGTCGGCGTACTGTCCGAGGAACGCCAGGTTGCGCGAGCTGTCGGGGACGACCGCCGGCCGGTCGCCGGACGTCCGGGGCTGGAAATGGGCCGTGATGAACGGCATCATGCACGGCACGCAGTCGACGCCCTCCAGGATCTCCGGCAGTCGGTCCGCACACTGGAGGTGATAACACAGCTCTTCGAGGATCTCCCGGCCGGTACACTCGGACATCTTCTTCTCGACGTAGTCGCCCTCCCGATCCGGGAACAGGGCGTAGCCCCAGAAGATCTTCACGTCGTCGGGCTGGTTCGCGAAGTGCGGCTGCGCGGCGACGACAGTCGACATGAGCCAGGACGAGTCGACGTAGGTCACCAGCCCGTTGCCGGGCTCCTCGTCGGTGAACTCGACGATGTGATCGAACAGGTCCGTGTTGTGCAGCGTCACGGTGAACGACTCCCACTTGGTCTCCTGGACGTTACCGGCGAAGACCTCGGGGTCGCCGAATCCGGGGTTGTCAGCGGCGATCGACCGCCACAGCTCCCAGGACGCGCCGGTCTCGTTCGTCTCGGGGGCCTCGTCCCACGCGCCGAGGTCCGACCCGTCAGTCATCGAGCCGTTGGTGAAAAAGACCATATCCGTGGGCTCGACCCCAATGCGCTCGGTTCCGCCGTCGGTCTCGCAGTGGAGTCGCTCGACGGTCCGGCCCGCTCGCGAGGTGACGATGTCCATGTCGGTGACGCGACAGTCGTACTGGAAGTCGACGCCACGGTCCTCGAGCCACCGTCGCAGCGGCAGGATCATCGAGTCGTACTGGTTGTACTTGGTCCGGTCGATCCCCTCCATCGTGTGCAGCCGGGGGAACTCGTGGAGGAAGCGGTACATGTACCGGCGGACCTCGGCGACGCTGTGCCAGGGCTGGAAGGCGAAGATCGTCGCCCACACGTACCAGAAGTTCGTCTCGAAGAAGTCGTCGCCGAACCACTCCTCGATCCGGGTGTCCCCGAGTCGCTCCTCGGGCGTGAGCAGCAGTCGAACCAGCGAGATCCGGTGGCGGGTCTCCAGCTGGAACTGCGAGGCGTCGAGATGGGTGCCGTCCTCGATCAGTCGCGCCTCTGCGTAGGACGGGTGTTTCGCGTTGAACCGGTTCATCTCCTCTTTGACCGAAATGCTGTCGTCCTCCAGGGCGGGGATCGTCCGGAAGAGGTCCCAGGTACACTCGTAGGCGGGGAAGTTGAACATGCGCCCGCCCCGGATGACGTAGCCTTCCTCGGGGTCGCCCGCGCCGTCCATCGCCCCGCCGACGATGTCGAGTTTCTCGTAGACGTGGACGTTCTCGCCGGGCACGTTGCCATCACGGATCAGAAACGCCGCAGCCGCCAGCCCGGCGATTCCGCCGCCGACGACGTGGGCCTCCCGGTCGGCGACGTGCGGCGTCTGTTCAACAGGCATGCGATCCCTCCGGCGTCGCGTTCGTCCGGACGCGCTGGTGTGCCGATCCGCGGTCTGTGCTCGCCTGCGGTGGTGATAGCGTGGTCATGGATCCTCCAGTTCTGTGCCGACCAGACGGTATGCCCGACGTCTCGCCACAGCGAAACGTAGGCCGGCCGCGGCGCTAACGCTTTGCAGGATATATCCTGCAGTTCAAGCTCATCTGCACGGCCATGCAGACTCTCCCGGCGTTGCAGCTCAGGCTCGTCCAACCTTGCAGTGCGAATCACTCCGCGCTGGCGATCGTGTGACCGACGAGCCGGCGCTGGCCGCGCCGGAGTCGCTCGGACAGCGCCGAGGTCGTCGTCTCGAGTTCCGCGGCGACGTCGGACAGGTCGGCTTCCCGGGGCACGTCGAAATAGCCCATCTCGTGGGCGGTGAGCAGCGCCTCGTGCTGGGCAGCGGTGAGACCGTAGTCGTCGGTCCGGTCGGTCTCGGCCTCGAAAACGCGCCGGGGTCGGAACTCGACGCCCGTGTTTCCACACGCGGTCCGGAACGTGTCCAGCGCGTCCCGGTCGGCGAACTGCGCACTGACTCGCCAGCCGCGACCGGTCACGACCGCGCCCATGGGGTGGGTCCGGAGGTCGACGAGTCGCGTGTAGACGTCGGCGTGTGCCGTATCGAGAGTGACCCGATAGCGCGACTCGACGACGGCCGACTCGAGGGCGACGTACTCCGGGATCGGGTCGGCGTCGTCCATGACCTCTTCGAGGCGGGCCGGATCGACGCCGGTCGTCGAGAACACGACGGCGGGCGCGCCCGCCGTCCCCGAGACCACGTCGTCGATCGTGAGGATCGTATCGAGAGCCGCCGCGACGCCAGTCAGCGGCAACTCCGCCGACAGGAGTTCGAACTCGCAGACGACGCTCATATACTGTGCTTGCACGGGCCGGGACTTATACTGCCGGCTGTAACTTTTCGAAATGATTCGGCACGAGGTTGTGCCGAATATCTTTACGAACGTACAGCCGGCAGTATTAACCGCGACGAGGAGGCCGGCAGAAGGGAAGCCGTGTTCGTCCCGTCGCAGACGGAACAGATGCGAGAGCCGTCACGTCGCTCTGCTCTGTCCGCGATGTGCGTTCATCGTATCAGTCCGAAAGAATCTTAGGGATCGTTAATATGTCAAGAACTATGAATGACGCTGACTGGCACGCCGTAGGTGTCGCGTTTGCGGTTGTGATAACGTTCGTAGTTCTCATCTTCGTGTCAGGTCCGGTCGGGCTGCTGTTCGGATTCGCGGTGGTGCTGGTCGTCGGTGCCGTCAGGAGCCAGTCGAAACAGCAACAGCGGCGTCAGGAGGCACTCGAAGAGCGCGTCGAGCAACTCGAAGCCGAACTCGAAAAGTCCGAGACTGACGACGGAGAGCAGTGATCGCCGCGTGCTCAGAGATGGCCTTCCTCGAGGAGCAGTTCGCCGTTGAGGATCGACGCGCCGGCCGCGCCGCGCAGGGTGTTGTGCGCGAGACAGTTGAACTGGACGCCGTTGGTCGTTTCCTGGACGCCGCCGACCGCAATGGCCATGCCGTTGTCGCGGTTGCGGTCGAGCCGGGGCTGGGGGCGGTCGGGCTCCTCGAAGACCCGGATCAGTTGCTCGGGCGAGGAGTACAGGTCGTCGGCCGAAGGATACGATGCCATCGCTTCGGCAGCCTCCTCGGGGGTGACGTCCGCGCTGGTGTCGGCCCAGACGTTCTCCAGGTGGCCGTCCAGGGTCGGGATGCGGTTACACGAGGCGGCGGCGGCGAAGTTGTTCCAGCGGACCTGTGCGCCGTCGAACTCGCCCAGCAGTTTCTTCGACTCGGTCTCCATCTTCTCTTCCTCGCCGCCGATGTGCGGGATCGCGTTGTCGATGATCTCCATCGAGGTGACGCCGGAGTAGCCCGCCCCGGAGACGGCCTGGAGCGTCGAGACGTCGACGCGTTCGAGCCCAAACGCGTCGTCCAGGGCCGCAAGCGGCGGCACCATCGTGATCGTCGAGCAGTTGGGGTTCTTGATGATCGCGCCGTCCCAGCCGCGCTCGTCGCGCTGGACTTCGATCAGATCGAGGTGCTCTGGGTTGACCTCGGGGATCGTCAGCGGGACGTCCGGGTCGGTCCGGAAGTTCGAGGAGTTCGAGGAGAGGACGTAGCCCTCCTCGGCGAATTTCGGCTCGACGGCCTCGCCGACGCCCGAGGGCAGCGACGAAAAGAGGAGATCGACGTCGTTGGGGACGTACGTCGGGTCAGTCTGGCGGACCTCCAGGTCCGCGACCGACTGGGGGATCGGCGTGTCGATCCGCCACTTGGCCGCCTCGCGATAGGTCTTGCCCGCGCTGTCCTCGCTGGCGGTGACTGCGGCAATCTCGAACTGCGGGTGCGGATCGAGAAGCTGAATGAGTCGCTGTCCGACTGCTCCGGTCGCGCCGAGGATGCCGACGTTGGTTGTCATGGTACTCGGGGGTAGCGCGATGCGCGTTCAAAACAGTTTGGATACGTCTCGCATACCCTCCGGATGTCGCCGTGGGACCGAGACGGCACAGCCAGACAGGTAGCGATACGCTCGGACAGTTTCGACAGGCATCGGGCAGAATCTGTCGTCGTAGCCACCGGTATCGGACAGTTTCCCAACTCGGAGAACGTACCGTCAGCGTCGAGCGCGGGCGAAAACGATAGCGTTACTTTTCGGTGTCGTCCTCGAAGGACGGTTCGGTCTCGGATTCGACCTGGGGCTCGGTCTCGAAGTCGGTGTCGGATTCGGTGGCGACCTCGTCTTCGTCCGACCCCTTCGTTCCACCCTCTTTCATCTCCTCGAGTTCCTGTTCGACCTGTTCGCGCCCCTTCTGGAACTCACCGATCGCCTGCCCCGACGAGCGGGCGAGTTTCGGGATCTTGTTCGCGCCGAACAGCAGCACGACGAGCAACAACAGCAGCAGCACTTCCGGGCCACCCGGGATTCCTGGGATCTGTAGGACTGAACTGAGCATCTCTACCTCCCCTTTGCTTGCTGGCTATTATAGGCTTTTTGCTAGACACCACGTCGTGAGGACGACAGCGATCCCGAAAGACAGACGCTCTCGTCGGGGAACCCCCACGATCCGAAATTCGCCGGGGGCGGCACAGTCTTGACGCTGGCGGTCGTATCGATGTCCGCCATGGTATCCGTAGGCGACTCCGCACCAGATTTCACTGCACCGCTCGCAAACGGCGACATCGAGTCGTTCACGCTCTCGGAGCACCTCGAGGACGCCCCGCTCGTGCTGGCGTTCTTCCCGGGTGCGTTCACCAGCGTCTGCACCCACGAGATGAACCACTTCCAGGACGACCTGGCGACGTTCGAGGACGCCGGCGCCTCGGTGTACGGGATCAGCGTCGATTCGCCGTTCGCGCTGAACGAGTTCCGCGAGAAGCTCGGGCTGGAGTTCGGTCTGATCAGCGACGCCGACAAAGAACTCGTCGAAGCGTACGACATCGCGATGGACTTCACGGACCTGGGCGTCCACGACGTCGCCAAGCGGTCGGTGTTCGTCCTCGACGATGACGGCGTCGTCCAGTACGCGTGGGTCAGCGACGATCCCGGCGTCGAACCGGACTACGACGAGGTTCTCGAAGCAGTCGAAGACATCGCGTAGGCCGCACCCGCTCGGAAGGGTACAGATCCCGTGTCTGAATCCGGAGAGGGCGGAAAAATTATATTCGCGTCTGTGCTATTTCCGGTCAGTGAGTATCAACGTCGATACGCGGATCGTCGACCGCGGCAGCGACGAGTACGTTGAGGAGGCGTGGGAGCTCAAAGAACGGATCCGCCGCTCGGAGGGCGTGTTGCGCCAGCGACGCCGGTTCTTCGAGAACGCCTATCGCCGGTCGAAGGTCTACGTCTATCTCAACCGGGCGCGACGGACGAAGCTCATCGGTTTTGCGGCGGTTCGACGGGACGGATATATGCTCTTTCTGGCCGTCGACGAGCAGTATCGCGACGAGGGGTTCGGCAAGCGACTCATCGCACGGGTCGCCGAAGACTACAGCACAGTCACCTGCCACGCCCGGACGACGAACGAAGAGGCCATCTCGTTCTACCAGCACGTCGGGTTCGAGATCGAGCGCCGGATCGACAACTACTACGAGGACGGCGGCGACGCGTACTATCTCAAACTCGGCGACGACAGCTCGATCACCGACCGCCTCTCGCAGTTGCTCGGTCGGTGACCCCGCGATTGAGACGGAGTATTGAACTGATTTACCGCCCCGCAGTCGATGCGGACGGGACGTCCAATAAGCCGTATGATAAGCTGTTCGTCGATCGCACCCGTGGCTTGCCCGACAGTGACGAAAACGCTTTAGCCCCGAGTTCGCAAACAGTGAGTCGATGGAAGAACGGACGCGCGCGTATCTCCGGGGCCGGTTCGGCGATCACTACCGGCGGGCCGACCTGACGCCGCCGCCGGACGCCAGCGAGCGCGAGTGGGGCTACATCCCCTGGACGTCCAGTCCCGGGACCACGATGGTGCGCCACCGGTCGCTGCTCGATCTCGGCTCGATCGAGGACTTTCTCGCGCGCGAGCGCCCCCGGCACGTCTACTTCTCCGCCGGGCGATACGACGACCCGAGCGCGTCCTCGATGGGCCAGAAGGGCTGGCGCTCCTCGGATCTCGTCTTCGACCTCGACGCCGATCATCTGCCGTCGGTCACGCCCGGCGAGGACACCTACGCCGAGATGCTGGCGTCGTGCAAGGACGCACTGCGCAAGTTGCTGGACTTTCTGGAAACCGACTTCGGGTTCGAACAGTTGACGGTTGTCTTCTCCGGCGGTCGCGGGTATCACGTCCACGTCCGCGACGAGGGGATCCAGCACCTCGACCGGGAGTCCCGCCGGGAGATCGTCGATTACGTGCGCGGGATCGGTCTGGAGTTCGACGCGCTGGTCGAGGAGGAAGCCGTCGGCGGGACGGCCGGCCGGAGCAGCCCAGCCCACAAGCGCACGCTGACGACGGAAGGCGGCTGGAGTGGCCGCGCCCACGGGCACATCATGGACACCGTCGAGGCGCTGCTGGCGAGCGACGAGTCCGCGGCGATCGAGCGGCTCACCGAGTACGACGGGATCGGCGACGGCAAGGCGGCGGCCGCACTCCGGGCGATGCGGGAGAACACCGACCAGCTGCGCGCGGGGAACATCGACATCCACCCGGCGTTCGTCTCGGTCGCGAACGCCCTCGTCGAGGAGGTCGTCGAGGGTGACAACGCACCGATCGACGAACCGGTCACGACCGACACGAACCGGCTGATCCGGCTGCCGGGCAGTCTCCACGGCGGGAGCGGCCTGGCGGTCAGGCGGATCGACCGCGACGAACTCGACGCGTTCGACCCGCTGGTCGACGCCGTCCCGGAGACGTTCGTCGGCCACGACATCACGGTCGAAGTGACCGACGGCGGACAGATAGAGCTCTACGGCGATAGTTTTACGTTCGCGGAGGGAGTGCATTCCGTTCCGGAGTACCTCGGCGTGTTCCTCATGGCCCGGGGCCGCGCCGAGAAGGGCCAGGAATAGCATGGACCTCGACGAACTACAGACGGTCAAGAGTCGCGAACGGCAGACTGACAGCCTCCAGCAGCTGCGCGACTCCTTTTACACCGAGGCCAGCGAGTACATCCAGCAACTGCGCGACGCGCGCGACCGGGCCGCCGAACGCGCCGACAACCCCTGGAGCGATCCCGAGGTCGGACGACTCTCCGACGAGATCGAGACCGCAGAGCAGACCGTCGAAGCGATCCACAAGCGCCGCGTCGCCAAGATCGTCAAGAACGCGTCGCTCGCGGCCCACGGGTCGCCGGTCGACGACGGCGGGCTCACGGCCGAAGAGCGGGAGATGTTCGAGCGACTCGTCGCCGACATCGAGGCGAACCGAGAGCACGTCCTCGACAAGATCGCGGGGGAACTGCCGGCCGACGCCACGCCAGGTTCGGGCCAGCCCGACTCGGCCCCGGAACCGGCCGGCCGGTCGGACGCCGAGTCGGCTGCGGCCGGACGCGACGCGCCGGAAGGGCGCACCGCTCCCGACACCGCGGCCGACAGTCTTCCACAAGCGGGCCGGGAGCCGTCACGCGCCGCGCCCGATCCAGCGGCACCGCCGTCAACCGACCAGACGGCGGGAGATCCGTCCGGCGGGTCGGCTCGCGCTGCAGACGAGGCCGGTCGGGGAGGAGCTGACGAAGAGACGGTCCCGGCCGCGGACGTGATGAACGACGGCGGGAGTGCGCGAGCCAGCGAGCCCGCGGCGGCAGGGGCTCCGTCCGCTCCATCCCAGACCGAGGCTCCGTCTGCTGGGACACAGGACGACGCTCCAGCTCCTGGGTCACAGACGGATCCAGTGGCGTCAGCCCCAGAATCGCAGACGGAGGCAGGGACGTCGCCCGAGTCACAGGGGGACACACCGTCGCAAGCGGATCCCGAGGCGGCGGCGGACGGTTCCAGCCAGGGCGTCGAGCGGCGAACGGTTCGTATTACTGCGGACGTCGGCGCGATCCTGGGCGTCGACCAGCGCGAATACGATCTCTCGGCGGACGACGTCGTGACGTTACCGGAAGCGAACGCGAAGCCGCTCCTCGAACGGGACGCGGCGCAGCCGCTGGATTGAGACAGTGACCGTTGCCAGGTTAGCAACACTACTCTGTGATCGGTGCGGAATACGGATCTCTACGGGATTTCACGGACAGCATCCGCCAGATCGTCCTCGTCGTGCCACCGAAGGAGACGGTCTCCGGCTGCCTCCTCAAGAGCGGCCAGATGGGTGGCGGCCATCCCGTTGTCGTACTTCGCGCGCATTCTGTCCTCGCTCCCGTACGTCCGCTTGAGCAGCCAGAGAACGTCTCTGACGTAAACCTGGTGATGGTAGAGGTAGCCGAGTTCCCACACGTGTCCGCCGTCGAAATCCTCGAGAACGCCGACGAGATGTGACGCCATCGCCGACAGGATGTCGAAGGCGGGCGCCCACAGATCGAGGTCGTCGCCAGTGAACGGCACAGGCCGTGAACGAGTAGGGAGGGACGGTTCACCGGCCGCCGTCCAGCGAGATCAGAGACGTCACTCTGATAGTGGTTGCTGTAACGATTTACCGGTGTGACCGCACGACTGCGTGCGGTCAACCCGGAACAGACTTACAGCAACCACTATGAGGAGTCCTCGTCGCCGAACTCCCGCTTCATCCGGCGGAGCTTGCGCTGGATTTTCCGGAGTTCCGTCTCGGTCTCGTCGACGGTCAGCTCCGCGGGCGGCGTCTGCCAGTCGGGTCGGTCGGCATCCGACTCGCGGCTTGTCGCTGGCTCGCGTCTGTCTCCCTCCACCTGCAGGTCTTCGATGTCGGCAGCGAGGAAGTCGATGCCCAGCCGTTCGGCTTCGAGGTATTGCTCCCGGGATTCGAGCGCGTCGAAGCCGGCGGTCGCGGCGATCGTGTCCGCGTCCGGCCCGAGCAGTTCGTCGACCTCCTCCCAGTCGGTCCGCAACTGTCGACCGGTGTCGATGACGTTCGACAGCGAGCCGAGCCGACTCAGCGAGCCGGGATGATCCATGCCCTGGCCACGCTCGCGCGCTCGCAGGTGGCTCATCTTCTCCGTGAGTAGCACTGCCGCCTGGGCTTCCCGCCCGCCGTAAATCGGATCGTCGCCGAGTGCCGCCCAGGAGACGCGTGCGCGATCCGTCTCGACATCGCCCAGGAGTTCGATCTCCGACGTCACCAGGTACGTGAACGGCGACAGCGAGCCGGTCCCCGTGCGCGTGATCGTGTTCTCGATGCGCCACTCGCCGTCGGTCCCCCGGTCGAAGACGCGCTCGACGTGAATCTCGAACTGGCCGCGCCGCCCGACGTAACTCTTCAGGAGGCACAGACACCGGTCCGCGTCGCCCGGGAGCCCGTCCGGCGGCAGCCACCGCTGTCCCTCGAGCAGGTAGTCCTTCTGTGCGGAGACCTGGACCGGGAGCAACTCTTTGACGTGCCTGTTGACGCGTCGATTGACGACGTCCTCCGGCCCGAATCCAGATCCCATCCTCGGTGTGCGTACGTCGGCTGTGCGGTTAAATATTCAGGCTGCCCAGAATGTTGTGGTGACTGTCACTTCTGTCGGCGATCAACGAGACTCGCCAGTGTCTCGCGGTCCCGCTTGTACTCTTCACAATCGAGCGTACGCTTGTCCGACAGTATCCCGATGCTCGTTTCGATCGTCTCGACGGCGGTGAGAATTCGCGAGAGATCGTCGTCCGGCAACTCCGCACTCATACTGACCGTTGTACGTCCCTCCCGTATCGACCGCACAGCTGCCGGCGGTCGTCCCAGTAAATCGTTACAACAGTCACGATCATGCCAGATGTTCGTCGACCTTCCGGAGTGCCTCGTCGAACCGTTCGGCAGGCGATCGGTCATCGCGATCGCTCGCTAGTCGCTCACGGAGCTCCTCGAAGCGGTCCTCGTCGCCGAAAATCAATCATCAGAGGCAAATCAGCTCGAACCGTGTTCTCTACCGCCGCTAACCGAAAATCTAAAATGTGTAGATTTCATATTCCAGACTACGATGCCGACACTGACCGAGAAGATATCAATAGCTGGTGAGGGAACTGCACCCTCTATCGATGATTTCGACGGATTCCTCGCGGCGGCGACGCTGCTACAACGACCACGCCTCGCTCGGAGTTACGTCTACATCTGCTATTACGGGCCGGCGACTGTTCAAGAGCTTATCGACACGCTGGACGTGGCTCGGGCGACGGCCTACGACGATATCGAACGGCTCGAAACCCTCTCGCTCGTCGAGCGTGACGAGAGTACTCGGCCGCATAAACTGACAGCCGAACCGTTCGCATTCGTCGATCAGGACGAGTTGGCGATCACACCGACGGTTCTTCACGCAATTGCACTCACCGAAATCGACGACGACCTCGAGTATTTCCAGAACCGCTACGGCACTGGACGACTCGTTCGGGGGCTCCGTCTGACGGGCGAGCACTACGCGGGACAGCTCACCCAGCGACTGGTTGCCGAGAAGCTAGACGTCGCGCCGGCCGAGGGAATGGCAGTCGTACAGGCGCTTCGCCCGGCGCTGGCAGCTGGTCAGGAGTTCGACCCGTACTTTGATCGGCTCTTCCCTGCCATCGCCGACGCAATCGATGTCGATATCGACCGTGTCCAGCCACGGTCCGACCGGACGAATGAGTGAGGAACCGGACTCCGACGACATCGTACTCGTCGATACGAATATTTTCGTCGCAGTGGGTGAGCCGGGAACCTCGAAGTACCAGTCGTTGCGCAAGTACGCACAGCAGCGACATCTGGTGTTGCTGGTTCCCGAGCGCGTCCACGAAGAACTGAGTACGATGCACGTCGCGAACCGAGTCCAACACGCTGTCGACGACGGTTGGGCCGAAATCGTCGATCCGCCCTCACCGACGCACGCTGAGGCAGTGACTGCGATGGACACTGTTCGGCGGGAAATCGCACGCCGAAGCGCCAAAGACGAACACGAGGTCGAGAAGGCCGACACAGTGCTGGCCGGGTTGGCTATCGAATATCGCCACCGACGAGGCGATGACGTGTTCGTGCTCACAGACGACAGAGTGGCCGCAGCAGCGATCCGAGTGGCAGTTCGACGCCAGGATCATGAGGACGCCATAGCCGTGGTGACGCGAAGCGATATTCTCGATAGCGATGACGACCTACGTCTGATCTAGAAACATACCTCAACAGGTCGTATGCATTGAGATATGCAGTCGCAACTACTGTTTACGGCGGGCGTAGGTGACATCTGTCGTAGTATCTGCTACCAAGTGAATGTATCTACGGAGTTGCACGCGCGTCCCAGCTACGCTCGCTAACGAGTGAGCACGGTCGACAATCGCGGACGCGTATCGATGTTCGTTTGACGCGAAGAAGATGAGATTACCAGGTCAGGCCCTCGTAGGTGAGCCCGTCGCGGCGCTCGATGACGCGCCGGCCGTCGATCACGACCGGGTCGGCCATCGCGTCGAACTCGGTGTTCAGGGCGGCGAACTCGTCCCAGTCGGTGACGACCATCGCGGCGTGGGCATCCGCGAGTGCGTCGGCCGCGCTGTCGGCGTACTCGATATCGGGGAACTTCTCGCGCATGTTCTCGGTCGCGACCGGGTCATAGCCGACCACGTCGGCCCCGCGGTCCTGGAGCCCCTCGATGATCGGGATCGCACGCGTGTAGCGGATGTCGTCGGTCCCGGGCTTGAACGCCAGCCCCAGCACGGCGACGCGCTTGCCCTCGACATCGGCGTGGTCGCCGAGCAGGTCGAGCATTCGCTCGGGCTGGCGGTCGTTGACTGCGACCGCCGCGTCGAGCAGGACGGGATCGTAATCACGGTCGCGGGCGGCGTGTCTGATCGCATTCATGTCCTTCGGGAAACACGATCCACCCCAGCCGACGCCGCTGCGCAGGAAGTGCTCGTCGATGCGGTGGTCGAGGGCGATCGCGTCAGCCACCTCGTAGGCGTCGACGCCGTACTCCTTGCAGACGTTGCCGATCTCGTTGATCAGGCTGATCTTCGTCGCGAGGAACGCGTTGTTGGCGTACTTGATCATCTCGGCCTCTTTGATCCCGGTTTCGACGATCGCGGGATCGCCGTCGGCGGCCTCGACCAGCGGATCGTAGACGCGATCGAGTGTGTCTCGGGCAGCGTCGCTCTCGGCGCCATAGACGATCTTGTCGGGATCGCGGAAGTCGCCCAGCGCGAACCCCTCACGGAGGAACTCGGGGTTCATCGCGACGTGGAACGCCTCGCCCGCGGTCTTGCCGGCGGCGTCTTCGACGATCGGCGTGACGACGTCCTCGGTCGTGCCGGGGATGACCGTGCTCTTGACGACGACCAGGTGCTCGTCGTCCTTCTCGGCGATCGCCTCGCCGAGCGACTCCGCGCCGGCTTTCATCGCCGCGAGGTCGATCCCGCCGTCGGCCTCGGAGGGTGTCGGCAACGCGAGGAACGTGACGTCGGTATCGCGCACGTCGGCGTAGTCCGTGGTCGCGACGAGCGTGTCCCCGCCGTGATCGCCGATCAACTCATCGAGTCCGGGTTCGTGGATCGGTGCCTCGCCGGCGTTGATCGCGTCGACGACGTCCTCGTCGATGTCGACGTTCGTGACCGTGTGCCCGAGTTCCGCGAACCATGCAGCGATTGTCGTGCCGATGTAGCCGCTGCCGACGACGCTGACGTGCATTGTATTCGGTCGGTTCGCTCGCCCCCGGTTTGATGGTTTCCGTTCGGTGTTGGTCTTAAAGGAGTGGATGAGTGAGGGGTCGTGTTCAGAGATGGACGCGAAAGAGGTGAGACCACTCTGAAAGCCCTCGCCAGTTCCGGTCCCGCGACTCGCTGCGCGCTTCGGGCGCTATACGCCCTGCAGTGCTTGCTTCGTCGGGGTTCCCGGAACTGACTCGCCCTTTCATTCCGCCAGGATTCGGTTTCTTGGCCGGTCGGAGGGAACGCTTCGGTCGGTGCTTATCTGAGAGGGATCATCGTCGAACGATTTCACCCGTGAAATCGAACGCTGCCGCCCGGTCGGATGTAGGCATCCCTCCGACTGGCTACGAGAATCCCTATGAATACCGCCACCAGCGGTGAGAGGGCTCTTATCGGACCGTCCGCGGCCCCGAAAGAAGGCAGCGACCCAAAGTCTCAAGGCCGGACAAAGAGATACCCAGACACAATGAAAGCTGTCGTGCTGGCCGCAGGCGAGGGAACCCGCCTCAGGCCGCTGACCGAGGACACGCCCAAGGCCATGGTCGAAGTGAGCGGGAAACCGTTGCTGACCCACTGTTTCGAGCAACTGCTCGATCTCGACACGGACGTCGAGGAGTTCGTCGTGGTCGTGGGCTATCGCAAGCAGGACATCATCGAGCACTACGACGACGAGTTCCGCGACGTCCCGATCACCTACACTCACCAGCGCGAACAGAAGGGGCTGGCTCACGCGCTGTTGACCGCCGAAGAGCACATCGACGACGACTTCATGCTCATGCTCGGGGACAACGTCTTCCGGGCCAACCTCGGGGACGTCGTCCGTCGCCAGCAGGAACATCGGACCGACGCGGCGTTTCTCGTCGAGGAAGTGCCCTACGAGGAGGCCGGCCGGTACGGGGTCTGTGACACGAACGACTACGGCGAGATCGTCGAAGTGGTCGAAAAGCCAGAGGATCCGCCGTCGAACCTTGTGATGACCGGCTTCTACACGTTCTCGCCCGCGATCTTCCACGCTGCCAAACTGGTGCAGCCCTCGAACCGTGGGGAATACGAGTTGAGCGAGGCCGTCGACCTGCTGATCCGGAGCGGCCGGACGATCGACGCCATCCGCATGGACGGCTGGCGCGTCGACGTCGGCTACCCAGAAGACCGCGAAGAGGCCGAGCAGCGCCTCTCGGGGAAAGCGGAGGCCGACGTCGACTCGGCTGCCTCGTCCTGAGAGAGTCGCCGGTGTCTTCCTGAGAGAGTCGCCGGTGTCTTCCTGAGAGAGTCGCCGGTGTCTTCCTGAGAG
>JAOPKD010000022.1:34947-45244 GCA_025517565.1 Halapricum hydrolyticum
AGTCGCCGGTGTCTTCCTGACAGGTCGCCAGTCTGTATCGAAGCGATTCGCTATCCACGAACGAGCGGTTCGTACCAGTCGCGGTTGTCACGGTACCACTCGATGAACTTCCCGACGCCCTCGCGAATGGTGTGGGAGGGCTCGTAGCCCAGCAGTTCCTGTGCACGGGTCGTGTCGGCGTGGGTGTGTTCGGCGTCGGCGTCGTGGCGCTCCTCGTAGACTAACTCAAGATCAGGGGAGAGCTGGTCGCGGATCTCCTCGGCGAGCGTCCGGATCTCGATGTTGTCCGTCGAGCCGATGTTCAACACCTGGCCGTCCGCGGCGTCGGTATCCAGCAGCGTGACGTTCGCGTCGACGACATCGTCGATGTAGGTGAAGTCCCGGGTCTGGGTGCCGTCGCCGTAGACGATCGGCGGCTCGTCGTTCATGCACCGGGAGACGAAATTCGAGATGGCCATGTTCGGGCGCATCCGTGGCCCGTAGACCGTGAAGTATCGCAGCGCGACCGCCGGCAAATCGTAGACCTCGCTGTAGGCCATCGCGTAGCGCTCGGCGGCCAGTTTCGAAGCTCCATAGGGCGAGACCGGCGTCGTCGGATGGGTCTCCTCGTAGGGCAGCGACCGGGGGACCCCGTAGACTGACGAGGAGGAGGCCATGACGAACCGTTCGATGCCGCTGTCCCGGCAGGCGTCCAGCAGGTTCAGCGTCCCGTCGACGTTGACCTCGTCGTACTTCCGCGGGTTCTCGACGCTCGGGCGGACGCCCGCCTGGGCTGCCTGGTGGTAGACGTAGTCGGCTTCGCTTACTAGGTCCGAGACGAGCTCGGCGTTCCGGACGTCGCCCTCGACGAACTCGTAACTGCCGTCGCCGGTCTCGGCCGCGTCGCGCGCGGTCTCGATGTTGTGGCGTTTGATGTCCAGGTCGTAGAACGGGTCGAGGTTGTCCAGGACGACCACGTCGTGACCGTCGGCGGCGAACCGCTCGGCGAGGTGCCCGCCGATGAAGCCCGCGCCACCGGTGACGAGTACGTGCATGTCTGTGGGTGGGTGTGGGGGAGGGCAAAAAGGCGTCGTGTTTCCACCGAACGTGAGAGCCACCTCACGCCGAAGTGGGAAGCGTTCGGCTCCACCGGCCTGAGCCACGAAGGCCAGTCAATCCCAGTCTCACCCACTGTCCAAGGCGGTTGCCTCTCATAGTGGTTGCTGTACGTCTGTTCCGGGTTGAACGCAGTCGTGCGGTCATGGCGGTAAATCGTTACAGCAACCACTATCAAGGAGCGCTGGGCTTCCGGCTCCGGCGGAGTCATAAGTGAAACTGTAAAATTCAGTTTCGCCGAATTCAGATTCTGCGAAATTGAACTATACTAATCACAGCACTTATATTCGGGGCGAGCGGAAGACGGGGTATGGATACCTTCGTCAACCGCACGAAGGAACTTGAGCGCCTCCGGACCTTCTACGAGAGTGACAACTTCGAGCTGGCGGTGATCTACGGCCGTCGCCGGATCGGCAAAACCGAACTCGTCCTTGAGTCGCTCCGGAACAGCGACAAGGCGGTCTATCACCAGGCGACCCAGACGACGCCGGCGACACAGCTCGATCGGTTCGTAACCGACGCAGCGACAGTGTTCCCCGGCATCGAAGACGTCAAACAGGAGTGGGATTCCCTCTTGCGATATCTCTTGCAGACCGACGGGATCGTCGTGATCGACGAGTTCCCGTATCTCGTCGAGACTTCGCCGGGGCTCCCCTCCGAGATTCAGCACATCATCGATCACGACGTGGCCGACAGCAGCGCTACGCTGGTCCTGACGGGCTCGTCGATCGGCATGATACACGAACACGTCCTCGATGGCGGCGCACCGCTGTACGGCCGCCTCTCACAGACCCCCAGCGGACGGATCGAGCTCACACAGCTTTCCTTCGATGCGGCTATGGCGTTCGTCCCGGAATACGATCCGGAACAGCAGGTGTTCACGTTCGGTATTTTCGGGGGGACTCCCAGGTACTTGCGTCCACTCGACGGGACGCAAAGCGTCGGCGAGAACGTCACCCAAACGCTGCTTGAATCGGACGGGGCGCTGCACGACGAACCGGAGACGGTGCTCCAGATGGAACTCGACGAGGTCAATCGGTTCTTCGCGCTGCTCGAATCGATGGCACGCGGCAATCGCGCTCGCAACGAAATCGCCCAGGGCGCCGGCCTGCAGAGTCGCGATACGAGCTACTACTTCGATCGGCTGGAAACGCTCGGTCTGATCGAGCGCCACCACCCGGTCACCGTCGATCCGACCTCGACGCGCCGGACTCGCTACCGGATCCGGGACCCCCTGTTTCGGTTCTGGTTTCGCTTTATCTACGGGCAGTCGGGTCGTTACGAACTGTACGGCGAGGACGCCTACACAGATCTCGTCGAGCCGGAGCTGTCGGATTTCGTCAGCGGCACGTTCGAACGACTCTGCCGGCGTGCACTCCCGGTGTTGGTTCCGGAGTACGATCTGCGGACTGTGCCGGGGGCATGGTGGTACAAGGGCCGCGAGATCGACATCGTCGCGCCGACCAACGGGGAGACACTGCTGGTCGGCGAATGCAAGTTCACGAGCCAACCGCTCGGGTACGACGTGCTTGCTCGCCTCGAAGACGACGCGGCACACGTCGAGTGGACGCCCCCGACCGGTGGCGATCCGGCGATCGAGTATCTGCTGTACTCCCGGAGTGGCTTCGCCCGCTCGGTTCGCGAAGCGGCCGCCGATCGGGACGATCTTTCCCTCTTCGATCTCGAAGACGTGGTTGGCGCGCTTCAGCGGTGATCTCCATTCGCCGCCCGGCCGGAGTCGATTAACTTCGACGGCGATGTCGACATCGCTATCTGGGTGCGTTCATACCGTTGCGTGCGAGCCGAACAGGATCGCGAGCCGGACAGGATGCTCCGCGGGTGTCGAACGCACGCGCTCTATCGGGAACTCCCGTTCGATTCATCATCTACGACGTGTCTCCTCGGTAGCAGCGCAAGCAAGGCTCGGCTCTGAGACTAGAGGTGGTCGTATCCTTTGCGCTCGAGTTCCGCCTCCAGTTCGACGTGCATTGACTCGATAGTCTCGTCGTCGAAGTGCTGGCCCGTCATCGCACCGGAGATCTCCACGATCTCGGCGTGCCACTCGCGTACGGCGTCCGCCAGAGCTGCCAGGAGTTGGTCTTCTGTCCGGTCCGTTCCGTCGACCTCCTCAACGACCTGCCAGCCCGGCTGGAAGTTCTCGATGACGTAGCCCGCGTCTTCGAACTGAATCGCGAAGCGCTCACAGACCGCCCCGAATCCGGTTTCGAAGCTGAGGAGCACCAGAACGTGGACGACATCGTCACGCGCTTCGAGATTGCGAAGATCCGCGACGGGAACCGCAGTTTCGGGAAGCACCGACCGAAGCGGCTCCGGAAGCGATGGGCTGTTGCTGTCGGTCCCCGCCGATCCGTACTGGTCGTCGATCGGATCGCCCTTCTCGTTGACGACCGTTGGCTCCCGGTCGCTTGCTTCCTCGCTATCGATCGCTTTCAGGATCGCGTAAAAGCGCCACTCGTCACCGTAATCGTACAGGTAGCAGATACGGTCGTACTGTTCGAGGCCGAGCTGGCGCGTCATCTCGCCGATCGTTACCTCGCCGGCGTTCTCGAGTCGCTCGGGGCCCAGCAGTGGATCGGTTTCGGGTGCGCCTTCGTACTGCTGTGGGGACTGATATTTGACGTCGCTGTTCCAGTAGTCCTCGTCAGTGCCGACGAACCAGAGATGACCCTGGTCGAGACCGGTCGCAGCGTTGATCGTCCGCTGGAACTCGGCGAGCGTTCGATCCGCGCCGACGACAATGTCCCGCCACAACGACGTCGGATCGGGCTCGAACTTGACGCGGAAGCGGTAAGCGGTCATTGGCCTGCCTCCCACAGCACATCGATCCGATCGCGGATATTCGCGAGTGTGCGAGTCGTCATCGCTGATGGATGTCGATCCGTGGGGTCATCCGGGACGGCATCCGCCGAATTCGCATCGGGTGGCGGGTGAAAGTGTGTCCGCTGTGTGTGCGGGTTCGGATGTCGATCCCACCGACACTGCCAGATCTTGTCGCGGTGGGTCTCGACGTAGTGGAAATTGTAGTCGTCGTTCGTGTACCACCGAATCTCAAGTCTGACCGCTGTGACGTGTGCTGGGTATCGATCGAGATCACACGCCAGTTGGAGCATCGAAAGCGTCGCACCCGTGCGTTCGGTCGTGACAGTATCGACCAGGGAATGCGTTTGAACTCGGTCGCGGATCGTCTCCAGTACAGCGTCATCGATCGGAGCAGACGGGCCGGACATCGTCACGCAGTAAGTTTGTCGTCCCCTCGTCGAGCGATTCGAAGTGCCTCCTTGTGTCGCTCGATCGATTCGCGGACCGTGTGCCATTCCCCGATTGCCTGCAGTCTGTCTTCGAGTTCGGCATGCGAAGCCCCCTCAGGCAGGGACACCGCGTCCGGGGAGCTGGCATCAAACGTGTCCTGGTATTGCTCGTCTTGGGCTTCGAGCTCTTGAAGATCGTCGAGGAGCTGATCGACCGTCCGTGTCGTCGCGAGGTCGTTGGCACGTCGCCACCGGAAATAGGCGTCATTGCGGACGTACCGCGTTCCAGTGTCGTTGTCGAGTTGCCGGGCGATCCCGAGTTCGACGAATTCGCCGAGGTGTTTGCGGGCGGCATTCGTCGAGCAGTGCGCCCGTTCTGCGACTGTCGCGGCTGTCGCCGGCTCTGCAAGCCCCGTGACGACCGCTCGAATCCGTGTCCGGGTGTCCTGTGTTCGAGCCCACTCGTCCCGTTCATCACTGAGTGTCGTCTCTTTGGGGTCCGGATCGAAGTCCGACATATGCAGATATATGCATTATCTGCGTAAATATATTTGGTCAAGGACCAGTCGTTTCGATTGTGTCAAACGGACTGCTAGACGTCCCTTCCATATTGACTGCCGTCGTGTTTCCGATCTCCGAGCGGACGGATCCGCAGGGGAGACACCGTTCCAATTTTCAGGAGCGATTTGACGCCGACGACCCGGACACAGTCTCGCTTGTCGAGACGGATGGGGCCGACTCGGTCGAAAGCGCCTGGGAAGCTGTCTCGGAGTGGAAATCGTTGAAGCGACGCGTCGAATTGCTGGATGCGGCACGGCGGGACGACCTGGCTGTTGAACGGTAGCGGACGCCAGCGCCCGATTGGGACCGCGCCTGATAGATGTATTGCTGGTTCCCGAACGCGTCCACGAAGAAAGCGGAGATCGCGATGGACACTGTTCGGCGGGCACTCGCATACCGTTTCGTTTGGAGTCTGTAATGACACGGATGACGCGTCATAACACCTATTCTCGTAGGGGACGAATCGGTAGTCAAGATGGCTACGAACAACGACAAAATCCAGTTTCGGGGAGAAGCTGAGAAGGAAGCAACGCAAGTCGTCGATCAGATGCGTCTCGGAGGCATAAACGTGAGTGAACTCGCTCGGCAGGGGCTCCGGGAGAAACTTCGAGAAGCGCTCTCGGACGAAGAGAAAATTACGCTTCACCAGCAGTACAAGCAGGGAGACCTCTCCGAAGACGTGGCAGAGATTCTGCTCGGTGATGGCTTGGCGGAGATCGAACGCGAGCGGGAGGCCTTTGAGGAAGCTGCAGAACTTGACACGACGGGGGTCTTTCAGGAATAGCGATGGCGGACAGCGAACGACGCCATCCGATCATCGTTGATACTGACGCATTGATCGCTGTCGCAAACACACATCTCTGGTCTCGTCTCACGGAGACGCTGAATCTGACACGTAGCGAGCGGAAGCCAATCCGTTCACGGGTGGTCCGAGCGACAGCACGGGCCGACAGTCCACGCGCTACGGCTCGTCTGGATGTTCCACCGCTTCCAACCCCGCTTCGATAATCTCTCGATAGGCTTCTTCGAGGCTCACGTCCTGCTGTTCGGCGTAGTCTTTCACACGCCCGTTCAACGTGTGCGAGATGTCGATGTTCGGTCGCATCGTCTGTGTCCAAAAGACATTTAGACGTAGAACTACAAATGTCTGTTGTCGTGAGGCGAACCAACACGTTCGCGGTGCGCCCGCTCTCCACGCAGGACGAGCAACTGCTCCGCGACCTATTGGACGCCTCCGCCAGCCTGTGGAACGAACTGAACTACGAACGTCGCCAGAACTTCTTCGACGGCGAGAGTGTGTGGGAGACCGCCGACTACCGCAAGCAGTACGTCGGTGTCCTTGGCTCCGCCACCGCTCAACAGGTTATCCGCAAAAACAGCGAAGCGTGGCGCTCGTTCTTCGCTGCCCGCGAGGACGGCGAGGACACCGCCCCGCCCGGCTACTGGGGCAACGAGGAGGATGGTCGAGAACTACGGACGTACATCCGCAACGACCAGCACACCCTCGAAACCGGCGGACGGAGCCGCCTCGAAATCTCCGTGGGACAAGACCTAAAAGACGAATACGGTTTTAGCTACCACGATCGACTGCGCCTCGAAGTCGCTGGCGACCCAAAATGGGAGGGCGAACAGGGCCGGTTGGAACTGTACTCCGACGATGTGGACGACACGTTCAGGGCCATTCAACCCGTCACCGTGCCTGATTCTCGACGGGATTCACCACTAGCCGAGGAATCGGCTGCCTTGGACATCGGCGCAAACAACCTCGTCGCCTGTACCACCACGACCGGCCAGCAGTACCTCTACGAGGGCCGCGATTTGTTCGCCCGCTTCCGCGAAACCACCAAGGAGATCGCCCGCTTGCAGTCCAAACTCCGCGAGGGCCGGTACAGCAGTCGCCGGATTCGACGCCTGTACCGCAGGCGGACGCGACGACGCGACCACGCACAGGACACGCTCGTCCGAGATCTCGTTGAACGACTTTACGACGAGGGTGTTGCCACGGTGTACGTGGGCGACCTTACCGATGTGCTGTCGGAACATTGGTCGGCGCGAGTGAACGAGAAAACGCACCAGTTCTGGGCGTATCGCTCGTTTATCGACCGTCTCGCCACGACCGCTGAGGAGTATGGCATCACGGTCGAAGTTGAGTCAGAAGCGTACACAACGGCAGAGTGCCCGGTGTGTGGTGAGCGAGACGATACAGAGCGGGACAGCGACGTGTTCCAGTGTTCGTGTGGCTACGAAGGTCACGCCGACCTTGACGCGTCTCGGACGTTCCTCGAACGACAGGCTGGCAAAGAAGTCAGGTCGATGGCACGGCCCGTGCGCCTCAAGTGGGACGACCATAACTGGTCGGAGTTATCACGCTCCCCCGAGAGGGCCAGTCCCAACGAGGAGCGCACAAACCGGAGTACCGGCGACGGGAAACTTGCCTCCGTGGATACGGCATAGCCAACATCCCTACCGGAGGAATCCCACGGCCAGCCGTGGGAGGACGTCAAGACAACGAATGTCTGTCATCAGGAACTCGAACGACACGTTCGAGAGCACTCCGAGCATGCGCCCGAAGGAACGAGAGCGCGATGGCTCTATTCCGGGAGCAAAAAAGGCCCTCGAGCCGTTCGACAACGACGAGAACGCCTCGTTTGCTGTCGTGCCATGCGTGCCTCGTCCGCATGGAGAAGATGCGGGGGAGACATCACTACGCACGGAGATAGAACAGAACACCGACTTGTATCGATTTGCGATTCTAATGGACAAGCACGGGCGTCAGTCAATCAATCGCGTCTTCGACGACACAGAAGAAACGGCTGGAAAGGCCGTTGCTCCCACGTTTCTGCTGTATCTGTTACTCGATGCCGGAGAGTGTACTGTCGAAGAGTTTTGTCAGGCCTGCGGTGAGCTGCTTCGCGGAGAAGGATGGACGGGATACCAGGCGATCCAAGCGGCATGGGAAGCAATCCCGGTCGATTGTGCAGAGTATCTCTCGGACAGACTCCTCCCGTAAACTACCCCACCCTACTTCGCTCACCCACAGAGGGGTTCGCTCGTTGAGGGTGGGGCTTTGACGTGGACTCCCGTTCGGGCCACAGTACGTGGCACGGAGAGGCCCGGCTCCCCGTCGAAGGGGCGTCGGTGCTTTGCGGGCTTCGCCCGCATCGCTAGCGAGACCGTCGGTCTCGCCTTGCTTACACGTTCACGGTCATCGTCCCGCCATTGAGCGCAATGTTTACGGATGCGCCTCCGTCGCCCCCATTCTGGTTGCGACGGAGTAGCCGCCGACAACACCGCACCGCCACGTTCTTGGCGGCGTTGTAGTCGGCGTGGTTCTCGTAGCCACACTTCTGGCACACAAACGTTTCTTGCGTGGGGCGGTTGTCCTCGTGGGTGAACCCACAACTGCTGCATCGTTGTGAGGTGTAGTAGGCTGGCACCATCTTCGCCTGCGGGCTTCGCTCCAGCTCTTCAACGTCGATCCCGTAGGTGTTGGCCTTGTACTCGACGTACTCATACAAGCGGTTGAACCGCCAGCGGTGATGCCACGTCGCACCCCGCGCCCGTTTGCGGATGTCGGTCAGGTCTTCGAACGCGATCACTGAACAGTCGTGTTCCACTGCTTCTTCGACGATTTCGGTGGCGACGATGTGGAGATACTGCTTGTAGTAGGCCGTCTCGTGCTTCGAGACGCGCTGGAGCGTGCGGTGGGCCTCCTGTGTGCCTGTTTGCTGGAGGTCACCGCGCCGCTGTTGAAACTCACGGTGCCAATGGTCGAGTTCGTCGCCCGTCCAGAACCGCCCGGTTGACGCGACAGCAAGGTTCTCGACGCCGAGGTCAATCCCGAGGACTGTCCTGTTCTCGGGGACATCGGCGTCGGCTTGCTCGCTGTCGGTGTCGTCTTCGATTCGCTTGAAGCCGATGTGGAGCCAGAACTCGTCTTCAAACGGCTTGTAGTGGAGCGTGCTGGTGCGGAACTCCCACTCCTCGCCGTCAAGATACGTTTCGAACGGCGTATCTGTCTCGTTTTCAGGCAGCACGTAGTCCGCCTCGATGCGTCCATCCACGGTGGACAACGAAACGTGGTCTGTGTGGAAGGTGGCGGCGCGTTTGTCGTACCGAGCGGTGTCGGCGGTGAACTCGGGTTGGCTGGTGTCCTCGTTCTTTTCGAGGCGTTCGACGCCTGCTTTGACGGCTTCGACGGCCTGGAAGATGGCTTGCTGGACGAGATTCGCCGTGAGGTCGTGGTCTGCTTTCAGGTCGTGATACAGCTCGTCTTTGACGGCGTACTTCGCAGTTTGCTTGTAGTCGTTCTCGTTCCAGCAGTGGTCGCTAGTCTTGTTGGCGATGTGTTTGTATTGGGCGATGGTTTCCAGAAGTGCGTCCCTGTCGCTGTCGGCCACGAGGAGTTTGACCGGCAGCGTCCGACGCACCTCCATACGTTTTTCAACGTTTTCTATTCACTTAAATTCTTTTATAATATATTTAGGAGTTGGCCGCGTACTGAGAGCAGTGTTGGTGGAGGGACGTGACGCGCTCCTCCCCTCGCTACTGCGGTGCTTGAGAGACAGGCGTCTCTCTGCGCTGCTCGTTGAGGAAGGGGGCTCCGCGCTATCTTATGCTGACCTGCTTCCACCTCTGTCGGCCGTCTGAGCGTTTCGTAACGGACTTTGTATCCTCTCGTTCAAGGCAGTCACAGGCAACTGTACTCGGAGCAGAACACTCGACAGAGTGGGGTGTGAGTGTCGGTGGGGAGCACACGCGGGAGGATCGTTGCTCACTCGGTGTCGGTTTCATACTGCCGGCGGGCGTCCCAATAACTCGTTACAATGGTCACGATCATGCAAGATGTCCGTCGATCTTCCGGAGTGCCTCGTCGAACCGTTCAGCAGGCGATCGATCACCGCGATCGGTCGTCAGTCGCTCGCGGAGTTCCTCGAAGCGGTCGTCATCGCCGAGAAGCAGCGTCCCGTGCTCGAAGACTGCAGCCGCAAAGTCGGGGCCGAGTGTGTGCACGTCGACGACATCGACGTCGTCTGTCCCCAGCGCCCGAGTGAGGGCGGCGATCAGCCCGAAAAACGCCTCGTTAAACCCCTCGTCGCCCGGCTGGAGTCCGTCCAGTTCGACGGCGATGTCGACATCGCTGTCCGAGTGCGTTCGTCCCGTCGCGTGCGAGCCGAACAGGATCGCGAGCCGGACAGGATGCTCCTCGAGCGTCGAACGGACGCGCTTGATCGGGAACTCCCGTTCCGGATTCGATTCGTCAGCCACTACGTGTCTCTTCGACAGCGTCGAATATAAATACGGGGCCCTACGCCAGGGTCGCGTTAACTTTGGCGTGAGTTGTGATAGACAGCGAAGGCTTCGAGCCACTC
>JAOPKD010000023.1 GCA_025517565.1 Halapricum hydrolyticum
ATCGATCACCTGTTCGTTCATTCAACAGCTGACGCTAACGTGCAAAGCTGAGTTCGAGATTAGACCAGCCAGGCGTCCTCGATCCGGATCGTCCCGCGCGTCCCGTCCCACTCGGTGTCGTATTCGAGTTCGATTCGTCGGTCCATGTGCGGGCCATCGGTCACGAGCGTCTCGAATTCCCCGCCCTCGCCGAGGACGTGCACGCCGTACTCGTCGTTGAGCCCCCGCAGTTCCGCCAGCGCGTCGGCGTTGAGCCGTCGGCCGAGCCAGGACTCGTCCAGCCCGTACGCGGCGACCTGAATGATCCGGATCTCGAAGCCCGCGTCCAGCATGGCCTCGGCCAGTTCTTCCGGATCCCTCTGCCAGAGTGGGGCGAACAGCTCGGCCCCGAGTCGATCACACATCGCCTGGATCCGGCTGGTCTGATACTCGCTCTCGACGGCGCCCGCGGTGACGCCGGCGATCCCGCCATCGAGGCGCTCGTCCAGCCGTTCGAGCGCCGCTTCCAGCGGCTCGAGTTCGGCGTCACCTTGCTCGCCGGCGTCGACTGTCGTCTCGGCCGCGAAGTCGTCGGGCTCGACAGCCAGCAGCTCGATCCCGATGCTTTCGGCAGCCAGCTCGGCCAGCTCCGTCGCCGGAACGTGGTACATGTACGAGTCGCCCGCCGGATGTACTGTCACCAGCCGCTCGACGGGATGGCCGGCTTCCAGGGCCCTGTACAGCGCCCATGCAGAATCTTTCCCGCCAGAGAAGAGGCTCACCCACGCTCCGTCGGACATACTCTCTGTACGAGGGGGCTGGCCTATACCTTTCTCGATCCGGCGATAGCGGGGAAGGCGTCCCGTCGGTCGAGCAGAGAAACGAACGGAGAGACGGCGGTCGAAGCCGAAAACTACCGGTGGACCGTGATCGTCACCGCACCACAGTCACACTCGTAGGCACGCCGCTGGCCCGCGTCGGTCTCGAAGACCATCATACAGTGGTCGTCGTCGAGTTCGCGGTCGCAATGTTCGCACGTGCTCGTGAGCTCGTTCAGCATACCTAACGTTACGCGCCGAGAGATAGTGAAGGCGAGCCATCCCCGGAGTGAAAGTGAAAGTACAGGAAGACGGTGATGAGCGCCCGAATTTTACTCGCCGTTCGCAATCTTCGTGTGTGCGCCGATGAGCGCGCCGCCGAGGTCGAGGTTTGCGAGGTGCGTGTCGCGGTCGATGATCGAATCGCGGAGTTCACAATCGCGAACCGTCGTCTCGGGGAAGACCACCGAGCGTTCGAGCGTCGAATCGATGATCTCCGCGCCGTCGGCGACGTGGACGTTCGAACCGATCTCGGCGTTCTCGACGGTCGCGCCGTCGGCGATCCGGTTCTCGCCGTCGAGTTCCCAGGCGACAGCTTCGAGATAGCTCTCGGGGGTTCCGATGTCGAACCAGGCCTCGTCGAACGAATAGGCGTAGACGTCGTCGTCCTCGACGAGCCACTGGACGAACCAGCCAGGTTCGTCGGGGTTGTTGCCCGCCGCGAGGTACTCCTCGAAGCGAATGGCTTCGGACGGGAACGCATAACAGGCGATGGAAACGAGCGTGCTCGTCGGATCGTCCGGCTTCTCCTGGAAGTCCACGACGCGGTCGCCGTCGAGTTCGACGACGCCGTACTCGGTCGCCTTCTCGAGGCTCCCGACGTCGTAGGCGGCAATCGTCGTCGCACCGTAGGCCTCGAAGCTGTCGATAAATTCGTCGACGTCGAAGCTGATGAGGTTGTCTCCGGCGGCGACGAGCAGATCCTCGCCGCCGATCCCTTCCCGCTCGACCAGCTGGGCGAGCGCGCCGACGACGCCGAACTTCTCGTTCTCGGCGGTCGTCTCCTCGATCGACAGCCGTGGCTTCTCGAAGTCGGACTCGCGCAAGTGCGTCTCGAAATCCTCGGCGAACCGTTCGTTCGTCGAGACGTAGACGTCCTCGATCCGGTCATCGGATTCGAGATCAGAGAGAACGCGATCGATGACAGCCGCCTCGCCGACCGGGAGGAACATCTTCGGTCGGTTCTTCGTGATCGGCCACAGCCGCGTCGCATAGCCGCCAGCGAGTACGACAGCGTGCATATCCATCCCGTCTCCCGGGAAGATGTAAGTCATTTCGGTCCCGGCGACCCGGCCGCATGGCAGCGATGGAGAACACATATGTTTGTCCATTGTGAACAAAGAGTATGCGTGAGGCGAGTCGGACGACGCGACAGAAAATTGCCGACCGGCTGCGTGAGATGGCGATGGAAGCCGGCGAGATAGCAAACGAGTTCGATATCCGGACGAGCGTTGCGCTCGATCACGTCGAACACATCGCTCGGTCGCTCGATGATACCGACGAGCAACTGCTGGTCTCGCCACCGACCTGCCAGGAGTGTGGGTTCGACGAGTTCGACGACCTAATCAACCGGCCGAGCAGGTGTCCCGAGTGCAAAAGCGAGTCCGTCAGCGAACCGGCGTTCACGATCGAGTGATACGGATCGCTATGACGACCTACCGCTCGGACCGCCAGCGGCCGGGCAGGCGATGCGGAAGGGGCTGACAGCGATCCGTACGAGGGAGGGTCGGCGCTGTCGAATCCGTCAAAAGCCGAGCCGTTCGCCCGGCGAGGTCGACCCACTGGAGGCTGTGTGGGCGTCTGCCGGGCCACGATACGCGAACGTGCATCCCTCGTCAGTCAGGTGAACTGCTCCGGGGTCAAGTGGTTCGAGAATCTCCGATTCTCGTCATCACGGAAATCTTTGATTTCCGTACGACCCCGAGGTACTCGGCCTGTTCCGCCTGTAGACCGCGCCGTCGTGGACGGTGACCCCGACCTCGTTGAGGGACGCTCCCTCGCAAGGGCCGAATGTGCACTCGCCCGACTCGCGGTCGAACGTGGCAGCGTGGCGACGGCAAGTGATTTCACTACCGCGCATCGGTGCACCGTCACACGTGTCAAGACGAACGTCGGTCCAGTGCTGGCAGTAGTTTCGCCAGGCGACGACCGAACCGTCGGTGAGTCGCGTCAGGATCGCTTCGCGCTCCTCGCCGTCGTGTCCGACCGTGAAAAGCAACGTCCCGTCGGTCGGGACAGCCTCCAGGTCGACTATCCGGGCCGCCATGCTCTCGCGTGCGCAAGCGTCGGGTTTGAATGCCTCGATTCAGGAGAGCCGTCGCCTGCTCGCCACAACCTTCAGGAGTCGTCGAGTCGAATCGTGTCCATGACGTGGTTGCTATACGGCGCGTACGGGTACACTGGCGAATTGATCGCCCGAGCGGCCGTCGAACGGGGCCTCGATCCGATCCTCGCCGGGCGAAGCCGCGAGAAGGTCGACGTGCTCGCTGCCGATCTCGATTGTGAGTCACGGGTGTTCTCGCTGTCGGATCCGGCACTCGCCGAGCGACTCGACGACGTCGACCTCGTGCTCAACTGCGCCGGGCCGTTCGTCGACACCCACGAACCGCTCGTGGCGGCCTGTCTCGAAAGCGGGAGCCACTATCTCGACGTCACCGGCGAGATCGAGGTATTCGAGTCGATCCGAGAGGACAACGACCGCGCCCGGAGGGCGGATCTGACGCTGCTCCCCGGCGTCGGATTCGACGTCGTCCCCTCGGACTGTCTGGCCGCACACCTGGTCGAGCGACTGCCCGAGGCCGAATCGCTCACGATCGGGTACCAGCCCGCGGGCGGGTTCTCACCGGGAACGCTGAAAACCGCCATCACAGGACTCGGCGAGGACGGTCTCGTCCGTCGGGATGGTCGCCTCGAACCCGTCTCGATCGCCTGGGAGACGCGCGAGATCGACTTCGGCGACGGCCCGGTGCCGGCGATGACGGCTCCGCTCGGGGACGTCTCGACGGCGTATCACACGACCGGCGTCCCGAACATCGAGTGCTACCTCGCGGTCCCGCCAGTAGCGGCGCGCTGGCTCCGCTACCAGCGCTATCTCGATCCCGTCCTCGCGCTCGATCCGGTGCAGACGCTGCTCGCAGGGCTCGTCGATCGGCTGGTCGAGGGCCCCGACGCCGAGACGCGGGCCGAAACGACGGCGACGCTATGGGGAGAAGTCAGAAGCAGAGACGCGACGCGGGTGTCGCGCCTGCGGACGCCGAACGTCTACCGGACGACGAAACTCGCGGCACTCGAGACAGTCGAACGCGTGCTCGCAGGCGACGCGCCGGCAGGATATCAGACGCCGGCGAGTGCCTTCGGATCCGACCTGATCCTCTCGGTCGAGGGCGTCGAACGGATCGACGAGTGGCACCGGTGATCGACAGGAGAGCGCCCGGCAATTCGATTCGATGGCGATCAGGCGCCGAATTCTGACTCGGTGACGCGGACGACGACCGTCTCCTCGACGTCTCGCAGGTCGTACTCGGGCAGATCGGGGCCCGTTCGCGTGACGAACATCGGTTCGACCAGCCGGGGCGGGCGATCCTGCTTGGTCTCGATGTCCGCTCCCCCTTCGCCCGGATCTGACTGCTCGTCGGCTTCGTTCGCGCCGGGTTCGACGACGCCGTAGATCTTCAGAAAGCGATCTGTCTCCGCCGGCGCGAGGTCGTCGTCGCGGACGGCCGTCGCGACGTCGCGGGAGAGCCACTCCGAGTCGGAGACGCTCGGCTCCAGCACGAGCGCCTCCGAGACGAACCGGACGAGATACCAGTTGAGATCGTTCAACAGCGCGACTGCCGAGCCGAGGCTCACAGTTTCGAGCGCGACAGCGTTGTCGTACGGTTCCCGGAGGTCGTAGGTCGCCAGCGCGTTGCGGGAGGTCTCGTGGCTCAGCAGTTCGTACTCGAGGTTGACGTTCTCCCCGCCGAGCAGGCAGACCCGCGTCATCGTCCCGAACCAGGCCGCCCTGCGGGAAAGCGATTTCGCTCGTCGTTCGATCGCTCGGCGATCGCGACCGGCGCACTGTTCTGGCAGACGATCACTCTGCAATCGTCCGATCGTCGGCGATCGATCGTGCCCGCTCGAACAGATCGCCGGGCTCAGCGTCCTCGACAGCCTCGAGGGTCGCGTTCGTCTCGGGGTACTCGGGCGCGACGCGGTCACACCCCGCCGGAATCGACGTGTCCTCGTATGTGCCCAGCGCTCGCGCACGCTCCAGAATGTCTGTCTTGTCGTCGGTCACCAGTGGCCGATGGACTGGCAGGTCCGTCGCTGCGTCGGTGACGGCGAGGTTCGCAGTCGTCTGGCTGGATTTCTGCCCGATCGACTCGCCGGTGACGATCCCGACAGCGTCGTGGTCGTCGGCGACGGCTTCGGCCATCGCGAGCATCGCCCGGCGAAGCGAGAGCATCCGGGTTTCTCCGACCGTCGCCACCAGATCGGCGACGAGCTCGCCCGCGGGAGCCACCCGAAGTCGCATGTCGTATTGTGGAGCCAGTTCGGCGAGTCGCTCCGCCGTCGCGACGGCCCGCGTCCGGTGGTCCGCACCACCGAACTCGCCGAGGTCGACGTACAGCGGCACAACTGGACTCCCGCGACGCATCCCCTCCCAGGCCGCGACCGGCGAGTCGTGGCCGCCGCTCAGCAGGGCGACCAGCGGGCGCTGACTCCCCAGCGGGAGGCCGCCCGAACCCTCGCGTTTCTCGAGAAAGACGAACGCTTTCTCCGGTCGACACTCGACGAAGACAGTGAACTCGGGGTCGTCGAGATCGACGACCGACTCCTCGCCCAGCGACTCGATCGTCTCGCTGACGGCCGCGCCCCCCTCCTGTTCGAGATCGGTGCTGGAGAACGCGTGGGCGCTCGCTGGACCCGCCCGGCGAGCGCGAACCGCGAACGCGCCGCCGTCGTAGCACCGTTCGGTCGCCCGCCGCATCGCTTCGAGTATCGCGTCCAGTTCGGGCTCGACTCTGCGTGCCGGGCTCGCCGAGACGACCCCGAAGGCGTCGGTCGCCGCGTCGGTGGCGTCTTCGACGTATCCGGGTCCGGTCTCGACGTAGAGCCGGTTGCGTTCGGTTCGGACCGTCCCGGGGATCGAGCGATCGTCGAGCAGGGCGTCGATATGGTCCTGGAGCTGACGCTCCATCTTGATGCGGACCTGGTCGCTCTTGACGCCGAGTTCGCCGTGGCGGACAAGGACGGTCCCGGCATCCGGCGGGTGCATACTCGCGGCTATTCCACTGGCGCATAAACAGCCTTCGACCTCCGTCGGACAGGTCACAGCAGGGGACCGACGGGAAACTCGACCGGCGTGGGCCGCGTCCGTGTCAGGAGTACTCGCCAGAGCAAAACCGCGACCGTCGCGCCGGCCGCGTTCATCAGGACGTCCCCGCTGCTGGCAGTTCGGTGCTCGAGCGTCGACTGTAGCAGTTCCAGACCGAGTCCGAGGACGGTGGCGACCACGAATACGAGCACCAGGAGCTGCCAGTCCGGACGGTCGGCGTCGACGAACACGTAGCCGAGAGCGAGCGCGAGACCGGCGTACGCGAGCAAGTGGAGGTGTTGCCTGATCGGGAACAACCCGAACGGACCGGTGTCGGTCACCCAGTCCGGGAGGGGCACGATCGAGAACGCGACGACCAGCGCGAGCGCGACCCCGAAGGCGAGATACCGGACCCGCTTCGGGACTACCGGGAGCCGATACACGGGCGTACACGCACCACCCACGAGCAAATCGTTTTCGCTGGAGCGTCGAGAGATCGTGTCTGGAGCGTCGAAGAACGGGGCCTAGAACGTCGAGATGTCGCCTTCGATGACGGCTTCGGTGACGTCGGTGATATTGGCGAGTTCCTCGTCGATCGTCGCCTCGACCGCGGATTCGACGTCGGCGACAGAGACACCGTCGTCGGTGACCAGTTGCGCGTCCGCGACGTGGGGCTTGTCGATCGGCTGGCCGATCTGGCTGAGCAGCCGGATCTGGACTTCCTGAATCCCTTCGACCCGGTCGGCGACCGACTGGGCGATCTTCGTCGAGAGGAGGTTGTAGATCTTCCCGATGTGGTTGACCGGGTTCTTCCCGGAGGTGGCTTCCATGCTCATCGGGCGGTTCGGGGTAATGAGACCGTTCGCGCGGTTGCCACGGCCGACCGACCCGTCGTCGCCCTGTTCGGCGCTCGTCCCGGTGGTCGTGAGATAGATCGCACCCTCGTCGTAGTTGTCTGCGGTGTTGACGTGGACGTCGACCGAGCGGTCGGTGTACTCGCTCGCGAGGTCTCGAACGTACTCGCGAACGCCCTCGATCGTCTCGCGGTACTCGCTCATGTTCTCGACGTAATCGTCGATGACCGCGACGGCGACGGTGACGTCGATGTGGTCGCCCTCGCGTTTGCCCATGACCTTGATGTCCTGTCCGACGGCCGGGTTGTCGTCGCTGTATGGGCCGTTGAGCTTCCGTTCGGTGTTCAGCACGATCTGTTCGGTCTCGGTCAGCGGCGCGTGACCGACCCCATACGAGGTGTCATTTGCCATCGGAACCGCGCCGTCCTCGCCGAAGACTTCCTGGAGGTCTCCGCTCCCTTCCCCGAGCTTGACGTCGACGATCACGTCCGTACCGACGTCGAGGCTCGGGAACGTCTCGTCGAGGTAGTTCCGTGCGGCTTCCAGCGCGATCGACTCGGCGGGGAAACGCCGGCCGTCGTAGGTCTTCGTTGCGCGCCCGACCACGAGCAGATAGATCGGATCGAGCACTTCGCCGCCGCCAAACGCCGGCGCGGCCGTCCCGGCGACCAATTGGGTCTCGTCGGTGTTGTAGTGCAGTACCGTGCCGTACCGGTCGAGGTACTCCTGTGCGAGGGCCCGCGAGACGCTCTCTGCGACCCCATCACAGATCGAGTCGGGGTGGCCGATCCCCTTGCGCTCGACGATCTCTACGTCCTGATCTTCGACTGCTCTGTCTTCTGTCGGCTGCACCCGGATGTTCCGCTGACTCATTACTCGGGCTTGGCCACCCGTGGCTCTATAACTTACGGAAACTTTTCGAGAGGGAGTGATTACTGCTGGGTATCCGAACTCGCTTCGTCGGCGAGCAGGAGTTCGAGATACGAGACGCGAATCTGGTCGTCGGGGTCGAGTCCGAGGTCGGCGAGCAACTCGACGGCCGCCTCACGAGCGGATTCGACCTCGTCGCCCGTCTCGACGTCGGTTTCGACTTCGACGAACTCGCCGACACCCTCGACCGTGTCGAGCGTGACGGTGAGACCGGAGACGGTGAAGTGCTCGCGGCCCTTGCGGACGGTCGCGACCGGTTCGAAGCCGAGCGACTCGAAGAGTTCACGGGCAGTCTCGCCGTCGCCGACCGTCGTTTCCAGCTCCTCGCGGGTCTTCGACTCGGCCTCGACCTTGGGTCCCTTGTACGTGATCCGGGTCTCCCTGTCGCCGTCGCGAGTTTCCTCGCGGACGCGAAACGCTTCGTCGGTCGCCGCGAAGTCCCGATGCGGTGCGTCGTAGTACGTGTCCGCCTGCCGAAGACTCCCGACGCGTTCACCACCGAGCGCTTCGAGTCGCTCGCGCACCCGGTCGTGATCGGCACGGACCTTCAGTTCGACCTCGTACATGTCCCCGAAACCGGCGGGGATAGACATAAGCGACGCGTTAGGCGGCGGGTTACGAGGTCAGTGCACCCGTTTCACCCCCGCAGATCTGCTATCTCGACCGGGAAACGTTGTCCTTAAGAGTGCAACGACGGACAGAGAAACTATGAGTGACGATTCCGAGGCCGAGGAGGCCGACATCGAAGACGTCGAAGAAGAGACGGCCGACGAAGAAACCGAGGGGCTCCAGACCGGAGACTTCATCGAGCTAGACTACACGGCATACACCGTCGAGGGCGGACAGCTCGTCGACACGACCGACGCCGAGGTCGCCGAAGAAGAGGGCGTCGGCGAAGAGCAGGAGTTCGGTCCGCGGACGATCGTGCTCGGGCAGGGCCACATCTTCCAGACCGTCGAAGACGACATCATCGGTGCGGAAGTCGGCGACAGCGGCTCCGTCGTCGTTCCTGCCGAGGAGGCGTTCGGCGAATACGACGAGGACGAGGTTCGGACCGTCAGCGCCAACAAGATCCCCGAAGACGACCGCTACCCCGGCGCGCACGTCGACATCGACGGCCAGCACGGCCACGTTGAGACGATCATCGGCGGCCGCGCGCGAGTCGACTTCAACCATCCCCTCGCGGGCGAGGACATCGAATACGAGTACGAGATCCTCCGTGAGATCGACGACCGCGAGGAGAAGGCCCAGGGCCTCATCGAGATGTTCCTCGACATGGAACTCGACGTGTGGTTCGAGACCGAGACCGTCGAGGAAGAGCAGCTCGTCGAGCCCGACGAGGACGACCTCGACGAGGACGAGGAACCCGAGCCCGAGACCGAGACCGTCGAGGTCGAGGAGGAGACGATGTACATCGAGGCCACGCCACAGCTGACGATGAACCAGCAGTGGATGATGGGCAAACAGCAGATCGCCCAGGAACTCACCCAGCAGCTCGGCGTCGATCGGATCATCGTCCAGGAAGAGATCGGCGCTGGCGGTATGATGGGCGGCATGGGCGGCATGATGGGCGGCGCCGGCGGTGACGTCGACGTCGACCTCGAACAGGCCGTCGAGGACATGGATCTGGAAGACGCCGACGTCGACGCTGACGAAATCGTCGACGAACTCGAAGACGCCGAAGAGTAAGACGAACGTCCTGCAGTGGATCGAAGAGGTCGCGCCGGATCGAGCGGCAGTTCGCCGCGAGATCCGGTTTTTTGGTGCAGCTTTTTCGAGGCGTGGTGGGCGAGCGGCGCGGTTCGAACGTCGTGAGAACCGCGAATGCGAACGGCTCTGCCGTGAGCGAAGCGAGTCCACCCAACGAGAAAAAGGTGCGGCGGCATGATGGGCGGCGCCGGCGGTGACGTCGATGTCGACCTCGAACAGGCCGTCGAGGACATGGATCTGGAAGACGCCGACGTCGACGCCGACGAGATCGTCGACGAACTCGAAGACGCCGAAGAGTAGCAACTGTTTCGCGCCGCTTTCCACGATCGATATCGCAGCGAGAACGACAGGGCCCAGCAGCGCGATTCACGGGGAGTATCGTAGCAATCAATCGATTCGCCGGTAATACCGGCGGTGATGTGAACGCTTCCGATCGGTCACGGTACTCCAGACCACTGCACAAGTCTGATTGGTCCCACGCCGGTACCGGCATCCATGGACGACGACGCGCGGGCCAGCCTTGACGCGATCCTCGACACGAGGATCACGGACGTCGGAGAGTTGTCCGGTGGATACGTCGGAAGCGTCTATCGTGTCGAAACCGCTGACTGTCGAACCCTCGCCGCGAAGGTCGGCGACACGCCACTGTCACTGGAGGGCCGGATGCTCGAATACCTCGACCGGGAGTCGTCGCTACCGGTCCCGGCGGTACACGTCGCGACCGACGACCTGCTCGTGATGGAATACGTCGATGGCGACGACAGATGGACGGCAGCGACCGAGCGGGACGTCGCCGAGCGCGTCGCGGCACTGCATGAGTGCTCGGCCGACGCGTACGGCTTCCCCTTCGAGACGATCTCCGGTCCCTTCTCGCAGCCTAACCCGTGGACAGATTCGTGGGTCGAATTCTTCCGCGAGTGTCGCCTCCGTCCGTTCGCCGAGCGGGCACATGCCGAAGGGGTACTCCCCGAGGAGACGCTAACGAGGGTCCGGACGCTCGCGGATCGGCTCGGCGAGTGGCTCGTCGAACCGGACGCACCGGCGCTGATCCACGGTGACTTCTGGCCTGGGAATCTGGTCGTCGCAGAAGAGTCTCTCCAGGCAGTACTCGACCCGGCGATCTACTACGGACACGACGAGCTCGAGCTGGCCTACGCGGCGAATTCGTTCGGCGAGTCGTTCTTCGAGCGCTATCGGGAGTGTCGCGGAATCGACGCGGGATTCGAACGGCGGCGGTCCGTTTACGACGCGTTTCACACCCTGGAGAACGTCCGCTTTTTCGGGCGCGACCGCCTCGACGACCTCCGCGAGACGTTGGACGAGCTGGGCCTGTGACGACGGCTGTTGGGGGAGGGAAAAAGCCTCGCGGCGTCGCCAGCGTACGCCCAGCGAAGCGATCTCACCGCGACGCGATACGGCCCTCACTTCAGAGAGACAGCTGTCCCGTAAGCGATGACTTCCGAGCCGCCGTTGGCGATCTCGGAACTCTCCAGACGGACGTTGACCACGGCGTCGGCGTCCATCGACTCCGCGTCGGCCTTCATCCGTTCGAGTGCCTCGTCACGGGCGTCGGTCAACAGTTCCGAGTAGGCTTTCAGCTCCCCGCCGGTGATGTTGCGAATGCTCTGCGTGATGTCTCGACCGACGTTACGAGCCTTGACCGTGTTTCCGCGAGCGATGCCGAGCGACTCGTCGATCTCCCGACCGGGAACCGTTTCAGTTGTCGTGAACTCCATGCACGCCGGTTCGCGCGCACCGATAATGAAAGGTAGGGAACAGAAGAGCCATCAGTAGCGTCAGTGGGCGCGAAGAGAGTCAGCCGTCAGTCACGCCGAGTCGTGGGCGTACTCCCGTAGCGTCTCGACGTCGAGGCTGTCCAGCACGGCTTCGTTCGTCGCATCCAGCACGATCGGCGGCGCGACGCCGGCCTCGCGCGCCTCCTCCCACCGCGGGAGACAGAGACACCAGTGATCACCGGGCTCCAGCCCCGGAAAGTCGAGATCCGGACGCGGCGTGATCAGGTCGTTGCCCTGGCGCTTGCTGAACTGGAGAAACTCCTCGGTGACCACTGCACAGACTTCGTGGCGACCCGGGTCGCGCTGGAGTGCCGTACAGTTGCCGTCGCGGAGATAGCCGGTCGTGGGATCGGTACTGCACGTCTGTAGCGGCGTTCCGAGCACGTTCTGCTGTGACACAGGTTTCGTAGGAGCCGAATCGTCAAGGGTTTTCGGACGCGTCGAACCGGCGGTCGATCTCGGCGGTCGCGTCGGCGACGACCTCGCGTTCGGCCCGCCGGAGCGCCCGGATCGCTTCCTCGGTGTAGGTCACCTCGATCGACGGGAGCCGCCCGCCGAGCACGCGGCCGAGTCCGCCGAGCACCTCGCCCGGATCGATCGTCGTCGAAATCGCGAGGTCGTCAGTGTATTCGCGCACCGGCCGCGTGAGGACGAACTGCTCTTCGACGAGTCGCTTCGCTTCCGTCCGGTCGAGCGTCGCCTGTGCAGCCGCCCAGAAATCGTCTTCGGGCGCGTCGAGCAGCGGGGCAGCCGCGTCGCCGAGCGCCCGGTGTCGTTCGAGCAGCCGCTCGCGGATCTCCCGGCGACGCGCGGGCGGCACGTCGGGGCTGATCGATTGTGCGAAGATGTCGTGATCGAGGATCTCGTCTCGAAAGGCGTCGATTCCATCGTCGCTGTCGGCGTACTTGAGGATGACATCGAACTGTGCGAGTACTTGCCGTCGATACCGCTGCAGCCGGGGCTCGACGACACGACGACGTACGGCTCGCGTGTCTCCGAGCAAGCGGTCGACGACGGAACCGCCCGGTCCATCGACACCCCGTCTCAGTGCACGTGCCACGTCGAAATGCTCGAGGGACGCGTCCATGGCGTCGCCGACGAACCGCTCGAATCCAGCTTGCACGGCTGCTCTGGTCACAGTGGCTCTCGGCACGAGTGCAAGTTGAATGTGTCGGCCCTCCCGACCCGATCCCATGCGAAGAACACCCACACTGACCAAATACTTATTCCGGGCTCGCCGGTCAGCGTGAGTATGTTCTCCGAAACCATCGAGACGGATCGACTCCGGCTCGAACGTCTCGGTCCGGACACGGTCGATACGCTGGCGCTGTACGAGCACGTCAATCCGAGCGCCCCGCATATCGACGAGATCACTCGCTACCTGTCCTGGAGCCCCCACGCGAGCCCGAAAGAGACTCACGAGTTCCTCACCGACGCCCGCCGGGCCTGGGACGAGCGCGAGTCCGCACAGTTCGTCGTCAGGCCACGCGAGGGAGAGGACGGAGCCGGCGAGATCGCCGGCTGCGCGGGTCTGATCCCCGACTGGGATCGCCAGATCGCGACCCTCGGTGTCTGGTTCCGGAAGCGCTTCTGGGGCAGGGGGTATTCGGGCGAGCGTGCCGGAACCCTGTTCGAACTGGCCTTCGAGGATCTGGATCTGGAGATCGTCGCCGTCACCCACCACGTCGACAACGACAACTCCCGGCGGGCGATCGAGCGATACGTCGAACGGTTCGGCGGGCGCAAGGAGGGGACGATCCGCAACGGCAACCGCTACGAGGAACCGGTCGACGTCGTCCGGTACTCGGTCTCGCAGGCCGAATACCGGGACGCCGTCAGTGAGTGATCAGGCCCGCCGCTCCTCGAGGAGCCGCGATCCGACGACGAACGCGCTCGTGAGCACGAGCAAGAGCTGCTCGCCCGATTCGACGATCGGGAAGACGCGCTCGACGGCAGTCGAGTCGGTTCCACTCTCAGACGGCTGTGGATCGACGCCGGTCCAGTAGCGGTCGCCAACCTCCTCGGTCGAGCCGACGGCGACCTGGCCGGTACCGTCGGATGGCTCGGTGGGTGACAGATCCACGAACGTCTGAACCAGTCCCTCTTTCGTCGAGAGTCTGACGTGGCCGGTAAACTGGTAGAATTGATCGTGCAGCGGGTACAGCAGGTTGACGCCGTTGGTGAACAGATCCGGTCCGATCCCGGCGAAGACCACGGCGACGATTCCTACCCAGGCAGTTCGAACGCCGCCGGCGCCGAACCGCTCTCGAAGCCACGATCGATCGCGAGCGCGCGTCTCGTAGAGCACCAGCCCGGACAGCAAGAGCGGGAATAGTAACGTGTGAAATGCTGCACGGTGCGCGCCAGCGATCCATAACCCGACGAACACATCCAGGTCGATGAACACCACTGCCCCGACGACGACAGCGAGCGATCGGACGCTGAAGGCGTCCCGCAACAGCGCGACGGCGATCAGACCCGCGAGCGCCGCGTGGACGACCGTCGAAGCCATACGCCAGCTAGCGGCACTGCGGCGTAAATCTGTTCCGTCCGTCTGTCAGTCGCTACGCAGTTTCGTTGGTAGCTGGTTCGTCCGTCATGTTGTCCGTCGTGGTGTCCGTCGCTGGCTCGCTCGTCGTCGCACTCTCGTAGGTGACGTCGGTCCCCTTCGCGACCGGCTGGAGCAGGTATCGGTTCGTCCGCCCGCGCTTGACGGGCGTGAAGTCGGCGGTGAAGACCGTGCGCTGGTCCTCGCGAACGTCGAACGCGTGTTTGAACTGCAGGGGTGCGTTCCCGGGCGTGTCGATCTCCGCGTCGCCGCCGTCGACCAGCGTGGCCTCGACGTTCGACACGTCGAGCTGGAGGAACTGGTAGGTCCCGACGGGCACCTCACGCTCGTCGACCAGCTTCGAGTTGCCGTCCTGGAGCTGGACGAGATCGGCCTCCTGGGGTTGCTCGAACTCGTAGTACTCCCGACGGTCGCTCTCGTCGACGTCTTCCTCGGTCTGCTCGGTGACCTCCTCGTCGGTCGTCTCGTCTTCCGTCTCCGCGGCGTCGGTCGTGGTTTCGCCAGCGGCCTCCGTGTCAGTCGTTTCGTCTGCCGTCTCCTCGACGTCGGTCGTCGTCTCGTCAGTAGCTTCCGTGTCGGTTTCCGGGTCGGTCGTCTCATCGGCCTCGCCGGGTTTGAGCCAGACCCCTTCGACGGTGACGACGCAGGTCTCGAAATCCTCGATGTCCCCGGGCGCGTCCTTGACGGCCGTCGCGAGCGTTCCCGTCGCTGCGCTCGCGTTCTCCGAACAGCCGGCCAGTCCGATCGCACCGGCCAGTCCGACTGCGCCTGCCGCCTTGAGATACTCGCGCCGATACGTCGACGTCTCGTCTGTCGCGTCTCGCATAGCGACCGTTCGTACCACTCGGGGATGGATAAACCGGGAACTCGCTGTAACCCATTTTGGCCGATTTTGGAGGAATTAAACGTTCTGTGCGCGTTTTTCTATATGAAAAACACCCTGTTTGCGTGCGAGACGCCACTCCTCTCGGGCCCGGAACGGTCGCCTGCACGGTCAGAGTTTTTTCGCCTGGCGCGCCTGCGCGGACCGCCTGTCCGTCTGCTCGAGTCGCCTGTCGACCGCGCGGGCGACCTCCGAGGGCAGGTCATCTCTGGCTTCGGACAGCCGTGCGCGGACACGCTCCAGACGAGTCGCGACAGCGTCGAGCCGCTGCTGCGCGCCGGAACGGTCACCGGCAGCAGCGCGTTCGGCCGCCCTGTCGGCGGCCTCGGCGACGGCACCCAGTGCCGTCGCCAGCCCCGTAACGGCGTTCTCGGAGCCGCTCCCCTCCCCTGGTTCGTTCTCCAGGGCGGCCACCTGGGCTCGCGTCTCTTCAGCGACGTCGGCGACGTACCGGGCCAGCGGCCTCGTACCTGTGTCGGGTCGTTCGATCCGGACGCGATCCTCCTGGTCAGGATTGACCCGGAACGCTCCGACCTCGTCGTCGGCGTCGCGGACTTCCGTCGTGAAGGCACCGCCGCGGTGGACGTAGACGGCGTCGGGGCCGGACAGCGGCGCGCCGTAGAGCTTTCCGGCGAAATCGTCCTCGACGGCGAGCGCCGTGAGGTCCCGGTCGGTTCCGTCGGGATCGACCTCCAGCTTCGTCGCGTTCTCGCGTGCGACCAGCGGGATTTCGCCGTCCACGCCGGCGATCGTCGTTTCACCGTCGCCAGAGACAGTGACGGACTCGCTGTGTGGTGCGACGCCGGCACCGTTGACCGTCAGGGTGTGGTCGCCGTCCGGGACGCCCTGGAGTGCGACGATCCCCCGAAAGGTCGGGACGGCTTCGGGCTCGCTCTCGAAGAGCGCGAACACCTCCAGCGGCGAATCGACCGTCACGAGCCCCTCACCGTCGGGCGCCTCCTCCGAAGAGACGGCGTTCGTCACTCTCGCGATCACCTGGTCGACTTCCGATGGGGCACCGATAGCGTCGTATCGGTCGGACAGTGCCTGCCGGTGTCTCGATTCGCTGATGTCGCTCGCGGGGTCGTCGTACCGCGAACCGTCCCAGGGGACGCCGGTCGTCGTGATGTGGCCCGCGATCGCATCCTCGGCAAAGTCCGGGATCGCGAACTCGAAGCTCAACTGCGGACCGGTGAACGCCGCGATGTGCTCGAGGTCCGCGCTCGGACGGAGGTCGTAGTCCACGTCGGCGGTCTCTGACTCCCGGCCCTGGTACTCGAACCGCAAGCCGGTCTCCCGACGCGGAAGGTCACTCGGCGGGGACTGGAGGTCCTCGAACGACCGGACTGTCAGCGCGCCGCTCACGAGATCCGATGGCTCGACGTTGGGGAGACGTTCGTGTTCGTAGACGGGTGCACCGTCGAGTTCCGGCACCACGTACGGCAGCGCGAACCCTTCGTCCCGCGGCAGTCCGTACGCAAACGGGATCGTCGCGACGTCTTCGAGCTTCTCGATGACGCTGTTAGTGACGTCCGCGATGTCGTCCCCGAGGGGGAACCGCTGGAAGTGCTGTTCGTCCTCGTTTACTGAGAGCCCGCTGGAGTGTGAACCCAGCTCGGACAGGACCCGTGGCCGGGTGTCCGGATCGAGGAACTCGTTGTTCGGGACCGACCGCGAGTGGGAGCTGGCGACGTACAGCTGGGGCTCGCCGGTGTCGGTATCGACGAACACCTGCAGGAGTTCCCAGTCGTGCCAGTGGAAGTTCGTGGTGAACTGGTCGAAGGCCGAGTACATCCAGTACTGGACGACTGCCAGCGGCGACTCCTCGTACTCGATGGCGTGGTAGAACACCGCCGGGTCCGGTGGATCGTCGTCCGTTCCGTCCTGTACGTACCCTTCGAAGGCGTCGAACCCGCCGACGACTGTCCGCCCGTCTCGCTCGCTCTCGTAGGCCCGCGGATCCGTCGGGAACCACCGCTCGTTTCGGTCGAAGTAGATCGTCGGTGCGAACTCCTCGGCGAGCGAGCGCGCCCGCTCGCCGTCGACCTCCGTTGACGGCCCGTCCGCATCCGACTCCAGCAGCGAACAGCCCGCGATCGAAGCGATCCCGGCACTGGCAACACCCCCCAGTACCGTCCGCCGGTCGAGCGTCGGGATCGTGTCTCCGGACACGTCTCAGCCCTCACGCGCTTCCGGTCGCGTCCTCGTCTCACCGGGATCGACCCCCGCGAACGTCAGCTGTCGCATTGTCCTTGCCACACGGGTCTCGCGAGGTATATTCCTTGTGCCTCGTTGACAAAGGGATTCGAGGTTCGACGGTCGTCGAGGCTCGGTTCGACAACCCTTATTCAGGAGTAGCTCGAACCCAGCGTATGGACGTCGACGCGAACGCGCGCCAGCGGCTGGCCGAGCGGATCGCTGGCGAGATCGCGCTCAGCGAAGACACCGGTGCGACACTTCGAAAGTGGCGCACCGATTTCGGGGTCAGCCAGACGGAGCTGGCCGACCAGCTCGATATCTCCTCGTCAGTGATCTCCGATTACGAGAGCGGTCGACGGACCAATCCGGGGAGCGACATCATCGGCCGGCTCGTCGAGGCGCTGCTCGTCGTCGACGAGCGGCGCGGCGGGAGCCGGATCCGCCAGCACGCCCGCGTGCTCAGCGCCGGATTCGACCGCGAGGTCGTCCACGAACTCAAAGAATACCCGGCGACGATCGATCTCGATCGCTATTACGATGCGATCGGCGCGGCGGAACTCGTTCGTGGCCGCGAGAACACGATCGCAGGACACACGATCATCGACAGCATCGCGGCGATCACGCGACTCTCCAGCGAGGAATTCTATCGGCTGTACGGTCAGAGCGCGAACCGCGCGCTCGTGTTCTCGGGCGTCACGCGCGGCGAGTCACCGCTGGTGGCGATGCGCGTAGTCAATCCGACCCCCAACGTCGTCGTCTTGCAGGGGATCGATCGAGACGACGTCTGGGAACACGCGACCGAGCTGGCGCGAGTCGACGGCTTCTCGCTGGCCGTGCTCGAAGCCGACCTGGAGACGACGCTGCAGCGACACCGCGAGCTGCCCTGATTTTTGGCAAAAACGCCCCGAACACGGTGAGTCGAATGAACAGACCGACAGTGGTCGCGATCAGTCGGCCGGCTGGGGCGTCGCCTGCCCCTCGCTACGGAGTTCCCGGATCGAGCTGACCACGACGGCCCCGCTGACCAGCGCCGCGGCCCCGACGATGATGAGCAGGCTCACCACGTCCAGGATCGGCATCTCGACCGCGCCGCCGATCTCCCGCACGGCGACCGCGATGGCACCGAGCAACAGCATGACGCCGAAGTAGACCTTGATCTCGTCCTCGTCGACGATGCTGGTCGCCGCGGCACCGAGTCGCGCACCGAAGGCACTCCCGGCAAGCAGTGGGACGACGATCGTCAGATCGACCGCACCGTCCATCGCATACAGGAAGCTGCCGATCCCGCCGGAGAAGACGATCTCGAACAGATCAGTCCCGACCGCGACGGGCACGGGGACGCCGACCAGATAGAACAGCGCGGGCATGCGGATGAACCCGCCACCGACGCCCAGCAGTCCCGACAGCAGACCGGTGGCAAAGGCCACGAGCAGGATCATCCACAGCGAGACCGTCACGCCCCCGCGCAGCGACATCATCGGCGGGACCTCGTAGGACTGGATCGTCTGTGCGATCTCGGGCAGTTCGTCCTCGTCGTGATCGTCGGCCTCGGCGTCGTGGCTGAGTCCGCCACCGCCGCCAGTGAGGGCGTTCCGGGTGACGAACGCGCCGATCCCGCCAAGCAACAGGACGTAGGTGACGCTGACGAACGTGTTCGCGACGCCCAGATCCTGCATGAAGTGCAAGCCGATCCGCCCGACCTCGATCCCGGCTGTCGTCCCCGCGATCATGAGGACGCCGAGCTTGTAGTCGACCTGCCCCAGGTCGCGGTGTTTCAGCGTCGCGATCACCGAGGTTCCGAAGACGAACGCCAGCCCCGAAGCGACCGCCACGTCAGTCGGATAGCCCATCACCAGCAGCGCGGGCGTGACGAGGAAGGAACCGCCCATGCCGAAAAAGCCGAACAACAGCCCGATCAGCACGCCGAAACCGACGAACATTCCGAGCAGACTCACGGCGACACCGAACAACTCCATCGTCAGTCACCCCGCAACAGGCGGGCAATGCGCGGGCCGAGTAGCTGTTCGAGCGCCCCGTAGCCCACGTACAGGACGATCGCCTCGAGCAGGACGATTCCGATGAGCACGGCTGCGCCCACCGGACCCTCGAGCGTCTCAATTCCGAACATCGTCTGTCACCTTTGCGTTCCGAGTGTGCGTCATAGTTCGCTGCTCGCGTGGCAATATCCGTCGACAGGCCTTAACGGTTTTGGGTTGAATACACAATACTATATCCACCTACCCTACGCATGGTTTCGCATAAGTTATATCGATCATACCGGCCCTGGCACGTACTTAGAAAACAGCAGTCCCGAAATATTGGGGTATTTTTATGCTTGGGCCGATATGAATGCTCTGACAGATCCAGAATAGTAGACGTTGTGATAGTTTAGAATTGTGATTACCATACAAAACTCTTTTATTCGTCCCGCCAATACTCGGTGACGAGTACGATGGACGCAGACGATTTCCCCACACCAGAAGAACCGGTCGACGCGATCACCCCCGAGGAACTTCGCCGTCGCATCGAGGACGGCAAGGAGGTCACGATCCTCGACACCCGCGCGAGCGGGGACTTCGAGGAGTGGCACATCGAGGGCGAGTCCGTCGAGATCGAGAACGTGCCGTACTTCGAGTTCCTCGACGGCGTCGACGAGGAACTGCTCGAAGACGTGCCGGTCGGCGAACCGGTGGTCGTGCTGTGTGCGAAAGGCGGTGCCAGCGAGTACGTCGCCGGGACGCTCGCCGAGGAAGGCCGCGAGGTCGTCCACCTCGAAGACGGGATGAACGGCTGGGCAAGCATCTACGAGTCCGTCGAAGTCGAGAACTACGACGGGCCGGGCACGCTGGTGCAGTACCAGCGTCCCTCCAGCGGCTGTCTCGGCTACATGGTCTACGACGACGACGAGGCCGCCGTGATCGACCCGCTCCAGGCGTTTACCGACCGCTATCTCGACGACGCCGCCGATCTGGGCGTCGAATTGACTTACGCCTTCGACACGCACATCCACGCCGATCACGTCAGCGGCGTGCGCGCGCTCGACGAGGAAGGCGTCACCGGCGTCATCCCCGAGGAGGCCGTCGATCGCGGCGTCACCTACGCCGACGAACTCCAGACGGCCGCGGACGGCGACACCTTCGAAGTCGGCGAGGTGACCATCGAAACGCTGTACACGCCCGGTCACACGTCCGGGATGACCTCGTATCTGGTCGGCGAGAGCTTCCTGGCAACCGGCGACGGGCTGTTCGTCGAGAGCGTCGCCCGGCCCGACCTCGAGGAAGGCGACGACGGTGCCCCCGACGCGGCTCGCCAGCTCTACGAAACCCTCCAGGAGCGGGTCCTCGAACTGCCCGACGACGTGATCGTCGGTGGCGCGCACACGAGCGACGCGGCCGAGCCGGCAGCCGACGGCACCTACACCGCGCCGCTGGGCGACCTCCGCGAGGAGATGGATCCGCTCACTTACGACGAGGCGGAGTTCGTCGAGACCGTCCTCGAGGACATGCCGCCCCGCCCCGCTAACTACGAGGACATCATCGCAACCAACCTCGGTCAGCGCGAGACCGACGAAGAGGAAGCGTTCACCCTGGAACTCGGGCCCAACAACTGTGCCGCGAGCCAGGGCTCGATGACCAGCGACTAAGCGCGCTTTTCTCTCTATGGATCTCGCGACACTCGGACTCTTCTTGCTTGCCGGCGGTGCGAGTCTGTTCATGGCGTGGGTCATCGGCGCGGGCTCCAGCGGCGCGACCCCGTTCGCCCCCGCAGTCGGTGCCAACGCCATCTCGACGATGCAGGCCGCCTTCGTCGTCGGTATTCTCGGGTTCCTGGGTGCAGTCCTGCAGGGCGGGAACGTCACTGAGGCGGTCGGGTCCGGACTGATCCGCGGGGTGACGCTCACGCCCGAGGCGGTCATCCTCGCGCTCGTCACGGCTGCGGGGCTGATGGCCGTCGGCATCGCGACGGGCTATCCCATCGCGACTGCGTTTACCGTCACGGGCGCGATCGTCGGTGCCGGACTCGCGCTGGGCGGGCTCCCCGCGTGGTCGAAATACACCGAGATCGGCCTGATGTGGACGGTCGCGCCGGTCGTCAACGCCGGGCTCGCGTACGGGCTCGCGAGCCTGCTCCCCCGCGAAGAGGTGCCCGAACGGTGGTCTATCCCGGCTCTCGCCGCGCTGACCGGCGCGGCAGTGTCGCTGATCGGGTTCGCCGTGCTTGGCCCGGGCGCGACGAGCCGCTCGATCGCCGCGGCGGCGGCAGCCTTCGGTCCCGTCGATAGTTCGATCGGCGGCGTCGCAGTCGAGGTGACCGTCGTCGTGCTGTTCGCGCTCGCGTCGGCGCTAGTCGTTCGCGCCTGGATCGGAGCCGACCAGCAGCGTGGCCTCCGGCGATACCTGCTCGTCCTGGGATCGCTCGTGGCCTTCTCGGCCGGCGGCAGCCAGGTCGGGCTGGCAGTCGGTCCCCTCGTCCCGCTGCTCGAGACCGCCGACGTCTCGCTGTTCGCGGTGCTCGTCGGCGGTGCCGTTGGCATGCTCGTCGGCTCCTGGACCGGCGCGCCGCGGATGATCAAGTCCCTCGCACAGGACTACGCCTCGCTGGGGCCACGCCGGTCGATTTCCGCACTCCTGCCGACGTTCCTGTTCGCACAAACCGCCGTCGCGCTGGGCGTCCCGATCTCGTTCAACCAGGCCATCGTGACGGCGATCATCGGCAGCGGCGCGGCCGTCGCTGGCGGTGACGGCGTCAGTCGGTCGAAGATCGGCCGCACGCTCGGCGCCTGGGCCGGCTCGTTTCTCCTCGCGCTGGCGATCGGATTCGGGACGCTCTCGGTGCTCTAGCGGCTCCGGATCGTTCCCCCCGCCAGCCCGTCCCATTCGACGCGATAGCCGAGCCGCGAGAGGACCGCACTGGTGTCGTCGATTCCGTGTTCCTTGAGGACCGTTTCCACCGCGGCGAGATCCATCCCGGCCTCGATCTCCCCGGCGAGCGACTCCAGCACACCGGGACGGACCAGCGTCCGGCCGACCAGCTCGTGCTCGGGGAAGGGCTCGTCCTCGATTGCGTCTTCGCTGACGCCGTAGTCGGCTGCCACCGCAGCAAGCGTCGTCACGTCTTCGTCAGGGACGAGTTCCGCGGGGAGGTCGGCCGCACTCTCGGCGACCAGCTCGTCCTCGTAGCGCCGCAGTGCGTCCCGGACGTCCTTCACCCGGACTGTGCCCGAGTAGGGGATCGCACGGTGGTCGCGCGCCTCGACCTCCGCGCTCGCGTCACCGGTTTCGGTCAACTGGTCGACGTCGTCGACCTCGCCGACGCCGAGCGATTCGTCGACGGCCACCAGCAACTCGACGTCCTCCAGGTCCCCCAGGCGGTCGAGCTTCTTCGCGACGTATTCGGGCGTCCAGAAGCCCATGATCTCGAAGTATACCCGGAAATCGGCGTACCGGTAATCGAAGGCGAAATCCGGAATGACGACGTGTGCGCCCGCAGCGAGCGGCTCGGGCTCGCGAACGAGAACCCAGTCGAGATCGAGTGCCTCGAATCTGGCCGCGAAGTCGGCCTCGACGCCGCTGTCGAAGGTGACCGCCGTGACTGGCTCGTGGTCCGGAACGGTGACGTCGGCTTCCGTGAGAACGAGCTGGCGGTCGGTGCCGTCGTCGTCGATCGTCGCGACGAGGCGCCACTCGGTGGCTTTCGCGACGCTACGAAGCAGGCGGGCGAAGCGAGTGCCGTAGCGGCGCGTCCGCCGGAAGAGTGCGGTCGGTCCGGTCACGACGATCTCCCGGCCGTCACCGGTTCGCTCGATCTCGTACATGAGTCGCAGGCGCTTGACCGCCGATATCACGGACTTGGGATCGTCACTCGTGATCCGGACCGCCGTGGCGTCGAACAGCGCGGTCTGGGCGAGCGAGAGGTCGTACTGACGACACAGCGAGTCGGGGTCGTACCGCGCGGCGACGTCGGTCAGGACCTGTCTGTCGTCCAGATCCGCATACAGCGACGCTTCGACGTCGGGCGGATCGACCGCGAGACGATCGGCTGCCCGTGCGAGCGCGCGCTCGCGATCGCTCTCGGTGACGACGCCGACGCTCTCGGCTGCCTCGAAAGCGGCACGTCGAGCGCGTTCGGGCGGCAGCGGTGCCCGCGTCTCGAAGGTCGCCTCGCGCTCCAGCAGTTTGGCGAACCCGCGGACGAGCTTGAAATCGGGGGCGTCGCGTTCGAGATCCGTCAGAGCCGACTCCAGTTGCTCGCGCGGTTCGCCGACGTGCCCCTGGTACGTCCCGATGACGCGGGCCGCGAGATCGCGGTGCTCCTCGCCGACGAACTGGGGATGGTACCCGCCGCCGGCCCGGGAGACGCGAAGTAGCTCCTTCGTCAGCACGGTCGAAACAGGCGTCGCCACGCTCATAAGTGCCAAGGCACTTGCGGGTCGGCGTCGAGTGGTCGATCATGGAGACGACCAGGCGCGCGCTGCTCGCGGGCCTCGCGAGCGGGGTCGCTGCGAGCGGCTGTCTGCGACGCGATCCCGAACGACCCCCGCGGACGACGGTAACCGAACAGACGCCGCACGGATCCGAGACCCCGACAGGTGCGCTCGAGCCAACCGTCGTCGACCGGCAAATCGTCCGCGGGCCGGACGGCAACGTTCGCGTCGATGCGGAAATCGAAAACCCGGGCCCGTCACGATTCGACGGGTACCTGCATGCCGAGTTCGAGCGGGAAGGAACGCCCGTCCACTCGGGGACAGCGTTCGAGGTCAGACCGCTCGGTCGCACGACCGTCACGCTGACGGCACCGATCGAATACGAAGCCGTCGCGCCGTCTCCGAGCCTTCGACTGGACGTCGCTTCGGTGCCGCCGTCGGAGACCTCGCAGTAAATCGCCTCGGGGTCAAGCCCCGTGGCATCCGCCTCGTGCCGCCTGTGAAGGCGCGAGACGCGATCGACCGACTTCCTCCGGGACGGGAGAGCGGTGCGTGCCGCTGTGTTCGGCTGGATCGTGACCCACACTGATATGTATTTGGAGGGTAAAACAACCCGCAGAGAGTCGATGTCAGATCCCGACGCACCCGTCGTGCTTATCGTCGAAGACGAACCGGACGTCGCCGAGACGTACAATCTCTGGTTACAGGACGACTACGAGGTCCGCGTGGCCCAGAACGGCGACGAAGCTCTCGACATGCTCGGCGAGGAAGTCGACGTGGTCCTGCTGGATCGGATGATGCCCGGTCTATCTGGCGACGAAGTCCTCTCGCGAATCCGCGACAGTGGCTACGAGTGCCGGGTCGCCATGGTGACGGCAGTCGAGCCGGACTTCGACATTCTCGAGATGGGCTTTGACTCGTATCTCACGAAGCCGATCCGGAGCGAGCAACTCCACGAGACGGTCGAAAACCTCCTCGAACGGTCGACATACGACGGACTGCTCCAGGAGTACTACTCGCTGGTCGAAAAACAGGCAACGCTGGAAGCGACCAAAAGTAGCGCGGAGCTGGCCGAAAGCGAAGAATACGAAGAATTAACGGGGCGGATCGACGAGTTACAGGACAACTTATCGCAGACGTTGGGGGGAATCGAAGACGACGAGGACTTCATTGCGACGCTGCGGGGGCTTGGCAATGGCGACGAACACTGATCACACCGGGACAATGTACGATCTCACTAACGTACTCGATATAGACGCACTGGCTTCGGTCAGACCCGGCTCCTCGATTCTCGTCTCGGGCCCGGCCATGACTGGGAAAGAGGCGCTCGCGTATGACATCCTCGCGGATGGCGTGCGCCAGAACGAGGGGGCTGTAGTCGTCTCGACGGGAGACCGGGCCGACAATATCATCGCGGACTTCCGCGAGCGGGCCGGATCAGAGTCGTTCCCGCTGGGCGTCGTCGACTGTGTCTCTGACGCGTCTGGAGGGGAGACGACCGACAACGGCGTGTACACCCACCACGTTTCGTCGCCGGGCGACCTGACAGGTATCGGGATCGGGATCACCAAGGCGCTCGAGGGACTCCACGAGAGCGGTGTCGAAGACGGACGCCTCGCACTCTCGTCGCTGTCGACGATGCTGACCTATACCGACCGCAAGACCGTCTTCAAGTTCTGTCACGTCCTCTCGTCGCGGCTGGACGCAGCGGGCTATCTCGGACTGTTCACGATCGACTCGGGTGCGCACGACGATCAGACGCTTCAGGTCATCAAGCAGGCGTTCGACGGGATGATCGAGATCCGCGAACGGGACGGCACGCGCGAAGCGCGGGTCGTCGGGCTGACCTCCTCGCCGTCCGACTGGAAACCCCTAGAGTAGCTGGTCGATAAAGTTGACCCAGCGGCGGTTGCTTTCGACGTATTCCTCGTGTGCGTGCTGTTTGAGATCGGGTTCGCGGAGACTCTTCAGCGCGGAGATCGCCCGATCGATCCCGACGATCGCATCGGCCAGTTCCTCGGCTTCCTCGGGCGAGAGGTCCTCACTTCGGAGCCGTTCTTTCAGGCGGTCGCGCTCCCGGTTGAGCGTTGCGCGGACTTCCCGAACGCTCTCGCGTTTCTCCGGCGGAACGACGCCCTGTTTCTTCGTCTCCCAGACGAACGACCGCAACGCGATCGTCTGGTCGTCGATCGTCACCTCCTCTGGGATCTGTTCGCCGATCGTCGCCCCCCGTCTGGAGATCCGGTCGAGAAGTTCCGATCGCCGCTGCTCGGAGACGACCTCGTCGTCTGTCTCGCTGTCCATGCCCGAACCTGGACCATCCGGCGTAGCCAGTCTTTCGGTTTCCAGCGTGGTCCCGCTGTGATGCCGGATACCTCGGCAGGCTGGATAGTAGCTATTATCTCTCCGCCGGTATCGAACGTTGGTATGGACGTTCGTCTACTCGATGCGACCGACGATCCCGAGGAACTGATCTGTCAGGCCGCCCGCAACGACTACGCCTCGGAGTTCATCGCCGACCAGTCCTTCGAGGAGGTCATGTCGACGATCGACGGCGACTCGCTCGAAGACAAAAAGGAGACGCTTCTCACACACCTGCTCGAGCACGGCCACTTCGGGCCCTTCGAGCACCCACACGCCACCTTCGCCATCGAGGGCGTCAGCCGCTCGTGTATGGCCCAGATCACTCGGCACCGCCACGTCACCTTCGACATCCAGTCGATGCGGTACGTCTCTTTCGATGACATCGATCCCGAGGCGGTCCGCGAGGGCGAACTCGTCGTCTATCCGCCCTCTGCGACCGATCCCGACTGGGTCGGACGCAACCAGGACACCGGACCCGTCGACGAGGAAACCGTCGAGAAGCGCGAGGAGATCTTCGCCGACACCGTCTCCAGCGCCGTCGAGTCCTACCAGGAACTGCTCGAACTCGGCATGCCGCCCGAGGACGCCCGGTTCGTCCTCCCGATCGGGACGAAAGTCAACATCGTGATGACGATGAACGCGCGGATGCTGATGCACATCGCCGACATGCGGGCTGCAGCCGATGCCCAGTGGGAAATCCGAGAGATGACCGAACAGATCCTCGACCTGGCCGAAGAGTGGGCGCCGATCACCTTCAGACACTACAACGAGCACATGAAAAACCGCAAGAACCGGCTCGCGCCGTGATGAGCGAACGCAGCGACGGCCCGTTCGATCGCCGGGCAGTCACCAGCCGACGGTCGTCGCGTGGACTTCGTACTCGCCGGCCTCGTCGACACCGATAATCGCCCAGTCGTACTCCAGTTTCTGGCGCTGCAGCCGCCGTTCGAGATCTCGGCAGTTCCCCTCCCGCGTCACGAAACACCGGAACCGCCCCGAGGTCGGAGCGTCGTCCGGCTCGGGCATCGGCGTCACGTGGACGACACGCCACTTTCGCTCGGCTTTGATCTCCTCGCCGTCACGAGAGACCGTGTACCCGAGGTCGTCGAAAATCGATTTCGCCTGCGAGTCGAGACGTGTGGTAACAGTCCCCATTCAGTGGTCTGGTACTCGTGCCAGTATATTAAGTCTTGACACGTGACAGCTCCCGGATAGAACTGACACTGAATCAGAACTTTCCGTCGGTTCTCAATTGATCGACGACGTCGCGAACGCGCTGCACGTCGCTCTGGTCGACGACGAGCGTCCGGTCGTCGAACGTCGCGATGACGAGATCCTCGACACCGATAGCGCTCACGTGGCCGTCGCTGGCGATGACGTTGTTCGATGCGTCCAGGGCGAGGTACTCACCGAGGACAGCATTACCGTCGGCGTCAGCGTCGAGGACGCGTTCGAGCGCGTCCCAGGTGCCCAGATCGTCCCACTCGTAGTCGGCAGGAACGACCGCGATGCCGGACGCGGATTCCATGACGGCGTAATCGACGCTGACCGACGGAACGGCCCGGTATCCCGTTTCGGGGCTGTCTTCTTCGAGGGCCGAAACGAGCGGGCCGAGTTCGGTGTCGGCCGCCGCGTCGAGAAACGATTCGGGCGTCCACGCGAACGTGCCGCTGTTCCAGTAGTAACCGTCCTCGAGATACCGTTTCGCGCGCTCGCGGTCGGGCTTCTCGGTGAAGGACTCGACCTCGTAGTAGGCCCCCCGATCGGCCCCGGGTTCGACGTATCCGTACCCCGTCGCCGGCCGGTCGGGTTCGATGCCGATCGTGACCAGCCGTCCGGTGTCGGTGGCGACGCGGCAGGCCCGGCGTGCCGTCGACTCGAAATCTCCCTCGACGTGGTGATCGCTCGGGAGCGCGAGCACGACACACGGACCGAGATCCTCGCGGACGCGATGGGTAGCGTAGGCCAGCGCCGGTCCGGTATCTTTCGGCTCCGGCTCGGTCAGTACCGTCACCGAAGGCACGAGCTCTGTGACGTCGTCGCGAAACGCCGGTCGCGTGAGGACGTACACTTCGTCGGCGAAGCCGGCGCGTTCGACGGTCGCTTCGAGCATCGACTGCTCGTCACCGAAGGAGAGAAACTGCTTCGGCCGGTCGCTTCGGGCCGCTGGATACAGTCGCGTTCCGGTGCCGCCGGCCAGCACGACGGCCGCGATCGGACGGTCCATATCGGCCTGTCCCCCTCCGACAATAAAAATCCACGACAACGCATGGCAGGTTTCTATTTACGTCTGCGCGGACAACGTTGACACGTGCCGGCCAGACCCGGCTCGATCCCAATGACGTACACGCTCGAAATCAGCGACGACCTCAAAGAGCGGCTCGACACACACACCGAAGAGGGCGAATCCTACGAGGAGTTCATCGAGGAACTCGTCTCGGTCTACGAGACCGAGGGCGCGTTCCTCCAGGAAGGCTACTCCGAGTGATCCACTCGAGGACCAGTGCCTACCACGTCTCGATCCGGCCGTCGCGGATGTCTTCGAGACAGCCCTCACAGTCGGGATGACCGCCTTCGAAACACGACGGTTTCCCGTCGCCGTCGACCGGGACAGCACGCCGCTCGGCATAGCGACGGCAGACGAGACGCGCGTTCCCCTCGTCGTCGACCGGGAGATCGACGGCTGCGGCGTGTTTCGCTCGCCGGTAGGCGTCCTGCGCCTGGCCGACTTGCTCGCCCGCGGACCGGAGTTTCGCCCGCAGGAACCGTTCGAGCCGACCGTCCTCGTCCATACCCGGACTCGGCACGCCGGACACATAGGCCTTCTCCGAACGGTGTCACAACGCGTCCCAAGCACCCGTACCATTTTGACACAGTCGGGTGTTTGCCCTGTCACGGACGGTGACAGGTATGCCAGGACCGCTCTTCATCGAGGGCAGCCGGATCGATCTCAGAACTGTCGAACGTGACGACGTCCCCTTCCTGCAGCGGTGGGTCAATCACCCGGACGTACGTCGATACGTCGACAACTTCCGAACGCCATACAGCCGGGAGGAGTACGAAGAAGAGATTTTCGAACCGTACGACACCAGCGAGGACGGCGCGACGGCACTGATCTGCCATCATGAGTGGGACGGCGACGACCTCGGTGGATCCGACGACGGCCCGACAGCGGTCGGTTCCGTACAGCTGTATCCGGTCAGGGACAGTTCGGGGTGGGCGAACCTCGCCTACTGGGTCGCCCCACCGGCACAGGGTAACGGATACGCGACGGAAGCCAGTGAGCTGTTCGTCGAGTACGCGTTCCGTGAACTGGGCCTCCACCGGGTCACTGCACGAGCGCTGGCACCGAACGAAGCCTCCTGTCGCGTCCTCGAACGGCTCGGATTCACCCACGAGGGCACCCAGCGCGAGTGCGCCGTAGTCGACGGCGAGTACGTCGACCAGCGCCTCTACGGCCTGCTCCGGACGGAGTGGAACAGCGAGCAGTAGGGTGGTTTTCACTTTCACCCCGGGCGCCGAGGGTTTATAAGTGATGGCGACCAACTGTCGGATGTCTCCCGTCGAAAACAGAGCGGAGACAGTGAGACCATGACCGATTTGCGTACCCACGCGGAAGAGATACACGAGCAGTTTTCCGACCAGCTCGAGATCGACGTCGAAGACGTCGAGAGCCGACTCGACACGCTGGTCAACGAATACAAGGTCCCCCTCGAGGAGGCACGCCGGAGCGTCACGAACGGCTACCTCGACGAGGCGGGCATGGAGCGAGACGATCTCGGCGGTGGCGGCGGCAACGAGCACGTCGAGCTCGCCGACATCGACACGGCCGAACAGTGGGTCGACGTCACTGCGAAGGTCGTCGACCTCTGGGAGCCCCGGAGCGACTCCATCGCACAGGTCGGCCTCCTCGGTGACGAGTCCGGGACGATCAAGTTCACCAAATGGGCCAAATCCGACCTGCCCGAACTCGAGGAGGAGCACGTCTACGACCTCGGCAACGTCGTGACTGACGAGTACCAGGGCAACTACTCGGTCAAACTCAACCGGACGACGACGATCGAGGAAGTAGAGGAAGACATCGAGGTCGGCGACGACACCCGGACCGTCGAAGGCGCGCTGGTCGACATCCAGAACGGTAGCGGGCTGATCAAGCGCTGCCCCGAGGAGGGCTGTACGCGCGTCCTCCAGAACGGCCGCTGCAGCGAGCACGGAGAGGTCGACGGCGAGTTCGACCTGCGGATCAAGGGCGTGCTCGACGACGGCAACGAAGTCCAGGAGATCATCTTCGACCAGGAGGCGACCGAGGAGTTGACCGGGATCGAACTGGAGGAGGCCAAGGACATGGCCATGGACGCGCTGGACACGACGGTCGTCGCCGACGAGATGCGCGCGGCCACGCTCGGCCGGTACTATCGCGTCACCGGGCCGACGCTGGGACGGTACGTCCTGGTGAACGACCTGGAGATCTTAGACGAGCCGGTGGATGCAGAACAGGCGCTGATCAAAGCGAGGTCGATCTAACATGAGTTCGACGCCAACCCGAGAGGTCGCCCGTCGCGTCTTCGCACGCGAGTTCAACGACGCGACCTACACGTTCAAGGAGAGCGACGACGAGCGCGCGCCGGTGTACGTCCTGTTACCCACGGGTGCCCGGGCGAACCGGATCTTCGTGGTCGGGACGCTGACCGAGACCGAAGACGTCGGCGAGGACAGCGAGTACTGGCAAGGGCGGATCGTCGATCCCAACGGCGACACGTTCTTCGTCTACGCCGGCCAGTACCAGCCCGACGCGGCCGCCACGCTGCGCGAGCTGGAACCCCCGGCGTACGTCTCCGTCGTCGGCAAGCCGCGAACCTACGAGACCGACGAAGGCGACGTCAACGTCTCGGTCCGGCCGGAATCGATCACGAGCGTCGACGAGACAACGCGCGATCGCTGGGTCGTCGAGACCGCCGAGCGGACCCTCGAACGGATCAAGCGTTTCGAATCCGACACGGCCGACGAGTACGTCGAGATGGCAGGCGAACAGTACGACCTGCCGGTCGAAAACTACCGGCGGGCCGCGCTCGAAGCGCTCGAAAGCCTGGAAGACGAGGAGACGGCAGCCGAAGCGAGCCCCTAGTCGAGCGATTCGGAACGGGTCCCGCTCAGTTCACGTTTCGAGCAGTTCGACGAGGTTCCCCTCGGGATCGCGGACGAACAGGATTCGCGTCCCGCTTTCAGTCGTCTGCGGTTCGCTGAGCGTCTCAACGCTGTCTGGCAGGTCCGCGTAGACCGAATCGAGGTCGTCGACTGCGAGTCCAAGGTGTGTCGCACCCGGTTCGTCCAGCGACGGCCGTGGCCGGCTGTCCCCCTCGGGCTCGTAGGCGACCAGTTCGATCCGCGCGTCCCCGCCGTCGAGATGGACGAACTCGGCGCCGGCTCCCGGTACGTCGACGCCGGTCGCGAAGGCATCGCCGCCGACGGAAAACTCCGCGATGACCTCGAGATCGAGCACGTCGCGATAGAACGTCAGCGTCCGATCGAGGTCCGAGACGGTGATCCCGTAGTGGTGTGCAGTCGGATTCATACTAGACGCGGCGGTCGGACAGAGATAAATAGTTACGACTGGGGACGCAACGCCGACCGATGGCAACGCGGCTCAGCTACGAGGACGGGACGATCCGGATCGATGGTGAGACGCCGGACCTCCCGTTCGTCGAGGTCGACTCCCGGAGCGAGACCGCTCGCGCGCCGGCGTTTCGATACCGGGAGTTGCGACGCTGGCTCGCACAGCAATCCGACGAATGCGAAGATGCCGTCTTCCGGGCCGAGGACCTCGATCTCACCACCGACTACAAACTCCGAGCCTATCAGCGCGAGGCGCTGGACGCCTGGCGTGATGCCGACGACCGGGGCGTACTGGAGTTGCCGACCGGCAGCGGCAAGACGGTAATCGCTATCGCCGCGATCGCAACGCTGGGTGTGCCGACGCTGGTCGTCGTGCCGACGATCGATCTGCTCGAACAGTGGCGCGAGGAACTCGATCGGGAGTTCGACGTTCCGATCGGGCAACTCGGTGGGGGGACTCAGCGCGTCGAGTCGATCACTGTCTCGACGTACGACTCGGCGTATCTCCGAGCGGACGAACTGGGTGACCGATTCGAGTTCGTCGTCTTCGACGAGGTCCACCATCTCGGCGGCGAAGGGTATCGCGAGATCGCACGGCTGCTGGCCGCGCCGGCGCGGATGGGACTCACGGCGACGTTCGAACGACCGGACGGCGCCCACGAGTTGCTGGCTGAACTGGTCGGTCCGAAAGTGGTCGAGATCGATCCCGACGAACTGGCAGGCGAGCACCTCGCAGCCTACGACATCAAGCGTCTCACCGTCTCGTTGACTCCCGAGGAGCGCGAGCGCTACGAGCGCCACCAGGGGACGTTCACCGACTACCTGAAGCGGTCGAACCTCCAGCTACACAGCGGCGAGGACTACCGGAAGCTCGTGATGCGCTCGGGGACCGACCCCGCCGCCAGAGAGGCGCTGCTCGCGAAACAGCGGGCTCGCGAAGTGATGATGAACGCCGACCGGAAGGTCGAGTTGCTGGCCGAGTTGCTCGATCGGCACGCCGACGATAGGATCATCGTCTTCACGGCGTTTACCGACCTCGTGTATCGGCTCTCCGAGCGGTTCCTGTTACCGGCGATCACCCACGAGACGGGAGCCGACGAGCGCCGGGAGATCCTGCGGGCGTTCCGTAACGGGACGTACTCGCGGATCGTCACCGCGAACGTGCTCGACGAGGGAGTCGACGTTCCCGACGCCAACGTGGCGGTCGTCCTCTCGGGCAGCGGCAGCGAACGGGAGTTCACCCAGCGGCTGGGACGAATCTTGCGCCCGACGGCCGACGGCTCGCGGGCGCTGCTCTACGAGGTCGTCACCGAGGAGACCGCCGAAGAACGCGTCGCCCGCCGACGGCGGTGACGGGGACGCACAGCCACCGACACGCACAAGCGGGCCCTGTGTGTATACCAGGACATGATAACGAACCTCGCCGCGGGCAAGCAGGTCTTCACGAGCAACGTCTTTCTCGTCACCGGGGAACGAACCGTCCTGGTCGACGTCGGCAACGACTTCGACGTGTGCGAGGTCGTGCGCGAGTACGTCGACGAACTCGACGCCGTCGTCCTCACGCACACCCATCCGGACCACGTCGGGAACCTCGAGCGCGTCACCGAGACGTTCGACGTCGACGTCTGGGGGTACGATCTCGACCAGCCGGGCGTCGACCACGCCATCGAGGACGGCGAGACGGTCCGACTCGGCGACGACGCCTACACCGCGCTGCACACGCCGGGCCACAAGAACGACCACCTCTGCTTTTTCGCCCCGGGGCCGGGAATCCTGTTCGCGGGCGACCTGATCTTCGCCAACGGCGGGTTCGGCCGGACTGATCTCGCGGAAGGCGACCGCGAGCGACTGATCGAGAGCATCGAGCGGGTTCGGGAGACGACTGACGAGACGCTCTCGGAGTTGCACTGCGGACACGGCCCCAGCGTCGAGAGTGATCCCTACGAACACGTCGGACTCGCGGCCCAGGCTGCGCGGTTCGGGTGATCCCCGCGACTCGACAGTCAGTCCGAGGTCACGACCCGGCAGCCGAAAGCAGCGCGTCGTAGGCAGGTTCGTAGGCCGCAGCGATCGCTGCCGGATCGTGACGGACGGACTCGGGCAGCGGCGGTATCTCAACGGTCTCGACCGGGTCGATCAGGTCCGTCACGTCCGCGACGCGCTCTTCAAGCGTGCCGCTATCCGGTCCGGGCGAGCCACTGGCGACCGAGCAGCTCCTGTCGTAGCGCCGCCCCTCGTAGACGCGCACTCGCCGGGGTTCGACGACTGCGACGACGTCGTGGTCGAGATCCGAAAGCGGACGCGCGACGGAACCGTAGGATTCGATGACCGACAGCGGCTGCGCCTCTATCTCCGCCAGCAGGTCGGCCTGGACTGGCTGGTGGTGGCCGGCCATCACGTCGTTGAACTCCGCGAGCGACTCGACGCGTACCGCAGACTCGATCGGGAACGACCGTCGAACGACGTCCGGAATCGCCGTCGTTCCGTTGACGACGTACGTCTCGCCAGCCCGGTCGAGCAGGAACTCGCGGCCGTCCTGCCCGAGGACGCCGCCGACGCCGCCCGGGAGCGGCCGCCAGAGGCGATGGACGACGTTGATGTCGGCCGGCTCGATTCCATCGGGCCCGACGGCAGCCAGTTTCCGGGCGTCTTTCCCGTAGAGGACGCCGTCGTCGGCGGCTGCCAGTACGTCGTCGTGACTGTACCAGAAGTCGTTGCCGGCCCGGGGCTTGTAGCCGACGGCCCCGGTACGCTCGACCAGCCCGGCAGAGAAGGTCGTCTTGCCAGCGTCGAGGTGCTCGGATCCGGCGACGAGCAGGTTCATGACTCCGCGAGGCCGTAGTAGCCGGGCTCCGCGTCGTCAGCCGGCTCGGCGAAGACGAACTCCGAGCTGTAGTTGAGCATCCACGGAATTGCCCAGTCGAGCAGGACGTTCTCGGTCTCGACATCCAGTTCGGCGTCGGGCTCGACGCCCTGTAGCAGTCGGGCGACTTCGTAGATCGTGTACATCTTGTCGGGATCGAGAACTTCACGGGGCTCCCGGAACTCCAGGGCCCGCAGGACGTCGAATTCGGATCGATCTCTGGGCATACGCCCGCTTTGATCGAGCGACGCCTAAACCTCTCGAAACGGGACGACTCCCGGAACGGTCATCGAGGACAGACCCGATGACATATGTCGACTCGATCCGAACGAACGGTACGGATGGGCAACCGGACGGACGAACGACGGGAGCAGCGACTGGGACGACGGTCCTTCCTCGCGGGAGTCGGGGCCGCTGCCACGGCCGCACTCGCCGGCTGTAGCGTGCTGTCGGCGTCGCCGCCAACCTACGACCGCACGCAAGCGCAGTTCGATCCGCCCAAACTGTCCTACGAGGATACGTACCCCCCTGGCGACGTCTCGATGTTCCGGCGTGGACTGCGGCGACTCGGCTACTATCCCGACGCGACGGTGCCGGACGATCCCGTCGAGAAGTGGTCACACCCGATCAATGCCGTCGGTCACACCGCCGCCAAATCCAGCCCCCGGCCGACGCCGGACGGCGATCGGATCGTGGTCGCGAGCGATACCGGCCGCGTTCACGGCTTCGGGCTCGACGGGGAGCAACTCTGGACTGCCCGGACCGGCGCGACGAACCTCGGTATCCACGGGACGCCGACGATCGTCGACGGGACGGCCTACGTCGGCGGCTACGACGGATCGCTGTACGGCGTGGACGTCGACACCGGCGAGCGAGTCTGGCGGCTGTCCCGCTCCGCGCTGGATCTCTCGATCGCGATCGGCTCCAGCCCCGCCTACTGGGACGGCGTGCTGTACTTCGTGACCGAACACAAACACCCGGCGTCCGGACGGCTGTGGGCCGTCGACGTCGACGCCGGCGAGCCGGTGTGGACCGACGAGCAGGACATCGGCGGTATGCCCCACCCCTCGCCGGCCATCGATCCGGCCACGGAACGGCTCGTCACGGGGTCGAACGACGGGATCGTCTACGCCTGGGAGTTCCCGTCGCTGTCGTTCGCGTGGTCGTTCGAGACCGACGGCGAGGTCAAGGGAACTCCGCCGATCTACGAGGGGAAGGCCTACGTCGGCTCCTGGGACAGCTCGATCTACTGTCTGGATCTCACAGACGGGACCGAACTGTGGTCGTTCGAGACCGACGGGATCGTGATGTCGAACCCCGGTATCGACCCCGAGCGTGGCCTCGTCTACGTCGGGAGCGGCGACGGGTACGTCTACGCCCTCGAGGCGGCGACCGGCGAGCAACGCTGGGCCACCTACGTCGGCGGGTCGGTGATCGGATCGCTGACCGTCACGCCGACGACCGTCCTCGTCGGCTCGTACGACACGCGCCTGTACGCGCTCGAATCGACGACCGGACGGGTCCGCTGGAGCGTCCCGAACCGCGGTCACGTCACCAGTGCGGCCGTGCCCCACGGCGACCGGATCTACTACGCCGAACGGGCGGACTTCCGGCATTACTGGGACGACGACCGCGAGACCGAACTGCTCGAAAAAGGGCAGGTGTACTGTCTCGGCTCCGACGAGTGATCGGGAGCACAGCGGGCCGGCCGCTCCGTTCGACTGCCCGGGAGCGTCGCGGGCCGACCGCTCCGTTCGAATGGTCGGGGGCGTCGCGAGCTGTTCGCGGACGTAAAACCTATTGTGGCAGGCACCGCTGGATGGAGTATGGGACTGATGAGCAAAATCCTGGGAGAATCCGGCTCTTCCCGGCGGACGGACGACTACGTCGAACTCAGTGCAGAGGACTTCGAGACAGACGCGGCCGAGGCTGACACGACAGTTCGGATCGCACGCATCGGCGACCAGCAGGACGTCATCGACATCAAAGACGCCGTCTACGACGGCGACATCGTCATCGCGGACATCACGCGACACACCACGCAGGATCAGACGATGGAACACATCACGGACGAACTCAAGCAGGTCGCCAGCGAAGTCGGGGGCGACATCGTCCAGAAAGACGACGATCAATTGATCATCACGCCCTCGGGCGTGGCGATCAGCCGCGAGCGCCTCGGCCGGTAGTCGATCGATACCGATCGACTGCAGCGGGTCTCGGTCGATACCGATCGACTGCAACAGGTCTCGGTCGATACCGATCGACTGCAACAGGTCTCGGTCGCCGGCGCTCGCCGGAATGGCAGACCTTTTAGGAACTCTGGGCGTCTGTGCAGACGATAATGAAATACGACTACGAGAAGGTCGAAGTCCCGGCCGAGGGACAGCCGATCGAAGTCATCGACGAGGACGCGGACGAACTCGATATCCCTGAGACGCCGATCGTCCCGATCATCCACGGGGACGGCATCGGGAAAGACGTCGGGCCGGCCGCACAGAAGGTGCTGACTGCCGCCGCCCAGGCGACCGGTCACGACATCGCGTGGATGCGCGTCTACGCCGGGGAGTCGGGTCGCGAACACTACGACGAGAACTTGCCCGATGACACCGTCAATGCCATCGACGAGTTCCGGGTCGCGATCAAGGGCCCGCTCACGACGCCCGTCGGCGCTGGCTTCCGCTCGCTGAACGTCGCGTTGCGCCAGACGCTCGACTTCTACGCAAACGTCCGGCCGACCTACTACCTCGATGGCGTCCCCTCGCCGATGAAGGCACCCGAAGAGATGGATATGGTGACCTTCCGGGAGAACACCGAAGACGTCTACGCCGGCATCGAGTGGGAAGAAGGCACCGAAGACGTCGAGCGCGTCCGGGAGTTCGTCGAAGAGGAGATGGGCTTCGACGAGACGATGCACGACGGTCCGATCGGCATCGGCATCAAGCCGATCACCGAGTTCGGCTCCAAGCGACTCGTCCGGAAGGCCATCGACTACGCGCTGGAGCACGACCGCGACAAGGTCACGCTGGTCCACAAGGGCAACATCATGAAGTTCACCGAAGGCCAGTTCGGCGAGTGGGGCATGGAGGTCGCCGACGAGGAGTACCCCGACGACGAGGTCTTCGCTGCGCCCGACTCGCTGTGGGAAACCCAGGACGAGGTCGACATCCCCGAAGACGCCGTCATGGTCGAGGAACGTCTCGCCGACGCGATGTTGCAGTGGATGCAACTGCGAACCGACGAGTTCGACGTGCTGGCGATGCCGAACCTCAACGGCGACTACCTCTCAGACGCCGCGGGTGCCCAGATCGGCGGACTCGGTATCGCACCCGGCGCGAACTTCGGCGACGCTCGCGTGCTGGCCGAGCCAGTCCACGGCTCCGCGCCCAAGCGCGCCGGCCAGGACATGGCCAATCCGACCGCGATGATCCTCTCCGGCCGACTGATGTTCGATTACATGGGCTGGGACGACGCCGCGGACCTCGTCCGTGACGCCGTCGAGGAGACGATCTCTTCGGGCAAAGTCACCTACGACCTCGAACGCCAGCTCGAAGGCGCTGAAAAGCTCGGCACCACCGAATACGCCGAGGAAATCGTCACAAAGATCGAGGATCTGTCGTAACGACCCCCGGGAATCTGAGAGAATTCATTCCCGGATCGCTGTAATTCTGATCATTTCCATTGAATTTTTTGCAAACATATATTTCCGTGAGTGACAACAACATGCATATGGTGGGTGAGCTTTCGACGGGGATCAAGGCACTCGACCGGCGTCTCAACGGAGGATTGGATCCGGGAGACATTCTCGCGCTCGTCGCGCCGCCAGCGACGCAAAGCCAGACGTTGCTCTACCAGTTGATGGGCGAACGCCCGTCGCTGTACGTGTCGACGCTCCGGCCCGAATCGTCGGTGCAGCGCGATTTTGACAAACGCGGCGGCATCGACATGCCATATCGGATCGAGACGACGGGAGACAAGCTCACCATGGAAGGCGAGCTGATCCGCGAGCTGACCGGGAGCCGTGCGTACACGGGCAATTCCGCCGTCAGAGACGATCCACTCGACGACCTGTACGATCTCGTCGAGACGATCGACGAACCGATCAACGTCATCGTCGACCCGATGAGCCCGCTCGAGCGCGGTGACTCACGCCAGGCATACAGCGAGACGCTCTCGTTTCTAAGTCTGAAGCTCGAGGAGACGGGCAGCCTGGGCGTCCTGCTCTGTCACACGAGCGACCCACAGCCGCCGTTCCGTGATCTGACGCTCATCGTCGCGGACGTCATCTGGGAACTCGATCTCGTCTCGACCTCGAAAGACAACATCGAGTACCAGCTCCGCATCCCGAAAAACCGGGGCGGAGATATCATCACAGAAGATCTCTCGCTCGACATTCAGCGTCGAGACGTTCGGATCGACGACAGTCGCGCGATCTAGAGTGCATTCACCGAGAGGAGGGGCGTGGACATTCGATCCTCGGAGACGACCGTGCCGAACAACCTTTTGGGTGCTCCCGGAGAAAACCGGGTATGATCGACCTTCGTAGCGATACCGTCACGAAGCCAAGCGACGAAATGCGCGAGGCCGCCGCCGAAGCCGAGGTGGGCGACGACGTCTACGGCGAGGATCCGACCGTCAACGAGCTCGAAGCGCGGATGGCCGATATGCTCGGCAAAGAGGCCGCGCTGTACGTCCCCTCGGGAACGATGGGTAACCAGATCGCCGTCCGGGCCCACACCGAGCGCGGCCAGGAAGTGCTCCTCGAAGAAGAGTGTCACACGTACAAGTGGGAACTGGGCGGGATCGCCCAGCACAGCCAGGTCCAGGCCCGGACGATCGACGGCGGCGACCGTGGCGTCGTCGGGCCCGGACAGGTCCACGACGGCTATGTCGAGGGCGACGACCACCGGCCCGGGACGGGACTGCTCGTTCTCGAGAACACGCACAACTCGAAGGGTGGGACGGCAATCGCGCCCGAGCGGATCGACGAGGCGGCGCAGGCCGCTCACGACCACGGCGTCCCGGTCCACCTCGACGGCGCGCGCCTGTTCAACGCCGCAACCGCACTGGACGTGCCCGCCGACCGGATCGTCCGCGAGGTCGACACGGTGATGAGCTGTCTCTCGAAGGGACTGGGCGCGCCCGTCGGATCGATGCTCGCGGGACCAGACGAGTTCATCGAACGCGCGCGGCGGATCCGCAAGCTCATGGGCGGCGGCATGCGCCAAGCCGGGCTGATCGCCGCCCCCGGACTACTCGCGCTCGAGAACCGCGACCGGCTGCACGAGGATCACCGTCGAGCCCGCGAACTGGCAGCCGGCTTCGGAGACGTCCCCGGCCTGTCGCCGTCCGAACCGGAAACGAACATCGTCCTCGTCGAGACCGACGAGCCGGCGGACGTGGTGCTCGACCGACTTCGCGAGCGCGGCGTCGCGGGCTCGGCGTTCGGCGAGCACACGATCCGCTTCTGTACGCACTGGGACATCGACGACGCAGACATCGAAGCAGCGATCGAGACCGCGGCGTCGCTCTAGCGCTCGCGGCGGCTCTGTTCGATCCCTTCCTGAAACCCGGTGACGGTCCGACGGATGAACATGTACACGAAGAACACGAACCCGAGCATGATGGCGACCAGGGCCACCAGCACCGGATCGACTTCGATGCCGAAGACGCTGGCGAGGGGCTGAATCATATCTGGTGGTTTCCGGGCCGGGAAAAAGACTTTTTCGGGGCCTGCCCCCGAACAGTGACCCCCGATCGCCGTCCGCCCCGACCACCATGTTATCCTACTTTAATACTCATGTGAGGAGATACCGCAGTACACGATACGGGTCGCTGTCGGTACTACAGGTGTAGATACCGAAACTAATATATAGGGTTGAGACTAACCGATTGGTCAGCGACTACGATCCGGGTTTTGCCAGGATGTTCCTGCCCGGATAGCGCCCGCCCTCGAACCATGAGTGAGTCAACACGCACGCGGTCACGATCGACAGTAGAATCGGAAACCGACGAACAGAACGACCTTACCTGCCCGGAATGCGGGGGAAACCTCGTCGCCGACGACGCCCGCGGCGAGACCGTCTGTGACGACTGCGGACTGGTCGTCGACGCCGACGAAATCGACCGCGGGCCGGAATGGCGCGCGTTCGATTCCAAGGAAAAAGACGAGAAGAGCCGGGTCGGTGCGCCCACCACGAACATGATGCACGACAAGGGGCTCTCGACCAACATCGACTGGCGCGACAAGGACGCCTACGGCAACTCCCTGTCCTCGAACCAGCGCGAGAAGATGCAGCGGCTGCGCAAGTGGAACGAGCGGTTCCGCACGCGCGACAGCAAGGAGCGCAACCTCAAACAGGCACTCGGTGAGATCGACCGGATGGCCTCCGCGCTGGGCCTGCCCGAGAACGTCCGCGAGACCGCCTCGGTCATCTACCGCCGTGCACTCGACGAGGACCTGCTGCCCGGCCGCTCCATCGAGGGCGTCTCGACCTCCGCGGTGTACGCCGCTGCCCGGCAGGCCGGCGTCCCCCGGAGTCTCGACGAGATCACCGACGTCTCCCGCGTGGGCAAAGACGAGATCGCCCGCACGTATCGGTACGTCGTCCGCGAACTCGGCCTGGAAGTCAAACCCGCCGACCCCGAGAGCTACGTCCCCCGTTTTGCCTCCGACCTCGATCTCTCCGAAGAGGCCGAGCACCGCGCCCGCGAGCTGCTGACCAACGCCAAAGAGCAGGGCGTCCACTCCGGAAAGTCGCCCGTCGGACTCGCTGCCGCCGCGGTGTACGCCGCTTCGCTGTTGACCAACGAGAAGACGACCCAGGCCGCCGTCTCGGAAGTCGCGGACATCTCCGAGGTCACGATCCGGAACCGCTATCACGAACTGCTCGAAGCCGAGCAAGGCATCCCGATGGCCTGATACAGATTATCGTACCGATTTACCGCTCCGACCGCACCATATCGGGCGATCGATGCGGAACAGACGTACAATAATCCCTATGGGAGCGGACGAAGACTACTTCATACGCCGGAGTGCGATCCGAGTCATCGCGGCCACTCCTATCGACCGCCACCCACGCCGGAGCCGAGATCTTTCGCTCTGATTTGTGAGCGTCTGTCTTACACGGCGGCGACGGGCTTTTTTCGGGCGGGTTCCTGAAGCGGGTGTGGACGCACCGAACCCTGACGACGATGACGTGTTCGAGGCCCAGCGCGAGCGCGTCGAGCGACCGATGGTCCGGCTGTTCCGCGAGTACGGGCGGGAGAACGCCGGGTACTTCGGCGTCGGACTGCTCGCCAGTATCGTTGCGCGGGTGCTGGACCTGCTGCCGCCGCTGTTTCTGGGGATCGCGATCGACGCGATCATCCGACAGGAGACCGAGTTCTCGCTGTTGTTCGTCCCCGACGCCTGGATTCCGGCGACTCCGCGAGAACAGTTGTGGATCGCCGCGGCGATCGTCGCCGGGGCCTTCACGTTCGGGGCGGCGTTTCACTGGGCGCGCAACTGGGGCTGGAACAACCTCGCCCAGCACATCCAGCACGCGGTCCGGACGGACACCTACGACCAGATGCAGCGGCTGAACATGGACTTCTTCGCCGACAAGCAGACCGGCGAGATGATGTCCGTCCTCAGCAACGACGTCAACCGCCTGGAGCGGTTTCTCAACGACGGCATGAACTCGGCGTTCCGACTGATCGTGATGGTGATCGGGATCGCCGGGATCCTCTTCTATCTCAACTGGCAACTGGCCCTGATCGCGCTCGTCCCGGTGCCGCTGATCGCCTTCTTTACCAAGCGGTTCATCGATACGATCCAGCCCAAGTACGCCGAGGTACGCTCCTCTGTCGGCGCGCTCAATTCCCGGCTGGAGAACAACCTCGGCGGCATCCAGGTGATCAAGAGCGCGAACACCGAATCCTACGAATCCGACCGCGTCGAGGACGTCTCGCAGGACTACTTCGACGCCAACTGGGGCGCCATCGAAACCCGGATCAAGTTCTTCCCCGGATTGCGGGTCATCTCGGGTATCGGATTCGTGCTCACGTTCGCTGTCGGTGGCTACTGGGCGCTAACCTACGAGACGACCGGTGCCGCGCCCTGGCTGTTCAGCGAGCCGCTGACGACCGGGCAGTTCGTCGTCTTCATCACGCTGACCCAGCGGTTCGTCTGGCCGATGGCGCAGTTCGGACAGATTATCAACATGTACCAGCGAGCCTACGCCTCCGCCGAGCGGGTCTTCGGGCTGATGGACACGCCCGCCCGGATCGCCGAGGACCCCGACGCCGAACCGCTCGAGGTGGCTGACGGCCGCGTGGCGTACGACGACGTGACCTTCGGGTACGACTACGACCCGGACGACGAGTCCAGCGGCGAACCCATCGTCGAGGACATCTCTTTCGAGGTCGAGGGCGGCGAGACCGTCGCACTCGTCGGCCCGACCGGCGCGGGCAAGTCGACGATCCTCAAGCTCCTGCTGCGGATGTACGACGTCGACGAGGGTGCGATCACCGTCGACGGGACGGACCTGCGCGAAGTGACGATTCCCAGCCTCCGCCGCCAGATCGGCTACGTCAGCCAGGAGACCTTTTTGTTCTATGGCACTGTCGAGGAGAACATCACTTACGGGACCTTCGACGCCAGCCGGGCGGAAGTCGTCGAAGCCGCGAAGATGGCCGAAGCTCACCAGTTCATCCAGAACCTCCCGGACGGCTACGAGACGAAGGTCGGCGAGCGCGGCGTAAAACTCTCGGGTGGGCAACGCCAGCGGATCGCCATCGCCCGCGCGATCCTCAAGGATCCCGAGATCCTGGTGCTGGACGAGGCGACGAGCGACGTCGACACCGAGACGGAGATGCTCATCCAGAAGAGTCTCGACGAGTTGACGGCAGATCGAACCACCTTCGCTATCGCCCACCGCCTGTCGACGATCAAAGACGCCGACCGGATCGTCGTGATCGAGGACGGCCGGATCGTCGAGCGCGGCACGCACGAAGACCTTCTCGCTGCGGACGGCCTGTACGCGAACCTCTGGGCGGTCCAGGCCGGCGAAATCGACGAACTCCCGCGAGAGTTTATCGAACGGGCGGCCAGGCGTCGGTCACGGGTCGACGCCGAGGCTGGCGACGACTAAGCCGTCTCTGATTGTCGTAGCAGCCCATGGGCCTCGCCGAGGAAATCCAATTCCGACACCCGGTCGGGGGTGGAGGTTTCTCTGACCGGCCACGACAATCACTGCAGCGCTCGATCGTACCACCCCGGGGAAACTATTATAACAACAAGTGTTGTCAATGGCTAGTGTGTCAGAAGCACCCACCCGAATGCACTGTTCCGGTGGGGGTGAGGGTTCTGCAGCCGGCCGATCCGGAGCGGACGCGAGACAGTTCCTCGGAGCACTATACCAGAATACAGCAACAGACATACCATAAGAAGCGAAGAGATATGTCTTCGTATTGTAAATTTGTATATAATTCTACATAATTTTTATTATTATCTACATATATTTCTATTCCATGCTCAACACCATACGAACAGTCGTACCGAACGTAATCAGACGAAGCTACGCCGTCAAGTTCGGGATCGTGATCCTCTTTATCGGGCTCGCGATCGGGGCCGTCGGACTCGGTGGGACGTCGCTGATGGCCGACCAGGTCGAACAGAGCGTCGACAGCGACTTCGAATCAACAGCGACGGCCGACGCACAGGCACTGGACAACTGGCTCGAAACGAACGCGATCGAGATGCAGACGCTCGAACGTAACCTCCCCGATGCCGGGGCAGGCGACGGGGTGATCGACGAGTACCTGCAGACGTACCGGACCGACGTATCGGATCGATCGACGCTGACGCTCGTTCACGTGGTCGATACAGAGACGAACACGATCGAACATTCCTCGCGGGCCTCGATGCGAGGCAAAACGCTTGACGGAGAGACGGTCGGCTGGGCCCGTGAGCCCGACTTCACGGTCGGCGACGTCGGCATCTCGCCGCTCTACGTCGCCGAAGACGACTATCACGCGGTCGCATTCACGAAGGACCTGGAGGGCAGTCAACGGCTCGTCACAGTCCACGACATGGAAGACATCGGCGACGAGATCTTATCCGGCGGGGCGAACCCCGAATACCGTTCGTCGGAGACGGTCATCGTGGACAGCGACAACACGATCGTCATGGCGGACGCGAAACTCGGCGAAGCGGTCGGCGAGCCGTATCCGGGCGACAGTCCCGCACTGGAACGTGCACGACAGCTCGAAGCCCGGACGGTGAGCGAGTCGACGAGCGTCGGCTCCGAGTACGTTCACGACAGCGCGATCGGGCCCGATTCGGAACACCTGGTCGGGTTCGCACCGTCGGGTGAGCGAAACGCGCCCGATTTCGGCAGTGACTGGGTCGTCCTCACTCACGCCCCGAGCGACGAGGCCTACGGATTCGCCGGGACGCTGGAAACCTACGGGCTGTACGCGACGCTACTCGGCGTGTTGTTCGCCGGACTGATCGGAGCAGCAGTCGGCCGGAGCACGGCAACGTCGATCAATCGGCTCACTAACCGCGTCGAAGAAATGGAAGACGGGGATCTCGATGCGGACTTCTCGTCCGGACGAATCGACGAGATCGGCCGACTCTACGAAGGGTTCGACGAGATGCAACAGCAACTCAAACAACGGATCAACGAGGCAGAGCAGGCCCGCAAGGAGGCGGAAGTGTCCCGAGCGGAGGCCATGGAGATGTCGAACTACCTCCAGGAGAAGGCCGACGAGTACGCCCAGATCATGCAGCAGTGTGCGGCCGGCGATCTCA
>JAOPKD010000024.1 GCA_025517565.1 Halapricum hydrolyticum
CTGTCCTTGCTACCGCCTACGTCACGCTCCTACTTCAACGTGCAAAGCTGAGTTTTTATTAACCCGCTCCAGTAGCCACGCCGCTACCCAGACCCCGAACAGCCGAAGTGTTTTCCCCCACTCACCCGAACCCAACTATAACGCGCCGGACGCGGGAGATACGAATGCACCGAGGACGCACCTACGACCACGAGAGCGTACAGGAGTTCTGGCAGTACCGCTGGAACCAGGAAAACCCCTACGAACTTTCGGATCTGGAGGACCCGCTGTACGTCCTGGGGATGTTCCCCTACACGTCGGGCAACCTCCACATGGGCCACGTCCGCAACTACGCCATCACGGACGCCTACGCCCGGTTCAAGCGCATGCAGGGTCACGACGTCCTGCACCCGATGGGCTGGGACGCCTTCGGCCTGCCCGCCGAGAACGCCGCCTACGAACGCGCGACCGACCCCCAGTCCTGGACTGACTCCTGCATCGCCCGCATGCGCGAGGAGATGGAGACGATGGGCTTTGGCTACGACTGGGCCCGCGAGATCACGACCTCCGACCCCGACTACTACCGCTGGAACCAGCAGTTCTTCCGGGAGTTCTACGAGGAGGGGCTGGTCGACTACCGCGGTGCCGAGGTCAACTGGTGTCCCGACTGCGAGACCGTACTGGCGGACGCGCAAGTCGTCGATCCGCCGGCGGACGTCGACCTCGACCCTGGCACCGAGGGGGTCTGCTGGCGGTGTGACACGCCGGTCGAGACGCGCGAACTCGACCAGTGGTTCTTCACGATCACCGACTACGCCGACGAACTGCTGGCTGGGCTGGACGACCTCGATGGCTGGCCCGACAGCGTCACCGAGATGCAGCGCAACTGGATCGGCAGACGCGAGGGCGCACGGATCGCCTTCGAGGTGGCGGAGTACGGCCCGGTCGAGGTCTTCACCGCCCGACCCGAGACGATCCACGGCGCGACCTACCTGGCGGTCGGCCCCGGCCACGACCTCGCCCGCGAGCTGGCTACCGAGGACGCGACCGTCGCCGAATACGTCGAGACCTACGAAGAGAGCGAGGTCGCCGGCGTCGCGACCGACCGGACGGCGACGAATCCCGCGACCGGCGAGGAGATCCCGGTCTACGTCGCCGCGTACGTGCTCGACGACGTCGGCACGGGCGCGGTGATGGGCGTCCCCGGCCACAACGAACGCGATCACGACTTCGCGACGGCGATGGACCTGCCGATCCGCCAGATCGTCGAACCCGACGAGGGTGAGAGCGACGTCGAACGCGAGGCCGCCACCGGCGACGGCGAACTGCTCGACAGCGGCGAGTACACCGGCCTCTCGACGGAAGTGGCTCGATCGCGGATCGTCGAGGACCTCGACGCCGCACAGCTGGACACCCAGTACCGTCTGCGGGACTGGCTGATCTCCCGCCAGCGCTACTGGGGGACGCCGATCCCGATCGTCCACTGCGAGGACTGTGGCCCGGTGCTCGTCCCCGAGGAGGACCTCCCGATCGAACTCCCGGAGTTCGTCCAGACGCGAGGTAACCCCCTGGAGGCGGCGACCGACTGGAAGGCGACGATCTGTCCCGAGTGTGGCGGGCCCGCCGAGCGCGAGACCGACACGATGGACACCTTCGTCGACTCCTCGTGGTACTTCCTGCGATTCCTCTCGCCCGACCGTGAGGACGCGCCGTTCGACCCGGAGATCGCCGACGAGATCCTCCCGGTAGACGTCTACGTCGGCGGGAAGGAACACGCCGTGTTGCACCTGCTGTACATCCGGTTTTTCGCCCGCGCGCTCTCGGACATCGGTCTGCTCGATTGCCGGGAGCCGGTCGATCGGCTCGTCAACCAGGGGACGGTGCTGCACGGCGGGCGGAAGATGTCTGAGACGGAGGGAAACGCGATCGCGCCCCACGAGTACGGCGCGGAGACGACGCGGCTGTTCGTCCTGAGTGCGGCCCACCCGAACCGGGACTTCGACTGGGCGGCCAAGGACGTCGGCGAGGCCTACGACCTCCAGCAGGGGATCTACAGCCTGGTCTACGAGTACGCCGACGGCCTTCAGCTGGCAGAGCGCGACGGCCCGGCCGAGCGATACCTCACGCGGGAACTCGACCGGACGGTCGCGGCCGCGACCGAGGACTACGATCGCTTCCGGATCCACCAGGCGATCGATGAGGTCCGCCGACTCACGCGACTGCTCGGCCAGTATCGCGCCTACGAGACGCCGGACGCCGAGACCTACCGGACGGGGCTGAAGACCCTGCTTCGGCTGCTCGCCCCCGTCGCGCCGTACCTGGCCGAGGAGTGCTGGAACATGCTACAGGCCGACGGGCTGATCGTCGACGCCGACTGGCCGACCGTCGAAAGCGACATCGAGGCCTACGACCGCGAGCGGACGCTCGTCGCGACGGTCAGAGACGACGTGCGCGACATCGTCGAGACAGCCGGGATCGACGATCCGGAGCGGATCGAACTGGTCGTCGCCCCGGAGTGGAAGTATACCGCTTACGAGATCGCACGCGAGCAGTCGGGTGATTCGGCCGTTTCGGAGGTGATGGGCGACCAGTCGATCCGCGAGCACGGCGAGGCCGCCGAGTCCTACGCGAAGTCCCTCACGCGGGAGGGGCTGGAGCCGATCCTCTCGCGAGCCACCGAACGGGCGGAACTGGAACGCGCCTCGTGGCTGCTCGAAGACGAGTTCGACGCCGCGGCCGACGTGCGCGAGGCGGCCGACGCCGACGCGGAACTCGCCGGGAGAGCCGAGCCCGGACGGCCGGCGATTCACATCTCCTGACACCGGTGCGAGGGAGGGCGGGCTCCAAACCCACAAGTCGATGCAGCCCCCAGTGGTGGTAAGCGATGGGAGGTCGCCAGTTGCTCGCGGAGGCGAACGTGTCCTTCGATCCCGAGACCGTCGAGATCGACGACCGGGACGTGCTGGAGTTGCTCGATCCGGTCGTCCGCGAGTGGTGGGTCGAGCAGTTCGGCGCGTTCGTGCCCGAGAACGGTGGGTTCTTCACCCCGCCACAGAAGGGGGCAATCCCGCACATTCATGAGGGCGAGAACGCGCTGATCGCAGCACCGACGGGCAGCGGAAAATGCGTTAAGTCAGATACTCCTGTCCTGATCGAAGAGGACGGTTTCGCCGAGGTAGCCCTTGCAGACGAACTACTGGACCGTCGCGGGCAGAAAATCACAGACGTGGATGAGGCGGGATCACTCTACGACAGCGATATTTCGGCGTTCACACTCGATAAAGGGGACTGGAGCATTGATACCCATGGTGCCAATGTCTACTCCGAACCGTATTCTGGGGCGCTTCGCCGGATCGAAACTGTGTACGGACGTGAGGTAGAGGTGACACCCTCACACCCGCTACTCGTCGAGACGGATTCCGGGGTCAAGTGGCAGGCAGCGGGGCAAATATCTGTCGGTGACAAAATCGCCGCGCCGCGGTGGATAGATCTCCCGGAAAAACCGATCGAGACAGATATTGAGGCTGGACTCGAAATACTACGAGAGCGATACGATATGGTTCTGACGAGGACAGAGTCGGACCGGACGGTGTCACAGTTGCACAGTGCCGAAGACTGTGACGGCCTCTCAGAGAAGATACTGCGACGGGCGATGGCTATGGCGAACCTCTCGATGAACGATGTCGCTGAGTCGCTTTCGATGGGACTGTCTACCGTGTATCAAGTGATTACCGGACAGAGTGACCACAAGTCGAGCGCGATTGCCACACTCCTCACCGAGCACGTGACACCGCTTGACGACAAAGAGATTCTCGTCAAGAGTGACAATGGACGGGTATCGAGATTTCGATACCCCAGGTATATCGACCCTGAAATCGCTCGCGTTACTTCGTTTGTCTTGGCAGAAGGGTTGCTTGCTGAGTATGACAAGGGGTGTCAGTTCACCATTTCACAGCGCAAGCGCACGGATTTACTGGAGAAGGTCCTCAACACACTCAGCGAACGGTTCGGGGCCGACCCAATGCCCCAGAGCGACATTGATTGGGTCATCGGCGACACTCCGTTTGCGCTGTTTTTTTCGGAGATCTTCGATATCAATCGTGGCCCGAGCCGCGAGGTCCCATTCCCGAAATGGGTTCTCAACGCCGAGCGGTCGGTAAAGATAGCCTTCTTGGAGACTTTTCTATCGTTAGAAGCAGACGTGAGGGAAAATGAGCTGGGTATCTGTCAAGCCAACGAACGGAAGATCGAGCAACTCGGGTACCTCCTTCTCGACTTCGGCATCCCTTCATCTCGTGGTCGACGCCAGAGCTATCCGACCGACAGTGCCGAACCAACAGTCAGAGAGTACTATCGACTCACGATCCGGCAGAAACCGGTATTACGAAAACTAACAGAGGTGTTTACGGTAGAGCACGACAACTGGAGCCGCCTCAAATCCCACAGCAAGGGGCAGACGAGTGGCTCTCTCGTCGGAAAACACCGGTTCGACTACGAAGACATCAGAAACCTATCAAAGTTTTATGAAAACGATCGGAAGTTCAACGAGCATCTCGGCGACGTGTACGAAGTCGTAAGACGGACTGGCTATATTACCGAAAGCGCTCTCCGCACGCTCCGAGAAGAACTGACGGGACTTCCCGATACTCCTGACGTCAACGAACTCTCCGCCCGGATCGAGAGCCTTCTCGACAGAAACGTCATGTGGCTAGAAGTGACTGCCAACGAGACAGTCGACTATCAGGGCACGATCATCGATCTGAATGTTCCGGGCCCACACAACTTTATCGGAGGACGAGGGGGACTCTACCTCCACAACACGCTCGCCTCGTTTACCGGCATCATCAACGAACTGTTCGCCCGCGACCGCGCTGACGACCTCGATAACTCGGTCTACTGCCTCTACATCTCCCCGCTCAAGTCGCTGGCGAACGACATCCACCGCAATCTCGAAGTGCCGCTGGAGGAAGTCACCGAGAAACTCGACGAGCGCGGCGAGGAGGTCGAGCTCCGCCACGCGATTCGCCACGGCGACACCGACGACAGCGAGCGCCAGCGTATGCTCGAACGGACGCCCCACATCCTCAACACCACTCCGGAGACGCTGGCGATACTGCTCAACTCTCCGAAGTTCAAACGGAAACTCGAAACCGTCGAGTACGTCATCGTCGACGAGATTCACAGCCTCGCGGCCAACAAGCGCGGGACGCACCTCGCGGTCTCACTGGAGCGACTCGAGGCGATGGCCGAGGGTTCGCCGACGCGGATCGGCTGTTCGGCGACCGTCGAACCCCTGGAGACGATGGCAGAGTTTCTGGTCGGAGAAGGGACTGACGGCGAGCCACGCGACTGTGAAATCGTCGACGCCCGCTTCGCCCGGGAGTTCGACATCGAGCTCTCCTGCCCGACCGACGATCTGATCGACACGCCCCCGGCGGTAGTGACCGATCGCTTCTACGAGCAGTTACACGACCTCATCCAGGAGCACACGAACACGATCGTCTTCACCAACACGCGATCGGGTGCCGAGCGGGTCTTGCACAACCTGCGGGCGAACTTCGAGGCCTACGACGAGGATAACTCCGGCGCCCACCACGGCAGCCTCTCGAGGGCCAAACGCGAGGCGATCGAACGACAACTCAAAGCGGGCGAAATCGACGTGGTGACGACCTCGACCAGTCTCGAACTCGGGATCGACATGCCACACGTCGACCTCGTGGTACAGGTCGGCTCGCCCAAATCCGTGGCCGCGCTGCTCCAGCGCGTCGGCCGGGCGGGCCACCAGCTCGGCGAGACCGTCACCGGTCGCGTCATCGCGCTCGATCGCGACGAGTTGATCGAGTGTGCGGTCATGCTCCAGAAGGCCGAAGCGGGGTTCGTCGATCGCGTGTTCGTCCCCGAGAACGCCCAGGACGTCGCCGTCCAGCACGTCTACGGGATGGCGATCAACGGACCCAGACCGGAGGCGGAGATCCGCGAGATACTCACGCGAGCCTACCCCTACCGGAACTACACCGACGAGCAGTGGGAATCGCTCATGCGGTATCTCACGGCCGATTATCCCGGTCTGGAGGAGAAGAACGTCTACGCGAAGATCTGGCGCGACACCAACGATCCACCCGAGGGCGAGCACCACTACGAGGCCTTTGACGTTGGCGAGGGGCTGATCGGCAAGCGCGGCCGGATGGCCCGGGTCATCTACATGACGAACATCGGAACGATCCCGGACAGTTTCACCTGCGACGTGTTCACCCGGTCCGGCGAGGAGTGGGTCGGCCAGCTCGACGAGGCGTACCTGGACAACCTCGAGACCGGCGACGTGTTCGTCCTCGGTGGCGAGCACTTCGAGTTCCGGTACCGCCGCGGCTCGAAGGTCTACGTCGACCGGACCGCAGCCAGGCCGACCGTCCCCTCGTGGTTCTCCGAGCGATTGCCGATGAGCTACGACCTCGGCCGGGAGATCCTCGCCTTCCAGCGGGAACTGCTCGACCGGCTGACCGACGGCGGTCGGCCGCGGGTCCGAACGTGGCTTCGGGAGTTCCCCATCGACGAGCACAGCGTGCGGGCGATCACGCGACTGTTCGACGAACAGGTCCGATACGCCGGCCCCGAGAGCGTCGCGACCGACGATCGCCTGGTCATCGAGGAGGTGCGCGATCGCGGGGAGTACGAGCGCCGGTATCACGTCCACTCGACCTACGGCCGGCGGTTCAACGACGGGTTCTCGCGGCTGCTGGCCCATCACGTCGCCCGGCAGGCGACGGCCAACGTCCAGGTCGCGGTCGCGGACAACGGGTTCACGCTCTCGATGCCACTCAACCGGAAGGTCGACGTCGAAGGACTCGTGGGCGACCTCGATCCCGAAACGGTCCGGGAGGATCTGCGGGCGAGTCTGGCGGGCACGGACCTGCTGGAGCGGTACTTCCGGATCAACGCTACGCGGGCGCTGATGATCCTCAAACGCTACAAGGGCTACGAGAAGTCGGCCAGCGAACAGCAGTTCAACGCCGACATGCTGCTGGACTTTGCGGCCGACCTCGAGGAGTTCGCCGTCATCGAGGAGACCTACCGTGAGATCCTCGAGGACAAACTCAACGTCGATGCGATCGAGAACGTGCTCGACTCGATCCAGTCCGGCGACGTTACGGTGCACGCAACCAGGATGGACTCGCCGACGCCGCGGGCGTTCGGGCTGGCGACACTGTCGGCCAGCGACGTCGTCCTCGCCGAGGACGAGTCCGCAGTGCTGCAGGAGTTCCACCAGCGCGTGCTCGAAGCGATCGACGACGAGCCCGTCGATAGCGCAACTATCGAGTGATCGCAGTCAGGCCCGCACGCGAACGAGCACCCGCCCGAGTCCGGGACGGAGAGCTAACCGTCGAGTTCCCAGACGCGGACTTCGTCCATCCGGTCCTGAGGATTGAGGTTCCGGACGCTCGAACCGGTGACAGTGACGAGCTTCCAGGCGGCGGCGACGCCCGCTCGCAGGGCCTTTTCGTCGTCCCAGCCTTGCTCGTAGGCCCACAGAATCGTCGCGAACATCGCGTCGCCGGCACCGACGGTATCGACCACTTCGACCTCGACGGCCGAGGAGTACAGCGTCTGCTCGGGCGTGACCATCACCGCACCCTCTTCTCCCATCGAGGCGATGACGCGCTCGAAGCCCATCTCGTGGAGCTGTAGTGCCGCCTGTTCGCAGTCGGTGATGTTCTCGATAGTGATGCCGGTCGCCGCTTCCAGCTCTGTGCGGTTCGGACGGCAGTACTCGTAGGTCTCTTCGAGGTCGGGCAATACGTCGCCGTGGATGTCGACGGCTGTTTTCCAGTCGCCGGCGGCCGCGATGCGATCGACGTCAGCGGCGTCCATGCCCGGCGGCAGGCTGCCACCGATATTGAGTATCTGCGGGTCGTGTCTCTTGACCGTCTCGATCAGCAGATCGACGATATGATCGGTCACTTCCGGTCCGGTCTGTAGCAGCCGGTACTCGGATCGGGCCTGCTCTTCTTCTTCGACCATCCGAGACGTCTGGAACTTTTCGCGTGCAGGCGCGAGAATCGTCGTGCTGATCCGTGTGGGTGCAGACTCGATCGTGCAGAAGTCAGTCGGGATGTCGAACTCCGCCAGGTTCTGTTCGAGGAAGTAGCCGGTGAAGCCGCCGGTGATCCCCGTCGCGGTCGTCTCGCCACCGAGCGCGCGGACGAACTGCGAGACGTTGATGCCGTTGCCACCCGCGTCGAACTTCGCACCGACTGACGTCTGGACCGTGTCTGGCTCCAGCGGTTCATCCATCTCGATCGTCTGGTCGACCGCCGGATTCGGCGTCAGTGTGAGTATCATATCCGTATCGTCTCGTCGCGGGGACTTAATTGTCGCCTCCTCGCGTCCACTCCTTCCCGCTCGCGCTTCGCGCACCGCTCGCGGCAAACACTTGGTTCTCGCGAGCGAAGCGAGCGAGAGCAGGGAAGTCGCAGCCCGCACAGCGAGTGCGGCGAGCGAGCAGGACCGTCTTCCCGTGAGAAAAAGCCGGATCCTCACTGCGTTCGGTCCGGGGAAGCGGTCCCCACTGGTCGCTGTATGCTCGCACTGTCTCGCGGGTCACTCCGTTCCCCGCTCGACTGGCCGAGACACCTCGGGTCGCTCGGAGTCTCGCTCCCTCACGGGTCGTCCCTCGCCGCTCGACTGGCCGAGACACCTCGGGTCGCTCGGAGTCTCGCTCCCTCACGGGTCGTCCCTCGCCGCTCGGCTTTCCGAGACTCCTCGCGTCGCTCGGAGTCTCGCTACCGTCGGACGACCTCAATCTCGTGGCCGTCGGGGTCCTTGGTGAACGCGTAGTTGTAATCACAGGACTCCGGATCGCGGTAGTCCTCGGCGTGGCGGCTCATTAGCATCTCCCAGTACCTCTCCAGGTCGGACTCGTCCGCGCGCACGGCCACGTGGCCCCAGGCGTCGCCGAACTCGTAGCTGCGGCCGTCGTGGTTGTAGGTCAACTCCATCGACATCGCCTCGTCGGGTGCGCCCTCGGGTTTGAGGAAGTACAGCGAGAAGCTGTCGTGCTCGCTACGGCGGAACATCTCGTAGTCCAGCTTGCGGGTGTACCAGCCGATGGACTCGTCGACGTCCTCGACGCGGATCATCGTGTGATCGATCGACCACTTCGCGCCGTAGTCGCGCTCGACGATCTCGATCTCGTGGCCGTCCGGGTCCTTGACGAAGGCGTACTGGCCGCCACAGGAGTCGGGATCGCGGTAGTCCTCGACGCCCTCGTCCATCAATTGCTCGTAGGCGTCGTAGACATCCTCGACGCGCACCGCGATGTGGCCCCAGGCGTCGCCGAACTCGTAGCTGCGGCCGTCGTGGTTGTAGGTCAACTCCAGCACTGCGCCGTCCTCGTGCATGTCTTCGGGCCCGAGAAAGGCGAGCGTAAAGGACGAGTGCTCGCTCTTTCGCTTCAGCTCCCAGTCGAGATGCTCGGTGTACCAGTCGATCGATTCTTCGAGATCTTCGACGCGGACCATCGTGTGGTCGAGAATACCGTCCATGTACGAACGGTAGGCTGCAGTGTCGAAAAGCGTTCTGAAAGCGGTGACGCTGTCTTTTGCTCTCACGTTCTGGGGACGACGTTGATGTTCGTCCGGAACCGATTGTCCGGATCGTATCTCGTCTTCAGTTCGGCGAGTCGATCGTAGCTCTCGCCGTAGACCAGCTTCGCCCAGTCCTCGTCATCCTGCTGTTCGTAACCGACGTAGCCCGGATACGCGTACTCGCCGCCGATGTCGCGCGCCTCACGCTCACGTCGTCGCACCCACTCGAGGTTCTGGTCGGTCGTCTCCGGGTCGACCCACTGCCCCTCGATGATGAGCAGGTACTCCTTGTCGGTCCAGGGTGCGGCCGTGTCGTGGTCGCCGTCTCCGATAGCGCCCCCCATCGGCCAGAGACCGATCCCGTCGAGTGGCGACGGCGCGTCGTCCGTTCCGGTCCGGACGAGTTCGAGGTGTTCGTCGGTCAACTCGTCGAGGAAGACCGACCGCTGACTGTACAGGTGCCCGTCGGGGAACATCTCCGCGCCGAGCTCGTGCAACGCCATGTAGGGCATCTCCCCGGACATGTCCAGGATAGGATCCCCGAGAGACCGGTACGGCTCGAGCACCTGCGGGGCGTCGTCGGAATCGCCGAGATACGCTCCCATGATCGCGATCGACGGCTTCCCCTGCAGGTCCTCCGGGACGTCCGGCAACGGCGGGACGTGCGTGTTCAGCAACATGGTGCTGAGAGCGTCTGGAGCCGTGGTCGTCAACTCGCGGAAGCCCTCGAGCACTGCTTCGGCATCGTCGAGTGGATAGAAGACGCCGAGTGCCGGGACGACCGGTGACGTCTCGTACAGCTCGAACGTGAGTTCAGTGACGACGCCGAAGTTCGCGCCCGCGCCGCAGATTGCCCAGAACAGGTCCGGGTCGCTGTCGGGGCTGACAGTACGAACCGTTCCGTCGGCAGTGACGAGTTCGACTTCCCGGAGGGCGTCGAAACCGGCCCCGTGCTTGCGCCGCATCCAGCCGAGTCCGCCAGCGAGCGTCGATCCGGATATCCCGACCACGGACGCGCTCCCCGTAGGGAACGCGAGCCCGTGTTCGAGCGTCCGTTCGAGAGCCGCCCCGGCAGTCGCGCCGGCACCGACGGTGGCGCGCCGCGCGTCGCTGTCGACGTCCACGGCGGTGAGGTCCGCAAGGTCGACGACGAGTCCGTCCTCTACGAGGGCACTCCCGGTCTGGTGGTGGGCGTTCCCTCGAATCGATAGTTCGAGGCCGTGCTTGGCTGCGAACTCGAGGCTGGCCGCCACGTCATCGGCGTGCCGGACCCGGACGATGACTGCCGGATGCCTGTCCACGAGCCCGTTCCACACGTTGCGGGCGTCCTCGTACGCTTCGTGGTCCGGGAGGATCAGGTCGCCGCCGAGTCGCTCGTCGAACGTTTCGGCGTCTGCAGCTGGTCTCTCATTGATCGATCCGTTCGGTGATGCATCACCACTCATGATCATCACTGAACATAAAAGCGATATAGTGGTCAGGGAACGAGCAGAAAGTTCCGGTGCAGCGTCAGACCCGCACCTCGAAAAATACGCCTTTCAGATCCGGCCAGTACACCCACCAGACCAGCACGGTCGTCGTGATCGGCACGACCGGAATCGCGAGATACGCGGGACGGCCGCCCCAGCCGAGCGCGAACTGCAACTGCGTCAGCCCGACCAGCACCAGCAGTCCCGCCGTCAATCGGCGGTCTTCCAGATCCGCCAGTCCGAGCGCCGCCGAGACCAGCGCCAGACCGTACAGGACGACGCCGAGCGGCCAGGCATAGACGTACTGGGGAAGTCCCCGCGTGTACACGAACAGGTACTCGTAGATCGTCACGACGCGCCAGGGCTCGCCCACGCCGAGAAAGCCGAACGGGAAGAACAGCGTCGTCACACCGCCGGTCGTCACCACTGTCCAGGGGATCGCGCCGACGAGTGCAACCAGTAGCAACCGGCGACGCGGGTCAGTCATCACCGGTTCACGACGATCCGAAGGACGTCTTCGTCGGCCAGTTCGTGGTCGCGGCCGACCTGCTGGTCGTCGTGTTTGGCGCTGGGACCGGACACGCGGGCGAACCGGAACCGCTCGTCGAAGCGGCCGCCGATCTTCTTGCAGGCGTCGCCGACGGTGTCGCCCTCGAACAGTATGAGCGGGTCCTCGTAGTCGACGCCGCGGCCGGGCTTGTCCATGTAGATCCGGACGAGTCCGAGTTCGTCGTAGATCCGCTCTTTCAGCGCGTCCAGCCCCTTTTCCTCGACGGCGCTGATGAAGACCGCCTCCTCGGGATCGATCCCGTGTTCGCGGAGGTTCTCGTCGACTGTCTCCTTGTAGTCGGGCTCGATGAGGTCGGCCTTGTTGACGGTCACGATCGAGGGCAGGTACTCGCGGTTGTCCATGATCCCGTCGATGAGACGGTCGATGTCGACCTGCTCGCCGATGGTGACGTCGGCGTTGACGTAGCCGTGCTCGCGCAGGACGCTCTTGATCGTCTGCTCGTCGAGATCCAGATCGACCGAGGCGTTGACCGTGATCCCGTCCTTGTGCTTCTTGCGGACCGAGACGTTCGGAGGTTCGGCGTCCAGACGGACCTTGTTCCGGTAAAGTTCCTCGCTGAGACGCTCGTACTGGTCGATCTCGAACACCGAGAGGACGAACACGATCAGGTCAGCCGTCCGGACGACCGACAGCACTTCTTTCCCGCCGCCGCGGCCGCCCGCGGCCCCTTCGATCAGTCCGGGCACGTCCAGCATCTGGATGTTCGCGCCCTTGTACTGGAGCATGCCGGGGTTGACGTTCAGCGTGGTGAACTCGTACTCGCCGACCTCGCTGTCGGCGTTGGTCATCGCGTTGATCAGCGTGGACTTGCCGACGCTCGGAAAGCCGACCAGCGCGACGGTCGCGTCGCCGTGTTTCTCGACGGCGTACCCGGGGCCGCCGCCCGACCCCGACTGCTGGGTCTCGAGTTTGTCTTTCTTTTCGGCGAGCTTGGCCTTCAGACGGCCGATGTGCTCCTCGGTCGCCTTGTTGTAGGGCGTGTCGGCGATCTCCTGCTCGAGTTCTTCGATCTCCTCTTCGAGCCCCATTACCGGGTAGTCCGCCACCGTCGCTCAAAAGGGCTTCCGTCCGCGGTCGCCACGTCGGCGGGCCGGATCGATACCGACACGATCGCCGTGGGCAGCCCTCGCACGCGGGACACGGAAAAGCAATTCTTAAACCCGCGCCGACGGATTCTCGCATATGGCAGGCACAATCGAAGTTCTCGTTCCGGGTGGCCAGGCCGATCCTGGTCCGCCCCTCGGTCCCGAGCTCGGACCGACCCCGGTAGACGTGCAGGCAGTCGTCCAGGAGATCAACGACCAGACCGAAGCCTTCGACGGCACCGAGGTCCCCGTCACCGTCGAATACGAAGACGACGGTTCCTTCGAGATCGAAGTCGGGGTCCCGCCGACGGCCGAACTCATCAAGGACGAGGCCGGCTTCGAGACCGGCAGCGGCGAGCCCCAGGAGGAGTTCGTCGCCGATCTTTCCGTGGATCAGATCAAGCAGATCGCCGAGCAGAAACATCCCGACCTGCTCTCCTATGATCTCAAGGCCGCGGCCAAGGAGATCGTCGGCACGTGCACCTCGCTGGGTGTCACCATCGAGGGCAACAATCCGCGCGAGTTCAAAGAGCGGATCGACGACGGCGAGTACGACGACGTGTTTGCCGAAGAAACCGCCGCATAAGCGGCGTCGAGGCAAACGCACGAAAGGCGAGTCTTTCGAGGCGAAAGCCTTTCTCGCCCGCCTCACCTGACATCGGACATGGTGACGTTTCTCTCGGGCGGGACGGGCACGCCCAAGTTGCTCGCGGGGGCTGACGCTGTCTTCGATCCCCGGGAGACGACCGTCGTCGCGAACACCGGTGACGACATCGAACTCGGGGGCCACCTCGTCTGCCCGGACGTGGATACGGTACTGTTCCTGGAAGGCGACGAGCTCGATCGGGAGACGTGGTGGGGGATCGACGGCGACACGGCCGAAACCCACGACAAACTCCACGCACTCGCCGACGCTGCTGGCCTCGACGCTGGCCCGCGGTATCTCCCCGACGAGCGCCAGATCGCCGGCCGCGAGATCGCGCGCTGGCGGCGCTTCTCGGCGGTCGCCGAGTTCATGCACATCGGCGATCAGGACCGGTCGATCCACCTCACGCGGACGGGGTTGCTCGACGAAGGGCACACGCTCACCGAGGCGACGGCCGTCCTGGCCCAGGCGCTGGGCGTCGAACGGTCGATCCTGCCGATGAGCGACGACCCCGTGGCCACCCTCGTTCACACGCCGGCGGGCGTCCAGCACTTCCAGGAGTGGTGGGTCGGCCGTGGCGGGGAGCCGCCGGTCGAGACCGTCGAGTTCCGCGGGGCCGAGACAGCCGCTCCGACCGACGCCGTGCTGGAGGCGCTCGACGCGCCGGTCGTGATCGGCCCCTCGAACCCCGTCACGAGCATCGGCCCCATGCTCGCGATGGACGGGTTCCGCGACGCGCTCGAGTCGACGCCGGTCGTGGCCGTCTCGCCGTTCGTTGAAGACCGGGTGTTCTCCGGCCCGGCCGCGAAGCTGATGGCCGCCACCGGTCGCGATCCCTCGACGGCGGGGATGGCCGACGCCTATCCCTTCGCGGACGCGTTCGTCCTCGACAGCGACGACGGGACCGACCTCGATCGGCCGGTCGCCCGCACCGATACCGCGATGGACACTGAAGCCGACGCCGAGCGGGTCGCCCGGACGGTCGAACGGGCGCTCTCGGAGCTCGGAGTGGAGGTGTCGTCGTGAGATCGATCGTCGACAACGCCGAACTGGCGCTGCTGCTCGAAGTCGCCGGGACGCCAAAGCCCGGCAACGTCGACCGCGAGCGGGAGTACGACGACCTCCGGTTCGAGCACTTCCTCGCCGGCGCGGTCGGCGCACGGGCGGGGCTCGAACTTGCGGCCGATCCCGACGGCCCCCCGATCGGCGAAGCCTTCGAGCGAGCCGTCGAGGGAATGAGCGACCAGCGTGGGGGGAACACGCAGTTCGGCGCGCTGTTGCTTCTCGTGCCACTTGTGCGCGCGGCAGCGCGCGACGATCTCTCGCCGTCGGGTGCACGCGAGGTCGCCGAATCGACGACTGTCACCGACGCGGCGGGCTTCTACCGGGCGTTCGAGCACGTCGACGTTTCCGTCGACGACCCGCCCGCGGACCTTGACGATCTCGACGTCCGGCGGGGCAGCGACGCCGTGCCGGCGTTGCACGCGCGCGGACTGGCGCTCGACGCCGTGATGGAACGGTCGGCCGACCGCGACGGCGTCGCCCGCGAATGGGTCGAAGGGTTCCCGCGGAGTTTCCACGCCGCCGAGCGGCTAGGGGACCTGGAGGGGCCGGTCCCGGATCGCGCGGCGCAGGTTTTTCTCGAACTGCTGTCCGACGAACCCGACACGTTCGTTGCGATCAATCACGACGAGACGACGGCCGAGCGCGTCAGCGCCCGCGCACGGGCCGTCCTCGAGGGCGACGGGGACGCCGACGCGCTGGCCGAGGACCTGATCGATCGAGAGATCAATCCCGGAACGACGGCCGATATCGTCGCGGCGGGGCTGTTCGTCGCACTTGAGCGGGGGCTGGACGTATGAGCGACGACCACGACGGGGCGCAGTGGGCGGTCGAACTCCGCGGCGTCACGGAATCGGTCGTCACGACGCGCGGGCCGAACGGCCGCTGGAACGTCGCCGCACTGGGGCTGCACGCGGGCGATCCGGTGACGGCTCGAACCTGGGGGCGGACGCGCACTCGCCGGAACTTCGAGGCGCGCGGCCGGGGGTACGTCCAGTTCGCGCCCGATCCGGTTGCCTTCGCCGAAGCGGCGCTGACGATCCGCGAAGAGAGCGATCCGATCCTCGACAGCACCGATGCCTGGGTCGAGATCGAACCCGAACGGCGCGCAAGCGGGACCGAGGGCGGCACGGAGTGGGTCGACTGGGAACTCCACCCGGTCGAGAGCCAGGTCGTGCGCCAGGGCGTCCGGACGACCAATCGCGGGTATTACGCCGTCATCGAGGCGACGGTCGCAGCGTCCCGACTCGGCGTCGAGACTTACGACCAGGGTCGGCTCCGGGAGCGACTCGACTATTTCGAGGGCGTCGTCGAGACCTGCGGTGGCGAACACGAGCACGAGGCGTTCGAGATCGTCCGCGCGAATGCCGACTGGTGACGCCGTCTTTCTCGTGTCGGAGTGGTAGTCCTCGTCAGACCAGTGTCGCTTCGAATCCTTTTTGAGCACTGTCCGGCTACGTGGGCCCACATGGCGATCAAACCGGCCTACGTCAAGAAGACGGCAACGATCCTGATGGAGAAGTATCCCGACGCCTTCGGCTCGGACTTCGAGCACAACAAAGAGGTCGTTTCGGAACTGACCAACATCGAGTCGAAGGGCGTTCGCAACCGGATTGCTGGCTACGTCACGCGAAAACAGAACCGGCCCGTCGAGGCCTGATCTCCGATCTATCCGCTGGTCTCTGTCTCCTTGCCACTCTCCGCGATGGCCTCGCGATAGACGCGCCTGATTGTCTCGGTTCCGTCGATCTCCTCGCGTCGGCCGTCGAGAACGATCTCCCCCTCGTGCATGACGGTCAGCCGATCGAGCACCGGCGCAAGCGCGTCGATCCGATGGCTCGACACGACGACGGCGTTGCCCTCGGCCGCGTACCCCTCGAGGAACTCGAGTAGCGATTCGCGCGTCACGTCGTCGAGATCGGCCAGCGGCTCGTCCAGCAGCAGGAAGTCGGGCGACTTCAACAGTCCGAGCGTCAGATCGAGTTGCTTGCTGTACCCGCCCGACAGCTCGCCGGCCCGGCGGTGAAACACCCGCGACAGCTTGAACACTTCGACGACCTCTTTGACCCACTCGATGTCGGGATCGCCGGCCAGCGCGCGGAACACGTCGAGGTTCTCCCGCACGGTGAGGTCGTCATAGAAGGCCGGCTCCTGAAAGCTCGCGCCGATTCGATCACTCGCGGGGCGGACGACCCTCCCTTCAGTCGGACGGACCAGTCCGAGCAAGACGCCGAGCAGCGTCGACTTGCCCGAGCCGTTCGGCCCGGCCAGACAGTGCACGACGCCGGGCTCGATCGACAGGTCGACGCCGTCGACGGCGACGACCGGGCCGTAATCTTTCGTCAGGTTCTCGACGGCGAATCGCTCTGTCATGGTCAATCACCCCTCCGGTAGAACACGATCGCGGACTCCAGGACGACCAGCGACGCGAGCGCGGTCGCACCGAGCAGTGCGAAGTAATCGGCGTACAGCCCCAGTGGCACGTCCTTGAGCATCTCGCTGCGGACGATGATCGTCGTGTAGTGTAGCGGGACGGCCCTGACGATTTCTTTCCGGATCGGCGAGAAGAAGCCGGCCGGATAGATCAACCCCCCGAACGCGACCAGCCCGAACAGGACGATCACCGAGAGGAACCGACCGGTCGTCCCGAAGCGGGTCGCGAACATGATCGCCATCGCGACGGCAGCCATCGCGAGGAACGACAGCAACAGGGCGGCGACGATCCCAGCCGAGACCGGCGTCATCGCGTAGCCGAGCGCCGCCGTGACCAGCCCGAACGTCACGATGGGCAGCAGCATGAGCAGCGTGAAGTAAAGCAGCTTCGCCGCGACCAGCGACTCCAGCGAGGAGTCGGTCCGGATGCGCTGGATCGCCCGTGACTCGCTGGCCAGATTGTAGGGGACGTACGTGAACGCGAACAGCATCAGCGTCGCGACCAGCAAGATCGGGATCAGGTACTCCGAAAGCGAGCGCGACTCGCCGACGACCGTCCGCTCGACCGTGATCGACGTGGATGCGCCCGACTGCAGGCGATAGTTGAGGATGCTCACCATCGCTCTCGAGGGCTGGTCGAATAGCACCATGCTTCCCTCGACCGTGAGGTTCAGTTGTGACTGCCGGGAGTCGTTCAACACCCCGGGCGGTACAGTGACGACTGCATAGACCTCTTCGCGGTGTAAGGCGTCCATCGCCGCGGCCTCCGAGTCGTATCGGACCGGCTGGGCGAACGTGACGGTCGCGGCGTCGACGAGTTCGAGACTGCCGTCGTCGGTCGTCTCGTCGCCTGGCACGACTGCGACCGGCGCCTCCTGGGGGATGACGTGCTGGAACGTGACGCTCGCGTACCCGGCGGTCGCGGGCAACACCAGCAACAACACGACCAGCGCGGCCACGTTGTGCTTGCTCCAGCGCAGTTCCTTGCGCAGCAGGGCTCGAAGACTCACGACGACTCGTCTGGGAGTGACAGGAGGAGAGTGAAAAGCGTTGGCGGTTCGCTGCGACCGCTGCTCGCTCCCATCTCTCTGGCTTCCTATCGACTGTTACTCGCCGTTCTCGATCGGGCCGTCCCACCCCTCCAGTCCGTCCGCGAGACTCACGACCGGCGTCTCTTCGATTCCTTCGTAGGAGGCGATCAGTCGGGCGGCCTGGACGCTGGATTCGCCGTGGGGACAGACAGTGACGATCCGATCGGCGTCGCCGTCCAGTTCGTCGACGCGGTCGACGAGCCGGCCGAACGGCAGGTTCCGGCTGCCGGGGATGTGTCCGTGATCGAACGCTGCAGGTCGACGGATATCCACGATTTCGACGTCGGCGTCGGAATCGAGCAGATCCGTGAGTCCCGACGCGCTGATTTCGCCATCCATACTCGCGATCAGGATCTGCCGCGGGATATCCCCTACGGAAGCGGATTCGGCCGGACGGTTCGCGGTCGCGACTACAGCAGTCCTTCCTCTTTCGCGAGCAGCAGCCCTTCGATGGTCGCGTCGTTGGCGGGCGACTCCCGGGCCCGATCCAGCGCCTCGTCGATCGGGACCGGTCGCACGTCGAGGAACTCGTTGTCGTCGTAGCTCGGTTCGACGGGTTCGAGTCCTTCGGCGAAGACGATCCCGCGCTTGTGCCGGAGCACGCCCGTCGCCGTCCAAAACGTCTCCAGCAGCGCGGTCCCCGAGGGATCGAAGCCGGCTTCCTCACGGAGTTCGCGCGCGCCAGCGGTCGTGAACGACTCGCCGTTCTCGACGATTCCCGCGGGGAGTTCCAGACAGTGCTCGCCGATGGCCGGGCGGTACTGCTCGACCATCACGACGGTGTCGTCGGTCACGGGCACGACGACTGCGGCGGGCGGCAACTCCGCCCAGTAGTAGCGCTTTCGCGAGCCGTCGGGCTGCTCGACGAGGTCGTAGCCGCCGGTGTACCAGCCGGTTTCGTACTCGATTTCCGATTCGATGACCGGCCAGTCGTGCGTGTCGTTGCTCATGGTCGTTGTGTCACGTTCAGGCGGTAAAACGTCACGTTCTCGCCACCGGTCGCGTTCGCCCGGACGTAGACCGCGTCGCCGTCGGTCGCGCCGGGATAGTTCGAGCGGAGCGCGTTCAACTCGTCGAACGGTGAGTGGGTGAACGCTCCCTTGATCCCGACGGGCCCGCGCCAGTACGGTTCGGAATACCCCGTCCCGTTTGTCGCGTCGGCCAGCGCGGCTGTGGTGTATTCGTAGCGGCGCTCCGAGAGGTTCGCCGCTTCGACTGCCGCGGCACGCTGGTCCGCCGTCAACTCGTCCGCATCGGCGTGTGTCGCCGTGAGGTAGTAGGGGTCGCCGCTCTTGAGCAGTCCCGGCAGCGCGCCGAGCGCCAGCAGGAGGACGACTACTACGAGGACCCCGAGCAGGAAGTTCCGGGCGATCGGTCGCACGTCACTCCCCCCGCAGGGCGTCCCGGTAGACCTCGCCGAACGCTTGCCGACGGAGCGTCCCGACGGCCGCCTCGCGCTCGGTCTGGAACGTCGCGGCCACGACCGTCTCCGCGAAGGGGGCCGCGTGCCAGGCGACCCGTTCGACGTTCTCGCTGCCGATCTCCCGGACCTCGTAGTCGGGACGGTCCGCGCGCCACGCGTCGAACTCCTCGCGCGTGCCGACCGTCACGGCGAGCGATTCCGCGAACAGGACCTCCCGGGCAGTCTCGACCACCTCGCTGGTGACGCGCTCGCGATACGTCGTGCGGTCGAGTTCCATGGCTTTCGCGACCTCTCTGACGACCACCTGTGCGGTCGAGCCGAGCGCCTCGTAGCGTTCGCGCGCCGCGTCGAGCGTCTCCGGCGCGAACCGCCCCTCGCGTTCCATGTCTCTCCGTCCGGGCCACAGCGTCTAGTCCGTTTCGCCTCCTGATGGGTACTGGAGCTAGTCTCTTTCGTCGTCCTCGGTCTGCCGGGTCAGTTCTCGCGCTCGCGCGAGTATTTCCCGTGCCTCGTCGTCGAGCGAGTCGCTGTCGAGCGCGTGCTGGCCGGCATCCGGGCGTCGAGAGACGCCTTCACCGGCCCTGACTTCGGAATCACGCACCTCGTCGATCGGGTGGTCGATGGACTCGACCGCATCGACATCGCGCAGCCGCGCCGCGAGCCCCTCCGGATCGTCCCCGCCCCAGTCCGGCACGTGCTCGTCGAGCCACGATTCGTGGTCGCCCCCGCGGATGACGGCCGTGAACGCCAGGTGATCCGCCAGATGCACGGCGTCGGCCTGGACTTCCTCGCACACTGGACAGCGATACGCCATATCCGATCAGTGGAACGGGCCAGTGATACGACTATTGGCTCGTCGTACTCCCGTCACGCTCGAAGGCGTGATAGTACAGGATGCCCAGCGCCGCCCGGCCGTCGCGCAGCTCGCCCTCGCGGACGGCAGCGAGGAGGTCCCCGAACGCCGTCGTCGTCACGTCGATCGTCTCGTCGTGATCGAGATCCCGCTGGGCAGTGGGCGCACACTCCTCGGCGAGGAAGTAGTGAAAGACCGTGTCGGCGAAGCCGTTGGCGGGTTCGACGGTCGTGAGGTGTTCGACCCGTCCAGCCTCGTAGCCCGTCTCCTCGGCGAGTTCGCGCTCGACTGCCGCCGCGGGCTCGTCGTCGTCGGGTTCGATACCGCCGGCGGGCAGTCCGTAGTTGACCCGCTGGACCGGCTCGCGCCACTCCTCGATGACGACGACCTCGCCGTCGGTCGTGAACGGGAGGACGACGACGCTCTCGCCCTCGGCCACGTAATCGAAGTCCGTCTCGGCCCCGTCCGGCAGTCGGACGGTCTCGTTGATCACGTCGAACCCCGGGCAAGTGTAGACGGTCTCGGCTTCGAGTCGCTCCCAGGAGAGATCGGAATCGGCCATGGGCGTACTGATTGCCGTGGAAACAAACCCGTTGTGGGTCGCGCGACCTCTCGACGGAGGGCGGCCCGAACCCGGGAGCGTTTTGACCCGGCGCCCGCAATCCGACGCTATGGACGAGGAGATCCGCGAACGCGTCGAGGAGGCCGCCGAAATCGACGCGCTGTTCAACGCCCTCAAACACGACAGCGACGCACAGGTCGGAGCGATCATGGGTCCGCTGATGGGTGACAACCCCGAGTTCCGCGAGTACGGTGACGAAATCGCGGGCGTCGTCGCGCCCGTCGCCCAGCGGGTCAACGACATGGACGCCGCCGAGAAACGCGACCGGCTCGAAGAACTCGCGCCCGGGCGTCTCGAGGAACTCGAAAGCGACGACGAGGAGGACGAGCACGCGCTTCCCGACCTTCCCAACGCCGACGACTACGACGAGGTCCGGATGCGCGCCGCCCCGAATCCCAACGGCCCCTGGCACCTCGGCCACGCCCGGATGCCCGCCGTCATCGGCACCTACAAGGAGCGCTACGACGGTTCCTTCATCGTTCGCTTCGACGACACCGACCCCGAGACCAAGCGACCGGACCTTGCCGCGTACGACGCGATCCTCGAGGACATCGACTACCTGGGCTTCGATCCTGACGAGGTCTTGCGGGCCAGCGACCGCCTGGAGACCTACTACGACCACGCCCGAGAGCTGATCGAGCAGGACGGTGCCTACACCTGCACGTGCCCACAGGAGGAGTTCTCCGATCTCAAGAACAGCGGCGAGGCCTGTCCGCACCGCGAGAAAGACCCCGAACAGACCCGCGAGGAGTTCGAGGCGATGATCGACGGCGAGTACGAGTCGGGCGAGATCACCCTGCGCGTGAAGACCGACATCACTCACAAGAACCCCGCGCTGCGGGACTGGGTGGCCTTCCGGATGATCGACACCCCACATCCCCGCGAGGAAGCCAGTGAGTATCGGTGCTGGCCCATGCTGGATTTCCAGAGCGGGATCGACGACCACCTCACGGGCGTCACACACATCATCCGCGGGATCGACCTGCAGGACTCGGCGAAGCGCCAGCAGTTCGTCTACGATTACTTCGGCTGGGACTATCCCGAGGTGATCCACTGGGGGCACGTCCAGGTCGACGCCTACGACGTTTCGATGAGTACCTCGACGATCAAGGAGAAAATCGATGCGGGCGAACTCGACGGCTGGGAGGATCCGCGCGCCCCGACGCTGAAGAGTCTCAGACGCCGCGGGATCAGGGGCGAGGCGATCGTCGACGCGATGGTCGAACTCGGCACCTCGACCAGCAACGTCGATCTGTCGATGTCCGCGATCTACGCGAACAACCGCGAGTTGATCGACGACGAGGCCGATCGAGCCTTCTTCGTCCGCGATTCTCACGCGGGCGACGACGAGATCGGGCCGGCCGTCGAGAAGCCGGTCGTCGGCGGCCCCGATGCCGGTCAGCCGCCGGTCCATCCCAACGAGGATCGCGGTCGACGCCGGATTCCCGTCGAGGACGCAGTGCTGGTCGAGGCCGAGGACGTCCCCGCCGAGGGCGAGCGGGTCTGGTTGAAAGGCTACGGTTGCGTGCGATATACCGGTGACGCGTTCGAGTACACCGACGACGACATCGAGGTCGTCCGGGAGGGCGACGTCGAGGTGATTCACTGGGTGCCCGCCGAGAGTGCGATTCCGACGCGCCTGCGGACGATGGAGGGCGACGTGACCGGCCACGCAGAGCCCGGACTCGCCGATTACGAGCCCGACGACATGCTGCAGTTCGTCCGGGTCGGATTCGTCCGGGTCGATATGCTCCCGGAGGCAGACGACGAACTGGTGGCGTACTTCGCTCATCCCTGACACGACTCGGACGTGCCATCGAGGTGCGGTCAGGACACCGACGCGTAATTCCGGTCAACCGCCGCCAGGATGCCGACGCGCGGTCTCGTCCGCGCGTCCGGGGAGGAACGGGGCGCGGTAGCGGTGCGGCCGCGGTTAGCGGAAGCGGTGCGGCCGCGATGCGGTTCGTCGCGGCTACGGCGGCCGCGACTGCGGAAAGCGTCGGCGTAACCCGGGCGGATGCCGCGCAGATCGGCGCGGCACCGCAAGGCGGGCCTGGTGGACATGAAAAGGGCGAGGCGGGTGCGCCAGCACCCGCCGAGGGCTTTCAGGAGAAAGCCTTTCGGGTGCGGAAATCGTACGTGCAGATACAATGAGTGGCGACCCAAGCGACGACGAACTCGAGAAGCTTCGCCAGGAGAAAATGGAGCAGTTGCGCGACCAGGCCGAAGGCGGTGGCGGCGAGGGCGAGGCCCGACAGGCGGCACAGGAGCAAGCCGAGGCCCAGCGCAAGGCCTTGCTGCGCCAGCACCTCACCGACGGGGCGCGAAAGCGGCTGAACACGGTCAAGATGTCCAAACCGGAGATCGCCGAGCAGGTCGAACAGCAGATCGTCGCGCTGGCACAGAGCGGCCGACTGGGCGGCGAACAGATCGACGAGGACCAGATGCGGGATCTGCTCAAGGAACTCACGCCCGACTCGAAGAGCTTCAACATCCGCCACCGGTGAGATGGACGCAGCCGTCTGTTTTAGCGGTGGCAAGGACTCGTCGCTGGCGGCGTTACTCCTCGATCCGTTCTACGACGTGACGCTCGTCTGTGCGACCGCTGGCCTCGCCGACAGCGCCGTCCACGCGCGAGAAGCGGCCGGGGATCTCGGCTTCCCCTTCGAACGGGTCGAACTCGAGGAGTCCGTCGTCCGCGAGGCGACCGAACAGGTCGTCGCCGACGGGTTCCCGCGCAACGGGATCCAGGCGATCCACGAGCACGTGCTCGAAGAAGTCGCTGGGCTCGATTACGACGCCGTCGCCGACGGCACACGACGGGACGATCGCGTGCCGACGATCCCGCGTGCGTTCGCCCAGAGCCTGGAAGACCGCCACGGGGTCGACTACCTCTCGCCGCTGACTGGATTCGGCCGCGGGGCCGTCGATCGGCTCGTCGAAACGCACCTCGATGTGGAGTCCGGGCCGAGCGAGCAGCTTCCGAAAGGCGACTACGAGGCGGAGATCCGGGCGGTCATCGCCGAGGAGTACGGCCCGGAAACCGTCAGCGAGTGTTTTCCCGAGCATACACAGACGCGGGTTCGCGGCCGGCGATGATCTCGCGAGCACAGACCTCGCGACTGCGGAACGGTCGTCTCACGATCGTGGTCGGAGAAGTGGAAAGGTGTAAGTCACCGTAGCCGGAACTAGCGCGCAAATGGCCACGGACGTCAAACCAACCCGGAAGAACCTCATGGCGATCGAGGACCGGATCGAACTCTCCGAGCGAGGCCACGACACCCTTGAGAAGAAGCGCGACGGCCTCATCATGGAGTTTATGGACATCCTGGATCAGGCACAGGACGTCCGATCGGAGCTAGAGGATACCTACGACAGGGCCCAGCAACGGCTGGACATGGCGCGGGCGATGGACGGCGACGTCGCCGTTCGCGGGGCGGCAGCAGCCCTGAAGGAACACCCCGAGATCACGACCCAGTCGAAGAACATCATGGGCGTCGTCGTCCCCCAGATCGAATCGACGCGCGTGCGTAAGAGCCTCGATCAGCGCGGCTACGGCGTGCTCGGGACGTCCAGCCGGATCGACGCCGCGGCCGAGGCCTACGAGGAACTGCTCGAACAGATCATCCTCGCTGCGGAAGTCGAGACCGCGATGAAGGAACTGCTCGACGAGATCGAAACCACCAAGCGCCGCGTCAACGCCCTGGAGTTCAAGCTGCTGCCCGAACTCCACTCGAACAAGGAGTACATCGAGCAGAAACTCGAAGAGCAGGAACGCGAAGAGATCTTCCGAATGAAAAAGATCAAAGACAAGAAAGAGGCCCAGGAACGAGCCGAGCGTGAAGCCGCCGAAGCCGAATCTGTCTCTGCTGACGACTGAACTGCCCCTGCTGACGACTGAACTGCCCCTACTGACGGCCGACCGATCGCGGCCGACGGTCGATCACTGTTTTGCGAGCGCGTCGACCAGTACGCGACAGTACTCGGGGATGTCGGCGACGACACGACCCCAGATCAGATTGCCGTCGCGGAACGCCGGCTCGTCGACCCAGGTCGCCCCGGCGTTTTCCAGGTCGTCTTTGATGCCGCGCGACCCCGTCGCGTCCGACCCCTCGACGATGCCCGCGGAGATGCCGACCAGCCCGGCGTGACAGATCATCCCGACGATCTTGTGATCCTCGTAGACCCCGCGGACGAGCTCGAGTACGGACTCGTCTCTGCGGATCTTGTCGGGTGCCCAGCCGCCGGGGATGAGGACCGCGTCCACCTCGTCCGGATCGACGTCCGCGGCCGCGAGATCGGTCTCGGCGGTGAGCCCGCCGCTCTTGCTCGTGTACTCGACGCCGGCGTCCGTCCCGACGACGTCGATCTGTGCACCCTCTTCTTGCATGCGCATGTACACGGCCCAGAATTCCAGATCCTCGTATCCGGGGCCGACTAACATGGCAATTCGTTTGTCTTCAAGTTGCATGTTCGATCACCGCTGGTCGCACGTGCCTGGCGGTCCCGCTGTTCCCGACCGTCAGACTTGATCCCAGCTCCATCTCGACGTACGCAGGGTTCGTGGATAATCTTTTGTGGTGTTCCGCACCTGTCGTGGGCTTGCACGATCGGGGAGTGATACCGCCGGAGAAGGTGACTTCACAGGAATTCGGCACCCGCGTGTCGAATATCTGTCCGAACTATAGCCGGCAGTCTGAAATGCACGCGCCGTCAGCACCGGATATGGACTGTCCAGAGTGTGGCTCGCCGGTCGTCGCGTTCGAGGTACCCGAGCAGTTCCGGGAGCTGTTACCCGGCGACGAATCCGGGGTCGGCGTCTGTACGCACTGTCTGGCGCTTCATCCCGTCAGTGAGCCGCCAGCGACCGATCCCGACGTACAGCGGATCAGCGACGCGTTCCCGTCGAACCCCGACGCGGGCGTTCCGATGGCACTGGCGATCGGGTTGCTCGATCAGTTCGCTCTCTACCGCTCGGAGATCGCAACGCTGTTCGAGGCGGTCGAGCGCGCCGGAGCCGACCCGATGCTCGTCGTCGACCGGCTCGCGTCCGATCCGGCCGTCGACAGTCACGTCGACCTCGAGGGCCGCAGACGCCAGCTCGAACAGCTGCTGTGACGTTCTACCGGGCAATTCTGAGACCCCCACGAAGGTGGCAAATCTTATAACAACATACGTTGTCAATTGCAGTTATGTTGGATAGGCCACGCCAACTGGCCGCGCGTGTCGGCCAGATTGGGGTGGGGATCTACAGACGCGTCGTTCCCGGGGTCGTCCGGACGAATTACGCAGCGAAATTCGGCATCGTGATCCTGTTCATCGGCTTGCTCGTCGCGATCGTGGGGATCGGGGCGACGTCCGTCATGGCCGATCAGGTCGAGCAGAGCGTCGATCGGGACTTCGAATCGACTGCGACTGCCGACGCGCAGGCGCTCGACAACTGGCTCGAAAGCAGTGCCATCGAGATGCGGACACTCGAGCGAAACCTGCCCGAAGCGAACGCAAGCGACGACGAGATCAACGACTTTCTCAGCACCTATCGGACCGACGTGTCTGATCGATCGGCACTGACGCTGGTGCACGTGGTCGATCCCGAGACCAACACTATCGAACACTCCTCTCGGGCCGTGAAGGTCGGCGACACCTTCGAAGAGGGGGAGGTCGGCTGGACGCTCGATCCTGACTTCGAGATCGGCGGGATCGGCGTGTCCCAACTGTACGTCGCCGAGGGCGAGTACCACGCCGTCGCGTTCACGAACGAACTCGACGACGGCCGGCTGCTCGTCTCCGTCTACGACATCGAGTCAGTGAGCGACCAGATTCTATCCGGGGGATCCGACGCCGAGATGGACGACTCGTACGCGATGATCGTCGACAGCCGCGATACGATCGTGATGTACGACACCCCACAGGCCGAGGCCGTCGGCCAGCAGTATCCGAGCGACAGCCCCGTTCTCGATCGCGTCCGGGAACTGGAAGCGCGAAGCGTGAGCGAGTCGACGACTGTCGACTCGGAACACGTACCCGAGGGGGGGTTCGCCCCGAAGAAAGAACATCTGGTTGGTTTCGCCCCGTCGGGAGAGCGAAACGCCCCCGACTTCGGCAGCGACTGGGTCGTCGTCGTCCACGCCCCGACCGATCAGGCGTACGGGCTCGTCTCCGACGTCCAGCAGGGCGTGTATCTCTTTACTGGGCTCGCACTGATCGGTCTGCTGGTCGTCGGCGGCGTGTTCGGTCGAAACACGGTCGCTGCGATCGATCGTCTCTCGGCGAAGGCGAGCGCAGTCGAACAGGGCGAGTTCGAGGTCGAGATCGATTCCCGCCGCCAGGACGAGATCGGGCAGCTGTTCGATTCCATCGCAACGATGCGAGACTCGCTGGTCGGCAAGGTCGAGGACGCAGAGCAGGCGAAATCGGACGCTGAATCGGCCCGGCAGCGCGCGGAGACAGCACAGACCGAGGCCGAGCAGGCCCGCGAGCAAGCCGAACAGCTCGCACGGCAGTTACAGCAGCGCGCCGAAGAATACGAGCGAGTCATGCAGGCGTGTGCCGACGGCGATCTGGGCCAACGGCTGCCGACAGACGCCGACAACGAGGCGATGCGCTCGATCGCGAAATCGTTCAACACGATGCTCGAACAGTGGGCGTCGACGATCGTGGAGATCCAGTCGTTCGCGGACGCCGTCGACACGCGCAGTCAGCAGGCAAATCAGGACATCCGGAACATCCGGGACGCGAGCGACGAGATTACGGACACGACGCAGGCGATCCAGCAGGGCGCCGACGAGCAGCAGCGCCACGTCACGGACGTCGCCGACGAGACGACGCAGCTGTCGGCGACGATCGAGGAGGTCGCCGCCACGGCCGACCAGGTGGCCGAAAACGCCCGCCAGACCGAAAGCGCGAGCGAACAGGGGCAGCAAGCCGCCGGCGAGGCACTCGAAGAGCTCGCGGAGATCCAGGAGCAGAGTCGGGTCGCCGTCGACGCGATCGAGCAACTCAACGACGGCATGGCGCAGATCGGGGAGATCGTCGAGTTCATCACCGACGTCGCAGAACAGACCAACATGCTCGCGCTCAACGCCAACATCGAAGCGGCACGCGCGGGAACCGGCGAGAACGGCGACGGGTTCGCCGTCGTCGCGGACGAGGTCAAGAGTCTCGCCGAAGAAACGCAGGACGCCGTCGAGGAGATCAGCGACGTGATCGAAGACGTCCAGCGGCGCAGCGACGAGACGGTCGCCGAGATCCACGAGATGCGCGAGCGTATCTCAGAGGGCAGCGAGACCGTCGAGCAGGCCCTCCGGGCGTTCGACGACATCGCCGATCGGGCCGAGGACACGAACGCCGGCGTCCAGGAGATCAAAAACGCGACCGACGACCAGTCACGCGCGACACAGGAGGTCGCCGAGATGGTCGATCGCGTGGCCGACCTCACGGACGAGACGGTCGACGACATCGAACGCGTGGCCGCGTCGACACAGACGCAGTCAGCCGCCATCGCGGACGCCGTCGATCGCGTCGAGGACCTCTCTCAGCAAGCCGGCAACCTCCGACAGGAACTCGAACGGTTCGACGTCGAGGGGACGGCGGCTCTCGAGGCGCCGGACCGACCGGCACTCACCAGTGACGGGGGAGAGAACGAAGACGCGAGCTGATATTGTCCGCAGGAACATCTTGATTCGGGACTCCTGTGTGTCGAATCTTCTGACGAACGCACAGCCGGCCGTCTGAGAACGCCGGCTACGAAACGTCACCACGGAGCGGCGAACGGCTTCGAGACGTCACGGTGGCAGTGTGACTCTCCCCTGGTGATACCAATTATGTTTGGGACAGTGTATTTTCCGATCAATCCACAAACGACAAATTGGGTGCTCGACCCACCCATCCCGTCGGCTCGCCGCGAACGTCGTCGCACTGACGTTGCGGGTGTCCCCCCATCCCCTAATCGAACGGCTGTTCGCGGCGGACCGATCTCGTGCCGGTTCAGCACGCACCACCCCTCCGGGATCACACGCCGGTCGAGTAACGTAGAATGCCAGCGACGCCGCCGAAGGCCGTCAGCAGTTGCTCGCCCTTTTCGAAGTCAGTCGAGACGAAGACCGTCTCGGTGCCGCGCTGGTCGGCCAATTCCATCAGGTGCTCGATGGCGTCTTCGCGTTCGGCTTCTTCGGCCGGAACCTCCTCACCGCAGGTCGAGCAGGTGTGTGCGTCGGTCTTCGCGGTGGCGTCGACCAGTTCGTAGTCGGTATGGCCGTTGGGACACTCGTAGGTGATGGCGTCCTTGCGGAGATCCTCGCTGATGAGCAACTGCTCGACGGCCCCCATGTTGAGGTTCTGCCTGGTCTGATTGAACCCGTAGGTCGCCTTCTCGCCGTCGTGAAGTTGCTTGAAAAACTCCTCCATGACCTCCTTGTCCTGGAGGATCTCGTGTTCGGCCAGCACGTCCTCGGCGGCGTCGACCAGGTCGTACAGTCCCGACTCGTCGGTGTAGGCGACGTCGAACTTCCCCAGCACCATGTCCTGGAGTTCGTGGTGGAGGTAATCGCCGTCGAGGAACTCGTCTTTGGTCGGCGAGGGACCGCCGACGAGCACTCCGTCCATGTCGTGGCGCTCGGGGACGAACAGGTCGTTCGCCATCTCCGCGACCTCCTGATAGAAGTTGTCGATCGCTTCGAGTCGGAGTCGGGCGAACCGCTGGGCGGACTGGCCACCTTTGCGCTGTTTGCCCGGTACCAGCGAGGAGGCCGACTTGACGGGCTCGACGCGTTTGCCCTTGAGCCAGCCGACGTTGGCCTCGCGGCGGTCGAGGACGACCAGCCCGAACAGCCCCTTGTCCAGCAGCATGTTCTCCAGGGGCTCGGTGAAAAACTCCGCGTCGCAGTGATAGCGGAACGACTCGATGGGGTCGGGCGGACTCTCCAGCACGCGGGTGATCATATCCGTTCGACCGCCGCCGGTGTCGATCGCGCCGGAGAAGATGACGAGCCCGTTCTCGGGTGGATAGGTGTCGTAATACCGAAGTCGATCCTTGATGGATTTCAGCGCGTCCTGGACGTTCGTTCGGGTTTCCTTCGATTTGATGTTGCTCGCTTCGCTGTGCTCTTGGGTGACGTGGGCAACGACGTCGCTGATCTGCTTGTCCTCGGGGATGTAGATCGTGACCAGCTGGGTGCCCGACCCGCGGTACTCCTGGAGTTCTTCGATGACCTTCTGGAACTCGTATTTCTGCCGGTCGGTTTGCTCGGCTTCCTGTTCACTCATTGGCGACTACTAGTCCGATGAGGGGTAAGTATGCTTTGACCGCACTTCGCACCCAAACCTCATCGTCTGCTGACATCGGACGGACGGCTTTATATGGGTGGCACCCGCTGTTCCCAAACAGGCCAAATGACGGGACACGTCTTTACCATTGCTGGCGGCAAGGGCGGTGTCGGGAAGACGACGACTGCCGTCAACGTCGGCGTCGCGATGGAAGACGCCGGCTACGACGTGGTTATCGTCGACGCCGACCTCGGGATGGCGAACCTCGCGGCTATGCTTGGAGTCGACCACGAGACCAGCCTGCACGAGGTGCTTGCCGAGCGCGCGGCGATCAGCGACACGCTCACCGAGGGGCCCGGTGGCGTCACGCTCGTCCCCGGCGAACAGAGCCTCGAGGCGTTTGCAGACGCCGATCCCGCGAAACTCCGGAAAGTCATCAAGACGCTGGCGAACGCCTACGACGTCGTCTTGATCGATACGGGCGCAGGATTGAGCCACGAGGCGACGGTGCCGCTGGGGCTGGCGGACAGTGTCTTGCTCGTAACCACGCCGGACAGCGTCGCGATCGGCGACGCTGGCAAGACCGCACAGCTCGCACAGCGAGTCGACGGCGAGGTCATCGGGACGATTCTGACCCGTGCCGAGGAGCAATCCGAGATCGACGAGGTCGAGCGCGAGGTCGAGTTTCCCCTGCTGGCGGTCATCCCGGAAGATTCGGAAGCGACGACCAACGAACCGCTCGTGTTGAACTTCCCGGACAGCGCTGCTGCCCACGCCTACCGACATCTCTCGACGGCGCTGGAACGCGTGCTCAAGGGCGAAGCCGTCGAGACGATCGTCGAAGAAGAGACGGAGTGGTTCCCCTCCGGAGACGAGGAGGAAACCAGCGACGACGACGAAGACAGCAGCGGCGGCGTTCTCGGTCTCTTCGGCGGCTAACCCCAGTCGGCGTGTCCCCGTCATATTCTACAGTAACTCCTTTTCAGTGGGAACTATCCTGTGACTACCGGGCAGAAACTTGAAACTCTCCCTCGTGAAACGTTCACACTATGAAACGTCCCGACCCCTCTGAGTGGATCGAACGCGACAGCTATCGAAAGCAGATCCTGGCCACCGAAGAGACGATCGGCTTCGACGGCAACCTCCTCCAGGTGGTCGAGGTCCCGCCCGGCGAACACGTCGAACCACACTACCACCGCGAGACCGAGGAGGTCTTCTACGTCCTGCAGGCGGGCGGGACGCTCGTGATCGACGACGTGCAGTTCAGCCCGACCGACGGCGAGGTCATCATCTGTGAACCCGGGGACGTCCACGAGGTGTTCAACGAGTCCGACCAGCCGTTCCGGATCCTCGTCTTCAAGGTAAATCTGACCGACGACGACACCGTCTGGCTGGACTGATACTGCCGGCTGTACGTTCGCGGAGATTTTCGCCACACCGGGTGGCGAAATCCTGCCGAAATGTTACAGCCGACAGTATAACTCTGTCGAGTCGAGTGAAACGTCTCCCCGATCGAGGGACGGGCGCCAGAGCCGTTCACCCGTCCAACACTGTCTCGATGTCGCCGAGGGACTCGAGGACGTAATCGGGCGTCACGTCGCCGCTCGAGTTGCCATCAGTCCCGGTCCGCACACGGACAGTCGTCATGCCGGCACGCTCTCCGAGCGCGACGTCCGTCTCGAGGCGGTCACCGATCACGAGATACTCGCCGGGCGATCCCGTAATCCGCTCCCGTATCGCTTCGACCATCGTGTCCGACGGCTTCCCGAATATCCGGTCGGGGTCACGCTCGGCCGTCTCGGCGACCGAGCGAATGATCGCCCCGGATCCCGGGATCGGTCGCCCGTCGTCGCCGGGAAACGTCCGATCGGGATCGGTGCCGTAGAACGGGACATCGTCTTCGAGTACCCGGATCGCGTCCACCAGGTCGTCGTAGCTGAACTCGGTCGTCCACGAGGCGAGCAACACGTCGGCGGCCCCAGGCGTCTCACAGAGGGCGACGCCCGCGTTCCGCAGTTGCCGACGGAGCCCATCGCTGCCGACCACGAATACGACGTCCCCGGCGTGGGCGTCGGCGAGGTACTGGGTCGTCACGACGCCCGACGAGAGGATCCGATCAGCTCGCGTCTCGATGCCGATGTCGTCGAGTCGATCGACGTATTCGCTCGGACTGTGCGACGGGTTATTCGAGACGAACCAGACGCCTTCCGGGAGCGACGTGAGCCGTTCGAGTCCTTCAAGCGCGCCGTCGATCGGATCGCCGTCCAGGTAGACCGTGCCGTCGAGATCGACGACGGCACCTGCGAATGTCATTGTCGCCACGTACGCGTGCGGCGGTCAAAGTCGCTCCGCTTGCTCGACGGTGAATTGCCGAGCCCGACAGTGACTCCCAACTGTGTGTGGATAACTGCCACCGGCTCGTTGCTTTTGTCCGGTGGCGGCCTACATAGCGCACCGATGACCGAACCAATCGCAGATGCCGACGAACGCCGAACCGCCGTCGTCGAACTGCACGACCACCTGGCGGCGACGGCCGAACTCCCGATCGAACGCACTGCAAATCGCTGGATCGGCGAAGCACAGGCAGTTGCGGCCGACCTCGTCGACGCACCGAACGATCCCGAACTGATCCGCGAGCGTACGACTCACATCGCGGCACTGCTCGACGAAGTCGAGGACACGGACGACCCGACAGCAAACGAGCACGTAGCGACCGCCGCACAGCTCGCCGATCGACTCCGGCGTGAGTGAGATTCTGCGAATCCGTATTCCTGGATCGTCGCAAAGGTCGCCTGCATGATTCACTGGCGCGTGTCCACCGGTTCGCCTACGAACGGCGAGCCATCGGGTGAGTGATCGGTCATGCCGAACAGATATGCAGCGTCGGATGAAATGCTCCGAATCACGCTAGGTGATCGCCGTCGTCCGCTCGGATCACACTTTCACACGGCCGAGACCGACAACGGCAGTCCGTTTCAGACGTACCGAATGACCCGTGCCATCCCGGCTTCGAGGTGGTAGAGGTTGTGACAATGGAAAAACCAGTTCCCGCGGTTGTCTGCTTTAAAATCGATCGTGGTCCCACCCATATGCCCCGGAACGACGACAGTGTCCTTGATCGCGTTGCCGACGCTGAAGAAGTGTCCGTGGAGGTGCATCGGATGCGGAACCGGGCTCTGATTGCGCATGTGGATGCGGACGTGATCGCCCTCACGGATATCTAGCGGGTCGGCGTCGGGGAATACCTGTCCGCTGATCGCCCAGCTATAGCCGTCGCCGCCGGGCGAGAGCGTCAGATCGAACGTTCGATCGGGGGTTCCGTCGATCCCGTCGATCGATCCGATTGACCACAAGTCACCGTACTGAAGCGTTCGGCCACCCGTCTCGGGGGCCGTCGGCGCTCGACCGTCGCTCGTGCTGGCGTACTGGAGTACGCCCCGAGCACCGGGTTCTGATCCCCGAACCGGCGTCGCGTCGATCGCCCACGTGCCGGGGTTGTTCGCGGTGACGATCGCGTCGTAACGCTCGCCCGGACCGAAGGTGAACGAGTCCGCGGAAACCGGCTCGACGGGTCGCCCGTCAGCGTGGGAGATTTCGAAGGCGTGCCCACCAGCCCGGACCCGGAACGTCGTCGCACTGGCTGCGTTGACAAACCGGAGACGGACCCGATCTCCGTCCGAGACTTCGAATCGCGGCGCGTTCGACGGTCCACGTCCGTTCATCGTCATCCCTGCGTAGGGCGGTCGATAGTCGTTCATCATCCTGCCCATCGGTCCGCCGCCACCCATCCCGCCCCCAGACGTGCCGTCTGATTCCGACGGAGATCGCGGCGCATCCGGGAGATAATCGTCGAGGACGATCACGTATTCGTCGTCGTAGTCGACGTGTGGTTCGTCCTCTTCGACGACGAGCGGCCCGGCGAGTCCCCGATCGAGCTGCAGGCCCGCGTGGCTGTGGTAGAAGTACGTACCCGGAGGATCAGCCCGGAACCGATATTCGAACGAATCACCCGATTCGACCGGGTCCTGTGTCAGGTTCGGGACACCGTCCATCCCGTTCGCGACCGGCAGTCCGTGCCAGTGGACGGATGTCTCGTCGGGTAGTTCGTTGGTCAGTGAGACGCCGACGACGTCCCCTTCCGAAGCCCGGATCTCCGGGCCGGGAAGCGTGTCGTCGTACAGCCACGTCGACCGGGATACTTCCGACGCATCGGCTCCCGGCGCGGCCGTCAATGTGAACGTTTCGTCAGCTGGATCGGACGGGGGCGCACGCGGTGTGACATCTGTCGGATCGCCCGTGAGCCCGCTGTCGTCCCCGGGAACCGATTCCGCGAGCGAGGTGCAACCTGCGAGCGCAGCTACACCGGCACCGCCAAGGACCTGTAGCGCTCGACGCCTCGATATTCCGTGTAAATCGTCATCCATGTTGTATTGTTGTTGTGTCTGCGTATCTGAGTGCGCGAATATCTGCATCCGGTCCTATCGTTCACGGAGCATTCTGGCCCGCTCCTCGAACTCCTCTTCGTCGATCTCACCGCGCGCGTACCGTTTCCGAAGCGTTTCAATGGCGTCGTTCGTCTGTTCCGTGGATTCCGGTGTCGACCCGGCGATCGCGCTCCACAGCAGGTAGACGACTGTTCCCATGATCAGCAGACCGACGAGTGGACCGAGAAACGAAACCATCCACCAGCCTCCCGTTCCACTGCCCATCTGCAACAGCAAGGACCAAATCATACCTATCATAGGCGACCGAGACGTAAGTATTGTGCGTGTCAAGCAATTCTCTCCCAAACCGTCGTTCGCGGTCGATGTCGTGCTTGTCCGCTCGGTGAGACCTTTACCCTGGTAGGCGAACGAACGTTCGGTTCACGATAATCGAACGAGAGTTCAGTTATTTGATGAGACGAGCAGAGGGGTGAGCGTCGATGACGCTCGACGTTGCGGAGACTATCGCGGACAACGCTCGGACTCCCTCGGCGCATACACGCCTTGGTCCTTGAGGCCGGAGACTCTCCCTCGAAACTGCTGAAACGACAGTAACCGCCTCAGTTCGAAACAATATAACTGAGGCTGTAGAAATCACTCAGATTCTATAAGCAATTTCTCACGAGCAGCGTGGATATTTGACCGAACTGCATCTTCGGTCACATCTCGGACATCGGCCCACTGAGCGACAGTATACCGTTCTGCCTCCTCAACGACGACCCAGTCGATAGCCTCATGAAGCGAGAGTTCGCCAGCGATAAGTTCCGTGACTCGTTCGAGGAAGTCCTGATCGTCCCATGCGAGGTCGACATCTTCGAACTGGTGGTTCTCAGGGTCGTACGAGGCGACCATCTGGATGGCGCCGTTCTGCTCGAGTTCTGCTCGGACGTGAGCAGGCAAAGAGTCTAGTGCAGTTTGCGGTAACGGGTAAGCAGGGACATCATGGAGTGAAGCAACGTCAAAGGGAGTAAGGCTACGGTATGACTCGTCACCGAATTTCATCAGGTAGCTAGTTTCGGCGGTAAGCTGTGTCCGCCCCTCGAGTAGTAGATCCGCGAGATTGGAGTCTTCGCTTCGATCTACTGAACCGGTCTTGAAGACTGTAATAAAGTCGCGGCCACTGCCTGTGTCAGGTTGAGCTGCCATCGAATACCTCCGCTGTATGACTTAGATTTGTTGGCAACGAATATTAGTCTACCTCTGACCTTACTCTCCAGTATCGAGGCCTGGATTCCCTGGTCGCAGTTGCGACTCACGATTTGTTCGTCACAAAAGTGCTCCGGCAGGGATTTGAACCCTGGTCCTTGCCGTGAGAGGGCAAGATGATTGGCCGGACTACACCACCAGAGCGTGCATCCGCTGGTAGTGGGGAGATACGTAAAACCGTTCCGTTTCCGATCGCCGTATGCCGATGCCTCCCAGACCTACTCCTCGTCCTCGAAGGGTGAACCGGCGGCATCCGGTTCGTGGCCTGGCAGGCTGACGATGTTCTCTCGCCCGACCCGAAGCTTGGTGATCTCGCCGTCGTCTTCCATATCAGAGAGCAGCATGCTCACTTTCGACTTCGACCAGTCTGTCTCCTCGACGATCTCGGACTGGCGCATCCGGCCACCGCGGTCTTCCAGCAGCGCCTCCACGCGGTCGGCGTCCGACAACACCGCCTCGGGCTCGAGTGGTGCAGACTCGGTCTCTGCACTCGTGTCCGGCTTCGCCGGTTCAGTCGGCGGCCCGGAACTGCGCTGGAGGAGATACCAGATCCCACCGGCGCCGCCCGTGACGACCAACACGACGGCACCGATCGGCAGCCACATCGATGGACCGCTGTCGCCGCCGGCACCGCCTGGCGTGTCTGTCGTGGTTGTGGATGTCGTCGCTGTGGTCGTCGCCGTACCCGTAGACGCCGGCCCGAGCCTGATCAGCGGCCGGTACGGGCTGAACTCCCGCTCTCCGGTCCAGGTGATGGTCTGACTGTCGGTGAGGTTCGATCGGGACATGCTGTCGGGCGCCGGTTCGACCTCGATAAACTGCAGCTCGCCCGACGTAACGATCACGAGTCGTCTATTCGGGCCCAGCGAGAGCCCGTTCGTGAAGATGTCGCCGATCCGGAGCTGCTGGCCCGACCGCTCGGTGAAATTCGACCACGTGAACGACATCTCGACCACGCCCTGGGTTCCGAGCGTGAAGCCACTCTCGCCGGTTTCGGCGACGTGTGCCCACCGCTCGAAGCTCGAAGCGTTCATCTGCCTGCCGGTCGTCTCCGTTCCCCTCTCGGTCAGCTGGCTGGCGGTCTCTCGAAACTGCGTATACAGCTCCGTCTCCTCTGCGTTGAACTCGGCAGCGTAGGTCTCGTAGGCGTCTTCCTCGGATTCGTTCTCCAGTGGCCTGGTGTGTCGGTCGGTCCACCGGACGCTCCCGTTGTCGTAGACGGTCAGCTTGTGAGTCGTCCGGACGAACTCGTCCGGCGCGGCTAGCAGCTCTGTTCCAGCCGTGTCGGCAGCGCCTGCCTGCGCGTCGAACTGTGCCGCTTCCGGTTCGGCGACGCTCGTGTCGTGTCGCTGCTCGACTCCGTCAGCACCCGCCGGTGTGCCGAGAACGGCGACCGTCCCGACAGCGAGAACGAACACGAGAGCGATAACGCCCGGCCAGCGGACCATCTACCAGTATAGTCCCCTGCACGATAGTTAAGTACTGTGCTACGGCCAGATGGGGCCGACGCCGTCAGGGAGTTTCCCCGAGCGCGTCGGCCAGGCGTTCGATCGGATGGGGTGGCTCGGAACCCGCGTAGTCTTTGAGCTGTCCCCGGCAGGACGCCCCGGGAGCGACGACTGACTCGCCGCTGCTGCGGTCGATCTGGTCGAACAGTATCGAACCGATCGCCTTGCTCATCGAGTAGTGTTCGGCCTCGTAGCCGAACGAACCGGCCATCCCACAGCACGTCGAATCCAGCGCGTCGACCTCGTAGCCGGCGCGTCGCAGGACGTTTGCCGTGTGATGGTCTTTTTTCGTCGATTTCTGGTGGCAGTGGCCGTGATAGGTTAGCGTCTCCTCGGGCGCGTCGAAGTCGATGTGCTCGTCGAGCCGGTAGGTGTCGAGGTACTCGGCGACGCCGTAGGCGTTCGTCGCGACGCGTTCGACGTCGTGACCCGAGAGCAGATCCAGGTAGTCGAGCTGGAACATCACCGCTTCGGAGGGCTCGACAGCCACGATCTCCCAGCCGTCGTCCACTTTCGGGGCGAGATATTCGACGTTGTGCTCGGCGTGCTCGCGAGCCTTGTCGAGAAAGCCCTTCGAGTGGGCCGCACGACCGCTGTCGACGACGTCTGTCGGAACCTCGACGTACACGCCTGCGGCTTCCAGCACCTCGACGGCGGCCATCCCCGCCATTGGACGGTTGTAGTTGGTGTAGGTATCGGGGAACAACAACACCTTCCGGTCGGCTTCCGCTTCGCTGACGGACGGTTCGTGATCGGCGAAGCGGTCGACGAACGTGTTCCGGTAGAACCTCGGGAACTCACGCTCGCGGGCGATACCGAAGAACTTCTCCTGGAGGATGCCGGTCCCCGGGAGCTTCTGCGCCCAGTTCGACAGCGGGGCGAGTGCGCTGGCAAGCGGGTACAGTGCATCGGCGTTGGCGAAGATCCGGTCGCGCAGCCCCGGGCCCTGTTCCTCGTGGTGAGCGTGTTTGACTTCGGCTTTCAGCTTGGCCATGTCGACCTCGCTCGGGCAGTCCTTGGCACAGCCCTTGCAGCCGACACACAGGTCCAGCACCTCGTCGACGAACTCCTCCTCGCGCGGATCGTCCGGCAAGTCGCCGCTCATCGCCTGCCGGAGCATGTTCGCCCGGCCGCGCGTCGCCTGAATCTCCTCGTTGGCCGCGCGGTACGTCGGACACATCACCCCGCCAGTCGTCTCTTGGGGGCCGCGACAGCCGCCACAGCCGTGACAGAGTTCGACCATCCCCTGCATGCCGTTGTCGTTGTCCCAGTTGAGCGTCGGCTCGAAGGGGATGTCCAGTTCGTACTCGGGGTCGAACCGGAGCTGTTCGGTCATCGACGCGACCCGGGCGCGTTCGGGAGCGTCCGCGGGCAGTTCCTCGTCGGGTGCGTACCCGCAGACCTGGCTGGGATTGAGCAGCCAGTCCGGGTCGAACGCCGTCTTGAGCTCGCGCAACAGCTCCCAGACCGGCTGGCCGTACAGTTTCCGGTTCCACTCGCTGCGCGCGCGACCGTCTCCGTGTTCGCCGGAGACGCTACCGCCGTATTTGACCGCCAGATCGGTCGCACCGTCGGCGATCGATCGCATCTGTGCGACGCCGGCGGGCGTCTTCGTGTTGACTAGCGGTCGGACGTGCAGACAACCCGGGCCCGCGTGGGCGTAGAAACTCGCGTAGGTGTCGTTCTCGGCGAGCAACTCCCGGAAGTCGGTGACGAACTCGGGGAGGTTCTCCGGCGGGACGGCCATGTCCTCGATGAACGAGATGTGCTTCTCGTCGGTCGTCCGGCCCAGAAGCGTCGGCTGGCCGGATTTGCGAAGCTTCCAGAAGCGACTCCGACGCTCGTCATCGTGGGCCTCGCTCGCGTCGAAGGCGATCGGGTCGGCGTCGGTGATCTCGGCGGCCCCCGCATCTGGCTCGGCCACCGTTTCGACGCCCGGGACCCGATCCGCAAGCAGGTTCGCGACCTTGCGCTCGCCTTCGGCGTCGCTGTCGGCGTAGAACTCAACCAGCAGCGTCGCTTTCGCGCCCTCCGGCAAGATCTCCTCGACGAGGTCGCCGAACTCCTCAGTGTCGGCCGCCAGCTCCAGCAGGACGTCGTCGAGCACCTCCACAGCGGAGGGGTCGTGTTCGAGGATGATCGAGACGTCCTCCATCGCGTCGACCAGATCCTCGTAGAACAGCAGCGCGACGGACTTGGTCTCCGGGACGGTCTCCAGCCCGAGCGTCGCCTCGGTGATCGTCGCGAGGGTCCCCTCGCTGCCGGCCAGCAGTCGCGCGATGTTGACCGTACTCTCCTCGCGAGCCTGCTCGACCATCCGATCGAGGTCGTACCCGGAGACGTTGCGCTTCAGGTCCGGGAACGCCTCGAGGATCTCGTCGCCTTCCTCCTCGATCAGGCGCTGGACGGTCGCACAGACCCGCGCCTCGATGTCGCCGTCCGGGTCAGCCCGCTCTGCGAGTTCCTCGAGGGACACCTCGCCCAGTTCCGTGACCGTTCCGTCCGCGAGGACGACCTCCGCGCTCTCGACGTAGGCGGCGGTCATGCCGTACTTCAGCGAGTGCGATCCGGATGAGTTGTTGCCGATCGCCCCGCCGACGGCGCTTTTGTCCCGCCAGGCCGGGTCGGGACCGAACTTCAGCCCGTCCTCTTTGAGGTGTTCGTTCAGGTCTTCGAGGTAGGCCCCCGCCTCCACCCGGGCGGTCTCGGCGCCGGTGTCGACCGATACGATGTCGGTCATGTACCGCGAGAAGTCGAGCACGACGGCTTCGTTGACTGTCTGACCCGCGAGACTCGTCCCGCCACCCCGGGGAAGCACCGGAATATCGCGCCGTGCGCAGTATTCCACGACGGCCGCGACGTCGTCGGCGTCGGTCGGGAAGACGACGCCGATCGGCGTCACCTCGTAGGCGCTGGCGTCGGTCGCATAGAGCTGGCGCGTGTACTCGTCGAACCGAACGTCCCCGGAGACGCGCGAACGCAGATCCGCCACGAGCCCCGGTCGATCCACCTCGCCGCCGGTGTAGTCGTAGTCGGCCCGGTCGTCGGTCGTGGGGTCCGGTTGTGGGACCCCTGGCTCGATCCCGTCGCTAGTTCCCATACGGACTGGCTACGACCCGACGAGGATTAAACTCACGCTCTCGGCGCGTGAGGAGGTGCGACCTGTGGCGGGACCGCCCGGAGCCAGCAACCGACGGTGGGTTCCCGGACGTTCAAGCCGACGACTGCCCTACGCCTGTCGCATGAGTGTCGATACCGAGGGGACGACGGCCGGGGCCGACGCCGAGACGCTGGCGACGGCACTGGGCGAAGCGATTACCGACCTGCCGGAGTATCAGGCGTATCTTGACGCCAAAGCCGACGTCGAAGCCGACGAAGCGGCACAGCAACGGATCGAGGAGTTCGAACAGGTGCGCGAGGAGTACATGGTCGCCAAACAGACCAACCGGGCCGACGAAAGCGATCTCGACGCACTGAAAGACGCCAAACGGCGACTCCACGCGCTGCCGGTGATGAAGACGTACCTCCGGTCGCAGGCCGCGCTCGAAAGCCGGCTTCAGGAACTCGACGAACTGATTTCCGAGCCGCTCGCGGTGGATTTCGGTGAGCAGGCCGGGAGCTGCTGTCAGGACTAGGAGACGTGCGCGGCGATGTCGGCGTCGGTGATGATACCGACCGTCTTTCCGTTCTCGACGACGAGCACGGCGGCCTTGTGATCGAGATACGTATCGACCTCGTCGATCGTGGCGTCGGGTTCGACCTGGGCGATCGATTCGTGCATGACTTCCGCGACGGGGAGTTCACCCACGTTCTCCTCGGATCGCTGGCGGATGTCGGTGTTACCGATCAACCCGATCGGTGACCCGTCCCGGATCACCGGCACCTGCGAGTAGCCTTTCCCGTCCATGACGTCCTTGGCGTGGTGGACCGAGTCGTCCGGCGCGACACTGACGACGTCGCGGTTCATCAGGTCCGACGCACGGAGGATACTTCCCTCCGCCTCTTCGAGCGCGTTGACGATCCGCCGCAGCGTCGACAGGCGCGGATCGACGTCGCCGCCCTCGATCCGGGCGATCAACGGCTGGGACACCTCGGCCCGCTCGGCGAGCTCGCTCTGGGTGAGATCGAGCTCCGTCCGCCGCTCGCGCAGGTCCTCCGGCGTTGGCAGTTTCATATCTTTGTATAACCAAGGGTAATACAAAAAGGTACCGGCGGTCGGTGGACGGGCGTTGTTAGGCCTCGGCCTCTTCTTCGTCCGCTTCGAATTCGACGGTTTCGATGACTTTCAGCGGGACGTCCCGGAGCGCGCCGCCGACTTCGCTTTTGGCGATCCGCTGGGCGTGTTCCATGCTCTCGGCGTTGAACACCTTCATTTCCAGGACGAGGCCGACGAGTGCGGTGTCGGCGGCGATAAACGCCGAGTCGAAGGGCTCACCACAGGCTGGACAGCCCGTCGCACCGACTTCGACTTCGACGTAATCCATCTCCTGGTCGTTCAATCGCTTCCCTGCTTCGCTGACAGCCACACCGATCGCGTCGTCGATGTCTTCGACGTCTCGTACCAACCAGGCTGCTTCCATTGCGACGAGGTAATTCATACACGCCCATACCGGTCCGAGCCTCTTGGTGTTTTATGATTCGCCGCGACGCTCGGTGCGCACGCCATCTCGATAATGCCTATAACTTATGACGATGCCGGCGGTTTCCAACCGCTCGATTACCGGTCACTCCGGCGAAAATCACATCTACTTGAGTATAGTCCAACCCTATCTGAACCGCATGACGTGGCGGGTGTGATTTATCATGATCTGCCAAACTACCATTTGTGTCGCAGAAATATTTATATACTCCAAACGACCCACCTCTCACCGAGGACAAATCGATGGAATCACGGCTGTACCGCGCCACCCTGTTCGCACTGTATCAACTGACCGTACTGGTCGGCATCGCGATGCTGCCAGTCGCACTGGTCGCCCGCCAGGTCGGAATCGCTGTTCCGATCCACCGGGCGATCGATCGACTCGAAGCCGCCTACGAACAGACCGCCGAACAGGCCTGATCCAGTCGTACGCCGTTTCTGTCGCTCTCACGTCGATAGCGTCGCTGCGGCCTCTTCTTGGGTCTGTGTATCCACAGATTCTCGACGAGTCCTGATCACACGTCGTTTCTTGTGAGTGGGCTCACACGTCGAATACCACGTACGCTCGCCAGCCGCCGTCGGTCCGTTCGAGTTGCATCTCGGAGTAGGTGACGGCCTTGACCTCGCGAGCGGTGATCAACGACAGCGGGACGCCCCGAGCGCTGGCTTCCACCGTCCAGCCCTCCGACGTCTCTCGGACAGTCGCCTCGTTTCCGACCGGGAGGACGCCCCTGACGTCTCGCTGGTAGATGAGTTCGTCGAGATAATCGAAGAGTAGTGCTTCCCGGGATTCGGCCGTTCGAGTCAGTTCGAATCGGTCGCCCTCTTCGGGCGGGTCGTCGTACATCGCGGCGGCGAGGCCGTCGGCGACTGCCCCGAAGACCGCATCGATCGTCTTCCCGGTGGCTTCGACGGCGACGTCGGCCGTGTGTTCACGTAGTTCGTAGCTCATGGTTCTCACCCGCTCCCGGAATCGGCGTCCGGTTCCGAGACGTGCTCGACGATCGGTCGGTCGCCACTGCCCGGTATCTCCTCGACTGGCACGTCCTCGGCATTGTTGATCGCCACCCCGCTGGTCACCAGCGATCGCATCCCTTCCTCGACAGTCATGTCGACGTCGTAGACCTTCTCGTCGTCGACGTGGACGACGAACCCGCCCATGACCGGGTTCGGGGCCATCGGGAGGTACAGCGTCGTCATCCCGTTGATCCCCGCCGCATTGCGGATGTTCTGGGAGGTCTCGGCGGTCACGAACGCCACACAGTACGATCCCTCGACCGGATACTCGACGAGTTTGACTTCCCGGAAACTCCGGACCTCGCTGTCTAACAGGAGACTGCTCATCTCGTTGAAACTGCTGTAGACGGCACCGATACCGGGAATCGCGGAGACGGTCCGGTTGAACGCCGCCTCGATCCGACGGGACGCGCGGCTCCGTTCGGTTGCGAACCCAACGACGAAGACGATCACAAGCAACGTCACCAGCGCGGCGACGTCAGGGGCGAGTCCGCCGTCGATCCCGAGCATCCGCAACAGCTCCGCCAGCGGCCCCACCGAGTCCAGCAGGAGATTCATCGCGAAGTTGAACACGAACAGCGTCACCAGTATCGGGACGGTGATCGCCAGGCCGCTGATCATCGCCGTCCGGAACTGCTCGCGAACGCTGCGTCGTTCGTTCGGTTGTCCGGGATCGGTCTGCATCCGTTCGGACTCTCGCCGTGAGAGCACAAAAATCGGTCGGCACGAGTGACGATTTGTTGAGGGGAACCATGCATTGGCCGGGTGGCGTTGTCGTGCCACGTTTGCCCGCTACGACTGCCAGTTACTACCGAGAACTGACCAACAATCTACTGCTGCTTCAACGCTGAACTGACATATACGGCCGGTAGATGGGTCATAGCGCGAATCAAGTAGATCACGACTGAAGTCCTGCGACTGCTATGGAGTTATTTTTATTATATATTGATGAATAGTATCTTATATCTCAGCTTTGCACGTTAGCGTCAGCTGTTGAATGAACGAACAGGTGATCGATTTC
>JAOPKD010000025.1 GCA_025517565.1 Halapricum hydrolyticum
CTGTCCTTGCTACCGCCTACGTCACGCTCCTACTTCAACGTGCAAAGCTGAGTACTAACTGAACCTCAGCACGTTCGATTCTCGCCCGAGTATATCCCGGTGGCGATACTCCGACTCGCTACGAGGTTCTCAAACTACGATTCGGTTCCCCAAGACTCGTCCAGCGCCTCGACAAACTCGTGTGCTGGAGGCGATACAACTCATCGGTGGTAAACCGTTTCTTTCCCCATTCAGAATCCGCCGATAGATTCATCAGCTATCATCTCGTTCGAGATAACTAGATGGACAATGACGATGACCGACTTCATGAATCCCACCGCTGCGGAGATCGTCTTGGCGGCACAGCGTGGGGATTCTATCAACCGGATTTCGAATAAGATCGGCACGTCGTATTCGTGGGTCTACGACTGGATCAACCGATTGGACGGCGCAGAAATTATCACAAATACCGATAACGGGATTCGAGTCCGTGACTATGAGATGCGACGGCGCTACGAGGAGATGATGGGGACGTTGTACAGCCGCGACGAAGTTTCACAGGAGGACGCGTACGTGATCCCGCACTTCGCCGGGATGGAGTTTGCCTACACGGAGATCGATGCCACCTACGTCTGGACACACGGTGGATTCCAGATCGCCAGAGGTCACGACGACTACCCTGTGTTTATCGAGGTTCACGAGCGCGATGTCGATCGGTGGATCGAGTTCTTCGAGCGGTTCGGGGTCGACACGACCGTGGGTGAACGCCCGGACGCGGCCGATGTCGACGGGAGCGTCCACTACGTCTTGTTCCCGCAGGCAGCGGACATCGACGTTGAGTGGGTCGACGGCAATCCCGTGATTCCGTTGGACGACGCGGTCAGTCAGATGATGGAGACCCGGCCGGCGTACGAACCGGCGTTGGAGATGATCGCCGACGAACACGACGTGGACATCGACGCGAGACACCACGACCAGATGGCTGCTGACTGAACCACCCATAATGAGCCTCCAAGAGCGTCAAGCCGAACTTATCGACACACACCGCGCCGTACAGGATGAAGAACTACCGTACGTACTCGTCGGAGGTTGGGCAATCTCGGCGTTTCAGACCCGATTCACCACTGATGTCGATTTAGTGCTCCCTGAAACAGAACTCGACGCGTACGACGCCCTCCTCGGCGAGCTGGGGTACAGCAAAGTGTTCGATAACGACGTGGCAAACGTGTACGAGGGACGAATCGTCCGGTACAAAAAATCCGTCGGTGACAACGCGGTCGAATTCGACGCCCTCGTCGGCGCACTCCGCTGTCGGCAGACCGACGCGGAATGGTCGTACCGCTATCTCCACGAACACAGCATCGTCGAGTCACTCGAAGTAGCGGAGAGTCTGACAGCTCGGATTCCCGAGCCGGCGCTGCTGTTCGCGCTCAAGCTCCACAGCGGTCGGCTCGCGGATGCGCGGGATCTGGTGATCGTCGGTTCCGAGGCAGATCTCGACAGCATCGAACAACACATCCATCGCGGGAATCCGAGCCAGCTGGCCGAGCAAATCGAACGCGTGCTGGCGGAACTCGAAAGCGACGAGTTCGCTGACTCGTTCAAGGGCGTGTTCCAGCAGAAGGAACTCCCGGAGGGTAATATCGACGAACTGATCCAGTTCTTGCGAACCCAACGCGATAGACTCTGAGCGGGAATGGTGACAGGATCGGTGTCGGCGACAGTCCATCCGACGTGCATTTCAGGTTCGACCGCGTTTCACCGTGTATGAACGCGAATTCGCTTTCGGTTTCGACATCGAGCGGGGGGAGATACCCATGACAGGAAAAGACAAATACTACAACAAGGCCAAACAGGAGGGGTATCGCGCCCGCTCGGCCTACAAGCTCAAGCAGCTAGACGAGGCTGCGGGGTTACTCGGCGAGGGCAACACCGTGATCGATCTCGGCGCAGCCCCCGGCGGCTGGCTGCAGGTGGCTGCCGAGCGTGTCGGTCCCGAGGGAACCGTCGTCGGCGTCGACCGCCAGCGGATCGATCCCCTCGACGAGCCCGAGGCGACCGTCGAGTACGTCCGCGGGGACATGACCGACGAAGACACGAAGGCCGAGATCCGCGAGCGCGTCGGCGCTGGCGACGAAACCGGTGGTCCGGCCGACCTGGTCATGTCGGACATGGCACCGAACGTCACCGGCGAGTACAGCGTCGATCACGCCCGGTCGGTCCACCTGGCTCGCCAGGCCTTCGAGGTCGCGCTGGATCTGCTCGACTCGGGCGGGGACTTCGTCGCCAAGGTCTTCGACGGCCAGGATCTCGACGACTTCGAGGCCGACGTCGAGCGGGAGTTCGAGTACGCCCGCCGCGTCCGCCCGGACGCGACCCGCGATTCCTCTTCGGAGGTCTACATTGTCGGGAAGGGGCGGCTCACCGCTCCCGTCCGCGAGGGCGACACCCGCGAGGTGGAGATCGTCGACACCGGCCGGGACGGCGACGGGATCGCGAAGATCGACGGATTCACCGTCTTCGTCTCGGGCGTCGAGGAGGGCGAAACCGTCACCGTGCGGGTCGACGACGTGAAGCCGCGCTACGGCTTCGCCCAGCCGATCGAGTGACGAACGACGAGCGACGAAGTGGAGGCGACCAGCAGACGGATGACGAGCTGAAGGCGAGACGGTCGGTGGACAGACGACACGGGTGACGGCTGGTTCACGACGGTATCGGTAACTATTTCCGGTATATTCGGAAACTGGCTGACGAAGAGTATGCGAACCCGGACGTTTCAGCTGGCGGGTGGCATCGCAGTCGTCGCGGGACTCGCGGCCGCGAGCGTCCTGATCGCCGGCGTCGAGACGGCGAGCACGCTGACGGGGCTGGCGCTCGCGGACGCGGTCAATCCCTGTGCGCTCGCGGTCTTGCTGATCTTGCTGACGACGATTCTCACGCGCCATCCAGAGCAGCGACGAAAGACGCTCTGGGCGGGGCTTTCGTTCGTCGCGGCGGTATTCGTCAGTTACGTGATGTTGGGCACGTTGCTGGTGTTCGGACTCAAGTCGGCGACCGAAACCGTGAGTTCGCTTCAGTTCGAGGGGTTGCAACGGTTGTTCGGCGTCTTCGCTATTGTCATGGGGCTGTTGAACTTCAAGGACTGGATCAGCCACGGAGCCGGCGGGTTCGTCGTCGAGGTGCCCTACTCCTGGCGGCCGTCGATGCAGCGGTATCTGACCGACCCGCTCTGGCGATTCCGATCGGTCGTCGTCGGTTCGTTTCTGGCAGGTGCAGTCGTGACGCTCTTCCTGTTGCCGTGCACGGCGGGCCCGTATCTCGTCGCTGGCGGGATACTGGCCCCCTACACCTGGCCGGCGGCGCTCGCACTGCTCGCCATTTACAACCTGATATTCGTCCTGCCGATGGTCGCGATCACGCTCGTGGTTTACGGCGGCTTCGCCACCGTCGAGCAGATCAGCGGCTGGCGCGAGGAGAGCATCGAACGGCTCCACTTCGTCGCCGGAACGATCCTGTTCACGCTCGGCGTCGCGCTGGTCGTCGGAGTCGTGTGACCGCACCGGCTCTGATCGTCGACGCCAGCGGGAAACCGATAGATTATCGGCGGGAAGCGGCCAATTTTACCGGAAGGATGGCATCGGAGATCACGCGGATCATCGTCGTCGCCGCAGTCATGGGGGTCGCGGTCGTGGGCGTGGTCGCGGTCGCCCAGAACCAGCCCGGGGACCCGGGCTCCGGGGAGCCGATCGACAACGTGCAATCGGCCACTACAGTGGACGGAACAGCAGATGTGTGTGTCGTGTTCTTCTACGCGCCGGGGTGTCCGTACTGTGCGGAGGTCGAGGCGTATCTCGAAAGCGTGGCGGAGGAGCGGGAGATTACTGTCAAACAGTACAACGTAAGGACGGAGTCCGCCGAGTTGCTCATGTCGTATTACGACCGATTTGACGTGGCACAGAGAGACCGAGGGCCGGTACCGATCGTATTCGTCGGCGACGAGTACGCGGTCGGGAGCAAGGAAGGGAAAGCACTCATCCACGAGGCGCTCACGAGGGGCGAGCCCGTCGCATGTCCGGTAGTCAATGAGTCGGCTGAATCGGCGTCGGCTCCGCCCTCCCTGGCAGGTTGATCGCCACCGGAAAGCAGGATATTCTCTCGATCGAATACGGGTCGTTGATACTGCCGGCTGTATCATTTCGAAATGATTCGTCCCCCGAGGTAGCGAATCTCCTTCCGAATTTACAGCCGGCAGTGTGATAGTGATTACTGTAACGATTTACCGGTACGACCGCACTACTTCGTGCGATCGACCCGGAACAGACTTACAGTAATCACTATGAGTCGGTGGATCGTGCCGGTCGTCTCGACGGCTCCGGAGGCGAGTCTTCCTACTCGTTGACCCGTTCGAGGTACTGGTTGACGACGATCTGCCCCCTGGCGGTCAGGACGGGGCTGTTATCGCCGGACTTGACGAGTCCCTTCTCGTGGAGCGCGTGCAGGATTCGCCTGACGGCCTGTGAGTCGGCGTCGATGACGCTTGATAAGGAGATGCCGTCGCCGGTCGAGTACAGCGCGGCGAGTGCCTCCGTCTCGCGTTCACTGAGCGAGAGGTCCTGCAGCGATTCCAGCACGTCGTCGTACGTCCGGCGGAGGTAGCGACCGAGAAGCGACAGTTCGCGCGAGGCGTCGGTCGCTGCGACGGTCGTCAGCGCCTGCCCGTTGTCCATGTGAACGACGACCACTGCCGGTCGCTCCTGACCGTCGACGGGCCGCGTTCCACGATCGAAATCGACGATCGACGAGAGCGGCACCGTCACCGGTCCTTCCTCGGTATCGAAGACGACGCCGCCGGCTTTCAGCGAGAGGAGTCCACCGACGAACTCGGCGTCGAGAACGCGACCGCCGACTTTCGCCGGGTGCTTGATCGACACCGGCGTTCCGTTGAGCAGCGCCTTGAACAGCACTCCGGTGAACTTCTCGACCGCCGACTTCTCGGCGGCGACGACGGCCGTCGCCCGATCCGAGCCGCTCCTGTAGGCGATCGTCACCGGCGTCCCCGGCATCGGATCGACCAGTGCGGCCTCGTTCCCGCTCGCGACGTCGAAAACTCCCGTCAGCGGGATCGTCTCCCGATCGTCCGCGTTGGCTGCCAGTACCAGTTGCTCCTCGCCGAGGAGAACCCGCCCCTCGACCGGACTGTCGCGCTCGGACCCGGCGACGCTGAACCGGCCAGTGAAATCCGCGAGGACCGACGGCATATCCCGCTCATCGGGCGGTTCGTGTGAATCGACTTGAACGTTGGGCCCTGATTCTCAGTCGGGATATTTCGGCTCGCGCTTTTCGGCCCGTTCGAGTGCGGTCTCGACGACATCACGGACGTCGCCGTGGAAGATCGACCCGTGGCCGGCGTACATGTGCTCGACGCCGTCGGGCATCCGATCCAGCAGCCGACGAATACTTTCGATGAGTCGCTCGCGGGACTGGCCGGGCCGGTCGGTCCGGCCGAAACTCCCGTACTCGAAGGCACCGTCGTCGTGGACGACGACGTCACCGCTGAACAGCGACGACGGGCCCACGAGCGAGACGTGATCGTCGGCGTGGCCCGGCGTGTAGACGACCTCGCAGGACTCGTCGCCGACGGTGAGCGTGTCGCCGTCGTCGATCGCGTGTGTCCGGAGCGGGTGATCGTCGTAGGCGTACACGTCGACGTCGAACGCCTCGACGACGGCGTCGAGCTCGGCGACGTGATCGCCGTGCTGGTGGGTCAGGACGACGGCGTCGAGCTCCTCCGTGCGGGACGCGATCGCGTCGGCGACGCCCTCCATCGCGCCCGCATCGACCAGCGTCGTCTGCTTGCCGACTGCGAGATACGCGTTGGCGGTGAACGTCTCCGCGTCGGCCGTGACGTTGTACACGTCCATGGGCGAGGACAGGGCCGTGACGGGCTTGATACTGTCGACTGTCAGTGAATCGCCTCGGGGTCAAGCCCCGAGGCATTCTCCTAGACCGCTTGTAAACAAGCCGTCAATCGCGGGAAACCAGCACCACTGATCTATTTCCACCCCATACATACAGACAATTTTCAACGACATTTTTTGCACGCGAACACACATACCTAGACGAACATGGGGTTCGGGAGCTACGACGAATCCGAACAGGAGAACCAGGAGTACGACACGGACCTCGATGACGACGACGGCTTTTCTGCCGAGGAAAACGCCCACGACGGCGACGTCGAGTTCGAGTTCACGGCCTCGAACGACGAACTGATCGACCGTCTCTCGGACATCAAGGAGAACACCTGACGTGACCGGACCGGGAAGCATCGCCTCGAAATCACCATGAAGCCGGGGGTTCGCGCCCTCGGCGTGGCCGAGTCCTATCGCGAGGACACGAGCACGCTCGCCGGCGCGGTCGTGCGTGCCGACCGGGTCGTCGACGGCTTCGTTTTCGAACAGTGTACGGTCGGCGGCAGCGACGCGACCGCGTCGGTGATCGAGTTGATCGAACGGCTGGATCGCCCGGACGTTCGGCACGTCCTGCTGGCCGGGATCGCCCCTGCCTGGTACAACTTGCTGGATCTGCACGCGATCGCGGAGGCAGTCGAGCGGCCGGTGCTGTCGGTCTCTTTCGAGGAGAGCGGGGGGCTGGAGCCCGCCCTTCGGGACGCTTTCGACGGCGAGGCGCTCGCACGCCGGCTGGAGACCTATCGCGACCAGCCACCGCGGCGGGCGGTCGATCTCGACGACGAGACAGTCTACGTCCGGGCTGTCGGGTGTTCGGCCGAGGACGCCGAGCGCGTCGTGCGCGCCTTCACGCCGGAGGGTGGGCGACCCGAGCCACTTCGGGTCGCTCGGGAGGCCGCCAGGGCTGCCGACGTGTTCCGGCGCGAATCGTGAGGGTTCATACCCTCCGAGCGCGCAACCGGTGGCATGGACGAGAAGTTACGCGTGACCGACTGCGAGCGCTGTGGTGACCTCGTCGACTCGCGGAGTCGGATCGTCAACGGCGTCGGCCCGGCGGACGCGGATCTGCTGTTCGTCGGCGAGGCTCCGGGTGCACAGGAAGACGAGGAAGGTGAGCCGTTCGTCGGCCGCAGCGGTGACGTCCTCGACGACGCGCTGCGCGACGCCGGACTGGTGCGGGCGGACGTCCGGATCACTAACTGCGTGCGGTGTCGCCCGCCCGAGAACCGCGATCCGACGAGCGAAGAACTCGACAACTGCCGGGGGTATCTCGAGACGGAAATCGACCGCGTCGATCCCGAGGTGATCGTCACACTCGGAAAAGTGCCGAGCGAGCACCTGCTCGGACGAGACGTGGCCGTCACGGGCGAGGCGGGCGAGCTGTTCGACGTGCGGATCGCCGGGGAGACCCGGCGCGTCCTCGTCTCGGTCCACCCGGCCGCGACGCTGTACGATCGCAGTCAGGAGGCAACGTTCGAAGCGACGATCGAGCGCGCCGCCGAGTTCACCGACGGCGGCGACCAGGCGAGACTCGGCGAGTTCTGAGTACGAGAGTGGAACGTCGATTGCGCGAACGGAAAGGGACTTGACGACACTCCACCAACGACGTGTATGAGCAGCACGCGACAGACCGCAGCCGAGGTCGTCGTCGTCGACTACGGCCTGGGGAACCTCCGCAGCGTCACGCGGGGGCTCGAACGCGCCGGCGCAGACGTCGAGATCAGCGACGATCCCGCCGACTTCGAGGGCGCCGACGGGGTCGTCCTCCCCGGCGTCGGCGCGTTCTCCGAAGGAATGGACAACGCTGGCCCGTTCCGGGAGACGCTGATCGAACTCGCCGAGGACGGCAAGCCGCTGTTCGGGATCTGTCTCGGCATGCAGATGCTCCTCACGACGAGCGAAGAGGCTGAACACGCCGGCGAGGGCGACGTCGAGGGGCTAGACCTGATCCCGGGAGCGAACCGCCGGTTCACCGGGGATCGCAAGATTCCCCACATGGGCTGGAACGAACTGTCCGTCGAGCGCGAACACCCGCTCGTCGAGGGCGTCGACGGGGAGTACGCCTACTTCGTCCACTCCTACTACGCGGACCCCGACGATCCCGACGCCGTCGTGACGACGACCGACTACGGCACCGACTTCGCCAGCGTCGTCGCTAACGAGGCTGGCAACGTCTTCGGAACCCAGTTTCACCCGGAAAAGAGCGGCGAGACCGGTCTTCGGATTCTGCGGAACTTCGTGGATTACTGCGCGGAGCAGTGAACGTACGCGCCTGTGGCGCGTTTCACTCGACTGAACGCAGTGAGGTCGAGGTTGTTTTTGAACGGCGTCACTCGACGGGCTTCTCGGCCTCGATCCGCGCCGAGAGCAGCGATCCGCCGAGGTCGTATTCGTCGTGCCACTCGTCGATGACTTCTCGGCTGTCGGGGTCGAGTTCGACGCGGATATCGATGAATCCGGCCGCTTCGAGCAGGCTCGCGATCCGCTCGGGCGACTCCGCGCCGCTGATACAGCCTGCCAGCGATCCGGGGTCCTCGCGGACACTCTCTGGAAGCGAATCGGTCCGGACCGGATCGGTGATCGCCAGTCGACCGCCCGGCCGGAGGACCCGATAAGCCTCCTCGAACACCCGGTCTTTCGCCGGCGAGAGGTTGACCACGCAGTTGGAGATGATGGTGTCGACGACACCGTCGGCGACCGGCAGGTGTTCGATCTCGCCCAGGCGGAACGAGACGTTCCCGGCGTCGTTCGCTCGGGCGTTCGCACGGGCCTTCTCGATCATCTCCGGCGTCATGTCGACGCCGATGACCCTGCCTTCGGGCCCGACTTCCCGGGCGGCCAGAAAGCAGTCGAAACCCCCGCCGGAGCCCAGATCGAGGACCGTCTCGCCCGGCTCGAGGTCGGCGATCGCCGTCGGGTTGCCACAGCCCAGTCCGAGGTTGGCCTCGCCGTCGACGGTCTCGATCGCCTCGTCGTCATAGCCGATCTCGCGGGCGATCTCGGCAGCGTCGCTGGCTGTATCACTGGTGCCGTCGTCGCCGCCACAGCACGACGTCTCGGTACCGCCACAGCATCCCTCGCTCGCGGCGTCGGCGTAACGATCCCGGACCAGCCGCCGAACCGCACTTTCGTCGTTTGTCATTGGCGATCCCCTCGGACCGCGTCCAGCGTCGCCAGCAGCCGCTCGGCTTCGTCGGTCAACCCGTAATATCGCCAGTTGCCGTCCTTCCGTCGCGTCACCAGCCCCGCGGTGTACAGCCGCGAGAGCGCCTGGCTCACGGCACTCTGGCTGACGCCGACGGCCGATTCGAGGTCACAGACGCAGACCTCGCCGCCCGCGCCGTCGATCCGCCGCAGTAGTTCGTATCGCGTGTCGTTGCCCATCGCCGACAGCAACTCGACGTCCGCCGCCAGCGCCCCGGTGTCGACCGCTCCGACCGGCACACAGCAGGCCGTATCCTCGGTCGCCGTCTCGACATTGCCATCCATATTAACTATCTCTTATATTGTCTTTCTCTAATATAGATGTTTTGATCGTCGGTTGTTCGTCCGGGGACGGTCAACCGGAGCCCGGTCCAGAAGTCAGTCGGCTATCGAGGGCGATCAGCGGGCGTCGCGTCCGAGAACAGTCCGAACGGCAAGGACAATCAATCAGCTTCCTGTCCGAGAACAGTTCGGATAGCGAGGACGACGAGACAGCCCAGAACTGACAGTACCGACAGGTGGCCGATCGAGACGCCAGTGGTCTGTGCGAAGACGTCCGTCCCTGCGACGCGTTCCAGGTAGATCGCCATCGTCGATCCGCCGAACACGCCCAGCGAGACGAGCCCGACGGTGACGACGATCGCCAGGCCGCCGGTGACGATCGACAGCCCGGCGGCGATCTGCTCGACGTCGAAGACCGTCCGAGCCTGCGCTTCCGTCAGCGGCCCGCGGCGTCGCCGGTACCACCACAGCCCGGCCAGCAACAGGGCGGCCGTGACTTCGGTCACCCAGCCGACCACCCCCAGCACGAGCAGCTTCGGGGTCGCCAGGAACGGATCGAACGTCGGTACGTACTCACCGACCGACGGCGGATAGAACGCGTACAGCGGCAAGATAGTCGCCAGTAACGCGAGCAACACAGCCTGGTAGATCAGAACCCGTGAGACGGGGACGGTGATGACGCCCTCGGTATAACGGAGCCGCTCGTAGGCCGACTCCGAGAGGATCGCGTCGGTTATCGGATCCGCTGACGCCGAATCGTCCCGCATCGAGTCGTCGGGCATGTCACGTGGTAACGTTACTAGACGATAGTATGGCCAATAATCGTTTCGACCGGTCGAGTGCCTGCCGAGCGATGGTGGTCTCTTGCCAGCGGATGAGGATTCTCATACACGACCGTCACACCGAGACCGCAGCACCGTAGATGACGCTGACGAGAAACACAGTGGCGGCGAGGGCCTTCCCGGTGAGGATCAGCGCCTGCCGGACGTCCTGCGAGTGGGCCTTTTCGTCTTCGACGGCTCCCTCGGCGTCGTCGAATCCGTAGCGACCGGCCATCGCGTAGCCGGCACAGAACTGTCGCTGTGCCTGGAGTACGCCCAGGATACCGCCATACAGGAAGATGAAACTCCCGAGGAGGTACGTCTCGGGGTAGCCGGCGATCAGGACCGTTGCGATGTAGACGAACGCGACGGCGAAACTCGCGTATCCCAGCAGGCGACGCTTTCGCTGTTCGGCTCCGCCGATGTTGCACGCTCCGGGCTGGTACTCGGACTCGGCCATATCCGGGGTATGGACGGCGGCGGCAAAAACCTGCTCTAGGACTGTCGCATTGCGACCGCGTGCTGGAGCGCGCCGCCGAGTGCACCTGCGAGAGCGGGCAACAGGAGGTTGCCGAACAGGAGTGCGACGTAGCGCAGTGACACGGGCGTGTTCGAGACCGGCGTCGACGGGAGCAGGTATAGCGCCAGCGCCGCGAGTGTCGCTAGGCAGACCCCGATTCCGACGGTCGCACCGGCTTTCGCCGCTACCCAGCCGCTGTCGAGTCGGTCGGCCCTGACCGGGACGATCGCGCCGCCGGCGACGGCGACGAGCAGGACGACGAACGCGGGGGAGAGCAGTAACAGCGGGGGCGACTCACCGGACAGCGACAGCAGGGCGAGCACGGCACCGAACACGTAGATCGCTCCCGCATACCCAGGAACGGCGAAGTGTTCGGTCGCAGGCGGTTGCACGACGGCGACGAGGACCAGCGCGAAGAGATAGCCGGCGATCCAGACGCCGACCCCGACGAGAACGCCGGTGAGAAACGGGGAGGACGTACGGCGATAGGACATACGCGTGTCCGGCACGGGCGCGGATAAATACCTGCCGACGATGGGGCGGATGTCGGGAGGTGCCGACGATGGGGCGGATGTCGGGAGGTGCCGACGATGGGGCGGTCGATACCTGCCGACAACAGGTGGACTGGCCGCCGCGACGCTCGTTACCGACCCCCTATTTCTTGTCAGTCGGCTACGTTGAGCCGGTATGCCGACAGTCTACGCGGCGTTGGACGACCGCGTGCTCGCCGCTCGGGGGTCGTCGGGATCGTGGCGGACCGCCGTCCGGCTCCAGGGACGGGAGCTGCAGGCGCTCGCGGCGTCGCCGGCACGGCCGCAGCGAGTGTTCGTCGGCGCGGCCGGGTCGGGGCTGTGGCGAGGCACCGAGGACGGCCGGTCGTTCGATCGAGCCTGGCTGGCCGACGCACCGGGATCGGTGACGGCAGTGGCGGTTTCGCCGCACGACCCGGACGTGGTCTGGGTCGGGACGGAGCCGAGCGCGGTGTATCGGTCGGGTGACGCTGGCGAAACCTGGAGCCGGCAGTCGGGGCTGACGGACCTGCCGTCCTCGAGCGAGTGGTCGTTCCCGCCGCGACCGGGAACTCACCACGTCCGGTGGATCGAGCCCGACCCCCACAGCCGAGAACGGATTTACGTCGGGATCGAGGCCGGCGCGCTCGTCCGGACCGCCGACGGCGGGGAGACCTGGCAGGACCGACCCGCGGACGCGCCGCGAGATGTCCACGAGATCGCGACCAGTGGAGGGGACAGACAGCGCGGACGAGTGTACGTCGCAGCAGGGGACGGGTATGCCGAGTCGGCCGACGGCGGCGACACCTGGACGTTTCTCCAGGCCGGACTCGAGCATCGATACGTCTGGAGCGTCGCTGTCGATCCCGGAAATCCGGAGCACGTGCTGGTCTCGGCGGCCACCAGCGCCCACCGGGCACACGACCCCGACGGACAGAGCTATGTCTATCGGCGCGTCGGCGATCGCTGGGAGCTGACGATGGACGGGCTCGCTGGTCCGGACGGCCTCGCGCGGGCGGTGCTCGCGACGGGGCCGGACGGCGCGTTCTACGCGCTGACCAACCACGGCCTGTTCCGGTCGCCCACGGGCGACGGCTGGCACCGCCTGCCCGTCGACTGGCAGCAGCGGTATCAGGAGCTTCTCCCGCGGGGACTGGCAGTCGTCTGATGCTGTCGGCGCACGCTCCCGGAGGGGCTTGCCACTGCACGGGAGCGAGCCCGCTTCGGGGAATTTCAGGCCCGAGCCGGTAGAACGCGCGATACGCACGACTGCCCAGCATTTCTTTGGAACTGAGATCACGGGATTTTATCACTGCCGTTCAAGTATCACTATCGTGTAAGATGACTTCGAAAAGTGCGCGACTCATGGGTCCGGCCCTGATCTTTTCGCCATTCGGGTTCGTCGTCGGTGGTCCCGTCGGAGCCATCGTCGGGCTGATAGGTGGATTTGTCGTCGGTGAGCTGTACCACCGGCTCGCCGTTCTCGAACAGAAGGTCGAAGCCCTCGAAAGCCAGGAGTAGGCTCGAATACGACCGACCCACCACTTCGTCACAACTTCGTCATCGACCCGGGTGAGGACGGCAGCCGACAGTCAGAGACGCGTCGGCCCCCGATCCGTCTGTTCGTCTTCCAACAGCCACGCGAAGACGGGCACGTACGAGAGCCACGCCAGGAGGAAGCCGAGTCCGACGACGGCGTTACGCGCGCTCAGGGCAGCGTAGACCCCGTCCACGGTGCCGATCAGCACGACGACGATCAGCAGAAAGACGATTCCCGGCCGATCGAGCCCGTCGTAGAGCACACCGAGAAGCGATCCGAGCACGTACGAGAACGCGTAGCGACCGGCGGCCACGAGGAGCACGTCACCCCAGAAGAGTAGCTCGACCGGCAGACCGACATCGCTCTCCAGCCCCGCGAGCACCAGCCGGACGCTCCGGTAGAACGTCTCCTGGTGGGTCAGCAGGGCGACGACGGTCAGTGCGACCGTCAGTACGCCCACGACGCGGCCGGCGACGACGCCGACGCTCCCGGGCTCACTCCGCTCGACCATCGGTGGTGTCGAGACGCCGGAGACCAGAGTTCGTTACGCGACGACGACCAGTGGCAACGAGGGAACCGATCACCATGCTCTCCCCTGCAAGCGGAACCGTTTTCAACTTTTTCGGGGCCGCGTCTCCGGGTCCAGCAGGCGTCGTTTGCGGCCGTCGAGTATCGGACGGGGCACGGGCTATATCACGCTGGCTGGCGATACTGACGGTATGGACCGCGGAGACATCACGGATCGACTGCCGAACCTTTCGCTGGACCGAGTGCCGGGCATCGGCGGCGAGTCCGAACCCGAGCCGCCGGACTCGTTCGACGAGCCGATCGAACGGCCGGACGTGGCTCCACCGACTGCAGACACGCGAGACGAAAGCGGGCCGACCGACGAAGCGGCCAACGACAGCGTGGACGAGACCGGAGGCGACGACGAAGACGAGCCTGAAGAGGAGGAGGCGCCGTCACGGCGCGAACAGGCCAGGAAAGCGCTGCTCGGCGTCTCGGTCGGCGGGGCCGCGCTGGCCGTGCTGGCCGCAGTCGTGCGTCGATTGCTCGGCGAGGACGAATCCGAGGAGACGACCGAGGGGGACGAAGAGATCGTCGACGTCGAACGGAAGGAAGAACAGCCGGAGCCGGCACCCGACGCCGAGGCTGTCGCGACGGTCGTCGGACTGGCTTTCCAGGTGCTCGTGCGTCGACTCGTCGGCGAAGACGAACTGGAAGCGTAGCCGTCGACCGGACACCGACGACGCCGAACGCCGGAACTTCCAGGTTCGACAGTCTAAAGCGACCGGCCCCGGATCCAACAGGCATGGACTTTCACGAGGCGGCGAACTTCTGTCTGGAGCTCCGTCGGTTCCCGCCCAGACGCGAGACCGACGCCACCGAGGCGTTGCTGTCGGAACTGGGCGACCCCCACGAGGACGTGCGGGCGGTCCAGATCGCCGGGTCGAACGGCAAGGGTTCGACGGCCCGGATGCTCGAATCCACGCTGCGGGAGGCTGGACTCTCCGTCGGGTTGTACACCTCGCCCCATCTCGATGACGTGCGCGAGCGGATCACGATCGACGGTCGCAAGCTTCCGAAGGCGGCGCTGGTCGAGTTCGTCGAGCGGATCCAGCCGTACGTGACCGGGCGAGCAGCGGAGGGAGAATCGCCGACGTTCTTCGAGACGCTGACCGTGCTGGCGCTGTGGCAGTTCGCCCGCGCCGACGTCGACGTTGCGGTCCTGGAGGTCGGGATCGGCGGCCGCTATGACGCCACCAGCGTCGTCGACCCGGTCGCCAGCGCCGTCACCAGCGTCAGCCTCGAACATACCGAGCTACTGGGCGAGACCGTCGAGGAGATCGCACGCGACAAGGCCCACGTCGCACCCGAGGAGGCCCCGATTGTGACCGGCGCGACCGGATCCGCACGCGCGGCAATCGGTGAGGTCGCCGGCGATGTCGTGACCGTCGACGAGAGCGACGCCCACACGACGTTCACCTATGGCGGCGTGGTAGGCACAGACGGACAGGTCGAACTAGACGGCGAGGGGTTCCACGTCGAGACGCGGCTACCGCTACCGGGCGCACACCAGGCTCGAAACGCGGGCGTCGCCGCGACGCTAGCTCGGCAGGTCGCCGACGTCGACGAGGCGACGCTGGCGACGGGGCTGCGAAACGCCCACTGGCCCGGCCGGTTCGAGGTGATGAGCCGGGAGCCGCTGATCGTCCTCGACGGGGCGCACAACCCCGGCGGCTGCGAGCAGGTCGCCGAGACGCTCGGCGAGTTCGCGTACGACGACCTCCACCTGGTGGTCGGTGCGATGGTCGAGAAAGACCACCTGGGGATCGCCGCTGCTCTGCCCGAACCCGACCACGTCGTCGCCTGCCAGGCAGATGTCGATCGGGCCGAAGACGAGACGGTCGTCGCGGCCGCGTTCGAGAGCGAGCATCCCGATGCGACGGTCGAGACGCGCTCTGACGTGGCGGGCGCACTGGAGATGGCACTCGAGGCCGCCGACTCGGACGACGCCGTCCTTGTGTCCGGCTCGCTGTACACCGTCCGGGAGGCCCGCACGCGCTGGACGCGAGCGACGATCGAAAAGCGGATCGACGATCTGGACGACGCTCGCGAGACGCTCGCGGGTGCGCACGTCACCGACGCGGGCGTCTGGCGGATGCGCGGGAAGGGCGTCCACCGCGCGGTCAAGACGCGCGTCCAGCCCCGTCAGGCCCAGTATCTCAAGGAAGAGCTACTCTCGCTCGGCGGGGAGTGTGCGGTCTCGGGGCTGAACAACCAGGACGAGGAGCCGCTCGACGTCGTGATGATGGCGACGATGGCACAGTTCAAACGACTGATCGGGAAACTCGACGGCCAGCCCTACGGCCTCTCGCCGTTCGCGGATCGCCTGCGCGAGCACCTCGGGATCGGCGTCGAACCCGACCGGCGGGGCTACCCCTGGGAGGACGGGACCGCGATCATGGGCGTCCTGAACGTCACGCCGGATTCGTTCCACGACGGCGGCGAGTACGACGCCGTCGAGGACGCCGTCGCCCGAGCGGAAGAGATGGTCGACAACGGCGTCGACATCGTCGACGTCGGCGGGGAGTCGACCCGGCCCGGCGCGGACCCGGTCCCGGTCGAGGAAGAGATCGACCGGGTCGTGCCGGTGATCGAACGGATCGCCGAGCTGAACGTGTCTATCTCGATCGACACGCGCAAGGCCCCGGTTGCGGCGGCCGCCCTGGAGGCGGGCGCGGACATCCTCAACGACGTGTCGGGACTGGAAGACCCCGAGATGCGTCATCTCGCTGCCGAATACGACGTCCCGGTCGTGGTGATGCACAGCATCGACACGCCGGTCGATCCCGACCGTGAGGTCCACTACGACGACGTCGTCGAGGACGCCATCGACCAGTTGAAAGAGCGCGTGTTGCTCGCCGAGAAGGCCGGGTTAGATCGCTCCCAGATCCTCGTCGATCCCGGGATCGGGTTCGGGAAGACGCCCGCAGAGGACTTCGAGTTGCTCGGCAGGATCGGCGAGTTTAGGGCACTCGGGTGTCCGGTGCTGGTCGGACACTCACACAAATCGATATTCGGCCACGTCGGGCTCGACGCCGACGAGCGGATGGCCGCAACCGTCGCGGGGACGGCGCTGGCGGCCGAGCGCGGTGCGGACGTGATCCGCGTGCACGACGTCGAAGAGAACGCTGCCGCCCGGGACGTGGTCGCCGCCGCCGACGATCCCGGGTCGTTCGGCGGGGAGTGAGCACGCCACGACCCTGCACGCCGGGACAAGACACTTTCCGATCGTCCCCGACCGACCGCTATGGGCGAGGACCTGTCCCGGGCCGTCCGCGAGGCCTACGACGAGATCGCCGAGGAGTACGACGACCATCGGACGAGCGACGACACGGACGTCCCGGTGCTCGAGGCGTTCATAGAGCGACTGGGGCCGGACGCACACGTCCTCGACGCCGGCTGTGGCGCGGGCGTCCCGGTCACGACGGCGCTGGCCGAGCACGCGACGGTGACGGGGCTGGATTTCTCGCGGGCACAGCTTTCGCTAGCTGGCAACCGGCTCCCTGGCACGGCGTTCGTCCGGGGCGACATGGCCCGATTGCCGTTCGAACGTGACACCTTCGATGGGTTGGTGGCCTTTTACTCGGTGATTCACGTTCCGAAGGAGCGCCACGCGACCCTCTTCGAGGAGTTTCATCGCGTGTGTCGGTCCGGTGCACCGGTGGTACTCACCGTCGGCCACACCGACTGGGTGGGGCGGAACGACGACTGGATGGGGATGGGCGCGGAGATGCGGTGGGACATCCCCGGTATCGAGCGGACGAAGCGGCTCATGCGTGCGTCCGGGTTCACCGTCGAGGGAACCGAGACCGTCGCCGACACCGTCGCGGAGGACGCCGACGCCGCGAAACCGTTCGTCTGGGCGCACGCCTGATCCGACGAGGGCGATCCGTCGTCACAGAACCCCGTACTCGTCCTGCAGATCCCGATACAGTTGCAGGTACGATTCGAGGACGGTCCCGTGGTCGTATTCGGCCCACGAGTCGTCGACTGTGAGGTGCTCGAACTCGCCGGCGTCGACGATCGCGTCGGCGAGTTGCTGTGGCGTCGTCACCCGGTAGCCACGGTCGTAGTTCTCGATCAGTTCGTGGGCGCTGGATTCGGCCTGATACTCAACGATACCGACACAGCCGGCGGCCAGCGCCCACAGCAGTTCGGTAGCGAACTGCTCGCGATACGCAGTCTGGACGAACGCGTGTGCCCCTCTGTAAATCGAGAGTCGCTCCTCGCGGGAACACTCGCCGACGAACTCGACGCGGTCGCCGATCCGCAGGTCTTCGACCTCCTGCTCGTACTCCTCGCGGGCGGGCCCGTCGCCGATGATCGTCGCCGACCAGTCACGGTCCCGAAGCTCTGCCAGCCCCAGCAAGAGACTCTTTACGTTCGCCGTCTCGTCCAGGGGATGCGCGAAGGCGACGTCGACGTCGTTGGTCGGCTCGACCGAACGGACGAGTTCCATGTCGATGCTCTCGGGAAGCGTCAGCAGACGGTCGTCGGCGACGCCGTGCTCGCGGAGTTCGGTGCGGACCATCTCCGACGGTGTGACGATTCGGTCGGGTACCGACAGGGCGCGGCCGGCCCAGCGCGACTCCGACGGATCGGTGTCGCCGAAGAACTCGACGACGAGCGGCGCGCGCGAAAGCGTCCCCCCGACGTTCGCGGCGACGACCTGCGAGGCGGGCGTGGGCAGCGCGTGGATCACGTCGGGGTCGAACCGGGCCAGCGCCCAGGGGAGTCGAAGCGCGAACGACGTCGGCGCGGGCGCGTCGGTCACCCCGCGGTAGATCACGCCGGCGTCGGTAGCCGTCTCGCGTTCGCCGTCCCAGGTCCGGGCACAGAAGACGGTCACGTCGTGGCCGCGTTCGGCGAGCAGGCGGGCGAGTCGCTCGAAGCGACGCGTCCCCGGCCTCTCGTCGTGATGAGTCGTCTCCATCGAGACGAACGCGACCCGCATATCTCCGACGTGGGGTGGGATCGATAAAAAGACGGGCGGTTTCCCGTGCACGGGAAACGAAGGGACGGGCGATCGGGACGGGCGTCACGCGGAGTCGACGCGGATCTCGAAGCGCGCACCGCCCTCGTTGCTCTCGGCAATCTCGATTTCCCACCCGTGGGCGGTGACGATCTCGTCGATGATCGCCAGCCCGAACCCGGTGCCGGTGGTCGCCGTGGAGTAGCCGCTCTCGAAGACGTTCGCCCGCTCGCTTTCGGGAATCCCCTGTCCGTCGTCTTCGACGTAGAATCCCTCGCCGTCCGAGAGCGGACCGATACGGACGGTGACCGCCGTGTCCGCGTCGGGATGGCCGTGCTCAACGGCGTCGTCGGACTGCGTCCGACTGCTCGAAGAACTTCGTTCCTCGTTGTCTCGACGAGCCTGCGAGTCGGGGCTCGTCGAGCCATGCTCGACGGCGTCCTTGAGAGCCTGCGATCCAGAGGCTGTGGGGCCGTGTTCCACAGCGTTGCGAAAGAGATTTTCGAGCAGCTGCTGGAGCCGGTCGGAATCGGCAGCGAGCGTGTACTCGCCGACGATGTCGAGGTCGGCACGAATGGCGTCGACCATCGCCCAGGCGTCCTCGGCGAGCGTCGCGAGACTGACCGTCGTCGGCTCATCAATCGGCTGTCCCTGCCGGGCGAGCGCGAGCACGTCGTCGATGAGCCGCTCCATCCGGGCGAGCGCGTCGGCGACGGTCTCCAGGTGTTCGTCGTCGCGCTCGGCGCGGGCCAGCTCGAGGCGTGCCATCGCCACGCTCAGCGGGTTTCGCAGATCGTGGCTAACCATGCTGGCGAACGACTCCAGGCGATCGTTCTGTCGTTCGAGTTCTCGTCGGTAGCGCTCGCGCTCGGTGACGTCTCGCAGCACGATCAATCGGCCGAGTTGCGGGCGGTCGACCGCGAAGGGACGCTCGGAGACGCGATAGTAGCGGATGCCGTCCGAGCGCTCCAGCGCGACGATCGACTCGTCCGTCTCGAGCGCGTCGGCCACCTCGGGTAGCGCCGACCACAGCGGTTCCCCGAGCGCATCGCCACCCTGCAGGCACGGAAACAGCGACTCGGCGGGATCGTTGTACTCGCGGACGCGATCCGTCTGATCGAGCAGGATCGTCGGCTCGTCGCGGCCGCCGGTCACCTGGACGGCCTGGAACTGATAGAAGTAGACGAACAACAGCCCGACGGCGAAGACGGCCACGCCGATCGGTTCGTACGTGATGTCGATGAGATACGGCGTGGCGAACCCGACCACGTCGAGGGCGACCGGCAACGCGGTGACGCCGACGAGCGCGAGCAGTGGTCGGGTGTCGTAGCTGACCTGTCTGAACCGCTCGAACAGCATGAAATAGCCGATTATTGATAACCCGTAGGTCAGCCCCAGCACCAGCCAGTGGAACAGCTGGTGACGGACAGCGAGATGCGGGAACGGGTAGGTGACGAAGGCGGCCTCGTAGTAGAGGTGGTGGTAGGGATTGGTCACCTTCATGGCGACGATCACCAGGAAGACCGCGACGAGAGCGACCTGCAGGTTCCGGTCGCGATGGAGCGTCCGGCCCGTGTACGCGGAGGTGAAATACAGCCACGGTCCGACAGCCGCGAGCCCGACGATGAGCCCTACAGTGTAGAAGCCCAGCGAGAGATCGGCCGTGGGCGCGAGCAGAAATCCCACGTGCGCGGTTGCCCAGCCGCCAGTGGTGAGCAACAGCGCGGCGAGCCCGCGCCGCGTGTCGGGATCTTCGATCCGTGGCGTCGCGGCGACGCTGGCGTAACTGGCCACCGCGGCGGCCGCGAAGACGGCGACGTAGGCGACAAAGAGCGGGTCGAGCGACGGACCGAGTGTGACTACCACGAGGACGGTACGTACCGGGACCGTAGAAAGGTTTGCGCCTGTGCGGTCGACTGGCGAGCGGCCACACAACGCCTTTGACGGCCCCGGCCCTCGGTCGAGAGGATGACCGCGCAGTTCTCTCTCGAACGGTATCTCAACGTTCGTAGCGCCTACGGCGCCTCGCTTTCGGCCGACGGAACGCTCGCCTTTCTGATGGACACGACCGGAACGTCACAGGTCTGGACGCTCGACGAACCGGGTAGATGGCCCCGCCAGCGCACGTTCGACGAGGAATCGGTCGGGTTCGTCTCGTGGTCGCCCGAGCGGCCGGAACTCGTCTTCAGCATGGACGAAGGCGGCAACGAGCGGGCCCAGCTGTTCCGACTGGACGCCGAGAGCGGGGAGATCCACCACCTCACGGACATGCCCGAGGCCAAACACCGCTGGGGCGGCTGGAGCCACGACGGCGACCGGGTCGCCTTCGCTTCGAACCGCCGCGACGAATCGGTCTTCGACGTCTACGTCCAGGGCCGCGAGGAGCGCGGGACGGACGCCGAACGCGTCTACGAGGGCGACGGCTGGCTCTCGCTCGCCGGCTGGAGCCCCGACGACGATCGCCTGCTCGTCGTCGAATCCCACTCCAGTTTCGACCAGGACCTCTATTCGCTGGATCTCGACACCCGAGAACTGACTCACCTCACTCCACACGACGGAGAGGTCCGATACCAGAGCGCCTGCTGGGGGCCTGACGGCGACGGGATCTACCTCGTGACCGATAGCGACGCCGACACCCTCTATCTGGCCTGCCTGGACGCCGAGGGGGAGCTTGAGACCGTCGCGGACGGCGGCGACTGGAACGTCGACGGCGTCGCCCTGGACGAGGAGTCGGGACGGCTGGCCTACTCCCGGAACGTCGACGGGTACACCGAACTCGCGGTGGGGGAACTCGACGGGCCAACGGAGATCCGGGAGTTCCCCGAACCGGATCTGCCGGGCGGGCTCGCCGGCGGCGTCTCCTGGAGCGACGACGCCGACCGGTTCGCTGTCACGGCGACCGGACGGGCCGACAACGCCAACGTCTACGTGGTCGAGACCGAAACCGGCGAGACGACGCGCTGGACCCACGCTCCGACGGCCGGCATCCCCCGGGAGTCGTTTGTCGGATCCGAACTCGTCCGCTTCGAGAGCTTCGACGGGCTGGAGATCCCTGCGTTCTTCTCGCTTCCAGAGGATCCCACACCGGGCGAGACGCCCGTGATCGTCGACGTCCACGGCGGTCCCGAGAGTCAGCGGCGCCCCTCGTTCTCGGGGCTGACCCAGTACTTCCTCTCGCGGGGGTACGCCGTCTTCGAGCCGAACGTCCGGGGATCGACGGGCTACGGGAAGGCGTACACGCACCTGGACGACGTCGAAAAGCGCATGGACTCGGTACGGGACCTGCGAGCCGGCGCGGAGTGGCTGGTCGATCACGAGGCGGTCGATCCCGATCGCCTCGTCGTCGAGGGCGGCTCCTACGGCGGGTTCATGGTTCTGGCGGCGCTGACTGAGTATCCCGACCTGTGGGCGGCCGGCGTCGACGTCGTCGGGATCGCGAACTTCGTGACGTTCCTGGAGAACACTGGTTCCTGGCGACGAGCAATCCGGGAGGCCGAGTACGGTTCACTCGAGGAAGACCGGGAGTTCCTCGAATCGATCAGCCCGACCAACCGCGCCGATCGGATCGAGGCGCCGCTGTTCGTCATCCACGGTGCGAACGATCCCCGCGTGCCAGTCGGAGAAGCCGAACGGATCGTCGAGGCTGCCCGCGGCAACGACGTCCCCGTGGAACTGCGGATCTACGAGGACGAGGGCCACGGGCTGAGCAAGCGCGAGAACCGGATCGACGCCTACACCGACGTCGTTGCCTTCCTCGACGAGCACGTGTAGCAGTTCCCGGTGACCTCACTCGCTCTGTTCCTGGTTCTCGCCTTCGAGAAAGCCGTGATACGAGCAGACGTACTCGTCGCGGATGATCTGTTCGTCCACGATCTCCAGGCCGAGCGCGTCGAGTTCCTCCGCGATCCGGTTGAGGTCGTCGTGTGACTTGCCGATCGCGTTCACGTAGACGTTGCGCTTGCCCGTCATGATCTCCCGAACGGCCGTGACCCCGTGGACGTCGCGGGCCGATTTCGCGAGTTCGTCTCGCTTGGTCACCGGCGCCGTGCAGATGATCTTCGTGTACAGCGGGTACCCGGCCCTGTCGTAGTCGATGTCGATGTGATAGCCGCGGATGATCCCGCTGTTTTCGAGCTTGTTGAGCCGCGTCCGCACCGTGCTCGAGGACAGATCGAGCTTTTCGGCGATATCACCCGAAGACGTGTGCCGTGCGTCCTGCTGGAGGTAGTAAAGAATAGATCGGTCGACAGCGTCCAGTTCTCCGTCTTTCATCTATTGCTGGAAGCGTACCACATGCACAACTATGGGGTTTTTGCTCTGTCCTGCCCGCTGCCGACCGTGTTTCGTGGTACCTCTACACAACCATTTGGAAGACGATTAGGTATATTATCGTATTCATTCCGACGAAGCGTCAATAGCAACCGTGTCTTTATGACGATTCGTCTCATAAACTCGAGCGAGAGACTTCCCGCGAACCAGCAATGAAAGAACTCGAACGCGACCTCGGACTTCCGTCGGTACTCGCGATCAGCATCGGTGCGATGATCGGCAGCGGTATCTTCATTCTGCCGGCACTCGCGTTGAAGATCGCCGGGCCTGCGGTAATCGTCGCGTATCTCCTCGCGGGCCTGCTCGTGGTTCCCGCTGCCCTCTCGAAGTCCGAGATGGCGACCGCGATGCCGGAGGCCGGCGGGACCTACATCTACATCGAGCGCGGGATGGGGCCGCTGCTCGGGACGATCGCCGGCGTCGGGACGTGGTTCTCGCTGTCATTCAAGGGTGCGCTGGCGCTGGTCGGCGGCGTCCCGTACCTGCTGCTCATCTTCGACCTCCCGCTGAAACCGGTCGCGCTCGGGCTGGCGACGGTGCTCATCCTGGTGAACCTCCTCGGCGCGAAACAGACCGGCCGGCTCCAGGTCGCGATCGTCGTCGTCATGCTGGCGGCGCTGGGCTGGTTCGCCGCCGGGAGCGCCCCCAGCGTCCAGTCGGCCAACTACGCGAACTTCTTCGCCGACGGCGTCGGCGGCTTGCTGGCCGCGACGGGGCTGGTGTTCGTCTCCTACGCCGGCGTCACGAAGGTCGCCAGCGTCGCCGAAGAGGTCGAAGACCCTGACCGGAACATCCCGATCGGAATCCTCGGCTCACTCGCGTTCACGACGCTTCTGTACGTGGCCGTCGTCGCCGTGATGGTCGGGATCACCGATCCCGGAAGCGTCGCCGGCTCGCTGACGCCGGTCGCCGTCGCCGCCGAAGCCACGCTCGGCCAGGCCGGAGTCGTGGTCGTCATCGTCGCGGCCGTCCTCGCGCTGGTTTCGACGGCTAACGCCGGCGTGCTGTCCTCCTCGCGGTATCCCTTCGCGATGAGTCGCGACAAGCTGGCACCGCCGTCGCTGTCGACCGTCAGCGATCGGTTCGGGACGCCGGCCACGTCGATTACGCTCACGGGAGCGGTCATGCTGGTCCTGATCGCGTTCGTCCCGATCCTCGAGATCGCGAAGCTCGCCAGCGCCTTCCAGATCATGGTGTTCGGGCTGATCAACGTCGCCGTGGTCGCGTTCCGCGAGGGCAGCGCCGAGTACGAGCCCGCGTTCACCTCGCCGCTGTACCCCTGGATGCAGATCTTCGGCGTCGTCACGGGCGTGCTCCTGTTGACCCAGATGGGGACGATCGCACTCGCCGGGGCGGCCCTCATCACGCTCGGAAGCATCGTCTGGTACGTCGTCTACGTTCGACCCCGCGTCCGCCGGGAGGGCGTCGCGCGCGACGCGATCCGGCGGCGCGTCGGCCGGGACGCGATCGCGGACATCGAATCCGACTCCGTCGAGGGGTCACACGACGTGCTCGTCGCGCTGACGAAAGACCTCGGGGCCGACCGCGAGCGTTCGCTGCTCTCGATGGCTGCCGACGTCGCTCGTCCGAACGACGGCCGCGTGATCGCCATCCGATTCGAGGAAATCCCCGACCAGGCACCGCTCACCGACGACGTGACCGCCCAGTCGTCGGCCGATCGCTCTTTCGAGCGTCGGATCGACGAGTTCGCCGCGACGTCCGGGATTACGATCGACGCCGAAGAGATCGTCAGCCACGACACGAAACACGCGATCGTCAACGTCGCCGAGGATCACGCCGTGGACACGATCCTCACCGAACACGAACCGCTCCGGCTCCGCTCGCGGCTGTTCGGCGACCCCGTCGACTGGGTCGTCAGACACGCCCCCTGTGACGTCCTCCTGGTCGACAATCTCGGCTACGACGACCCCGAACACGTCGTGCTATCGGGGGATGGAACGCCCTACGGATCCAGGTCCGTCACGCTCGCGGAGACGCTCGCGACCGCGAACGACGGCACGCTCTCGCTGTGGTACCCGGCCGATCGCGACAGGACTGACCGCCACGAGGAGACGATCGCCGACCTCGAACGAGAGATGTCGGAGATGCTCTCGGTTCCCGTCCGGTCCAGGGCCGTCCGCCCCGACGGCGGTCGGGACTCGTCGCCAGACCTGGTCGTCCATGAGGGGGCCGATCACCGACTCCGCCACGTACTGCTCGACGATAGCCCGCCGTCACCACCCACCAGTGCGACGACCGTCACCGTCTACCCGAAGGCCACCCGGCGGCCGCCGCTCGGACGCCGGCTCCTCGAACGGTTCGTGTTCTGACTGCCCGGACGATCACGATTCTGCTGCCGTCAGTATCGCGCCGGCGAGAACACTTTCCGGTAGTAGCTCTTGACCCGAGCGAGCAGCGAAGGGTCCTCGTCGTCCTCTCCGTCGCGCTCGTCGAGTGATACCGCTTCGTCTCGATCGACGACCATACAGAACGTGCGGGTGCCAGCGGCAAGAATCTACTGTCGGCCGGACTCGTACTATCGCCCGACCTCGCTCTCGACGTACTCGATCGCTTCCCCGGGCGTCTCGACCGGTTCGAGGTCCTCGACGTCGTGGGTGTCCAGTCCCGCGACTGGCAGCCCGCGATCCAGCGAGAGGGCGATCTCCGAGAGCGTGCCGGTCGAGCCGTCGATCGCGATGGCCGCATCGCCATTCAGGACGACCAGCGCGTTGCGGGCGTTGCCCATCCCCGTGGCGATCACGGTCTCGACGTATTCGTTGGCCGCGGCCCGGTCCTCGCCGGGGAGCACGCCGATCGTGTGGCCGCCCGTCTCGATCGCACCGCGACAGACCCCCTCCATGACCCCGCCGAGTCCGCCACAGACGACCTCGTGGCCGCGCTTGCCCAACAGTCGGCCGACGTCACGGGCGAGATCGTAGTGCTGTTCGCCGACGCTGCTGCCGCCGATGACGCTGACGCGCATGCCCGACTCTGGGCGGCCACGAGAGAAAAAACCAGCCACGGAACGGCGAGCTACGACAGACGTTCGCTCCGGTCGCGCTATTGGCTCTCGTACCACTCGGCGAACGTCTCGAGCGCCCGACCGCGATGGGAAACAGCGTTTTTCGCTTCGGGCTCCATCTCCGCGAAGGTCTGGCCGTCGTGTTCGAAGATCGGATCGTAGCCGAACCCACCGTCCCCGCGCGGTGGGACGATTTCGCCGCTCACCCGTCCCTCGAAGGTTCGGACCGACTCTTCGTCGGTGCCGTCACAGTACGCGACGACCGCCCGGAACGCGGCTCCGTGGTCGTTTTCGGGTTCGACCAACCGCCACACGCGTTCGATCCCGACAGTCCCCTCGACGTATGCGGAGTACGGCCCCGGAAACCCTCCGAGTGCGTCGACGAACAGTCCGGAGTCGTCGACGAACACCGGCTCGCCGACTTCCCGGTAGGCCTCGCGCGCCCCGTGAGCGGCGATCGCCTCTAGCTCGGAGCTCTGTATCTCGGTGTAGTCGAAGTCGAACTGCGATACGTCAGCATCTAGAAGCGACTGGGCCTCCCGGACCTTTCCGGCGTTGCCCGTCACGAAGTGCAGCATACGCGGACGGACGCGTCCCCGGAGGTTAGAAGCGTCGTTCTCCGGTCGCACTCGGCTTGCCAGCTATTCGGTCGGGACCGGCCCGTGTCCGATCACGTCGCGGACGGCCGACTCGAAGGTCTGGCGTCGATCGAAGTACGTCTCGTCGATTTCATCGAGGACGTCGCCGAGTTCGCGCGGTCCGTCCGGCGTCCGGATCGTGGTATCGCCCTCGCGACGCCGGACATCGCTCTTCTCGATGCCCCACATCAGTCGTGCTGAGACCTGTGCGATCGGGACGCCCTCTACTTCCTGGCCGCCACCGAGCTCGACTGCGGGTTCGTCCTCCTCCTCGTCGTCGCTCATACCACTCTGTTCCGGCCCGTGGCGATTAGAGCTTTCGGAGTCGGCATGCGAACATCTCCCGTGTACCGGCACGCTTGCGCCCGACGTTCGCTATCGTCCAGCGTTTGCACGCCGGCCGACGCTCACCAGCGTCCAGCCCTCGCTGCTGGCACGTGTCTGCCGCTCGTCTGACGGGTAGTTTTGACTGTGGTCGCCGTACAGTCCCGCATGACCAGCCTCACGGAGGTCTACGAGGAGCGGAGTGGGGCCGTGAGCCTCCAGCGGCTGTATCTCGGCGTCGCGCTGTTCGCCGCCGGAGCCGCGCTCGTCGTCGGGGGGATCGTCGTCGCCACGACGGGACTGAGCGAAACGCTCGGACTCGGTACTTTCGGGTCTCGCGAGGTCGCGGGCGTCCTCGCCGGCATCGGGGTGCCCGCCGCCATGCTCGGTGGATTCGTCGTCTTACCTGCCGGCCGAACGACGCGAGCGGCGGCCGTCATCGGCGCGAGCGTGTCCGTCTTCGGGGTCGCGCTGTTCACCCACGCCTACCCCGAGCAGTGGCTCGGCGCGGCTGACCCGAATGCCGCGCTGACCCTCGCGACGACGCTCGTCTACGTCGCCGGCCTGCTGACGACCGCCTGGTGTCTGTTTCTCGCGGTCGCGACCTTCGAGACGCGCAAGCGACCCGGCGGTACTGCCCGCATGGAAGTGACCGAGGAGGGCCGGATCAGGCTGATCGAGGAGTCGACACCCCAGCAGGGACTCGGCGGAATCGGATTCTTCGGCTCGACGCCCGACGGCGAGGTCGAAACCCAGACCAACCAGCCCCAGTCCGGACAGCCAGCCAGCGACGGCGCCGGCGCCACCACGGCCGACGACGACGCCTTCCTGGATTCGGTCACCGTCCGCGGACAGCCCGATCGGTACTGTGGCAACTGCGAGCACTTCAGCTACGTCCGCACCGACAACGGGATTGTCTCCTACTGCGCACACGACGGCCGCTACATGGACGACATGGAGCCTTGCGAGCACTGGGATTCGAACGTCTGATCCCTCGATACTGCCGTGATGGCCTGTTCTTGGCTGCACAATTGTGCACAAATCGGACATCACTCGTTTGTCGGAACAGTGCAGTAACACGGTTTATCGTGGCTATATCACAGGTATTTTGTCACTGTGGCTGTTATAGTAGTGTGTGAATGAAGCAATACAAAAACTCTCGACGGGTCGTCTCTGGCCTCTCGCACTTCTCGCGCTCGTCGGCGGTCTCGCCGCCGTTACAGCGACCAGTTCCGTCTTCTGGGTGTTCGTCGCGGGCCTCGTCGGTGTCGGTGTGCTTTGGCTGCTGTCCGGCCGTTCCGCTCCATTGACTACCGACCACGACACAGCAAGTGACGCCGAGGACGCGGTGGAGACGCTCAAACAGCAGTATGCGACCGGCGAAATCGACGAGATGGAGTTCGAACGCCGTCTGGAGCGGCTCCTCGAGACCGGGGACGATCTCGACGGGGGCTCGTACCCGGGAGAAACTCGGTCTGCACGCGCGGCCCAGACCGACGGAGCGACCACGAGACAGCGCGGCGAGAGCGACGATCGGGAACAGGAGCCGGGCGCAGGTTCACGCTCGCCACGACAGCGGTCACCGGATCGCCCCCGGTGCGGTCGGCGCGGCAAACGCCCACGCGGCCGTCACCGGTGATCCCGTCGCGACGTTCGAAACACGGTGCTTAAGTGACTCAGTCACTAGACACGACGATATGGAATTTTGCGACGAATGCGGATCGATGATGAAAACGGAGGGTGACGTGTGGGTCTGTTCGAGTTGCGGTGCGGAGAAGCCACGCAGCGAGGCTGCCGAGCGCCAGGCGGTCACGACCCAGGGTCAGCAGAAGAGCGAGGTCGTCGACACCTCCGAAGTCAGTTCCGAGGACATGGGACCGACGACGGAGGCCCAGTGTCCGGAGTGTGACAACGACCGCGCGTTCTGGGAGATGAAGCAGATCCGGTCGGCCGACGAGTCCGAGACCCGGTTTTTCACCTGCACCGAGTGTGGCCACAAGTGGCGCGAAGACGATCACTGACGTGACGGTCCCAGAGCCCGCCCTCCCAGTCGAGCGCCTCCGCGAGAAGGGGTGGGTCCGGATCGAGTCAGATCAGCGCGTGCTGGCTCGCCTGCCGGTCGTCACGGTTCACGGCCACACGGTCGCCTACGGCGACGACCGGCTGCGCGACCGCGTCATCGACGCGATCGGCTGTGATCGGTCCTGGCGCTTCTTCTTTGCGACGCGACTCGCGCTCTCCCCGTCGCCGCCGGGGTCGATCCCGTCGATGGTCGTCCGGATCGTCCGCTCGCGGGTTCGGGACGGGTTCGCCGACCGACTGCGCGAACGTGGATTCACCGACGTCTCACAGAGCCGCCGTGAGGAGTTGCGGGTCCGCTCGGGCGAGCGTGCGAGTTTGACCGGCTATCGTGCGCGTGACTTGCTTACCTGTGCGGACGAACCGACAGACCTGCCGGTCGAGGGGTGGGTCGGTGTCTGGAATCACGACGGCACATTCTACGTCGCCGGCGGTGCGTTTCCCGCCGTCGACCTCGGTGACGTGCTGGACGTGGACCTGGAAACCGATCCTGGTACCTTCCGGACCGAGTTGTTCGAGTTGATCCGGACGGTCGGTGAGTGAACCGGCGGTATCACGGACGTCGTGCGATCGTCAGATAGCCCGTGTGTCCGACGCCGGCCGTCGAGGGTCGCGAGCCCCGATCGTCGAAGTCCATCTCGCGCTGGATCGTCTCCAGAGTCTCGATCTCCGTCAGTCCGACCTCTCGGGCGGCCGCGACGACCTCCCGGCTCGATTCGACGAACGGCGAGTAGACGGCCACGAACCCGCCACGGACCAGCAGCGTCGGCGCGCGCTCGACGACGCTCGCGGCGTCCTCGGTATCGAGCGTGAGCACGTCGAAGGCCTCGCCGGCGAGCTCCTCGAGGTGGTCGGTCAGATCGCCCGTCCGCACCTCGACGCGATCATCGACGCCGGCCATCGTCATGTTCTCGCGTGCGACTGCGGCGAACTCGGGATCGCGCTCGAAGGTCATTACCTCCGCGCCGGCCCGCCCGAGATAGGCCGCGAGGACGCCGGTTCCGGTCCCGGCGTCGAGCACGCGGTCGCCGGAGCCGACGCCGGTCAGCCCCATCACGAGCCCGACGTCGCGGGGCATCATCGGCGCGCCGGTGCGCTCGAAGTGCGCGAACAGGTCGGGGCCGCGCAGCACCTGCACGCGGAACGTCTCGCCCAGATGTGACTCGACGACGTCGCCGGGCTCGGGATTGTCAGGCACCTCGATGATCCCCAGGTCGGTCTCCAGTCGCTCACCCGGGTCAACGAGGTATTCCCGGTCCTCTCTGACGAGCAGGACGGTCACTATTCTAGATCGGCGACTGCCGCCGCGAGGTCACCGTCGTTCGCTTCGAGCGCCTCGCGCGCCTCGTCCTCGCTGACGCCGCCGCGCTGGGCGACGATCTCGACGTCCTGGGCGTCGAAGTTGTCGCCGCCCGTGCTGTCCTCGTCTTCGGCAGCGCTCTCGGCACCACTCTCGTCGCCGCGTCCTCGCGTCTCGGGCTCGCCGACGACCTGGTAGGTCTTCTGTCCCTGGGCCTCCATCAGCTGGACCTCGGCGTCGGTGAACACCAGCTCCTCGTCGCTGGTGCGGATAATCACCTCTTCGGCATCGATGTCCTCCATGTCGATGCCCATCTGTTCCATCATTTGCTTCATCTTGCGCGGGTTCAGACCGCCTCCGCCGCCTCCAAACATACCCCGAGATGTGCGTTCCGTGCTCAAAAGTACTGTCATCGCCGATCCGATCGAAGGCTATGGTCGCCGCTATCGCGGATCGTACTCGCTGCCGACGACCTCGCGGATCCGCTCTGCGGTTATCTCCCCGACACCCTCGACCGCCTGCAGCTCGTCGGCGTCGGCGGTCAGCGCCGCCTCGACGCTGCCGAAGTGTGCGAGCAGCGACTGGGCGGTCACGGGTCCGACGTCGGCGATCGAGGCGACGACGTACTCCTGCTGTTCCGGGAGCGTCTTCGCCTGCTTCTCGCCGTGGGCGCTGACGGCGCGGTCGGCCTGCTCCTGTTCGCGGGTTGCGAGCACCGCCAGCATCGCGGCCGTGTCGTCCTCGTCGTCGGTTCGAACGACGCTCGCACCGAAATCGACTGCGAGCGAGGCCAGTGCCCCCCGGATCGCGTTGGGGTGGACGTTGCGCTCGCCGTACAGCCCGTCGCCCTCGATGATCACGACTGGCCGGTCGTAGTAACGCGCGCTGTCTTTGACTTGCTCGAACAGCGATCGGTCCCCACCAGTCAGGGTGTCCAGGAAGTCGCTGACGGTCTTGCGCTCGACGACGACCCGGTCGGAGACGACGTAGTCGCCGACCTCCAGCGTCTCCAGGCGAGTCTCGATCTCGTCGCGCTTCGAGAGGTCACGGGCGATCGTCGAGTCCAGCTCGCGCTGGTCGACGACGATTTCGACTGTTTCGTCCTCCGTCTCGATGCCGGCCTCGGCGACGGTTCCGTCCGGGTCGTCCGCGGACCCTTCGTCGCCGTCCGCGTTCGCATCGCTCGTTCTGTCGTCCGCTTTCTCTGCTGCGAAGGCGTCGAGTCCCGTCTGACCGTCCGACGCCGTGTCGTCCCCTGTCGAGTCTCCCGAATCCGGCTCACTTCTCTTCACGTCGTCCGCATCCGATCCGCCGCTACCGCTGCCATCTGCCGGCGTGACTCCCTCGCTGGCAGCCGCGTTCGCGTCGCTCTCGTCGGCTGTCTCGAACTCCGCAACGCTAGCCTGCGAGAGTTCCGCCTCGATCTCCCCGGCCATCGATTTCAGCGACTGCAGTTCCTGGTACATCCGCTTCTCGTCCTGGCGGGCCTTCCAGAAGTAGGCCTCGTCGCGAGTGTCCTCCGCGATGAGCACGACCACTCGCCCTTCGGTCTGGCGGCCGGTTCGACCCTTGCGCTGGATCGCCCGGATCGCCGTCGGGACGGGCTCGTAGAACAACACGAGATCCACTTCCGGCACGTCCAGCCCTTCCTCCGCCACGGAGGTCGAGACCAGCACCTCGAACTCGCCGGCGCGGAAGCGATCGAGCGTCTCCTGTTGCTCGTTCTGGGTCATCCCCTCCGAGCCCTCCGTATCGCTCTGACCGACGAACTTCTCGGTCGCGAAGTGCTCGTTCAGGAAGTCGGTCAGCGTCTCGGCCGTGTCGCGGGACTCGGTGAAGACGATGACGCGCTCGCCGTCCTCGATACCCAGCGTTTCGGCGAGCAACATCCGCGTCCGGCGAAACTTCGGGTGCAGGTCGTCGAAGTTCTCGGCCTTTCGCATCGCTTCGCGCACCCGGGGATCGCTCACGAGGCGCTGGCTGGCCTTCGAGGAACCCGAGGCACGGGCGGCGTTGCGCTGGCGTTCGAAGTACCGGCGCAGCGACTCGACGCTCTGCGTCTCGGCGTAGGTCACGGCGGTCCGCAGTTTCCGCACCTCCGCGAGCAGGCTCATCCCCTGATAGCCCTCGCTCTGGTCGTTGTTCATCAGCTCCTGGAGTTTGCCCTGGATCGTGTGGATCTCCCGCTCGGACATGTCAGGCTGGGTCTTGTTCGTGACGCCCAGTTCCTTCAGCTCCGTCAGTCGCTCCTGAATGACCTCGTGGAGCGCGTCGCGGATCTCGATGACCGTCTCGGGGAGTTCGATTCGCTTCCAGTCGACCTCGGTCCGATGGGTGTACTCGGCGACGTCGCTGTCCTCGTCGGTCATCACTTCGACCTCGCGCAGTCCGAGGTTCTCACAGACCTCCAGGATCGCCTCCTCGTCGTCGCCGGGCGAGGCGCTCATGCCCGTCGCCAGGGGGTGTTCGGCCTGCTCGTGATAGCGCTCGGCGATGTATGTATAGGCGTAATCGCCCGTCGCGCGGTGGCACTCGTCGAAGGTGACGTGGGTCACGTCCGCCATCGTGATCCGGTTGCCGACCAGATCGTTCTCGACGACCTGTGGGGTCGCGACGACGACGCGGGCGTCCTCGAACAACTCGGCGCGGTCGTCGGGCCGAACCTCGCCGGTGAACACGACGATCTCCTCGTCGGGGATTGTGAGTGCCTCCCGGTAGAACTCGGCGTGCTGGGAGACCAGCGGCTTGGTCGGCGCGAGCAACAGCGCGGTGCCGCCGACCTCGTGGAGGCGCTGGGCGGTCACGAGCAGCGAGACGGTCGTCTTGCCCAGCCCGGTCGGCAGACAGACCAGCGCGTGGTTGCTCGCAGCCGTCTCCGCGAGTTCGAGCTGGTAGCGTCGCTGCTGGAGGACGCCCTCCTCGATCAGGGGTCGGTCGATCGTCGCCGCCTCGGGTGCCGCCATTCGATCCCCGCTTTGGCGTCCGCGAGGTTAAGCGTTCGGCGATCGGGGTGAAAGTGAAACTCCGTCGCTAGATGCGCCCGAGCGTTCGCAGTATCCCGGGCCACGACCCCTCTGCGGCGTGGGCCGTCCCTTGAGGCGTTCCGCCGCCAGCCTCGAATCCGGTCAGCGGCGCGTACGGGACCGAGATCAGGTGCCCGGCGTCCTCGTAGTGCAGGTGTGCGAACCGGTGCTCGAAGCCGGCCCGTTCCAGTCGATCGACGGCGATCTCCGACAGCCGTCGGGCCGGCCATACGCGGTCGTCCCCGCCGGAGACCAGCAGGATCGGCCCGTCGGTCTTCTCGACGGGGATCGCCGCCTCCGCAACCGGTTCGTCTTCGAGACCACCCGCGACCGTCTCTCGGGGGATCGGCTTCCCCTCGAGGTGTGGCACGCCCGCTCCCTCCTCGACCCACCCGGGCTCGTCGCTCGGGGAGTCCCACGCGACACCGCTGGCCGCGAGCGCGACCACGGCCCCGACCCATTCGAAACGCGAGCCCAGCAGCAACGCGAGCTCCCCGCCCCGCGAGCCGCCCATCACGCCGATCTGTCCGCCAGCGACGGCCGACCGCTGTCGAAACCAGGCGGCCGCGTCGTCGAAGTACGACAGCGGTACCCGTCTGTGTTCGGCCGGGACCGCCTGGTGATCGCCGACGTACCGGACCGCGAACACCGCGTACCCGTGGGTCGCGAGCAGTTGCGCGGCCCGGGTGGGCAACCGACCGCCGGAACCGTGCAACAGGAGCACGCCCGGATGGGGATTCTCGCCCGGCGGCTCGAACACCATCCCCGCGAGGTCGTCACGGTCGACTGTCCGGATCGTCACGGTCTCGTCGTAGAGCCGCCGGACGATCGTCCGCTCGGCCCGCCGGCCGTCCGTCGCCGCGCGCAGTTCGATCTCGACTGTCGGCTCGGCGTCCAGTGTGGCACCCCGGGCGTCGGCGTCGGTGGCCATCGACCAGAGCCACCCCATCGGTTCGACGCCCTCGTACGTGCCGGAAACCGGTGCCTGCCCGGTCAGGTCGACAATCCCCGATCCGTCGGCGTCGAAGGTCGCCCGCGAGCGCCACTCGACCCCGTCGTGGTCGACGAGCGTCGCTTCGAACCGGACCCGTTCCCCCGGATCGGCTCCGGTGATCTGGACCGCGATCGGCTCGTCGTTGGGGCTTGTCTCGGGAGCGTCGATCGTCAGCTGAGGTGCCGTCGATCCTGGCGGTGTCTCGTCTGTCATTGCTCCGTGAGGAACGACCGAACGTCAGCGAGGGCGTCTCCTCGTGTCGAGGGGTCGTCGGACATCTCGACCGGGAGACGCTCGTACCAGCCGGCCTCGAAGGGCGTATCATCGGGCGCAGCTGGGTCGCAGCCGGTCGGTGACGCCCTGAAGACGACGTGCCAGGTCGCGTTGTGGGGAGTGTCACTCTCTTCGGTGGTGTGCTCGATCCGCCGGACGCGAACCGGGTCGCCGATAGTGACTTCGAGGCCGGTCGCGTCCGCGACGGCACGCCTGCCAGCGGGGAGCCAGCCGTCGCCGGCGTCGATCGTGGCGTTCGGGAGCATCGCGATCGAGCGGTCCTGATCGACTAACAGCAAGGCAGCTCCTTCCTCGTCGGTGACGCCGACCACGACCCGTCCCTCGCCGTCGGCCTCGCAGTGATCGGTGCTCTCGTGGACGTACGTCCGCTCCTCGTAGCTGATGCCACGTCGGCCAGCGGCCGCTTCGGGATCGAACGCTTCGTCCCTGTCGATGTCGGTAGATGTATCTGTCATTTCGGTGGTGTCGTCGCTGATTGTCGAACGGTGCGACCGCATCGAGCCGACCGAGAGATCGCTCTACTCTCGTATCAACGCATAGTTGGGACTGCCGGAAAAGAATTATGATTTAGATTAACTTTACTTTTCACTTACAAATTCGGGCGCTGGGTATTTAGGCCTTTTGAAAAATAAATTGACATTATTCGGCCGGCACGGGGTTCCGTCGAACCGACCCGGAAAGAATAAGGTCGGCTTGGCGTATCTACCGCATATGGCGTCCACTTCCACCGATCGTTGGCGCTGGTGCTGGCAGGCTCCGGAAGTGGACAGTCTCGCGGCCGTCACCCGGCGGGCCTAACCCGCCGGCGAGGCCGGCGATGCTCCCTCCGCTTTCTCGGCCGTGGCTTCGAGACGACGACGCACACACCAGATCGACACAATGACACGAGATTCAGACACCGACGACGACACTGCACCGACAGACGACCCCAGTTCCGACACGAGACAAGTTCGAGCCGACGGCGGCGCGGCATCCGGGGCCGACGACGTCGCGCTGGACCCGTGGGGCTCGGCGACCGTCGACGACTACCGCAAGCTGTTTGCCCAGTTCGGCATCGAGGAGTTCGAGGAGGTTCTGCCGGAAGTACCGGACCCCCACTACCTGATGCGCCGCGGCGTCATCTTCGGCCACCGCGACTACCGACCCGTGGCAGAGGCGATGCGCAACGACGAGCCGTTCGCCGCGCTCTCGGGGTTCATGCCGACCGGCGACCCCCACATCGGCCACAAGCTGGTCTTCGACGAGATTATCTGGCATCAGGAGCGGGGCGGTGACGCCTACGGCCTGATCGCCGACCTGGAGGCCCACGCCGCCCGCGAGCTGAGCTGGGACGAGATCGACGAGCACGCGCGCAACTACGTCCTCTCGCTGCTTGCGCTCGGGTTCGATCCCGAGGCGGGCGAACTCTACCGACAGTCTTCGAACCGCGAAGTGCAGGATCTGGGCTTCGAGCTGGGCGCGAAAGCCAACTTCTCGGAACTCCAGGCCATCTACGACTTCGACGGCGAGACCGACGTGAGCCACATGCAGAGCGTCGTCACGCAGATGGCCGATATCCTCTACCCGCAACTCGAGGAGCCCAAACCTACTGTGATCCCGGTCGGTCCCGATCAGGACCCGCACATGCGGCTGGCCCGTGATCTGGCGGCGCGGATGCGCTACTTCAAGGTGACCGAGGCGTTCGCGAGCTTCGAGGTCGATCCCGACGAGCGGGCGATCATCGCAGAAGCCTACGACGCTCTCAGCGAGCGCCACCCGGAAGAGACGATCCGGTGTGCGGACGCCGCCCGCTACCTCGAAAACGAGCGTGATCCCGACGCGACCGATCCGAACGCGACCACCACTGATTCGGCCATCATGATGCTCAAAGAGGCCGGCAAGGAGCCGCTCCGGCCGCGGACGCGCTTCCTTGATCGCAACGCGACCGACGAGGCCTTCGACGCGCTGATCGAAGCGATCGACGGCGAAAAGCGCGTCTACGAGGCCCACGTCGACGCGTTCGACCTCTCCCGCGAGGACGCCGAGGAACTCGCCCGCCAGGTCGAGATCGACCACGGCGGCTACGGCTTTCTGGCACCGTCCTCGATCTATCACCGCTTCATGACCGGCCTTACCGGCGGCAAGATGTCTTCGTCAGTCCCCGCGAGTCACATCTCGTTGCTGGACGACCCCTCGGAGGGCTACGACAAGGTCAAAGCCGCCACGACGGGCGGGCGCGAGACTGCCGAAGAGCAGCGCGAACTCGGCGGAAAAGCCGACGAGTGTCCGGTCTACGAACTGTACGCCTACCTGCTGGCCGGCGACGACGACGAGTTCGCCACCGAGGTCTACGAGGAGTGCGTCAACGGCGAGCGCCTCTGTGGCGGCTGCAAGGAGCAGGCAGCCGAGTTGATGGAAGCGTTCCTCGAAGACCACCAGGAGAAACGCGCCGAGTGGGAGGAGAAACTGGACGAACTGGACATCGACTTCGATAGCGACCGAAAGCGACGCTGAGTGTTCTGATCTCGGTAGCCGCGATCAGTCGCTCGCTGACCCGGTTGCGAGTAATTCGACGATCCCCTCCAGGCTATCGACCTCGTAGTCCGGTGTGCTCGACAGCACGGTATCGGCCCGGTGTGAGCGCCTGACGAAGGCGGCGTCGATCCCCGCAGCGTGGGCTGCCTGGATGTCGGTCTCGCTGTCGCCCACGTACAGCGCGTCACGGGTGCCGAGGTCCGACAGCGCCTGCTCGATGTAGTAGGGCTCGGGCTTCTTTCGGCGGAGGCTCTCGACGGTCGGTGGTCGGCCGTAGACGGTCTCGAAGTGTCGATCGAGATCGAAGTACTCGAACGCGAACTCGACGGTCGCGTCCTGGTTCGAACTGACGACGCCAAGCGGGCGGTCGAGTGCGGACAGGTGCTCGATGTCGTCGTACGGTTCCTTGCGACCGGCACGCATCTCGGCTTGCTGGAGGCGCGCGAGTTCGCGGTCGCGGGCCCGCCAGAACGTCTCGGGATCGAGATCGTAGCGCTCGCAGACCCGCTTCAGATCCGGGATCGTGACGCCGAGGCTCATCGCCTCGACGTCTTCTTCGGCGGGATCATCGACGCCGACGGCAGCGAACGCGTCCCGCGCACCTTCGTAGTGGGGCGGCATGCCCGTCAACTGTAAGAGCACGCCGTCGTTGTCGAAGATGACCGCGTCGTACATACACGACACTGACGCAGGGGACCGACCTGACCGTTTCGGTCGGTACCCCGATACCGCCCGAGCCGAACGTGTCGGTCGCGGACGCCGGCTCTTCGTTCACGACGTGGGAGATGTCACCGTTCGTCGTCGGTATCGAGATACGTTCTGGCCTGTTCGTCCGAGACCTGCTCGAAAGTGCGATAGAACTGTCCGACGGCACCGAACTGCGACGGCGCTTCGACGCAGATCACGTTGTCGGCTTCGGTGCGGAGCCGATCGAGGGTCCCTGGCGGGGCGACCGGCACGGCCAGGATCGTCCGTGCTGCGCCCGCGTCGGCGATCTGTCTGAGACACGCCGTTGTCGTCGCACCCGTTGCGACGCCGTCATCGACCACGAGCACCCGCTTCGCTCGCAGATCGAGTGGCGGACGATCACCGCGATAGCGCTCGACTTTCTCCCGCGCCTGCTGCTGTTCGCGTTCGAGTTGCTCGTTGACGTATCGATCTCTGACTCCGAGTTCCTTGATCAGCGAGTCGTTCAGCCACGCGGTCCCGTCGCTGGCGACGGCACCGATCGCGAGCTCCGGATTGCCAGGCGCGCCGAGTTTCCGCGCCGCGACGATGTCGAGTGGAACGCCGAGCCGATCCGCGACGACGCGTCCGACTGGCAGCCCACCGCGCGGGATCGCGAGTACCACATCGGCTTCGACGTCGACGTCCTCGAGGGCGTCGGCGAGCTGGCGACCAGCATCAGTTCGATCTTCGAACATGGTCCTCCTGTCCCTTCCCTGTCGCGAAGTTCCTGATCAGTGTCGATCGGTTCGGAGCCCGACGGATCGAGCGATACGTCACGGACGAGCGCGACGTCGTAGTGTGTGTGATTTTCTCTCCCATAGTACGTACTTGAACGCGAACGGTCAAGGAGTTATGGAAGTTGCAAGGCTAAAACTCGCCCTTCACAGTAGTTGCCGAAGTAGCTGAGAGTCGGATTTCTCCGGTGACAGCGTACGATGA
>JAOPKD010000026.1 GCA_025517565.1 Halapricum hydrolyticum
TCTGTCCTTGCTACCGCCTACGTCACGCTCCTACTTCAACGTGCAAAGCTGAGTTTGTTATAGAGTACGTACCAGGCTGTTACGCGATGCAGAGACAGGGCGACTCCATGCCTCGTCGATGCTACCAGGATCAACGCTGATATCGAAGGTCCTCTCCGCCTCGTTTACCCACCAGTATCGTGACCGAGGCGTGCTGACTATGCGCGCTCCATCTTGCACGGGCGCTATCGACCCCTATTCCCTGTCAGTATCACTGTGACCGATTCAGAGGGATTAGACGACTAGAACAGCCCATCGACGTCGGCCTCGCGACTCTCGCGACGGTCGACGTGTTCGCCGAGGCGCTGGGCGATGATGTCCCGGTGGTCGACGTCGGACTCGTTCTCGCCGCCAGTCTGGGACTCACGTACGAAATCGAAAAGCAACGCCATGAACGGGCTCGTCTCGTTGCCGTCCTCGATGTCTCGGCTGGCGTACTCAGCGGCGCGCTCGAAGATGTCCTCGTCGTATCCCCACTCCTCAGCCAGCACCGTCGCGGCGACGGCGGTCGCCTCGAAGCTGAGCGCCTCGAAACCGAGCGCGTCGCCGTCGTGTTCGATCGCGGGCGGCGGCTCGCTGCCGACCCGCTCGGACTCCCGTTCGAGTGCCCGGAGGTGGTACCGGACCGGCCGCAAATCGACGCCCCGATAGCTGTCTCCCAGCCCGTCGAGATACGTCTGCGCCTTCGTCGAGAGTTTGCGCGCCCCGATCCAGTTCTCGGTGGTCGTGTGATAGACTGCGGCGGTAAACTGGATCAGCCCCTGCAGGAAGTCTTTGTCCGGGCCCTCCGACAACCCCATCCAGTATTCTTCCCAGGCGTCGTGGGCGGCGTGGTAGTACCCCTCGTTGTAGATCGCGATCCCGGCCCGGAGATGTGCCTCCATGCGCCCGGATTGGGATCGGACGCTCATGGTGCTTTCGCGCGACGATCACGAGTTGCCTCGCTGCTAGCTACTGTCAGTGCGAATTTATTATCATCTACGACGTATTCGAAGACTATGAGACAGCGTTTGCTCACGACGCTCTTTTTGAGTCTCGTCATCGTCCTCGCTGGCTGTATCAGTCTCGGAGACGACACGCCGTCGACGACGCCCATTGATTCCCCGACACCGACCACGGCAGTTGGAACGCCAGCAACCGATCCCGTAACGGTCGACCCCGCGGAGGCGGTCACGTTCCGGGTGACGGCGGCGTCCGACGTCCGGGTCACCGGATCAGTGATACGTCCCGAAAACGACGGCGTTCGCATCCACTATGACGGCAGTTCCAGGACCTACCCGGGCGTTCTCTCGCCCGAGGAACTCCCGGCCGGCGCACTCGACGGTGCGACTGGCGTCGAACCCATCAACCCTGGAGATTCCGTCGCGTTCGCGGTCTCAGGCGGAACGGGCGGTAGTGCCTTCGAGTTCGCCGACCGACCGTCGTCGATGCTCGTCACCGTTGTCGAAAGCGGCGACACCGTGGTCAGATGGTTCGTTGTCGACTGCGTCGACCTGGAACTCACCAGCGTCGAGGTTACCGTCAACGAGGAGGGCGAAGTCTCGCACGTCTACGGGTGTGGCGCGTTCGGTGTCGAGTGACGGTGCGACAGTGCCGCTCCGCGATCTTCACGACGGGACAACCGGAAGCGTCACCAGAAGATGAGGTTCTCCTCGTCGGCCGGTTTGGCGATCACGTCGAGCACGCGCGTCTCGTAGAAGTCGCGACTGTTGGCCGCGCGGACGAGTAGCGCGGTATCGGCACCGCTGCCGGTCCCGCCGATCGAGAGGACGCGATCGCCGCTGTCGACGAGCCCGGCGTCGCAGGCCATGATCGGACACTCGACAGCGACTTTCGTCCCCTGGCCGAACAGCCGCAGCGTGTCCGCGACGACGTCGAGCCCGGAGTAGCCGTTGCGCTCAGCGATAGCCGAACCGACGTTGCTGAGGATCATCGGCCCGACGAACACCTCCCCGCCAGCTGCCTCGATAGCCTCGACGTGTTCCGGTTGCAGTTCCTGTTCGTTCTCCTCGTCGAAGCCGTAGGAGTGGCCGACGACGATCAGATCCTCGCCGAACCGCTCAGCGGCTTTCGCTCCCGTCTCACCGGAAGTCGACGCCACACAGACCGCGTCGACGGGGTTGTCCTCGGTGTACTCGACGGCCCGGTCGAGCAACTCTGTCGTACTGTGGTCGTCGGTGTGGATCATCGGCCCGAGATTCGATCGCCTGCGGGCTATAGATTTCCATTCCCCTGTGCGTCTACGCGACGCTGACGACTCGCGTTGGTTGCGGTATCGCGTCGGTAGAAACGCCGGGACGACCACGTCAAATACCTCAGCAAGTGGCAGATCCAGTGGTCGTGCTGCATACACCGCGCGTATCGGTCACGGACCGTTCTCTCGGTGTGTACAGAGAGCATCAGCTGGGACGTGTGACCGTTCGAAAAATCGAGAATCGTGTTCGTCGCTATGAGCGACGAGCGTGTCTCGGTATTACTGCCGGACGACGTTCGCCGCGCGAGGCCCCTTCGGGGAGGACTCGATGTCGAACTCGACCTCAGTACCTTCCGTGAGATCCTCTCCGCCGACGTCCTCCATGTGGAAGAAAACGTCTTCGTCGTCGTCGAGATCGCCGTCGTCAGTCGAAATGAAACCGTAGCCGCCTGTGTCGTTGAAGAAATCAACCTTACCGTTAGCCATTACAAACAAACGTATGGCCAGATGAGGGATAACACTTCCGAGGGTCAGGGTACCATCCCCCTTCAAGTCTTACAGGGTCATGCTGCCGGCTATAACATTTCGAGGTGATTCGACAGACTCGCCGAGAAACGCTCGCTTCGCTGCGCCTTTCTCGTCTGTTCACATTTCCTCTGGCCGCATACGCGACGCTGACGACTCGCTTCGCTCGTCATGTAGCGTCGCAAAATGTAGCGCAGGGCACGTCGGACGTGAACGAAATGAACGTCCGGACGGAGATTTGAACTCGTGAAGACGTTCCGGGTCGCTCCCTACGGTCGCTTCCCGGGCTGCGACTTCTCTGTTCAAATCTCCTCGTGAAGTTACGCCGACGGGGACCGCTCGCGACACTCGCGGTTTTGCGTCGGCAGAAACGTCCGGACGGAGATTTGAACTCCGGTCCCTGGCTCCGCAAGCCAAGAGGATAGTCCACTACCCTACCCGGACTCATCTACCCGTACTCCGGTGGCAACTAAAGGGGTTACGATTCGGAGGGGGCCGCCGCGCCGTGTACAGACAGCCGGGGTTGCACATACAACCAGCCGCACGCTCGTGAAAAGATCCTCCAGACGGAACCGAGCGCCTTCGAAACCACACGCCGGCGGTCTCAGCCGACCGGTTAGTCGCCGTTGTTGAGCGAGATGTGCGTCGTCTCGATGATGCGGTCGTCCGCAGCGAGTTCTTCGAGCAGTTCCTCGCCGGGAGCGCTGTCGAGGTTGTAGACAGTCAGCGCCTCGCCGCCGCGGGACTCACGGTTGTTGAACATGCCCGCGATGTTGATGTCGTACTCGCCCATGACCGAGCCGATGAATCCGATCACGCCGGGTTCGTCGCGGTTGCGCACCACGAGCATGTGGCCGTGGGGGATCGCTTCCACGCGGTAGCCCTGGATGCGGACGATCCGCGGATCGTCGTCGTCGAACTGGGTCCCCTCGACGCTGACCGAATGGTCGCCGTCGCTGACCTCGACGGTCACGAGGTTGTTGAAGTCCTCGACCTGTCGGGTCTTCGACTCGGTGACGTCGACGCCGCGCTCCTCGGCGATCCGCTCGGCGTTGATCGCGTTGGCCTGCCACTCCAGCGGCGAGAACACGCCCTGCAGGGCGCTCGCGGTCACGACGTCGACGTTCTCGTCGGCGATGTCCCCGGTGTAGGTGATCTCGACCGATTCGACGTGGCCGCCAAGCAGTTGCATCGCGACCTTGCCCGCGGTCTCGGCGATTTTGACGTACGGACGGATCGTCGGGTAGACGGCTTCACCGGCCGAGGGGGCGTTGACCGCGTTGGTGACGATGTCGCCGTCGAACGCCGAGAGGATCTGATCGGCGATGCTGATCGAGACGTTCTGTTTCGCCGATTCGGTGCTGGCAGCGATGTGCGGCGTCACGATCACGTTCTCGGCCTTCAGCAGGGGATTGTCCGGCTCGACCGGCTCGGTCTCGAAGACGTCGACTGCCGCGCCATACAGGATGCCGTCGTCGACGGCCTCCGCCAGGGCCGCCTCGTCGATGAGCCCGCCACGGGCGCAGTTGATCAGGTAGCCGTCCTCGAGTTCGGCCAGCAATTCCTCGTCGACGAAACTGTCCGTTTCGGCCGTCCTGGGCGTGTGCAGCGTGACGAAATCCGCCTGCGCGAAACAGGTCTCGATGTCGTCGACCAGTTCGACCCCGAGCTGTCGGGCCCGCTCTTCGCTGAGATACGGGTCGTAGGCCACCAGATCCATCTCCAGGTTGCCGAGTCGCTTGGCGACCTCCTGACCGATCCGGCCCAGTCCGACGACGCCCAGCGTCTTGCCGTTGAACTCCGAGCCGAGGATGTCGCCTTTCGCCCAGTAGCCGTCTTTCAGCTGCATGTGCCCCTGGGGAATCTTCCGGGCAGTCGCAAACGCCAGCGCGACGGTGTGCTCGGCGGTCGCCCGGACGTTGCTCTCCGGCGCGTTCGCGACGATGACCCCGCGATCGGTCGCCGCCTCGACGTCGATGTTGTCCACGCCGATACCTGCGCGCCCGACGATGGCCAGTTCGGGTGCCGCATCGAGCAGTTCCTCGTCGACGGTCGTCCCCGACCGGACGATCAGTGCGTGTGCGTCGGCGACCAGTTCGAGCAACTCCTCGCGGTCGGCGTCCGTGGCCAGCTCGACGTCGTGACCCGCCTGGCGCAGCCGTGCCAGACCCGCGTCGTCGACGGCGTCCGTAACTACGACGTTCATATCTGACGTGACTTCCCCGCCCGGCATAACGCTTGCCAAACGGCGCTCGCGGCCGCCGGCGTCGATCAGCGATCGTTGCGTCTCTCGTTGAGCGTCGTCAGCGACCGCGCCGACCCTTCGTCTGTCGATAGTCCCGACCCAGCACGCCGAGCAGGTGCTCGATCAGCGCGTCGGTCTGGGCGTCGGTCTGTTCGGCCGGTTCGATCATCGGCACGATCTCGAAGCCGCGTCCGCGGACCGTACTCGCGTGCTCGGCCTCGACGTCGAACTCGTCGGCACTGCGAGTGGTGTACTCCCAGGCCAGCGCCTCCAGAGCGTGCTGACCGACGGCGACGATGATCTCCGGGTTGATCATCCGGAGTTCGCTCGTGAGATAGGGCTCGCACGCGCTGAACTCCCCGTCGGTTGGCTTCCGGTCGGGATGATGACACCGCGCGGCGTAGGTCAATACGGCGTTGTCGATCTCGGGCTCTGTCGTCTCCGGCGGCGAGTCCGTGAACCCCGTCTCTCGCAGGATCTCGAGCATCGTCTCCCGGCCCGCGCCCATGAATGGGATCCCCACCTCGTCGGCCCCGGCGTCGGGGAACCCGCCGACGAAGGCGAACTCCGCGCTCACGTCGCCGTAGCCGTGGACGACCTGCGTCCGGCTCTCGGCCAGTTCGGGACAGTTCTGACACGCTTCGTCCATCCCGAACGGGTTGTACGGTGACTCCTGATTTGCGTCCATGTGCTGCTGTCCGGCTGGAGGGGCAAAACAGGCCCGGTCGCGGCGATTTCTCTCCCACAGGTTCTTGCCGATCGGTTCCCAACGACGGTCATGGCCGACGCGCTCGCACGCTCCGAACTGTTCAGTATACGACGGTTCGCCCGGTTCGGATACATCGGGCTGTTCGTGCTCGTGGCGTACTTCACGCCACTGTTCGAGCAGTACCCACTGTTGCAGTGGCTCGGAATCGCCGGGCTCGTGATCGTCTTCTTCGACGCGATCATCTGCGCCCGGCGACGCTGGCGCGTCCTCAGAGAAGAGATGCGTAGCGACGAGGCCGAGCCGAACTAGAGTCTCTCGGAGACGATTTACTCCTCGTCGAGCGTCTCGGCGTGGGTGTCCGCGTCGTCGGGGTCGTTGACCGGACTCGAGGGGTGGTAGTCGGTGTCGTACTCGCCGGGCCGGTCGTCCAGCCGGTCGGGGTTGATCCGACCACCGAGTAGCATGAAGTCCAGTACCGTACTGTACAGCAGCGCCTCGACGACCGGAACGGCTCGCGGCGGCAGCGTCGGATCGTGACGACCGACGACCTGGATCTCCTTCCGTTCGCCGGTCTCCCAGTCGACGGTCTGCTGTTTCTTCGGGATGGAGACGGGCGGGTGCCAGGTCACTTCGCCGTAGATGGGATCGCCGGTCGTGATCCCGCCCTGGATCCCGCCGTGGTCGTTGCCGACGGGGACGGGGTCGCCGCTGTCTCGCGGCTCGTCGCCGCTCGACGGTTCCGAGTCGCTTCGCGACTCGCCCTCGAACTCCCAGTCCTCGTTGTACTCGCTGCCGGCGGTCGTCCGGGCCTCGCGGCCGATCCCGTACTCGAGGTCGTTGACCGCGGGGATCGAGTACAGCAGCTGGGCCATCCGCGAGGGGAAGCTGTCGAACCGCGGCGCGCCCAGTCCCCGCGGCACTCCGCGCATCTCGAAGTAGATCGCGCCGCCGATGGAGTCGCCTTCTTTCTGGTACTGGTCGGCAAGCTCGCGCATCCGTTCGGCCGTCTCGGGATCGGCACACCGCACCTCGTTCTCCTCGCTGTGTTCGAGCATCTGTTCGAAGGACACCTCCGGGGCCTCGATGTCACCCAGCTGGCAGACGTGGGCCTTGATCCGGACGTCGTACTCCGACTGTTCGAGGACCTGTTTTGCGATCGCGCCGGCGGCGACCCAGTTGACGGTCTCCCGGGCAGAGGAGCGGCCGCCGCCGCCCCAGTTCCGGGTGCCGAACTTCGCCGAGTAGGTGAAGTCGCCGTGGCTGGGGCGGGGCGCGGTAACGAACGGTTCGTACTTGCCCGAGCGTGCGTCCTTGTTCTGGATGACCATCCCGACCGGCGTGCCGGTCGTGTACCCGTCCTGCAGGCCCGACTTGATCGAGACCGCGTCTGGTTCGTCCCGCGAGGTCGTGATCATCGACTGGCCCGGCTTGCGCCGGTCGAGGTCTTTCTGGATGTCCTCCTCGTCGAGTTCGACTCCTGCAGGCACGCCCGAGACCGTACACCCCATCGCCTCGCCGTGGCTCTCCCCGTAGGTCGTCACTTCGAAGAGCCGACCGAAACTGTTGCCGTTCATTGTTCCTCCGTGGGAGGCGGAGGCATTTGAAGGCTACCACTCTTCGACCGTGCAGTTGGGTGGCCGTCCGGACCGACAGCAGTCCCTATCAGACGGATTATTGGACGTCTGTTCCGCACGCGGGGCGGTCGGTGCGGTAAATCGGTACAATCAGTTCCCCTGAATCGCGTCGATGACCATCGCCGCGGCGACGATCGGCTCTTTGGGGACGTCGCTGGCGTCGTCGATCGTGATGTCGTAGGTGTCTTTCAGCGAGAACTGCCCCGAGATGTTACCGACGTGATCCCCGTCCACGTCCGTGATCTCGTATTTGTGCGGGATCCAGCCGCCGAACGGGATCGTATTCCGGGCGAGCGTGACCGCTGCGCCCCTGGAGTTGATCTCGGCGAGCTTTCGCTCGTCGCGGGCGTCGCGGATCTTCCACGTGTCCTGGAAGATCGAATAGTCGTTGTCGAGGATCACGACGTCTTCGCCAGTCTGGGCGTCCGTGAGGATGTAATCGCCCGCGACGTCGATGATGCTCCCCGCCTTGACGGTGAAGACCCCGTTGCCGTCGCTGTCGACGAAGGGGAACTCCTCTTTCATCTTGAGCATCTTCTGCTTGCCGCGCAACACGACGTTCCCGCTGGCGTCCTCGGCGCGGTACTTGTTGCGGACCAGCGACTGGACGACGGTGTAGCGGTCGTCTGTCAGATCGATTCCCGATATCGTGTACTCCCCACGCTGACTCATGATCGGCTCGTCACAGAAAGATTACTTAAATCCAGTGATCTGTGCCCGGTCAAAACGTGAACGTGACGTAGAACTCGTGGTCGTTCGGGCACGCGACTGACCTGACCTTGCGGTCGTCCGCCTCGGATTCGGGCGGTTCGGTCGCCGAGATTCCGTGAACGGTCGAGTCCCGAGGCAGGCCCATGCTCGCGTCGGTGCCACACTCGGGACAGCGCAGTTGCCGGATCCCCATATCGAGGTCGTTCGTGGCCCCGGGGCAAAACGGCTACGGGATCGATCGCGCCCAACGTGTTTGGTCCGGCTTTGATACCGAAACCGGAACTAGTTACTGGCGATGTCCGAACACGCCCATCGACTGACGGTGCCGAAGCTCGTCCCCGAGGTTCCGGGCGGGAGGACGCTTGCGGTCTCACGCGTGGCACTGCTCGCGCTGACGATCGCGTTCGCCGGGGCGACGATCGCCGGCGTCGAGCTGTCGCTGCGCACGCAAGCGTTCGTCTATCTCTTCGGGATGGTCGCGCTGAACCTCCCCCACGGCGGCTTCGAGCACTTCAACAACCTCCGCCGACGGACGGTCACCTTCCAGTCGCGGTACGTGGCGCTGTACCTGACGAGCATTGCCGGGTTCATCACGCTGCTGTTCGTGGCGCCGATCGTCGGGCTGGCGCTGGCGATCAGCGTCGCGGTCGCCAAGGGCGGCCACGGTGGTCTGCACGTCATGGACGTCACCTACGGGACCGACCACTTGCGGAGCAAGCCCCAGCGCGCGCTGGCGGCGCTGGTCAGAGGCGGCGCGGTCATGGCCGTGCCGATCTTCTTCTTCCCGGAGACGTTCCACACATTCAGCGCGATCATGGTCGACATCTTCGAGCCCGGTGGCCTCGCGGCCGTGAGTCCGTACTTCGACCTGACGCGGTGGCTGATCGGCGGCGGGTTCGGGGCGCTGCTGGTCGCACATCTCTCGCTCGGATACCTCCAGGCTGCCGGGACCGGCTCGTACGTCGCCGACGCCGCCGAGACGCTGCTTCTGGTCGTCTACTTCGCCGTCGTGCCGGTCGTCGTCGCGGTCGGATTGTACTTCCCGCTGTGGTACTCGGCCCGACAGGTCGCGCGGACGACGGCCGTCGACAGCGAACCCGCAGAGTCGACGAGCGGCGAGGGAGTACTCGCGATTCTCGACAGCGACGACACCCGGCTGGTCGCGCTCGGGGCCTGGGGCGTGTTGATCGCCGGCAGCGTCGCGACGTTCGGACTGGCGGGACTGCTGTGGACGCTTGCGCCCCAGCCACTCGGTGGCGAGAGTCTCGCGATCGGGCTGGTAGCGTTCTGGAGTATTTTCATTAGTATTATCGCACTTCCGCACGTCATCATCGGTTCGTGGTACGATCGCGATCGCGGAATCTGGTACGTACCCTGACCATGTTCGACGACACTCCACTCGACGGCGCGGACGTGACAGTGATGGGCGGTGGCTTCGGCGGGCTCTCGGCGGCCGCGTACCTCGCGGACGCGGGGGCCGACGTGACCGTCCTCGAACAGAACGAACGGCTCGGCGGTGCCGCAAACCTCATCGAAGCCGAGGGGTTTCGCTTCGATACCGGCCCCTCCTGGTATCTGATGCCCGACGTCTTCGAGCGGTTCTTCGGACACTTCGACCGGGCGCCCGAGGACTACTACACCATCGAACCGCTCGATCCACACTACCGGGTGTTCTACACCGAGACCGAGCCACAGCCCGAGAAAGGGTCGCCGTACGCCGACGACCTCGACGAGCAGCCGCGCTGTGACTGGGTGACGACGACGCCTGACGTCTCTCGGTCGCGGGAGATCTTCGCGGCCTACGAGGAGGGCGGCGGCGAGACCTTCGACGAGTATCTCGCGGAAGCCGAGTACTCCTACGAGGTCGGGATGGGGAACTTCGTCTACGAGGACCGCTCGCGGCTGCGCGATATGATCGACCTCGACGTCGCCAGATCCGGCCGGGGGCTGTCGCTGCTGGGCTCGATGCAGGAGCACGTCGAGAGCTACTTCGACGAGCCGAAGCTCCAGCAGCTACTCCAGTACACGCTCGTGTTCCTCGGGGGGTCGCCACACAACACGCCGGCGCTGTACAACCTGATGGCACACGTCGACTACAACCTGGGCGTCTACTATCCCGAAGGCGGGATCTACAGCGTCGTCGAGGGACTGGTCGAGCTCGGCGAGGAGCTGGGCGTCGAATACGAGGCCGGCATCGAGGTCACCGACGTCCAGAACACGACGACCGGGCTGGCGCTGCAGACGAGCGAGGGGCGTCGCCGGACGGACGTCCTGGTCTCGAACGCCAACCCGGCCCACGTCGAGCGCGAGTTGCTCTCGCCGGGGAGTCGCGATCACGACCCCGAGTACTGGGAGGGCAAGACCTACGCGCCCTCCGCGATCATGTTCTACCTCGGCGTCGAGGGGTCGGTCGGCCCGCTCGCGCACCACTCGCTGGTGTTCCCGCCGGACTGGGACCCCCACTTCGAGCGGATCTTCGACGATCCGGCCTGGCCGGACGATCCCGCCTACTACCTGTCGGTGCCATCCAAGACCGACGACGCCGTCGCACCCGACGGCCACCACGCGGTCGTGATCCTCGTCCCCATCGCGCCGGGGCTGGACGACGACAGCGAGACCCGCGAGCGCTACCGCGAGAAGGTGCTCTCGCACCTGGCCGAGGAAGTCGGTGTCGACCTGCGCGACCGGATCGTCTTCGAGCGGTCGGCCTGCGTCTCCGACTACCGGACGCAGTACAACTATCCGGAGGGGACGGCCCTCGGACTCGCGCATACGCTCAGACAGACCGGGCCGCTGCGCCCCCCGCATCGCGCGTCGAACGTCGAGGACCTCTATTACGTCGGCAGCTACACCAACCCCGGGATCGGCGTCCCGATGACGCTGATCAGCGGCCAGCACGTCGCCGAAGCGGTCGTCGAGGATCGCACTGGAGGGGGTTCGGCGCTGGACCGACTCATGGCTCGGATTTAAATCACCGCCGACCGTAGCACGTCGCCATGACTGCGGCGTCGGAGACGCGGCGGCTCCTGCGCGTGGGCGAGACACCTCGATCGGGCCCGGTAGATGCCGGCTCGCTCGAACGCGCTATTCAGGGGACCGTCGTCGTCGAGACCGACTTCCCGGCGGCACTGGATCGCGTGACAGAGGGGGACGTCGACGGAGCGGTCGTCGATCACCACCCGGCCGGATTCGACGGGATCGCCTTCCTGAGAGCGGTGCGACAGGATCTGCCATCCTTTCCGGTCGTGCTCGTGCCGGCGACCGAGGACGGAGGCGTGGCCCGGCAGGCCGTCGACGAGAACGTGACCGCCTACGTCCCCGCCAGCGACGACGACGCGCTCGGAATCGTCGCGGAACGGGTCGAACAGCACGTCATGGTCCGGTCGGGCGAGAGCGGCCGCGTGCGGATGCCCATCAGCGACCTGACCGCCGAGGAGGAACAGCGACTCAAGGAGCGCGCGATGGACGAGGCGCCGGTCGGGATGACGATCGCCGACGCGACACTGCCGGACGAGCCGCTCATCTACGTCAACGACGCCTTCGAGCGGATCACCGGCTACACGAAAGAAGAGACGATCGGCGTCAACTGTCGGTTTCTCCAGGGACCGGACACGGAAATCGAGCGGACACACGAGATCAGGGACGCCCTCGATACGGGTGAACCGGTCTCGGTTGAGTTGCGCAACTACCGCAAGGACGGGACGCTGTTCTGGAACCAGCTGAAGATCACGCCGATCCGGGGTAAGGACGGCGAAGTAACCAACTACGTCGCGTTCCAGCAGGACATCACCGAGCGCAAGGAGGCGGAGTTCCAGATCGAGCGCGAGCGCGAGCGCCTCCAGCGGCTGCTCGACCGGATCAACGGGTTGATCGGTGACGTCACCGAGATCGTCGTCACAGCCGACTCGACTGACGACATCTACGAGCGCGCAGTCGAGCGCATCGGCGACGACGAGGCGATCTCCCGGGCCTGGATCGGCGAGTACGATCCCGGGGCGCACGTCGTCCGAAGGCGAGCCGACGGCGACGACATGATCGATCTGACCGCTGACGACGCCGCGCCGCTCGCGACGGCGGTCGACGAGCAGTCGCTGATGCGTCTCGACGACTCGCTGGCCGGGCCCGTGCGCTGTCGGGAAGGCGAAGAGGGCGTGGTGATCCCGCTGACCTACAGGCGAACGACCTACGGCGTGCTGGCAGTCTACAGCCGGACGCAGTCGTTCGACGAGGAAGAGACGACCGTCCTGCAGGCGCTGGGGCGCTCGATCGGCGCGGCGATCAACGACCTGCTGAGCAAACAGACCGTGACGACCGACACGGTGATCGAGATCGGCGTCGAGTTACACGACGAGACGACGTTGACCCGCCTCTCGGAAGCGCTCGGCGACGGGGCCGTCCACGAGAACACGCTGATCCGCCACGACGGCGACCTGCTGTTGCTGTTCGAGGTAGAGGGCGATATCGAAGCAGTCGTGACGGCAGCCGAGTCGATCCCCGACGTGATCGAGGCGACCGTCCTCGCTGACGACGACGATCCGATGGTCGAGGTGGCCGTCGAGAGTCCGCCGTTCGTGAACACGCTCTCGGAGTACGGCGCACAGATCACGACCGTCGAGTTCGACGCCAACGCCGTCAAGTTGCGCTTCAGAGTCGCGACCGAACAGAACGGACGGGCGATCGTCGACGAACTGGAGAACAACTACGAGACGGTCGAGCTCGTCGCCTATCACGAATCGGATCAGCCCGCACAGACGCGCCAGGGGTTCCGTGCGACTGTCGAAGACGAACTGACCGCCAGGCAGCTGACGGCGCTCCAGAAGGCCTACGTCAGCGGCTTCTTCGAGTGGCCGCGCCGCAGCGACGGCGACCAGCTCGCGGCCTCGATGGACGTCGTCCCCTCGACGTTCTACCAGCATCTCCGGGCCGCCGAGAAGAAACTGCTGACGGCCTTCTTCGAGGGACAGTCGTGATCGAGTTCACCATCTCGGGGTCAAGCCCCGTGGGACCCGCCTCGTGAGGGCGTCACTCTCCGGCGTTCAGAAACGCCCGGAGGGTGGCGATGGCGGTCTGGAGTTCGCCGTCGACGTACGCCTGGACGGCGAGTTCGGGCAGTCGATCGAGGACCGTCTCGGGAAACTCAAGCTCTGCCGTGTAGGAGATCGTCGTCCCACCCGGGGCTGCTTCGAACCGGTAGCGCCAGGTCCCCTCGATCGCGCCGCTGAGCGACCGGACCAGCAGTGCCGGCTCTTCGTGTTGACTCTCCTCGAACGCGCCCGTCAGCGAGATCCCCGCCAGTTCGTACTGGTACCGGCCGCGTCGGGTGCCGTCCGCGCGCTCGCTGACCTCGCTCACCGCAACCAACCCCGGGATCAGTTTGACGAGGTTGTACGGATCCGCGACGAACGCGAACGCGGCCCGGGGCGGAACGGAGACGGTGAGATCTGCTTCGGAGTGAATCATACGGACGGCTCACCTGCGATGTTGGCGGCAGACGGGTTGAAAACGGTACCAAATCACTTTGGGATCACCCGTGGCAGACGCGAGTTCGCGCGCCGGACGCAGCCGGATCGAGAACCGACAGCGTTTCAGTAGTCGCTCCCTTGAGACGGGATGAATGAGCAAGGACGTCATCGAGGTCCGCGGCGCCGAGGAACACAACCTCAAGGACGTCGACGTCGAGATTCCCCGCGAGGAGTTGACCGTCGTCACCGGCCTGTCCGGCTCGGGGAAGTCGTCGCTCGCCTTCGAAACTGTCTACGCCGAGGGCCAGCGCCGGTACATCGAGTCGCTGTCCGCCTACGCCCGGAACTTCCTGGGCCAGATGGACAAACCGCAGGTCGAGAACGTCGAAGGGCTCTCCCCCGCGATCTCGATCGACCAGAAGAACGCCGCCAACAACCCCCGTTCGACCGTGGGGACCGTCACCGAACTACACGATTATCTGCGACTGCTGTACGCCAGGGTCGGCGTGCCCCACTGTCCGGAGTGTGGCCGGGAGGTCGGCGAGCAGTCCGCCCAGAACATGGTGAGCCGGATCCTCGAGCTGCCCGAAGGGACGAAGGCGAAACTGGCCGCGCCGATCGTCCGCGACCAGAAGGGAGCCTTCGAGGATCGGTTCGACGACCTCGTGAGCGAGGGCTACGCCCGCGTCGAGGTCGACGGCGAGGAGTACGACCTCACCATGGATCGGCCAGACCTCGACGAGAACTACGACCACACGATCGACGTGATCGTCGACCGCGTGAAGGTCGCTCCCGACGCCCGGTCGCGGATCACCGACTCCGTCGAGACCGCCCTCGAAGAGAGCGGCGGGGTCCTCAAAGTCATCCTGCCGGATCCGCCCGAGGACGTGGAGCTGGGTGGAGCGACGGCGAGATCGACCGGAGATCTAGCCGGAGCCGGCGACAGCCCCGATCACAGCGACCGCGATCGCCTCGAAGTCGAGTTCTCCGAGGAGCTGGCCTGTACCCACTGCGGGATCGACATCTCCGAGATCGAGACCCGAAGCTTCTCGTTTAATTCCCCACACGGGGCCTGCCCGGAGTGTGAGGGGATCGGCGAGACGAAAGAGGTCGATCCCGAACTCGTTGTGACCGACGCCTCCAAGCCACTCAAGGACGTCTTCGAGCCCTGGAGCTACAACCGGACCTACTACTCCCGGCAGATAGACAACGTCGCCGAGCACTTCGGCGTCTCCGTCGAGACCCCCTTCGAGGAGCTGGACGAGGAGATCCGCCGACAGTTCCTCTGGGGCACCGACAGGCAGGTCCACTTCCAGTGGACGACCAAGAACGGCACCCGCGAGAAGACCGAGCGCTTCGAGGGGGTCATCCCCAACCTCGAACGCCGCCACGTCGAGACCGACTCCGACCGGGCCCGCGAGCACATCGAGGAGTACATGGCGACCACTACGTGCCCGGCGTGTGAGGGGACGCGGCTGAAAGCCGAGTCCCGCGCGGTGCTGGTCGACGGCACGTCGATCACCGAAGTGAATCAGTTGTCGATCGGTGACGCCCTAGAGCACTTCCGGAACCTCGAAGCGAATCTCGACGAGCGCGACACCAAGATCGCCGCGGAGATCCTCAAGGAGATCCGCGCCCGGCTGGGGTTCATGGAGGAGGTCGGGCTGGAGTATCTCACCCTCGACCGGGAGGCCTCGACGCTGTCTGGCGGGGAGAGCCAGCGCATCCGGCTGGCCACCCAGATCGGGTCGGGGCTGGTGGGCGTGCTGTACGTGCTGGACGAACCCTCGATCGGGCTCCACCAGCGGGACAACGACCGTCTGCTAGATACGCTCGAAGAGTTGCGCGACCTGGGTAACACCCTGCTCGTCGTCGAACACGATGAGGAGACCTGGCACCGGGCGGACAACATCATCGACATGGGGCCCGGGCCGGGCAAGCGCGGCGGCGAAGTCGTCGTCAACGGCTCGATCGAGGACGTGGTCGAGACCGACGAGAGCGTCACCGGCGAGTACATCGCCGGCGAGCGAGCGATCCCGGTGCCCGAGACCCGTCGAGAGGGCGACGACGCAGTCACGGTTCGTGGCGCTCGCCAACACAACCTGAAAGACCTGGACGTGGAGATCCCGCTCGGGACCTTCACCGCGATTACGGGCGTTTCCGGGTCAGGTAAATCCACGCTGATGCACGAGATTCTCTACAAGGGACTCGTCCGGCGGATGAACGATACAGATGTAAATCCCGGCGAGCACGACGACATCGAGGGGCTCGAGGGGATCGAGACCGTCCGGCTGATCGACCAGTCGCCGATCGGCCGCACGCCCCGATCGAACCCCGCGACCTACACCAACGTCTTCGATCACATCCGCGAGCTGTTCGCCGAGACAAAACTCTCCAAACAGCGGGGCTACGAGAAGGGGCGGTTCTCCTTCAACGTCAAGGGGGGCAGATGTGAGGCCTGCGGCGGCCAGGGGAACGTCAAGATCGACATGAACTTCCTCAGCGACGTCTACGTGCCCTGCGAGGAGTGTGGCGGCGACCGCTACAACGACGAGACGCTGGACGTCACCTACAAGGGCAAGACCATCTCTGACGTCCTCCAGATGAGCGTCGAGGAGGCCTACGAGTTCTTCGAGAGCCACTCCGGCATCCGCCGGCGGCTGAAGCTGCTGAAAGACGTCGGTCTGGGCTACATGCGGCTGGGCCAGCCCTCGACGACCCTCTCTGGCGGTGAGGCCCAGCGGATCAAACTCGCCGAGGAACTCGGCAAGAAAGACTCCGGCGAAACCCTCTACCTGCTGGACGAGCCGACGACAGGCCTGCATCCCGAAGACGAGCGCAAGCTGATCGACGTGCTCCACCGGCTGGCCGAGGACGGCAACACCGTGGTCGTGATCGAGCACGAACTCGATCTGGTGAAAAACGCCGACCACATCATCGATCTCGGCCCCGAGGGCGGCGAGAACGGCGGCGAGGTCGTCGCGACCGGCACGCCCGAGGAGATCGCCCGCGACGAGAACTCCTACACCGGCGAGTACCTGCGCGACCTGCTACCCGGCGTCGACCTGCAGGGGCCGCGCGCGGATCGAGAGGCAGTCCAACCGGCTGCTGACGACGACTGACCTGGCCGGGCGGTGACTGCGTGATACTGCCGGCTATACCATTTCGAAACGATTCGCCACCCCGGGGTGGCGAATATCTTCACGAACGTACAGCCGACAGGATCAGCTCTCGCCGCGATCGGACGCCCGGTGCTCGCTGATGAGTCGATCGACCATCTGCTGGTTACGCTCGCGCTTTCGTTCGGCGACCCAGTCGTTCCACTCCTCGATCGCGGCCTCGACCTCGCGTTCGCGGGCGACCGCGAGTTCGTCCACTTCCTGGACGGTTACCTTCCCGGCGTCGGCGACCGGAACCCGCTCCTCGAACAGCACCTCGTCGGAGGCGTCGGAGAGGCCGCCCTGGCGCAACACCAGCCGTGGTTCGATCTCGGCGAGGCGCTCGGCGGTCGAGCGGCCCGCACCGGTGGCGTCTCGGAACATGATCACGTCGCCGCTCGCGAGGCCGAACCGCTCGTCGGCGTCGACGATCGCTTCCGTGGTGAACTTCTCGACGATCTTGACCGGGACGAGCCCCTCCCGTTTCTCGGAGACGTCCGCGAAGTTCGAGTGATCGAGCTTCCAGAGAGCTTTCAGTCGTTCGAGCTTGCCCTCCAGTTCCTCGACGCGCTCGCGCTCGTCCTGGAGTTTCCGCTCCAGGCGGTCGTTCTCCCGTTCGAGCCGCGTGACTTCCCGTCGCTTGCGCGCCTCGGTCCGCTGCTCGCTGCGGGCTTCCGTGAGCTTTCGCTCGTACTCCTGTAGCTGCTCGTTTTTGGTGGCGATCGTGTCCTTGAGGTCCTGGTTGTGCGACTCCAGCCGTTCGACCCGGGCCTCCAGCCGGTTGATCTTCTTCTCCTCTGCGGTCAGCTCCCGTGGCTCGTGACTCGGCTCGCTTTCTTGCTCGTCACCGTCGTCGTCCTCGCGGGCGGCCAGCGCGCTCTCGACGGAGTGGTCGCCGGCGACGACGTCGGCGACGACCGGGCCGACGGGCTGTTCGGGCGGAACCTTCGTCACGATCCGGTCGATCTGGTCCTCGTGGTCGTCGTAGGCCGACAGCGCCGCGGCCAGCGCGTCGCGCTCGTGGTCGTTGTCGTAGGGGACCTCGCGAGTGCGGTGCTGTTTCTCGTCGACCGGCAGGTCCGAATCGGGGACCCAGCCCGCGGCGTCGAAACTGCGGCGCAGCTTCTCGACGGTGTTTGGCATCGGCGTCACGTCGGCAGCGACGACGACCGGCCGGCCGCGTTCGACGATCCATTCCGTGACGGCAGCGGCGTCGTCGGTCCGCGTCGAGTAGACGTCGAGCACCGATCCGTCGAGGCTGACGATGGCGACGGCCGTCGTCGTGCCGGGGTCGACGCCGACCAGCACGTGGTCCCGGCGCTTTGCCAGCGGCCGAAACTCGATGCCGTCCCGTCGTACGCGCTCGATCTCGATCCGGGTGTCGCCGCTGCGATGCTCGGAGACGGGGATCTCAGCCGGTCGCCCTTCGACCTCGAAGACGGCGTTGGCGTAGCCGCCGTACTTCTCGGTGACGTCTTTCTCGTAGTCCAGCCCTGCCGCCTCGAGTTCTGACTCGACCTCCCGGGCGGTAGTCCTGACCGCGCCGTGGATTCGCCGCGTGTAGCGGTCTTCCGACCAGCCGCCACCGCCGCCGGTCGAGCGCCCCCGGGCGACCTTGACCTCCGTCGTGTTCGTGAACGCCGAGACCTCGTAGCCGACGTTCGCGGCCGCCAGCCGGGCAGCGGCTTCGGCCTCGGCCATCGGCTCCTTGTCGTAGGGGACGCCGTGGCGCTTGGCGACCCGCGAGAGCGGTTCGGGTCGCTCGTCGCCGGTGACCTGCACGAGCTTCGTCTCGGAAGGGAGCTGTCGCAGGAACTGCACCAGCGCGTCCTTGTCGCTGGCCAGTTCGTACATGTTGTCCGTGGCGACGATCGCGGGCTCCTCGCTGTCGATCAGCCGCCGGAGCTTCCGGTAGGAGACGACGTCTCGCTCGATGGACTCGCCGTCGAAGATCACGAGCGCATAGGAGGGCGCGTCACCGCGGACGTCACCGCTCTGGACGTCCACGCCGAACACGAGCGCGTCGAGAGCGCCTGTTCGCGTACTCACGGGTTCTCGTAGGGGCCTGGATCGATATAAATCCCGTGCGCCAGCGAACAGGACGGTTTTTGGTAGTCGACCGCCAACCGTCAGGTATGTCCCTTCGCAGCACACCGGACGCCACGGCGGCCGGTGCGGAGCTGCCGTCGGTCGTCCCGTTCGATCTCTCGCCGCTGACCCGCCTGAGCAGTCCACTGGGCGAGCGGGTCGTTGCTGACGACGAATCGTTCCGTCGGAGCGAGTGGGTCTACGCCGACGGCTCCTGGTCGCTGTCCGTCTTCGACGTGACCGACTACACCGTCGTGTTGCGCGTTCGAACCCCGGTCGGCTGCCAGCGTTTCTACGGGGCAATACAGGCCGACATCGAGTCCGTCGAACCACAACTCGAGGCCGCCGACGGCTGGCAGCGCCGGCAGTAGTGCGGTTCGGCCCGGCGCCAGTAACCCTTAGTGGCTACGCCGAGAACAGCGATGGGTTATGGAGTATACGACGCTCGGATCGACCGGAATCACAGTGAGTCAGATCGCCCTCGGGTGCATGAGTTTCGGGTCGAGCGACGAGTGGATGCTCGACGAGGACGAAAGCCGCGAACTCATCGAGCGCGCGATCGATCTGGGGATCAACTTCTTCGATACCGCCAACGTCTACTCGAACGGTGAGAGCGAGGAGATCCTTGGGAACGTGCTTGCGGAGTACGACCGCGACGACCAGGTCGTCGCCACGAAGGTCTTCGGCGAGATGGACGAGGACAATCCCAATTCTCAGGGACTCTCCCGGAAGACGATCGAGCAGGAACTGTCGAACTCGCTGGATCGGCTCGGCATGGAGACGGTCGATCTCTATCAGATCCACCGCTGGGACTACGACACGCCCATCGAGCAGACGCTACGAGCGCTCGACGACACCGTCCGCCGCGGCCAGGTCCGACACGTCGGCGCGTCCTCGATGTGGGCCTACCAGTTCGCCGAAGCGCTGCACACCAGTGATCGGCTCGGGCTAGAGCGGTTCGCCACGATGCAGAACCTCTACAACCTCGTCTACCGGGAAGAGGAACGCGATATGCTCCCGCTCTGTGACCGAGCGGGCATCGACGTCTTGCCCTGGAGTCCGCTCGGTGCGGGCTTTCTGACCAGACCACACGAGGAGTTCGAGGAGACCACGCGGGGCGAACACGAGAGTTCGATCGGTCGTCCCTATCCGGAGGGCGGCGGCCGGGAGATAAACGAGCGCGTCCAGGAACTCGCCGAGGAGAAGGGCGTGAAGATGGCCCAGATCGCGATGGCCTGGCAGTTCCACAAGGACTGGGTGACTGCACCGATCGTCGGCACTTCCAGCATCGAACACCTCGAGGACGCCGTCGAGGCGCTGGAGATCGACCTGACCGACAGCGAGATCGAGTATCTCGAAGCGCCCTACGAGCCGGTGCCGATATCCGGCCACGAGTGATTGCCGCGATGTCTGCAACGCTCTCGACGTATTTCGGGAACGGAATCGGGACAGCAATCACCATGAGGGTGCCGACGGCTGGCAGCGCTGCCGCGACTAGGGGCTCGCTCGCGACTCCGGCACCGGTCCCAGTACGCCGAAGACGAATCGATTACTGCGAAGCCGATCCCCGTCCCGACGAGCACGAGCGCCAGTACCGACAGCTGGTAGGTGACCCACAGCCAGGCCAGCCCGAGGACGATCGGATGGAACAGTCGCTGAGACACGGGCTGCGGTAGGCCATCCGCGAGTGAAAGTCTGCCGAACTCGCGTCTTCACACGTGCCAGGGTCCGCTGAACCGCGTCTTCGCACTCGTCGGGAACCGGCGCAACGGTAACAAGCACGCAGTAACGAGAGACGGGCATGGACCAGCCGCCACGCGATCCGCCGTCGGGATCCAGCCATCCCGGTGGTTCGCCGATGGACCGGGACTTCTCGCGGACGCCGCTGATCGTCACCTGGGAGGTCACCCAGGCCTGCGGCCTCGAATGTGATCACTGTCGGGCGGAGGCCCAGCCCGACCGCGATCCCGAGGAGCTGACGACCGAGGAGGGGAAGCGACTGCTCGAAAGCGTCGCGGACTTCGGCCATCCGCCGCCGATCCTGGTCTTCTCGGGCGGCGATCCGCTCGAACGGCCGGATCTGGACGAACTGGTAGATTACGCCTCCGAGCTGGGGCTGCCGACGGCAGTGACGCCCGCGCCGACGCAGAATCTCACGCGGGACGTCGTCGAGCGGTTCGCCGATGCGGGCGTCCACCGGATGGCCCTATCGCTGGACGGGCCGGACGCACAGCGTCACGACGAGTTCCGCGGCGAAGCGGGAAGCTACGAGCGCGTCCAGCAGGCCGCCGAGTGGGCCGAGCAGGCGGGCCTGTCGATCCAGATCAACACGACCGTCACCGCGAACACGGCCGAGACGCTGCCGGCGATCGCCGACCAGGTCGAGGAACTCGGGGCGGCGATGTGGGAGGTGTTCTTCCTCGTGCCGATCGGTCGGGGAGCCGAGCTGACGCAACTCTCGCCCGCCGAGGCCGACGAGTGGATGGCCTGGCTCTACCGTCGCCAGCGCGAGGCGCCGTTCCGGCTGATCACCGTCGAGGCGCCACAGTACCGCCGGATCGCCCGCGAGATCGAGGGCGAGCCGATCTCGGTCGGTTCGACACGGGCGGGTTCGGGATTCGTCTTCGTCAGCTACCGCGGCGAGGTCTATCCCTCGGGCTTCCTGCCCGAGTCGGCCGGGAACGTCCGCGAGACGGATCTGGTCTCGCTGTATCGCGACTCGGAACTGTTCCGGCGGCTGCGCGACACCGAGGAGCTTTCGGGCCGCTGTGGCCGGTGTGCCTACCGGGAGCTGTGTGGCGGGTCCCGGTCGCGTGCGTACGCCGTCGCGGGCGATCCGTTCGCCAGCGACCCGCTCTGTCCGCTCGCCAGCCGCTCGGTCAGCAGGTCGACCAGCCGCTAGGTCGATCGGCCAGTCGCTAGGTCGGCGGATCCGCGATCTCTTTCTGTGCGCTCGCGGCCGCGGTACGTGCTGTCGATTCCACGCGCAGAAGTTCGACCTCAAAGGCGGCTCCGCCGGCGTCGCTGTCCGCGACGGTGATCGACCCGCCGTAACGGTCGACGAGCATGTCGACGATGTAGAGTCCGATGCCCGAGCCGTCGCTACCGGGGCCGAGTTCACCTCGCTCGAACAGCGTCTCTCGCTCCGCCTCGGGGATCCCCGGGCCGTCGTCTTCGACCCGGATCCCTACCGTCTCCGCACCGGCCTCGACGGTCACGATCACGTGCGGATCGTCGCTGTCGTTGTGCGTGACGGCGTTCGACAGGAGATTGTGCAGCACCGTCGCGAGCAGTTCGTCCGCCTGGACGGCGGCGTCCGGAACCGGCTGTTCGAGTGACACCGTCGCGCCCGGATATCGCTCCCGCAGGTTGTCGACCTGCGTGCGGACGATCTGCTGGACGGCGACCGGCCGGAGGTCGGCCTCGTCCTCCAGTGCGGTGACGAACGTCCGGAGACGCTCGGTGAGGTCGATCGCTTCGCTCGCCGTCCGCTGGAGGCGCTCGAGGGCGTCTTCCCCGTCGGGGTCGACGTGCCGTTCGAGAACGTCGGCCGCCCCCGCGATGATCTGCAGATCGTTGCCGATGTCGTGGCGGACGATCCGGTTGACCAGCGCGAGTTTCTCGCGCTCGTCGGCCAGCCGCTGGCGTTCGCGTTCGCGCCCCGTGGCGACTCGCAGCCGCCGGGCGTCGTACCACCCGACGATCAACCCACCGAGCCCCCCGCTCGCGCCGTTGCCGGCGACGATGACGGTCGAATAGATAGCTTCGACGCTGCTGCTGGCTTCGAACAGCACCAGTGCGAATCCGGTCGCCGTCGCGACGACGGTGCCGACCGCCCACCAGAAGCCGACGTGGCCGCTTTGCTCGGCGGTCAACCGGCATCGCCAGATCAACAGGCCGGCGACAGCGACGACAACCGCGAGCGCGAGCGGGAACACGCCGCCGAACAGCAGCCCGAGCGACGAGGAAAACCCATTCAGGATGCGAGCAGTCATAATCGCCGACAGGGAGACCCCGACGCCAGTGACCGCTCCACCGACGACGACACGGACAGCCCGGTCCGACTGGCCAGATACGGCCCGGGCGACGACCTCGTCGAGCGTCAGTCCTCCTCGCAATTTGCCCGTAATATGGACTGGACGCACCTAACCGTTCGGTTTCGATGCGGCGCAGTCGTGTACTTTCGTTCCCCGGGGGAAGAATGACGCCGGTCACTACGAGGGGTTACTCGGCGTCCGGAAACGGCACGTCGATGGCCTGGCCGTCGTCGGCGACGAACACACGCTCGCCCTCGAAGACCGCGCTGGCCTCGTCTTCGAGTCGCTTGCCCTGACCAGCGTAGCGCGTCGAGATGTGTGTCAGCGCGAGCCGCTTCACACCGGCCCGGTTGGCCAACTCAGCGGCCTGTTTCGCGGTCGTGTGGCCGGTCTGTCCGGCCCGGTCGCGGCGGTCCTCGGCGAAGGTCGCCTCGTGGACCAGCAGGTCAGCGTCCTGGGCCGCTTCGGCCGTGGCGACCGTCGGGCGCGTGTCGCCGGTGTAGACGAACCGTCGACCCGGTCGCGGCGGGCCGACGACCTCCTCGGGCTGGACCGTCCGTCCGTCGTGCTCGACGGGCTCGCCAGCGTGCAACTTCGAGTACTTCGGTCCCGGCGGGATGCCGAGTTCTTCTTCGGCTTTCTGTCGGTCGAACCGACCCTTGCGGTCGTCCTCGACCAGCGCGTACCCGACGGACTTCGTCCGGTGGTCGGTCTCGAACGCTTCGACCGCGTACTCCTCGCGGTCGAGGACCGTGTCCCCGGGACGGACCTGGTGGATGCGAAGCGGGTAGGTGGGGCGTTCGCCGGTGGCCTCGATCAACTGTTCGAGCTGGCTTCGCGTCCCGTGGGGTGCGTGGATCGCCAGCGGGTCGGTCCGATCGTTGAAATCCAGCGTCTGCAACAGGCCGGGGATCCCCAGGACGTGGTCGCCGTGCAGGTGCGTGACGAAGATGTGAGAGACGTCGAACCCGGTCGAAAAGCGCATCATCTGCCGTTGGGTCCCCTCGCCACAGTCGAACAGGAACCGCTCGCCTTCCCGGCGCACCAGGACGGCGGAGGGGTTGCGCTCGGTCGTCGGCACGGCCCCGCTGGTCCCCAGGAACGTCACGCGCATCTCGCCTGCCACTCGAAGGCCCGCGAGTAAACGCCCTTCGGATCGCCGTAGTGTTTTTACCTGTGCTTGTGTATGACACACCCATGAAGTTCGTCATCGTCGGCTTCGGTCGGGTGGGCATCCGTACTGCACGGATCCTCGGCAGCGAAGACCACGACGTCACGATCGTCGATATCGACCCGGAGAAAGTCGATCGCGCCCGTGAGGAGGGATTCACCGCGCTACAGGGCAGCGGCGACGACGAGTCGCTGCTGGAGGAGGCGGGCATCGCGACAATCGACGCGATCGCGGCGCTGACCGACGACCTCAACGTCAACTTCTCGGCGTGTATGATCGGCAAGCACCACGGCGCCCGCACTGTCATGCGGATCGACGCGGACTACCGCGAGGAGATCTACGACGCCTACGCCAGCGAGGTCGACGAGGTCGTCTACCCGGAGCGACTCGGTGCGGCCGGTGCCAAGACGGCCCTGCTGGGCGGGGACTTCAACGTCCTGGCGGATCTGACCGAGCGGCTGTCTGTCGCGACGATCGACATCCCGGACGGCGCGGACGTGATCGGAGCGCGCGTCGTCGAGGTCGAGCTACCCGGAAACGCACGCATCTACGCACACGGGCGGTCGAACGAACCGATGTCGATCCCGCTGCCGGCCACGACGATCGAGGCTGGTGACACCATCGCTATCACGGCTGACCCGGAGTCACTCGACGAGATCAGGGCGACTCTCGGAGCGTAGGCAGAAAGGGAAACGAGAGGGGTGGTAGTGGGTGCCCGGGCGCGCGATGAGGATGGGAGGCATAACGAAGCCGTTGTGCGCGCCCATGCTGTCGATGTCCTCGATTGCCCATAAATTCACGTCAGACGAGCGCAAGACTGCCGGGCAGCGAACCGGTCGGTCGCGGTGCAGACGTGATGAAACAGCGACGTGTTCCGTCGCCCGGTCGAAGGTGGGCCCCGCCGACCGGGCGTATCGAGGCCGGTCGGCAGTTCCAAGGCCCAAACGATTATAGTCCCGCGCCGATGAGTATCTAATACGTGTGGTGTGGTACCACCCACCACTCTGATTGCACGTATGACCACGGACAAACCGGCGACCGAGGCGGAAGCGGACGGACGGTACGCCGCAATCGAGACCGGCAGCGGCGAGACGGTGATCTACGATCGGGACAATCCCGACGCGTGGGTCCGGTCGGACTATGCCGTCGATATCGGGGCATAGAGGGATATCGGTCGTGACATCAGCGATGTCTTTCTCAATCACCGACCGAGACCGACCAGGATCACCAGGGAGCCGACGACGAGAAACGCGACCGCAGTCAGTGAATACCCACCGGTCGAGAGCGTGTAGGCTGCGGCGGCGACCGCCGCGAACCCCGTCACGACGGTCGCGCTAGTCGCGTGCAGCGCCTCTCCGCGCGGGGTCGAGATCGACCGAGGAAACTGTTCGGCCACGGCGATCGCGTTTTCGCCCACGTCCCAGGTCAGGACTGCAGTGTCTCCATGTGCTCTTCGAAGGCCGCCCAGAACGGGTCCTTCCCGGGATGGTCGACGGCGTCACCGTCGACGGTCAGTCCCGATCCGGTGATGACCTCGCCCACGTCGGCCGCGGGGATCCCCTCGCGGTCGAAGGCGTCGAGCACGTCTCCGACGCCGTCGGGGTCGACCGTCGCCAGCAGCGTCCCCTCGCTGATCGAGATCCAGGGATCGACCCCGAAGAAGTCACAGGCCTCGCGGACGCCGGGCTGGACCGGGACGCGGTCGCGCTCGATCTCGATACCGACGCCGGCGGCGCGAGCCATCTCGAAGAGCCCGCCGTAGACGCCGCCCTCGGTCGCGTCGTGCATCGCCGTCACCGGCCCGGCCGCGGCCGCCGTCAGCGCGTCCCGAACCGGACTCATGTCGTAGAAGCGGTCCTGTGCGTCCTCGATCGTCGACGCCGGCAGCTCGCCCTCCAGCAGCGACTCGAACTGGATCGACAGCAATCCCGTCGTTTCGATTGCAGGGCCTTTCGTGACGATCACGCGATCGCCCACGTTCGCGCCGTCCGGGCGGACGAGTTCGTCGGGGTCGCCGACGGCCATCGCCGTGCCGCCGCCGACCATCGGGTAGTTACACCCGGCGTAGCGGGCGGTGTGGCCGGTCACGATCGACACGTCCAGTTCGCGCGCCTCGCGGTCGAACGTCTCCCAGACCGTCTCGAACTCCCCGTCGGTGATTTCGGGCGGGAGGTTGAAGTCGACGCTGAGATACGCCGGATCCAGCCCCGAGACGGCGACGTCGCTGATCAGGATGTGGAACGCGAACCACGCCGCGCGCTCGAACCCGACCGCGGGCATGACGAACACGGGATCAGTCGCCATCGCCAGGGCCCGGTCGCCGATCTCGACGACCCCGAAGTCGACGCCGTGCTGGGGCCCGAGCGTCACGTCCTCGCGGTCAGCCCCGAGGCGGGGGTAGATGTACTGCTCGAAGAACTCGCGGTCGGCCTTACCGAGTTCTGGTTCGCCCATTACTGGTTGATATCTTCCCGTGGTAGTAAGGCTATCGGGAGCGTCGTCACAGATCTCGCGTCACTCCGCAAGCAGTCCCCGCACTAGCGTCATCCGAAGGGCATCCTGGAACCCCGAGAACTCGGCCTTACCGAACCGCTCGTACAGTTCTTTCTGTGCAACCGTAAGCTCGATCACAGAAAACAGGTGTATCACCATCATCGGGTCGAGTTCGGCGATCAATCCATCGCTGTCGGTCTGGATGTCTTCGACGATCGGGACTGCCCGCTCGGCGAACTGTTCCATGGCCCTCTCGAGGGTTTGTTCGTCCATGTAGCGCAGCATCCGTTGAGGAGACTGGTGACTCTCCACCAACAGCGGGCGAGCCTCGAACTCTCTGGCCCAGACTGCCAGGACACGTTCCAGTCGCTCCTCCGGCGGACTATCCGCTGACACCTCGGCTTCTATCGCGTCGAACAGTGCTTTGTTCTCCCGAAGGAGTACCTCAGTGTAAAGATCCGCCTTCGAGTCGAAAAACCGATAGAACGTGCTCTCGGCGATCCCCACTGGCTCGGTCACATCCTGCACGGTGACCTTCTCGAAACCGTGGATCGCGATCAGTTGACTGGCGGTCTCGACGAGTTCGCTCCTGATTTCTGCGCGCTCGTCGTCGCTGAAGCCTCGCATAGATCTCCGATCGATGCGAAAATACATGAGCTTATCGCTCATCGCTCATGAATTCATGAGCGAAAAAACTATTTACTCATGGACTCACACTCGACGTATGGCTCCGATCAACCGTCTCGCCGGCACGATTGCAACCCACAGTCGAGCGACGATCGTGTTGCTGCTCGTGTTCACTGCCGTCGTCGGATCAGGCGCCGGGCTACTCGCGGAAGACACGTCGATGGATCAGTACTACAGTAGTTCTGACGCCGGGAAGGCACTCGACTACGTCCAACGCAACTTCTCGGCGGACGACAACGCAACCTACGCACAGGTCGTCGTGCGCGACGACAACGTTCTTTCAAAGGGCACGCTGCTGGAAACCCTTCGATTCCAGCGATCTCTCGAAGCCAACCGAACGATCAACAGGACGCTCGGCGACGCGCCGACGTCGATCAGCGTCGCGAACATCGTCGCGCGGAGTGTGATCGCCGCCGAACCCGGTCCGGGACCGACACAGAACGCGACAGTCGGACAGTCCGGCGGCCCGACGCTCGACGAACAGATCGCCCGTCTCGAGACGATAGATCAGGCCACCATCGATCGGACGGTCCGGACCCTGCTGGACCCAGAAACCGCTGGGCCGGCCGGGGCGCTCGAACTCATGCCAACTGGCTACGAGCCGGGATCGACGACGGCGAACGCGACGATGATCGTCGTCACCCAGCGGACCGAAGACGCGCCCATTCTGGATCCTGACCAGGCACCGGCCGAGATTATCGACTCCCAGCAGGCCATGCAGTCGATCGCCGAGTCGTTCTCGGACCGAAAGAAGGCCGACGCCATGGTGTTCGGTGTCGGCGCGATGGGTGGGGAAATTACGCAGACGATGGAAGACAGCCTCGGGATCGTCGGCCCGCTGGCGCTCGCGTTCGTCCTGACGGCACTGATCATCGCCTACCGCGATCCCGTCGATATCGTTCTCGGAGTGGTCGGTGTGGGTATCGTCCTCGTCTGGACGTTCGGCGTCATGGGTTGGGCCGGAATTGATTTCAACCAGTTGCACGTCGCTATTCCGGTCCTGCTAATCGGACTCTCGATCGACTTCGCGCTCCACGTCGTCATGCGCTATCGCGAACAGCGCCAGAACGGCGACGACATCAGGGGTTCGATGACGGTCTCGCTGGCCGACATCGGAGTGGCACTGATGTGGGTAACGATTACGACGGCGATCGGCTTTCTGGCGAACCTCCTGAGTCCGGTCGGGCCGATCCAGGACTTTGCGATCGCCAGTTCGGTCGGGGTCGTCTCAGCACTGGTCGTCTTCGGCGCTTTGCTCCCCGCGCTGAAGATCGAGATCGACGGCGCGCTTGCAGCACGGGGATTCGACCGGAAACGGCGGGCGTTCGGCACCGGCGGCGGGCGGTTCAGCCGATTTCTCTCGCTGGGATCGTGGGCGGCTCGGACCGCCCCACTGTTCGTGATCGTGCTGGTCGTGCTGGTGAGCACGGCTGGACTATACGGGGCGACTGGTGTCGAGACGCGCTTCGCACAGGAGGACTTCCTCGCGGACGATCCGCCGGCCTGGACCGAACACCTGCCGGCCGAACTCGAACCACACGAGTACACGGTCAAGGAGAACATGGCGTATATCAACGATCACTTCGCTCGGCGAGATGCCCAGGTATCCGTGCTCGTTCGTGGGGACGTGACCGATCCGGAGACGCTCGACCGCCTGGCCACTGCCCGAGAGGAGGCAGGGGCGAGTGCAGTGACTCAACAACTCTCGACCGGCGATCCCCGGATTCGAAGTCCGATCGAGGTGATGGAACGGGCAGCGGCCAACAACGCCTCGTTCGCGACGACGCTGCGGGCGGCCGACACGGATAGCGACGGATTGCCCGACCGGAACGTCGATGCGGTCTACGACGCGCTGTTCGCGGCGGCACCCGAACACGCCGAGGACGTGATCCACCGGGCCGACGGAGAGTATCGTGCCCTCCGACTGGTCGTCATGACGGGCGGCGACGCCACGCATGCCGAGGTCGCCGACGGGATGCGATCGGTCGCGGCAGTCATCGACGGCGACAGCGTCCAGGCGACCGCGACCGGCAATCCGGTCCTGTTCGAAATCGTCGCCGACGAACTCTTCGATACCTTCGTGACGACGCTTTCGGTCGCGCTCGTTACCATCGCCGTCGTTCTTATCGCCGGATATCGACTGGCCGGCGAGGGTGCGACCCTCGGCGCACTGACGGTCGTCCCCGTGGTGATCGTCCTGCTGTGGATCCTGGGGACGATGAACCTGCTCGACATCCCGTTCAACGCGATGACGGGGATGATCACCAGTCTCACGATCGGCCTCGGGGTCGATTACAGTATCCACCTCGGGACGCGCTATACACAGGAACTCGAAGCCGGACGCTCCCCCGCCAACGCGATGCGACTGGCAGTGACGGGGACCGGCGGGGCGCTACTCGGGAGTGCGGCGACCACCGCCGCCGGGTTCGGCGTCCTGGTTTTCGCTCTCCTGCCCGGCCTCCGGGATTTCGGCGCTATCACGGCGCTGACCATCGTCTACGCGTTCGTCGTCGCAGTGTTCGTGTTCCCGAGTTTCCTCGTGGTCTGGACGGACCACGTCGGTCTGGGCGGGTTCTCGCCTTCACAGTCGGAGTGACCTCCCGCAAACGGAATGATCTCTTTCGGATGAGATCTCTCGGCCCCGTCAGGGATGAATCGTCACGGGGCCCCCGTCAGGGATGAATCGTCACCGGGGGGAGAAGCCGGGGACGTATCGCAGGACAGTCAGGCTATTTGTCACGAGCGGTCCTGACGGAGAGATCGCGGTTGGTCCGGTCGGGTACTGGAGCCAGCCGTCGAGAGGCGTTCGGTTCGAGCTGGAGCCGGGCTACCGGATGTCGAGCTCGTCGAGTCGTTGCTGGAGGGTCTCGGCCGAGGCGTGGAGTCGCTCGTGTTCGTCGTCGGTCAGGTCGTACTCGAGCACCTGGCGCACGCCGCGGCGGTTGACGACGCTCGGCAGGCTGAGATACACGTCGTCGAGGCCGTGCTGGCCCTGCATGAGCGTCGAGACCGTCAGGATCGTGTCCTCGTCGCGGACGATCGCGTCGATGATCTCGGTCGTCGCAAGCGCGACCGCGTAGTTGGTCGCGCCCTTCTTATCGATGATCTCGTAGGCGGCACCCGCGACCTTCTCCGAGAGGTCGTCTTTGATGTCCGGACCACACTGCCGCAAGCAGGCCGAGCAGAAATCGTCGAACGGCATGCCAGCGAGATGCGCACTGCTCCAGACCGGTACTTCGCTGTCGCCGTGTTCGCCGACGACGTAGGCGTGGACGTTCTGGGCGGCGACGTCGCAGTGCTGGCTGAGGACCTGCTTGAACCGCGCGGTGTCCAGCACTGTCCCGGAACCGATGATCCGCTCGTGGGGCAGGTTCGAAACCTTCCAGGTGACATACGAGAGGATGTCGACGGGATTGGTCACGACCAGCAGGACCGTCTCCGGGTCGATCCGCTCGGTGATCTGCGGAACCATATCCTCGAAGATACTGACGTTCCGTTCGAGCAACTCCATCCGTGACTCGCCGGGCTTCTGGCTCGTTCCCGCCGTGATCACGACCACGTCGGCGTCCCAGCAGTCCTCGTAGTCGCCGACGTAGACGTCGACCGGTTCGACGAACGCCCCCCCGTGTGAGAGGTCCATCGCCTCCCCTTCGGCTTTCTCGCGATCGATGTCGATCAGCGCGATCTCCGAGACGGTGCCGCTGTTCATCAGTGCGAACGCCGTCGTCGCACCGACGTTGCCGGCTCCGACGATGGCGACTTTGCCCTTGATGCGTCCGGTAGTCATTCTTGTCATGCTGTTTCGCTCACGCAGGCATAAAACTGCGGACAGCGGAGACTGCGGTCGGCCGACTGCCGGCGCAGCCGGCTGTCCGACCCGTTCGAGGGCGGGCCTTCTACACGCGGGGCAGGCCGAGGCGGTTCACGAGCGCCACTCGTTGCCACACCGGTTGCACTCGAAGTATCGCCAGTCGGTCCCGCCCGGCACGCGCTCGCGGGCGGTCGTCTCTCGGTCGGAACTGCCACACACCGGACAGGCCGTCATCGCCTGAGTGCTGAGGGACATACCCATCGATATGCGCCGCCGGTATATATTCTTTCGAAAGTGAGTAAATATTTCTGGAATCGGTCGAGTCGGCCGAAACGTCAAGGGTTCCCGCTCTCGAAAGGCCGGGTATGACCCGCACGACGTACACCTGTGACGGGTGTGGGGCGCTGCTGGACAACGAGAAAGATCTGCGAAAGCGCGAGGGGACGACGCGACCGAGCTGGCAGTGTCGGGTCTGTGAGACGACCGTGCCGTCGGTCGTCGCCGAGCGGATCAGCCATCAAAAGCAGAACGCGACGGAATAAAGACCGCTGGCACCCACGGACTGATCGAATGGACGGAAACGAGCGATCGATCGTCGCGTTCGCGAGTTCGGCACACGCGCTCGTCCACACCTACGAGCTGTCGATCCCGATCTTCGTCGTCGTCTGGCTGCAGGCGTTCGGGGCGTCGACTGCGGAGCTGGGGTTGGCTGTCACCGGCGGCTACGCCCTGTTCGGGATCGGTGCGCTGCCGGGCGGGATACTGGCGGATCGGTTCGGCTCGCGGCGGCTCGTCGCCGCCGGGGTCGCCGGCATGGGCGCGTCGTTTCTGGCGCTGAGCTTCGCGAACGGGCTGGTCGCCGTCGCGCTCGCGCTGGCCGGCTGGGGCGTTGCCGCGAGTGTCTACCACCCTGCGGCGCTGTCACTGCTGTCGACCGGCGTCGAGAGCCGCGGCACGGCCTTCGCCTACCACGGGATGGCCGGCAACGCCGGAATCGCGCTCGGGCCGCTCGTCTCCGCGCTGCTATTGCTGGCGTTCGACTGGCCGACCGTCGTCCGGCTGCTCGTCCTGCCGGCGGTCGCCGTCGCGGGGTACGCCGCCATCGTCGAGTTCGACGAGATGGCAGCCGTCGATGCGAGTGCCCGCGGGTCTGACGCCGGCGGGCCGGGCCGCGCAGTCTCGCTGTCGTCCGTACTCGCCGACAGCAGGGCGCTTTTGACCGCCGGCTTCGTGCTGGCACTCGCGGTCGTAATGGCGAACGGGCTGTTCTACCGCGGCACGCTAACCTTCCTGCCGGAGATGCTCGGCGAGTTCCTGCCGCCGATCGACCCCGTCGGCGTCTTCGGGGCAGAGAGCGCGCTGGCCGCCGAGTTCGACACCGCATCGTACCTCTACGCCGGACTGTTGATGGTCGGCATCGCCGGCCAGTACACCGGCGGGAAGCTCTCCGATCGAGTTCCCCCGACGCTCGGACTCGTCGGGACGTTCGCGGCCCTCGTCGTGATCGCCGTTGCGTTTGTCCCTGCCGCCCGGGTAGGACTGGTTCCGTTGCTCGCCGCGAGCGTCCTGCTCGGTTTCTTCCTGTTCGCACTCCAGCCGCTCTACCAGGCGACGATCGCCGTGTACACGCCACCCGACGGTCGCGGGCTGTCCTACGGGTACACGTATCTGGTCTCCTTTGGCGTCGGCGCGGCCGGCGCGACGATCGCCGGCTATCTCCTCTCGGCGCTGGGTACTGGCGGGACCTTCCTCGCGCTTTCCGTCTTCCCGGTACTCGGAGCCGGGTTCGCCCTGACGCTGTACCGATGGGATCCGGCGTCAGCGACCAACGGCTGAAGCCGTTGGCTTGTCGGTGGACTCCCGTTCTGCCG
>JAOPKD010000027.1 GCA_025517565.1 Halapricum hydrolyticum
TCTGTCCTTGCTACCGCCTACGTCACGCTCCTACTTCAACGTGCAAAGCTGAGCTAAGACGTCAGAGACAGTGTCCGGGAACGCTTCGAGCATCTTCTCTTCCAGCTTGAGGCTCATGACTTCGGCCGTCGGTGGGTGCTCCAGGACGATGACAGCGTTCCCGTCGCCGCTCTGTTCAAACGCCTCGATGAGCGGGTCGCCTCGTTCAAGCAAGAAACGGTGATCCCAATCGTATATTATCTCGGTAATATCGCCTTTGTCCACGACCCAGCCCTGTTCGGTGAGGTTGCCGGTTACCTCGACGACGAACTCGTAGTTGTGTCCGTGCGGACGTGAACACTTCCCGGAGTGGTCCTGAATCCGGTGCCCGGTGCTGATTCGGATCGGGCGCTCTTGCCCGACAACGAGCGTTCGTTCGGCCTCCGTGATTGCTGTATTGTGCGCCACTTCCTCTTCAGAAAGTACTCCTTCAGGCATACTCAGAGATCATCCAGAGAGCATATAAATCTGTTCAGACCAGGCCGAAAGTGATACGTTCCTGACCACTTCGGGCGCTTTCTGCAACCAGAGTGCAGATCTAAGACTGTTACTTTCGCGGCTCGGGACGGTCCGAATGTGTGTCTGTTTCCCACTGTCTATTTGGTGGCCGCATTGTGACTAGACCACGTATGTCACCCCGAGTTAAGCTCGACGAGTGGGAGAAGCTAGTCGAGCAAATGCGTCGATTCGGCCGATCTGGAGACGTGACCACTGATGAGGGTCGGGTTCACGTCGACTTCGGATCAGCAGAGATCGAGGTATCGCAAGACGGAACGCTCAGGACGGGAATGCCGCTCCACGACTTTGCGCACGACGATACGGTTGAAGTCGTCGTGGATCACGATTCAGGCACTCTCACGGTCGAATCGGACACCGTGAGCTATACGTTCAGAAGGCCGGGTGGCTAGGACCACTGTAGCACTGGCCGTCAAACAAAAGCGGACTCACGCGTCGATTCTCGTTCAAAAATCCCAAACAGAAGTTCGATGCCTTCGTCGGGTCACGCCGGAGGCAGCGGCGCTGTTCGTCGAACTCGACGCCGGATCTCTCTCAGGGTAGCTCTCGGTTGACATCCTCCTTCCCCCGACGAGACGAGGACCGTCACTTTCGACACCCGCGAGGATAACCGCGACGGACTGATCGAAGCCCCCTCCGAAAGCACCTCTCGACGAGACACCTCCAGGAGACGTACTGATCGGGGCGACCGATTGAGCGAGATGGCGTCTGCCCGCGAATTGCTCGCCCTCCGCGCGTTTCGAAGCGGATATAAACCCCAACGGCTGATATATTTCTTCGTGGACGAGTCTGGGCCACAGACGAACGTGACGGAAGGGAGACTGTTCCGCCCGATGCTCGACATCGCGTGGCCACTGGTGGTCTTTCAGCTGTTGAACGTCGCCTACAACGTGACTGATACGATCTGGCTGGGGCACTACTCAACCGACGCGGTCGGCGCATTGGGCATCGCGTGGCCGCTGGTGTTCCTTTTCATTTCGGTCGCCGGCGGGTTCAACGCCGCGGGTGCGATCTTGGTGGCCCAGTACACTGGTGCGGACAGCGAGGGCTCAGCGGGCAAGGTCACCGGCAATCAGCTGACCTTCGTCATCGGGATGGCCGCAATCCTGGGAGTCCTCGGATTTCTGCTCTCTGATCAGTTGCTCGCGCTGTTGCCCTCGGGCGCGGCGACGACCGAGCAGATCATCCCGCTGGCTAACGACTACATGGAGATTTTCTATCTGGGCTTGCCGTTCCTGTTTGCCTTCTTCGTCTTCTCGACAGTCATGCGCGGGTACGGCGACACGAAGACGCCGATGTACGTCATGGCCGGCAGCGTCGTGCTCAACGTCGTCATCGACCCAATCCTCATCTTCGGGTTCGCCGGCAACCCGCTGTTTGCGCCGCCGGGCCTGGACGCGATTGGAGCGACACTCGCGGACCTGACGGGCTTTGGCGGACTAGGCATCGGCGGGGCCGCACTCGCGACGGTCTCCTCTCGGGGGCTGGCGGCGGTCGTCGGCATCGGCCTGCTGTTCTTCGGCGGGTACGGCCCCGACGTCCGGGTCCACCACCTGCGTCCGGACTTAGAGGTCATTCGGAAGATCGTCGACCTGGGACTGCCGACGACGGCCGAGCAGTCGGCGGCCGCACTCGGTATGCTCACGATGACTGCGATGGTGTCGATGTTCTCGCCCATGGTCGTGGCCGCCTACAGCCTCACCAACCGGATCGGGACGGTTGTCTTCCTCCCGTCGCTGGGACTGGGCCGGGCGACCAACACCATGGTCGGGCAGAATCTGGGAGCCAAGAAGCCAGACCGGGCCGAGCGGGCCACTTGGATCGCCGCGAAGACCGCTGTCGCGGTCCTCCTGATCGCGGCAGTCGTGGCCTTCGTCTTCCCCGAGCCGATCGTCGGTGTGTTCCTCGGAACGGGCACCGAGAATGCGGCGATCACGCTCGCGTTCGCGGCGACGTACCTCCAGGTCAGGGCCGTCGAGTTCGGCTTCATGGGTGTTTTCCAGGTCATGCTCGGGGCGTTCCGCGGCGCGGGCAACACCCGGACGGCGATGGTGCTGTCGATCATCGCGCTGTGGCTCGGCCGCGTCCCGCTGGTGTACCTGCTCGCTGTCAACCCCGGCTTCCTGGGCGTGCTGGGAATATGGATCGGGTTCGCCGCCGGAGACATCATCGGCGGGATCGTCGCCACGCTGTGGTTCACCCGCGGGACCTGGAAGGAGGCCGTCATCGAGCAGGCAGGTCCGGACGACGGCGAACCCTCGCCCGGAGGGGGCGACGCAGCCGGGACAGACTGACCACTGCTGCCCTTCTCCGAGACGAAAACGTCGTCCTCCAGATGGACGTCTCCGAGGTCGATCGCGCGGACTGTTCCGCGACGAAGTAATCCTCGCCACAGTAGGAGGGTGACGTGGTCGCTGCTCACATACTGATCAAGACTGGTGAGAGAGTCCACACAGTGAACTGCCTCGGGGTCAAGCTCCGAGTCGGCCTGCGCCGCCTGTAGAGGCATTGCGGCTGAGGCTGTTGGCAGCCGGGAGAAACGGTCGCGCAATTGAAGGACGTTCTAAGCAGTTTATACACGCTCTAAAACGATTTGAAGGGTTCGTTCACGCCCACGGAGATAACTACCCATCCCACCAAGGGGGAAGTAGAGTGATCATCCAATGACGAACTCCTCGACACGCTGGCTGCTCGTGGCAGCCGCACTGCTCGGTCTCGCATTACTGCTCCCGGTCGTGAGCGCACACGGTGGACTCGATGTGGTCAACCCCACTGACGACACGGCCAGGGATGTCTCCCCACAATCAGGTGACCATCACGCGCCGATGGGGGACGATCGCCCAGCCGTGACTGACGGCGATCGCTCAGGTCACGACCGTACGGACCACGGGCCGTGGATGAACGGAACTCATTCAGGCGAGTGGACTAACGGAACGGACGCCAACCAGTGGACGAGCGAAACGTACGGGCCACACGGCCCGCACGGTCAGTGGGCAAACGACACCCATCACAACGAGACGTACGCGGGCGACTGGACCAACGGGACAGACGGACCGTACGGGCCGTGGATGAACCACACGTACCACAACAGGACGTACTCCGGTGAGTGGGCCAACGAGACGTATGGCCCACACGGCCCAATGCATCACGGTCAGTGGGTGAATGACACGCATTACGAGTGGGCTAACGGGACGTACGCAGGCGGGTGGACGAACGAAACGTCCGGACCGCACGGGCCGTGGGTGAACGAGAGCCAGGACGACAACGCATGGACGGGTGACACGGACGGGCCGAACACCCGGAACAATGGTCACCATCGCGGCCCAGGAGGCTGCCGATGAACACCGTCAGCCGGGTCGTCGTCACGGGTCTCGTGTCGGCCGGGGCACTCCTCACACTGGTCGTCCCGGCCGCAGCACATCCCTCTGGGTATGGGGGGATGGGCGGCGGCTACGGTGGAACCTCGGCTGCGATGGGCGGGACCTTCGGCGGGTCCGGGCTTGGATCGCTTCTCGTGATCGTTGCCATCGTCATCGCCGCCGTGCTTGCGATTGGGTACCTCCGGTCGGGCTCGACCCCCAAGGGCACCGGCAAGCACAGTTCGAGCGGACAGGCCGACGCACTGGCGACGCTCAGAGAACGCTATGCGCGCGGTGACCTCTCGGATGACGAGTTCGAACGCCGTCGCGAGACGCTAAGCCGGTGACTGCTGCTGACGATTGATTATATACGTTATTTGTCGTGAAGCTGTCGCCACTGATAGAGTGTGTAGCCGACAACGACGATGAAGAGAGTAGTCGCAATCGATGTTTGGCTACTTCAGCAACTACTGGTTAGCCGTGGGGTAGCTTACATATGCGTAGTGCGATCGACTAAGTATGGTCGATGAACACATGTCTCGCCGCCGGCTGCTCGCAGCAGTGGCTCTCTCTAGCTCGATAACGGGCTGTACCAGCGTCTTCGAAGGGGAGTCCGGAGCAACCCCATCGGGTAACTCGGCCACCAGTGTCGAGGTTACCGAGGCGTTGACTGGTATCTCGAACCCCTGGGGGCTTGCTTTCCTCCCCGACGAGTCGGGTCTGCTGGTGACCGAGCAGGCAGGGCGGCTCCTGCTGACGGACCCGAAGACCGGCGACCGAACTGCACTGGCAGGGATCCCAGACGTCTATGCTCGCGGCCAAGGTGGGCTACTAGACGTGACGCTACACCCCGACTTCAACTCGAACCACCTCGTCTACCTCACCTACTCTGTTGCGGATGAGGGCGGTTCGACCACACGGGTCGGTCGCGGACGACTGGAGCGCGACCAGGGGCAGATCGCTGACTTCGAACCCATCTACACTGCCCGCCCGTTCGTCGAGTCGGACGGCCACTACGGCTCACGAGCAGTCTTTGATACCGAGGGGTACCTGTACGTCAGTGTCGGCGACCGACAGTTCAAGAACTTCGGTCCGGATCACGTCGCACAATTGCGTGATAACGACCTCGGTTCGGTGCTGCGACTCCACGACGACGGGTCGATCCCTGATTCGAATCCGTTCGTCGACGACCCGGGCGCTTCGGGCGCAGTATTCACCTTCGGAAACCGGAATCCGCAGGGACTCGCGATACATCCTGAAACCGGTGCAGTGTGGGAGACAGAGTTTGGAGAGCGCGACGGTGATGAAATAAACATTCTTGAAAAGGGAGGAAACTACGGCTGGCCCGTCGCAGACAACTCCTGTGGATACGGCACCGACGACCCGGTCGGCGTCCCGCACGAGGAGCGTGCGGACGTGGTCGCGCCTGTCTATGGGTGGGCCTGCGGGAGCGGCGGATTCCCGCCGAGCGGCACCACCTTCTACGACGGGGAAGCGTTCCCTGACTGGCGTGGCGACCTGTTCATCGCCGGTCTGGCGAAACGGTATCTCGCGCACTTTACCGTCGACGGTCGCGAGGTAACAGAGATAGAGCCACTGCTGGCCGACCGCGACCAGCGTATCCGTGACGTGGTAGCTTCGCCAGTCTCGGGTCACCTTTACGCAGCCGTTGATGCCGACAACGCGCCGATATACCGTATTGCGCCCGATGAGTGAGTTCGGCTGTGCTGAATCGCTATGATGCGGCGGACTTCACCCGGAAGAGATCCTTGATCTGTCAACTCAACCGGGTCCGTTCTAGGATGATCGACTCGATCTCCTCGATGAATCGGTCACGGAACGAACCGAGGCCGGGGAACGATCCTCAATGTGATTTGTGCCCTGGAACGAGCCACGAGTCCCGTTGCGAAGGCCTCCGATCTGCAGCTCATTGGTATGGATGACCCTGACGACACCCCCGACACGGGGGTCATAACCAGGGCACTGCAGCTGCTTAGATGCCCTCAGTTGTTCGCGCGCTCCGCTCTTGGATCGCCGCGAACAACGTCAACAGAGCAGTGACCATCGGAGTCACCCGTGAAACCGGTACAGTGACGTGACGTATGGTAACCGGTTGAGCATCCAGATTGCGACCGGGATCCCCACGATCGTGATTGCGAGGAACGACGCCACGTTCGCCCACAGCAGGCTCAACCACCATCCGACGAAGACGAAATAGATCGCCCGGACGGCGAACGAGTGTTGCCCCCGCGCCGACTCAGGCGCCGAAAGCGACTGCGGCTCAGCGAGGGTGAGCACCGTCGGCACGAGGTTGATCAGTTTGATCCCGATCGGGAGCAGGACAACCGTGGCGTTGAGTAGCCACGCAGTGTTCACGACGACCGGTGTTGCCCACCAGCCGACGAACACGAACCACAGCGCACGAACCCAGAAGGAGCGTTGTGTCATTAGTTGTCCTAGATTTCCTGGAGGTAAATCCATATCGTTGATCCCGGCGTTCCTCGACTCATTCAGTTCTCCGTTGTTGGCTTCATTCCGGTTCAAGCTGGAGGCACTTGTCCGACTGTCGACCGAATCGCCTTTCCAGGCGTGAGGCGTCCGAATTCCGGCACCTCAGAAACAGCAACTTATAAATTGTTATACTATTTTCGGCTACAGTGAAAGAGACATAGCGCAAGTATAGTATTGCATCAACAGCTGCCGTCCCAGGTGAAACCAAGAGGTTCCCAAGAGCGATAGAAATCCATCGATGAAAAAACACTCTTACTAACCGCCAGACACCCCTGATCTAGATAGATCAATACAGATCACTATTGAGAAGAGTTTTCTCTCTTTCTCGTGGAGATTCTATTCCGTCTCTCGATAATGCGGTAGACCGTCGAATAATGGATACAACCTTTGAGCCGGTCACGCTGATTCTAACAGAGACTAGATAGTTTGTCTTGTGAGTACTGAATAGAGCGCGCGTATCTCCCATTAAGAAGATCGCCAACACCCTCTAAGGAGTGACCCGGGTGAAGCTATGAGTTCCGTAGTGCCATCGACGGAACCAATATACTCGTGCCTTGCGTTAGGGCGTGTATGTCATCATTGGGTTCTTCGGGGGATGTCTATGCCGAAACACTGGCCGTCTTCGACCGGCGCGACGACCCCTCTGAGCCACTCACGACTCCAGAGGTGGCAAACTCGCTCGACGCGGCTCGACGTACCGTCTACAAACGTCTAGAGAAGTTGGCGAGCAGTGGTGAGTTGAAAACCAAGAAGGTAGGTGCCAACGCCCGGGTCTGGTGGCGATTGCATTCAGATGAAGGATCGTCCGTAAACGCGACCAATGCCCACGCGACGCCGACACTGAGCAACGCCGAGCGCACGGTCATCGAGAAAATCCTTGAAGCCAGTCCGATCGGCATCGTGGTGGTCGAGCCGTCCGGGCAGATCTCCCTCGCGAACGAACGGGCTAAAGAAACGCTTGAACTGGAGCGTGACGAGATTACCTCTCGAACCTACCGCCAACCGGAGTGGAAGATCTATTACGACGACGGCACGCCAGTCAGCGAGGACGAGCACCCCGTGACTCGCGTCCTAGAGACAAAGGAACCCGATTACGGCTTCGAACACTGGATCGACCTCCCGAACGGAACCGAACGCTGGCTGTCGAGCAATTCGGCACCTGTATTGAGTGAAGATGGAGAAGTTGAATATGTTGTCGTGGGATTCGAAGATACAACCCGGTTGAAAGAGCGCGAGGACAAGCTGACGAGCGATAAACGCCGGGTACTCGAACTCTCTTCCAAGCAGTTATTCAGCCCGCTGCTCGACGTAGCTGACGGTGACATGCGCATCGACGTTGACGAAGTCGTTCGCCTCCAAGACGGGTCGGTCCTCCAGTACATCACCGGGAGGGGGATTTCGGCAAAGGAGTTGATCGACGTGTTCGACCAGGCGTACGGTGTTGACGATACCCGGCTGCTTCAGTCGAGCGCCGATGAGTGCCGGGTTGAGGTCCACGTCGAGGCGCCGACCGTGTCGCTAGTCTTTGCAGAGTTAGGGGGACAGGTGAAATCCTTGTTCCAGACCAACGGTGCCGCAGGCCCTCTCCTCACGGCTGAAGTGCCAGGAGATGTGGAATCGAGGACGGCCGTACAGGCCGCCCGGAAGGTGTATCCGGATATCCGATTAGAGTCACAGGAACTCCAGTACTCGCCGCGGCTCCTCTACGACATCGTCGAAGACGTGCTTACCGAACGGCAGTTCACGTCATTGCAGACGGCATATTATGGCGGGTATTTCGAGACGCCCCGGAAGAGCATCGGTGACGAACTCGCCGAGCGGTTGGGGATCACCCGTCAAACCTTCAATCAACACCTTCGATTGGCCGAGAATACCGTCTTAGAGCAGTTGTTCGAGGGGTCGGGGAAGGCCGTACGCTGACCAGTCAGCCCGACTCCTTATCACGTCGGTGCTCCTGTCCCGAAGTAATGACCTCGAGTACGATACTGTCCGACAGCACGGACCGTTTCGGCTACGACACGATCACGGAGACGTACCACGCCCAGCACGACTGGACGAGCGATAGCCCGCTCTCGATAACGGTTGTCGGGGTGGTTGCCGCGGTAATCGGTGAGGAACCCACGGAGATGGAACCCCTCCACGCGGTGATTGATCCGGATGCTCTTGATACGCTCCTATCTTCGGGGACGGTGGCGGGTATCCAGGTCGAGTTCGAGTACGAGGAGCAGTCGGTGACGGTCACGGGGCACGGGGAAGTCATCGTTGGATAGGTAGTATGGGTGACGAAGAGGCCGAGTGATTCCAGGTGTGTGCCTATTGTGGAGCTCCGTTAGCTGTGGACGAATCTCATCCAGTCCATGTGGCGCGAGATGATGATGGTGACCTTCGACTCTATTCGTTTTGCGACGAAGAGTGTAAGGAGAACTGGCTCACCGACCGGGAGGGTTCAGGAACGCGATGATACCCTATACCATATATTATTCGAACTGCCAGGAGACCCGTGTGGGTCGATTGAAGAACGGTGAGATCACCCCCTTCAAAGAGCGGTGTCCAGATTGCGGCCACAATGAGTTTGAAGTTCCTACTGGAGGTCCAAATGGTGATACTGATGCTCTGTAACTCCGTGTTGATTCGATCGTTAACTACGTCCGCTCTATCATTTTCCGTGAGTTTCGATTGCGAGATACGTGCTCTGAGTCGGTCACGCCGATTCTGACAAGGAATAGGCAGATCGATCGTGCCTGTGCAAGATAGAAGGCGCGTAGCCAGCAGTCGCGTAGCCAGCAGTTGATCATGCTCGGAATTGGTGTGTCAGGTAATATACTAGTCACCTCAGTACTCGTGGTGACTATTAACAATGTGCGCGTCTTATGCATAAACGGCAGTTGGTTTGAGAGGTGGGCAGGCGAGAACTGTAGGTCCGCCACTCCAGAGGAGAATACTATGACCACAACAGCTGAAGAGAACAAGCGTATCGCGCGTCGTATACCGGAAGAGATTCTCACGGAAGGGAAGCTCGAACTGATCGAAGAACTGTTTGCCGAGGACGCCGTCGACCAAGCCCCTCTTGGCAAGGACACCGGCTGGGATGAAATACGGGCGGGCATGGAAACCATGCGCGCTGCGTTCCCTGACATGAACGCGACCGTCGAAGACGCCGTGAGTGAAGGCGACACCGTCGCGATGCGGATAACGCTCCGGGGAACCCACGAGGGCGAATTCATGGGTCGCGAACCCACGGGTAAGCCCATCGAGGTCGGGAGCATGATATTCACCCGGATAGAGGACGGGAAAATCGTCGAACGCTGGGCCCAACCAGACACACTCGGGCTTTTCCAGCAATTGGGCATCGTCGCTCCCCCGACCGAACAGGGTGGCGCCGAACACTCGAGTTAGTCGGTCTGTGTCCTGCTGGCTCCAACACGTACTCTCAGGGCACGGAAACCACCGAGTGTACCATACCGTTGTATCGACTCTAGACTACTATGGTTCGAAACTGGACACGGCGGGCTGCTATCGGTACGGGGCTATTGACAGGGGTAGCAGGTGGCGCGTTGTGGGTCTGGAAGAAGCGGCGGCTTGCGGATCTTAAAGCAGGGAGTGAACTCGTTGAGACCGATCGAGGGACTGTCGAAGTCGCGCGACGAGGTTCGGGTCCCCCGGTACTCGTCCTCCACGGCGACCCGGGTGGCTACGATCAGAGCCGCTTGTTTGGTGAGGCCTTGTTCGGTGACGACGTCGAGATAATCGCTCCTTCTCGCCCGGGGTACCTCCGAACGCCACTGGCAGACAACAAGTCGCCCAGTGAACAGGCCGCACTGTTCGTTGCACTGCTGGATGAACTCGACATCGAGCAGACGGTAGTAGCTGGCGTTTCCGGTGGCGGCCCTGCCGCCCTCCACCTCGCAGCAGAGTATCCCGACCGTGTCTCGGGGCTGATATTGGTTTCTGCGGTCACTATCGAAATCGACGAACGGTCGTTCGATATCGGCAACCCGCTGATCGACCCGATACTCACGTCAACGCCGGTCTTGGACCTTCGGACTGGGCTGTTTGTCTTGCTTCGCCGGTTCGCACCGGAGCGTCTCGTTACGCTCGACCACAGGATGATGTCGACGCTCGAAGGCGACGAACTTGCGGAGTACGTCGAGTTCGTCGCGGCCACATCGGATCATCGGCAGCAGGAACTTGAGATGATCTCGTCGCTCCTCCCGGCAAGCGCACGGATCGAGGGAACACTCAATGACCAATACTGGTTCAGACAACTCCCGCTCGCCGACTACAAGACAATCGAGTGTCCGGTACTAGTACTCCACGGTGAATTCGATGCCGCAGTCCCAATCAGCCACGCAGAGTTCGTGACAGAGCGGCTGTCAAACGCCGACCTGCATCGGCTCGAAGCCGACCACCTGATCGGGGTTGGTCCCGATGCTGACAATGCGAAACAGGACGTTCAGGCGTTTATTCATTCGATAGAGTCGCCCGGTGAACCATGACGTAGTGATCAGGCAGAGCCGCCATCAGATGCGATTATCGAAACCTCAGACCCCACATTGACGGGCACCTCCGATGCTGAACCCATCCTCTGAGTCGGTCACGCGCAGTCTGACAGCATATGGAGCTGTCGTGTCAATCGGCGATTGATGTTCTCTGTTGGGACCAGTGTCGATGGACGCGAACTCCCGTAGACACCACTCGCCCGGTTGCGCATCGAACGAAAGCAAACACATCCCAACAGTAGAACGCGAAACGCCGGTCTCAGAGGCTGTCTGCCGCGATTTCGGCGAAAATCTCGGCGATGGGCGCTGGAGGCGCTTGTCCGACTGTCGAACGAATCGCCTTTCCAGGCGTGAGGCGGCCAAAATTGGCGATATGAGATACACCGAAAGACACAGTATTCTGTGTTCACGTAGTTTTGTGTATGCCGACTATTACGGTCAACGTGGATGACGACCTGAAAGAGCGTATGGAGAACCACCCGGAGATCAACTGGAGTGAGGTCACTCGGCAGGCCATCCAAGAGAAGGTCGAGACACTCGAAGTGATGAATGAACTCACCAGCGAGAGCGAACTCACCGAGAGTGATGTACAGGACATCGTTACCAAAATCAACGAGAGCGGGACGCAAGCGCGTTGACGAGAAATCGGCGTAACACGACGAATGAAGCTGGTTATCGACGCCAACGTCGTCATCTCTGCACTTATCGCTGATTCGAAAACGCGGGAGCTCATCGTCACGCTCGACCCCGACCTCTTGACACCCACATTCGTTCACGACGAAATCGAGAACTATGAGGATCTGATCGTCGAGAAGTCGGGAATGAAACCGGACCGGGTGACACAGTTCATCGAGCTTCTGTTCCAATACATCGACGTTGTCCCAACCAGTGAGTTCTATCCGGCCGTCGAGAGCGCGGATGAAGCAATTGGTGACACGGATCCGAATGATGTGCTCTATCTGGCGTGTGCGATCGTCCGCGATGCGGCCATCTGGAGCGACGACTCAGACTTTGACGAACAGGATCTGGTTGAGACGTACTCGACGAGTGAGGTTATCAACTCGTTCGACACGCCTTGACTCAATGAGCGATTGATTTTTGCTGTGGCGACCAGTGTGGATGGACGCGAACTCCCGTGGCCACCACTCGCCCGGTTGCGCATCGAACGAAAGCAAACACATTCCAACAGTAGAACGCGAAACGCCGAACTCAAACGGTGTCGGCCATAATTTCGGTGAGAATCTCGGCGATGGGTGCTGGAGGCTATGATTCGAGCGTCGAAGCTCAATCGTTCTAGCATAAGGCGGTCACATTCGGCGGTCCGAAAATCGGGATCGGCGTGGTTTCTGCGTAGTTCATAGCAAAGACTACACCGATCCGGTATCGATAATACGTTGTATGGCAGACTCGTTGTGGTATCCGTCAGTTGAAGACGTTCTAACCATCCACGACGACATCGTTTCGGAGTATCCCGATACTCATCCTGGCGTGGCGAACCGCGGGGACATCGAATTCGCGCTGGACTACATCGAAGAGGGAAGCTTCGATGTGGCACCGGAGACGATGCACGAGAAGGCATTTCATCTTCTTCGGCTCCTCGTTGCGAACCACCCTTTCATCGATGCGAACAAACGTACCGCGCTTAACACTGCGGCCGTGTTCTATTTTCTCAATGGCTATCGGTTCGAGTACGACGACGAAATCAGAGGGGTTTTGCAACGACTCGGTACCGACGAGGCGACCGTCGATGAAGAAAGGACTATCGAGTATCTCCGGTCTCACACAGAAGAACTGGACCTGATAGGCGAAATCGAAGACTGGCGCGAGGACCTCATTCAGTACGGACTAGAACAGTTGAACGACGATCTGTCGGACCCGAACGATTAACCGCGCTCAGGACATCTACTCGGATATGGCTACTGAAGAAGGGACAGAGTCCGCTTCTCCGCTCGACGAAGTGATGGAGGACATCCGTCGGGAGTTAGTTCGGCGTATCGCAACGGCTGATCGGGAGTCGAACCGAGACATCTACGACGCGCTCGAAAACGAGTAACTCGTACCCTTCGACCTGTCTCTCCGTCGTCTCTTGTCGCTTCTGCCTCAACTGCCCTACTGACTCGACAGTCGCCACGAAGAGCTTCAATCGGCTATTGATGTTCTCTGGGGCCACCAGTATGGATCTACGCGAACTCCCGTGGCCACCACTCGCCCGGTTGCGCATCGAACGAAAGCACACACATCTCAACAGCAGAACGCGAAACGCCCGAATCAGGGGCTGTGATCCGTGATTTCGGGAAGAATCGAAGGGATGGGCGCTGGAGGATTTGAACCCCCGACAACTTGGTCCGAAGCCAAGCACTCTGTCCAGACTGAGCTAAGCGCCCGCAGTACCCTGTTGCTCGCGTTCCGGTTTAAACCGCTCGGTTCGCTCCCGCCGACCCCACCGACCTCCAGGCGAGTATAGCCGGCAGTCCCGGACCTTTGGACTCGGGCGACCAAGGGAAACGTATGCCAGTCACAGACGACGAAACGCTCGATGAGATCCTCGACAGTGAGACGATCGCGGTCGTCGGGTGTTCGACGACGCCGGGGAAGGCCGCCCACGACGTCCCGAAGTACCTGCTCGAACACGGCTACGACGTGATCCCGGTCAATCCCTTCGCCGACGAGATCTTCGACCGCCCCGCGTACGATTCACTCGCCGACGTTCCCGACGGGATCGACGTCGTCGACGTATTCCGGCCCAGCGAAGAGGTATCGGAGATCGTCGCGGACGTTCTGGAGCGCGACGACGTCGCTACTGTCTGGCTCCAGCTCGGGATCACCGACGACGAGTCCGGCCAGCGGGTCGAATCCAGCGGCCGTCGGTTCGTCCAGGATCAGTGTCTAAAAGTTCAACACGAGCGCCTGCGCGGCTGATCACGACGCCTGCGTCTCGGCGCCGTCCTCGTCCGACGGCTCCGAGTCTGTCGCCTGCTCTCCGCCTTCGGTACTGTCGGTGGCTTCGTCGCTGTCGCCCTCGACGGCTTCGGCACTCTCGTCCTCAGCGTCGACGTCCTCGATGTTGGCGTCAGCGACGATCGCCTCGACGTCGAGGTCCTGTTGCTCGGCCATCGCCTCCAGCAGGGCCCGCTGTTCGGCCAGGTCGCGTTCGATCCGGTCGACCTGCTCGCTGGTCGATTCGACCTCGCTTCGCAACTGCACGAGTTGTTCACGCAACTCGTTCATCCGCTTGTAACTCTCCTCGGCGATCGACGTGACCTTCTGCAGTTTCTTGGCGGTATCTCCGAATCCCATGCCCGGGCCTACGCGAGGGGTCGTTGTGGGCGTTGTGGTGTCGACCCGCTGCTGTTAAGACCGGTGACCACACACAGCCAGCCATGTCTGACTCGCGCCGAACCGCCCCGCTCGCGGGTGTGGTAGCCTGCCTGCTGGTGATCGGAGCGCTTGCAGCCCCGTACGCGATGACGGACGCGAGAACGGTCGGACTGTACTACGAGTCCGGCGTCGTCAATCCGCTGATCGCGGGCCTGCTGGCAGTCGTGTCGACCGTCGTGTTCGCGGCCGGCTACCGGCGTCGGACCGACCCCGCGCTCGCGGCGGGCGTGACGCTCACGTTCGGGCTGTTCATCGTCGTTCTGACGGTCGCGTGGGCACTCACGATCCCCGAATCGCTCATGCGACAGTTCGAGGTCGTAGAGGCGTCGCTTCCGGAGCACCGCTGGGCACTCGCCGTCGTCACGGTCACGGTTCCGGCGACGGCAGCGTGGTACGCGCGGTCGCTCGGGCTGCTGTAAGCAGGTGGATGCGAAAGGCCCTTAAGTCATAGCGGGGTAGGTTCAAACGGACTAGGCCGGGCGGTTAGGCCCCGCCCCTATACCCGCGCTATGGTCTTCAGCGGGGGCCGAACACCGGGTGCGTCCGGTCGACGGGCGCGGACCTCGCAAGCTAACGTGGAAGCCTCGTCCGACGGGGGTAGCGGTCCACGGGCGCTCGCCTGCAGGGGCGAGTTACCGTGGTTGACCGCGGGCATTCCGTCAGGCGCGGAAGCGAGCAGCGGACCCGCGGACACCTGCCGCTCGTCGGGTCGCGGGGTGGAGGAGGCGCGCGAGACTATCCGTGTCCGAACGCCGGGCAATCCCGGCCGTCCACCCATTCATACGGTATTTCTCACTCTCCAGCCGCAGAGCCGTCGCTTCATTCGGCCAGAGCGGGAGTCCACGCTGAACGCCCATCCCTTTAGGGTGGGTTAGCTTACAGGGATGGCCTGAGGGCACAAAGGTTAGTGACGCCCGGCCCGTAAGCCGGGTATGGCAGACCCGACGCTCGTCTACGACGACGATTGTGAGTTCTGCACCTGGGCAGCCGAGTTCATCGCGAACCGCTCTGAGGTCGAACTCGTCGGATTCTCGGAACTGACCGACGACCTGCGCGATCGGCTCCCGGCCGACTACGAGACCTGTGCCCACCTGGTGGTCGACGATACGATCTACTCCTGTGGGGCGTCGATCGAGCGAGCGTTCGTCCGAACCGACCTCGGCGAGGGGCTGGCCCCGGTCGTCCGGTTCCTCGATCAGTTCGAGGACTACGCCCGCGTTCGCGAACGGGTCTATCAGGAGATCGCAGATCGGCGGGGGACGCTGGGAAAACTCGTTCGGTAGCGTCCCCCGTCCCGGAGCTCGTCGGCGACGCCCGTGACGATACGCGGCCCAACTCCCCGGTAATACTCTCTGGATCCGGCGTGCGAATATAAGTCGCCGGACGTGCAACCCAGTACCATCCACCGCAGCCGATCGAACGTACCGACGGCCGATTTCGAACCATGAGCAATGCGACCCCCGATCCCCGCTGTCCGGAGTGTGGAGAGCCGATCGGACAGACAGCGACCTATTGCATGCACTGTTCGGCCGATCTCACCGATGAACGGGAGGCCGCCGACGCCGACGAGGACGGTGTGTGGGACGGAACGGAACCCGCGTCCCCGGGAGAGGCTGAGACGATCGATTCCGGAGGGACTGCCGAGACAATCGCAGCGCAGGCCGGCGGGGTCGCGGACGCGGCCGGGATCGGCACCGAGGACGGACAACTGCTAGACCCGGACGGGTTCGTGGACAACGCGCTCACGGTCGTCGTCGGGATCGCCGGCGGAATCATCGTCGGGATCGTCGGGACGATCGTACTGACGGTCGCCACTGCCAGCGGGTGGGGGTTGCTGTTCGGGGTTTTGCTGTGGCTCGGCTCGACCGCCTATCTCGTCCGGCGGCGCACCGTCCAAGGCGCGGTCTCGAGAACCGCCTACGCCGTCGCGCTGGTCTTGCTCCTCGTTCCTCTGATAGCACTCAGTCCCGTGATCGAAGCGAGCGGCGGCCTGCAGGAGCGGGGGACTTCCTTCGTCTCGATGCTTCTTTTCGTCCTCTTTCCAGCCGCCATCGCCGCCGGCGTCGGGTGGGTCGCCGGTCGGTTCGTCCCGAGCGACGCTGCCGGCACTGACGGGTGAAAAACGGTCGAACTCCACCAGTCCCTTCGGTCAGTCGTCACCCGTGACCGCTTCGTAGCCCTCGATATCCAGCGAACCGCCGATCGTCCGGTTGGGATAGGGGATGCTGATACCCTCCTGGTCGAACCGCTCTTTGACAGCCTTGACGTACTCACCTTTGGTCTTCACGAAGTCGCTCCGGGCCGGGTTCGCGATCCAGATCCTGGATTTCAGGCCGACCGAGGAGTCGCCCAGCTCGGTCAACCGGACAGAGGGTTCGGGATCCTCAAGGATGTTCTCGTGCTTTTCGGCTTCCTCGATGATGATATCGGTTGCCTCGTCGATGTCGTCGTCGTAGCCGATGCCGAACAGGAACTGCATGCGGAGCTGGTCCTTCGCGACGGGGTTCTTGATGACGCCGCCGGTCAGGTTCGAGTTCGGTACCGTCAGCAGTTCGTTGTCGAACGTTCGCACGCGGGTCACGCGGAGACTGATGTCATCGACGATGCCGGCGTTGCCGTCCCATTCGATCCAGTCGCCGATGCGAAACGGCTTGTCGGTGTAGATGAACACGCCGGCGACGAAGTTCGCGATGACGTCCTGCATGGCGAACCCGATCGCCAGCGTCGCGGCGGCGGCGATCGTCGCCAGCGACGTCAGGAAGTTGCCGTAGCCCGCCATCCCGAACGCGACGGCGATCGCGGCGAAGAGGACGAGTACCGCGACCATCTTCCGGATCGGCGTCCGGGCGTGTTTGTCCAGTCCTCGCTTGTGGAGAACGCGACTGACCATCGGCAGCACGATGGCCTTGCCGCCCCAGTACAGGACGGCGAACACGAGGACGAACGTGATCAGTGACCCGAGCGGCCTGGCGATCGCCCCATCCAGACCGGCGTCGATCAGGAAGTCGGCGACGACCTGCAGCGGGATCACCGCTGGAACACGGCCGTGTGGCCCCGGGTCTGGACGACCTCGGCGTCGGCGCGTTCGGCGAGCTGTTCGGCTAGCTCCTCGCTGGTCGTCCCGCCGCGGGCCGACCGCAGGAACTTGACTTTCACGAGGTCACTCGACTCCAGTTGCGACTCGAGTTCGTCGACGACCGAGTCGATGCCGCCTTTGCCGACCCGGAGAGTCGCGTCCAGGTTGTGAATGCGGCGCTGTTTGTCTCTATCCGTCATGTTTCTCCCCTTATGACGGGGGGCGTTTTGAAGGTTCGGACAAAGATCTCATCTGTATCGATATCTCGCCTGCCCGCCACAGTCACAGGTGACGACGACGTGTCCGCCGCGCGTTCGAACGCGAGCGTTGCGACCGGGCAGGAGGTAGGCGTCACAGGCGTCGCAGGTGAACCGGTCGAACTCAGCCGGCAGCGAGAGACGGTTGCGCTCGGCGATCCGGCGGGCCCGACGGACGTATTCGCGAGCGCGATCCTGCTCGCCGTCGCGAGCGGCCTGCTCGGCTTTCTCGTGCAGGATCGCGATCCGCTCGCGGGCGATCTGCTGGTCGCTGACCATCTCGTCTCCTCGTAGGTCCATCTCGCGGTTAGGTGTGTCGTTGTCCCAGGCCGAGTCGGCAACGTTTATTGACGCCCCCGGAGAGCATCTGCGTGTGCGCGTCCTGAACTACCTGGAGCTGGAAGATCGGCTCTACCGCAGCGGGATCAGCACGTCCGTCGACCACCAGCGAGAGGCGCTGCGGCGAGCCGACGGCGACGTGACCTATCTCACGACGCCCTGGTACGGCGGCGATCTGGTGCTGGCCGGGCTCAACCGGCTCGTCGACGGCCAGGGGATGGTCGAGTTCGATGTCGCCCACTGCAACTTGATCGGTCCGGGCAGCGCCTTCGTCGCCCGCCAGGCAAAAAAGAAGGACATCCCCGTCGTGTTGCACGCTCATGTGACCGCCGAGGACTTCGCCGAGAGCTTTCGCGGGTCGACGTACCTGGCCAAACCGCTCCGGCGGTACCTGCGCTGGTTTTACTCCCAGGCCGACCTGGTGCTCTGTCCCAGCGAGTACACCCGTCGGACCCTCGAGGAGTACCCGATCGACGCGCCGATCCGCTCGATCACGAACGGGATCGACCTCGACTCGATGGCCGGCCACGAGCAGTTCCGCGAGGAGTATCGCGACCGCTACGATCTCGATGGGATGGTCGTGTTCGCGGTCGGCAGCGTCTTCGAACGCAAGGGCGTGACGACGTTCTGTGAAGTCGCCCAGAACACCGACTACGACTTCGCCTGGTTCGGCGAGTACGACGGCGGCCTGCTGGCGTCCCGGACAGTCCGAAAGTGGACGAAGAACCCGCCCGAGAACGTCACCTTCACCGGCTGGGTCGAGGACAAGCGCGGCGCGTTCGCCGCCGGCGACGTGTTCTTCTTCCCGTCGAAGGTCGAGAATCAGGGGCTGGTCGTGCTGGAGGCGATGGCAGCCGGTAAGGCGGTCGTCCTCCGGGACATTCCCGTCTTCAGAGAGTACTACGAGGACGGCCACGACTGCCTGCTCTGTTCGACCCGCGAGGAGTTCGAGGACGCGCTCGAGCGACTCGAGGAAAACCCCGACCTCCGCGAGCGGCTGGGCGAAAACGCCAGGGAGACGGCCAAAGAACACAGCCTCGACCGCGTCGCCGAGGAGTTGACCGACGCCTATCGGGAAATCATACCGTCGGACGGACCTTCTTGAAGATATTCGCCACTGCGGGACGGAGAACTGCGTCGAGGGATTCCGTCCGGCGGTATCACAACACATTAAGTCCCGGTCCTTCAATCGACAGACGAATGGGCACACCGAGCGTCGCCGCGTTCACCGACACGTATCTCCCGACGGTGAACGGCGTCACCTACACCGTCAAGTCCTGGCGCGAGGCCTGGGAGTCGCGGGGGCACACGATGGACCTGGTCTATCCGAAGGCCAGTGAGTACGACCCCGGGGCCGGTGAATATCCCGTTCGAAGCGTTCGATTCCCGTTCTACGAAGGGTATCGACTCGGCGCGCCGCAGGTTCCCGACGCCGTGACCGACGCCGACATCGTCCACACGCACACTCCTTTCGGCGTCGGACTGAGCGGCCTTCGACTCGCCCGCTCGAACGACCTGCCGCTGGTCGCGTCCTATCACACCCCGACCAGTGAGTACGCCGAGTACATCGCGTTCAACGGTACGATCGAGCGGACGGTGCGACGCTGTGCTCGCTCCTACGAGCGGTGGTTTTTCGGCCACGCCGATCTGGTCATTGCGCCGAGCGACCGGACGCGCGAGCACATCCGCGACGAGGTCGGCATCGACACCGATGTCGCCGTCGTCGCCAACGGCGTCGACATCGACCGGTTCAAACCGGTCGACACCGACGACTTCCGCGAGCGCTACGACGTTGGCGACGGTCCGATCGTCGGTTACACCGGTCGTCACGGCTACGAGAAGTGCCTGTCGGACGTCCTTGCCGCGATCGAGGGCATGGACGTGACGGTGCTGTTCGCCGGGGACGGGCCGGCTCGCGACGATCTCGAAGCTCGCGCCGAACGGCTCGACGCCGACGTGCGGTTTCTGGGCTTTCTCGATCGGGAGGAACTGCCCGCCTTCTACTCGACGCTCGACGTCTTCGCGTTCCCCAGCCCCGTCGAGACCCAGGGGCTGGTCGCGCTTGAGGCCAACGCCTGCGGGACACCGGTCGTCGGCGTCGGCACCGGCGCGCTCTCGGATACGATCGTCGACGGCGAGACCGGCTATCGGTACCCACAGGGTGACATCGAGGCGTTCCGGGACCTGCTCGAACGCGCGCTACGGGAGCGCGACCGTCTCAGCCAGACGTGTCTCGACCGGCGCGAGCAACTCAGTGTCGAACACTCCGTCGATCGACTAGAGGACCTCTACGCGTCGGTTCTGGCCGATTCCGGGCCGACCCCGGTCACGTAAACTCATCGAGGCTCGCCTGTCCGTCGCTGTCGATCTCGTCACGCTCTCGACAACGATATCGCTCACTCGCGTCCGTTCGGACTGGACCGACAAATGCGGTCGGGACGGGCCGACGGCCCAGCTACTGTTCGAGTTCGGCCTGGCGATCCCGGAGCGCGGCGATCCGATCGTTCGGATCGGGATGTGAGCCGGGTAGTACCCGTTCACAGACGGACTCACAGCGGCCCCGGAATCGCCCCAGTACGTCGTCGGGCGTCTCCCCGTTCGTGTCGCTCATCGCGTAGGGAAGCACGCAGAGTTCGCGGACGCCCGTCTCGGCCACCCGGAGATCCGTCGCGGGTCGCGGGTCCGCGGTCAGCGCTTCGAGTGCGCTGGCCAGTGCGGCCGGCGAGCCGCTGATCGCCACTCCGCCGGCGTCGGCCGCGTACTCGCGGATCCGCGAGAGTAACCGGTAGGTCGCCGTGCTGGCGAGATACAGCGGCCCGACGGTGAGGACGGCGACCGGCGTGAACAGCAGGAGGGGGATCTCGAGGTTGCTCAGGTTCGCGTTCTGCTCGCCTTCGAGGCCGAACAGCTTGCGTGCGAGCCACGAGCGCCGGAGTGCCGCCGCGAGGCCGTCCAGGAAGCGGCCGCTGACCGTCGGCAGGAACGCCGCCGCGGTCATCACGAACGCGTCGCCGTTGCTGAGGTGGGCGAGTTCGTGGGCGATCACGGCGTCGAGTTCGTCGTCGGAAAGGGCCTCCAGCAGGCCCACGGTGAGAAACAGCGTCCGCTCGCCGGGGCGGCTGGCGACGTAGCTGTTCGGCGTCTCGACGTCGATCACTTTCACGTCGGGGACCGTCACGTCCGCTGTCTGTGCGAGCCGGGCCACGCGGTCCTCCAGCGTCGGCGCGGCGACGACCGTCTCCTCCGGTTCGTCGTCTGTCTCGTCGCTACTGTCGCTACGGTCGGCGAGGACGATATTCCTCAATTCCTTGTCCGGGCCGATGTCGTACTCGCGGGCCTCCCGCAGCGTGAGCCGATAGCCGAACACCGACTGGACGAGCAACACCAGCGGCGTCCCGACGAGCAACACCGGCTCCAGCGGCACGATGTCGAACGAGAGCGCCCAGGTCATAATTTCGAACTGGTAACCGACCAGCGGCAACAGCGCCAGCGCGACGTGTGCGAGGACGTACACGGCAGCCACGAACGCCACGTCAAAGGCCAGCAGCACGGCCACGAGCGCCACGATCCGGAGGTGCGTTCGCAGTCCGGAGGGCTGGCGGAGTGACATCGTATTGTCGTTTTCGCGCTGAAAGCAAAAGCGTACCGGGTAAGGAGTTCTCGGTTGATGTGCCTTCATAGAATGGGCTTTGGATTTTAAGTTGTGATTAGATTCGAAGTAATTATATGAGATGTATGTGGCCGATATCGATGTGGGGAACAATGAACGGGAATTCTCCTGAAAAGAAGACGCGACGATCGATTCTCAAATCGGGCACAGTCCTTGCATCGTTTGCTGGGGCCAGTGGTGTGGCATCTGCTGGGCGCGCGACAAGGGGGAAAGGCCGAGCGACGCCACGCCCAAGCAACGATCACGGTTCAGCAGTGCCGCCGAAGATCATCATCGGGGACGAGTTGAAGAAACTCGACTGGGTCACGCTCATCGGGAGCGAACGTGACTCGATGGCCAAATCGTTGCTTCGACATATCGACAACGCCGACGTCCACAGCGAGACGCGACGGCGAGCCCGTAAGACACTGAAGGATCTCTGGTCGGCGGTGCAAATTCGATCCGAGCACAAGGGGCCGAGGGAAGTCGAGCGAGACCACCCCGGAATGGCACGGAAGATGGCGCATGGTCACGGGAAGACGGAACACCCCGTCTTTGCGCGATCAGCGGATCGCACGACGGAGGTGTACACGCTCGATTCGGATCCGGGTCGGGCACAGGAAATTGCAAAGGAAACGGAGCAGCAATTGCGCCGAGAGAGTCGCGAAGTGACAGCAACGACAGCCGACTCGAAAACGGCACCGACTCTTGCAGGAGTCATCAATTCGGGTATCGAAGCGCAGACACAGGACAATGATGTCGGACTAATGTGGATGCCAGAGCAAGGACACAACGCCATATCCTACTGGGCGGGTCAGAATATGAATATTGGCTCTGATCTGTGTAGTATATTGAAAGAAGAATCAAAGAAACCTGACAGATGGAACTATGATTTCCCAGATATGACCAAATATGCATATACAGTGGGTGAAGTTCAGGAGTGGCTAGGTGGATTTCCAGAAAAGGTAACTCACGCATATGCACATGCCTACACTCCGGGTATTGCAGTGCCACTAAGTGTCGGTTCTATTAACGTTCCTTTGGGACATGCAGATCACTGGGTGGGGGACGAAATGCAAGACGCATTGGAACATCGCCCAAGAAGTGATAATCGGTACGTCCAAGTCGGGCATGCGATGCACTTCCTTGAAGATCTGGGGAATCCGATGCACACCGGCGAGTTCAAAACACAAGCTGTCCATCAACAAGTTCATTCTCAATATGAAGTGGCAGTAGCAGACTATATAGACCTGAACTACAAGCCAAGCTGCTTGCCCGAACGCTGGTGGAAACCATGTAGTCCTGAACCGAAGGACTATATTATGGATCGTATTCGTGGCCTGTCAAGCTTTGTTCCTGTTGAAGAACCCGATCTATTTGAAGGGAACAAGTGGGAGAACCACGCGACCAATTTAGCCGCGTTCTCAAGCCAGTATAGTACAGATGTGATCACTGCGACTATGGAAAATCCAGTATCTCCACTTCAGTCATCGCCGTGGTTGCTAGAGGACACCTGTAAAGTACTGGAGCAGGCAACGAGATACGCCATGGGACTCATCGGTGAGATTCACCCGATGTACAACTAACTATGACACCTATCAAAAATATCATCGTCGTGGTCGTTGTCGTCTCGGCGTTCGCAATCACGGGCTGCTCCGATGTCGAGATGACGGCTGACGAATCACCGGGCTCGGAAACGCCGGAAAACTACGATGTCGACATCAAAGAACCCACGAACGGAACTGTCTTCGATAACCTCTACGTATATGGGATGATCGGCCATCATTTCCAAGTATTGTTACTACTCGAAAACCGATCCTCTCTTGAATTTGAGAAGATAAAAGAAATACAATATGAGAAAATAAATGCAAACAAGAAGACTGCCATCAACGAGAGAAGTAACCGTACAGCCAAATATGGAGGGGGTATTTATCTTATGGTCCCGCATCAAGATTACGTCTCAGAGCGGAACTACCGTCTGGAAGCACTCAATGAGACGGGCCATATCGTCGATGCAGTGAACGTCACGATCACGCAGACCGGCAGCGATTCAGGGTGGTTCTGACGCGTCGCTCGCAACGCTACGCCAGCGCACTGCCGGCCCGGATAATCTCCGTCTCGCCGAAGGCCGGTCCGATCAACTGCAGCCCGACCGGCAGGCCGTCGCTCGTCTCGCCCGCCGGAACGGAGATTGCGGGGAGGTTCGCGAGGTTCACCGGCGTCGTGTTCGCGTCGGCCAGGTACATCGTCAGGGGATCGTCTAGGCTCTCCCCGCGCTCCATCGGCGGGACGGGCATCGTCGGCGAGGCGAGCACGTCCGCCTCCTCGAGTGCCGAATCGAAGTCCTGTTTGACCCACGCGCGGGCGTCCTGGGCCTGCTTGTAGTACTTGTCGTGATAGCCCGCCGAGAGCGCGTAGGTCCCGAGGAGGATCCGGCGTTTGACCTCCTCGCCGAAGCCCTCCTCGCGGACCGCTGCGAACTCCTCGTTCCAGTTGCCCTCGTAGTCGGGCGTGGGGCCGTAGCGTACACCGTCGAACCGCGCCAGATTCGAGGAGGCCTCGCTCATGGCGATCACGTAGTAGGCCTCGACGGCGTGCTCCAGTGACTCCATCGAAACCTCGTGGTAGCTCGCGCCCCGCGCTTCCAGCTCGTCGATGGCGTCCCAGAAGGTCTCGACGACCTCCTCGTCGGCTCCGTCGAGCAGTTCGGTCGGGATCCCGATCTCCAGGCCCTCGACGTCGCCGTCGGCGGCGTCGGCGTAGCTGTCGCCGGACGCTTCGCGCTGCTCGCGGGCGTCGCCGGCCCGCTCTTCGGAGGCCCACGGGGCCTCCCGGGTCGTCGCGTCGCGTTCGTCCGGCCCGGCGATCACCTCCAGCAGTTCGGCGGCCTCCTCGACGGAGGGGGCGATCGGCCCGATCTGCTCCAGGGAGTTCGCATACGCGATCAGCCCGTATCGCGAGACCAGCCCGTACGTGGGCTTGATCCCGACTGTGCCGGTGAACGCGGCCGGACAGCGCACCGAGCCGCCGGTGTCGGTCCCCAGCGCGAGGTCTGCCTCGCCGGCGGCTACGGCAGCCGCCGAGCCACCCGAGGAGCCACCGGGAACCCGGCCCTCGGCGGCAGGGTTGTCCGTCGGGCCGAACGCCGACGTCTCGGTCGTCGTCCCCATCCCGAACTCGTCCATGTTGGTCTTGCCGGGGATGGTCGCGCCCGCGTCGAGCAAGCGCTCGACGACCGTCGCGTCGTAAGGCGGGACGTATTCTTCGAGCATTGCCGACCCGCAGGTCGTCCGCACGCCCTCCGTGGAGATGTTGTCCTTGACTGCGACGGTCTTGTCGGCGAGCGGTCCCTCCGCGTCGCTCTCGATCGTCTCTCGGGTGATAAAGGCGTTGTAGCTCATTTCACGACACCTTCGGACCCTTGAAAAAGCCCTCCTCGTCTTCGGGGGCGTTCTGCAGCGCTTGCTCCTGGTCGAGGGAGTCCCGTACCTCGTCGGGTCGCATCACGTTGACGAGGTCGGACTCGCGTTCGATCTCGGGCACCTCGTCGAGCGTCTCGAAGGCGTCGAGAATCTCGCCGAACTGCTCGGCGAACCGCTCGAGTTCCTCCTCGGCGAGGTCGACCCGGGCGAGATCGGCGACGTGGCGAACCTCGTCGGAATCGACGGCAGAATCGCTCATGTTCCAGCGGAGGACGGGGCCGGCGGTAAGGATTTCGATGCTGAACCGCCCCGTCTGGTGTCACCATCGTCGTGTCCAGACTCCACAAGACATCCGCCGAAACAGCAGCTTTCGCCTCGCAACCGAACAGCAGAATACACGATCGATTACCTGATTTTTCGATCACGAAACAGATTTTTCGGCTAGCCAAAGATTTAAGACGTTTGCACTACAACAGGATGTTGAAGTCAGGTAGTTCTGCGGGCGTTCGCCCGAGACGTATTCACCCTAACCAATGACAGACACGACCATCAGACGCCACGAGCACACGAGTCAGCGAGAGACGGCAGAGGAAGAGACGGACGAGGACCTCGTCTGTCCGGAGTGTGGCGGAACGCTTGCACATGACTCCGAGCGCGGGGAGACCGTTTGCGAAGAGTGTGGGTTGGTCGTCGAGGAAGACGAGATCGACCCCGGCCCGGAGTGGCGCGCGTTCGACGCCGCCGAGAAAGACGAGAAGTCTCGCGTGGGCGCGCCCACCACGAACATGATGCACGACAAGGGCCTGTCGACCAACATCGGCTGGCAGGACAAAGACGCCTACGGCAACTCCCTGTCCAGCCGCCAGCGCGAGAAGATGCAGCGGCTGCGCACCTGGAACGAGCGGTTCCGCACCCGCGACAGCAAGGAGCGCAACCTCAAGCAGGCACTCGGTGAGATCGATCGGATGGCCTCCGCGCTGGGCCTGCCCGAGAACGTCCGCGAGACCGCCTCGGTCATCTACCGCCGTGCACTCGACGAGGATCTGCTGCCCGGCCGCTCCATCGAGGGCGTCGCGACGGCGTCGCTGTACGCTGCCGCCCGGCAGGCCGGGACGCCGCGCAGTCTCGACGAGATCGACGCCGTCTCCCGCGTCGACAAAGACGAGATCGCCCGCACGTATCGGTACGTCGTCCGCGAACTCGGCCTGGAAGTCAAACCCGCCGACCCCGAGAGCTACGTCCCCCGTTTTGCCTCCGATCTCGATCTCTCCGAAGAGGTCGAACGCCGTGCCCGCCAGCTACTCAGCACGGCCAAATCCAAGGGCGTCCATTCCGGGAAATCGCCCGTCGGTCTGGCCGCCGCTGCAGTGTATGCCGCCTCGCTTCTGTCCAACGAGAAGGTGACACAGAACGAGGTCTCGGAAGTGGCCAACATCTCCGAAGTCACGATCCGCAATCGCTACCACGAACTGCTCGAAGCCGAAGAGGGCGTCCCCACGTAGCGACCGAAGCGGGATCTTCAGGTGGTGCTGCCATTCTCACGGCACGAAGGCACATTCCACGGAGTGAAACGTTCTTGCGTCGGGAACCCCGAACGAGTCGCATGGAGACGACGCGTCATTTCGTCGCGACCGTCTACGTCGTCAACGACGGTGCCGTCGCGCTACACGACCACGACAAGCTCGGTATGTGGCTCCCACCGGGTGGCCACGTCGACCGTGACGAGCTCCCCCACGAAACCGCCAGGCGAGAGGTGCGCGAAGAGATCGGTCGTGAGACCGAACTGGTCGCCCCACGCGAGGAGATCGCCTCGCCTACAGTCGAGTCGATCCCCAAGCCACAGCACTTCCTGCTGGAAGACATCAACGTTCACGACGGCGAAGTGGGCCACCAGCACATCGATTTCGTCTTCTATGGCCGGGTCGACAGCCGCGAGATCGACCCCGGGCCCGGGGAGGCCGGACCGGAGGCCTGGGAGTGGTTCGACGCGGCCGATCTCCGGGCCGCACGCGACCGCCTCGAACCGGACGTGATCGAGATTGGTCGGCGCGCGATCGAGGTCATTGAACGTTCTCGGGGCTGAAAACTTCCCTCAGATACATTAGTTATCGCACATATTCTTCGAGTTATGGGACCGGCGGGGCCGATACGGGTTCTGTACGTCGACGACGATCCGCACTTCGGGGAGCTGGTCGGGACGTTCTTGGAGCGGGAGGAGGACAGTCTCCGGGTGCAGACAGCCCCAGACGTCGAGGAAGCGCGGTCGACACTCGCCGAACGCGATCTCGACTGTCTCGTCTCCGCGTACGAACTGTCGGATCGAGACGGCATCGAGTTCTTCGAGACCATCCGCGACGATCACCCGGGCCTGCCGTTCGTCCTGTTCTTCGACCGGGCGAACGAAGCGATCGCGAGCGAGGCGGCCGACACCGGCATCACCGAGTACGTCCGAAAGGGAGGCTCCGATCAGTACGCGGTGCTGGCGAACCGGATCGTGAACGTGGTGTCTAGAAACCGTGCGACCCGCCGACTCCGAATGGCGGAGAAACGGTATCGATCGCTGTTTACCGAGATGAACAAGGGCGTCGCGTTCCACGAACTCGTAACCGGCGACGCAGGCGAGCCGGTCGATTTCCGGATCCTCGAGGTCAACGATCAGTACGAGTCTACCCTCGGCCTGGATCGGGGGGATGTCGTGGGACGGCTGGCGTCAGAGGTCTACGGTACGGTCGCTTCGGTCTATCTGGACCGGTGTGTGTCGGTCGTCCGAACGGGAGAGTCGATCCAGTTTGAGACGTACTATCCACCGCTGGAGAAACACGTCCGGATCTCGGCGTTCTCACCGACTGATGGCCAACTCGTGACGGTACTTTCCGACGTCACCGAGCAGAAACGGACCGAGGCACGGCTCCAGGAGTCTCAGCAGACCTACGAGAACGTTTTCGAGGGCTTCAACGACGCCACGTTCGTCCACGAGATGCACGGGAAAATCATCGCAGTCAACGGGACGGCATGCGAACGCCTCGGCTACGACGAGGAGTCGCTGATCGGGACGTCTCTACTGAAGTTCGATGCTGTCGGGGCCCCGGACGCGGGGATGCGCGATCGGCTGGAGACGATCCGTGAGGAGGGCCATGTGACGTTCGAGACGACTCTCGACACGAAGACAGGTGAGGGCATTCCCGTCGAAATATCGTCGAGTCGGATCGAGTACTTCGGCATGCCGGCGATTCTGAGCGTCGCCCGCGACATCACCGAACGCAAGGAGCGGGAACGACAGCTACAGACGCTCAACGAGCGGTTCGAACTGGCGCTGGAAGCCGGCCAGTTCGGGATCTGGGACTGGAACGTCGAGACCGACGAAGTCACCTTCAGCGAACGCTGGGCGGAGATGTTGGGTCACTCGCTTGCTGAAATCGAGCCCCACGCGGACGCGTGGGAGAAGCGAGTTCATCCCGACGACCTTCCGGACGCGTGGGACGCGCTGGAAGCGCACTTCGAAGGCGAGACAGACTACTACGAGTGCGACCACCGGATGCGGACGAAGTCGGGGGACTGGATCTGGATCCGGGACATCGGCAAGGTGTTCGAGTGGGACGAGGCCGGTGATCCGGTTCGGATGGTCGGGATCCATCAGGACGTCACCGAGCGCAAGCAGCGACAGAAAGAACTCCGGCGGCAGAACAGACGCCTCGAGGAGTTCGCCAGCGTCGTCTCCCACGACCTGCGGAGCCCGCTCCAGGTAGCCTCCGGCCAGGTCGAGCTGGCCAGGGAGGACTGCGACAGCGAACACCTCGACAGGATCGACGATGCGCTCGACCGGAGCCAGGTGCTGATCGACGACCTGCTGACGCTCGCACAGGAAGGCGCGCGGATGTCCGAGATGGAAGTCGTCGAGCTGCCGGCGCCGGCTAAAGACGGCTGGCACCACGTCGAGACGGCCGACGCGACGCTCGAGGTCGAGACCGATACGACGGTCCGGGCCGACGAAGGGCGTCTCCAGCAACTGTTCGAGAACCTGTTCCGAAACGCCGTGGAACACGGTGGAACCGACGTCACCGTCCGGGTCGGACCGCTCGGGCGAGACGGGTTCTACGTCGCCGACGACGGGGCTGGAATCGAGCCGGACGAGCGCACTGACGTCTTCGAGAGCGGGTATTCGACCGCCGAAGACGGCACCGGGTTCGGACTCGCGATCGTCGAGGAGATCGCCCGGGCACACGGCTGGACCGTCGACGTTACCGATAGCGAGAGCGGTGGCGCGCGCTTCGAGATCGGTGACGTCGCTGTCGTCGAGTGATCGGGGCCCGGACGTCCGACTGCGGGACGCTCGTACACTCGTCACTTGATGACCAGCAACCGTCCGAAGATCGCCGCACTCGCGAGGAAGAGCCCACCGAACACCAGGTAGAGCAGCACCTTCACCGCCAGCGGCAGCGGCAGCAGGAACGTGGCGAACGCCAGTCCGAGCGCTACGACCCCGGATGCTGCCCCGGCCAGCACGATCCGCGGGACCATCTGCTGAGGACTGCTCGGGCCGGCACAATCAATGTATTCCCTCTGGACGATCGATTCCTAGCGGTCCATGTCGGCGAGCAGGGCGTCGATCCCGTCCCACGAGAGGTGCGTGCGAGCGCCCAGCGACTGAACGGCCAGCGCCCCACAGGCGTTGGCGACTGCGAGCGCCTCCTCTGCCGGGCGGGTCCCGCGAGCCGCCAGAAACCCGCCAGCGAAGGCGTCGCCCGCCCCGGCCGTGTCGACGACGTCGACTTCGAAACCAGGATGTGACACCGTCCGGTCGCCCTCCCGGAGCTGTGCGCCCTTCGCGCCGCGCTTGACGACCATGGTCTGTCCGGGTCGATCCGTCTCGATCGATTCGAACTCCCGCTCGGTGACGAACAACAGGTCGGCTCGCTCGAGTACCGGTTCGTACTCGCGGTCGGCGACCCGACGGCCGGGATCGAAGCTCACGGACACGTCACGCTCGGCGGCTTGCTGTGCGAGTTCGAGTGCTGTCTCGGGCCGCTGGCTCGTCAGGTGGAGGTGATCGATCTGTTCGAACTCCTCGGATACGGCCGTATCGACGACGAACGCCTCGTTGGCCCCCTCGTTGCCGAGCATGAATACCTCGCCGGTCCTGTCGACGACCAGATACTTGACCGTCGTCTCTGTCCCGACAGTTTCGAGGAATCTCGTTTCGACGCCCAGGGCCGTCAGTTCTGCTCGGATGTCCCGTCCGTGTTCGTCCGGGCCGACGCTCCCGAGTAGTGTCGCGTCCGCGTGCAATTGCGCGAGTACGGCCGCCGCGTTCGCTGCACTGCCGCCGCCTGACTGGTGCTGGCTGACGATCCTCGCTTCGTCGTCCGGCTGGGGAAGGCGGTCGACCCGCAGCGTCACGTCCCAGTTGGCGTGCCCGGCACAGAGGATCCGGGTCACGGTCTGTCTTCCCCCGACTCGACCACGGTCTCGCGCCGGGCGTCCGGTTCGACCCACGGATCAGTGATCCCCTCACCGAACAGTTCGCGCATCAGCGTCACGATGCTCTCGGGCGGGAACTGCCCTCGTTCGGTGACGATCGCGTCCACGTATCTGGGCGGCGTCACGTCGAACGCCGGGTTTTCGACGTCGATGTCACCGATCGCGTCCCGGGCCTCCGGGTCGATCACTTCCGATTCGTCCCGGGTCTCGATCTCGACGAGGTTGCCGGTCATCGTGTCCGGATCGAGCTTGATCGTCTGTGCCGCCACGACGATCGGCGTTCCGCGGTCGCGGGCGTTGACTGCCAGCCCGGAGGTGCCGATCTTGTTGACGACGCTCCCGTCGGCAGCGATGGCGTCGGCTCCGACGAGGACGTGGTCGGCGTCGTTGAGATACCGGCGGGCCGCCGAATCGACGATGAGAGTCACGTCGACACCCAGTTCGACCAGCCGTTCGGCGGTCAGGCGACCCTGATTCCGGGGGCGCGTCTCCTTGACGATCGCCGACAGCTCTTTGCCCTGCTCGCGTGCGGTCTCGACGCAGGCCAGCACGTCCGTCGAGTGGCAATGGGTCATGATCCGGTCGCCGTCGCGCAGGCGGTTGGCCCCGACGCGGCCGAGGTCCGTCTGCGCGCGGTCGAGACGCGCCCGGAACTCGTCGGCTCCCGCGACGGTATTCCGCCGGAGTGTCTCGACGCTGTCCCCGTCCATCCGCTGGAGCACGTACCGGAGCGCGTTCGGCAACGAGACGGCCGTCGGCCGCGTCTCCAGCAACTGCCGAGCCGCCGCCCGCAGCTCCGCACGGAACGCCTCGGGCGTGTCCGCGTCGCTCTGCGTGGCCTGCTGTTGGAGCGCGTCGGCGGCCGCGTCGGCGATCGCCGCGGCCCCGCGGGTCTCCATCGCAGCGATGTCCTCCGCGACCCGCTCGACGGCCGCGTCGAGATCGTGTGTCCCCATAACACGGTACTACGTCCACAGCGGCCAAAAGATGGTGGGTCCACGTTCCCCTCTTTCCCCGGTTCGGCAGACAGGTCGGCTCGACCGAACCTGTGTAGCGTCGCCCACGGCTCACCCGAGCTTCGGACCGACAGCTCGTCACAGATCCCGTCGGACGCAGCCTCCGACAGACTTCGATGCTGGATTTTCTCGGCGGGTGCCTCTGAAACGTGATCTTCCCGGGCGTGCCAGAGGGCAAGCAGTTCGATCGCGCTACACACGCTGAGGAGCTTGCCCTCCACTGGGCGGTTCGAATCGCGTGCATCAATGTCGTACCCGAGCACCTGGCGTAGATGAAGATTTTCTCGGACGTACGGCGTATAATTGTCACTCAGCTTTGCACGTTAGCGTCAGCTGTTGAATGAACGAACAGGTGATCGATT
>JAOPKD010000028.1 GCA_025517565.1 Halapricum hydrolyticum
CTGTCCTTGCTACCGCCTACGTCACGCTCCTACTTCAACGTGCAAAGCTGAGTACGAAGTTCGGGACGGGAGTGTCTACGACGTGACCGACGAAGGGGCCGAGAACGAAGGCCAGCAGTCCCGGGAGGGAATGTCCGATGCGTAGGTTCGCCGTGGGCGTTCAGTCGAACGTCCGGACGTTCCTCCGAACGCCATTGAATGTCGTGCTGGCAATCGCGCTCCCCCTGGTCGTCATCGAAGGGTGGGGGCAAGCGATGGCGGGACTGCCGTCGATGCCGACAGTCGAAGCGATCCCGATTGATCTGGGGCGGCTTCTGGGAGGGGTCTTCGGCGTCGCCATCATCGCTGGGCTCATGGGACTAGTCCAGATGATCGACGCCCGGGACGCAGACCAGCGGCTCGTCCGGACGGGCTATCCACCTCGCGTGTTGCTCGCGACGCGTCTGGCCACGCTCACGACCGTGACGGTCGTCGTCGCAGGCGTGAACTACGGCATCCTCCGGCTGACCCTCGAGCCGGACGCGCCGGTCGCCGCGTTCGGATTCCTCGCGCTCGCTGGACTCGTCTACGCATTTATCGGCGCGCTCGTGGGCGCGGTCATGCCGCGACTGTTCGAAGGGTCGCTTGTCGTGGTGTTTCTGGCGATGATGGACGCTTTCCTCAGCGGCGATAGTCCGCTGGCAGCCGACGTCCCCGACTTCGTGCAGTACTTCCCGCTGTATCACCCCAAACAACTCCTCCAGTCGGCAGTCTTCGACGGCACGTTCGCGACGGGTGACCTCCTGTTCGTCGGCGGGTACGTCCTCGTGTTGCTCGTTGCTGTGACGGTGATCTTCGGCCGGACGATGCGGACGGCAGGGGGGTGGTCGGTGTGAGCCGAACCACAACCGCGTTCTCGATCGGGCTCCGGGAGCAGACCCGCAGCTACGTCCTCCTCGCGCTTCTGGTCGTCCTCCCCTTTGCGTTCATCACGCTCGCGTTCGCAGTGACTCAGGATGTCCGGATGCCGGTCCGGACGCTGGTCGATGGCGAAGTGGCGACGGTTCCGCGGGCGATGCCGGACGTCCACGGCGTCATCATGACCCCGATCACGAGCGCGCTCATCGCGGGACTCGCCGGCCTGTTCCTGATGCGAGAAGCCAGGGGGACGGACGGCCGGCTGGCGGTCGTCGGCTACCACGCACGGCAAGTGATCGCCGCCCGGTTCGGCGTTCTCGCCACGCTGACGGTCGTCGTCACGACGGCCTCCGTCGCCGTCATGCTCGCGGACTTCTGGCCGGAGCACCTCTGGTGGTTCATGGCCGCGATGCTCGTTCTCTCGATGACCTACGGCCTCGTCGGGATGCTCGTCGGGGCTGCGGTCAACCGGTTGGCCGGGATGTGGCTCATGCTGATCCTCCCGATGCTCGACATCGGCCTCTTCCAGGACCCGCTGTTCGTCCAATCTTCGCCCGACTGGTGGATGAAACTCTTCCCCGGCTACCACCCCGTCCGGGTGATGGTCGATACCGGACTCACTTCCGGCGTCGATACGGCCGCGTCACTCGGGTGGAGTGTCGTCTATCTCGCACTCGTCGCCGCCTGCACGGTCTCCGTCTACTACCGCGAGACGCGACTCCACCGTGGGTGATTCCCTGAGATCGGGAACGCGCATACGGGGATCTCGGCGACCGCGAAAACGAGGATACGACGACGCCCCGATGAAAGATTTACTGGCCGGCTTTCAATTCGAAAGATCGCGGCTCCCGGATCTCCCGTTATCGAAGGGGAAATTCGCATAAGATATGCGAGCGTAGGTAGTGTTGTATGACGACGACACTCACCGTCGAGGGGATGTCCTGCGGGCACTGCGAGCAGACCGTCGAGGAAGCACTCTGCGACGTCAGCGGCGTGACGGACGCGAGTGCCGACCACGAGTCCGGGCAGGCGAGCGCCGCTGGCGACGCCGACGTTCCGGCACCGGCCCAGGCTGTCGAAGACGCTGGCTATACGGCGACGGCCTGACAGTGCCTGTCGAAACTGTGTGATCGACAGACAGACAGACACAGAACGCTTCGCAGTTCTTCCCCGGTCGGTCAGTGGCCGTGGGTGGATACGGCGAGCAAGACAACGAGGCAATCTATGGAAGACCACCCGGACCACGGCGAGACGACGACGCGAGAACCGAGGCGGCGTGCCCCGCCACAGACGAGCGGCCGGTGTGAGTGCTGTCGTATCTGCCAGCTCCAGACCGAGACCGAGGCCGCCACCGGAGCCGAGCACACGCATCACGAGCACGGTTCCGAGCAAGAATCACACGGTCACGGAGGCGAGCACGCACACGACCGCCACGGCCGACCCGGTGATGGCGACGGAGACGGACACGGCGAGCACGGGTCACACGACCGCGGCAGCCACAGAGGCCACGACGAACACGGTGGCCACGCGGACCACTCCGGTCACGAACAGATGTTCCGTCGCCGGTTCTGGGTGTCCCTCGTCCTCTCGGTCCCGGTTCTCTTCTTCAGCGAATTCATTCAGGAGGTCGTCGGCTACACGGCACCGACGTTCCCGGGGAGCGTCTGGATTGTACCCGTCCTCTCAGTGATCGTCTTCGCGTACGGTGGCGTGCCGTTCCTCTCGATGGCCCGGTCGGAACTGAACAATCGCGAGCCCGGGATGATGATGCTCATCTCGCTGGCGATTACCGTCGCGTTCGTCTACTCCATCGCCAGTCTGTTCCTCGAAGGGACGACCCCGTTCTTCTGGGAGCTCGTGACGCTGATCGACATCATGTTACTGGGTCACTGGATGGAGATGCGCTCGGTCCGGCAAGCCTCGGGCGCGCTCGACCAACTGGCGCAACTCATGCCCGACACCGCGGAACGTGTCACCGAGAGCGGTGATACGGAGGAAGTCCCCGTTTCCGAACTCGCCGAGGGCGACGTCGTCCTCGTCCGCCCGGGAGCGAGCGTACCGGCCGACGGCGATGTCGTCGACGGCGAGTCGAGCGTGGACGAGTCGATGATCACGGGCGAGTCCCGACCCGTCGAGAAGGAACCCGGTTCGGAGGTCGTCGCCGGTACGGTCAACCAGGATGGGAGCCTGCGCGTCGAAGTGAGTAAAACCGGCGAGGAGACGGCGCTTGCGGGCATCATGCGCCTTATCGAGGAGGCCCAGCAGTCCAAGTCCCGAACGCAGTTGCTCGCCGATCGGGCCGCCGGCTGGCTGTTTTACGTCGCGCTCGCCGTCGCCGCGGTCACGGCCATCGCGTGGGTCCTCCTGAAAGGATTCGAGGTCGTCGTCCTGGAACGGGTCGTGACGGTGCTGGTCATCGCCTGTCCCCACGCGCTCGGGCTGGCCGTCCCGCTGGTCGTCGCCATCAATACTTCGACCGCCGCCAAGAACGGGATGCTCGTCCGCGACCGGATCGCCATGGAAGAGGCCCGAAACCTCGACACCGTGATGTTCGACAAGACGGGCACGCTGACCAGGGGCGAGCAGGGCGTCGTCAGCGTGGAGACGGCCGGCGACTGGAACGAGCAGCGTGCACTCGAAGTGGCCGCCGGCGTCGAAGGCGACTCCGAACACATGATTGCCCGCGCGATCCGGGAGGCCGCCGAAGAACGTGACGTCCAGCGAGCCAGCGTCTCGGACTTCGAGAATCTCCGCGGCCTCGGCGTGAAAGCCGCCGTTTCGGGAGAGACGATTCACCTCGGTGGGCCGAACCTGCTCGAGAAACTCGGCGTTGAACGACCCGAGGAGATCACCGACTTCGCCGAGGAGGCCGGTTCGAACGCCCAGACCGTCGTCTACCTCGTCCGGGACGAGTCTGAGGTCGTCGCGGCGTTCGCGCTCGCAGACATGATCCGCGAGGAGAGCCGCCAGACGATCGACACACTCCACGAGATGGGCATCGAGGTCGCAATGTTGACCGGCGACTCCGAAGACGTCGCCCGAGCAGTCGCCGAGGACCTCGGGATCGACCAGTACTTCGCGGAAGTCCTCCCAGAGGAGAAAGACACCAAAGTCACACAACTCCAGCAGGAGGGGAAGCTGGTCGCGATGGTCGGCGACGGCGTCAACGACGCGCCCGCACTGACGCGGGCCGACGTCGGCATCGCCATCGGCAGCGGGACCGACGTCGCGATCGAATCCGGCGATATCATCCTCGTCGAGAACAACCCGCTGGACGTGGTCCGACTGATCAGACTCTCGACGGCCAGCTACCGGAAGATGCAGGAGAACCTCGTCTGGGCGAGCGGCTACAACGTCTTCGCCCTCCCGCTGGCAGCTGGCGTGCTCGCACCGCTCGGGATCCTGCTCTCACCTGCCGTCGGCGCCGTCTTCATGTCGCTCTCGACGATCATCGTCGCGATCAACGCCCGCCGGCTGGGCGGCATCGACCTCTCGATTCCCGGACGACCTGCTTCAGAATGACGCAGACACCGGTGCTCGGTGTCTCTATCACGGCCGGGTTCGCTATCCCCTTGATCGTGTACTGGACATACAGATCGGGATACCTCACTGGTGCCCAAACGCTGTTGTTCGGACTCGGGTCGGTACTGGATTCGATCTAGGAAACAACACTGCTACTGGTAGTGTCTCGGCTCACTGAGGAATCACCGTCGGTCGACGGGATCGCACTCCCAGGTATGCCGGCTGGGTCACCCGGGATGGGCGGGCAGAAACAAGAGGCGGTCACTGTTCAGACGTTTCCTGACAGTACGTCAGGTGAAGTCTTCGCGGCGTTTTGAACACCCTGTCTGTCACGCTCCTTGTTCAACTCGTGGTCGTCGTCTGACTGCTGTGGTGTTTTTCTTCCTCGTCGCCGTGCTCGGCCGTCTCCGTCTCGTGATGCTCTTGTTCCTCGTCGCCGTGCTCGGTCGTCTCTTCTTCGTGAGGTCCATCGAGAATCGAATGGCATATCTCGTTGAGTTCTTCGAGTTTGCCACGGACCTCCTCGGGCTTCTCTTCGGGAACACGCTGAAGAGCAGTCTGCTCGTCGAGATCGGGATCCCCGACGATGACAGTGGCCAGCATCCCGAAGGTTTCGTGTGGCTCACAGTAGTAGTGGTAGACGCCCTCCGTCTCGAAGGTGTGTTCGAACGTCTCGCCTTCTTCCGAGAGCATCTCGCTGTCCCAGGCGTCCGTCCCCTCAGGAACGAGCCGCGGCTGGTCGTTCCCCGGGTGGTAGGCCGTCGCGGTGTGGCTACCGCTCTCGAGCGTCCACGTGACGGTCCCACCGACATCGACCCACGTGACGTGCGGATCGAAGTGGTACTCGGTGTTGTCGCCGTTCCGGGCCGTGTTGACGAGTACTTCCCGAGTCGCTTTCGGCTCGCCGACCTGCTCGTGGCCGTGGGGGCTATCACCGTGGCCCGCGTGATCGTCGCTGTGACCCTCACCGCCGGCCGGTTCGTCGGTCGGTTGCCCGGTCGGCGCGTCACATCCCGCCAGTCCGAGGAGTGTCAGACTACCGCTCCCCTGGAGTACTCGTCGGCGCGTGAGTCGGTTCGTTTCCATGGTGGTCACCTCTCAGAGAGACGTTGGTTCCCCGTACACATAGGACGAGAAGCTGTTTTGCGCCCGACGCAAGGCTGTCGGTCGTTTAAATACCACCGCCACGTACGTCCGTGTGCGAGGAACAGCTGTGTCCACCGACGCGCCTTCGGACGACCTCCTGGCGCTCCTCGGCGAACGACGGGTGCGAGAGATACTGGCGGCCACGAGCCGCGAACCCATGTCCGCCAAGGAGCTGAGCGAAGAGTGTGACGTTGCCCTTTCGACGATCTATCGCCGCGTCGAAGACATGATCGATCAGGGTCTCCTCGTCGAACGAACCCAGATCGAGCCGGACGGCAGCCACCACAGCGTCTACGAGGCGAACGTCGATCACCTCAGCGTCGATATCGACGACGGGGCCATCGACGTCAGCGTCCACGTGCGCGAAGATGCAGCCCAGCGGTTCTCCCGCATCTGGAACGACATCAGGGAGCAGTAATCATGCACATCGAACTCGTCATCGCGAAACTCGTCACGGTCGGCCTCGGACTGATAATTGCGGTCAAAGCGTACCAGGGATACAGACACTACGGGAGTGAGCCGATGCGATACGTCGCGATCGGGTTCCTGTTTATCAGCGTCGGATCGGTCATCGAAGGGATCCTTTTCGACGTGGTCGGCTTCTCTATCTTCCTCGCGGGGACGATCCAGACCAGCCTCGTCGCCCTCGGGATGGTCGTAGTGCTATACTCGCTGTACGGGCAGTTTCCGGAGCGACCGGTTGGAGAGACAGAACGATAACCGGCGTCTGGTCCCTGACGCTGATCGGTGTACGAGCGCTGCTGCTACTTCCGGGGGTGACCACGACCGCTATCAGCTTCCGTGCGTATCGACGCGAGCACGGTACCTCCGTGACGCTACGGTCGGATTTGGCTTCATCACAGTCGGGGTCCTCGTCGAGGGGTTCCTCTACCAGCTCACCGACCTGACGCTCACGCAGGTCCACGTCGTCGAATCTGTCGTGCTTGTCTGCGCACTCGGTGTCCTCCTGCGCTCGTTCCCCAGTGACACGATCTCGCCCGTGTAGCTACTGTTCGAGACGTAGCGTCTGCACTCTCATCGGCCGTCTCAGTACCTGAAAAATTGCCGCACAGCTAGCTCATACCACTGCATTCTGCGTATCTTCCCCGGCAATGCCCATCTATAGCCGACCGCTGAAAGTGCCACGGCGGTCGCGACCCATCAGTTCCATGCTCGTTAAGAACGAACGACAGAATGTGAACAGGGCCACCTAATGCGTCCTATTCAGAAACTGTTAAGACCATCCTGGAAGAACATTCGGGGTTAATTATCGATGTGATTGATTATCCTCGTCTGGTATCTTCGACCAGAGCCACGGCAACTGGAGGTTGCGACAGGACGACTGATCACCGCTCGTGCAACTCCGTCGTGCGGCTACGGACCACCAAACACCACAACTATGACAGAAAACAGTTCGGCCGGTGAATCTGTGACGGTATTGACCAGCGACCGGGTCGAGAAACTCCTTTCTCGGCTCACGCTCGAAGAGAAGATCAGCCTTGTCCACGGTGACGTCGATCCCGACGGCATGGCAACAGGGTACGTCCCCCCGAACGACCGTCTCGGTATTCCGTCGTTTTCGATGATCGACGGTCCGCTGGGCGTCCGTGCGGGTGATGGATCTCCCTCGACGGCATTCCCGGCATCGATATCACTCGCGGCGGCCTGGGACCCGTCACTAGCACACGAAGTGGGTGAGGCGATGGCTTCCGAGGCGCGAGCTCGCGACCAGGACGTCCTGCTCGCACCCGGGTTCAACCTGATCCGGGTCCCGCAATGTGGCCGCTCCTTCGAGTACTACTCCGAGGACCCGCATCTGAACAGCCGGATCGCAGTCGGTACCGTCGACGGCATTCAGGACGGCGGTGTCGCCGCCTGTGCCAAACACTTCGCGGTGAACAACCAGGAACACGCGCGAATGGAGGACAACGCGATCGTCGACGAACGACCGCTACACGAACTGTACCTCCGGGCGTTCGAGGCGGTCGTCAAGGAGGCAGACGTGGCCTCGCTGATGGCTGCGTACAACCGCGTCAACGGAACCCACGCGACCGAGAACCGGGAGTTGCTCACTGACATCCTCAAAGAGGACTGGGGGTTCGAGGGATTCGTCGTCAGCGACTGGTGGGCGACGACCGACGGTCCGTCCGCCGCCCGTGCGGGGCTCGATCTGGACATGCCGGGCGTCACGCTCCCCGAGCTGGCTCCAGACATGAACCCGGCTTATCGGCTGATCGATACCTTCTCGCGATTCTCGTGGTTTTCGACGGACGACGCGACCAAACTGATCACCTCACTGATCGGTCTCAGACCGAGCGAATGTCGGGTCTACCGTTCCGAAAAGTTCGACGAATCCCTCCGCGAAGCGATCGAGGACGGTCGGCTCGGCGAGTCGATCCTCGACGAAAAGGTGGCCCGTATCCTCGGTCAGATGGAACGTTTCGGCGTCCTCGACGACGATATGCCCGACGGAGAGGCGAACGTGCCGGCACATCACGAACTGTCACGGCGGGTGGCCGAGCGTGGGACCGTCTTGCTCCACAACGACGATACCCTCCCGCTCGATCCGGCTACTCTCGACGATATTGCGTTGATCGGCCCCCATGCAGACGAGGCCAAGACCGGTGGTGGTGGCAGTTCCGAAGTCGCAACCGACTCGACGGTTAGCCCCCTCGACGGTATCCGATACCGGGTTGGCGAGGACGCGTCTCTCACTTTCGAAGCCGGCGTGGCACCGCTTGCAGAGATGGACGACCGGGATATCACGGTCTGGAACCTCTCGCTGTCGACAATCGCTGACAGCTACTTCGGCTCCGAAGAAGAGTCCCCGGACGTCGACATGGACGCGGCGGTCGAGGCGGCCGAGGACGCCGACGTGGCAGTCGTCGTCGTCCAGGACGCCGCGTCCGAGGACTACGACCGACCGCTGACGCTCCCGGGCCGGCAGGACGAACTGGTGTCGGCGGTCGCTGACGTGGCCGAGGAGACAGTCGTCGTGCTGAAGACCGCCGGCCCGGTCGAGATGCCCTGGCTCGATGACGTCGAGGCAGTCCTCGAGGCGTGGTATCCAGGCCAGGAAGACGGGCGTAGTCTGGCGTCAGTGTTGTTCGGTGATGCCGACCCGTCCGGTCGCCTCCCGGTCACCTTCGGTTCACGTGCCCGGGATTACCCGGCGAACACCCAGCGCCAGTATCCGGGGATCGACCGGGACGTGACCTACGAGGAGGGGATCTTCGTGGGGTACCGACACTTCGACCGTGTGGAGACCGACCCGCTGTTCCCGTTCGGGCACGGCCTGAGCTACGCCGACTTCGAGTATAGCGACGTCGCCGTCTCTCTGGACGAGTCGACAGCGACCGTCGAGGTGACAGTCGAGAACGTCAGTGATCGGGACGGCTACGAGGTGGTCCAGGTGTATCTCGGGGCTGTAGACCCGGACGTCGAACGACCACCGCGGGAACTCGCGGCTTTCGAGAGTCTCGAACTGGCAGCAGGCGAACAGCAGACAGTGTCGCTCTCCGTTGACGAACGCGCCTTCGCCTACTACGACGCTGATCAGAGCGGGTGGGTCGTCGACGCCGGTGAGTACGAGGTTGCCGTCGGTCGCTCCTCCAGAGAGATCGTCCACAGCGAAACCGTCGAACTCGAGTAGCCCGAACGGTTGGCTAGTCTCCCCTTCCGTGGTCGAGGGCATCACAGAGCGACGCGACTCGTCGACTGTCTCTCTGCGCAGGTTTATGAGCGCCACGCACAGTTCTCGCTCCGCCTGCTCACCTCTCGATTCAGTGACCAGGTCGTGCGACCATGGAGAATAGCTGTGGGCCAGAAGAATCCTGATCGGCGATCTCGGAGCGACCGCCAGGGGCTGCCGCTGCAATCGAGACTCATACGGATTATTACGTCTGTTCCGCATCGACCGCGGGGCGGTCGGGGGCCCGTATCACGCGGGCGTGTCACGGGTTCCGAGCAGGTAGCCGCCGAAGGCGACCATCCAGAGCATGACCGGGTAAACGATCATGCGCTCGGTGCCGCCGTGGCCGATCGGTCCGAAGACGGCGGTGTTGCCCCCGTCGCCGATGGCCATGACGACCACGAACGCGAGGCCGAGCAGGCCAGCGGCGATAGAAAGCGCCTGCATCGCGCCGTCGAGGCGCGTCGCCGTTCCGATCGCCTGGAGGTTGAAGAACAGGAACGCCACGAGCGCGAACAGCCCGTGGACGTCGCTGACGTTCAGCGGGAACAGCGCGGTTCCGACGGCGCCCAGGCCGGCGATCGCGTACGTCGCGAAGAGCCACCGCGTCCCGTGGTGCCGGTAGAACGCGTAGCCGCCGAGGAGGTTGAGTACCCCCACGACGAACAGCGACGCGTTGAACAGCAAGCTCGTCTCGGGGAAGACCCCGAGGTCACTGATCGCCGCCGCGTTGAAGTCGTAGTCTGGAACCATCGCTGCAGCGAGCATGATGACGGTCATGAACTGCGCCGCGAGAACGAGGAAGCACAGGCCTGCGAGCTGACGGACGTCGGTCGTCGTCTTCAGGCGGGCCACTGTCGAAGTTTTTCGGGAGAATGCGTCTGCCATATAGATTCACCGCGTCTCTAGACGCGTTCCGAGAGTGTCAATCGGTACGGCAATTCTCGGATCGAGAGAATGAGAGACCGGTTACTCGCGAGCCGATATTCCGGTCATAGCGGGGTCTCGATTTCACGATTGAGAAACACCCAGGGCCCCTCGACGTCGGCGCCGTGACCGAACAGACGGTGCCAGTCGTGTTCGTACGCACGGCGTTCGGCGTCCGGGATTCGCCCGGCGGCGCGCCTGGCGTCCTCGAACGACGCGAGCGGGGCGTCTCCGAGTCCGAGGAGCGACGCACCAGCAATCGCGACCCCCGTCCGAGCACGCCGGTCATCGCACTGTGCCTCAGGTCGCGAGCCGACGCTTGACGACATCGGTCGTCGAGTCGGCGTACTCGAACCGGAGTAACGCGAGGTGGAGAGCCGCCAGGGCAACGTTCGCAGGCCACCAGAAGCCGAGGGGAGCGATCGCGATGTTGAACGCCGCCCCCAGCGACAGTCCCCACCTGGCATAGCGTCCCGAAAAGAGCGCGAGCGCGACTGCGATCTCGAACACCGCGAGCAGCGGCAGGAGCACGCCGAGGTTCGGAACGACGAACTCGATCCACGCACTCTCGTACCACTCGAACCTGATGAAGGGCGTGATCTCCGCGTAGACCCCGTGGTTCGTCAGCCAGAACTGGAGATGTACGAGCGCGCCGCCGGCATAGACAAGCCCGAGCGCTGCCCGGCCCGCCTCGGCGATGGTCGGGACTCTGCTGTGACTCATCCCAAAACAGACGCAGCGCTATTATGTATCTGAATGACATTTCTCTCAGCGGGTGAGAACCACTGCTGTCGCGTTCGCGCTCTGATCCGGCCAGCCAGCGGCAAAAGACGAGATTGGCGTGCGCAGGAATCGGACCAGGATCGTTCGGCGACACCGAACGCGTCGTCTCCGGGGTGTTGCATCGACGCCATTGGGACGCCCGCCGCGTGGGGCACGACTCTTGGGTGAGCGAGCCGGACGCGGGACCAGGCAGTATCCATCCGCATTACAGCGGTGCGATCGCGAGGACTCCTGTCACGTCCACCGCAACCGAACCCGCGACCCCGGATGGACGGAGAACCGTTCGTCGCCCCGGTCCTGATTGACCGCGAGTTCGACGTTGCCGTGACTCCCGACAGTCACCACGCGACTGTCTTCGCCGACCTCGCCGTAGGTTCGCCGGGCCGGTGCCCAGACACCGTTGACGGTCACGTCCGAGCCGAAATGCCCCTCCAGGTACGCACCGGGGATGTTGGTGATGGCATTGCCAAAGTCGTCGACGACGAGCACCTCGCCGGTGACGCCGTCCTCGCGTTCGGTGGGCTCGGGGAAAGAGAGATCTACGAACGTCTCGGTCAGCAGAAACTGGTCGTCGCGCTCGAAGTCATCGATCCCGGCTTCGTGGACGGTCGCGGCGGCAGGCGCGAACACGTCCCGTCCGTGGAAAGTGATGCTCTCGGGGTTCTCGTAGTCGATCTCGAAGACCTCGAACGCGTCGTCGAGCTCGCGGGCGGCCGGCAGGAGGACACCGTTGTCCGGCCCGACCAGCGCGTGCTCGCCGGCGCGGATCACGATCGCCGCCCGCTCGGTGCCGACGCCCGGGTCGACGACGACGCAGTGGACTGCCGGCGGGAAGTACGGCAGGATCTCCCGAAGCCAGAACGCCGCGGCGTCGACGTCCTGGCGCGGGAACTCGTGTGAGACATCGACGATGCGGGCGTCGCTCGCCTGGAGGATGACGCCCCTCATCGCCGCCGGATACGGCGAGCCAAAGTCGGAGCTGAGCGTGATCATATTCGGCTGTACGCGCGGGTGCCACTTCAGTGGCGTCGTCGTGGCACTTCAGTGGGATCGTCGTCGCACTCGTTGACGCAGTTCGACGCACGACACCTACAGACTGTTCTCGTCGGCCTCCCACCGGTCGACGACGTCATCCTGGGCGATCGTTCGCAACCGCTGGATGCCGTTGATCTCCTCGACGACGTCGACGACGGGGTCTGGCACGCGGTCTCGCCACGGGTCGCCGTCGATCATGCTCTCGCGGATGTCAGTCCCCTCCAGCCGTTCGCGGTTGAACATCTGTGACTGGCGGACCTCGATCCCGTCTTCCTCGAACAGACGGATCACCAGCGGGTTGTTCGAGTAGACGACGTCGAAGTCCGGACACATGCTCTCGACGTGGCCGGCCCAGACGGCGTTGCGGTCGATGTCTTCGATCGGGACGACGTAGGTTACCAGGTCGTTCTCGCGCTCGAACTCCCTGACGGCCTTGGTGAGCATCATGATCCGCTCGCCCGCAGTGAACGGGTTGCGAACCGTGTGCGAGACGTCCGCGCTCCCGATCCCGAGAACGAGTTCGTCGACCTCGCTGGTGATGTGCTCGATCATCGTGTGGTGGCCGTTGTGGTACGGCTGAAAGCGGCCGATATAGAACCCGCGAGTCATGACTCTGGTGGATACCTCGGCGGCGCATTTTATAAAGCCCGCGAGTCAGCCGGGCAGTTTCTCGAATCCTTTCGTTGAGCGCCATCAGTCGAGAATATTGTCTATCTAAGCCCTCTCGCTGGATAATGTCGGAGACGGCGCGTCTGTCCGAGGGGAGAAAGTATATCAGTCGACAGACCCTGACTATCGATGACAGCAACGAATAGAATGAGCGAACATACAGACACTGACGGCGCCCCCGACGAAGACGGCACGACGTCGGCCGACAGCGAGTCGGAACGGGCCGTCGACGACGAGACCGAGGCGTCGTCCCCTCGGGCGGGCGACGACGAGACAGTCGAATCGACCGCCGACGAGGTCGAACTAACAGCCGAGGAGACGGCCACGGACGCGGCCGGAGCCGACGCTGATGACTCGAATGTCGACGTCGCGGCCGAGACAGGCACCGACGGCGACGGAGAGGCTGATCTCGGTAGTGATGTTTCTATCGAAGGCGACGAGGCGACGGTCGAAGATGACGAGGACGATCTGCTCGGTGGCATCGATATCGAGACGACAGAGGAGATTGAGGTGCCAGATCGACTGGTCGATCAGGTCATCGGCCAGGATCACGCCCGAGACATCGTGAAGAAGGCGGCAAAGCAGCGTCGCCACGTGATGATGATCGGCTCGCCCGGGACGGGCAAGTCGATGCTCGCAAAGGCGATGAGCCAGCTCCTGCCCAAGGAAGACCTGCAGGACGTGCTGGTCTATCACAACCCCGACGACGGCAACGAGCCGAAGGTTCGGACGGTGCCGGCGGGCAAGGGCGAACAGATCGTCGATGCCCACAAGGAGGAAGCCCGCAAGCGAAACCAGATGCGGTCGTTCCTGATGTGGATCATCATCATCGCGATCATCGGCTACGCGCTGTTCTTCGCCCGGAGTATCCTGCTGGGCATTCTCGCGGCCGGGATCGTCTTCCTCGTCTTCCGGTACATGAACCGCGGGTCCGACGCGATGATCCCCAACCTGCTGGTCAACAACGCCAACCAGCAGATCGCGCCCTTCGAGGACGCGACCGGTGCCCACGCCGGGGCACTGCTGGGTGACGTCCGTCACGACCCCTTCCAGTCAGGTGGCATGGAGACGCCCAGCCACGACCGCGTCGAGGCCGGCGCGATCCACAAGGCCAACAAGGGCGTCCTCTTCGTCGACGAGATCAACACCCTCGACATCCGGTCCCAGCAGAAGCTGATGACCGCGATCCAGGAGGGCGAGTTCTCGATCACGGGCCAGTCCGAACGCTCCTCGGGAGCGATGGTCCAGACAGAGCCCGTTCCGACGGACTTCATCATGGTCGCGGCAGGCAACCTCGACGCGATGGAGAACATGCACCCCGCCCTGCGCTCGCGGATCAAAGGCTACGGGTACGAGGTGTACATGGACGACACCATCGAGGACGAAGCGGAGATGCGCCGCAAGTACGCCCGCTTCGTCGCCCAGGAAGTCGAGAAGGACGGCCGTCTGCCCCACTTCACCGAAGAGGCCGTCGAGGAGATCATCCTGGAGGCCCGCAGGCGCGCCGGCCGGAAGGGCCATCTCACCCTCAAGCTGCGTGACCTCGGTGGCCTGGTCCGCGTGGCGGGCGACATCGCCCGCGCCGAGGACAAGGACTTCACCGAGCGCGAGGACGTCCTGCAGGCGAAACGACGCTCCCGTTCGATCGAACAGCAGCTGGCTGACAACTACATCGAACGGCGCAAGGACTACGAGCTGACAGTCAACACGGGCGACGTGGTCGGTCGCGTCAACGGGCTGGCCGTCATGGGCGAAGACAGCGGAATCGTCATGCCCGTCATGGCCGAAGTGACGCCCAGCCAGGGGCCCGGCCAGGTGATCGCGACCGGGAAGCTCCAGGAGATCGCCGAGGAGGCCGTCCAGAACGTCTCGGCGATCATCAAGAAGTTCAGCGACGAGGACATCTCCGAGAAGGACATCCACATCCAGTTCGTCCAGTCCTACGAGGGCGTCGAAGGGGACTCGGCCTCCGTCACCGTGGCGACGGCCGTCATCTCCGCGCTGGAGGACATCCCCATCGAGCAGGACGTGGCCATGACCGGATCGCTCTCCGTGCGCGGGGACGTGCTGCCGGTCGGCGGCGTCACCCACAAGATCGAGGCCGCGGCCAAATCCGGCATCAGCCGGGTCATCATCCCCGCGGCCAACGAGCAGGACGTGATGATCGAAGACGAGTACAAAGACCAGATCGAGATCATTCCCGTCCAGCACCTCTCTGAAGTCCTGGAGGTCGCGCTGGCGGGCGAACCCGAGAAGGACTCGCTGGTCGATCGCCTGCGGTCGATTACCGGGCAGGCGCTGGATCGCCAGGTCGGCCGCGGCTCGCCCAGCCCCCAGTAGATGGCTGAACCCCAGTGGGCCGCCTTCGTCGGGCTCACTGGACTCGTTTTGACGGCGTTTCTCGTTCTCGCCTGGCTTTCCGCCGGAGCGGTTCATGACCCGCCGACGATCGGCTGGCGGTTCATGCCGGTCGGTGTCGATCCGAGCGTCGAATCGCGACCGTCGATCCGCACACAGATTCCGCATCCACAACTGGCCGAGCTATCGACGGCGTCGCTACTGGCCAACGTCGCGGTCACGCAGGGACTGTTCGCCGTCGTGGTGGTCGGCGGAGCAGTCGCCTTTTCGATTCCGCCGCGGGCATTCGGGCTCGATACCGCGGCCGTGAGCGGCCAGGCCCTCCTGTGGGGGCTCGTGCTCGGGGCCGGCCTCTGGGCGGCCAGCGAGACCAGTTCCCGCGCACTCGACGTGGCGGGCATCGAGTACGACGAGCGCCTCAGATCGATGCTCGCACCCGAATCGCTCGGCGGCTGGGTCGTGTTGCTCGGCGTCGCGCTGCCGGCGGTCGCCGCCGTCGAGGAACTGCTCTTTCGGGCGGCGGCGATCGGCGTCGTCGCGGCCGGCTTCGGCGTCTCGCCGTGGCTACTGGTCGTCGGCTCCTCGGTCGCCTTCGGACTGGGTCACGGCGCACAGGGCCGGGCGGGGATCGCCGTGACCGGCGTGCTCGGAACTGTCCTCGCGAGCGCGTTCGTCCTCTCTGGGAGTCTGTTGACGGTCGTCGTCGCTCACTACCTGATCAATGCGCTGGAGCTTGTCGTTCACGAGGGACTCGCGTGACTCATACTGCCGGCTGTACGTTCGTACAGATATTCGCCACCCCGGGGTGGCGAATTATTTCGAAATGGTACAGCCGGCAGTATCACGAACCCCGGCGGCCCATCTTACAGCCCTTCGATCCGGCGGAGCTGATCGACGACGTCGCTCGGGGCAGCCGACGGCCCGTCACGGACCCGGTGATCGGGGAGTAACAGCGGCGCGGGGTTCTCCCTGAGGGCCATGCGAACCGTCTCCCGGTCGCTCGCCTCCTCGGGATCGAGCCCCGGCGTCATCCGCGTCAGTTGCTCGACGCTCACGTCCTCGCCGTAGGGGACGTCCCGGAGTGCCTCGAGCACCGATCGCCGGTCGGTCGGCACAGTCAACGCGACCGTGACGTCCGCGAAGTCGTCACGCTCGCCCTCGAGGTAGCTCTCGATCCGATCGAGCAACGGATGGTCGCTCCCGGCTTGCTCGTCCGGCTCGTCGGGAAACGAGACCGCGAGAACGCGCTCGCCCGCGACGCCGGTCTGGACGTGGCGATCGAGGATGCTGGATTCACGCGCGTAGATGCCGGCAGCGTCGGTCATGTTAGGGATGTCGAGCGTGACGAACTTGAAGGCTCCGCGGCGTCTGCGCAGTCGACGGTATCACTCCTCCTCAACAAGTACCGACAGTGGCGCGGGCTGGATCGAGAGGTGGGTATCTTTGAACCCGCTCGAATACTTCATACTGTCGGCTGTAAGTTCGTGGAGATTTTCGGCACCCGGGGTGCCGAAATCCTGCCGAAATGTTACAGCCGACAGTATCAGCCCGTAGCCGACCGCGCGATCGGCGCCGATGTGAGCGCCCCAGATCAGCGCGACGAGTACCGCCGTCGTGACGTCCGCGTAGAGGCCGGCCCCGCCGAGTGCAGCCGGTAAGACGTACGTATGAGCGGTGTTGTAGCTGAGGCTCCCGACCTCGGGACCGGCCAGGTAGCCGACCATCGCCAGGTCGGGAGCGAGCGCGAGGACAACGAGCAGCCACAGTGGTCCATCAAGAACGAAGAACGCGGCGAGTGCACTGACGAAGACGGTCACGCCCTCCAGTCGCAGGTAGGTTCGTGGTTCCATGGCGAAACGTCGGCGTTCTCCCGGAAAGACCCATCGCCGAAAGCAACGTTTAGGGTCGCGGGACCGTCATCTGTTGGCATGCCAAGCGCAGCAGACCTCGCCGAGCGCGTCAAGGAAGGCGACCTCCGGCTGTACGAACTCGAAGACCACGCCGACGCCGACACGGCAGCCGCGGCTCGCCGGCAACTGCTGGCCGAGGAAGTCGGAGCCGACCTGGAGACGGTCGGCGACTACTCGTTCCCCGCCGACCGCGCCGATCCAAACATCGAGAACATGATCGGCGCGGCCCAGATCCCGATGGGGGTCGCCGGGCCGCTTCCCGTCGACGGGTCGGCGGCCGAGGACGACTTCTACGTCCCGCTCGCGACGACGGAAGGCGCACTCGTCGCCAGCGTCAACCGCGGGATGGGGGCTATCCGCGAGGCCGGCGGCGCCAACGCCGAGGTCCTGAAGTACGGGATCACCCGCGCGCCGGTGTTCTCGGTCTCGGGCGTCAAAGAGGCCGCCGAGGTCGTCGAGTGGGTCGAGGACAACGAGGATCTCATCGAGGAAGTCGCCGAGGAGACTGACCCGCATATCAAGTACCAGGACGTCACGCCCTACGTCGTCGGCGACAACGTCTTCCTCCGGTTCGATTTCGACACCGGCGACGCCATGGGGATGAACATGGTGACCATCGCCAGCCGGTCGGTCGCCGAGACGATCGAAGCGGAGACGCCGGCCTCGCTCGTCGCGGTCTCGGGCAACCTCTGTACCGACAAGAAGCCCGCCGCGATCAACGCCGTCGAGGGACGCGGGTACACCGTCGCGGCCGACGTCTTCCTGCCCAGCGAGGTCGTCGAGGACCGCTTCGGGACGACCGCCGAGGCCATCGCCGAGGTCAACACCCGCAAGAACCTGGTCGGCAGCGCCAAGGCCGCCAGCCTGGGGTTCAACGCCCACGTCGCCAATATCGTCGGGGCGGCCTTCCTCGCGCTCGGCCAGGACGAGGCGCACGTCGTCGACGGATCGAACGCGATCACGAGCGTCGAAGCTCGCGAAGACGGTCTCTACGCCTCCGTGACCTTCTCCTCGCTGCCGGTCGGGACCGTCGGCGGCGGGACCGGCCTGCCGACCCAGTCCGAGGCGCTCGATGTCCTCGGCCTCGCCGGCGGCGGCGACCCCGTCGGGACGAACGGCGACGCGCTGGCGGAAGTTATCGCCGCGGCGGGACTCGCCGGCGAGCTCTCGCTGCTCGGCGCGCTCGCGGGCCGGCACCTCGCCAGCGCCCACGAGGAACACGGCCGGTAGACGAACGGCACGAACCGTCATGACTCACGACACGCCAGGCGAAGACACCAGTGACCTGCGGTGGTGCGAGCAGTGTCAGCTCTCGGTCGAGCCGGTCGAAGGCGACTCGGGCCCGGAGTGTCCGGCCTGCGGGACCAGTCTGGAGCAGTAGCGTTCCGGGTCCTGCTCGACCGGCAGTGTCACTCTTCTCGCCCTCGCTCGCCCTTGCTGCGCTGTCGCCCCCGGAGGCTGCGCTGGGCCATCGCGGCGCCAGCCTGGACGTCCCGGCGCGGCCCCGACGTCCGGAAGGCGCGCTTCGTGAGCACGCCGAGCAGCAACGCCGCGCCAGCGGCGACGACCGCCCACGATCCGTTGCCGACGCCGTACAGCCCCGCAGTGGCGACGACGGCGGCAGCGGTCGCGCTTCCGAACACGACCTGGCGAGCCAGGCGGCCGAAGACACTGTCCTCGGACTCGATGTCCATCGACACGCGGAGGGCGTCGTGCTCCTGGCGGTCAAGCGCGGCTTCGAGCTGTCGGGGCACGCGGCGCACGCTCCGTTCGAACTCGACCGCACGCGAGCGCACCTCCTCGCGGACCCGATCCGCGGTCGCGGTCTCAGTCGCCCGATCGGCGACGTACTCCCTGACGACGCTGATGAAGTCGAAGTCGGGATCGAGCGTCCGACAGACCCCCTCGAGGACGCTCGAGACGCGGACGACCAGTGCGAGGTTCTGCGGGAGGCGCATCGGCAGCTCCTGCATCGTCCCCTGGAACTGCTCGAACAGCTCGGCCACCTGGTACTGGCTGATGTCCTCGCCGCGGAAGCTGTCCAGCACGAGTTCGAACCCCTGTGCCATCAGCTGTCGGTCGGCGGCCGGATCGAGCGCACCAAGCGCGATGAACGCGTCGATCATCCGGTCGACGTCGTCCTCGGCGACGGCGACGTAGAACTCGAACAGCTGCTCGCGGGTCCGCTCGTCGAGCCGCCCCGCCATCCCGAAGTCGTAGAAGACGATCGTCCCGTCGTCCCTGACGGCCAGATTGCCCGGATGTGGATCGGCGTGAAAGAGGCCGTGTTCGACGATCATCCGAATGTAGGCGTTCTCCAGCCGTTCGACCAGCGCTGATCGGTCGATCCCTCTGCGTTCGAGCGCCTCGAGGTCGGTGATCTTGACGCCGTCGACGTACTCCATGACGAGCACGCGATCGGTCGAGTGCTCGTGTGCGACCGTCGGCAGGCGGATCTTCGGGTCGTCGGCGAAGTTCTCGGCGATCCGTTCGAGCGTCTGGGCCTCCAGTTCGTAATCCATCTCCCGGCGGATCGACGCCGCGAACTCATCGGCGAGGTTCTCCAGCGTGAACTGCTGGGATTGCGGGGCGAGCCGGGCCAAAACCGGGACGAGCACCGACAGCACCCGGATGTCGGCCTCGACCCGTCGCCTGATCCCCGGCCGCAGGACCTTCACCGCGACCCGTTCGCCGTCGAGGCGCGCGGTGTAGACCTGCCCGAGACTCGCGCCGCTGATCGGCTCGCGATCGAACGACTCGAAGACCGACTCGACGTCGCCGATCTCCTCGTCCAGCAGCGGTTCGACGTCGTCCCAGGGATCTGGCGGAACCCGGTCCTGCAGTCGCGAGAGGACCGTCACATACGCTCGCGGGAGCACGTCCGGGCGCGTCGAGAGCAGTTGTCCGAGCTTGATGAACGTCGGCCCGAGCGAAACGAACGACGAGAGCAGGTACTCGGCGCGCTCGCGGCGCGTTTCGTCGGTAACATCGCGTCGGCCGCCGAAAAGCAGGTAGCGCCGCCGGTCGCGCCACCAGCCGACCGCGAGCGGCAGGAACGTCCCGACGACGACCAGCAACCGCCACAGCGCCCGAGCGCGAACGCGCAGTCCGGCCGCTTCGGCGTGAGGGTGGGTCGAGCTGGCGTGCGAGCCGGACGATCCGGCGTGCGGATCGGCCGAGTTGATACGCGAGCCGCCATCAGTCGAGCCGGTACGCGAGCCGCTCGCCCTCGCCTGCGCCCCGCTCACTGAATCCGCGGGCGTCGAGCTCGTCGGCGTCGGACCGTTCGATTCGGACGACATCGCCTTGGCGTCCACAGGGGCGCGGCGGCCTTGTAGGTTGGCTCTCGGGACGTCCGATTCCTCTAGCCGTCAGAGTCATGCTCTTGGGGTCTCGATATCGTGTCAATGCGTCGCAGGTACACGATCGCGGCGACCGTGTTCGCGCTGGCGGTCGTCTTCGGTGGCGTGCTCGTCGTGTTCACGACGCCGACAGTGCAGACGCTCCCGGCGGAGACGGCCGACGACGGAGAGCGAGATCTGTTCCGTTTCGAAGGCGACGACAGCGGCGTCTGGACGTATCTGAGCCCGAGCCAGGAGTTCAGAAAGCGCAGCCCGATCAACGTCGTCGTCCGCGGCGACGCCGACACCGTCGTCGGAGCGTTGCGCGCGAGCGACGAGCGGACCTGGAACCGGACCGACGACCGCCAGCGACACGTCGAGCCGACCGATTCGGTACCCGAAGACGTCAATCTCACCGGGACGGCCATCGAGTGGGGTGAGACGACCGGCACGGCCCGCTACGCGTACGTTCACGGCGGCGAGACGGGCGAGTGGATCCGCGAGACCGACCAGCTCCACAACGGCGACTACTACGGCCACCGGACGCACATCCGGCTCTACGAGTCGCCGGTTCCCGACGAGGAGCCGTGGGTCGCCATGCAGGTCCACACCGAGCACTTCGACTGGTTCACGCTCCGCCACTCCGTCGACGGCGTCGAAGAGGGCCAGCGACAGGTCGAACGCGAGTTCCTGAACGAGCCGCCCGTCGAGCGCATCTGGCGGGCGCATTTCGACAACGACGACCCCTCGGACGCCGACGGTTGGGCCACGATCGTCGAGCTGTTCGTCGCCCTGCCCGCATTCGGGTTCGGGCTCGTCTCCGCCCGGGAGATCTGGGGGCGGCGACTCACGTCGGTCGACCGGGCGCGGGTCCGGGCGATCGTCGACAGGGTAACTGTCCGGCACGGCATGCTGTTCGGGAGTATCGTCGCGCTCGTGCTGGGCGTTCGTGCGGCCGGCATCCTGCTCGAGTGGTACGTGCCCGCCCTCTCGATGCACGCGATCGCGGCGCTTCTGTACCCGTTCATCGCCGTCGGCATCCCGATCGTGACCTACGCGTTTGCCCGAAAGATGACGCGACGGATGGACGCCGCTGTCACGGGAGCCAGCGGCCTCGCGGTCGCGTTCCTGCTGGATTATGGCTATCTCGGCGTCGAGGTCCTGCCGATCGAGATCGTCCTCCAGCGGGTCGGCGTCGTCCTGGCGCTGGGTCTGATTGCCGGCGGAACCGTCCATCGCGCGACGCGTGACCGCCACCGAAACCGGTTGCTCGCTGGCGCGGTCCTGCTGTGGGCCGGGTTGCTTCTCGGGACGCTGTTTCAGTATATCGGCTAGGTCAGCCCTCGCGACGCCGCGGATACGAAATTGACTTACAACCGCCGCTACCAGACGAAACAAACATGAACGCTTCCGATTCCGGGGTGAGCGTCCGATGAGCGAGACGCGGACGCAGTCCTACACGGTGCGACTGGAACTGGTCGACGAGCCCGGCGAACTGCTCCGGACGCTGGAGCCGATCGCCGACAACGGCGGGAACCTGCTGTCGATCTTCCACGAGCGGGGCAACGTCACGCCGCGCGGACACATTCCAGTCGAGGTCGATCTGGAGGCGACGCCGGAGCGATTCGAGACGATCGTCGAAGCGCTGCACGACGCCGGCGTCAACGTCGTCCAGGCCGGCCAGGAACGCTACAGCGAGGAGCTGACGGTCGTCCTCGTGGGCCACCTCGTCGACACCGACCTCTCGGACACGCTCTCGCGATTGCGGGCCGAAAACGGGGCCGTTTCGGACGTGTCGCTGTCCGCGCCAGAAGGCACAGAAGGCGAGTCCAGTGCCCGACTCCGGCTGAAGACCGACCGGGGCGCAGTCGAGGAGACGCTGGACGCCGTGCGAACGGTCGCCGACGAGAAAGACCTGCGCGTGATCGAGCCGCTTGCGGCCGGAGGTGGTGTCTGATGCGGCTTGCGATCGTCGGGACCGGCACCGTCGGGAGTTCCGTCGCGCAACTGGCCGGCGACTACGGTCACACGGTCACCGCGATGGCGAACGTCGAGGCCGCGACGATCGATTCCGGCGGGATCGACGTCGAAGCCGCGCTCGAACGCCAGCACGAGGGCGAGCGCCACCTCGGTGAGGACGATCCCGAGGACGCACTCGAGGCCGACTACGACGTGCTCGTGGAGGCGACGCCGGTCACGCTCGGCGACGCCCAGCCCGGATTCGGCCACCTCGAGCGAGCGCTCCAGCTCGATCGGCACGTCGTGCTGGCGAACAAGGGGCCGATGGCCGAACGCTACGGCGAGGTGATGGATCTGGCCGAACAGAGCGCGGGCGAGGTCCGGTTCGAGGCGACGGTCGGAGGTGCGATCCCGGTGCTGTCAACGATCGAGGACTACGGCCCGGAGACGATCACCGCCGCGCGCGGCGTACTCAACGGGACCGCGAACTTTATCCTCTCACGGATGGCCAGCGCCGGGCTAGGCTACGAACACGTGCTCGCGGAGGCGCAAGATCTGGGCGTCGCCGAGACCGATCCCTCCTTCGACGTGGAGGGGACCGACGCGGCCCTGAAGTGCGTCATCCTGGCGAACGTCCTCGCGGAGGGCGACCGGGAGTACACCCTCGAGGACGCGGCCGTCGAGGGGATCAAGGACATCCCCGAGAGCGCCCTGGAACTGGCTCAGGAAGACGGCCGGACGATCCGGCTGATCGGTGAGGTTGCAGGCGGGGAGATCCGCGTGGGACCGCGGCTGGTCCCCGAACACAGCGAACTCGCGGTCACCGGGACGACCAACATCGTCCAGCTGGAGACCGAGAACGCGGGGCGACTGAACCTCTCGGGTCGCGGTGCTGGCGGCCCCGAAACCGCGACGGCGATGCTGGCGGACGTCGGCAGGCTCCCTCCGCTCTGACAGCCGTCACGCTACTACGAGCCGCGAGTTCTCCAACCGAGAAGTAGCCTCACAATCGCGACTGCACGCTGACGGCGTGACCGGAACGCCGTTCACGTCTGTGGTGTGTGACGGGATTCTCTCGCTGAATCAAAGTAGAAACCGGTGACGGCACCGCCGATCGCACCGAACGCGATCGGGTAGACGACACCCGCGATGACGAGCGCACGGAGCGGACTGGGCGCCACGCCGCCCTGGGTGGCGACGAACAGCCCGAGGAGCACGAGCAGGAAATACCCGAGCGCGAGAGTGACGCCAGCCATCGCTCCGTCCCTGGCCGTCCTCGCGCCGGCGAAACGTGCCATCGTCACGCCCCCGATCAGAAGGACGACGACGGGCACGAGATAGAGATACTCGACGCCGAGCAGTTCGACGGTGTCGATGAGGTCGCCGCCAGCCCAGCGATCACCGCCCGGGCCGAATACCTCGGGTGTCCGCGTGCCGACGAAGTGACTGTCGTAAAATACCCACAGAACCGCCCGCCAGTCCGGCACGCCGCCGCCGAAGACCCCGCCGATCATGAGATCCGCGATCTTCGCGCCGGCGAAGATCCACGTGAGCAGGTAGCCAGTAAAGAAACCGAGAGCGCCGGCGGCTGCCCCGCGGGCGAGCGCAGCGCTACGAGTTCGAGACCTGATGTCCATGTCTACATATTGGATGTCTAAGGTGATAGGTGTATGCTATTTCAGAACGGAGCGTCGAACGAAGACGGTACGTCTGGTTTGTGGCGACCGCCGTCGGTTTCTCGTCCGAACTTTCTTGACGGCGTCCGGCGTACGCCAGGTAGCATGAACCCGATCGAGAGCGGGGTGAGCGTCCGATGAGCGAGACGCGAACCCAGGCGTACACGGTGCGACTGGAGCTGGTCGACGAACCAGGGGAACTACTCCGAGCGCTGGAACCGATCGCCGACAACGGCGGGAACCTGCTGTCGATCTTCCACGAGCGGGGCAACGTCACGCCGCGCGGACACATTCCAGTCGAGGTCGATCTGGAGGCGACGCCGGAGCGATTCGAGACGATCGTCGAAGCGCTACGCGACGCCGGCGTCAACGTCGTCCAGGCCGGCCAGGAACGCTACAGCGAGGAGCTGACGATCGTGCTGGTCGGGCATCTCGTCGACACCGACCTCTCGGACACGCTCTCGCGATTGCGGACGGAAACGAACAGTCGTGTCGCGGACCTCTCGCTGTCCGCACCCGAGGGAACCGACGACGAATCGAGTGCCCGACTCCGGCTGAAGACCGACCAGGGGGCGGTCGGAGAGACGCTACAGGCGGTGCGGACAGTCGCCGACGAGAAGGACTTGCGCGTCATCGAGCCGCTGGCGACCGGAGGTGGCGTCTGATGCGTCTGGCGATCGCAGGTGCAGGCGCCGTCGGCAGTTCAGTCGCACAACTGGCCGGCGACTACGGGCACAGGGTGACCGCAGTAGCCGATTCGAGCTCGGCCGCGATCGACCCCGACGGCCTCGACGTCGACGCCGTCCTCGAACGCAAGGACAGCGAGGGGGCTGTCGGGACGGCAGATCCGGGAGACGCCCTCGAGACCGACTACGACGTGCTCGTGGAGGCGACGCCGACGACGCTCGGCGACGCCCAGCCCGGGTTCGGCCACCTCCAGCGGGCGCTCCAGCGCGACCGTCACGTCGTGCTGGCGAACAAAGGGCCAGTCGCGGAACGGTACGGCGAGGTGATGGCCCTGGCCGAGGACAGCGCGGGCGAGGTCCGGTTCGAGGCGACGGTCGGGGGTGCGATCCCGGTACTGTCGACGATCGAGGACTACGGGCCGGAGACGATCACCGCCGCGCGCGGCGTGCTCAACGGGACCGCGAACTTCATCCTCTCGCGGATGGCTGCGGAGGGACTCGATTACGAGCACGTGCTCGCGGAAGCACAGGATCTGGGCGTCGCGGAGGCAGATCCGTCCTTCGACGTGGAGGGGACGGACGCGGCACTGAAATGCGTCATCCTGGCGAACGTCCTGTCTGACGGCCGGGAGTACACCCTCGAGGACGCGACCGTCGAGGGGATCGAGGCGATCCCGCCGAGCGCGCTCGAACTCGCCCGCGGGGACGGCCGGACGATCCGGCTGATCGGCGAGGTCGCGGGCGGAGAGATCCGCGTAGGGCCGCGGCTGGTTCCCGAGCAGGCCGATCTCGCGCCGAGTGGCACCCGAAACATCGTCCAGCTGGAGACCGAGAACGCGGGGCGGTTGAACCTCTCGGGACGCGGCGCGGGTGGTCCCGAAACCGCGACGGCTGTGCTCTCCGATATCAACCGACTTACCCGAGCCGTTCCGTGACAGCAGTTCCCAAAACGCAAGACGGCGACGGGACGGTGCCTGTAGCGTATCGAAACGGTTTTAATTGCTTCTGACGAAAGATTCCGATACAGCGCCTCTGCGCGTGAGATACCAATGAGTGAGGACAAACCGCACCAGAACCTGGCCATCATCGGCCACGTTGACCACGGGAAGAGTACAATGGTCGGACGGCTCCTGTTCGAGACAGGATCCGTACCCGAGCACGTCATCGAACAGTACCGCGAAGAAGCCGAAGAGAAGGGCAAGGGCGGATTCGAGTTCGCCTACGTGATGGACAACCTCGCCGAGGAGCGAGAGCGCGGTGTCACCATCGACATTGCCCACCAGGAGTTCGACACCGACGAGTACTACTTCACCATCGTCGACTGTCCTGGTCACCGCGACTTCGTGAAGAACATGATCACCGGCGCGAGCCAGGCCGACAACGCGGTCCTGGTCGTCGCCGCCGACGACGGCGTTCAGCCCCAGACCCAGGAGCACGTCTTCCTCTCGAAGACACTGGGTATCGACGAGCTGATCGTCGCCGTCAACAAGATGGACCTCGTCGACTACAGCGAGTCCGACTACAAGCAGGTCGTCGAAGAGGTCAAGCAGCTCCTCAACCAGGTGTCGTTCGACACCGAAGACGCGAGCTTCATTCCGACCTCTGCGTTCGAGGGCGACAACGTCTCCGAGGAGTCGGAGAACACGCCCTGGTACGACGGCGAGACCCTCCTGGAAGCGCTCAACAACCTGCCGGAGCCCCAGCCGCCGACGGACGCGCCGCTGCGACTGCCGATCCAGGACGTCTACACGATCTCCGGTATCGGGACCGTCCCCGTCGGACGGATCGAGACCGGGACGATGAACCCGGGCGACAACGTCAGCTTCCAGCCGTCTGACGTCGGTGGCGAGGTCAAGACCATCGAGATGCACCACGAGGAAGTCGACCACGCGGGCCCCGGCGACAACGTCGGGTTCAACGTCCGCGGCATCGGCAAGGACGACATCCGCCGCGGCGACGTCTGTGGACCGGCCGACGACCCGCCGACGGTCGCCGAGACCTTCCAGGCGCAGATCGTCGTCATGCAGCACCCCAGCGTGATCACCGCCGGCTACACGCCGGTCTTCCACGCACACACTGCACAGGTCGCCTGTACGGTCGAGTCCATCGACAAGAAGATCGACCCCTCCTCCGGCGAGGTCGCCGAGGAGAACCCCGACTTCATCCAGTCGGGTGACGCTGCAGTCGTGACCGTGCGACCGCAGAAACCGCTCAGCATCGAGCCGTCCAGCGAGATTCCCGAGCTCGGGTCCTTCGCCATCCGTGACATGGGTCAGACCATCGCGGCAGGGAAGGTCCTGAGCGTTCAAGAGCGCGAATAATGCAGCAAGCACGCGTTCGGCTCGCGGGCACGAACCCGGATGATCTGGACGACATCTGCGATGACGTCCGCGAGATCGCCAACAAGACCGGCGTCAAGCTCAGCGGGCCCGTCCCGCTGCCGACCAAGACGCTGGAAGTGCCCGCCCGGAAGTCACCCGACGGTGAAGGGACGGCAACCTGGGAGCACTGGGAGATGCGCGTCCACAAGCGGCTGATCGACATCGACGCCGACGAGCGTGCGCTCCGCCAGCTGATGCGCATCCAGGTCCCCAACGACGTCTCCATCGAGATCGTCCTCGAGGACTAACGGGACCGCCACGCTTGCGGGAGTCGAGCGGTGTCCGCACCGTTCAGAACGCGGGTCTCACGCGCAGGGGAATCGTATCATTCAAACACCTGCGCTTCGTGGGACGACATACGCGGGCCGGTAGATCAGTGGCAGATCGCTTCCTTCGCAAGGAAGAGGCCCGGGGTTCAAATCCCCGCCGGTCCACTACCACTTTTTACTGCACGGGGTTTCCTCGGCTTGCTACGCGAGCCTGCGGGAACCCCGTTTGCAAAAACTTGGGGAAAAACTGCCGGACACTCGGCCGACGGCCTCGTGTCCGGTGAACCGCGCCTTCGGCGCGGATGCTTGCGACACAGACAAAAGACCGGATCCGTGGATCAGATGTCGGCGAGTTCAAATCCCCGCGCTCGATATTTGTTGTCGTTCGCAAACCGCGAGCGACGCAAATATGAGAGGTGGGATTTGAATGAGAGAACACGCAGCGCCGAGCAACGCGAGGCGACCGTGTTCGCGTGGTTCAAATCCCCGCGCTCGATATTAGCTAATCGACGAGCACCGCGTCGCGTGTGCAGCCGGACAGCCGATGACGTGGGCTCTTCGTCGGGAGCATAGCACGCGGACAGGGTCTGTGCTACGTTTTCACCCCCTTTGTTTCTTATCGAAAATATGTATTTTCACGGTATAGTGGACCTATAACGCTGGTATTTGTTCGAGTTGCAGCGACGGTTGGCGGACAGAACTACCGTCGCCCCGGTCGTCCGAACGGAGTTGACATCCTCCCCGCCCTGAACAGTAGTTGCCGATTCAAATTGCAGGATGTTCGCTGAGGTACGACGCGA
>JAOPKD010000029.1 GCA_025517565.1 Halapricum hydrolyticum
CGTCGTTCACCAACGGCGAGGCGCTGACCGTCGATAGCGGCTTCACCGCCCGATAAACGGCCCGTCACCGCCGTCCCTTCGGGGATATACTTTTAACCGTTTGCGAACCGTCACTCACGCCTATGGATCGAGATCGCCGTGGTGACTCCACCTCAGAAACGACGCCCCCGTTGGACGACCAGCCGACGCCGCAGATCGGTGAACCGACCACGTCGGCCCCGGCCGGAGTCACGGCGTATCTCGACGATATCATTGCCGTGCTCGTCCCCGCGGATCACCCCGAGGTTGCGCAGGCGCTGGCGACGGGCGCGCTCCAGTATCGCGACGGACGACCGCCGCTGCCGGAGAACGCGACGCCGAAGGATACCTTCGATCTCGTTCGGGACTTCGACGCGTTCGACCTCAGCAAGGTCACCGACTGGGCGAACCTCCCGAACACGACCCCGGCCGAATCCCCACTCGGCAGTGAGATCCTCGAACAGATCCGGAACGCGATCGACTGGGAGCACGAGCAGACGTTACTGTACGACCAGTACGGCAACGCCTTCGAGACGCCGGCTGCCCTCGACTCGTATCTCTCCGAGCACGACGACCTGCAACTCGTGCTGGCTGTCGGCTATCACCTGTCCGGGTCGACGGAGTGATACTCTCGGCTGTACCATTTTGAAAGAATCCGCCGTTCCGTCGTGCCGAATATCTTTCCGAAGCTATAGTTGATAGTATGAGGCCACCCCGGCCGGCGGCGCTACTTCCTCTCACCGTTCCAGACACCCGACTCGCTCGCCCCATCTGTCTTGTACACACCGTGTGCGGTCGCGAGGTGCGTCTCGCTGTCGTCGAACAGTTCGACTTCCGCGACCGCTAGCGATCCGCCGTGTCGGAGTACGTCTGCCACGGCGTAGACGTCGGTCGTCGCCGGCGCGAGGTAGTCGATCCGCATGTCGATCGTCGGGACGAGTTCGCCGGTCAGCGAGACCACCGCCGCGTCTCCGACGCTGTCAGCGAGTGCAAAGGTCGCACCGCCGTGGACGACGCCCGTCTCCGGGTTCGTCGTGTGGTCGTCTGTGACGTGTAGTCGCCCCTCCGCGTGTCCGTCCTCGGCTGCCGTCAGCTCGATTCCGAGCAGTTGCGTGAACGGCATCTCGTTGAACAACTCGACCGGATCCATTGAGAATTTACACTACCGCGATCGACAAAAGCCTGTGCTGGGCGGTGGATACTGCTGATATCCGCTTGCCCGTCACCGGAAGTCGGCTGACCTCTCTATCACTCCGGCCGCGGTAGCGGCTGCTCGCAGCTCCCGTTGTACTCGAGGATCGCCACGTACTGGTTGGCCCGCAGTTCCTGTTCGTCGGCGTACTGATCGGACTGCGGGTAGATCCCCAGCGACAGGATCTCGGCTATCGAGCCGGGTGTTGGCCGCTCCGGGACGTATCCTGGCGGTCGCTCCCCGAACTCGGCGACGACCTCGTAGCCGTAGCTGCCGTTGAGCAGCGCACGGACGTGTGCGGCTCGTGCTTCGGTGTTGTGCCGGACGTAGGAGGTCCGGTGGCTGTCGGGAATGTCACTGAGGTACAACAGGTCCCGATAGGACAGTTGCACGTACTCCGGACAGGGGTCGAGCGTTTCGCGGTCGTCCCCGGCGTAGGGATACTGCGCGTCGATCCAGTGGGGTGTCGCGGATTCCTCGAACCCGCGCGTGTAGAACTCCATGGTCGCGTTGCGCTCGACGTTATCGTCCATCCAGTCGACGGCGTCCGCCCGTGGCATCGACGCGTATCCCGCGGTGCCGACGGCGGCGTACGCACCCGACGTGACCAACAGCACAGCGACGACTGACCGGGCGACTGCGGGCCGGGACTTGTCCAGTCGCGAGAGGCCGTCCGCGAGGAAGAACACGAGCAGCGGGAGCGTCGACAGGAGGTGGTGTGGGCGGAAGTCGTGCCAGCCCGTGAGCAAGAGGGTGTACAGGCCCAGATACGCCAGCAGAACCGTCGATCCGTCGGTCACTCGCTTTCGGAGGGTGAGGAGCGCTCCGCCCAGTCCGGCGACGCTCGCGAGGAACAGCGGCAACCCGAAGGCGTTGAAGTATCCGCGGAGGAACCACCACCAGATCGGCGCGGCTGGTCCCTTCTCGACGGCGACACGGTAGGCGGGATGTCCGATAATCCGGGAGAGAAACTCGATGAACCCGCCGACAAGAAGCGTCGGGAACCCGAGCAGGATGACGACCGCGCCGACGGCCGCCCCGTCGAGTAGCAGGTCCTGATCCTCGAACAGTCGCCGCCAGGAGTCGCCCTCGCGGTAGATGCGTAACAGGTGCGCGATCGCGATCGTGAACACGATCGGCGCGACCGTCAGCTTGAGCGTCATCGCGGCCGCGCCCACGGCGCTGGCCTCGAAGAAGCGTCGGCGCTCGCCCGTCTCGACGTACTGGATCAACAGGTACAGCGCCAGCAGGAGGACGAACACGGAGGGAATGTCCTCGCCGCCCTCGTGGGCGAGGGTGATCAGGCCCCAGGTGACCGCGAGGAAGGCTCCGGCGAGTCGCCCGGTCGTCCGATCGCGCAGGTACGTTCCGATCCGATAGGTCAGATACACAGCCCCGGCGGCGAAAACGACGTTCAGCAGGCGGGCAATCAGCAGGCTCGCAGTCCAGATCCACTCGGGCGTGGTGTGCCAGACCTCCCAGAAGCCGAAGGTCTGCGATCCGTTCGCGGGCAGTCCCAGCGCGGCGATCGCATCGAGGTCCCCGAGGACGGCGGCCGCGATCACGACCGGCAACAGCGCCAGTCCGTAGAGGTAAAACGTCGAGCCGAACGGTTCGCGACCCCAGATGACCCCTTCCCGGAGCGCCCCGAGACTCGGCTGGTCGATGACTCGACCGTACGCGACCAGCGGGTCGAGAATCCGGTCGCGCTCGTCCCAGGTTGCGAAGTTCGGGATCTCGTGCCAGACGTAGAACGCCGCCAGCAGAACCGTGACGGCGAGGATTGCCACGAGATACGGATCGGAACGCAGGTCGGCGACGAACCGTCGTTTCGCGCGACCGGCAGCCGAGCGCAGCCCCAACATTGCCCGACAGTCCACCCAGCGCGCGCAAAAGGGTTGCTTTTCGGAGTGACGCCCACGGAGAGCAGGGCGTATTACTGTGGGGATGCCATACTGCCGATATGGATCTCCCGCCAGTCGGCCTCGGTACGATGGGTATTGACGATCCGTCCGCGATCGCGACGGCCCTCGATGCCGGCTACCGACATCTCGACACCGCACAGATCTACGAGAACGAGTCTGTCGTCGGCGAGGGGCTGGCCGACAGCCCTGTCCCGCGCGAGGACGTCACGCTCGCGACGAAACTCTGGGTCGACTCGCTTGCGCCCGAGGATGTCGAGCCGGGGACGCAAGCCAGTCTCGACCGCCTGGGCGTCGACAGGGTCGACCTGCTGTACGTCCACCGTCCCCGCGGAGGCTACGACCCAGAGGGGACGATGGCCGCGCTCGAAGCCGTCCACGCCGAGGGGCTGACCGAACACCTCGCGGTGAGCAACTTCACGCCAGAGCAGTACGAGCGCGCCCAATCCAATTGTGACGTGGCGCTGGTCGCCAACCAGATCGAGTTCCATCCACTCTTCCAGCAGGCTGACCTGCTCGAGCACGCCCGCGCACACGAGTACACGGTGGTCGCGTACTCGCCGCTCGCCGGCGGCGAGGTGTTCGACGTGCCCGAGATCCAGGCCATCGCTGACAAACACGACGCCTCGCCGGCGGCCGTCTCGATCGCCTGGGTGCTCTCGCACGAAAACGTCGTTACGATCCCCAAGGCCTCCAGCCGCGAGCACCTCGAAGCGAACCTTGCCGCGCGCGAGCTACAACTCGATCCCGAGGACATCGAGCGGATCGACGGCATCGAACGCGAGGTCGAACTGTTCCCCGAGTGATCGAGGCTCGAAAGCAGGCTCCGCCCAGAGGCATCGTCGCCTCTATTTGACTACCCGTCCAACCGACGGTATGGAGAAAGTCATCTACGACCCGATCGGCGAGATCCGCTCGCCGTTCGAGGAGCCCTCGGCAGTGCCGGTCGACCCGGACGAGCCGACGGACGCAATGGGACGCGTCGAACTCGAACCCGAATACGAGCCCGGGCTCGAGGGACTGGACGGCTTTTCGCACGTCACGATCCTCGCCCATCTGCACCGGAGTCCGGCCGACGCGCTTCGGGCACATCCGCCGTTTGCGGAGGGACTCGAAGTGGGCGTGTTCGCCACTGCCAGTCCGAACCGACCGAACCCGATCGCCCAGACGGTCGTCAGACTCGACTCGATCGAGGGGTCGACGTTGCACGTCGAGGGGCTGGATCTGCTGGACGGGACGCCAGTGCTCGATCTCAAGCCGTTCGCGCCGAAGCCGTCGCTCCTGGAGGATCTAGAAACCGGGTGGATCGGCGAACATCTCGACCAAGAATACTGATCGGACGTTCTTCGAGTACACCGACGGAGACTGTCGGAGCCGTTATTCGAGCGTCGAGAGAACCTCGTCCACGAACTGCTGTGGCGGGAGACCGCCGGTGAACTGCCCGGAGTCGTTGACGTTGATCTGCGGGACGCCACGGACGCCGTACTCCTGGGAGAGCTCCATGAACTCCTGGGATTCGATGCCGTCGGCCTCGATCTGGTCGTTCTCGATGGCCATCTGGTGAGCCACCTGGACCGCACGCGGGCAGTGCGGACAGGTCGGGGTCACGAACACCTTGATGTCGACTGGCTGGTCGATGTTCTGGACCTGCTCGCGAACCTCGTCGGGGAGATCCGTCTCGCCCGGCCCCTGCGCGACCGCGATGAGTCCCTGCAGGAAGGCGCTGAACTCCTGGCCCGACGGGATCCCGAAGTACCGGACGCCGGTGACGCCGTCGCGAGTGATGACGGTGACGGGCGCGCCGTCGTACTTGGTTGCGCCGAGCTCCTCGGCCAGCGGGTCGTCCATGCCGTGGGTCTCGACGACGACGTTGTCGCTTTCTCCTTCGACGTCCTCGTAGAGGTCGAGCGTCTCCTCGCAGTACTGACACCCGTCCTCGGTGAATACGTGGACTGTGACTGTCTCTTCGAGGGAACTGAGGAGTTCGTTGACTTGACTGCGGTCGTCTGCGGACAGGACTGACATTCTACCCCAACGTTGGCACTCTGACTGTGTTATATTTTGCGTTTTGCCCAATACTCCGAAATACACCGGGACAGCCGCTGCAACCCCGCTATTCGGGGGTGAACGCGTGGCCCCGGAGCACCATCCGGGTGGTGAGCGCCGCGGTGGCCAGCCAGACGATCACGAGCAGGCTCGTCACGGCCGCGAGTACCAGAGTGAACGCGCCGACGCCGAGGAAGCCGCCGAGCGACCCCGCCGAGATGGCGAACGCCCCGAGCGGGAACGTGTAGGCCCACCAGGTGAAGAAAAACGGGTGGGTCTTGCGAGTGACGTAATGAGTCACGAGCGCAGCGGTCAACACGAACCACCAGGCCGAGAAGCCCCACATCACCAGCGCGAGGAGTTTCAACCCGGGCACTAGCGGCTCGACCGCGAGGTCGAAGCCGACCCCGGCTTCCAGTGCGTGCGCGAGCTTCGCGATCGCAATCGTGAGCACGGCCGTCGGGGCCAGGCCGATGACGAACGTCGGCGCGAGCTTCTCGCGCGGGAGGCTCTCGTATGCGTAGCGGTGCAGCACGATCGACCCGAAAAACAGGAACATGAACGTCCCGATGCCGAGTGCGATCATCGAGACCAGAAACACCAGCCGGCCCGTCGTCGTCCCGGCGAGATGGCCGGCGACGAGTTCGAAGCCCAACAGCGGAATGACGAGATGGCTCACCGGCGGGATATACCAGGCAAAGACGCCATGCTCGGTCCCGATCTCGTCGTTCGTGAACATGATCGTCACGACCACCAGCCCGAACCCGAAGATGCCGGCGCTACCCGCGACGAACAGCCCAGTCAGTAGCGGTTCAAGCACGCTCGCCGGGACGATATCGCCCATCGTCTGCGCGACTCCGAGCCCGAGAACGATCAGCGTGATCGGCATCGTCGGGAAGAACTGACTCCGGATCGGATGGGTCAGGTCGTTCCACACCCGACCCGGATACAGCCACATCCGCGCCAGCCACGGCACGGTGTAGGTGACCGTCATCACGGCCGTCAGTGCGACGAAAAACTGCGCGAACGGAACCAGCGCCTCGACACCCCACCGGGTGGCGAGCAACCCCAGCGCGACGCCGAGTGCCCCGGTCCCCATCGTCGAACCGAACCACTGTGGGCCGAAGAACTCGACCGCGTTCGCGATTCGTGACCGTCCTGCCGATGTCGAATTGACCTGGCTCATAGTATTGTGTGTTTGTGGATTTTCTCCACTGGACTAACTTCAACTCGTCGAAAGAGATAACCCCGCTTGACGGCGACACTGACGATCTTTTCAATTCCAAAGGTCGCTTTTCGACCCCGAGAAAGCCATATGATTCGTTTCTGTCTGCGGGCGGTAAATAAGGGAATGCGATACTGCTGTTTGACCGTGCGTGCTGACGTGTGTAGTTATGTGTTTTTAATAAATGATCATATGGATGACTAGCGTATCAAAGCCCTATTGGTGGTACAGTCGCGATATCGAGGTGATGACAATGGAATTCGAGATGCCGGAATGCGACGACGGGAGCGATGAGGGGAAACTCGTCGCCTGGCACGTCGAGGCCGGCGACATGGTCGAGGCCGGTGACCGGATCGCCGACGTCGAGACCGACAAGTCGGTCATCGAGGTCACCGCGCCCGGGGCGATGGTCGTCACCGAGCTGCTCCACTCGGTGGGCGACGACATCCCTGTCGGCGAACCCCTCGTCGCTTACGAGGAAGTCGACGAAGTCGAAGCGATGTCCGAGGACGACGAGGAATCGACTGACGGCGAACCGACCCAGGCTGTCTCTCGGGTGGGCGATGACGAGAGCGACGACGAACCGACTTCCGCGGTCTCGCGAGCTGACGAGGACGAACCCGGGTCGGCCGTCTCCCGCGTCTCCGAGGGCATCGTTCCGGAGGACGCCGACGATGAGACGGAGGTCCTGATCGTCGGGGCCGGTCCGGGCGGGTACGTGGCGGCGATCCGGGCTGCCCAGCTCGGACTCGGGGTCACGCTCGTCGAGCGCGACGCCTACGGCGGGACCTGCCTGAACTACGGGTGTATCCCCTCGAAGGCGCTCATCCACGGGAGCGAGGTCGCTCACGAGGCACGGACCGCCGCAAGCCTCGGGATCACCGCAGAAGTCGAGGTCGACTTCGCACAACTCGTCGACTGGAAGGACGGCGTCGTCGACCGGCTCACCGGCGGCGTCGAGAACCTCTGTCGAGCGGCCGGAGCCACGCTCGTCGAGGGGGCCGCGCGGTTCGTCGACGACCACGTCGCCGAAATAGAGACAGCGGACGGAACCTCGACGCTCGCCTTCGAGAACGCGATCGTCGCGACCGGGAGCCGCGTCATCGAGATCCCCGGGTTCGAACCCGACGGCGAGTACGTCCTCGACTCGCGGGACGCGCTCGATCTCGAGGCGGTCCCGGACTCGCTGGTCGTCGTCGGCGCGGGCTACATCGGCATGGAGTTGTCGACCGTCTTCGCGAAGCTCGGAACGGACGTGACGGTCGTCGAAATGCTCGACGACGTCCTCCCGACCTACGACGAGGACATCTCGCAGGTGATCCGCAGGGAAGCCGTCGACCTGGGAATCGACTTCCGCTTCGGCGAACTCGCCGCCGACTGGGAACGGGACGGCGACGCCGTCGCCGTCCACACCGAAAACGAGGACGGGCACGCGGCGGAACTGACCGCCGACGCGATCCTCTCGGTGCCCGGCCGGGAGCCGGTCACCGACACGGTCGGTCTCGACGCGCTGGGGATCGAACCCGACGAGGACGGGTTCATCCCGACGGACGCCCAGGGCCGGACCGAGCGCGCACACGTCTTCGCCATCGGCGACGTGGCGGGCGAACCGATGCTCGCACACAAGGCCAGCCACGAGGGTGAGGTCGCCGCGGCCGCGATCGCGGGCGAACCCGCCGCGCTCGATCACGCTGCGATGCCCGCCGCCGTCTTCACCGATCCCGAGGTCGCGACGGTCGGGCTGACCCGCGAGGAAGCCGAACACGCCGGCTATACGCCCGCAGTCGGGCAGATGCCGCTGAAGGGCAACGGTCGCGCACTGACCGTCGAGGCACCCGAGGGCTTCGTCCGGATCGTCGCCGACGAGCCGACCGGGAGCGTCCTCGGCGCCCAGATCGTCGCGCCCGAGGCCTCTGAACTGATCGGCGAGGCAGCGCTGGCGGTCGAACACGGCCTCACGATCGAGGAACTCGCCGGCACGGTCCACACCCACCCCACCCTCTCGGAGGCGATCATGGAAGCCGCCGCCGACGCCGCTGGTGAGGCTGTCCACACCCGGTGATCGAATCGATACACTGATCAATAACGTTTTTTGATTTCTTTTTCTCTTCATCAAGGCTACTTGATCGCAATGAATCCACAAAGTCTTTTACTGTATGGTGTTGATCGCACAATACAGGCATGGCAGATATCACCCTGACGACGACGAACACGGACGGCTTCGACACAGAGAGCGTCATCGGCGACTTCGCGGTCGGGATCGACCCGATGAACGAGACCGGTCCCGATCCGAACTCGGTGTTGGTCGCCGACTACGCGGCGTGTTTCCTGCCGGCGGTTCGGATGGGCGCACGCAAGTCCGGCTACGACGATCTCGGCAAGATGGAGATCGAGGCCAAGGCCGACCTGACCGAGAACGACGACCTTGAGTCGATCAGCTTCACGCTGAAAGTCGAGGCCGCCGTCGAGGACCCGCAGGAACTGGTCGAGCTGGGCGAGCAGTTCTGTCACGTCCATACTGCACTGCGCGAGGAGCTGCACGCCGACGTGACCGTCCAGGACGAGGCGTTCGCGACTGCGACAGCATAGACATTCTGGCTGCCGAGAGCAGAGACCGACACGCAAAAACACGCTCCGCCCTTTTGCCTTCTATGGACCATCGTGGATCAGTCAAGGTACCGGACGGCAAACTCGTCGAGGTAACCGTCTCGGGCGACCGCCGTATCGAGTCCGCCCAGGTGACGGGCGATTTCTTCCTCGAACCACCGGACGCTCGAACCGACCTGGAGGCCGCGATTGAGGGTCACTCCTTCGAGGTCGATCGCGAGACGCTACTCGAAGCGATCGAGAGCGTCGACGCACGGTTCATCGGCTTCGACACCGACCACCTCGTCGAGGCGACGCTGGAGGCGATCGAATGAACCTGCGCGTCGTCGACTCAGGGACGTACAGCGAGCCCGTCCAGCAGGCCCTGGAGCGCGTGCTGGTCGACCGGCTGGCAGCGGGCGAGATCGAACCGACGTTGCGGCTCTGGTATCGCGAGACGCCGGCGGTCCCGCTCGGCCGTTTCCAGGCCTACGGCGACGAGGTCGCCACCGATTACGTCGACGAACACGACATCGACGTCGTCCGCCGGATCACCGGCGGCGGCGCGATGTACGTCGAGCCGGGTGCGGTGATCACCTACTCGCTGTATCTCCCGCGCGAGGCCGTCTCGGACGACGTCGAGGAGAGCTACGCCGAACTCGACCAGTTCGCCATCGACGCACTTCGGGCTCTCGGGCTGGACGTCCGCCACGAGCCGCTGAACGACATCGCTCACCCCGAAGGCAAGATCGGCGGTGCCGCTCAGCTTCGAACCGACGGCGCCGTCCTCCATCACACGACTATGAGCTACGAACTTGACATCGCGGAGATGTTGCGCGTGCTCCGGATCGGCGAGGAGAAAGTCTCCGACAAGGCGATCAAGTCCGCCGAGAAGCGCGTCGCCCGCATCGGCGACCACATCGACGCCAGCCGCAGCGAGGTTGTCGACGCGATGATCGACGCCACCGGCGAATACTACGATACCGTCGAGGGCGGGCTGTCCGACGACGTGATCGCGGACGCCCGCGAACTCGCCGACGAACAGTTTACGACCGACGAGTGGAACCGGCAGCTGTAGCGACACGCCGCCCGGAGTGGATATCTGCGTGGTACGACCGAATGTCGGCAGCTCTCACCTAGAACTCCATTTGTAAATGCCTTTATTCCTCCAAACTCAGCCGGAAAACGGATATGCAATCCCCAGAAGACGCAGTCGCGGAAAAAAAGCAGAACGTACAGTCGTTTGCCGGCGAAGCGAGCTCTATCGAGTCGTTCATGGGCTTTGTCCACAACGCCGAGAGCGACGGCGCGCTGGACGCGAAGACGAAGGAATTGATGTCGCTGGCGATGGGCGTTACGCTCCGGTGTGAGGACTGTATCGTCTGGCACCTCGACGCAGCGCTGGAAGCGGGCGCGACCGAGGACGAGATCGTCGAAGCGCTCGAGATTGCCGTCGTCATGGGTGGCGGCCCGGCGCTGATGTACGCCACCGAAGCCTACGAGACGCTGCAGGCGTTCGACCGGGACTGATCCGCCGGCGACAGCCTTTTCGAAAGCGTCAGCACCTTTTTGGGTCGGATCTCAAACGGCGGACAGTGAACCGCCTCGCGGTCGAGTCGTTCGAGACTCGTCGGTTTTCGTGCTTCCGAAAGCCGGCGGTTTCCGGACGACTCCGGAGTACCCGGCCTGCCCCACCTGTCGACGCACGCGTGGTTCGTGTCGTGCTGTCTCGGCGACCGTGCTCTCGCGAGTCTGGTGCGTGCAGTTTAATATCACTCGGTACAACAACCGAGTAATGAGGCGTCGAACGTTCCTCAAGACCGCGGGTGCTGGATCAGTCGTCGCGCTGGCGGGTTGTACCGGCGGCGACGATCAGAACGGGACGACGACTACGGGCGACTCGGAGCAGACGCTCACGGTCGCGACTTACTCGTCGTTCACCGGCGAAGACACGGCCGGAAACTACCTCAAATCGGCGTTCGAGGACGAACACGACGACGTGACCGTCGAGTTCGCCGTGCCGGAGAACGGTCTCAACCAGTACGTCCTGCAGAAACAGCAGGGCTCGGACGTCAGCGCCGACATGTACGTCGGGCTGAACACCGCCGAACTCGTCCGTGCCGAAACCCAACTCGACGCGGAGCTGTTTCTCGAATCGCGGTCGGATCTCGATCGGGCCGACGCGATCAACTCGGACCTGGAGATCGATCCCGAGGGGCGGGCCGTGGCCTACGACACCGGCTACATCAGTCTCGTCTACGACGAGGACGAGGTCGACCCGCCGGAGACGTTCGACGATCTGCTCGACCCGGCCTACGAGAACGCGCTGATCACACAGAACGCCCAGCAGTCCGATCCCGGACGAGCGTTCCTGCTGTGGACGATCGCCAACCGGGGCGCGAACGAGTATCTCGACTACTGGCAGGGACTCGACGACAACGGCGTCCAGATCCTCAGCGACTGGGAGCCTGCATACAACGCCTATCTCGACGGGGAGGCCCCGATGGTCGTCTCCTATTCGACCGATCAGGTGTACTATCACGGTCCCGACGTGGACATGTCCCGCCACCAGGTCGGCTTCATCGAGGATCAGGGATACGCCAACCCCGAGGCGATGGCCCGGTTCGCCGACTCCGACGTTGCCGACCTCGCACTGGCGTTCATGGAGTTCGTCCTGCAGCCCGAACACCAGGCCGAAATCGCCGTCCGGAACGTCCAGTTCCCGGCCGTCGAGGACGCCGATCCCGGCGACGAGTTTTCCCAGTACGCCTACGAGCCGCCCGAAACCGTCACGCACACGTACGAGGAACTACAGGGCAACGTCGACGAGTGGATCGACCAGTGGGCCCGTCAGATCGTCGGTTAGTGATCGTCATCGACTGGCTGCTGTCGTGGCGATGGCGGTGCGGATCGATATTTGGACAGAACCATGACTGCTGACTGGAATCTCTCCCGGGCGTTCCAGCGTGTCGCGCTCCCCGCCGCCGTAGCGGCGACTATCGCCGTCCTGGTGGTCGTCTTCTACTACCCGGTCGGACACGTGCTGGCGGCGGCCGTCCGCGATGGCGGTCGGCTGACGATCAAACCGATTAGGGCGGTCCTGACGGATCCCTTCTACACCGGTGTCGCGCACCACCTGTTCGTCGACCCGTTCGGCGTCCCGGCCGGAATCGCCGACTGGATCGCGGCCGGTTTCCCGTCGGTCCGACTCGGCCTGTTCGGGTTTACTGCCTACCAGGCGGCGCTGTCGACGGTCGCGAGCGTGTTGCTCGGACTGCCCGGGGCGTACGTGCTGGCTCGCTACGAGTTCCGGGGCCGGCGGACGATTCGGTCGCTGACGCTCGTGCCGTTCGTGCTGCCGTCGATCCTGGTCGCGGTCGGCTTCCGCGCGATGTTCAGCCGACGCGGGTTCGCCAACGACCTGCTCGGCGTGGGCGGACTGGGTCCGATCGAGTTGCTCGGGACGTTGCAGATCATCGTCATCGCCCACGCCTTTTATAATGCGCCGCTGGTAACGCGGCTGGTCGCGACCGCCTGGGAGGGCGTCGACCGCCGGCAAGTCGAGAGCGCCCGTTCGCTCGGTGCCTCCCGATTTCGGGCCTTTCTGGACGTCGTCCTGCCGGCGTTACTGCCGGCGATCCTCACCGGGGCCGTGCTGACGTTCGTGTTTACGCTCATGTCGTTCCCGATCGTGTTGACGCTCGGCGGGCTCGATCTGGCGACCGTTGAGGTGTGGATCTACGCCCGCGTCCAGTCGCTGGCACTCCAGGAGGCCGCGACGCTCGCGACGCTAGAGACGTTCCTCTCGCTTTCGTTCATCTACGTCTACCTGCGCTTCGAGAACCGGCAGGTCACGACCCGCGGTGCCGGCCAGTCACTTTCGCGCGAGCGCCTGTCGATCGGCTGGCGGACGCTCGTCGATCCCCGGCGGCTGGCGATCGCCGGCTACGCGGTCGTCGTCGCCGTCGTGATCGTCGGGCCGCTGGTCAGCCTGCTCGTCGAGAGCGTCACCGATCCGAGCGGGCAGTTCACGACTGCCTACTACGAGTTCCTGCTGGCCCGCCAGTCCTCCGGGGCCGTCGGCACTGTCCGACCGCTGCCGGCCGTGATCAACTCGCTGGTCTTCGGAGCGGGGACGCTGCTGCTTGCGATTCCGATGGGGACTGTCGTCGCTATCGTCGCGACGCGTGGCGGTCGCGGGAGCCGACTCGCCGAGGCAATCTTGACCGCGCCGCTGGCGGTCAGCGGAATCGTCGTCGGGATCGGACTCCTTCTGACGTTCGTCTTCGGGACGACGGTCGCGGGCCATCGGCTCGTCGTGATCGGTCCGGTTGCGATCGTCTTCGCCCACGCCGCGGCGGCCTATCCGTTCGTGACGCGCAACGTCGCGCCCGCGCTGGGCGGGCTCGACCCGCGGCTCCGGGAGGTCGCCCGCTCGCTGGGTGCGACGCGCTTGCGAGCGCTGGTCGAGATCGAACTCCCGCTGGTCGCGCCGGCGCTGCTGGCGGGGGCTGCCTTCGCGTTCGCGATCAGTATCGGCGAGTTCGATTCGACGGTCTTACTCGCGGAGGGCGTCGAGAGTTACACGATGCCGGTCGCGCTCGAACGGTACGTCGGGACGCGCTCGCTCGGCCCCAACCTCGGCCCGGCGACGGCCATGGGGACCGTCCTGCTCGCAGTGACGGGCCTCAGTTTTGTCGTCATCGATCGCCTCGGCGGGCGGTGGGAGCCGTGATTCGAGCGCCAGGGTTGCGGTTCGTGACGCGAACGCGCGGGTGGTGGTTCCCGTGAGCGACGTTGCGCTCCGCGAGGTCTCGGTCGCCTTCGACGACGTCCCCGCGCTGGAGGACGTCTCGCTGTCGATCGAGACGGGCGAGTTCTTCACGCTGGTCGGTCCTTCCGGCTGTGGCAAGACCACGACGTTGCGAACGATCGCCGGGTTCGAGACGCCCGATTCCGGTCGCGTCGAGATCGGCGGCGAAGACGTCGCGGGCGTTCCTCCCGAGAATCGACACGTCGGTATCGTCTTCCAGAACTACGCGCTGTTCCCGCACATGACCGTCCGCGAGAACGTCGCCTACGGACTGCGCTACCGCGATCCACCGGATGGCAAGTCGACCGGGGAACGCGTCACCGAACTGCTGGAACTGCTCGACATGAAGGGGATGGGCGATCGCGAGCCCGAAGAACTCTCAGGCGGCCAGCAACAGCGGGTCGCGCTGGCCCGCGCGCTCGCGCCCGGCCCCGACGTCCTCCTGCTGGACGAACCCCTCTCGGCACTGGACGCCCGACTTCGGGAGCGCCTGCGCGTCGTGATCCGGGAGATCCAGCAGGAGCTCGACATTACGACGATTTACGTCACTCACGACCAGTCCGAGGCGCTGGCGATCTCGGACCGCGTGGCCGTGATCGCCGACGGTCACCTCGAACAGGTCGGCCCGCCGGAGGCGATCTACCGCGAGCCGGCGACTCGCTTCGTCGCCGAGTTCGTCGGCGACAACAACCTGCTTGACGGCGTCGTCGTCTCCACCGATCCGCCACGAGTCAGCCTCGATCCTGGCGGCGGATTGGCCGAAGCGACGACTACCGCCCACGGCTCGGGGACGACGATCCCCGTTGACGGTGTTTCCGACACGAATCGAGAGGTGACGCTGTCGATCCGGCCTGAATCGCTCTCGATCGTCGAGGACGGGTCATCCCGACTGGGGGGTTCGAACGGCCCGATCACGCTATCTGCAACCGTCGAAACGGTCGAGTTCATGGGCGACGCCTACCGCGTCCACTGCGAGTGGCAGGGCCGGGAGTTGCTCGTCAAGACTGACGCCGACGAACCGCCGAGTGGAACAGTGACACTGTCGTTCGATCCTGAAAGCGCGACTTTCCTGGAGGCACCATGACTGACCTCGGGAAGATCGACGCCGACTTCTTCGAGCGGGTGGTCGCCCCGAACCTCGGTGCTGACCGGGAGGAGGTGACCCTCGGACCGACGGCCGGGATCGACTTCGGCGTCCTCGAACTCGGCGGACGGGCAGCCGTCGTCGCGACCGATCCGCTGTCGGTCCTTCCGGCACTCGGCCGCGAACGCGCCGGCCGACTGGCCGTCGACATCGTCCTCTCGGACGTGGCGGTTTCGGGGGTCGCACCCGGCCACCTCACACTCAGCCTGACGCTTCCGCCCGACTACGACGTGGACGAGCTGACGGCCGTCTGGCGGGGGATCGATGCCCACGCCAGCGAACTGGGCGTCGAGGTGACCGCGACACACGTCGGGCGCTATCCGGGTGTCGACAGCTCCTGGATCGGTTCGGGGACGGCAGTCGGCGTCGGCGACCCGGACGACCTGGTCCGCCCGGACGGCGCGCAGCCGGGTGATGCGATCGTGATGTCGACCGGTCCCGCCGCGGAGGTCGCGGGGCTGTTCGCGACGCTGTATCCGGAGCGACTCGGTATCGATCCAGAGGCGGTCGCGATTGCCCAGGAGCGTGTGGCGGACGTTCCGGCAGTCGCCGACGCACTGGCGGCCCACCGTGCCGGGGCCGTCACCGCGATGCACGACGCGACGGAAGGCGGTATCGCCGGTGGGTTGAACGAGATGGCCGACGGTGCAGGCGTCCGCTTCGAGATCGACTCAGCGGCGGTGCCGATGGCCGACGGCGTCGAGGCGGTCTGTGACGCGATCGACGTCGATCCCTGGCACGTGACCAGTTGCGGGACGCTGTTGATCGCCGCCGAGCGCGGCGACGCTGCCGACGTCGTCGCCGCGCTCGAAAAACGAGGGACTCCAGCGGCTATCGTCGGACGAGTGCGAGATGGAAGCGGTGTCTACGCCGACGGCCACCGAGTCGAACCTCCGGCTACTGATCCCTCCTGGAAGGCCGCAGAACGACTCTCGCAGTCCTAGAGCGAGATCGCGTCGACCGGGCACTGCTCGGCCGCCTGCTCGGCTTCGGGCGTGACCTCGTCGCTGACGGCGACAGCGAGGCCGCCGTCCATCTCGAACGTTTCCGGTGCGACCGAAACGCACACCTGACAACCCGTACAGATCGACTCGTCTACTGAAACCATTGTTCCGGCGGATAGTTGCAACCCCCAATAAAAGGGGGTCACGGGAATTCCCAGCCACTGGCAACGGGGCTGTGGAACCGTGAACGATGCCACCCTGGCTTGCTGTCTTCCGGATCCGTTGCCGTCGGGCAGGCAGTCACACCGGAAGATAGCTGCAACGATCGCCCTCAGGCCGCGAGCGTCTCGACTTCGCCGGCCGGCCCCATGCGACGGAGTTGTGGGTGTGCCAGCCAGTACCCCGCCAGCAGCAGGACGTTCGCTCCGCCGGCGATCATGACGATCCCCGGATCGACGACCGACGCGGCCACGCCGCCAAGCAGCGCCCCAGCCGGGACAGCCGCGGTCGAGGCGCTGCCGAGCAGCCCCGAGACGCGACCGAGCAGCCGATCGGGAACCACGGACTGGACGATCGACGATAGCAGGACGTTACTCGCGCCGATCGGGACGACCGCGATCGCGAGCAACACGACCGTCGCCGGCAGCCAGTCCACGGCGATCGCGACGATCCAGAGACTCCCGCTCACGAGGAAGGCCCCGATCGAGAGCCAGCCGAAGGGCAGCTCGTCGAGACCGGAGGCGACGAGTGCGCCGACGAGCATGCCGCCGGCGATCGCGGCCATCAACGCCCCGTAGGCCTCTGGCCCGCCGAGCCCGTCCGCGAACGCCGGCAGCACGCCGATCGTCGAGCCGCTCGCCACGAAGTTCACCATCGCCGCTCCGATGACGATCGGTGCCAGCACGGTCCCGCGGACGAATCCGATCCCGTCCCGAAGCGAGTCGAGATACCCTTCGGGCTCGTCGGGACTTCCTCCGGATTTGCCGGGACGTCCTTCGGGCTCGTCGGGATGTCCGTCGTCGGGACGCTCCCCGCCGGCCGAGTCGGCCCCCCCGTCGGCCACTGCTGTCGCAGTTCCGGTGGTCGATTCGTCGGCGTCGCTCGCCGTCTCGTCGCCAGCCCCTGCCGCCGGGACGTACACCGTCGCGAACAGCAACGCAGCCGCCGCGAACGTGACCGAGTCAATGGCGAACAGCGTGACGGCACCAACAAGCGCGACCAGGATACCGCCGGCTGCGTTGGCGACCAGCTCAGTGCCCTGGTAGGCCAGGCTGAAAAGCGAGTTCGCACCGACGAGCTCCTCGCGTTCGACGATCCGCGGGAGCGCGGCCGACTGTGCGGGATAGACGAACTGGTTGAGCAGACTGAGCAAGGGCATCACCGTCAGGACGACCCACACCGACAGCCATCCCAGGTGTGCTACGACGGGCAACGACAGGATGACAGCACCCTGAACGAGTTGCGTTCCCACGAGCAGTCGCCGGAGATCCCAGCGATCGACCAGCGGCCCGGCGAAGGCCTGCAATGCTTGCGGTGCCATCACGAGAAACCCCGCCAGTCCCGAAAAGGCCGGGTTGCCTGTCAGATCGTAAACCAGCCACGTCGCCGCCACGAAGTAGAGGCTGTCCCCGACGTTTGTTATCAACCGCCCTGCGAACAGACGCCTGAAATCCCGATTGCGGAACAGTGATCGCATATCTACTGGATGGCGAGGGTAGACAATAAATATAATCAGAATTACACTTCTGTAGGGGCTGATACAGAAACCTCTTTCTGTCAGGATCGTATCGTTTCGAGGACGGTCAGCTGGTCGTCGAGGCGGACGGTGAGCGTCTCGTCGTCGATGATGACGTCAATCTCGATAGTGGCCGGATCGTCCGCGTCCTCGACGAGACGTTCATCCCCCGTGAAGAGCGGATCCAGGGCCCACAGTGGCGTGTCCTGTAAATCGACGCCGTGCTCGCGGGCGAACGCGACGACGTCCGGGACCTGGAGGAGCGAGACGCCGGTCGACATCGTCATGTCGACGCCACAGTGCTGACACTGGTGGTTCGCTCCGATCCCCTCGACCTTCTCGACGTCGAGTTCGACCGCGGTCGGTCCCAGGCAGAACGGACAGAATCCGTCGGTGATCTGCCCGAGGATGTGCCGGGCATACCGCGAGAATACCTCGGGAAGTTCCTCGCGGTCGCGGCTACGAAGGATGCCCGGCGGCGCGGGGTAGGCGACGATGTTGGTCTCACAGTCCTCGCAGGTAATCTCGAAGTGATCACGGTCGTAGATGGCCTCCAGCCCGCCCGAACACAGCGGGCACGGATCGTCGATCGGGATCGGGTCGATCGTCTGCTCGTCGTAGGAGCCGGCGAACACCGCCCCGAGCACGCGAAACCCGCTCATCGTCAGTTCGTAGCCCCCGTCTGTCTGCTCGACGAACTGCCCTTTGAGCTTCCCCAGGTGGTAGTTGAACTGGCCGCTATCGCGCATCCCGACCCGTTCGCGTAGCTCTGAGAACGTCAGCGGCTCGTCCCGGGCGTAGAGTTCCCGAAGGATCGACAACCGCGTCTCGTCGGCCAGAAGCGAGAAGGCGTCCTCGACGTCCGGCGCAGGCTCCGGGCCATCGGTCGTCTCTCGATCGTCCATACCTGTCGTTCGGCAGACGCCACCAAAACTCTCAGGGGTCGTCGGCCGCGTCCTCGTCGGACGCCGTCCGCTCGTCGTCTGTAATGTAGTCGTACAGCTGCTCGCCCGTGATCTCCATCCCCTGTCGGGCGAAGAAAGCAGCGACGTTTTCGCAGTCGCGTTCGAGGAAGTCTCCCGCATTGGGGTGGTGTTTCGTGACGGCCTGCCCGAGGTCGATTACCACGAGTTGCCCCTCCTGAAAGACGATGTTGTACTCGCTGAGATCCCCGTGGACCAGCCCGGCGTCGTACAGCCGGCGCATGTACTCCCGGACGACCTCGTAGGCAGTTTCGGGGTTCTCGATGTGGACCTCGTTGAGTCGCTTTGCGCGGTCGCCGTCGGTTGCGATGTATTCCATCACGAGGACGTTTCGCTCGACGGCGATCGGATTCGGGACCCGGACGCCAGCCTGTTTGGCGCGCTTGAGGTTGGCGAACTCCTTGCGGACCCAGGCCATGACGACCTTGCGTTTGTCCTGGCCGATCCCCTCGAAGCGCGGATCGCCGTCGAGATATCCGCGCATGTCCTTGAAGTCGCTGGCGTTGATCCGGTAGACTTTGACCGCGACCGTTTGATCGCCCGCTTTCGCCGTGTAGACGTTTGCCTCCTTGCCCGTCGAGATCGGGCCGCCGAAGGCGTCGATGTAGCCGTCCTGGACGAGTTTGTAGATTGCGGCGTATGTGGCCTCGTCGAACACCGACTCCTCGAGTTTGAACCGTTCGGTGTCTTTGATCCGCTTGCGGAACTCGTTGAACTCGCGATCCCGTCGGCGTGCGATCCGGTCGGCCTCGGTGTCGGCGACGTCGATTTCCTCCCACTCGTCACCGGGCGAATCGACCGCCTCGGGCGCTACGAGTTCGAATTCCTCTGTCATCTACCTGGAGGTTGGTGGTCAACGACCAAAAGAACCGGGCCTTCCTGGACGAGCGTCCAGGAGCTGGCGGGACAGCGGCCCGGCGGTGCTGAGATCCGCCAGCGCTACGGGAGTAGGCAGGCATTTATCTCGCGGCCGTTTCCCACCGGACATGAAACAGGCCATCGTCGCCCGCGCAGATCTGGGCATGGGCGAAGGAAAACTGGCAGCCCAGGTCGCTCACGCGTCGCTTTCGGCCTACGAGGACGCGACGACGAGCGCGCGCAAGGAGTGGAAAGGCAGCGGCCAGAAGAAGATCGTCCTCCAGGCCAGCGGCGAATCACAACTGTTCGAACTCGCGGAAAAGGCCGAGACAGAGGGGATCCCCCACGCAGTCGTTCGGGACGCCGGGCATACCCAGCTCGAACCCGGCACCGTCACCGCACTGGCGGTCGGACCCGCGGCCGACGACCGGGTCGACGCTGTTACCGGCGATCTCAGTCTGTACTGATAACAGCCTGTCTGGATTTCGGCACCCGAGGTGTCGAAAATCACCACGAACGTACAGCCGACAGGATGACGACCGCAACCCAACCAAATATTTATACCTTTCTAAAAGACTTATGTATGTCGCACCCTAACCCGGAGTGAACACCGACACAATGCAAGGAAATCACGAACAGCAGGCCTACGACCGGGGAATCACTATCTTCTCGCCGGACGGACGGCTCTACCAGGTCGAGTACGCACGCGAGGCAGTCAAGCGCGGCAGCGCCAGCGTCGGCGTACGGACGCCCGAGGGCGTCGTCCTGGCGGCCGACCGGCGGGCGCGTTCCCCGCTCATGGAAGAGGAGAGTATCGAGAAGATCCACGGTGTCGACGACCACATCGCGCTCGCGAGCGCGGGTCACGTGGCCGACGCCCGCAAGCTCATCGACTTCGCCCGACGGCGGGCACAGGTCGAGAACCTGCGCTACGACGAGTCGATCGGCGTCGAGACGCTGACGAAAGCCGTGACCGATCACATTCAGGAGTACACCCAGACCGGCGGTGCACGACCCTTCGGCGTCGCGCTCCTGGTCGGTGGCGTCGAGAACGGCGAGCCGCGCCTGTTCGAGACTGATCCGTCGGGCACGCCCTACGAGTGGCAGGCGACAGCCGTCGGCGGCGGTCGCGACGACATCCAGTCGTATCTCGAAGACAACTACGAGGACGACCTCTCGCTGGAGGATGGGATCGGACTCGCGCTGGAAGCGCTCGCGGAAGCCAGCGACGACGGGCTCACAGCCTCGGGCGTCGAGATGACGGCCGTCCCCGTCGACACCGAGCAGGTCCGGCCGGTCGAGGAGGAGACGCTCGCCGAACACATCGAGGACCGCGACCTCGGAGGTGAAGACGATGCATAACGATTTCGACCCCTACGAACCGGAACTGGGCGGCTTCGAGGACGTCCCCGAAGCCGACGACGAGCCGGTCGCAAAGACCGGGACGACGACCGTCGGCATCGCGACCGACGACGGCGTCGTGATCGCCACGGACAAGCGCGCCAGCCTCGGTGGCCGCTTCGTCTCGAACAAGAACGTCCAGAAGGTCGAGCAGATCCACCCGACCGCTGCGCTTACCCTCGTGGGCAGCGTCGGCGGGGCCCAGTCGTTCATCCGCTCGCTTCGCGTCGAATCGAACCTCTACGAGGCGCGTCGCGGCGAGTCGATGAGCATCCACGCGCTGGCGACGCTCGCGGGCAACTTCGCCCGCGGCGGCCCGTTCATCGCGATCAACCCGATCCTCGGGGGCGTCGACGAGGAGGGCAGCCACGTCTACAGCATCGACCCCGCAGGCGGCGTCATGAAAGACGACTACACCGTCACCGGCAGCGGCATGCAACTGGCCCACGGTGCGCTCGAAGGCGAGTACAGCGAGGATCTCTCCATCGAGGAGGCCAAGACCCTGGCCGCGCGGGCGGTCAACGCCGCGACCGAACGCGACACCGGCTCCGGTAACGGGATCTACGTCGCCGAAGTCACTGACGAGGGCGTCGAGATCGAGGACTACGACGACGTCACCGAGCTGCTGTAAGGCGACGTCCCCGCTCTCGAGGCCCGTGTCTTATTGTTCGGGCGTCCGAACGCTCTGTATGGCGCCTGACGACCAGCCCAGCGGCGTCCTGGAACGCCTCCTGCACGGGTTCGGATACCTGGCCGCACACGTTCTCTTTCTCGGTGCGCACACACCAGAACAGGTCGTCTCTCGACTCAGACTCGCATACAGGGCGGTAGGCGTGTCGATCTCCGATACGGCGTCTCTCGACGGTCGCGAACTCACGGTGTTTCGGTGTCCGTATCGTCGACTCGGCGCCGGTCGGTTCGGCGCGAAGTGGCTCTGTCACGAGAAGCTCGATCGCGTCGACGACGGTTACGTCACCTACCTCGCACGCCACCGGAACATGGAGTACCAGCGCCCGCGGGACTGTGCCGCGACGGGGCTCTGTGATCCCGAGGCGTGCTATTCGGTCGTGTCGGGCGATGACTGATCGCGATCGCCGCCAGCAAGTGCGGGCACAGTTCCGCGGAGAGACCGAGGCCGCCGCCGTCTGGGACGCGCTCGATCTGTTGATCGAGACGGACCGGTTTCTCAACCTCGGATACGCTCCCCGGTATCTGCCGTATCCGGCCCTGTCGACCCAGCGTCGTCTCGCCGCCGAGGTCGGCCGTCGACTGACGTTGCGGCTCGGCTACTCGGCGGGCGTCGAATTGCTGGACGTCGGCTGTGGTCGCGGCGGCCCGAGCGTCGTCTTCGCACGGCGGTTCGGCTTCGACGTGACCGGCGTCGACCTGGTCGCGGACAACGTTCGACGGGCGCGGGCGACCGCTCGCGAGGCGGACGCCGGGATCGCGGTACTGGTTGGCGACGCCACGCGGTTGCCGATCGCGACCGACAGCGTCCGGGCCTGTGTCGTCCTCGACGCGACCCCGTACGTCGGGGACAAGCGTGCTCTGCTCGAAGAGATCGCCCGGGTGCTCGAACCGGGCGGCGTGATGGCGCTGACGGATCTCGTGCACGAGACGACCGCCGACCCGGCGACGATCGAGCGGTTCACCGACGCCTGGGACATGGCACCGCTGGTGCCTCTCTCTCGCTACCGGGAACTCGTCCCGTCGGTCGGGTTTTCGAGGGTGCGCTACGACGATCTGACAGCGCACAGCGTCGGCCGGTTCGGGTTCTGGGCGGCGCTGTTTCTGGCCCTGGTCCGAACTCCTGCGGGCACGATCGCCGGTCGGCTACTGGCTCGGGCTGGCGTCGATCTGGACGCGGTGCGCGAACAGGTCGAGGCCACGAGACCGGCGCTGCCAGCGCTTCGACACTACTTGATCACCGGCCATCGAGAGCGCTGACGGCTGCCTCGTGTCCTCTGAGCGTTCAGCGACGCCTCTATTCGGTCGTGGTCCCAACACTGAGGCATGTGTGGCCGGACCTCGCTGTTCACGCCGCAGTCACGGCTGGAGGAGCGCTTCGACGCGACGGCGGTCGAGTCGCTCGAACCGCGGTACAACATCGCTCCACGGGAAGAGCTGGCCGTCGTATGTAACGACGCACCCGAGACGATCGACTTGCTGGAGTGGGGGCTGCTGCCGTCGTGGGCCGACCCCGACGACGCGCCGCGGCCGATCAACGCCCGCGCGGAGACGCTCGCCGAGAAACCCACCTTCGCCGAGGCCTTCGAGCGACGGCGGTGTCTCGTGCTCGCCGACGGGTTCTACGAGTGGGCCGACACTCGCGGTGGGAGTCAGCCTTATCGCGTCGAGCGGACCGACGGCGACCCCTTCGCGATGGCCGGACTGTTCGAGCGCCAGGAGGGCAACGACGGAGTCGAGGGGACTGTTACCGTCGTCACGACCGAGCCGAACGCGGTCGTCGAGCCGCTACACCACCGGATGGCGGTCGTCCTCGCCTCCGAGGAGCAACAGCGGTGGCTCTCGACGGCTGACCGAGAAGTGCTCGATCCGCCGCCGGCCTCGGAGTGGCACGCCTATCCGGTCTCGACGCGGGTCAACGATCCGAGCAACGACGATCCGGGCGTGCTCGAGGAGATCGAACCCGATACCCAGACCGGACTCGACGAGTTCGCGTGACGGCGTCAAACCATCTCCTGATAGTGATTGCTGTAACGATTTCTCGCTCTGATCGTACGACTGCGTAGACCGATGCGGAACAGACTTATATAGACCGTATGGGCAACTGCCGGCGCAGTTGTTCAGGGCACTGCAGTGTTCGGTCCGTTTCGATATCATTATTAACGTTCCTGAAGAATTGACATACATGAGCGGAATCCACCACGCGCCGCAGGATGGATCGTTCGACAGTGAAGATCCGACGCGAGGGACGGTGCGGGTGGCACGCGACGGCGGTGAGGTGACGCTGTATCTCGACGCCCCGGGGATGACCGACGACGACCGGGCGGCACACTGGCTCACTGCCGACGTCAGTGACGTGTGTTCGCTCGAGGAAATGAGATAATCCGGTCACATACCGGCGGCCGCTATCCCGATCGCGACCGCGAGGTTCGTCCCGAGAATCCAGGCGACGTTGTCTCGCAGCCTCTCGACCGGCACTGACTGCTCGGGTCTGTACAGTGCCCACGACAGCGGGCGAGCGAGCAACAGCGACGGGACGACGCCCAGGAGTGCCCAGGTCGGTAGCCGTCCAAGTGCGACGAGACCGAGCAGCGACGCCGGCACGGCGAGCGCGACCAGCACGTACGTCCAGGCGGCGCGTCGCCTCCCGAATACCAGCACGACGTTCCGGCGGCCGCCGGTCCGGTCGGCGTGTTCGTCCGGGAACTCGTTGAGCAACAGCAGCGCAGCCGTCAGCAACGAGGCGGGCACGGTCACGGCGACAGCGGTCGGGCCGACTGCTCCGTCCTGCACGAGTGCGACGCCGAGCACCGGCAGTCCACCGAGTCCGAGTCCGGCGACGACCTCGCCGAGGGCGACCCGGGCGAACACGTCGGTGTACCCGATCGCGAACACGGCACCGGCGACCAGCAGCGGCACGACCGCGGGGCCGACGGTAGCGAGGAAGTACACGCCGACCCCCGCTGCAACCCCGGCGGCGAGATAGGCGAACCGTCGCGCGTCCCCCGGCTGCAACTCGCCGTCCGGGAGGGCACCGCTGCCGCCGCTGAACGGCGTCGGATCGGTTCGCTGATCGATGCCGCGCTCGTAGTCGCTGGCTTCGTTGAGCGCGTTGACCGCGACGTGGGCCGCGAGCAACCCGATCAGTGCCAGCAGCGAGCGCACGGGGACGATCGACCCGTCCCGGGCGGCCGCTGTGACGCCCAGCACGACGAGCGTGACGGGCAGTGCGAGAAACGGAAGGCGTGCTACGCGCAGATACGGCCGCAGCTGGACGTCGAGTATTTCACCGGCGCCTGTCGACGGACGCGTCGCCATTGGTTGCTCAGTATATATTACTCTCTCACGCGCCCTGTTCGGCCCGTTCGTGAGCGTCGAGCAGTTCCTGGTAGCGGTTGCGGATCGTGACCTCGCTGACGTCGGTCTCGTCGGCGATGGTCTGCTGGGTGATCCGCTCGTTGGTCAGCAGCGAGCCGGCGTACAGCGCGCCGGCGGCCAGTCCGACGGGTGACTTTCCGGAGTGGACGCCCTGGGACTTGCCCGTTTCGAGCAGCTCTCGTGCGCGGCGTTCGACCGTTTCCGGCACTTCGAGTTCGGAGGCGAACCGTGGGAGGTACTTCGCCGGGTCGGCCGGCTCGATCGCCAGACCCAGCTCACGGCCCAGATATCGGTACGCGCGGGCGTACTCCTGGCGGTCGACGCGGCTGATCGGCTGGAACTCGTCGAGGCTCCGTGGCGTATTGGCCTGCCGTGCAGCGGCGTACAGCGACGCCGTCGCCATCGCCTCGATCGATCGGCCGGGCAACAGGTCGTCGTACAGCGCCCGCCGGTAGATCACTCCTGCTGTCTCGCGGACGTTCTTCGGCAGGCCCAGCGCGGAGGCCATGCGATCGATCTCGCCGAGCGCCTGCTTGAGGTTGCGTTCGCGGGCGCTCTTGGCACGGAACCGCTCGTCCCAGGTGCGAAGCCGGACCATCTGGGAGCGCTTGCGTGCCGACAGCGCCGACCCGCTAGCGTCGCTGTCTTTCCAGTCGATTTTCGTCGACAGCCCCTTGTCGTGGAGCGTCTTCGTCGAGGGCGCGCCGACGCGCGATTTCTGGTCGCGTTCCCGGGAGTCGAAGGCCCGCAACTCCGGGCCGTGGTCGATCATGTCGTCCTCGATGACGACGCCACACTCCTCGCAGACGGTCTCGCCGCGCTTCTCGACGGTGATTCCGGTCGCACCACATTCGGGACAGGCCAGCTCGTCGCTGTCTTCGGTTTCCTGCTCGTTCTGCGTTCGCTGGCGTGCGGTTCGGGTCTGTGCGTGGGATCGAAAGCGGGTGTTGGTTTCTGACATCGTTGATTAGCCTCGCCCGGTGCCGGCCCGGACGTTTTTTTCTATCGTAGAAAAAGATCTGTTTCGGTATAAATCTGACCCTGCCGGCAATCGTTCCGCGTGCGACTGACGGTTGTTCCGGCGGGCCCGATTCGAGTAGTCACCGTGGCGGTCGGTTTGGAAACGCTGTCGTGATCAAGAACCTGCCGCACGGACCGGCACGAGTTCGCCGCGAACAGATACTCTATCACGTTTCGAGGATAATAGAAAAATCAAAGCGACTTTATCGATCCCTTGCGAAAGGCTCCCAGATCATCGAGGCGTCTCACCATGACAGGACATACATCACCGGGCGGAATCGACGCGGTCGTCGAGGAGTCCGTCGACTTACTCCAGCGGTTCGAGTTGACTGAATACGAGGCCAAGAGTTTCGTCGCGCTATCCCGGATCGCCACCGGAACGGCAAAGGAGGTTGCGGAGGTCGCCGACATCCCGCAGGCGCGAGTCTACGACTGCATGGAGACGTTGCGCGACCGCGGACTGGTCGACATCCAGCAGTCGACGCCGCGACGCTTCCGTGCGTCCGGTCCGGACGAAGCGGTCGCGACGCTCGACCGACAGTACACGAGCCATCTCGACCGTCTGCGTGAGCTGTTTCCCCGTCTCGAATCGCCGGCCAGGGAGGACGAAAGCGTCGACGTCTGGGTGATGGAGGGATCGACGGAAGTGAGCGAGCGGCTCCGCGAACTCGTCTTGGCGGCCGAGGATGAGGTCCTGCTCGCGCTGGCAGTCGAGGAGTTGCTCACCGATCAGTTGCTGGCGGCGCTCGACGAGGCCGCCGAGCGCGGGGTCTCAGTCGTCGTCGGATCGCCGGGTGAGCCCATCCGCGATCGGGTGGCAGCGACCGCCGCGACCGCCCGGGTCGTCGAAACCTGGACCTGGTGGGAGGCCTACCCTGTCCGGCCCGGAGCAGTCAGTGCCGTACTGATGGTCGACGGCGAGTCGATGCTCGTCAGCGCGGACGCCGCCTCGTCGCTGCCGGGCGTGAGCAACCATCGCGCGGTCTGGACCGACAGCGAACGTGCCCCGCTGGTGAAGATGCTACGACCGCTGCTCGCACGCGCCGTCGATCCGTCCGGCGTCGACAGTTTCACGAGTCCCTGACTCATACGGATCGCTCTTGTGTAGAGGATTGTTGGTCAGTTCTCAGCAGTAGCTGGAGTTCACAGC
>JAOPKD010000003.1 GCA_025517565.1 Halapricum hydrolyticum
AAATCATCCTCGAAACCGCACTATGACGCCACCAACAATCGCTTACCCAAGAGCGCATACGGATTATTGTACGTCTGTTCCGCATCGACCGCCCGATATGGGGCGGTCAGAGCGGTAAATCGGTACAATAATCCGTATCAGCTCGTCCGGTATTAACTGTTCTGCGAGCGCCCGACTACGTCCAGTGTCAACAGCTCCGCGAGCGCCCGACCACGACTACCGTCGCCGGAGCGTCATCGGCATCCCGCCACGCGGATGGGCCGTCAGCGACGGCAGGAGGTCGAGTTCCCCCTCGCGGTCGGTGTCGAGGCTGAACTCGCGGGCGACGGTCGTCAGGATGACCTGCGCCTCTAGCATTGCGAGGTGCTTACCGATACAGTGGCGTGGCCCGCCTCCGAACGGGAAATACGCGAACCGGGGTCGGTCGCCCTGGTCGAGCCAGCGATCCGGATCGAACTGGTCGGGGTCGTCCCAGAAATCGGGCGATCGGTGGACTGCCCACTGTGGAAGCATGACTGCCGATCCTTTCGGGACGCGGTAGCCGCCGAGTTCGACGTCGCGTGTCGGCTGACGGAACATCACGTAGACGGGCGGATACAGCCGCATGGACTCCTGAATCACCCGCTCTATCAGGTCCAGTTCCCGGACGGCCTCGAACGTGACCGGCCCCTCGACGGCGTCGGCCTCGGCCTGGACTGCCCGCTCGGTCTCCGGGTGGTTCGCCAGCAGATACCAGCTGTAGGTCAGCGTCAGCGCCGTCGTGTCGTGTCCGGCCAGCAGCATCGTCACGACCTCGTCACGCAGCTGCTTGGCGGACTGCTCGCCGCGGTTCCGCGCACGCAGCAGGATCGACAGCACGTCCATCGGCGGGTCCTCGTCGTCCTCGTAACCCTCGGTCCCGCGACGCTCGGCGACGATTTCCGAGACGACCCTGTCCAGTTCGTCCAGGGCCGCCTGGTACTCGCGGTTGTTCGGCGTCGGGACCCAGTCGGGCGTGATGAACCTGATCGGATCGGGTTCGAACCGCGCGCCGATCGGCGCGAGGTTCTCCCGGATGGTCTCGCGCTGGCCCTCGGTCAACTCGACGTCCAGCATGAGGTCACAGATGACGTCCAGGGTCACCTGTGTCATCTCCAGTTCGACGTCGCGGCTGTCCCCGTCCCGCCACGCGTCGATCATCGCTTCCGCGTGACCGGCGATTGTGTCGGTGAACTCGCCCAGCCGGGTCATCGCGAACGCGGGATTGGCGAGGTCGCGCTGGTGCCGCCAGGTGTCGCCTTCGCTCAGTAGCAGCCCCTCGCCAAGGAGGTCGCCGATCGCGTCGTCCTGGAAATCCGGTTTGACGTAACTGTCCGCGTCGGCGACGAGCACCTGCTGGATCTCGTCGGGATCGGTGAGCATGTACGTCTCCAGCGGGCCGAGATCCAGACTGACGACGTCACCGTACGATCGTTCGCAAGCCGTCAAAAACCGAAACGGGTCGTCGGCGTACTGCCTGGCGTTGCCGAACAGCGGCTCGCCTTTGGGCTGAGGCGGGGTCGGGCGCATCACTCTTCGAAAGGGATCAATCGTGATAAGTCCCCGCACAGCGGCGAGCACCGGGTGTTTTCGGCCGTCGCGACTGGGGATGTCGATCGCGCCAACTGTCCTGTCAGTACAGTCGGCAGAATTGATTTACTGTCCCCACCCTGAGTGATGCTGTGGCATACGAAACGATCCTGTTCGACATGGACGGCGTGTTGCTGACTGGCTACCACACCGATCCCGACGTCTACCGCCAGGCAGCGGCTGCGACGCTCGCGGACTTCGGGATCGACTACGAGGGCGAGCCGCCACCGGGACTGGTCGGCCCCGACGACGTCGCAGAAGTGCGGACGACCTGTGACGACCTCGGCCTGCCGGCTGCTCCGGCCTGGGCCTATCGCGAGCGGGCCGCGACGACGATCGAAAACGAGCAGATCGTCGCGGGCGACCGCGTGCCTTTCGACGATACCCCTGTCCTCTCTGATCTCGCCGGCGACCGCACGCTCGCCGTCGTCAGCAACAATCGCCAGGGAACAGTCCGATTCGCTGCCGACCACTTCGACTGGCCGATCGAGGCCGCACGCGGCCGATTTCCGACGCTGTCGGAGTTCGGTCAGCTCAAGCCCGACGCGCACCTGCTTCGGTGGACGCTCGACCGACTCGAGGCCGACGACGCGCTGTTCGTCGGCGATCGTCACACCGACATCGAGGCCGCCCACCACGCCGGGATCGACGCTGCTCTGCTGTCTCGTGACGGCGACGTGCCCGACGGCAACCCGGAACCGACCCACCACATCGAGTCACTTTCCGAACTCCCGGATCTGGTGTGACCAGCGACGGCCCGTCACTCGGCGTTCCAGTCTGAATCAGTCTTCGACCAGAAACATAGGACTTTAGTGGAAGATTCCGTAGTTATTTCGGATTTTGGTTCTGCTTTCGAACTCATAGTACGGATAACTGTTCCTGATTGTTGTATTTATGTCTGGCCCTAAGTGAGTCGGTACCGATCTAGGCTGATCGATACAATATAAGGGGCTCTCGGGAAGTAGTCCGCGACGCGACTTCCTCTTTGGATCGAACTCCTTGCGGTTCGAACGAAGGACGCTCTACGCCAACTTGGATATTATCGAAATACTGCTTCGTCGGGCAGCCGACCTCTCACACCCGTCTGGCCGCCCCGAGGTCGGGTGCGCTCGCGTCGTAGCCGTCCTCGCGGAGTTCGTCCGCGAACGCCGGGCAGCGATCGCCGTGATTGACCAGGATCTCGGCGTCGCGATACGCGTCGAGAAAGTCCAGCAGTCCCTCTCGATCGGCGTGGGCCGAAAAGTCGTAGGCTTCGACCTGTGCGGCGACGGGCATCCGCCGGCCGTCGATCTCCGCGCTGCCGGTTTCGAGTAGCTCGCGGCCGGGCGTGCCCTCGACCTGGTAGCCGGTCAGCGCGATCTTGTTGACCGGCCGATCGGCGATCTCCGGGACGTACGTCATCGCCGGCCCGCCCGAGAGCATCCCGCTGGTCGTGACGATGACTGTGTTCTGCTCGGCGATCCGTCGTCGTTGGCCGTCGCGACCGTCGACGATCCGGGCGTGGGATTTCGACCGCTGCAGTGCCCCCGGGTCGCGAACGAACTCCGGATACTGTCGGAGCATCTCGGTCACGTCCGTGCCCATCCCGTCGACGTAACAGGGGATGTCGTGGGCCTCGCAGACCATGAGCATCTCTTGGGTCCGTCCGATGGCGAACGCCGGGACGACGACGGTCCCGCCCTCCCAGAGAGTCGTCCGCAGACTCTCGACGAACGCTGCTTCGACCGCCTGTCGATCGTCGTGGCTGACATCGGAATACGTGCTCTCACAGACCACTACGTCGGCTTCGGGACGCTCGGTCGTCCCGGCGACGAGCCGCTGATCGTCAGTGTGGAAATCCCCCGTGTAGAGCAAGCGCGTGTCTCCGTCGTCTACGAGTACGTGCGCCGATCCGGGGATGTGGCCGGCGTCGAAGAGCGTCACTTCGTGACCCGCGGCCTCGAACGGCTCCCGGTAGCCGTGCGCCTCCGAGACCTGTGTGACCCGCTGGACGTCCGTTTCGGTGAACGGACACTGCGGGGTGTTCCCGTGGAGTTTCAGCGTGTCCCGGGAGAGCGTGAGCGCGAGTTCCCGGGTCGGTGGCGTCCAGTGGATCGACGGGCGCGCGTCGCCGCTCAGTAGCGACGGCAGCGCTCCGACGTGATCGAGGTGGCCGTGACTGACCACGACTGCGTCGGGGTCGACGTCACCGAGCGGGTACTGCGGCGGCGTGGCCGACTGCATGCCGTAATCCAGCAACAGCGAGTCGTTGACGAGGATCGCACTTCGGCCGATCTCGCCAGCGCCGCCCAGAAACCGGATGTCCATCGAACCCGTGTTATGGCTCGGCGCGTTTGACGGTGGCGATGACATCCTCCGCGCCGTGAACAGAGCGGGACTACGTCCCGCAGGCAGTCGGGCGAGCCCGACGACGGCGCGGTTTCCCCTCCGACGTGGGAGTCTCAGACTGTCTGAGCGTCCCCGGAGGCAATATTCCCGTTGTGGTGGACGGTACTCGGGTCTGTGCGCTGTTCTTTGGGACTTTCCCTCGCGGGAGAGCGTGGTGACTCCGACCAGTCGTGGTCGTCCCACTCGAACCGCACGGGCCGTGCCATCGGCCTGACTGCCTGCTCTGTCTGCCGCTTCAGGAACGTTTCTGACGCTGTAAGGTCGGCGTGACCCTCGAACCCACACGGATAGAGACGCCACCCGTCCCTACTCCCGTCGTGCCTGTTCCTGAGTATTACGAATCGTCGAAAAAGTATTATTGGGGCGTTGGGTATCGTCAGACAACGAGCATGTACGACCGACGCACGCTGTTGCAGGCGATCGGCGCGGGGGCGACAGCCGCGCTGGCTGGCTGTTCGGTGCTGGGCGACTCGTCTGCAGGCGCCCGGACGGTGACCGACGACGCGGGTCGGGACGTCTCACTTCCCGAGTCGGTCGATCGGGTCGTCGCGGTCGGACCCGGAGCCCTGCGGCAGGTGGCGTATCTCGGCGCGACCGATCGAGTCGTCGGCGTCGAGGACGCCGAGAGCGGCTGGATACGGACAGTTCCGTACAACATGGCCAATCCGAGTCTCCGCGAGAAGCGAGTCACCGGCTCGGCGGGTCCGAACGCGGGCGGCAACGGCGAGGAGATCCTCGCTGCTGACCCGGACGTCATCTTCTTTTACGGCGATACCTCCCGGGCCGAAACGCTGCAGTCCCAGACCGACACGCCTGTCGTCGCTCTGGAACTCATGGATCTCGGCGGCGAGGCGACTCGCGAGGGAATCTACGAGACCTGGCGGCTGGTCGGCGACGTCCTCGATCTCGAGGATCGGGCCGCCGAACTGGAGACGTTCGTCGAGGAGACGGTTGCCGACCTCCGCGATCGGACGGCAGACCTCCCGGACGAGCAGCGAGTCGACGCCTACGCCGGGGCGGTCAGCTACAAGGGTGCACACGGGCTGGCGACCACGCGAAAGCGATTCCCGCCGTTCGCGTACGCCGGCGTCGACAACGTCGCGAGCGGGATCGGATCCGATTCGCCGTCGGTCCAGCTCAGCGAGGAACAGTTGCTCGAGTGGGACCCCGAGGCGATCTTCGTCGACTCTCACAACCTCGACCGGGCTCGTGAGGATCTCCAAACGACGGCCGCGTACGACGAGTTGACGGCCGTTTCCGGCGGGGAGATATACACCCTGCTTCCCCACGCCAGCTACAACCACAACTACGGGTCGATCCTGGCCAACGCCTACTTCGTCGGCACGACGCTGTATCCCGATCGATTCGACGACGCCGATCTCTCGGAAAGCGTCGATTCGATCTTCGAGACCCTGCTGGGTGCACCGCTGTACGACGATCTGCTCGAGACCCACGAGGCCTATCAGCGCCTCGGTGATCTCGATGGCTAGCGAAACCGTGCGGGACGGCGATCCGGGCCAGTACCGTCGATCGGAGGAGCCAGCCCGTCGACAGACGGGCCGAGAAACAGTCCGAGAGAATCGGACGCAGACGACTCGACGGGTCTACGCCGTCGCGAGTGGGTCGACGCTCGTGCTCCTGCTCGCGTCGCTGGCGGCGATCGCGATCGGATCGGTACACGTTCCGCTCGCCGACGTCGTCGCCGCTCTCGCCGGTGGCGGAACGCCGACTCAGCGTGCGATCGTCTGGAACCTCCGGCTCCCCCGAGTCCTCGGTGCGGTCGTCGCCGGGGCCGGACTCGCCGTCGCCGGCGCGGCGATGCAGACCGTCCTCCGGAACCCCCTGGGCGCGCCCTACACGCTGGGGATCTCCCAGGCTGCGGCGTTCGGCGCGGCCGTCGCAGTCGTCCTCGGATTCGGCAGCGCCGCCTCGGAACTCGGATCGATCGGACCCTATCTCACGACCGTCGCCGCCTTTCTGGCGGCGATGGTCTCGACGGGGTTGATCCTCGTTCTGGTGACTTACCGGCAGGCCACCCCCGAGACGCTGATCCTGACCGGCGTCGCCGTCGGATCGCTGTTCACCGCCGGCATGACGCTACTGCAGTACTTCGCCAGTGACACCGAAGTTGCCGCTATCGTCTACTGGACGTTCGGCGACGTCGGTCGCGCCGGCTGGATGCACGTCGCACTCATGACGGCGGTCGTGGCGGCCGGGCTGGCGTACTTCCTGGTCAATGCCTGGAACTACGACGTCATGGACGCGGGGACGGCGACAGCGAAGAGCCTCGGCGTCCCGGTCGAGTCACTGCGGGTCAGGGGGATGGCCGTCGCCTCGCTGGTGACGGCGATCGTCATCTCGTTCGTGGGGATCATCGGGTTCGTCGGACTGGTCGCTCCCCACGTCGTCCGGATGCTCGTCGGCGGGACCGAGCGACACCTGCTGCCGATCACGGCCGTCGTCGGCGGTGCGCTGCTGGTCGCGGCTGACACGCTCGCCCGGACGGTCCTCGCGCCGGTCGTCCTGCCGGTCGGAATCCTCACCTCGTTTCTGGGCGCACCGCTTTTCATCTACCTCGTCATCAACGGGAGGGAGTACTGGTGACGCTCGACGTCCGCGATCTCGCGTTCGCGTATGGAGATGAATCGGTACTCGAAGGTGTGAACCTGACCGCCGAGTCGGGCGAGTTGCTCGGGTTGCTCGGGCCGAACGGATCCGGCAAGTCGACGCTGTTGCAGTCGCTCAACCGGATCCACGAGCCGGACGCGGGAACGGTCCTGGTGGACGGCGATCGTGTTTCGGAACTTGATCGCACGGAACTCGCCCGCCGGGTCGGATACGTGCCCCAGGACGAACAGGGCGCGTTCCCGGCGACGGTCTACGAGACGATCCTGCAGGGACGACGGCCACACGGCGGCTGGTCGCCCGGCCGGGTCGATCGCGCGGCGGTCGAGGGGACGATCGAGCAGCTCGACCTCGCGGCGTTCACGAGTCGGAACGTCGCCGATCTCAGCGGCGGCCAGCGCCAGAAAGTGCGACTCGGGCGTGCGCTCGTGGGTGATCCGTCCGTACTGCTACTGGACGAACCGACCAGCGCGCTCGACCTGAAACACCAGCTAGACGTGATGGAACTGGTCGGCGAACACGTTCGCGACCGGGGAGTGACCGGGATCGTCGCCATCCACGATCTGAACCTCGCGGCACGGTACTGCGATCGGGTCGCGCTGCTCTCCAACGGCGAGATATACGACGTCGGTGGGCCGGACGTGCTGACCCCGGAGACGATCCGGGCGGTCTACGGCGTCGAGGCGACCGTCAAACATCACCGCGGACGACGCCTGATCGTCACCGAGCGTTCAGCGAGAACGCCGTCAGTCGCCTCGGCGGCGCATTCGGGCCCTGACGACGGCCGGTACTGTACGCGATAGCGCACTCGTGGCAAAGATACATGCGGGGGGCGTCCCGAACGTCCGCCATGGCCGCGCCCGAGGAAGACGCCGGTGTCCTGGAGAGCAAGCGCACCGCAACGCGATACCAGATTCTGGTCGAGATCGCCGAGCGCCAGCCGGCGGTCAGCCAGCAGGAGATCGCCGACGAGATCGGCGTCACCGCACAGGCGGTCAGCGACTACCTGCAGGAACTGGTCGAGGACGGCTACGTCGAAAAGCACGGCCGGGGGCGCTACGAGGTCACGAAAGAGGGCGTCGACTGGCTGATCTCACAGACGGCGTCGCTCCAGGACTTTCTCGATCACGTCTCCGAAGACGTCATCGGCCAGGTCGAAGTCGAGACGGCGGTCGCCGCGACGGACCTCGAGGAGGGACAGACAGTCACGCTGACGATGCAGGAGGGGCTGTTGCACGCCGAGGCCGGCGAGGCCGGCAACGCGACGGCAGTCGTGATGACTGACGCGTCGGCCGGCGAAGACGTCGGCGTCACGAACTTCGAGGGGGTCGTCGAGTACGATCTGGGGACAGTGACAGTCGTCGCCGTTCCACACGTTCGAAACGGCGGCTCTCGGGCGGTCGATCCGGAACGCGTCGAGGCTGAAGCCGACGACCACGATCTCGTGGCGGCCGCGGGCACCGAAGCACTGGTCGCAGTCCGTACGGCCGGACTCGATCCCGACCTCCGGTTCGGCACCGCCGAGGCCGTCCAGGAGGCCGCGACCAAGGGCCTGACCGTGTTGCTGGTGGCGACGACGACCAAGCTCTCGCGTCACACTGACCGTCTGCGCGAGAACGGCATCAGCTACGAGGTGCTGGACGCCGGCGAGTAGCCAGACGGGCGGCTGCGTTTCGACACCGGGGCCGACAGCTGTTCTCCCGCCTCACCACTCGCGGAACGACCGATGTCGGGCGGCGACATCGGCCACGTCTGCTTCGTCGAGTGTCCCCCTGTCCGTGCAGACGTCCGCACACAGGTCGGCAGGTGTCACCTCGAACAGCGGGTTCGCGACCGCGATATCGGCGTCACCCTCGTACAGCGCCGTCGGTGCCTGCTCGATCTCGACGTCGGTCTCGGGTGCGATCTTGTCCGCGGCGGCGACGACGTAACACGGCAGGTCGTGAGCGACCGCCGCCAGCGCGAGCCCGTACGTTCCCACCTTGTTCAGTACACGACCGTCCGGTAGGATCGTGTCGGCGCCCACGATCACCGCGTCGGCGTCGAACTCGGCGAGCTGGCCGGCCAGCGCGGCGTCGCTCGTCAGCGTCACGTCGTGGCGTGTCGCCAGCGACTCGGCGACGCCGATCCCCTCGCCGCCGGGGCGCGATTCCGCGACCAGTACGGCCTCGGGATCGGCCAGCTCCAGTGCCGCTCGGACCGTTCCGGATCGCGAGAGCGTACAGATACGCGCACCGTCGATCCGGTCCGCGGCGACGGCCGCGGCCGCTCGATCGGCCTCGACGGCGCTCGCGATCCCCTCGCGAGCCGACCGTTCGACGGCCCCCGGCGCGTGCTCGTCGGCTTCGCTCATGACGCGGTTGAGCCGGTTCTCGACGACCGCCATCGACGGGCGAGCGGCGAGCAACTCGCGAGCCACGCCGGCGACACCGTCCCAGTCCTCGGCCAGCGCGGCTTCGTCGCGAAGGACTTCGAGGGCGCGAACCGACAGCCAGGCCGACCCGTGTTCGTCGTCGGCCGCGACGGTCTTGACCGTCGGCCGGACGCGGTCGTAGGAACGCCACAGCTTGGGGACCGTCTCGCGTCGTCGGATCTCGGTCGCGTGACACCATTCCCAGTCCGCGAGCTCCCAGTTCGGGTCGATCTCGCGCGTCTCGGCCTCGAACAGGAACGGGTCAACTGCCCCGGGGTCAAGCCCCGAGGCTTGTCAGTGGACTCCCGCTCTATCCGCGCAGGGCGGAAGGCCGGAATTGGCCGTTCGCGTTCAGCGTCCCTGACTTGAGGGCCAGTTGACTGGTGGCCCGTCCAGCCCCAGACTTGAGCCAGTGCTGGACAAGCCGCCACCCGATATTCCGAGCGGCGTTATAATCGGCGTGGAGTTCCTTTCCACACTTCAGGCACTCGAACTCGTCACCATCACGATTATCCTCGTGCGTGAACCCGCATTCGCCGTGACTGCACCGTTGCGACGTGTAGGCAGGCGCAACATCGTCAACATCGATGCCGTATTCTTCGGCTTTGTATTCGACGTGGTGCTGAAGTTCACGGAACGCCCACTGCTGGAACTTCGAAGCGTTCGAGATGCGCTCCCGGATATGCGTCAGGTTCTCGAACGCAATCGCTGTGCAGTCGTTCTCGACGGCTTCCTGCACAATCGCTTTCGAGACGCGGTGGAGGTAGTCTGCACTCCACCGAGCGAACCGTGAGCCGATGCTCTTGATTGTGAGGTGCGCGGAACGAGTCCCCGTCTGTTGGAGATTACCGCGCCGACGTTCATACTCGTCGCGCTTGTGGTTGAGATAGTCTGCATTGCCAAAGAACGCTCCTGTACTGGTGACGGCGAGGTAACCGTCCACGTTCAAATCGACGCCGAGAACCACTCCGTTCTCGGTCGATTCATCACGAGAATCAGCGGGTTCGACTTCTTTCTCGACTGCGACGTGGAGGGAGTACGTGCCGTCACGCTTGTGGAGTGTTGCTTCTTTGCGCTCCCAGTCATCTGTCCAATACTCCGCGAACGGCGTGCCCTCGTCGTCTTCGGGCGTGACGAACTCGGCGGTCACGCGGTCGCGCACGGTGGCAAGGGTCACGTGGTCGTCGTTGTACGTGATGGTTCGCCCGTTGTACACGACGACGCTCCCTCGGAACTCGGGCTTGCTTGCCTTTTTGCCGTCGTCGAGGATGCGGTCTTTGCAGTTGCCGAGTGCGTCGGCGGCGAGGTTGCGGGCGGATTGGACGAGACTGGCTTGCAGACTGGTCTGCTCCCGAACCTCCGTGTAGGTTTGGTTGTGGAGCGTGTTCTTTGTGTCCTCGATTTCTGTGGGGTCGTCGTTCCATCCAGCGTCAGCGACGTGTTGGGCCGCCTGACGGAATTGCTCGAACGTCTCATCGAGGATGCTATGAGCGTCCTCGGGAACGTCGAGCTTTAGCTGGATGTTGCGAACGACCTCCATACTTCATCAGTATGCTTAGAGATACTTGAAAGTATTTCTCCAGTCGTTGGGGAGTCGGACTTGCCATCGCGTGAGGTTTGTGTCGTCGAGTGTCGGCTTCCTCCCCGACCTCAAGGGTCGGGGTATCCGCCTCGCAATCTCTATGAACGCGCCAGCGAGTCCCCCGGTCGGCGTCCTCGACCGCGAACGGATCGCCCTGCCGGACGAGCGCCACGTCCTGGAGGCCAGTCTCCTCGCGGATCTCTCGTCGTGCGGCAGTCTCCGGACTGTCCGGTGGTGCACCCCGTTCCGGCGCGAGATAGCCGGTGATCGCTCCCCACCGACCCGGGTACGACCCGGCGTCGTCGCTACGACGGACGAGCAGGACCGCCCCCTCGTTGCGCAGAACGCACGTGACGACCTCGTGTTCGTCCATACCCCCGCTTCACGGCCGACTGGGAAAACGCCGACGCCGCGCTCAGGGGCAGTTGACAAAGCGCCGACGCGCGCTCGGGGGCAGTCGACAAAACGCCAGCGCCGCGTTTTTGACCCGTGCTCGTTTATCCTCGCCCATGAACGTCGCGATCATCAGCGATACGCACATTCCGTCGCGAGCCCACTCGATCCCGGCGTGGGCGCGCCGACGCGTCAGCGAGGCCGATCACGTGATCCACGCGGGTGATTTCGACTCCACGAAGGCGCTGGCTGACGTCCGCGAGTTCGCCTCCCGGCTCACGGCCGTCGGCGGGAACATGGACCCCCGCGGGCTCGACCTGCCGGACGTCCGGACCGTCCGGCTCGGCGGCGTCACGTTCGTCGTGACTCACGGCACAGGAAACCGTCGGGATTACGAACATCGCGTCGCCCGGATCGTCGACGACCAGGACGTCGACGGGCCCGTCGTCGGCGTCGCCGGACACACTCACGAACTGCTGGATACGACTGTCGACGGCGTCCGACTGCTCAATCCCGGGAGCGTCACCGGTGCCGCTCCAGCCCAAGCGGCGACGATGTTGACCGCCGAAGCCAGTGACGGCGAACTGGACGTGACGGTGCATCGAGAGTGACGCAGCCGACCGGAAGCGATGGTGACTGTCGGAGCCGGTCGAGGATCGCGATTCGCTTTCCTGGCGGGATCTGTGACGATCGCTGCCGTGCTAGATGGCGGGTGCCTTCACGCTGATCGACCACCCACATTCCGGACAGGTCCAGTCGTAGTAGACTGTACTCGACGTGAGCACTCCACCGCGCTCTCGCGTCACCTCGAGGTTCCCGCTCGCTCGCGCACAGGCCACGTGGTATCTCACCCCACACCGCGAGCAGGAATCATCTATTTGCCCCTCCCCACAGAGTGTGCAATCGTCCTCCCTGTCCATCACAATCTAATATAATTTTAGTTACGGGATATAACGGTTGTCGATGGTTTCAGGCCGAGGTGCCGATGAGGTATGCACCTATATTGTGAACTCTTCTCACACCTGGCAGGTTGCGCTCCTACCGGGTCACTTTTTGCGGATCTGCCCCGAGAGAGGGACATGGAGGTCTTCGCGGTCCCGGGGCTGCCGGAAGTGCAGGCCGGTGACGACGTCGCTGCATTGATCGCCCGGCAGGCCGACCTGCAGGACGGTGACGTGCTCTGTGTCGCGAGCACGATCGTCTCGAAAGCGGAGGGACGGGCGTTCGATCTCTCGGATTTCGAGGCGAGTCACCGCGCTCGGGGCATCGCCCGCCGACTCGAAGGGATCACCGGCGACCGGAAGGACCCCAGATTCGCCCAGGCAGTCCTCGAAGAGAGCGAGGAGCTGCTGATGACTGCCCCGTTCCTGCTGACCGTCACCCGGTTCGGTCACATCACGGTCAACGCGGGGATCGACCGCTCGAACGTCCCCGGCGCGGACCTGCTAATGTTGCCCGAGGATCCCGCTGCCAGCGCCCGGGCGATTCGGGAGGGACTGTCGGTCGATGCGCCCGTCGTCGTCACCGACACTTCCGGTCGGCCGTTCCGCCACGGCCAGCGTGCGGTCGCGCTGGGCTGGGCCGGGATGGCTGCCAACCGCGACTGGCGCGGCGAACCCGATCGTGACGGGCGCGAACTCGGCGTCACCGTCCAGTCCGTGGTCGACGAACTCGCCGGCGCCGCGAACCTCGTCACCGGCGAAGGTGACGGCGGGACGCCGGTCGCCGTCGTCCGGGACTGGACTTTCGGCGATCACGACGGCCACGACCGGCTCTTCCGGGATCCGGAGACCGACTTCGTTCGACAGGCGCTACGCCAGTGGAGTTACTGATGTACGGACTCGAACTCACCCCAGAGCATCCAGTCGAAACGCTTTCAGACTTCGCGGTGACGGCCGAATCGGTCGGCTTCGACGCCGCGTTCGCCAGTCACCACTACAACAACCGCGACCAGTTCATGGCGCTGACCGATATCGCCCGCGAGACCGAGACGCTACAGGTCGGTCCGGGCATCGCCAACCCCTACGAGACTCACCCCGTGACGCTGGCTTCGCGGATGGCCACGCTCGAGGAACTCTCCGGCGGCCGGGGCCTCTTCGGGATCGGTCCGGGTGACAGGTCGACGCTCGCGAACCTCGGTTACGACCAGGACGGCGCGCTTCGCCGGACCCTGGAGACGTTCAAGGTCGCCCAGAAACTGTGGGCCGGCGAGCGCGTCGATCACGACGGCACGTTCCAGGCCGAGGACGCCGCTCTCAACTACGAGGTCGGATCGATCCCGGTCTACGTCGGCGCGCAGGGGCCACACATGACCAGAATGGCCGCGAAACACGCCGACGGCGTGCTGTTTAACGGCTCGCACCCGCGGGATTACGAGTGGGCGGCCGAGCAGGTCGCGCACGGACTCGACGAGCGGCCCGAGCACCGCGGGGCGTTCGACTTCGGCGCGTACGCGTCGGTTTCGATCGCCGAAGACGAGGACGACGCGCGGGAGGCGGCCCGGCCACCGGTCGCCTTCATCGCTGGCAGTGCCGCGCCGCCGCTGCTGGATCGGCACGACCTCGACCGCGAGCGTGCCGAGGAGATCAGCGCGGCCATCTCCAGTGGGGACTTCGAGACAGCCTTCGGGGCCGTGACGCCGGCGATGATCGACGCCTTCTGCATCACGGGCACGCCCGAGACGGTCTCCGAACAGATCGAGGCCGTCCTCGAGTACGTCGACAGCTTCGTCGCCGGGTCACCGCTGGGCCCGGACGTCGGGACGGCTATCGAGCTCCTGGGGGATGTGTTCGGCCGGATCGACTCGGCGTGACCAGATCCACGATCGCTCCCAGCGTGAGCACGCCCAGCACGCCAACCGCCACGAGGACGAACAGCGCGCCGAAAAGCACGAGAATTCCCGCCAGTGGATCCCGCGTCGCCACGTCGACGAACTCCGGGCCGATCGACTGCACGCTTTCGAGCAGTTCCGAGAGGAACGTCTCCAGGGATACCATACCACCACTTGCCGGGCTTGGTACTTGTGTGTTCGTCCCGCGAACTTTTCTCGCTGCTCCCCGTAACTCGTGGATATGGAACGGGACGCCACTCTCGAAGACTTTCTCGACTCCGGCGAGGGCGACCCGCCGGATACGGCGTCAGGTGGACCCATAGACGCGGACCGAGATGATGAAACGCCTGATACCGCGGACCGAGATGATGAAACGCCTGATACCGCGGACCGAGATGATGAAACGCCTGACACCGCGGAGCCGGACGACGCTGATATCGCGACCTCGGCGATGAGCTACCGATCCGGTGGCGGTGCCTGTGCGGTCTGTGGCACGGTCGTCGAGCGCCGATGGCGTGACGACGACGGACTGGTCTGCCGGGACTGCAAGACCTGGTAGCTCGGACGATCGGTTATTTCAACTGACTGCCATTAAGAAACGTTAACATATCCTCAGCCGCTAGGCGCGGTAACGACTACGTCGGGAGTCCGGACGGCAGCGTCTAGCGGCCGAGCGAGCGTCCGTGGCCCGCTCGAAGCCGGACGCCCGGCGAGCACCCGAGGTCATACAATGACGGATTCCGAGACACACGCCGGGTCGCAAACGGCCTCCAGCGTCGAGACGGCCGCCGAAACCGTTCACCGCGTCATCGACAACGTCGAACAGGTTATCGTCGGCCACCACGACGAAATCGAGCACGTCCTCGTAGCGATGCTTGCCGGTGGGCACGTCCTGCTGGAAGACGTGCCCGGCGTCGGCAAGACGATGCTCTCGCGGGCTGTCGCCACGTCCTTCGACGGGACGTTCAAACGGATCCAGTTCACGCCTGATCTGCTTCCGGCTGACGTCACTGGCGTCGACGTGTACAACCAGCAGACGAGCGAGTTCGTGTTCCACGAGGGGCCGATCTTCGCGAACGTCGTCCTCGGCGACGAGATCAATCGCGCCCCGCCGAAGACACAGTCCGCGCTGCTGGAGGCGATGGAGGAACGGCAGGTTACCGTCGACGGGACGACCCGGCCCGTCCCGACGCCGTTCACCGTGATCGCGACCCAGAACACCGTCGAACAGAACCGGACGTACGAACTCCCGCTGGCCGAGCGCGATCGCTTCACCTCGAAACTCCAGCTCGGCTACCCCGACGCCGACGAGGAAGTCGCGATGCTCGACCGGATCGTCGGCCACCACCCCATCGAGGACATCTCACCGGTCGTGACGCTCCCGGAGTTCCAGACGGCACGCGACACGACTGCCGCGGTGACGGTCGAACGACCTGTCCAGGAGTACGTCACCGAGCTGGCCACCTACACCCGCGAACACGCACAGCTGGGGGCGAGTCCGCGGGCGTCACTGTCGCTGTTACGGGCCGCCCAGGCGCGGGCACTGCTCGCCGGTCGCGGGTACGTCACGCCTGACGACGTGCAGGTGGAGGCACCGGTCGTCTGGCCGCATCGCATCCGGACGGAAACGGGCGAACAAACGCCGACCGGACTCGTGAGCGACGCGCTTGAGGCCGTTCCGGTCGTGTGATCGATGCCGTACTCGAACTGGCCCACAGTATGATGAAACCGACACGACGGGGGGTTGTCGTCTTCGCGCTCGCCGTCACCGGGGTCGTGCTTGCCCGGCTGTTCGGCCCCCGCAGTCTCGACGCTGTCGCGGTCCCCGCGGTCGTCGCGCTCGCTGCGGGCGCGCTCCAGCTCGCGCTCGCAGCCGATCCTTCGGTTCGGCGTCGCCCCCTCTCGCCGACCTTCCCTGGCGACGACCACACAGTCTCCCTCGATGTCGAGGGGGGCCACGGGGTCGTCACGCTCGACGATGCCGTCCCGGAGGGCGCAATTGCGTCTGATCCGACAGCGACGGTTCTCGCGCCGGCGACGGTGAGCTACGACGTCCGCCACGAGCACCGCGGCGAGTACGTCTTCGGTCCGACGACGGTCCGTGTCCACGACGTATTCGGGCTGTTCCAGCGGACGACCACGGCAGCGACCGAGCGAGCACACCTCGTCTACCCGCCCGTGCACGACGTTCGCGAGCGGGACGTACTCGCACGGTGGCTCGACCGGGGTCGCTCGACCGACCGCCAGACAGTCTCGAAACTCAGAGAGTACGTCCCCGGCGACTCACCCCGGGACATTCACTGGCGTGCGAGCGCCAGATGGCCGGATTCGCTGCTCGTCGCCGAGTACGACGCCGATAACGACGAGACGGCCACGATCGCCGCCAGCGCTCCAGCCGGTGCGGCTGACCCGATGGCGGCTGCGACCGCGAGTATCGCCGTCGCACTCCTCGGGGCAGGGGTGGACGTGGAGGTCACCGTCCGGGACGGCACGGCGAGCGATCGGATGGCGATCCTGTCGTTGCTGGCCCGGACCGATCACGGCCGCCCGGCCGTCGGCGACGCCGACATCACCGTCGAAGCGCACCGATCCGGCACGGTCACGGTCACCGCCGACGGCCGCGAGACGACCTTCGAGGCCATGCGGGCCAGCAGGGCGGTAGGGCTGAACTCTCTGTCCGAGCAGACCGACAAGTCCGACAGGTGGACGGAGGTGATTCGACAGTGAGCGATTCGACTGCCCGGGAGTCCGACGCGAGGCGGGGGAGTCGTCGACGCTCGACCGACCGACCGCTCCTGCCCGAGACGCTGCGTCGTCACGTCGCCGCTCCCCGGATGTCGGCACTTCGGCTTGCGTCGTTGCTCGCCGCGGGGCTGGTACTCGTGTCGGTGCTCGCGACGGTCTACCGCGTGCTGGACGTCGTCGGAGACCCGACCGACGTTCTCGGGCTGGCGGCGGTTATCATCGTCGCTGCGACGCTGGGCGCACGACTGTTCGGCGTCCGGCAGGCAGCGATCACCGCCGGCGGCCTCCTCGCTGTGGGGCTCGGGTGGTATCTCGCCGAACTCCCCACCGAGAACACGTTCGCGCTCGCGGTCCACGTCGAGTACGTCCTGGCGCTGCTATCGGGTCGATCCATTCTGGAGATCGTCAACGTCGAGCAGTGGCTCCTCGCCGTCACGCCCGCACCGGTCTTTCTCACGTGGTTTCTCGCGCTCCGTCATCGCTACGTGCTGGCGGCGGTCGCGGGCGGATCGGCGGTCGGTTTCGTCGTGCTGACCGGCGACGCGACGCTGCCGGTCGCGACGATGGGGTGCGTCGGTGCCCTCGCGTTGCTCGGGTTCGGGACGCTCGAACGGGCCGGCGGGACGATCTCGGACGCCGACGTCGTGGTGGTTGTCCTCGCGGTCGCCGTCGGAGCTTCGCTGTCGATTACGCTCGTCCCTCAGGAGGCGACGATGACTTACTCTCCGGGTGTCGGATTCGAGCGCGCGACGGAGTACGCGACCGAGGGGACGCTCGAAGCGGATCTGCTCGCGACGAACGATCGAGTCAGAATCGGTGGACGTACCGAACTCTCCGCGGAGACGCGCTGGACGGTCGAGAGCGACCGCGAGCGGTACTGGCGTGTCGGTGCGTACGACCTCTATACGGGCGAGGGCTGGATCAGACGGCCCAATTCGATCGCCGAGACGTCCGTTCGACGCGCAGCCGCGGAGACCGTCACGCAGCGATTCACGGCCGAGTCCCGTATCGCGACGGTACCGGCCGCGTGGCGTCCGATCGGCGTCGAAGGGATCGACGTGCGCACGACCGTGTTTCGCGGATTCGAGCCGATCGGATCGTTACAGCCCGGGGAATCGTACGTCGCTGAGAGTCGCGTCATCGATCCCTCCCCCAGTCAGTTGCGACGGGCTGGCGACTCCTACCCGGAGACGGTCACCTCGCGGTTCCTTCAGGTCCCGGACAGCACGCCTGATCGCGTCGCACAGGCGGCTGAGGCCGTCGCCGGTGACGCGGAAACGCCGTACGGAACTGCCGTTCGCATCGAGGGGTGGCTCAAGAACACCAAGGATTATTCGCTGTCGATCGATCGCCCGTCAGGTGACATCGCCGACTCGTTCCTCTTCGAGATGGAGGCGGGCTACTGCACGTATTTCGCGACGACGATGGTCGTGATGCTTCGCACGCAGGGCGTCCCGGCCCGCCTGGCCGTCGGGTACACGCCCGGCGAACGGGTCGGGGACGACACCTGGCGCGTCCGCGGCTACAACTCACACTCCTGGGTCGAGGTGTATTTCCCCGAAGTCGGCTGGGTGCAGTTCGACCCGACGCCGTCACAGCCGCGCGAACAGGCCGCCAGCGAACAGTTCCCTGACGTTGAGACAGCGTCCGATAGCGAGAGTGATACCGGGGAGAACTCCGAAGAAAGCGGTTCGGGGCCGACGCCGGACGCAGGTCGCGTTCCCGGCTGGGTTCCGGATCCCGACTCAGGGGGATCGGATCCGGCCGGCCAGTCAGATGCGACGGACACGCGGACGCCGATTCCGGCTGACGATTCGGGACCGACACTCCAGGATCCCGCGATCAACGCTCCGTCCGTCGACCGGCCGGATCGGCCGGGCTGGGAGCGACTCCTGCTGGGATCGATCGTCGTCGTTGGCCTGCTCGCTGGCGTCCGTCGCTCCGGTGCGTTCGGACGTCTCTACCGTGTGATCTGGTTGCGCTGGCAGCCCCGATCCGATCCGATGACCGACCTCACGCGAGCCTACGACCGGCTGGAGTATCTCTTCGAGCGCGTCCACCGCCCCCGTCGCGCTGGCGAGACGCCGCGGCAGTATTTCGAGGCGATCGAGGCAGACGAGCGCGCGATGACAGTCCGACGGCGATACGAGCAGGCCCGGTACGCCGGCGAGGTCGATCCGGCAGCAGCCGATCGCGCCGTCGCGCTCGCGGACGCAGTCGTCGCCGAACACGTCCGGTTCGTCGTGGCAGGTCCCGATAGTGTTTAATAGGTCGATTTCGTACCGGGATGTGTAATGTCGGAAGTCTGCTCGACGTGCGGGTTGCCTGAGGAGCTCTGCGTCTGTGAAGACGTCGCCAAAGAGTCCCAGGAAATCAACATCCGCATCGACGAGCGCCGTTACGGTAAAGAGGTAACGATCATCGAGGGATTCGACCCGAACGACGTCGACATGGACAGCCTGTCCTCGGATCTCAAATCCAAGTTCGCCTGTGGGGGGACTGTCGAAGACGACATGATCGAGCTCCAGGGCAATCACACCGGTCGCGTCGAGGACTTCTTGCGCGATAAAGGGTTCAACGTCGCCTGACCGACTCGATTCGGGAAACCGCACGAGTGCGGTCTTCCCGGTCTGGTGCCGTTCTCGACCATAGAATCTTGTTTCCGGAGTGCGTAGAGTTACAGATGAGCGAACAACGTTCGACCCGGCGGCGGTTCGTCGCGGGTGCGACGGCGGCGACGGCGATCGCACTGGCTGGCTGTGCGGGCGGGGACGACGACGGGGGCGTGCCCGAAGAGTACCGGACGGCGACGAGCATCGGCGGCAACGAGCGCGACCCCGACAGCCTCTCCAGCAAGAACGCCGCAGCGTACCAGGAGTCGCCGAGTGGCGATCGCCAGTGCTCGAACTGCCGGTACTTCATCGAAGACAAGAACGGCGACGGCGTCGGAGCGTGTGCGATCGTCGCCGGTGAGATCCAGCCCGACGCCTACTGCGCGCGATACGTTCGTCACGAGGGGTGATGGTTCGGACTGGTGCTCTGCGAGGGTGATGGTTCGGACTAGTGCTCGGGGGAGCGGCTCTGTTTCCTCCGCGTACCAATCTCACATCGCAGGCCGTTCATCCGTCTGTCTGCGATCGGCGCAGCTCCGAAAAGCGCACGAAGGCGGCGTGTTGACCGATCGTACCAAACCCACTATTAGTGGGTCGTCCGTATCGGGTAGTATGAGCGCGACAGCACGACAGCAGGCAAGCGGGGCCACCCAGTCCACGCTGACAGACAAACAGCGCGCGATCCTGGAATACCTCCGGGAGCACGCCGATTCCCGGACCTACTTCAAGTCGCGGCTCATCGGCGAGGAACTCGGGATGTCGGCCAAGGAGGTCGGGACGAACATGGCACCGCTTCAGGAGGGGGACTTCGACGTCGACATCGAAAAGTGGGGCTACTCCTCCTCGACGACCTGGATGGTCACGGCCTAGCACTCTGTCAACTGTCATTTCTTTCGACACATTCGCTAGGTAACTTTCACGTCCATCGGTGTCACCGAATAGTCGACAGTCGTCGTCCTCTGTGTCGCACGGACCTTGCCGACGAACGTCGAGATGTCGTCGAGACCGCCCTCCAGGATAAACAGCTCCATGCACTGGTGGTCGCCGACGTGACTGTGGAAATTCGAAACCACGAGCCGATCGTACTCGTGGCGTAGCTGCATCATCCGCTCTTCGGCGTTCGAGGTCTCGTAGTCGAACAGCACCGTCACGATCCCCAGCAGGTCCCTGTCTTCGAGTTTCTTGTCCTCGAACTCGCCCATGAGGTTCCGCGCGGCCTCACGCAAGACCTCGCTGCGACCCGTGTAACCGTGTTCGTCGGCGAACTCGTCGATCCGATCGAGTAACTCCTCCGGCATCGAGACGCTTGCGACGGTCATATACTAACCGAGCGGGTGTGAGTTAATAAACTTCAGCATTCCAGAACCGAATCGAATGCCACTCGGTCGAGCGTCGACGGGGCGACCACCTGCTCGAACGTCGCTACTCGAACCGAACGCCCAGGTCGTGCAGTCTGTCGTTGTGCTGGGCGACGTTGATCAAAAGCGGCGTGATCCCCTCGATCTCGGGCGCGTTGGCGATCCCGCCGGCATCGAGCGGTCGCAGCCCTTCGATCCCGCCGGCCAGATCAGCGACCGTCGACTTGGCGTCGGGATCGTCACCGACCAGGAGCGTGTCGATCCCGAGATCGGCGTCCAGGTTCGCCAGCCGGCCGGCCGCGAGGTTGTGGAACGCGCCGACGACAGGCACGTCTTCGGGTGCGGCGTCGGCTGCCAGTGCGGTCACGCTGCCGGCGCTGGGCGGATTGTAGTGAAAGCCGTCCGCGTCGCGTTGCATGCCGACCGCGGGACTGACGAGTACCGCGTCGTCCAGTTCGTCCGCGACCGCGTCGATCGTATCCGTAAGATGGTACGCCGGGACCGCTGCGACGACCACGTCGGCGTTGGCCGCGGCGTCGGAGTTTTTCGCTCCCTCGATAGTCACGTCCAGGCCACGGCTGTCCAGTTCCGTCTCGTACTCGTTTGCCTTCGCTCGGGCACGGTCGGCCTCGCGCGAGCCGATCACGAGCTCGTGATCGGTGTCATAGCCCCACCGCAGCGCCAGTCCCTCGCCGATGTCTCCCGTACCGCCGAGTATCGCGATTCGCATACCGGTATCTTCGCCGAGAAGTGGTTAAGCGTTCCGCGATCAGTTCGCCGGCGGCTCTTCGACGCACTCTAGCAACTCGGGCAGGTCGTTGACCGACTCGACGACAGCGCTCGCGCCGGCGCGTTCGAACTTCTCACGGCCGCTTTCGCCGCTGAGCCCGCCAGTCAGTACGCCGATTCCGTGATAGGTTCGGTCCGGGTCCGCGTCGGCGGCGTTTTGTGCCGTCCGGACGTCGTCGAGCGTATCGCCCGCGAAGGCGATCACCTCGCCGTCAAGACGTTCTGCAAGGGTCACCAGTGCGGTCGGATCGGGTTTGCCCGCTTCCCAGTCGTCCATCGTGAACCGGTGTTCCTCCGGCACGTCGAGCCCGACGCGTTCGAGCGCGATGTCGGCCTCGGCGGCTGGACGACCGGTCAAAACGCCGATCTCGAACCGCTCGGTCAGTGCCTCGCGGGTCTCCGGATCCAGCAGGACTGGCTCGTCGTGGATGTAGCCTCGGGTGTGCAGTTCTGGCGAGCCGCCTTCGAGTTCCCGGTAGAGATTTGCCCCGAGATATAGCTGCTGGAAGACGTCCCGGAGTCGGTCTCGGTCCCAGGCGTCGAGGACGCGCTCGCGCGGGGCCGGATCCAGTTCGTCGTCGACGACCGACCGGGCCGCGGCGAGGCCGCCACCCGAGGCGTCGATCCGGCTGGTGAAGGTCTCGATGCTCAGCGGGAACCCCTCGCGACCGGCCAGGACGTACAGCGCGACGGCGTCGGTCAACTCCCAGTCGTTGTTGAACCCACCGGCGTCTTTGAACTGCTGGATCGCGGGCTGGGCGATCGCCTCCCCGTAGACCCGTTCGACGCTCTCGACGATCGCACGGCGATAGGACCCGGCGACGTCCACCAGGACGCCGTCGACGTCGAGAACGAGTGTGTCTGCGTGCATGTCTGTTCACTCGGCGTCCTCGTTGATAGGGATTGCTGTCGGGAATGTGGCCTCGCGGGAGTAACATTCACTTTGCTGTCCCCCATACCGGGATACATGCACGTCGATATCGTGCCGGTCGGTGACGTGTCCGCCTCCGTCAAGCGTGAGGCGTCGGCCGGACTGCGCTCTGTCTATGACTGTGACGTGACTGTCCACGACACCCAGCCGATTCCGACGGGCGCGTACGACTCGAACCGCGAGCAGTACCGGGCCGAGGAGTTCATCGAGCTCGCCAGCGACATCGGGGAGGGGCAGAAGAACATCGCTATCACGGACAAGGACCTGTTCTACCGGCGGCGCAACTACGTCTTCGGGCTCGCCTACCTCGACGGCAACGGCTCGGTCATCTCGACGTATCGCCTGCAGACGTCTTCCGACGGCGGGCTCACGAACCGCTCGTCCGGTGAGGTCTTCGCCGAGCGCGTCCGCAAGGAGGTCGTCCACGAGATCGGCCACACGCTCGGGCTCGAACACTGTGACAACAAGCGCTGTGTCATGAGCTTCTCGCCGACCGTCCGCGAAGTTGACGTCAAGGAACAGCACCTCTGTGGCTCGTGCCAGCGCGAGGTCCTCTAGCGTCTCATCAATCACCCTGGAAATGACGACAATACCCCCTGGATCCCACGCACAAGGCCGCTGCCACCTACTTTCCTGATTGGCTCGTTTCATCCCCTGGGTGCCGGTCAAACACTCGTTCTTCGGTCCCGTTCGTTCGGTCGGCGTGCGTCTGGGTACCACCCCTGGTCTCCCGTTGGCATTCTCCCCTTTCCCTTTTTGCTGTCGTTCCGACGCAGAGAATGCCATGGCTCAATAGTTAACGATTAATAATAAATGTATCTGCGCCGGCAGTGGTTACCGGGTCGTGCACTGAACGATCCGGGATCGATCCCCCCGCACATCGATCCGTAACGAGGGGACGCCAGCCGACGGGTTCTTTCCCCGGTTGCGCGTCAGTCGATATATGTCCGACCTGCTGGCGGTCGCCGAACGAGCAGCCGACGCCGGAGCCGACCTCGCGATGGAGTACTTCCGCGGCGATGTCGCCGTCGAGACCAAGGCGACGTCGATGGATCTCGTCACCGAGGCCGACCGGCGTGCCCAGAAACGAATCGTCGAGGTCGTCCGCGAGTACGATCCGGACGCGGCCATCGTCGCCGAAGAACAGGACTTCCGAAAGACTGTCCCGGACAGCGGCGAAGCCTGGGTGATCGATCCCATCGACGGCACCACGAACTTCGTCCACGGGCTTTTGACGTGGGCACCCGCCGTGGCAGTCGTCCGGGACGGCGACCCCGTCGCCGGTGCTGTCGTCGCTCCGGCCCGGGACGAGCGGTATCTCGCCGGGCCCGAACGCGCGACCGGGGACGGCGCTTCGCTGGCCGTCAGCGACCGATCCGACCCCGACTCGTTCGTCGTCGCGCCGATCCTCCGGTACAGCGGGAGTCGGGCCGACAGGGAACGGTTCGCCGGACTGACGACCCGACTGGTGACCGAACTGGGCGACGTCCGACGGCTCGGCTCGGCGCAGGTGACGCTCGCGCTCGTCGCTGCCGGGTCGCTGGACGCGACCGTCGGCCCCTTCCCGCCGCATGCCTGGGACACTGTCGCCGGCGCGCACATGGTCGAGCGTGCCGGCGGAACCGTCACCGATCTCGCCGGCGATTCGTGGACGCCCGACAGCGACGGGATCGTCGCGACCAACGGCGGGGCGCACGACGCCATTCTCGACCGACTCGACGGGTTCGACGAGTGAGTCTCGACTGACCGATGGGTTCGACGAGTGACCGGCGGCGAGGCGCACGATGCTGTCCTCGACCGATTCGGCAGGTTCGCGACGTGGTCCTCGACCGGCTCGACGGATTCGACGAGCGCGTCTCGTCGGATCGGAGCGTTTAGCTGGCGTCCCTGAGCGCGCCGGCCAGTTCGGTTTCGTCGACGAACAGCTCGAACCGCTCGAGACCGTCGACGGCCACGACCGGCACGCGGTCGCCGTACCGCTCGCGGAGGTCGGGGTCACCATCCACGTCGACAGTCTCGATTTCGACGGTAATCTCCGCCGCGCTGGCGACCGATTCGATCGTCTCGATGGCCTCTTCGCAGAGCTCGCAGGGCTGGCGGCGATACACGGTGATCGGGACCGGATCGGTCATCGACCGTGCTTCGCGTCGTGTCCGTTTTTGCCTTCCGGCCCGTTTGGCTGTCCATGAGAAACTGGTCAGTCGACGACGTGCCGCGCCTCGACGATCATGTGATCGTCGTCACCGGGGCGAACAGCGGGCTCGGGTTCGAGGCGACGCGGGTGTTCGCACAGCGCGGGGCGACCGTCGTGATGGCCTGCCGGAGCGTCGAGCGAGGCAACGACGCCAGGCGGCGGATCGAAGCTACGGATCCGGACGGCCACCTTGACGTCCGCGAGTGTGATCTGGGCGACCGCAAGTCGATCCAGGACTTCTCCGAAGGCGTTCACGAGACCTACGACTCGCTCGACGTCCTCTGCAACAACGCCGGCGTCATGGCGATCCCACGACGCGAGACCGCGGACGGCTTCGAGGCGCAGTTCGGCGTCAACCACCTCGGACACTTCGCGCTCACGGGCCACCTGCTCGATCTCTTGCGGACGAGCAACGGCGAAGCACGCGTCGTCACACAGTCCAGTGGCATGCACGAGCGCGGGGAGATGGACTTCGACGACCTCCACGGGGAACGCAACTACGACAAGTGGGACGCCTACGGCCAGAGCAAACTCGCGAACGTCCTGTTCGCCTACGAACTCCAGCGGCGGCTCGACGCAGCGGGGATCGACGAGGTCACCAGCGTCGCCGTCCATCCCGGCTACGCGGACACGAACCTCCAGGCCCGGACGGGTCGCGAATCCGGCTCGAAACTCGTGTATGCGGCGATGAAACTCGCAAACACCGTCTTCGCGCAGTCGGCTCGAAAGGGCGCTCTCCCGATGCTCTACGCCGCCGTCGTCGACGATCTCGATGGCGGGAGCTACGTCGGACCCGGCGGTTTCCTGAACATGCGCGGCGCGCCCGACGTACAGCGGTCCAGTGACCGATCCTACGACCGGGACACCGCGACGCGACTGTGGGACGTCTCCGAAGACGCGACCGGCGTCACCTACGACCTCCCGGCGACGGCGGCTGACGGTTGAGACTGCTTAGGCCGTCTCGGCACCCGCGGTCGGCTCCGGAGGCGGCGACGTGGCCACCGGATCGAATCGGACGCTCGCCACGCCGGCGGTCCGCCCGCTCGATATCCAGTTACCGTCCCCGTCGGCCGCTGTGCCCGTCTCCGGGTCGACGAGCTGGTCGATCTCGGGATCGGTTCCGGGACCGTCCTCGGTGCCCCACCAATTGTCCGTTGCGAGCAGCGTTTGCGACCGGCTCCCGTTCCTGATTCCGTAGGTCTCGTTGCCTGCGATCTGACACGTTTCGACCACGTTTCCGTCAGCACTGACCAGCGGCTGGAGGTCCAGCCCGATCGCGTTGTTCGCGAGGATCGTCTCCGAGACCGCGAACGTCTCCGTGCTGCCGATCCGTGCGTCCGCGAGTGACAGCCCGATCCCCCCGTTGTCGGTCAGATTCGACGACGAGACGTTCGCCTCGTCGAATCGTACGAGGCGAACGCCGCTGGTCTCGTTGGCCGTACTCGCCACGCCCGACAGCGTCACGTCCGAGGCCCGGTTGCAGTCGATCCCGGCCGCACCGTTGTCGCTGGTTGTCGTTCGGTCGATGGTCACCGTGTCGACCTGGTCGATGGCGATCCCGTGGAACCCGTTGGTCCGGGTGACGGTGTTCGTGATCTCGGCGGAATCGTTCCCCTCGAGATCGATGCCGTTGCGATTCTCGTCGGCGACGACCCCCTCGATGGTTACCTCCCCGCACTGTTCGATGTCGACGCCGTAGCTCTCGTTGCCGGTAGCCGTGCTGTCGCGTACGGTCGCCACGTCGACCCGGTCCAGGTCGATCCCACGCGAGGCGTTGTTCCGGACGACTGCCCCCTCGATCCCGACCGTCGTCGTCCGATCGACGTCGATCCCCGGACCCCCGTTCGACTCGACTGTCACGTCCGTGAACGTCGCGCTCTCGCCGTTCCTGACGAGGACGCCGCCGGTGTTGCAGCCGCTTACTTCGGTCGCCTCGATCGTGACGGTGCTCGCGAACGTCCTGACTCCGAGGAACCCGTCGGTGACGACGGTGTTCCGTACCGTCGCGTCGTCGCCCCGGATACTGATCGTCCCGCGCGAGCCGGTGAAACCGGTGACGGTAACGCCGTCGATCGTCACCCCTGATGCCGACTCCGCGACGCTGATCCCCGCGGTATCGACCGTCTCGCCGGGCGAGACGGTCACCTCGCCCGTTCCGACGATCGTGAGATCCGGTTTGTCGACGCTGATCGCTTCGCGATAGCGGCCCGCCGCGATCTCGACGCGCCCGCCCGCCGCGACGGTTTCGATCGCCGCCTGGACCGAGTCGAACGATCCCCCCTCGCCGACTGTCACGCTGTCCGGGCCCGGTGTCGGTGTGCCGTTTCTGTCTCCGTTATCGGAACCACGGAACGAACAGCCGCTCAACGCCACGAGTGATCCAGCCAGGACCGTCCGGCGGGTGATTCTGTCATCCATGCGCTGATATCGTGATCAGAGGTCATAAAACATCGTCATAAGGTCTGTCAATAATATACCACCCCTCTCCCTGCTCGAACAGTCCACGCTGACCTGTATAACTATTGAGGAGAAGCACGTGGTTTCATTTACCGGACGGGGGACCTTCGAGTATCTGTCTCCGGAGATCGTATGGACTGGCACACCCGCTCGCTCGAAGCCGTCTACGAGGAACTCGACACGTCGCCGGAGGGACTCGGCCGAAGCGAAGCCGACGTGCGCCGCGACGCCGTCGGGCCGAACGAGATAACCGGCGAGGAGGGCCGCAGTCTACACCGGATCTTCCTCGCTCAGTTTTCGAGTGCACTCATCGGGGTGTTGTTCGTTGCAGCCGTCCTCTCGTTCGCTATCGGGCACGTCGTCGACGCCGTCCTCATCGGTAGCATCCTTCTGTTGAACGGGGTGTTCGGATTCGTCCAGGAGTACCGCGCCGAACGCAGCCTCGACGCGCTCCGCGAGATGGCGACGCCGTCGGTCACCGTCCGCCGCGAGGGCGTCGAGCACGACGCTGACGCGGTCGATCTCGTCCCTGGCGACGTCGTCGTTCTCGGACAGGGAGACGTCGTCCCGGCGGACTGTCGGATTCTCGAAGAGCAGAACGTCGAGGTCGACGAGGCGGCACTGACTGGTGAGAGCGTCCCCGTCGAGAAGGCCGTGGCAGTGATGGACTCCGGGACGCCGCTCGCCGAGCGCCAGAACATGCTGTACAAGGGGACGAACGTCACCCGCGGGCATGCCGTGGCCGTCGTCGTGACGACGGGGATGGAGACGGAAATGGGGAAGATAGCGACGGCTCTGGTCAGCGTCGAAGACCGCCAGACGCCACTCCAGCGAAACCTCGACCAGCTCGGTCGGCGACTCGGCCTCGGGGTCGTCGCGCTCTCGGCGCTGGTCGTCCCGCTTTTGCTCTTCTCCGGTCGGGGACTCCTCCAGGCCGGACTGACAGCTGTCTCCCTCGCTGTCGCCGCTGTGCCGGAAGGACTCCCGGCCGTCGTGACGCTGACGCTCGCACTGGGCGTTCGAAAGATGGCAGATGAGAACGCGCTTGTCCGGACGCTCCCGGCCGTCGAAGCGCTCGGCTCCGTCGACGTCGTCTGTACGGACAAGACCGGGACACTCACCGAGGGAGAGATGCGCGTTCGAACCGCGTGGGTCTACGACGAGGTGATAGATGTCGGCGGCACTGGTTTCGAGCAGACAGCGACCAACAGCAGCGAGACGGACGAACTCGTCGTGAGCGACCGTCTCGAACACCTCTTCGAAATCGGCGCGCTCTGCAACGACGCAACGCCCGAGAGCGGTGATCCGACCGAGCGCGCACTCCTGAACGCGGCTGTCGACTACGGAATCGATGTCGAGGAGCGTCGCAGTGCCCGACCGAGACGTGACGAGGTGCCGTTCTCGTCCGAGCGAAAGCGGATGGCAACTGTTCACGAGGACATCGTCTTCGTCAAGGGCGCGCCGATGGTCGTGATCGATCGCTCGACGCGCGTGCTGACAGCCGACGGTCCCCGCCCGCTCGACGAGGAGACGAGAGCGACGATCGAAGCGCAAGTTGCGGACTTCGCCGGAGACGCACTCCGGGTTCTGGGGTTCGCGTTCAAGGACTCTGGCGACGCCGGCGGTCCGGAGGAGAACCTCGTGTTCGTGGGCCTCCAGGGGCTGCTCGATCCCCCACGGGCCGAGGTCCGAGACGCCATCGCAGACACACACCGGGCGGGCATCGACGTGAAGATGATTACCGGCGACAACGCGGTGACGGCTCGTGCCATCGCGGAGCAGGTCGGTATCGAGTCGGACGTCCTCACCGGCCAGGAGATCGAGGCTCTCGACGAGGAAACGCTCCGAGAGCGCGTCGCGGACATCGACGTGTTCGCACGGGCTGAACCCAGTCACAAGGTCCGGATTCTCACCGCACTCCAGGAGAGCGGGTACGCGGTCGCGATGACCGGGGACGGCGTCAACGATGCGCCGGCTCTGAAGAACGCGGACGTCGGCATCGCGATGGGTATCCGGGGGACGGACGTCGCCAAGCAGGCCAGCGACATCGTCCTGCTCGACGACAATTACACGTCCATCAGATCCGCCATCCGTCGCGGGCGGACGATCTTCGACAACATCTGGAAGTTCGTCGCGTACCTGCTCAGCGCAAACGCCGCGGAAGTCGCCGTCGTCTTCGTCGCGTCCCTCTTCGGCTACCTCATCCTTCCGGCGGTCCAGCTGCTGTGGGTGAACCTGCTCACCGACGGTCTCCCGGCGCTCGCGCTCGGGGCAGATCCCGGCGGCGACGTGATGGACCGCCAGCCACGGGAGGAAGCGACCGGGATCATCGACAGGGGGATGCTCGGATTCATCGTCGGTGCCGGGTTGATCGCGACTGCACTCCTGCTCGGCCTGATGTTCTACACGCTCGGGGGCGCCCCCGAGGTGACGCCCTACGCCCTGACGATGGTGTTTACCGGCCTCGTCGTCTTCGAGTTCGCCAAACTGTTCGTCGTCAGGTGGACGCGGGGGACACCGGTACTGTCGAACCAGTGGCTCCTCGCGGCTGTCCTCGGGTCGCTGTCTCTCCAACTGGCCGTTCTCTACACGCCGCTGAACCGCTATTTCGGCACTGTCCCGCTGGACGTCGCCGACTGGGGCCTACTGGGCGTTGTTTTCTTGATCGGTCTCCCTGCGCTCGTACTCGTCGGCTGGGCCGTACGGCGCGCGAACGATAACGTGAACGCCGGAATTCCCTCGCTGTCAGAAGATGGGACTCAGATCCGATAGTCTCTGCGAAACCTGTGGTAGAGGGGTCGAGAACGCCGGAATACGTCGTATTCTCTCATTCTCAGAAACGAGGCTCGGAGTGGAGGACTTATATCGCTCGACGTTTCATCCACGACTACCGAAGTCCGGTATCGCGCGTGAGACACCCTCACGCCCGGGAAGGCAACGGTTTGTCTCCTCACCGACGTAGCCCGCGAGATATTCCGGGTTGGGTCGACCGGACAGGGAACTCACATGAGCAACGACGAATCAACAGGCAATCACGGGTATAACACTCCTGCGAAGGGAACGAAAGACTGGGGTCGCCTCCTCAACGAGAACTTCTCGTTGCTCGACCGCGGCGTCGAGATCAGGGACGCGGCCGCAAACCGTAACGACTACGAGCCGAAAAACGGCGCAAAGTTCCTCGCGATCGACACCAAGACGGTGTATCTCGGTGACGGCAGCGAGTGGCGGGAGTTCGCGACGTTCGGATCGGGCGGTGACGACACGGCCGGTAACGAAGTGTTCGCCTCCGAGTACGACGGCGCGACACTGGACGAGCGTATCGACGCCGCGCTCGCGGACCTCCCGAACGGACAGGGACGGGTTCGGGTCGGCCCGAACCCCGACGGGACGGTCTGGCAGTGGAGCGCGTGGACCGTCGATCCGACGGCCTACAGCGGCGTCCACATCGATATCGACCGGAACGTCCGCATCGAATACCAGGGCGACGGCGTCGCGATCACCGTCGATCCAGCGGGCGATCTCCGGTCCCAGGACACGTTCGGCCATCGGTTCACCCTCGAGGGCGGGATCTGGGAGAACACGGGGAATACGACCGGCTGGTTCCGGGGGATCGACGTCAACCGCGCGGTCGTCCACCCGGCTCACGTCAGCGGTCTGACCAACGACGCTGGCGACTGCTTCGGAATCCAGCTCCGCAACAACGCCTACTGGAGCGAAGACGTCGACGTCGACGGCAAGTACGTCGACGTCGACGTCGGTGTCGACCTCGTTCCGGCCTCGATGACTGGTGGGAGCGGAACCGACTCGTTCCACGACTGCCGGTTCTTCGGGACGTTCACCGGCGTCCAGAACTACGGCTTCCGGTGGGAGGGCGAACCCTTCGACGTGGTCTGTGGCGCGACGGTCATCCTGGCCGGCGAGGAGGCGACCGCCCACTACCTCAACGGCAACTTCCAGGACGCGGTGTTCCAGGGCAGCGACAGCGAGAGTATCAACCCGACGGACACCCAGTCGAGCTTCGAACTCGGCCCGGACTACTATCACGGTCCGCTACTGCTCAACCACACCGACCACCGTGGCGTCGACAGCGCCAGCGACATCGCCGCGCTGTTCGGGATCGAGGTCCAGGGGCAACAGCTCCGCATCAAGAACCTCAACCGTCCGGAGACGGCCTTCACGATGTATCGGGACGGGACCGTCGACTTCACCAGTAATGAATGACCACCAGCACGGGGAATCGGAACTGACGCTTCGCCGCCGCGATATGCTCGCAGGCACGGCGACTCTCGTCGCACTGGGAGCCCCGGCTGCGGCGGCAATCGACGTGTCTGACGGTTATGGCGAAGGCGGCTACGGTCAGGGAGCATACGGTGGCGACACCTCCGAGAGCGGCTACGGCGAAGGCGGCTTCGGCCAGGGCGAGTTCGGCGACTGATCGGGATCGGCGTGTCGCTGTTCCGGTGACCGAATCGACACTTCCGACCGAAAACGATGGGCTTCTGTGCAACCGCTGCGCACGATTGTTTCGCTGTACGGTATTTCTGCACTACTCTCGTGTGTCGACCGCGTCCCGGTAGATCCGTTCGACGTCGTCGACGATACACTCCCAGTCGAACCGCTGTGCAGCCGTCTGTGGCGCGGTCGCGGGACGCTCGCCGTCGAAGACGGCCGTCAGTCCGTCGGCGATTCCCTCGACCGTCGAGTCGACGAGTAGTCCCGCGTCGTCGAGAACCTCTTCGACGGCCGAATCCGGATGACGGACGGCGACGATCTGACAGTCGGCGGCCATCGCCTCCAGCAGCGCCATCCCGAACCCCTCGCGCGTCGAGGGGGAGACGAACGCGGTCGCTCCTCGCATGAGCGAGTACACGTCGGTGTCGTCGTCGATAGACCCGTAGAAGGTGATCCGGTCGCGCGAGTCGAGCGCACTCGCCTGCGCACGGAGGCGGTCGCTTTCGGGTCCGTCGCCGACGATTCCGAGTCGGATGTCTCGGTCGGCCGCGACGCGGTCGAACGCCGAAAGCAGCTGATCGACGCGCTTGCTCTCGACGAGCCGGCCGACGAACAGCACGTCGGGCGCGTCCGGATCAGGCTCGACCGCGGCGATCCGGTCGGTCTCGATCCCGTTGTACACCGTCGTGATGCGTTCGCCCGGCACGCCGATCGCACCGAGCCGGTCGGCCGTCAGCCGCGAGACGGCCACCGCCCGCCGGGAGAGCCGCGCGGCCAGCCGTTCGACGACGATCCCCCCGACGCCCAGCGCGCCGAGATACTCCAGCCAGTAGCGGTTCCACACCTCGTGCCAGGTCGTCACCAGCGCGGCGCCCGACCGCACGGCGGCGGCCGCCGCGGGAAAGACCGGAAAGTACGGGAACGCCGACACGTCGATCACGTCGTGCTCGCTGGTCAGCAGCGGCCGGGCGAGCCGCAGCGAGAACTCGACGGCCTCGCCGATCGACCGCCGCTCGCCGGCGTACAGCTCGCGCTGGGGCGCCACCGCGCGCAACGTCATGCCCTCCTGCTCGTACTCGTCGCCGCCCTCCCAGTAGCGTCGCGTGTAGAGCGTCACGTCGTGACCGCGGTCGGCGAGGCGGCGACCGATCTCGTAGAACCGTCGCTCGGCGCCGCCCTTGACGAACGGATAGGCGACGTTGGAGACGAACGCGACGTCCAGATCACCGCTCATCGATCCGGATCTCACCGTTCGTAGAGGAGCCGTTCCAGGTTCTCGCGGACCGTCTCGCGGTCGTTGTGCTCGGTGTAGTAGTCGATGGTTCGGGCCAGCCCTTCTTCGAGCGTGTACCGCGGTTCCCAGTCCAGCACCTCCTTCGCGCGGGTGGTGTCGGCTGCGCGGTGGCGGACGCCGACCGGCTTGTCCGGGCTGTACTCAATCTCCTCGGGGTGCCAGTCCATGTACTCGAAGATGGCCTCGGCACACTGGTTCAGCGAGATGTGATCGGGGATGCCGGCGTTGACTGCGCTGCCGTCGGTGATGTGCGTCGACGCCAGCCGGAGCGCACGCGTGATGTCGCTGACGTACGTGAAATTGCGCGTCTGCTCGCCGTCACCCCAGATGGTGAAGGGGTCCTGTCCGGCGAAGGCTTTCGCGATCAGCGCGACGACGGCGTGTGTCTCGTTCTCTCTGGGGCCGTAGGCGGTGAAAATGCGGACCGAACTCGCGTCGACGCCGTACTGTTCGTGGTAGGATCGCAGCGAGAGTTCGCCCATCAGCTTCGCCCAGCCGTAGGTCTCGTCGGCGAAGGCACCGCCGCGCTCCTCGAAGGTGATCATGTCCTCCCGGAGCGGGACCTGCTGCTTCTGGATGTCCGTCGGATACGTACACGCGCTGGAGGCGAACGTGATCCGGTCGACGCCGTTCTCGACGGCCGTCTCGAAGACGATGTTGTCCAGCGCCATGTTCGAGGCGCAACTCGCCGGGTGGGTCGCAATGTACCCTCGACCGCCGTGGTCGGCCGCGAGGTGGAACACCGTTTCGATGCCCTCGCTGGCTTCGCTGGCGACGTCCCAGTGTTTGAGGTCGCCGACCAGCAGTTCGATGTCGTCTTCGACCGCCGCGAGGTTCTCCCTGCGGCCGCTGGAGAAGTCGTCGGCGACGCGGACGTTCGCGCCGCGCTCGACGAGTTCCTCGACGAGGTGCGACCCGATGAACGAGGCACCCCCCGTGACGAGAACGTTCTCGCCGGTCCAGTCGCGGTCGTCTCTCTGTGCCGTGTCAGTTTGTGTCATATATTATCATCTGTATTTTCGCGATGTGTTCTGATTTCGTATGTGTTCTGGCAGTTCGGTGTGTTCCAGTCGCGCGTTCTGCGTGTGTATTCAGGGACTCTGTGTGCGTGTTCGGGCGATCTGTCGTCGGCTCCGCCGGCCTTCACCGCTCCGGGCCCCGGGGCACATCGACAGTCGGCTCGTCGAGCGGCGTCTCGCCGATCGGTCCTTCCTCCGCCTCGAAGGCGGCGACGAATCGCCGAAGCCCCTCGTCGATGTCGATCGTGGGTGCATAGCCCAGCTTCCGGAGCTTCGTGACGTCGGCTCGTAGCGCCACGGGATCGCCCTTCCAGCTGGAGCCGGTGAATCGCACCTCCGTGTCGAGCCCGAGCAGTTCGATCATCATCGCCGCGAGGTCGCGGATGCTGATGACTCCCTCGCCGGAAACGTTGTAGGCTTCGCCGGGCTCGCCGCGGTCGGCGAGCAACAGGAACGCCGAGACGGTGTCGTCGATGTACGTGTAATCCCGGACCTGCTCGCCGGTGCCCAGCACCTCCAGCTCCGTCGGGTCGGCCTGCAACTTCTGCAGGAAGTCATACATCACGTACCGGGGCTGGCGCGGGCCGTACGTGTTGAAGATGCGCAGCGCCGTGGTGTCGAACCCGTGTTCGGTATGGTAGGCCCGAACGTATCGATCGCCGGCCAGCTTGTGGACGCCGTAGGGCGAGATCGGGTTGTACGGGTGGTCTTCGTCCATGGGGGCGTACTCGGGGTTGCCGTAGACGGCACACGAGGAGGCGTACACGATCCGCGGATCGAGATCGGCCGTCCGCAGCGCTTCGAGGAGGTTCAGCGTCCCCTCGGTGTTGACCGCCAGATCGTCGTGGGGCGCGTCCCACCCGGCCGAGGTTCGGCGCGTGTCCGCGGCCGCCGCGAGATGGAAGACGACGTCCGGGTCGTCGATCGCGTTCGCCAGTGCCGTCCGGTCGCGAACGTCGACCCTCTCGAAGGCTGCGTCGTCGTGGACGTACTCTCGGCGCCCCGACGAGAGGTCGTCGAGGACGGCAACTTCGTTGTCCTCCACCAGCGCGTCGACGAGGTGCGAGCCGATGAAGCCCGCGCCGCCAGTGACGAGAATCCGCTTTCCCTCGATCATCGCTGCACCTTTGTCTGCCCAACAGTCACTGAAGTAATAGTACCACCCTCATTATATAGATAAATTGCCGGGAACCCTAATGAACGTTTGGGTGAGATAATGGCATGCAAACGGACCTTACTGGACACGTAGTGGCCGATCGGTGACGCTATCTCTCACGGCTGTCACCGGCCAGTAAGACCGTCTTTCACGTTCACCCCTGTCGACGCTGACTCTTGACACCCTCCTAATCGGTGACACTGTCCTCTGTCGCGTTCTCGTACACAGCACGGAGCTCCTCGGCCACGCGCTCGAAGGTTCGCTCGGACGCGAACGTGCGCATCGACTCCGCGTCGTAGGTCGCGGCAGGGTCGGAGGCGAATCTCGCGAGCTTCCGCCGGAGGTCGTCGGCGTCCTCGGGAACGAACGTCAGGCCGAGATCTCGATCGCGGATCTGCCGGTCGAAGACGCCGAAGGCTGGTGCCAGGATCGGCTTGCCGGCCCCGCAGGCTTTGAGGAACGGGCCGCTGGTTCGCCGCAGGCCGAACGCCGGTCGGTAGGGGACGACGAGCCCGTCGGCGGCCGCATAGTACAGCGGGACGTCCCCGTCGGGGATAAAGGACAGCACGTCGTGGATCGGGACCGACGTCCGGCGCTTGGCGGCCTGGACGTCCTCGGCGGTCACGTCGACCGGTTTGCCTGCCAGCACCAGGGTGAACGGCGGACCGTCGTAACCCGAAAGCGCTTCGAGCAGCACGTCCACTCCCTTCTCGTGACGGAGCTCGCCGAACTGCAGGAGGACAGTCCTGTCCGCGTCGATCCCGAGACGCTCACGCGCCGTCTCTTGGTCGGGGAGGTCCGTCCACAGCTCCAGCGTGTCCGGGACGTACACCAGTCGCTCCGTGGCAAAGGCCGGATCCATATCCCGGACGTATTCGGCCGCCTCGATCGATTTGACGACCAGCCGGTCGAGTGCGCCGGCGTCGATGCAGTTTTCGAGCATCGGCGGTGAGAGGAGACTCGCGAGTACGTCCTCGAACAGCGCCCGGTCGAACCGGTCCGCGTAGGACGTCGCGCCGGCGACTCTAGTGCTGGCCGCGTACAGCCAGTTTTTGAGCAGTTGCGCCTGCTCTCGCTCACCGAGCGCCGCCCGATGAATCCCACGTAGCAGGCTCGCACCCGGCTCGGTCCCCATTGCCGCCGAGACGATTCGATGGCGTCGCGTGTTCCTGAAGAACCGGCCGCCGTCGAGCGTCCCGACCACTGCGGGGCCCGTTCGATCGTTTTCGGCGTGCTGGTAGAGGTACTCCAGCACGTCGTCGATCTCAACGAAGTGAAGCAGGTCGTAGTCGCCCTCGCGAGCGACCCGGAACGCGGCGTCGACGGCCGCCCGGCGGTAGGCGTCCGTGCCGCGGTCGTCGGTGCCGGGAGCGAACGCCGGAGCTTCGATCAACCGCTCGGCCGGGAACAACTGCTCGTGACGGTCCGTCACGTCAGTCGTGAGCAGATCGACCGTGAGCCCGGCGTCCGGGTCGTGTAACGCGTCGACGATCTCGCTCCCGAACTCCAGGTGATAGCCCGCGTCGTGCAGATCGAACAGCAGAACTTTCATTACACCGAAAATAGCAGCCCAGACGTATCAATCTACGTGGGGAAACATTCACACGACCGCCGCCGGTGGGTGGTGGTATGCGAACCAGTGGGCCTCGCGTCCTCGCCGCCGTCGGACTCTGGATCGGTCTCGTCGCGGCCGTGCTGCTCGCAGCGGGGTCGTTCACCCCGGCGCTGGCCTTTCTGCTCGCGTATCTCGGCTACGTCGTTGCCTACCTGTTCGTCGAGCCGGCGGGGCTGTCCCCGCAGTGGCGACGCGTGCTAGTGGCCATGCTCGTCTTCGGTGCCCTCGGGACTGCTGTCATCATCGGCTTCGACGTCGTCGCTATCCTGGAGTAGCGGCTCGTCGGCGAGTTGGTAGGCCTCCGGCGCGTTCGCGAACGTCTCGACAGCCTCTCGCAGCCGCGTCTCGAAGCGATCGGCGGCGAACGGTGCCGCTGCGGCCCGCAGCGTCCCCCGATCGAACGTGGCGTCGGCGAGCCGTTCGACGCCGGCCGCGACGCCCTCAACCGTCGGTTCGACGACGACGCCCGTCCGTCCGTCTTCGATGACACGTCCGGGAAACCCCTCAGCCACGGTCACGACCGGCGTCCCGACTGCCAGCGCCTCGATCGGAACGAGACCGAAGTCCTCCCGGACCGGGACGTAGACGACGCCGGTCGCCCGCCGCAGGAGGTCGATCTTTCGTTGCTCGGAGACCGTCCCGAGGAACTCGACGTTCGAGGGAGCGTCGTGACCGATGTCGCCCGACCCGATACTCCCTGTCGACGCACCGACGACCTTCAGCGGCCGTCCCGACTCGGCGAACGCCTCAAGGACCGTCTCGGGTCGCTTCTCGGGGACGAGTCGGCCGATGAACAGGAAGTACGGCTCGCTCCCGTCGGATCTGGACACCTCGGGCAGGTCGACCGGCGGATACACGACCGTCGCTTCCCGCCGGTAGTAGCGTCTGATCCGCTCGCGGACGAGGTCGCTGTTGGCCAGGAAGGCGTCCACGCGATCGGCGGCGCGTCCGTCTAGCAGGTCGATCGCCGTCAGATACAGCCGCGCGACGGCCCGTGCCGGCGTCGAGAGCCGCTCGAGCGTGTCGGCCAACAGGTCGTTCGCCGGCCGGTACGGAGAGTGACAGTAATTCAATAGGTACTGCCCGTCGGTCGTCCGGTACTGGCGGCTGGCCCACCCAGAGGAGACGACGATGTCGAACTCGCGAAGGGGAGCCGTCTGCCAGTCGAACACGAGACTGAGTTCCTTCAGCCCGCTTCGCGTGAATACGCCGAAACGGTCGTACTTCTCGTCGGCGAACGTCCGGAGTTCGACTCCGCGATCGGCCGCCTCCGAACGAGCTTCCGGCCCGGCAGCGGTCGTCACGACGGGCGCGTCCAGCGTCTCCCCGATTCTGAGCGCGACGCGCTCGGCGCCGCCGAACTCCCACAGCTGGTCGTGCGCGATGGCGATGTCCAGGTCGTCGAGTGTCGTGTTGGTCATTCTATTGGCCTCCAGCGTGCTGTTCGCTCGCTGTCAGTGTCCGGTTTCTCCCACGGTCAAGATAGACGGCTGTCTGCCCTGCGCTGTAGAGCCGCGCCGAGTCAGGGATCACCGTCCGTTCGAAGGGGATGAAGCGCGTGTTGCCGAACCGCTGGTCGCCTTCGCGGTAGTTGATCGCGCCCGTCCGGCTGCTGTACTCGTCGACGAAGACGTAGCCCGCACCGCTCGTGGCGTTGCGGCGCACGAGCGCTCCGAAGGGGCCGGGCGGCCGCTTGTCCGACGGGTCAGTGTAGTAGAAGTACGACGGGTACGGATCGGTCGCCTCGGAGCCGTAAACCCTGACCTCGTCGACGCGGGTGTCGTGCAGCCAGCCGGCACCGGCCACGTCCGTTCGCGGCGTGTAGTGGGCGTAGAGGTGAAACACCTCGGGCGGTTCCCCTTCGTCGAGGGTGCGCTCGCGATCCAACAACGGCTGGGTGGAGCGCTCCTCGGTCACCGTCGCGGCGACGACGCCGCCGTTGACCAGCAGGAGGATGGCGAGGACGACCGGCACGCCGACTGCGAAGACGGCCGACCGCCTGTCGCCGGCGGGTCGCCGGTCGCTTTCGCCGGGGATCTCTTCGCTCGGTGCGAACCGCCCGAGTACGCTGATCCGGCTGCGTGTGTCGGCACGCCCGCCAACGGTGTGGACTAGCCAGGAGCCCGACTCCCTGATGGCCGTCCGCGTCGCGTCGAAAAAGACGAAGACGTACGGGAAGAGGACGGCGCCGGCGATCATGTACGATCGTTCGATCCCGAGGATAGTGGTCGGGGCGAACCCGGACAGCAGCACGCCGAGCGCGGCAAACGTCGCAGCGAGGTAGAACCCGCTGTCGGCCATGACAGGATGGCGCTGGCCGACGTCGGCACGGACCACTGCGAGGCGGCTAGCGATCGGCCGCGGAACCAGCCGGTTCAGCGGCGGATACCCGAGCGCGACGAACAGTGCGCCGAATCCCAGCAACAGCGTGAGAACGACGAACTCGACTCGGATGAGTTCGTAGGTGAGCGAGAACGTCTCCGCTGTCGCAGCACCCGCCGCGCTCTCGCCGAGGGAGACGTCGCCGCCGAGTATGCGTCCGACGACCTGTGCGGTCGCTCCGACGATGACCTCCAGCGCCTCGCCGCCCGCGAACCGCGAATACCAGGTGTGCGTGAGGACGACGGTGAGTATCGCCGTCGCCGCCGAGACTGCCGGCCGGATCGACTCGCGGACGCCGAACAGTACCGCGTAGGCCACGCCGACGACGAGGAACCCGCCGAGGATAATCGCCGTCCCGTAGAAGGAGGTGACGACGACGAACACAGCCGTCACCGCGACCGCAGCCTTACCGGTGTAGTTCAGGTCGCTGTCGGTGGCGGCCACGACGATCGCCAGCAGTCCCAGGAGCCCGAAGGCCGTCCTGGTGTCCAGTGAATATCGCGTGAAGAACGGATGGAGATAGCAAAACAGCAGGACCGAGAACAGCGTCGTCCGCCGGCCGAAGTACTGCTCGTAAGCCGCGTACAGCCCGATCGCGACGGTCGCGAACAGGAACGGGTGGACGAGCCGATACTCCAGTTCGAGCGGGAGGCCGGTGAGCTGTGCGTGGACCGGATGGAGGACGGTCAGACGCAACATCGCGTTCTTGTTCACGACGAGCGCGGGATCCCAGTAGCCGGCTGACAGCGCCAGGTTCGAGAAGTAATACTCGTAGTTGGCGTCGCCGGACTTGAGGAACTCCGTCATCACCGTGTTCTGGAGCAACAGCGCGAGCGCGACGGCGTAGCTGACGAGCAACTGTTCGAGCCGGTTGAACCGGGCGAGTACGGCCACGAGGGGCACGGCGGCAATCGCGACGAGCGCGACGAGCGCGGAGACGTTGGGCCCGTCCACCGTCAGGACGGCCGCCCCGACCGCAGCCAGCACCGGAAGTGCGACGGCCACCACAGCGACCGACGGACGGACGGCCCTCGCGCCCCCCATTCGGGGAAGCGATATCGCGGGTCTGCGGATCGCGACGGCGGCCCCCAGCAGCGCGACCACAGCGATCGTCCCGCCCATCACGAACGGCTCCGACAGCGGCGGGGCGACGCCCCACGGCCAGACGCCGTAGACCAGACTTGCGACCGCGAACACCGCCGACAGCACGGCCGTGCTCGCGACGACGGCGTAGACGAGGACAGGCGCTCGTCCGAGCGAGACGCCGGCCAGCGCCAGCACGAGCACCCCGGGGACCAGCCCGGCGTAGGGGATCGAAAGCGCCACCCGGAGCGCGTCGAAGACGCTCGCGGCTACGCCCGCCTTCTGCATCGCTGTCGCCGCGAGCAGGGCAAGCGTCCACAGCGCGACGACGACGAGCAACCGCCCCCACGCTCGCTGCCGGATCGCTCTCGCTCGTTCGACGACGTCGGACGCTCCGCTCATGGTTCTGATCGGTCCGTCGTTTCCGTCCCGACACCGATCTCCTCGTAGATGTCGACGATCTCGGCCGCCTTCGACCGCCAGGAGTACTGCTCCTGACACAGCGAGCGGGCAGCCGCCGCGTCGAACGTCTCCCCGAGGACGTCCTCGATGGCCGCGGCGAGCGCCCCCTCGTCACCGGGCTCGACGACGACACCGAGGTCGTGGGCGCGAACGTCGTCCGCGACGCCGACCACGTCCGTACAGACCACCGGGACGCCACAGGACAGCGCCTCCAGCAACACCAGCCCGAACCCTTCCTGGTCGCCGTCGGTCGAGGGGAGGACGAACACGTCCGCCGCGTTGTACGCGTCGACGAGTTCGGCTGTCGAGAGCCGACCGGCGAACCTGACCCGATCGGCGATCCCGAGTTCCGCGGCGCGGTTCTCGTATCCCTCGCGGGCGTCGCCCTCCCCGCCGACGACGAGCCGTGGCGGCTCCGACCACTCGTCCCCTGCCAGCGCCGCCAGGAGCACGTCCAGGCCCTTGTACTCGTGGAAGGAGTCCAGGACGCTCAGGAAAAAGCAGTTGCGACCGTCGGGGTCGAACCCCAGTTCGCGCTGTCGGGCTGGGGGGACGTCCCCGGGAGCGAATAGATCCGTATCGACGCCGTTCGAGACGACCCGTACTTTCTCCGCGAACGGCTTCAAGTGTGGCGATCGCTGCAGGTACGCGGGCTGGGTGATGAGAATCCGGTCGGCGATTCGAAGCGTCGCCTGCAGGACCGTCCGGTTGTACAGCTTCGCGACGCGGTCGGCCAGCCCGGTGCCGACGATGTCGTTGTGGTAGGTGACGACGACCGGACGGTCGGCCACCAGGCCGAGAAACGCGCTGACGTCGGCAGACCACGGCGTCGGCAGGTGGGTGTGCACGACGTCGGCCCGCCGGAGCTCCCGGAGCAACGCCACGGGCAGGCCCGGTGTGAGATCGGTGTTCGCGATCCGGCCGGTCGTCCGCAAGCGATGGACTTCGATCCCGTCGACGGTTTCGAGTGCCGGCACGTCGACGTCGGGGCTGGCACAGACGACTGACACCTCGTGGCCTGCCTCGACGAGTGCCCGCGAGAGCGAGTGGACGTACGTCTCCACACCCCCGATAGACGGCGCGAAACGAACGGGGGTCTGGAGGACGCGCATACGGAACCGTTGGCTGGTGACGGCAAAAAGATTCCCTCGAATCGGTCCGGTTGACTGTCGCTGCCCGAAAGATATAACCTTTCTCACGGTAAGTATATCATACCTGATAATCATGTTTTCTCCACTTCTAGGTGTGACGGCGGGATCGGAGTGTGACACCGGTGTGCTCGCACTTTCGCGACCCGTGGGCGCCCGGCCGGGCCCGGAGACTGAGTAATGACACCGAATGATCACCCGTCGGCGTCTCGCGAGAGCGTAGAGCGTGACGACGGCGCGGCCAGGGAGACGGTCTCGTTTCTCGGTCCCGACAGCGAGACGACACCGATTCTGAGCGTCGTCATTCCCACGCTGAACGAGGAGGGCGGTATCGGGCCCACGCTCGAATCCCTCCGCGAGGGCGTCGCGGACCTCGGCGTGCCGACGGAGGTGATCATCTGTGACAACTCCAGCGATCGGACACCGGAGATCGCCCGGGAAGACGGTGCGATCGTCGTCACGCCCGACCAGCGGGGATACGGGGCCGCCTACAAGTACGGCTTCGAGCGCGCTCGCGGCGAGTACATCGTGATGGGCGATGCCGACACGACGTACGACTTCGGCGAGTTGCCGGCCCTGTACCGGTTGCTCGTCGAGGAGGAGGCCGACATGGTACTGGGAAGCCGGTTCGCCGGGACGATCGAACCCGGCGCGATGCCCTGGCTGCACAAGTACGTCGGCAACCCGGCGTTGACTGCCTTCCTGAACCTGTTCTACGATCTCGACGTGACCGACGCGCACACCGGCTTCAGGGTGTTCCGGTCTGACGTCCTGGAGGCGCTCAGCCTCCGGAGCGACGGGATGGAGTTCGCCAGCGAGATGATCATGCAGGCCGGGGCGATCGGTCTCGACGTGGTCGAGACGCCGATCACCTACCATCCTCGAGTCGGCGAGGCCAAACTGTCGACGTTCCGGGACGGCTGGCGCCACGTGCGATTTATGCTGGTCAACGCCCCCGGATACCTGTTTTCGCTTCCGGGACTGCTCCTCGGACTCTCGGGAATCGGCGTGCTGCTCGGGGCTCAGTTCGGCGTCGGGCCCGATCCCGGGCTGCTGGGGCTGATCGTCGGCTCGCTGCTCATCGTCGTCGGCTTCATGGCCGTGAGCTTCGGCGTGTTCAGCGCGCAGATCACCTCGCCGATACGCAAGCCGCGCGATCCGGTGACCCGCTGGGTGGAACACCACTTCAACCTGGAGGGCGGGGTCCTGTCCGGCATCCTGCTGGCGCTCTTTAGCCTGCTCGCGCTGTTCGCGAGTCTCGTTGGCACGGTCACGTCGGGATCCGGACCGCTCTCGACGCCGACGATAGTGTTGCTGGTGACGGTAATCGCGCTCGGCGTCGTGATCGTCTTCGAGGCGTTCTTCTTCGCGACGCTCATCGAGACGCGGCTGTTCGACCACGCGAACCGCCCCGATCTACACGTCGACGACGATTGATCGGCGTTCGTGCTGCCGAGGACGGTCGATCTGTGCTTCGTCTCGTCGGTTTCATCTCGTCGTGACGCGCGTCGTGAAGTACAGTACATCCACGGGGGGACCGCTCGCGTCGTCGCCTTCGTACAGCAAGACCCGCACGCGCTTTTCTCCGGGAGACGACGGCGCGAACGACAGCCGGTCGCGCCACTTCTGACCGGAACCAAGACGGATCGTCCTGGTCGTTTCGGTCCGGTTGCCGAGTTCGAGCACTACCGTGTAGGTCCGCTCGGCGTCGAAGTGGTTGACGACACCGACCTCGATCGTCGCCGTCTCGTTGACGAACAGGTCAGCCGGGTATCCGCCGGCCTCCCCGCCGGGTCCGAGGACGTAGAACTCCGTGTACTCGCCACTCCGGTCGGCTGTCCCGAGCGTGTAGATTGCGGCCGCCGTTCCGACCAGGAGCACAGCCACCAGGACAGCGAGCGACGCCCGTCCGACCAGCGGCGTCGACGTATCGTTCATCGTCGTCGCTCCGTTCGCAGTTCATACTGCCGGCTGTACCATTTCGAAATGATTCGCCACACTGGAGTGGCGAATATCTGTACGAACGTACCGCCAGCAGTATCACTCACCATCGGAACCAGCGGTGACGACCGACGAAGCAGGTGACCTCCGAACTGTCAGTGTGTATTGCCGTTGCCAGCGCCCGGTGGTTCCCGTCTTCGACGTAGCCGGGCATCGCTCTCACGTCCCACGAGCCGCCGTGATGGCGCTTCATCACTTTCGCCGATCGCTGGACCCAGCCCGGCTCGACGACGATCGGGGGGAACTCGGCGATGAGGTTCAGGACGGCTTCGAGGTTCTCGACGTACTGGACGCTGTAACTATCACTGTCCACGGCTTCGATCTGCTCGCGGACGTACGCGACCACGTCGGTGAACGGGCCGGTCAGCTCCGACGGTGGGAGATCGCCCGTCTCGGGCAACACCGTCCCGAGATCCTCGATGGGGTAGGACTCGAGCGACCACTCGCAGTGTTTCATCCGGCGGGCACGGCGCGGCCGGTACTGTTTGACGACCCGGTACTTCTCGCTGGTGGAGAACTCCTCGTCGAACCAGTTGCGATTGTTGCGGGCCCCTTCCAGCAGGGCTGCTTCCGGCGGTGTCGGCGACGCATCGAGCATCACCCTGACGAACTGTCTCGACGTCTGCCAGGCCAGGTACGAACCGAGCATCCGCCCGAAGACGTCACTCATTCGCTCCCATCTGGGTGTGACCGGACCTTAGTTCCTTCCCTGCTAGCGACTGGCGAGCGTCGCGCCGACCCGCAGCTGTGACCGGGAGAGTAGCCCCATCCAGACCGCGAGCCCGAGAAACAGCAACGCGCCGGCGACCCCGCCGACGACGATCGAGGGAAGCGGGCCGAGCGGGACGATCGCGATCAGCGGCAGGTACAGCACCGCGAACGCCAGCAGATGGAGACACAGGACGCCGACGATCCGCAGCGACGGGAAGCCGAAGGGCGTCCGTCGCCAGACGAACAGCGATCCGGCGAGCATCACTCCGTAGGAAATCGCCGTTCCGGTCGCCGCACCGGTCATTCCAAACCGCGGGATCAGGAGCAGATTGAGGACGACGTTCACGACTAGCCCGACGCCGGTAACCAGCTCCGTCGCCACGTTGTGGCCGGTCGCTTTCAGCGTCGGCGTGAACGCGCGGCTCAACCCGAACAGGAACGCGCCAACGAGCAGGATGCGAAGCGGCGTCGCCGCCGAGGCGTACGCCGGGCCGAAATAGAGGACGACGAACTCCTCTGCGAGCCCGAACAGCCCGACGCCGAACAGCGTCAGCGCGAGGAAGGCGTACTTGAAACTGCCCGCAGTGTCCGTGTCGATCTGGTCGATGTCCCCCTTGGCCCAGTGGCTCGAGGCGTTCTGCAGCAGCGACAGCTGGATAACAAAGGGGACGAACCAGATGACCTCCGCCGGGACGAGCGCGGCGCGGTAGATCCCGCTCTCGGTCACTGACCGGAAGTAATTGACCAGCAGGATGTCGGTCCGGTGCAGCAGGATGCCGGCCAGTCCGCCGAGCGTCTGGACCGCGCCGAAGCTCGCGATCGGCCGCCCTTGCGACCGCAGCGCGCGCCCGATGCGCCCCGCCGTCACTTCGACGTCGCGGGTGAACGTCCACCAGAGGACCGCCGTCGCGACGAACATAGCGACGACGTAGCCGACGAACACGCCCACGAGTCCCATCGCGACCGCGAGCGCGACCGCGAGCACGGCGTACAGCAACTGCCAGAGCACGCCCACCCGCTCGGCGACCCACTCCTGGCGACGGCCGTAGTAGACCCCCTGGAACGCCGTGAAGAGGTTCCCGACGAGCAACCCCGACGCGAGGACGAGCAGGTGCAGCTCGTACGTTTCCGGAACGATCGACAGCCCGACTGCACCCGCCAGGACGATCGTGATGACCACCCCGTAGACGGCGGCGAGGGCGATGCCGGCGAGGCTAGCGTCGCTCTCCTCGCTGTCGCCGGGGTCGAATTTCGCGACCTGGTTGGCGATCGCGCTGAACAGCCCGCCCTTGCCGACCGCTTCGACGACCGTGAACATGGCCATCACTGTCGCGAAGACGCCGAACTCCCGCGGCGTCAGGAGTCGGACCAGCACCGGGGTGAACGCGATCGTGATCACGAGGACGGTCGCCCGCCCAGTGAACACCGAGACGAACGACCGGAAGAGGCTCCCGCCGCTGTCCGGGACCGTCTCTGACTCGGCGCCGCTCTTGTTCTCGGCGCCGTCCGTCATAGGTCCGTTCCCGGCATTTTCGGCCGTCCGTACACACCAGACACGTCACGGCGTACGTCCGACCGGGTTATAATGTTCGGGGACAGGACGTTGCGGCGACGATTGCCTGGAGTGATACTTATACACGAGGAAACCGACGGGCGAGTCATGTCCCTCGCAGACTATCACGTTCCCGAGTTCTCCCCCGTGGCCGACGAGGCGGCGACCGTCGAGACCGACTCCTGTCGGTTCACCGTGCTCGCGCCGCGACTCATCCGTCTGGAGCACGACCCCGGGGGCGAGTTCGAGGACCGGCCGAGTCAGGCCATCTGGTATCGCGACCAGCCGGTCCCCGAGTTCTCGGTCGCGCGCACGGACGGCACGCTGGAGATCGAGACCGAACACCTGTACCTGCGATACGACCTCGGAGCCGGGTTTACGAGCGAATCGCTGGCGATCACGCTAACCGAGCTCGGGGCGACCTGGCACTACGGCGACAGCGAGGACAACCTCGGCGGGACGACGCGGACGCTCGACGGCGTCGACGGCCAGACCGACCTCGAACCCGGATTGCTCTCCCGTGATGGCTGGACCGTGCTCGAAGACACCGATCGTCTCGTCTTCGAGGACGGCTGGGTAACCCCACGCGACGCCCACGAGGACTACGAGGATCTGTACTTCTTCGGGTTCGGCCACGACTATCTCGGCGCGTTGCGGGCATACACCGACATCGCGGGCGACGTCCCGATGATCCCGCGGTGGGCGCTGGGCAACTGGTGGAGCCGCTACTGGGAGTACTCTCAGGACGAACTCCGCGAACTGATGGAGCAGTTCCGCGAGGAGGAGGTGCCGCTGTCAGTGTGTGTCCTCGACATGGACTGGCACGTCGTCGACAACTCGAATCACAGCGGCTGGACGGGCTGGACCTGGAATCGCGAGCTGTTTCCCGAACCGGAGGGCTTTCTGGAGAGCCTCGACGAGATGGGTCTGCGGTCGACGCTCAACATCCACCCTGCCGACGGCGTCCACTCTCACGAAGACGCCTACCCTGACATCGCCGAGCACGTGGGGATCGATCCCAGCAGGGGCAAGCCGGTCGAGTTCGACGCCAGCGACCCGCAGTTCCTGCGCGGCTACTTCGAGCACGTGATCGGCCCCCTGGAGGAAGACGGCGTGGACTTCTGGTGGATCGACTGGCAGCAGTGGCGCGAATCCCCCGAGATGGCGGGGCTGGATCCGCTGTGGGCGCTGAACCACCTGCACGCGCTCGATCGGACTCGCGACGGTCGGCGACCCTTCGTTCTCTCGCGGTGGGCGGACGTCGGCAATCACCGGTATCCGATCGGGTTCTCCGGGGACACGATCGTCTCCTGGGACTCGCTTGCCTTCCAGCCGTACCTCACCGGCTCGGCCTCGAACGTCCAGTTCGGGTGGTGGAGCCACGACGTCGGCGGCCACTTCGGTGGGACGGGCGACCCACACGAGTTCGGCGAGCTGTACGCCCGCTGGACGCAGTTCGGCGCGTTCAGTCCTATCAACCGGATCCACACCTCGAAGATGCCGTACGTCGACAAGCGACCCTGGCAGTACGACGGCGAGGTCGGTGACGCGCTCGAAGACGCACTCGTCCGACGACACGAACTGATCCCCTATCTCTACACGATGGTCCGGCGCAACCACGCCCGGAGTGAGCCGCTGATCCAGCCGCTGTACTATCATCATCCGGAAGCGGACGTCGCCTACCACCGTCCCAACCAGTACTACTTCGGCAGCGAGTTGCTCGCCGCTCCACACGTCCGCGAACGCGGCGACGACACCCACCTCTCGCGTCGTCCCGTCTGGCTGCCCGACGGCGAGTGGTACGATTTCACGTCCGGCGAGCGATACGAGGGTGGTTTTCACACCCGCTACGGCGATCTGTCGGACGTGCCGGTCTACGCGAAAGCGGGTGCGATCGTCCCGCTGGACGGCGAGCCCGCGTTCGGCGACACCGAGGCACCCGAGACGCTGCGGGTTCTCGCGTTCCCCGGCGCGGACAACACTTTCGACCTCTACGAGGACGACGGCGTCACCTGCGCCTCCCGTGATGGGGACTTCGCGACGACTGAACTCAGACAGGAGTGGCACGGTGACCGGCTCTTTTTCGACATCGGACAGAGCCAGGGCCAGCTCGGACACGTGCCCGACGGTCGGACCTACGAGATCTGTTTCCGCGGTGTCCGGGACGACCTGGACGTGACCGTCGACGGTGCCGAGTACACCCGGACCTACGACGACGAGACGGCGACGCTGACCGTGACTGTCGACGGGATCGACGCGGACGAGGCAGTGTCCGTCTCGCTCGACGGCGACGGCACGAACGTGCGTGCTGACGCGGACTGGCGGCTCCCCCAGGTTCGAACGCTGCTCCGGCACTTCTCGATACCTGCTGGCTCGAAACCGCCGCTCGAGGAGCACGCGGCGGCGTTCCTGCGAGGCGACCGCATCACGCTCGACTGGCTCGGGAACTTCGCCGCGGTGCTTTCCGATCGACAGTTGCGCGCGATCGCGGAGACGCTGGTCGATGCGGGCGCCGAGCGAATCGACTACGCGGGCGACGACCGACTGTTCTTCTGGAACGACTCCCGACGGACGGACATCACTCACCAGTTCGTCCGGTACGACCGCAGTGGCGTTCCGACGAACCGTGAGGGCGAGTCACGACACGGAACGCTTCCGGAGTACGACTGGATCCCCCTCTCGAAAATGGAGGCGTACGACTGGCGGTTCTCCCTCAACTACGGCACCTTCGTGACCGTTTCCCACGGTACCAGGGACGAATCGACGATCGACATCTGATACGGGCCGGTGCGACTGCGTGCATGAACTCAGGTCGGCGCGGTCGCGTGACAGTACGCTTTTGCCCTCGCGCCGAGGAGGTCGTTGGTATGGCACTCGCGTCGTACCACGTTCCTGAGTTTTCTCCCGTGGCCGACGAGGCGGCGATCGTCAGCGGCGACCGGTTTCGGTTCACCGTGTTGACACCGAGACTCGTCCGCGCGGAATACGATCCCGACGGCGAGTTCGAGGACCGGCCGAGTCAGGTGTTCTGGCACCGCGAGCAGCCCGTTCCGGACTTCGAAATCTCTCGGACGGACGGTCGGCTCGTCATCCAGACCGAAGCGATCCGCCTGGAGTACGTGGCCAACGAGCCGTTCGCCCCGTCGACGCTGTCCGCGCACGTCCGGGATCTGGGATCGGTCTGGCACTACGGCGACGACGACCTGGCTAACATGGGCGGGACGGTCCGGACGCTCGACCGAGTCGAAGGCAGCACCGACCTCGAACCGGGGCTGCTCGGCGGCGACGGCTGGACGGTGCTCGACGATACCGACCGACTCGTCTTCGAGGACGACGGCTGGGTGACGCCGCGCGACGCTCACGAGAACTACGAGGACATCTACTTCTTCGGATACGGCCACGACTACCTCGGCGCGCTCGAAGATTTCACTGCCGTCTCCGGGGACGTGCCGATGGTCCCCCGGTGGGCACTGGGCAACTGGTGGAGCCGATACGAACACTACAGCGCCGACCGGCTCCGTGACCTCATGACCCGGTTCCGCGAGGAGGACCTGCCGCTGTCGGTGTGTGTCCTCGACATGGACTGGCACGTCACCGACAACGAGTACCACGGTGGCTGGACGGGCTGGACGTGGAACCGCGAGCTGTTCCCCGATCCCGAGGGATTCGTCGACTGGCTCCACGAGGAAGGCCTGCGGACGACGCTCAACATTCACCCCGCAGAGGGTGTCTACCCGCACGAGGACGCCTATCCCGACATCGCCGAGCACATGGGGATCGATCCGGCGAGCGAACGGCCGGTCGAGTTCGACGCCAGCGACTCGCAGTTCCTGCGTGGCTACTTCGAGCACGTGATCAACCCGCTCGACGCGGACGGCGTGGACTTCTGGTGGATCGACTGGCAGCAGTGGGAGGAATCGCCTGAAATGGAGGGACTGGACCCGCTGTGGGCGCTCAATCACCTGCACGCACTCGACCGGACGCGGGACGGTCGGCGACCCTTTCTCCTCTCGCGATGGGGTGGCCTCGGCGGCCACCGGTATCCGGTCGGCTTCTCGGGTGACGCCTACGTCTCCTGGGACTCGCTTGCCTTCCAGCCGTATCTCACCGCGACGGGCAGCAACGTCAACTTCGGGTGGTGGAGCCACGACGTCGGCGGTCACTTCGGCGGGACCGGGACGCCGACCGGCTTCGGCGAACTGTACGCCCGCTGGGCACAGTTCGGCGCGTTCAGTCCGATCAACCGGATCCACACCGGTAACATCGAGTACATCGACAAACGGCCCTGGACGTTCGAGCCGACGGTCCGGGAGGCCCTGGGCGAGACGCTGCGGCTGCGCCACGCGTTGATTCCGTATCTCTACACGATGGCCTGGCGCAACCACGACCGCGGGGTCCCGCTGGTCCGGCCGATGTACTACCACCACCCCGAGATCGAACTCGCCTACCACGTCCCCCAGCAGTACTACTTCGGCAGCGAACTGGTCGTCGTCCCGCACGTCCGCGAGCGTGACGACGAGACGAACCTGGCTCGCCAGACCGTCTGGCTACCCGACGGTGAGTGGTTCGAGTTCGACACCGGGCGACCGTCCCGCGCCGGGCTGCACGCCCGCTACGGTGATCTGTCAGACGTGCCGGTCTACGCGAAAGCGGGTGCGATCGTCCCGCTGGACGGCGAGCCCGCGTTCGGCGACACCGAGGCACCCGAGACGCTGCGAGTTCTCGCGTTCCCCGGCGCGGACAACACCTTCGACCTCTACGAGGACGACGGAACGAGCCGGGCCTATCGCGACGGCGAATACGCGACGACGACGCTTCGGCAGTCCTACGAGCCCGGACAGGTCGAGCTGACCGTCGAAGCCGCCACGGACGCGACCGAACACGTCCCGACGACGCGGGACCTCGAACTGTGCGTCCGCGGTGTCCGGGAGGATCTCGCGGTCGAAATCGAGGGTGCGGACGGCTCCGTCGAGTACGACACCGAGACCCGGACACAGGAAGTCACGATCCCGGAACACGACGCAACCTCGTCGGTGACGGTGCGGCTTGTGGCCCCCGACGCCGACGTGGTCGTCGCCGAGGATCCCCGCCACGATCGCGTGCGGGAGCTGCTTCACCATCTCGAACTCCCGGCGCGTTCGAAATCGAAACTCGATGACTACGCGAGCGCGTTCGTCGCGGGCGAGCGCGCCGACCTGGATTGGCTCGGTAACTTCCGCGAGCGGCTGACCGGCGAGCAGGCCCGCGCGATCGTCGAGACGCTCTGTGACGTCGGCGTGGCCCACATGGACAGCGCCGAGACGGAGCGAATCCTGCTCTGGAACGGCGACGGTCGGACCGACATCACCTATCGTCTCTCGACGTTCGAGCGCGGCGAGATCCCGCTTGCGACCGAGGGCGACCTCGAATCCGGACCGCTCCCGGCGTTGAAGATCCTCGAACTCGACGATCTGGGCGGGAAAGACTGGACGCTGACCGTTGAGTACGCCGACGCGGGGAGCGTCTCCTTCGAGGGCGAGGGCGAGGCACCGGCCTACGACGGCGACATCTGGTGATCGGGCCAGGCCACGGTATCGCCGCGCGCGGCGAGTGATAGACCGTCAGCGTTAGGCACTCCCGCGCTCCATTCCGGTGTATGCTCATCACGGACGCGACGTTGCCGGACGGCCGCACCCGGGACGTCCGGATCGAGGGCGAGACCATCGCCGAGATCGGGGAGCTGCTGTCGACCACTGCCGAGGAACGGTCGATCGACGCTTCGGGCAAGCGACTCATGCCCGGAATGATCGACGTCCACGTGCACTTTCGACAGCCCGGCTACAGCCACAAGGAGACCTGGGCGAGCGGCTCGAAGAGCGCTGCCGCCGGCGGGGTGACCACGGTCGTCGACCAGCCCAACACCGATCCGCCGACGATCGACGGCGAGCGCTTCGATCACAAATCGGAGCTTGCTGCCGACTCGCTGGTCGATTTCGGGATCAACGGCGGCGTCACCGACGAGTGGCAGCCGGAGGAACTGTTCGCTCGCCCGCTGTTCGCGCTCGGGGAGGTCTTTCTCGCTGACTCGACGGGGAACATGGGGATCGACGCCGACCTGTTCGCCGACGCCGTCTCGCGGGCGAGCGAGCGCGACGTGACCGTTACCGTCCACGCGGAGGACGCGAGACGGTTCAACGAGAGCGCACGCGAGCGCGACGACGCCGACGCCTGGAGCGCCTACCGCACCCCGCAGGCCGAGATCGACGCCGTCCGCCGGGCCTGCACCGTCGCGAACGACCACGACGCGCGGATCCACGTCGCCCACACCTCCACCCCCGAGGCGATCGACATCGCGGCCGACGCGGGAATGACCTGCGAAGTGACGCCACATCACCTGTTTCTCTCGCGTAACGACCTCCCCGAATTGGGGACGTTCGGCCGGATGAACCCGCCGCTCCGCCGGGAGAACCGCCGCCGAAAGGTCTTCGAGCGCGTCGCCGACGGCACCGTCGACATGATCGCGACCGACCACGCGCCGCACACACGCGAGGAGAAGGACGCCTCGATCTGGGAGGCCCCGAGCGGCGTCCCAGGCGTCGAGACGGCGCTCCCGCTGCTGTTGAACGAGGCTCGCGAAGGGAATCTCAGCTACGAGCGCATCCGCGACCTGACGGCCGCCAACCCCGCAGCGGTCTTCGGGCTCTCGAACAAGGGTCGGATCGAGGCGGGATTCGACGCCGATCTCGTGCTCGTCGATCCCGACGACCCGCGGCCGATCCGCGGCGAGGAGACGCACACGAACTGCGACTGGACGCCCTTCGAGGGCATGGACGCGGTCTTCCCCGAACTCACGACGGTCCGCGGGACGGTCGTCTACGAGAACCGCCACGAGGAACTGTTCGGCGAACCCGTGGGCGAGAACGTCAGAAGCGCATAGTCCACGCTCGCCTGGTACGCGCGCAGTCCGTCCCGTCCGTCTCGCTGTGACGGACCTCTCGGCTCATACTGCTGACTGTCCCATTTCGAAGCTGTCTGGCGAATATCTGCACGAACGTACAGCCGGCAGTATCACCCCTGGTCCGGATTCCCGTTCCCCGGGCTTCCCTGGCTGCTTCCGGCCTCGGTTGTCTCGTTGCCGTCCCCGCTCGTCCCTTCCTCTCCGCTCGAATCCGTTTCGTCGCTCTCGTCCGCGTCGGTCTCGTCGCCTTCGTCCGCGTCCGTTTCACCATCCTCGCTCGTGTCTCGTCCGCTGTCTTCGCTTCTCTCGTCCGGATCGATCTCTTCGACATCGACGTCTTTACCGGCGACGCCACTCTCGGAGATCACCGGCAGGAGATTGTATCCGCCCGACTTCCCCTTCTTGACGACGTTAATGTCAAAGACGAACTCGAGCGTCTCTCCGGGGGTAACTTCGAAGGGTTTGACGATCTGGAGCTTGCCGCTTGGTATCTTGACCGAGACCGATTCGCCGTCGACGATCCCCTCGACGTCTGCCGCGTGGAGCTCGATCTTCGAGTACCGCCCTGCCGGGAGGTCGTCTTCGAAGACTCCCATCGCCTTGTCACCGACGACCTGCGTCAGATCGACCGTCGCGCCGTCCAGATCGAGAACGAAGAACCCGCGTTCGTCGTCCGGATCGCCGTTCTCGTTGCCGTCGTCCTCGTCAGCTTCGGTCTCCGTCTCGTCTTCGATGATTTCCGTCACAGTCTCCGTCTCGTCTTCGATGATTTCCGTCACAGTCCCCGTCTCGTCTTCGCTGATTTCCGTCACAGTCCCCGTCTCGCTTTCGTCGCGTTCAGTCTCTGTTTCGGTCTCGGTCTCCGTCTCGTTCTCGTCGACTTCAGCCTCGGTTTCCGTCTCAGCTCCGTCGACTTCGGTTTCCCCGTCGTCCGAGTCTCCGTCCTGCTTACCGCTCTGGAACACCCGCGCTCGGTCGAAGGTGACGTCCAGCGAATCGAACTCGTCGATCGCGACCGGCCGATCGCTGATGAGCAGTCGGAACGTCCCGACATTCGGGTCGCTCTCTGCGTCGCTCGTCGACGTCTCCCCGGGTGTGGAGTCGTCGGTCGCCCCACCGTCGCCCGTGTCGGTGCTGTTCGCTCCGCCGTTGCCGGTGTCGCCCGAACAGCCGGCCAGGAGTGTCGTACCGACTGCAGTGCCGGTGAGAAGGAATCGTCGCCGCCGGATGTGTCCGTTCTCATCTCGTGGCGTCGATGGATGTCGGGATGGGGTCATCGTACCTATCTCTTTCCACTGGCGGACCTATATATTCGAACGACGGTTCACGGCGTTTTGACCCCTTGAACTGTTCACGTCCCGGGATTTTGTACGAATACGCAACGCGTGCGGATGGAATAAAATGGATACGCATATGCCGTGTGCGACATCGGTGATGCCGAACATCACGACCAGTTCGAGCACGGACTGAACGTTCGGCATTCTGATGGCGGCGACCGTCGAACGAATCGGGACCAGTCAGTAGGGGACCAGACGTGTTGGAGAATTTCGGATGGGTTCGGACGGATTTGAACCGTCGGCCTCCTCCATGTCAAGGAGGTGTCGTAACCGGTCTAGACCACGAACCCTCGCTGATCGAACGCATCCCATCGTTGCAGGCAGAGGTAATTGAAGGTTTCGAAACGATCGTCTCGTCAGGCGATTGTCCACGTGTATCACGGCTGCCGTCCTGCGTCTCTCGGTCGTCGTCACGCCAGACCCGTTACTCGCGGCTGCCCGCCCCATCAAATCCGTTCCGGGTCCGAGATCGACACACCCTCGTCCGTTCCCGACACGCTTAAGTCGATGAACGAATTTGTACACTACAACACGAATCAGTCCATTGGTGGTCACGATGAAGGAATACATCGAACGCGTCACAGACGGGGAGGATCTCACAGTCGAGGAAGCTCGCGAGGCCGCGAGGGCGGTGTTTGAGGACGCCACCGAGGCACAGATCGGGGCGCTGCTCGCCGCGTTGCGGTCGAAAGGCGAGACGGAGGCCGAGATCGCGGGCTTCGCCCAGGGGATGCGCGAGGCCGCACACACGATCGAGCCCGACCGGTCGCCGCTGGTCGACACCTGCGGCACGGGCGGGGACGACTACGACACGATCAACGTCTCGACGACCAGCGCGATCGTCGCCGCCGGCGCGGGCGTCCCGATCGCCAAGCACGGTAACTACTCTGTCTCTTCGTCTTCCGGCAGCTCCGACGTGCTTGAGGCGGTCGGCGTCACGCTCGAGAGCGATCCCGACTCTGTCCGCAGTCACGTCGAGTCGTTCGGGATCGGGTACATGCACGCACCGGCGTTCCACCCCGCGATGAAGGCCGTCATCGGCCCGCGGAAGGAACTGGGCGTCGAGACGATCTTCAACGTGCTCGGGCCGCTGACCAACCCTGCCGGGGCAGACGCGCAGGTGCTGGGCGTCTACGACGACGACCTCGTCCCGTTGATCGCCGACGCCCTCGCGCGCATGCCCGTCGAGCACGCGCTGGTCGTCCACGGGGCCGGCATGGACGAGATCACCGTCCACGACGAGACGACCGTCGCCGAAGTCACGGGCAGCGACGTCGAACAGTACACGGTCGCGCCCGAGGACGTGGGGCTCGATCGGCACGACATCTCGGCCGTCGCGGGCGGCACGCCCGCCGAGAACGCCGCGGACCTGGAGGGGATCCTCGAGGGATCAGTCAACAGCGCGAAACGGGAGATCGTCCTCGCGAACGCCGGCGCGGCCGCCTACGTCGCCGGTCAGGCTACCTCGCTGGACGACGGCGTCGAAGTCGCCCGCCAGGCCATCGACTCGGGCGCGGCCGCCGAGAAGCTCGACGAGCTCCGCGAGGCCAGTGCATGACGCGGGTCAAGGTGTGTGGGTTCACCCGCGAGGTCGACCTCGCGGCCGCGGTCGCAGCCGGTGTCGACGCGGTCGGGCTGATCGCCGGCGTCACCGTCGAGACGCCCCGGGAGATCGGTCTCGCCGACGCGTCGCGGCTGGCAGCGACCGTTCCCCCGCTCGTTTCGACCGTCCTCGTGACGATGCCCGACGACGCGGGCGAGGCACGCCGACGGATCGAGCGCGTTCGTCCGGACGCCGTCCAGCTCCACGGGCTCGATCCCGCGGACGTCGCTGCGCTCGCGGACGCCCCGGCGGATGTGATCGCCGCGGTCGACCCGACTGACCCTGATCTGGACGCTTACGCCGGCGCCGCCGACGCCCTGCTGGTCGACTCGATCGACGACGCGGGTGGCGGCGGCACCGGCGAGACCCACGACTGGGAACGCACACGCGAGATCGTCACCTCTCTCGATGTCCCCGTAATCCTCGCCGGCGGGCTCACGCCCGAGAACGTCGCCACAGCCGTCGAACGGGTCGATCCTTTCGCCGTCGACGTCGCCAGCGGCGTCGAACGCGAGGGTGGCGTCAAAGATCACGATGCCGTCGGGCGGTTCGTCGAGCGGGCCACCCGCGCCAGGATCGCACCATGACGGGGGAGATCGATTTCGATCGCTCGCGCGAGGCGTTCGCCGACCTGGCCGCAGGTGATCGGCCCGCCGTCGTCCGGCTCGAGGCCGACCTCGGCGCGGACGTGGATCCGCTGTCCGCCTACGCTGCGCTGACGGGCCGGACGACCGATTTCGAGGGGGCCGACTACACCTTCTTGCTCGAAAGCGCCGAGAAGGTCGCCTCCAGCGATCCCGACGGTGCGTTCGCGCCGACGCCCGATGATCGCCACGCTCGCTACTCGTTCGTCGGATACGATCCCGTCGGCGTCGTCACCGTCGATCGGGAGACGACAGTCGAGGTCTTCGACGACCGCTACGCCGACTTTCTCACGCCCAACGGCGGCGACGTCCTCGACAGCCTCCGGGCGTGTCTCCCCGACGCCGAACTCCGGGGCTTCCCCGAGCACGACCGGCAACTGCTGGCGGGCGGGCTCGTCGGCTTTCTGGCCTACGACGCCGTCTACGACCTCTGGCTCGACGAGGTCGGGCTCGACCGCCCCGAATCGCGGTTTCCCGACGCGCAGTTCCTGCTCACGACGAAGACGCTCGTGTTTGATCACGCCGAGAATACCGTCTCGCTGGTGGCGACCCCGCTTCTCGGGCCCGGCCACGACGCCGGCGAGCGATACGACGAACTCCGGGCCGAGGCGAGCCGGATTGAGACAGTACTCGGTGGTGCGATCGATATCGACTCCGGCGGTTTCGAACAGCAGGTCGAGACGGCCGGTCCGAAAGACGAGTACGAGGACGCCGTCCGTGCGGCTAAAGAGTCGGTCCTGGACGGCGACATCTACCAGGGCGTCATCTCCCGCAAGCGCGAATTGTACGGCGACGTCGATCCGCTGGGGCTGTACGACGCGCTGCGTTCGATCAACCCCTCACCGTACATGTATCTCCTCGACCACGACGAGTTGACTGTCGTCGGTGCGAGCCCGGAGACGCTCGTGTCGGTCGGCGGCGACCGCGTCATGGTCAACCCCATTGCGGGTACGTGCCCGCGGGGAACGAGTCCCGTCGAGGATCGCCGCCTGGCCGGCGAGATGCTCGCTGACGAGAAAGAGCGGGCCGAGCACACGATGCTCGTCGATCTGGGACGTAACGACGTCCGGCGGGTATCCGAGCCCGGGTCCGTCCGCGTCGAGGAGTTCATGAACGTCCTCAAGTACAGCCACGTCCAGCACATCGAGTCGACGGTGACCGGAACGATGGCCGACGACGCGGACGTCTCTGAACCGGGCTCTGTGGCCCGAGAGACGGAGTCTTTCGACGCCTTCGACGCGGTGCGGGCGACGTTCCCGGCGGGGACGCTCTCCGGAGCGCCGAAGATCCGCGCCATGGAGATCATCGACGACCTGGAGCGCGAACCGCGCGGGCTGTACGGCGGCGGCGTGGGGTACTTCTCCTGGAACGGCGATGCTGATTTCGCGATCGTCATCCGATCGGCGACCGTCGAGGCCGACCAGCCACTGCCTACCGCTGCGGACGCATCGGGGGCAGCGGACCCCGCCACGAGTGCCTCGGGAACGGCCGACCGGATCACCGTCCAGGCCGGTGCGGGGATCGTCGCCGACTCGGTCCCCGAGAGCGAGTACGAGGAGACCGAGAACAAGATGCGAGGTGTCCTCGACGCGATCGAGGCGATCCGGGTCGAGCCGGAGGAGGCATCCCCATGAGTGCGACCGAATCTGAGCAGCTACAGGTGCTGTTCGTCGACAACTTCGATTCGTTCACCTACAACCTTGTCGAGTACACGAGCGAGCACGCCGAGACCGAGGTGCTTCGGAACACGGCGACCCTCGAGGAGGTGCGCGCGGCCGACCCCGACGCGATCATCATTTCGCCGGGACCGGGCCACCCGGAAAACGAGCGCGACGTGGGCGTGACGATAGACGTCCTTCGAGAACTCGGCCCCGAGGTACCGACGCTTGGGGTCTGTCTCGGACTGGAGGCGGCGGTCTACGCGTACGGCGGCTCGGTCGGGCGCGCACCCGAACCGATCCACGGGAAGGCGTTCCCGATCGACCACGACGGCGAGGGGGCCTTCGCCGGCCTCGAACAGGGATTCCAGGGCGGGCGCTATCACTCGCTGGTCGCGACCGAAGTCCCTGACTCCTTCGAGGTGACGGCGACGACCGAAACTGACGACGGATCGGAACTCATCATGGGGATCCGACACCGCGAGTATCCCATCGAAGCGGTTCAGTTCCACCCCGAGTCCGTGCTGACCGCCGTCGGCCACGACCTGATCCAGAACTTTCTCTCGGACATATAGGACGACGTCCCTGCCGGCTGTCGACTCCCAGACGTATGTCGTCGTGTCGAGATACCCCAGTCGATGCACCGCCCGACGTCTCCGGCCGGTGAACGCCCACTCGACGATCGCCCCTCGCCGCAGTGGGGATCAGCACGGGCGCGCTGGCCGGATGTCCCGAACTGACTGGTATCCAGCTAACGACGGCCGTGTCGACGAACCAAACTACGGACGGGACACCACCAACCACTGCCAGGTGGGTGCGTCATCGAAGTCGTCCGGCTCCATCCCGAATTCGTCCTGACTGCGGACGAGCGCGAGTTGACATGCAACGTCTGAGTATTGCCGCTTCCTGTCAGTCGTACCGAGACGTCGTTGACAAGAGGAGAGATTCCCCGGAATTGTAGGATTGATAACTAATAACGGCGTATACGTTCAGTCGAGATGGGGACCCAGCGATGAACTCGGGGCTCGGCCCGCTGTACGTCAACCAGCCTGTCGAATCGTCAGTGGGGGGTATGTGATGAGTGTCGTACTGGAGCTTTCGGTTCCGGGATCGGAACTCTCGTTTGGACCCGTCCTGAATACTATCTCTGAGATTCGAATCCGGTTCGACCGGATCGTTCCGGTCGGGACGGGATCGTTCTCGTACGTGTGGGTGAACGTCCCTGATCGAGACGCGTTCGAGGAGGCGATGCGACGACATTCCGTCGCCGAATCCTTTGCGTTCCTCCAGCAGGAAGGCGGCGAGTTCCTGTATCGTGTCGACTGGCGGTCCGAGGTCGATCCGTTCTTGCGGTGCCTCGGTGAGATTGCCGTCGCCGTATTACGGGCCAGCGGCACCGCAAACCGATGGCACTTCGTCCTTCGGTTCGACACGCACGACGACGCCAGCTGCTTCCAGCGACGCTGCTCCGAGCGAGACGTTTCGATCGATATCGAACGGGTCCTCAGCGACTCGGCCGGCGAGCACTCGGGTGAATTGCTCACTCCTTGCCAGCGCCAGACGATCGCCCTCGCGCTGGAGCGCGGATATTTCGACGTGCCGCGACAGACGACGATCGTCGAACTGGCGGAGGAACTCGGTATCTCCGATCAGGCGGCCTCCGCCAGGCTTCGACGGGCGACGAAACGACTCGGCCAACAGGCGCTCTCGAACGCGACCGAACCCGACACGCCACAGTCGCGCATCACTCGGCTGTGACGTCGCCCCGCGACGCCGTTTTGACGTCCTCCAACGGGTGAACCGTGAGCTTGTGTGCCGTCCCGCTATGACATCCTTGGTATTCCAACGGGGGGATCGAATAGACGTGCAACGCTAGACTGGCATGCTTTCCGAGACGGAAAGTACGGGAAGGGTCGTATTGCTCCCGCCCCGCCTTGCCGTATCCCCCTGCCCTTCCCACACCTTTTGATAGTGTTGTACGTCTGCTCCGTATCGACCGCACGACGGCGTCCTCGTGAATGAAATGAGCGAGGGTTCGGAAGTCGAGCCCCGTGAATCTTCCGGCGTGCGGTCGTCCCGGTAAATCGTTACAACGGTCACTATCAGGACTCGACAGTGACGTCGATCGTGTCGGTGTCGATGCCGCCGTCGCCGTCGTCGACCCGTAGCGTGACAGTGTACGTTCCGTTGGCGGTGTACGTGTGTGACGCGTTCGAGCCGCTTTCGTCGAACGCGCCGTCGCCGTCGAGGTCCCACTCGTAGGTCAGCGTATCGCCGTCCGGATCGCTGCTGGTCGAACCGTCGAACGCCACGGTCTCGTTCACTGGTACTGTCCGGTCCGAACCGGCATCTGCCACCGGCAGCGCGTTCTCGACGGTCACCGTCGTTGTGTCGGTGTCGACGCCGCCATCACCGTCGTCGACCCGCAGCGTGACGTTGTACGTCCCCTCGTCGCGGAAGATTTGCTCGGCGGTGGCCCCGCTCTTCTCGTAGGTGCTGTCTTCGTCGAGGTCCCACCCGTAGCTGAGGGTGTCGTGGGCATCCCCCGCGGTGCTGTCGGACCCGTCCAGCGTGACCGGGGTTCCGGCGGTCGTCTCCAGGTCCGGACCGGCGTCGGCGGTCGGCGGGACGTTCTCGATTGCGATGGAGACGTTCGCGGTGGTCTCGTAGCTGGCACTGTCGGTGACCGTCAGCGTGACGTTGTAGTCGCCGGGGTCGTCGTAGGTGTGGCTGACTTCCGGTCCAGCGGCCGTCGTGCCGTCACCGAAGTCCCACTGGTAGCCGACGATCCGGGCGTTGTCCCCGGATCCGGACCCGTTGAATCCGATCGTCTTGTTAGTGGCGGTGGTCTGCGTGGTGACTGCGTCGGCCACGGGCGGTTCCGTGTCCGGTTCGACGGTCACCGTCGTCGTGTCGGTGTCGGTGCCGCCGTCGCCGTCGCTGACCTGCAGCGTGACGTTGTACGTCCCGTTCTCGCTGTAGTAGTGTCCCGGTTCGGCCCCGTCAACTTCGTAAGTGCCGTCGTCGTCGACGTCCCATTCGTAGGTCAGCGTGTCGGAGCTGTCACCCTCGCTGCTCCTGGTGCCGTCGAGGGTGGGTTCGCCGGTGACGACCGTCAGGTTCTCGCCAGCGTCCGCCGTTGGTGGGACGTTCTGGACCTCGACGGACAGCGTGTCGGTGTCGAGGCCGCCGTCGCCGTCGCTGACCTGCAGCGTGACGGCGTAGGTCCCCTCACTTCTGTACTGCTGGTCGACTTCGACGCCGCCGGCGTCGTACTCGCCGTCGCCGTCGAGGTCCCACTCGTAGGTCAAGTTGTCGGCCCCTGGGTCGCTGCTGGCCGAGGCATCGAACGTGACGACCTCGTCGACGTCGACGGTCCGGTCCGAACCGGCCCTCGCGGTCGGTGGGACGTTTTCGACGGTCACCGCCGTCGTCGCGGTGTCGGTCAAGCCCGCTGTGTCTGTGACGACAAGCGTCACCCCGTACTCGCCCTCATCGAGGTACGTATGGGTCTGATTCATCCCCGTCGCGTCGATCTCACCATCGCCGTCGAAGTCCCACGCGTAGCTGGTGATCGTGCCGTCGTCGGTCGAACTGACGCCGGTGACGTTCACCGGCGACCCCTCTGCGACGGGGTTGTCGCTGCCGACGTTTCCGACAGGCGCGACTGGCATCTCGATGGCGACATTCGCGGTTTCCCCGTCGCTGAAATAGCTCGTGGTCGGCGCGTATCCGAGCGACGCACCGACCATTGCCACGACGATCGCCAGCGCCGCGAGCTTCCGTCCGGGATCAGTCATCGCTTGTTTCCTCCTTCGCTTGCGACGTCGGCTCGCCACCGTCGACTCGCGCTGCCCGGGATGGGACGGCCCTCGTCGCTCTGTCGTCTCGCTCGGTGTCGGCGACCGCCACGGCGAGGGCATCCGCACGGGCGCTCGCTACGACGAACTGTTCGCGGACTGACGACGGATCTTGTCCGGTTGGTTCCGGCGCTGTTACCTCACGCTCCGAGGAACCCCCGGATCGACCCGCGAGATAGAGAATTGACAATAGCAGGAACGCGGTGCCGACGCCCCCAGCGACAGTGAACGCCCAGATCTCCATCGTCTGGATGGCGACCCACACGCTGTACGCGACGAACGCGGCCAGGACGAGCAACCCGAGCTGGAGTTCGGGAGCGGTGAAAGAGACCGCACTCTCTCGATCGTCCGTGTCCCCGTCGAGCTGTCGGGAGCCACCCTCTTCGCCGGTCCGCTGGGGACCGGCCGCTCTGTCGGAACGGTCAGCTTCGGTGGCGGGACCTTCACTGCTTTCCGACGTCTGACCGGTCGCACTGTCGTCCACGTGTTCGTTTCCAACACGCAAGCGTTTCGACAGCGACCAGGCTTCCGAGAGGAACAACAGTCCGATCGGAGCGGCGACGAGCAACACGAACCCTGTCTGGGTCGAGGCGAAGCGGATGACGTACCCGATCAGCGGAATGACAAAGGGAATGCCTGCCACTACCGGGACACGCCCCTCGACCTGTGCGGGTGTGACCGACTGTCGGTCCGCACTCTGTGAGTTGTCCCCCGCCGTTCGGAACGCCACGCCGTCGCCGTCTTGGATCACTTCGATGACACGGTGAGTCGTCGGACTGGTCTGCTCCCCGCGCTGGAATGTGATGATGTCTCCCCGCTCTATCTCGTCCGCAGGGACATCCTTGACGACAACGACGTCGCCGGGGTTCATCGTCGGCTGCATGCTCCCTGAGAGCACGACGTAACTGCTGTCGGCTCCCACGACCTGCGGGACTGCGTAGATGACAAAGGGGAGGACGATCGCTAGGAGCAAAACCACGCCGACGATCTTTCCGAGCCGCCGGAAGAGGCGACGTTTTCGCTCTGACTCTGCAGCGGTCGATTCGTCATTTTCCGTCATTATAACCCCTCCTTCGTTGGCGCATAGAGTAGCCCCCCTGTCGCGTTTCCGTCGAATCCAGTATCGCACGCGATCTCGTCAGGGCCTCCCTTGATGTCGACTCTGCAGAGATCAGGATCGCTTCCGTCTGGATCAACGAGTTCGAATTCGACGGCGACTGTCTCATCGCCGTCGTCTTTTTCGACGGTGTCAGTCACTACGACGTTGTATCCCGCACCGTCGCCGTCGTCGTCCTCGTACAGATCGTACGTCCCCGGCTCGATGTAGCTGTCACCGATGCCGTCTTGCTCGTAGCTGGAATCCAATTCCAGTTTCCCGATCAACTCGCAACTCCCGTCGATTTCCGCGTAAATCTCGATGAAGCTGATGCCGTGGTACGTGACACATGGTTCGACCCGGGGGAACGGATTCGATAGCGTCGCGTTATGACGACACTGTTCGCCCTGGAATTGGAGCTGCAGTTCGACGTTTTTGGGGTTGTTCCCGCTGTAGTCGTCCGAAGATTCCCACTCGAACTCTACATCCAGTTCGCCATCGGACGGCAGGCACACGTCAGTCGTGTCGCAGTCCGGATCGAGAAGAATCCCGTTACATAGAGAGTTTGCGACGCTCAGCAACGTTCCTGACGCGATAATTTCGTCGTTGCAGACGTACGATACTGTCACGTACACTGAGTCAGCCGGTCCTGTTGGACACGTCGTTCGGAGCCAGATACGTGCGGGATTCGACTCCTCAACCGCGTGTGCAACGGTGACCACACTCGAATCACTTCCATCTGTCAGGTCGATCGCAAGCGTCGCGACCCCGTCCTCGCTGGTCCCGCCCGGCCAGGAGGCGAGCAGGTCAAGCTGTCCCGCGCTGACTGTCGAACCCAGTAGCCTCTCCGTGTCGGTAAACAGCGCCGTCGTTCCGGCGCCGAACGCCGCACCCGCGGTCCCGACCGTCCCGAGCGATCCGAGGAGCGCGCGCCTCGATACCCCCTCTTTGCGTGTCATTTCTCACCACACATATCGACCCACCACTGGTTCGGAAACTGGTCTAGTGTACGGAGCAAGCGTGGTAGTTATGTTTCTCTTACCGTTCTCGCGGAACAGGTAGGAGGTCTTTTCGGCCGTCCACTCTCCAGGTATCGGGCTGTTTGAATTCCGCTTGTGTCTCGTTGTTTTCGGCATCTCACTCGACCTCTGCGGCGTAGAACCTCAGATCGAACGAGACCGAATCGGTCTGGGTTACGTTGATCTCCGGAGGCCCGGCGAACACCCAGCCGAAGGAGATCGTCACCGAGTTTTCGTCTGTGAGTGGCTCCGTTTCGGATGTCGTGGGATTCGCATCGAGTAAGACACCCTCTTCGCCCCTGTCTGGAAGGGCCTCGGCCACCTCCGCGAGCGTCCCCTCGGCGTCGGGATCGATCAGCCCTTCACCGAGGTCCTGCTCGCCGTTGGTCGCTCCCCACACGTCGACCCCGAGCGTGCCAGTGTCGTAAAAGAGCGTGACATCCAGGTAGTTCTGGAGTTCACCCTCGTTCGGCGTGTCGTCACCGGCCTCCCGCTCGGGATCGGTCAGGTCGTTCTCCTCCGTGCCGGTCAGATCGAACGCGAGCCGGGGGATGGAGTCGGGTGTTCCGTCAGTGAGGCTCATCTCGACAGTGAGCGTGCCGGCGTCTCCTGGCAGCAGGTTCGAAACCGAGTACCTGAACGCGCTTCCGGTGTCCGTGACTGAACCCGGATCGTCGTTCCCGTTTCGCGTGGCGGCCCAGTCGAGAACGAGTCCGTCCCCGTCGGTCGCCGTGTGATCGAGCGCGCGTGCCGGCTCGGTGGCAATAGCAAGTCCACCCGCTGTGGACACACCGACGGCTCCCAGTCCCGCGAGGAGTTTTCGCCGCGTCAGATTGCTGTTTGTCTTCATGTGTCCCCTACCCCCGAGATGAAACCCACTGACGGTGGAATGTGGCTAACTTCCCGGCGCAGTGTAGCTGCCCTCCTCGTAGAGCAGTCCCTCGTCGGGGTCGTCGATCTGGACGTCCACTGGACGTTCGGACCCGTCCGTCGCGGGACAGGCCGTCGTGTAGGAGATCACGTACGCCGGGTCGGTGATCTCGCCGACGATGTCTTCGAGGATCACGTCGAATTCGGCGTCGTTGATATCGATCCACGTTCCGTCGTCGACGTTCTCCGCGATGTCGCGCTTGCTTACCGTGCTGGAAACGACACTCGGGGCGACTGCGTAGAACGTGAAGTTTCCATCGTTGAGGAAGCCTTCAATCTCCGACTGGGTGAATCGGGCCCGCGAATCGGTCGTCGAGTCGTACGCCCCGACGTCGGTGATGTCGATCACGATACGCTGGGCGCCGGACCGGAAGGCCGAGAGTTCGTCGTTATTCCCGTCGTCCGTCGGTGCATTACCAGTCCCCACTGCGAGTGCGTCGACGTTGTCTTCGGGATTGTCACCACCGCCAGACGCTGAGAGTCCATCTACTGCCGTGTCGAACGCCGTTGCATCGGTGAAGTCTGTGTCGAGTTCGACCTCGTCTTTGAACGAGACTAGCGCGTACCGCGCGTCGATGCCCGCAGCCTCAATGTCGTCGGTGAGGTTGGTGACTTCGCTCTTCAGGGCTGTGATCTCGCCGCCCATGCTACCAGTGTCATCGAAGACGACAACAATGTCGACCGTACCGCCCGACTCGAAGGCGACGCTATCGATGGTCTGGCCACAGCCGGCTTCGTTGATCGAGAAATTCGCGGCGGTGAGATCTCCCGCGCTCCCTGTGTCCGTGCTCACGCGAAGGCGCGCGTCGATGTCAGGATATCCCGTATCCGGATCCGGCCCGACTGACAGCAGGTTCGTGAACTCGTCGTCCGTCGAACCCAGCTCGAAGTTTGCATCGGGGCAATCACACTCTCCGGTCTCCCACACGGGGGTCGCACACTCGTTGTGCCGCGACTGGACGGCGTCGAACACGAAGTCCCACGCGACGGAGTCTGTCTGGACCTCGTTGCCGACGTCGGCGGGCAACTCCAGCAGCAGGCAGAAGCTCAGCTCGGACACGTCGGCACCGATTGCGCCTCCGTCTTCCCCGCCGAACGTCTCCCATACGTCGGCCAGGCTCACACCGCCGAGCAACTCGTTCGTCAGCGCGTCTCGCTCGTCTTCGCCGTCACCGAGATCTGCACTCTCGTCGTACCCGCCGTAGACGGTTACGTCGATGGCCTGAGCGAGTTCACCCTCGCCGTCCGGGTCGCCGATCTCGTCCGTGACTGCCGTATTCGGGTTCTCCAGCACGTCGGACAGTTCGTCTTCCGCGCTGGCTTCCGGCTCATTGACCGAGTTCTCGTCGTTGGCCGTGTTCGTTGCGGTGAGGCTGAGGCAGGCCGGATTCGTCTCGACGACGATATCGTAACAGAGGATCAACCAGTCCCCCGTCTTCATGTCGCCGATCTGAATGCCGGTCTCAACGGCCCCGTCCGCGGTCGCTTCCCATCCCTCGAAGGATACCTGGTCGGATTCGATCCACTCGTCGCTGATCCCGGCGACCGAGCCAGTCACCGACAGGTCGAGGCTGCCAGCGGTCAGTGAGTTGTTTGCGAACGTCTCCTCGTCGCTGAAGAATGCCGTCGTTCCGTATCCCGCAGCCGCACCTGCGAGTCCCACGGCCCCCACGCTGCCGAGGATTTTCCGTCGCGTTAGTTTCAAATTCTTGTCTGTCATCATCTACCACCTTTGGTGGTAACGGCCTGCCGACGGAGTCGAACCGTCGATCACGACGTCATCTGAACGTCGAGTGCACCCGCACAGGCTACGATTCAGTAGCTATGTGGTGGTTTCGTCCACGAGGTCGTTGTGGCGACACTGTTCGGCGTAGAAGCCCAGATCGAAGCTCACGGAGTCGCCCTGGACCTCGTTGCCGACCGTTCTGGGGAGCCACCAGGCGAATCCGATGAAGTTCGTCACACCGGGATCGAAACACTCGCGGCTCTCGTTGGTCGGATCGTCCTCCAGCTCGTCGAACTCGGTCGATCGGTTCCCGTCGAGTGGGATCCCGTCTCCGGTCGAGAGGGCCTCTAGATCCGCTGCCAGAGTCCCACGGCGGAACACCTCTTCGGTCATCGCGACGTTTTCGAGGATGTCGTCGAGTATCCTCGCCACATCTTCGACGTCTTCAGCACTGTAGTAATCAGCGGCGTCCCCGGCGATGTAATCGCGGAGGTACGCCCGAAGTGTCGAAACCGAGGGGCCATCCTCGCAGACGTTTGCGTCCTCGTTGTTGGTAATCGGTCTGTCGTCGGCGACACCCACGGCTAGGATTCGGTGATCGTCTCTGATGGCATCCGCCACAGCTGCGGTTTCACAGAGCTCGGCGTCCTCGACGATCGAGTTGCTCGGATCCCCATCCTCGTATGGTCCGGGAGTGTACCCGCCATCGATCGGGAACTCGTCGTATCCGGAGTTGGGGTAGTTCGGCCCACCGTCGGTGAACATCACGATGAACGTCTCCGCGCCAGAGCGTCCGTTCACCGACAGCTCCTCGGCAGCCACGTCGAGTGCTGCCGGCATCGGCGTGTTCCCGCCAGCGGAGAGTCCGGAGAACTCGACTGGCCCGTCGGCTAGGCTGGTGAAGTCGTCGACGGCACTGTCACCGAAGGAGAGCCCTCCGACTCGGGCGGTGCTCGTCGCATCGAGTTCGTCCGCGAGGTTGTTTGCATCGGTTTGCAGGGTCTCGACTTCGCCCTGTTCGAGCGATCCCGACGTGTCGACGGCGATCATAACGTCGACCTCGCCGATCGATTCGTCGATCACGTTGTTGCCGTTCGGATCGTACCACCAGGCAGTCTGGATGTTCTCGGCCAGGTTCGGCTCGTTCCCATCGTCGCCTTCGGCTACCTGCTCGGGTTCGGGGTTGGCACCGCCGTCCTCGCTGACGTTCGCCGCCTGGAGCCAGACGTACCCAGGATTGCCACAGAGGTGGAGACTCAGCGTGAGTTCCCCGAAGTCTCCGGGCTTGACGTCGTCGAGATTGACGAGCGGGGCCGGGCTTTCGTCGTCCAGGCGCGCGTCGTCGGTATCGCCACGGAGCCCACTGGCCGGATCGAGGTGTTCCGGCATGTCCGCTCCGTCTTCGCAGGGTGCGTACGAGAACCCTATCTCCTCGCCATCTCCCAGGTTCATCTCCTGGATCCCGTCGTCGTTCGGGTCCGGGAACGCGTCGATCGCCGTCGCGTCCATGAACGTCCCGAGATCGTCCTCATCGACCGCGATCATCGGGTTCTCGGGATCCGGGAGTCCGACCTGGTCGTCCCCGATATCGTCCATGCTGTCGACGTGGGACACCGCGACATCTGTGTCGAAATCGTCCCAGTAGTGTTCCTCCCAGTCGACCTTGAGATCGAGCGCGCCGGCCGTGAGCGTGTTGTTGTCGAACGATTCCTCGTCGCTGAAGTAGGCGGTCGTCCCGTACCCAGCAGCCGCACCGGCGATCCCGACGGCACCGATGCTCCCCAGCACCTTCCGCCGCGTGAGATCGAAGTTTCCGTCTGTCATTGATGATCCCCCATCTTGGGGAAGGCCCACCGGCGGAATCGAACCGCCGCCCGTGGCGGGGTCGCGTGACGTATCGCCGGCGAAACCGGCAATCTCGTCACACGGACATGCCGTGTGTTGGATCTCCGGGAAAGTCCGGAGAATCGGACACCTGTGTGGGTCGAAGACCGTTTATGCTGTACTGTGCAGCTTCACGGACTGATCGAAGCGTCTACCTTGGCAACATAGACGGGATCGCTCCCGAGTGGGGTGATCGAACTATCGTCGTCCGGCTGGTCAGTCACTACAATATAAAGCGGATTATCGTCCTCTCCCTGATTGACGAAGATTCTCAGGACATTGGTGTTGGGATTGACGTATCCTGCAGCCACTCTGAGCTGACCGTACTCCCCGATGTAACCGTACTGTCTGAAATCGCCTTCTGATCCGAGATCTAGCCCTGACCCGGACGTATTGATGTCGAAAACATCGTACGTGTAGGGGTTGCCGCTCGGGCTAATTGTCGTCGTTCGCTCGACCTCTGGGATACTGTCACTGTAGTCATCCGCGAAGATCACTGTCTCGCCGTCGTCGAGGGCCGTCTTCAACTCCGTATCACTGCTGACCACGGTTGCGAACGGAGTTTGGGGATCCTCGTTGTGCCTGGCCTGCTCAGCAGCGAATCCGATGTCGAATTCGACGCTGTCGGTCTGGATCACGTTACCGACTTCAGTGGGAACCTCCCAGTCGATGCAGATGCACTGCCCTGTTTGCGTTTCGAAGTCAGGACTGCCCGGGTAGGCGCCATCGTCCGTTGGCATCCATTCGCCATCAGACTCTTCTAGACCGTCCAGCAGGTATCCGGTCTGGAGCTCCGAGAGCAGATCCGCGAGCGTGTAGTCGTCGGGGTTTTCCAATTCGCGAACCGTCTCGAAGTCGTCCGGACCTTCCGGTGGCGCACCTTCGAGATCGTCGGACGGTTCACAGTACGCGACCGTCACCTGGATGTTGTCCGCGAGTTCGCCGAAACCTTCCCCAGTGGGGCCGTCATCTGGCACCGGGAAATCGGTGTAGTCACTTCCATCACGGTAGTCTATCTCGTCTTCTTCCACGTCACCTTCGGGCTCGGTGTAACCGTTCTCGTACTGCGTGAATCCAGTACTACCCGCCCACAACCACGCGGGGTTGTCGACGATCTTCGGGCAGAACACCAACTTCCCCGAGTCACCCGGCTTGACGTCGGCGATCTGGTACTCTCCAACCGCAGATCCTTCACCCTGGATCCGCCCAGACCCAGTCGTACTCCCCGTTTCGCCGGTCGCCGATCCCTGATCGACGGAGGTCCAGTAGTCGACGACCAGGTCCAGTTCTCCGGCTGTGAGTTCGTTGTTCGCGAACGATTCCTCGTCACTGAAATACGCGCTCGTGCCGAGCCCGGCACCGGCCCCGGCGAGGCCGATCGTCGCCAGCCCCCCGAGCGCTTTTCTCCGTGACAGTTCGTATTTTTCTGACATGGTTACTTTCCTGTTCGGACCCCCACCTCGGGTCGGCCCGAACGTGCTATCCACTCGGATAGCTACTTACTAAGATAATTACCGGATCAACCCGTGCTAATCACACATGTCCGTCTAAAACGGCCGGTTAGCGCCGTAGATGGCTGTATTTGAAAACGCTAGATATGTCCTACCATAGGAGGAAGCAAGCGGTAAACATATACTACGGTTCCGGCAACCATTCTGAACCACTCGGTACGGAACTCTAATAGACCGGTAGGATACATCTTCACACCTCAGAAATAGTATGTCTTCCGCGAACGGACCTCTACGTTTATGGGTCAGTATTCAGTCTACTCGTCTGACTGGAGCAGGCTGGCTGCGAGGGGTGGGAATGCACATGGTGATAGGGATGGCAGCGATCACGGGCGGCAGTATCGACCCGCAGGAAGTGCACGAGATCCTGCGCAACTCCCGGCGGCGGCAGGTGATCAAACAGCTGAGCAGCCGTCTGGGGCCCGTAACCCTCCGGGAGTTGTCCGAGCGGATAGCTGCCGAAGAGACCGGAGAGACCCCGCCGCCACGGAAGGTCCGGGACAGCGTCTACAACTCCCTGCATCAGACGCACCTGCCGAAACTTGACGAGATGGACGTCGTCGTCTACGACAAGGATCGAAAGACGGTCCGACTCCGCGAGCGAGCCAAGCAGGTCAACCGGTACATGCGGATGGTCACCGACTACGGCGTCTCCTGGGCGCAGTTCTACCGGACGCTCGGCGTCGTCGCGCTGGTGAGTGTCATCGCCGCACAGACCGGCGTGCCCGTGATCGGCGCGATGCCCGTGCTCCTTCTCGCGAGTGGATTTCTCGTGCTGTTCGGGGTCGCCACTGCCTATCAGATGTGGACGCTACGCTGGTTCTACATGCGCTCGATCGTCCCCGACGACTCGACAGCCGCTCGCTCGGACGACTGACACGGAAGGATGTAGATGATGCTGTCTAGTGCCGACCACTGGACTGGACGATCCCGGAACGGTGTGATCCCGTGCCGTGTGGCATTGCCTGCTGGCCGTGGGCTCGAACGAGCAGGAGGTGCCCGTCAGCTGTCGTCGCTGCTACCGTCCCGCCGCCGTCACACCGTCCGGGACAAACGGGCGGCTGTCGGGCAGTTCGGGATCGCTCGCCAGGAACAGGTGATGACGTGACTCCGGACTCGTCGTCACGGTTCTCTGGAGCGGTCGGGCGAACGCTGGCCCTGTCGAGCTCCGTTCCGATACGGTACGCGCTCGCGGGTACGCTCGCGGTCGTCGTCACGATCAGGCTCGTCCCCGTTACTTCCGTCTACCAGGACGGTGCCGTCGTCCTCACAGGCAACGATCCATACGCCTACCGCTACGCCGTTGAGCAGGTGGTCCACGGGACCGCCACGCCCTGGTCACTGCCGGACGGGGTCGCGAGTGGCGAGCCGCTGTTGGTCTCGACGCTGGCGCTCGCAGCGCTTCTTCTCGGGGGAAGCCAGTGGGCCGCCGACACTGTCGTCGCGTGGTATCTGGTCGTCTCGGCCCTGCTCACCGCGCTGCTCGTTTACGGGATCGCGGTCAGAGCCAGCGGCGACGCCCGGATCGGACTGGCAGCGGTACTCTTGCTCGCTGTGACACCGATGCACGGCTTTCGGACCAGCATCGGCTTCGCCGACCACCACGCGTTCGACTACGTCTTTCTCGCGTTGACCGTCTACGCGCTCCTCGGAATCGTGCACGGGCCCGACCGGTCGGGCCCGGGCGGGACTGGGTCCGACGTGGCGCTGCTCGCCGTCGGACTGGCCGGTCAGCTGCTGGCATGGGAAGCGGGACCGCTGCTGGTCGTCCCACTCGCGTTCGCGATCGGCCTGTGTGGCGTCGCCACCGCCGCACGTGACTCGGTTCGGCCCCTGTCTTCGCTCGTGGCTGGCGTCGCCTGGGGGACGGTGCTGACCGGACTGGCGCACGTCGGTTTCGGCTGGCAGGACACGGTCGTCGTCCTGGCCGCTGGCACCCTCTTCGCCGGAAGCCTCGGCGTGCTCTCGATCGCGTCCGTCTGCCAGCGCCTGGACCGGTCGTGGATCTTGACTGCGATCCTGGAAGTCGGGCTCGTCGTGCTCGGGCTCGCGGTCCTTTTCAGCGCGTTTCCGGACGCGGGCCACGCCCTCGAGCGGGGGATCGACCGGTTGCTCCACGACACTCGGATCGGAGAGATGTCATCGCTCACCGAAGACTACGGACTCGTCCTCGGACCGCTTGTTCTCCTCGGATTCGGTCCGTTTCTGGCGCTCCCGGGTATCGTTCTCGGGTTACGTGCAGCGTGGCGGCGGGGCTCGATCGCGTGGCCGATACTGATCGCCTACGGGGCGTATTTCGCTGTGCTGACCGCGATCCAGCGGCGATTCGGTGGTGAACTCGCCCCGTTTCTCGCGTTGTTGGGCGGGCTGGGACTGCTCGGCGTGCTCGGGTGGCTGGACCTCGCGAAGCCGCACCGGGCGCACGAACGAGTGGCGCTGTCATCGCGTCCGGATCACCACCGTGACGGACTCGCGGTGCCCGACAGGACCCGTCTGACACTCCTCGGCGGGGCCGTCGGCGTCTTCGCGGGTTCCGGAGCGCTGTACACCACGCTGATCAACGATCGACTCGCGACCGACCGGGCGGCGGTCCGCGCCGCCCGGTGGATAGACGCCTACGCCAGCGAGCGCGGCTGGGAGTATCCCGAGAACTACGTGCTGAGCGAGTGGGGTCGCAACCGGATGTTCAACTATTTCGTGAACGGACAATCGGCGAGCTACGGATACGCGCGCCGCTACTACGAGGACTTCCTGTTCACGTCCGACGCCGCGGGCTGGTACGAACACTTCGACGGCCGCGTCGGCTTCATCGTCGTCCCGGATCTCGAGTACGGCGGGTACACCCATTCGAGGCGACTGTACGCGCGACTTCGGAAACTCGGCAGCGCCACCGAGAACGCGCCGGGCCTCGGTCACTACCGCGCCGTCTATGCAAGCCCGGATCGCGACTATCTGGTGTTTACGCTCGTCCCTGGAGCGACGCTTTCCGGTACGATCAGTAGACGAACGAGGATCGAGACGGAAGTTTCGATCCCGGGTGCCGACTTCGAGTACGTCCGGTTCGCCGAACCTGACGACGGCTCGTTCTCGGTGACGGTTGCTCATCCCGGGACCTATACCGTCGACGGTCGATCGGTGGTCGTCACCGAACGGGACGTTCGGGACGGTCGGACTCTCTACGTCGGGCGCGTCTAACGCCATGGGCAGAGAAAGCAGACCGAGTGCCCCGGGGCTTGCCCGGAGCAGTTCACCGGTGTGTGAACCGGCTGTCCGTCTCTGTGCACCTCGACTGCGGCCGAGATCCGCATAGAAATCTGGGTGCTCCCCAGGCGAGTCTGTCTTCGTCGTCTCGCCAGCCCGTGGTTTTTCTCGGTCGACGAGACGGTTTCCGCCCGCAAGTAACGGGTATTTCGACGGACGATGACGACTGCTCAGTCACGCTGAAACGAGTAACGAGATATATAATTCCCTTGGATCTCCAACGGTATGCTAGATATTGTCTGCTAAGAACGTATCTACGGGGGCTCAGGATGTGGGTTCAACGACAGAATTACGCACGGGTGGCACCGAGAACGAACGCGCTGGCTAGCAGACCGGCACGGACTATCGGCTATCGACACCATCGGACGCGAGCCGGCCGAACTCGTCCACGTGGTCGACGACCGGCTAGCTATCGACACGCGAGGTGGTGAAATGAGTGAAGCAACCTCGTCACAGACTGATCTGCCGACGTCTTTTCCCGAAAAGGTAACTGAGGGTGGATCTCTCGACGCCGGGGCCGATTCCGGCTCTGACCTTCGACAGCTCTCTCTGGATGCGATCTTCGATGCGCTGAAAAACGCCCGCCGTCGTCGCACGTTACAGTATCTTGGTGCGTCCGATGGCTCCGTCAAACTGGGCGAGTTAGCGGAACGGATCGCCGCGGACGAGAACGGTAAATCGATCGCGGAGATCACGTACGCGGAACGCAAGCGCGTCTACGTCGCGCTCTATCAGTGTCACCTTCCGAAACTCGACGACATAGGTCTCGTTTCGTACGACGAATCTCGCGGGATCGTGACGCTTCGGGAGAGCGCAGCACAACTCCGGCCGTACCTCGAAGGCCCGCCGTCGACTGATCACTGGTACCGGCACTACACTGCTATCGTCGGTGTCGGCGCGCTCGCGCTCGGTGGAAGTTGGCTGTTCGCTCTCTCGGCAGGGGGCGTGCAACTCGTACTTCTAGGGGTGCTGATGGCGGTCGCAGTCTGTGCAACGGCACACGCCCGGAACGTCTCCAGTCGGTAGCGATCTCCATCCGAAACACCCGCTTGTTTCCGCTGGGAACACTTTCGCTCTCTCGGGGATCAGACGGATCAAACTTCACTTTCACTCCGGTCTGCTCACGTTTATTAGGACGCCTCTCATTCGTTGTTCGCGTACGGCAGTGCCCGTGAGGCGCCGCTACGACCGAGAAAGATACGAGTAGCGACAGGTGTCACACGGGCGATCGAAATCGCGAGGCGACGGGTTCATTAGGAACCCGCAAGTAACGAACTTCCGCTACAGATGATCCACACACGGACCCGTTTCACGACCCGTATCGACGGATGGCGAACTGATCTCGCCGGGAGGGCTGACGCGTGAGCCAGCAGGACCTCTCCGCGGACGAGATCACGCTGCCGATCAAACGCACCACCGGCGACACGCTCGAGGAGCGACTCACCTCGAACGCCTATCACAACATCTTGCCGGCGCGGTATCTTCGGAAGGACGCCGACGGTGAGCTCGTCGAGTCCCAGGAGGATCTCTTCGAGCGCGTCGCGAAGAACGTCGCGCTGGCGGAGGCCGTCTTCGAGGCTCGAAAGGAAGACGTCGAAATCACGGTCACCCCGGACCAGCTCAAGCCCGACCATCCCCGGCGTGACGAACTCGCCGAGGAGGTCTTCGGCAAGGGGACGACCGCCGACGACGACGCCGAGACGACGCTGACGCGGTACAACGTCAACAAGTTCTCCTACGAGACGATCGTCTCGGAGCTCCCCGCCGACATCCGCGAACACGTCGAGGACACCGCCGCTGAGTACCAGGAGCTGATGGAACATCTCTCGTTTATGCCGAACTGTGTCCCGCCCGAGTCGCGGGTCGCAGCTGAAGGAGGACTCAAGCCCCTTGGGGATATTGAACCTGGCGAGCGCGTCTACGACGACCAAGATGGGACCGCTCGTGTCGACTCGAAGTTCGAAAACGGTGAGAAGCTGGTCAAGGAGATCGAGACGAACTTGGGATATACAGTTCAGGCTACGCCTGAGCATTATTTCCGGGTTATTTCGGAGAGCGGCGAGTACGAATGGCGACAGGTAAAAGATCTCAAGCCGGACGACGTGATCGCACTCCAGAAGAACTTCCTCGACGATGAGGGAACGACAGCCAGCCTGCTCCCGCCGACAGCAGCTGATGGCGGGGCAGTCGCCGCGGAAACGACGACCCTCGGTAGGCCACGAGAGGCCATCGACGCACCCGACTCCATGACGCCTGCGCTCGCGGAGTGGCTGGGCCTCTATGTCGGTGACGGAACAGCACGAGAAAGTGGCGTTAGAGTTGCGTTCGACGAGCAGGACGACGACCTCGTCGAGTACTGGCGCGAACTGACCGAGTCAGTGTTCGGGTTCGAGCCGACGACACGACACCGCAACGATGCAGCGTGCGTGGTCGGCCAGGCCGGGAGGCGCGATCTGTACGATTTCCTCGACCGAAACGAGCTTTTGAAAGACACCTCGAAAAACGCGGCAGTTCCGGACGCAGTACTCGAATCGGGCCGGACCTGCGTCGCCACGTTCCTCAGTGGTTTGTTCGAGGCAGACGGTACCGTCGGTGAACGGACCATCGAACTGTACACACACAGCGAACAGCTCGCCGATCAGGTACAGAAGCTGTTGCTCGGTCTGGGTATTCGCTCGTCTGTGAACGCAAAACGGGACGGGTTCCGAGTGACGGTCCGCAAGAACGTCTCTGGGAAACGGTTCGTCGACCGCGTCGGATTCCTGAGCGAACGAAAGCTGACGGAGTCGAAACGGTTTGAGACCGTGGCCGAGAACGCCACGTCGGTGAAAATCCCGAATCAAACCGACCGTCTTCACGAGTGGTTCCAGCAGAGCGATCTTGGACACGACGCCTACCGTGATCTCTCGCAGTTCCTGATCGATCCTGATTCTGCGTACCACCAGGAGATCGGCGTCGGTGTCTTCCGCCGTTACGCGGAGAAGTACCCTGAACTTTGGGACTCCCCAGTCGCCGAGTTCGTTGAGCGCGACCAGTTCTACGAGCGAGTTTCGACGGTCCGCGATGTCGGTCGAATGGCCGTCGAAGACATGCAGGTTCCGCGTCGGAACACCTACGTTGTTGAAGGGTTCGTCAGTCACAACAGCCCCACACTGATGAACGCTGGCGACGAACTCCAGCAGCTCTCTGCCTGTTTCGTCGACTCTCCCGAGGACGACATCGACGATATCCACCAGACCGCCAAAGAGGCCGCACAGGTCTTCCAGTGTCTGACTGAGGACACGCAGGTCTACGTTGAGGACAAGGGCGTTGTCTCTATTGCCGACGTCGAGCCCGGCGATCAGATCGTCCAGCGCGACGGAGACGGACACACCGTTCAGAACGTCGAGGAAACACACGCATATGACGATTCACCCGTCAGCCGTATCGAGACGGAAGCCGGGATCGACCTGACCGGGACGCCGAACCACGAACTGCTCGTCGATGGCTCGTGGACGCGGATCGACCAGATTGAGGCCGGGGATACCCTCTCGTTGCGACTCGGCTGGATCGACAACGAGGATACGACACCCGAACTCACGACCGTCGCTGGCGGGGCCCAGTGGTCCGAAAACCGGACGATCTCGAACGACGACATCCTCGAACTCCACGCTGAGGGACTCAGCGATTACGAGATCGCGGACCGACTCGACAGCTCGCCCTCGACGATACAGCGCCGTCGCTCGCTCGAACTCGGGCTTGATCCCAACGGGAGCGGCGGCCGGTCCGGCGGTGACGTGAGCTTCGATGAGGACGAGTTCGAGACGCTCTACGACGACGGCCACTCCGACGGTGAGATCGCGCGGGAACTGGGCGTCTCGACCCGCAGTGTCGCCCGGTTCCGCGAGACGCAATCGCTCGAGGCGAACGGAGATGCCGTCAAGACCGTCACGCAGCCGACCGAGTTCACGCCCGAACTCGCGGAACTCGTCGGCATGTGGGTCGGCGACGGCTCGAAGCACGAAGACGGCCTTCGCTTCCATCTCAACCGCGAAGAGACCCTCGAGCGTGCCGACCGACTCTCCCGTGACCTCTTCGATGTCGGGCTGGACTGGCGCTGGGATGAGGGCTGTTACGAGGCTGTCCTGCACAGCCACGAAATCAAGCGCTGGTGGCTCGCCAACTTCGGCGACGCCAAACCGGACGCGGCTTCGGCGTCGGTCCCGAGCGAAGTCTGGCAGGCCGATCGAGAGACGATCGGCGCGTTCCTCCGGGGACTGTACTCGACCGATGGGAGTCTCCAGAAGGACACCTATCCGCGACTGTGGAGCGCCTCGGAGAATCTGATTGGGGATGTCCAGCAGCTCCTCCTTGGTCTCGGTCTGCCAGCGATCCGGTGGGAGTACGACACCGACGAGCGCGACTACTACAACGTCGGTCCGACTGGCGAGCGAGGTCTCGAACGCTTCCTCGAGTCAGTCGGGTTCGTCGACGACCGCTCGGAGACGATGGCCGAGACACTCTCCACGATCGATTCCAGAGGACCGAGCGTCGGAACACGCGAGGGGTCGACCTGGCATGTTCCCGTCGAAGCCGTCAAGGATGCCGGAACGGACACTGTCTACGACGTCACCGTCGCGGACGACCACGAATACGTCGCGAGTTCGGTCGTCTCGCACAACAGCGGTGGCGGCATGGGGTATGCCTTCTGGAAGCTGCGCCCGTACGGCGACGCCGTCGGTTCGACTGGCGGGATCGCCTCTGGCCCGATCACCTTCATGCGGACCTACGACCAGATGTGTGAAACTATCGCCCAGGGTGGCGCTCGACGGGGTGCCCAGATGGGCGTCATGCGTGTCTCTCACCCGGACGTCATCCAGTTCATCCACGCCAAGAACAAGGATGTCTCGCTGGCCGAGACGCTGCGGCTGAACGACCCCGACGACTTTACCCACAGCTCCTTCGAGGAAGCGCTCGAAGAGGCTCGCGGACTCATCGACGAAGACGGTCGCGTCCCCGAGCACCTGCGTAACGCCGTCGAGGGGCACCTCTCGAATTTCAACATCTCCGTCGGGATCACCGACGACTTCATGGACGCCCTGCGGAACGGCGAGGAGTTCACGTTCACGAACCCCCGGACGGGCGAACCTCACGTCACGACCGAGGAGACCAAGGAACTGTACGACATGTTCGGCCTCGGCGAGTACGTCGAGGTCGGCGAGGAACTGTCGGTACCCGCCGAAGAGATCTGGGACCACATCATCCAGGGCGCACACGAGAACGGCGAACCTGGCGTCGTCTACCTCGAACGCGCGAACAAGGAACATTCGTTCGATGTGGAGAAAAATCCAGAGCATAGAATACTTGCAACAAATCCCTGTGGTGAGCAACCCTTGGAGGAGTACGAGGCCTGCAACCTCGGACACATCAACCTCTCGACGCTGGCCGCCGAGGACGCCCCCGACTGGCGGGTCTGGTCGGATCGTCACGCCGACGACTACGAGACGACCGAAGCGGCCGTCGAGGCGTTCCTCGAGGAGGCGATCAACTGGGCGGAGTTCGACCACCGTATCGAGATGGGAACGCGCTTCCTGGAAGACGTCGTCACGATGTCGGACTTCCCGGTCGAGGAGATCGAACAGAAGGTCCGGGAACTGCGCAAGATCGGGCTGGGCATCATGGGGCTGGCCCAGCTGTACGTCCAGCTCGGGATGAAATACGGCGACGAGGTTTCCGACGAGGTCGCCCGCAAGCTGATGACCCACATCAACCACCACTCCAAGTGGACCAGTCACGAACTCGCCGAGGAGCGAGGCCCCTTCGAGGAGTGGGAGAAATCGAAGTATGCGGACCCAACCGAATACCGCGAGTGGTTCGAACACTACACCGGCGAAGACGCTGACGAGTGGGCTGAGGGCTTCCCGATCCGCAACCACAACACGACGACGATCGCGCCGACCGGGACGACTAGCATGGTCGGCAACACGACCGGTGGCTGTGAGCCCATCTACAACGTCGCCTACTACAAGAACGTCTCCGACGACGTCCAGGGCGACGAGATGCTGGTCGAGTTCGACGACTACTTCCTGCGCGTGCTGGAGGAGAACGACATCGACGTCGAGGCTGTCAAGAAAGAGGCCCAAGAGCAGATGGCTGCAAACGAGTTCGACGGCATCGACGGCCTCACGACGGTGCCCGACGCCATCGGCGAGCTGTTTGTCACGACTGGTGACCTCTCGCCCAAACAGCACGCCTCGATCCAGACCGCGCTCCAGGACGGGGTGGACTCGGCGATCAGCAAGACCGTCAACGCCCCCAACGACTCGACCGTCGAGGACGCCAAGGAGGTCTTCGAGTACATCTACGAACACGGCGGCAAGGGCGTCACCTACTACCGCGACGGCACCCGCAGCAAGCAGGTGCTGACCACCCGCGCCCAGAACACCGAGTTCGCGGACATGGATCGCGAGGAGATCGTCGCTCAGATCGAGGAGGTCTTCGACGGCATCGAGGGCTTCCTCGAGAGCGAGGAGGTCCAGGCGGCACTGGACGAATCCGTCGAACAGCTACTCGGCGTGGCCGACGGCGAGACGACAGAGTACGCCCAGAAGCGCCCGCGACCGGACGTCCTTCACGGCGTCACCCAGCGGATCGACACCGGCTACGGGAAGCTGTACGTCAACATCAACGAGGACGAACAGGGTCGGCCGTTCGAACTGTTCGCCAACATCGGCAACTCCGGCGGGTTCACCGCCTCGTTCACCGAGGCGCTCGCCAAGACCATCTCGACGGCGCTTCGCAGCGGCGTCGATCCCGGAGAGATCGCCGACGAACTGCAGGGCATCCGCTCGCCGAAGGTCGCCTGGGACAAGGGCGAACAGATCCAGTCCATTCCGGATGCAATCGGAACCGCAATGCGCCGGTATCTGGACAACGACATCGAGCGGGCCTATCCCCAGCAGCAGAACCTGACCGAACTCGAAGACGAGTTCGAGGACGGCGATGGGGCGGCCGAGCAGGCGGTCGACGACCAGCAGGAACTCATCGAGAACGGCGAGAGCCCCGAGTGTCCGGAGTGTGGCTCGATGTCGCTGTACTACTCGGAGGGCTGCAAGACCTGCGAGAACTGCGGCTGGAGCGAGTGCTGAGCCAGTCGGTCTCGTACCGAAATACACCCTCGGTTGCCGCACCCCGAACGGTCAAGCCGATCGCACCGGATCGTTCGAGTATGACCGATTCGGGCGGCCGGCCGTGTCCGCGCTGCGACCGGCCGATGTATCACCGCCACTGCAAGTACGTCTGTCCAGTCCACGGCGTCGTCTTCGACTGTGCGGATACGTTTTACTGATCGATCGCCGGACCGTCGAGCACGCCGCGCCGCCGGAGATGGCGGTAGGCGGGCCCGCTCAACAGGACGACCCCGAGCAGCGTCGCCCCGAAAAGCAGCGATAGGGTCGAGCCGGCTTCTTCGAGCGCGAACGTCCGCATCGACGCGCCGGCCAGCACGGTCGCGACGACCCACGGCGTCTCGCCGGCGAGCGTTCCGAGCGCGTAGCGTCCGGCGGGGATCTCGGCTAGCCCGGCCGCATACGAGACGCCGTCCGCGGGCAGCGGGATCAGGCGCGCGGCGATCAGTCCGCGAAGGTCACCCGTCACCGCGACCGTCGAGCGACCGAGCGTGTGTAGGCGCGCGAGCGGTCCGCGCTCCCGCGGTGCGTACCGCGCGAGCAGGTACGGCGGCAGGCACGTGTAGACGGCCCCGGCCAGTCCGATCGGGATCCCCACGACTGGCCCGTAGACGAACCCGACCAGAAGCGACAGCGCCGAGATGGGCCACAGCACCAGCGAGCGCGCGCCGTAGAGGGCGACCAGCGCGAGCGCGAACAGGCCGGGCCGCTCGGCGAGTCCGAGCAGCGATCCGAGCGCCCGCTCGGGCGTGATCACGAGCACGCCGACCGCGCCGGTCGCCGCGAGCGCGAGCCCGCCCGCGAGTTGAATCCGCACCTGCCGGTCCATCACGCGACAGTGTGCCGGCCAGCGGAATACACCTTGTGGTCGTGTCTTTCTTGCTCACGCCGTCCCTTGTGCGCGTGTGGACCGCGATCCCGTCGAACTCGGCGTGACGCTGCTCGCCCACCTCGAAGACGAGTCACTGTCGGTCGCCGAGGCGATCGACCGTCTGGAGACGATCACGACCGACCCACATCTCACCAGAGAGATCCTCGACACGGCCGAACTGCGCGGGATCATCGAGCGCGAGGCGGGGCGGATCCGCACCCGGTCGGGCTCGTTCGTCCGCTTCGAGAGCCAGGTCGTCTCCCGGGAGGGCGACTTCGAGTGTCGGCGCTGTGGCTCGTCGCTGTCGACCGGCTACTTCATCCAGTTCGAGACCGGCGAGCTCGGCCCGTTCGGCTCCTCGTGCATCCGGAAAGTGACCGGTCGGGAGTGACTTTCCTCGTGCGCGTCACAGCTGATAGACGAGTTTCTCGGCGGTGTCCAGGCCGTTTCGCAGCGCGGCGTGGATCCGGCCCTCGCCGGGGATCCAGTCGCCGACGAAGTGCAGGTCGTGGTCGACGGCCGAGTCGATCGGCCCCTGCCTGACGGCGTCGTCCGGCAGGGCGTAGCGCCACCCCTGGTGATCGGTCCAGTCCGGCTCTCTGAGGCGGTCGTCACCGAGCAGGTCCGCGGTCAGATCGATCAGTTCGGCGACGTTGGTCTCGGGGTCGCGCTCGAAGTGTCGCTCCGACCAGCCCTGGCCGGCCTGGACGACCAGCACTGACTCGCCGTCGGGGACGTGGCCCGGCTTGCACTCCTCGCGAGCGACCCAGCCGATCTCGTGTTCCTTGTCCGTGTTGATGACCGCGTAGTAGGGCCGGTCCAGTTCGAAGGGATAGTGCAGGATCGTCGTCCAAACACTGTGGTAGGGGACGGCCTCGATCGCTTCGACGAGGTCTTCGCGCAGGGGATCGTCCCAGTCGGCCGTCCGCAGGAGTTCGGCCGTCTGCGGAGCCGGCGGATTGACGACGAGGGCGTCAAACGGCCCCCACGACGCCCCGTCGGCGTCGGTGAGCCGCCACTGCTCGCCCTCGCGGTGGATCCGTTCGACGCGGGTGTTTCGGTGGACGGTCGCGTCGGTCTGCCCGAGCAGGCGCTTGGCGATCTGTGTCAGTCCTGCCTCGTAGCTCCACTTGTGGTCGTCGCTGTCTCGACCGGGACCGATCTCGCCGTCGGCCTCGTAGGCGTAGATCGGTCCCCGCGTGTCGACCAATCCCTCGGCGGCAAGCGTCTCGGTAACCAGTTCCGTCACCCGGCGGTCGTCGTCCTTGAGGTAATTCGCGCCGTAATCGTAGGTGACCGGGCCCCTGCGGCGAGTGGCCGCACGCCCGCAGAGGCCGCCCGACTTCTCGAGGATCGTCACCTCGGAGTCTTCGAGGGTCTGGTCGAGTACGTACGTCGCGGCCGCGGCCGCCACGCCGGCACCGACGACTCCGATCGTGGTCATGCCGGCCCGTTAGGATCGGATCCCCAAAACTGCCCGCCTCGCTCGCCCTTCCGTCCGGACCCGAACGAACGATAGTAAACAATAGCTCGAAACGTTCAACACTGAGACCACGAATCCGTGCATATGGCTCACAGATTCAGTATGGACCGCCGCGCGTATCTCAAGACGGTCGGGGCAGTCGGTGCCTCGGCCGCGATCGCCGGCTGTTCGAGCGGTAGCGACGACACCATCGTTCCCGGGACCAACGCCGCGTTCGCACCCTTCGAATACAAGGAAGACGGCGAGATCGTCGGCTTCGACATCGATCTGGCCGAAGCGGCCATCGATCGCGCCGGCTACGAGGTCGGCGACTGGTCGGACCTCAAGTTCGGCTCGCTCATCCCGTCGCTGAACAACAACGACATCGATCTCATCGCTGCCGGGATGACGATCGAACCGGATCGCCAGGAGCAGATCGATTTCACCGACCCCTACTGGGAATCGAACCAGTCCGTGCTCGTCCAATCGGGCGGTGACTTCCAGCCCGAGGGCGAAAGCGATCTCGAAGGGAGTCGGATGGGTGCCCAGAAGGGAACCACCGGTGAGAGTGAGGTCGAGCGACTCCGCGAAGAGGGCGTCATCGCCGAGGACGACCTCAAGCGATACAACAATTACGTGCTGGCTGTCGAAGACCTCGAAGCCGGTAACGTCGACGCCGTTGTGGTCGACCAGCCCGTCGCGAACAACTTCGCCGCCGGGCGGGACGTCTCGGTCTCGTTCGTCATCGAGACGGGCGAACAGTTCGGCATGGGGATGCGCCAGGACGACGATCGACTCGCCGATATCAACGACGCGCTCGCCGAACTGCGTGAAGACGGCACCTACGACGATCTCGTCACCGAGTGGTTCGAATAGGAACGATGATCGACACCGCGTCGCAGGCGAACGGGATCGAAGCCGTGTTCGGGCCCGGCGGTCAGATTGACAGCGTGCTCCAGGCCGGCGACTGGGCGTTCGTCGCCGCCAACTGGGAGTACCTGCTGGCGGGGACGGTCGTGACGATCCTGCTGACGATCACGAGTCTCTCGCTGGGCTTTCTGGCCGGGTTCCCTGCCGGGGCGATCGAGGTCTACGGCTCCGGGCGGCTCAGCGATGCCGTCAGCACGTTCGGCGTGTTACTGCGGGGTACACCGATCGTCGTGCTCGTCGTGCTGTTCCATTTCGGTCTGCCGTTGCCCCGGCTCGGATCGATTCCCTGGCTGGAGATTAACCTCACGGCGTTTCTCTCGGCGACGCTGGCGCTCGGACTCCGGAGCGGGGCCTACCAGAGTCAGGTGTTCCGCGGCGCGATCCAGTCGATCGACGACGGGCAGCTCGAGGCTGCTCGGTCGGTCGGGATGAGTACGCGCCAGTCGATCCGCCACGTCGTCTTTCCGCAGGCGCTGCGACGCTCGCTGCCGGGCTTTCAAAACGAGTTCACGATCGTCCTCAAAGACACCAGCATCGCCTTCGCGATCGGGCTGGCGGAGCTGCTGACGCGTGCGGAGAACCTCTACCTGCAGCCCGGCAAGGGCACGGCTGTGATGGAGGTCATTCTCACGATCACGGCGATCTACTTCGTGTTGACCTTCGCGACTAATCGGTCGCTCGATGCGCTCCACGACCGCTATTCGATTCCGGGTGGTTCCGAATGAGTCTGCTACGCTTCGAGAACGTCTCGAAATCATACGGCGACGAGGAGGTACTGCACGACGTCAGTTTCGAGCTGGACGCCGGCGACGTCGAAGTGATCGTCGGCCCGAGCGGGTCGGGCAAGTCGACGCTGTTGCGGTGTGTCAACCGACTCACCGAGATCGACGACGGCGCGATCTACCTCGACGGCGAGGACGTCCATGCCATGGACGAGAACGCGCTGCGCCGGCGCGTCGGCATGGTCTTTCAGGACTTCAACCTCTTCGCCCACCGGACGGCCCGCGGGAACGTCACGCTCGGGCTGACGGAAGTGCTGGGGTTGTCCGAGCGCGAGGCCACCGAGCGCGCCGAACAGTACCTCCAGCGGGTCGGCGTGGCCGATCAGGCGGAGGCGTATCCGGCGGAACTGTCGGGCGGGCAGAAACAGCGCGTCGGGATCGCCCGCGCGCTGGCGATGGATCCCGATCTCATCCTGTTCGACGAGCCGACCAGCGCGCTCGATCCCGAGCTCGTCGGCGAGGTGCTGGGCGTCATGCGCGATCTCGCCGACGACGGCATGACGATGCTGGCTGTGACCCACGAGATGGGCTTCGCCCGCTCGGTCGCCTCTCGGCTGACGTTCCTCGAAGACGGACGGATCGTCGAGCGCGGGCCGCCAGAGCGGCTCTTCGAGCAGCCCGACCACGACCGCACCCGCGAGTTCCTCGGCGGGCTGACTGACCTCCACAGATGAGCGTCGACGAGACTGAACCGGCCGCGGTCGGCGAGCTTCCCGGGCGACGACGCCTCACTGTGCTCGCGGTCGGGGTCGTCTTCTGGGCGTGGCTGCTGGCTCGCTGGGCGTATCACAACGCGGTGCTGGATCGGGTCTTCGGCGCGCTGGGCGCGCCAGATCTGCTCCGCTCGGAGGTGCCCGTCAGGAACCGCGAGCCCTGGCTGCCGCCAGAACCGTTCGCGTCGGCCGCCGACGCCGTCGCGTCGCTGGGGCTGCCGGAGGTGGCTACTGGCTGGCTCGTCTGGCTGCTCGATCTCGTCGCGTTCGCCATCGAGAGCGCGCCCGCACTGGCCGAGGGTGCCTACGTCACGGTGTATCTCACCGTCGCGTCGATGCTGCTCGGGCTGGTCGTCGCCGTCCCGCTGTCGGTCGCGCGCGTCTACGGCGGGACCGCACTCAGCTGGCTTTCGCTGGCGTACACGGAGTTGATCCGCGGGACGCCGCTGCTCGCACAGCTGTTCCTGCTGTACTACGGGCTACCACTCGCAGGTGCGATCGACAGCGTTGATCTCGTCGGGAGCGGGTCGGTCCCGGGGGCGGCGGTCTTCGTCGCCATCGTCGGGTTCACGATCAACTCCTCGGCCTACCAGTCGGAGTACATCCGCTCGGCCCTGCAGTCCGTCGACGAGGACCAGCTCGTCGCCGCCCGGTCGGTCGGCCTCTCGAAGTGGGCCGGGATCCGCCACGTCGTTTTGCCCCAGGGGTTGCGATACGCTATCCCCGGCTGGACCAACGAGTTCGTCTATCTCATCAAGTACTCCGCGCTGGCGGCGTTCATCACCGTCTCCGAGCTATTCGGCCGGGCCGATATCATCGCCTCTGACACGTTCAGAACGACCGATATTTACGTCATCGTCGCAGTGTTCTACCTCGCGCTGGTGTTGACGACTGCGCTCGCGATGGAGCGCGTCTCCACGGCCGTCGCGATCCCCGGTGTCGGCCAGCACGAGGGCGACCGGTGATCTGGTCCAGAGAAACGCGAGCGCCCGGCTGACGGGACGAGGTTCGCGCCCCGGTGAGTTGTGTCACTTGCTGAAGAGCATCACCCTGTTGAACAGATGGGATGAGCTCGAAACTTGCGCTAATCATCCTCGATACTTCACTTCTGTCACTCGTTACTGTCGTGTGACCTGACCAGTGTCAGGAGATCTTGTTCCAGTTCACCGCCAACAAACTGGACGTGCCTCGTTTCAGCCTCGTAGTCGATTATCCCAGCTTCCTTCAGTTTTGGGAGATGGGTATGGTGAAGTGCGATCCGGACGCGTTGTCGATGTTCGTCGGATACTCGCTCCGTGTCTTCGTCTCGAATCATGTCTGCAACGCGCTCCACCAGCGCATCGTATTCCAGTGTCCCATCGGATGCCCTGGTTAGTGAATTGAGGATAGCCCGTCGATGTTCGTTCCCTACTGCCGACAGAATCCTATCGGGGGAAATCGGTTGCTCTCGTTCCGCAGAGCTGGAGAAATCGTCGATCCCCTGTCGATCAGATATCCCTCGCTCTGCATTCTCATCCATGCTCACACAGCGGAGCCCCAACTACCTGGTTCTGTTCCATGATGCACAAAGGAACCTGCCGCTCCACTTACGCCTCGGCCTCGGGGGTAAGGAGTGCATGTCGTGTGAACGCACCGATGGCACGACGCAGCCGCTCCGTCACTGCTTGATCAGAAATTCCGAGTTCGTCCGCGAGTTCTTCGGTCGTGCAGCCTCGGGGAATATCGTAGTACCCCATCCGAACGGCAAGCATGAGCGCATCCCGCTGTGGCTCGCTCAAGCCGTACCACGGACCAGCTCCGGGGTCAGTGGGATTGTATATCCGGATGATCTCCAGTGATATGTGCGCGTCCTCACAACATGTCTGCCACTGGCTCAATGCCTCACGGTCGGAGAATCGTATCTCGAAATCCCATCCTTCAGACGTTCCGGTCGCACTCCGTATTTCTCCTTCGTGGTCAAAGATGCACTGAAAGAAATGGTCTTGGCTCGCATCCCAATCGAGCCTGAATAGGGTCCTGTCTCCGAACACGTCCACCTCCGCTACGCTGTTGACCGTCGGATAGCGTTGGACGGTGTCGAGAAACCCGTTTTCGACCGGTTCGTAGACCCAGAAGAGCGGCACAGTAACGTCACCACTCGGGACGAGTGTTTCGAGTTCGATAGCCGACGTCTCATTGAGCTTGAGTATCTGCCCGAGTTCGAAGTCATCGGGTGGAATTCGAAGCTCCACGATCACGCTCATTTTCTCTTGTGAGACTAGGTTGTTCTGGGCCCTACAAAAGGAGTAGACATGGTGCACCATGTCTACCAGCATGCAATCAGCCCTCCCTGCTCGCGGAAGACGCGATTCTATCTCCTGACCGTGCTTTGGCCTGTCCCGGAGCCATGATACACCAGCCACGTCAATTATTGGTCTGTCGGACGAAGACTCCCGCATGGCGACCGTGATGGAGTTTACGAGCCCGGCAGAGGAGTTTCCGCTGGGGAGTGTCTTCGAGAACTTGCCGGGAGTGACGGTCGAACTGGAGCGACTGATTCCACACGAGACGCTGATCATCCCGTACTTCTGGGTGCGTGGCGTGGAAACCGAGGACATAGAAGCCGCGTTCGACCCACACGAGGGCGTGACGGACATCCGACTTGTCGATAGCATCGAGGACGAGTATCTCATGCGCGCAGAGTGGAAACAAGAGTACTTTGGCGTCCTGAGTGCCCTGGCCAAGGCCAACGTCGTTGTGCTCACTGGGATCGGAACGAAAGACCAGTGGCGATTCGAGGTGCGCGGTGAAAGTCAGGAGACAGTTGCTGAGTTTCGAGAGTACTGCCAGGATAACGACATCCCGATAGAGATCACCGCTGTCCACGCAATGCTTCCGATCCAGGGGGAAGGCTACGAGTTGACCGAAACCCAGCGCGAGGCGCTGATATTGGCCTACGAGCGTGGCTACTTCGACACCCCCCGCGAGGCGTCGCTCGAAGAAATCGCGGACGAGCTTGGCATCACCCAGCAATCGCTTTCGTCACGACTCCGACGCGGGCATCGACGCCTCATTGGAGCGACGCTCGTTAGTTTGCCGTGATCGTTCTGGCTGTTTGCTTTTAAACTTCCTGTATAATAAGTACCCTAACTAAACCGATTCAGGCCGGTAGAATAGGTAGATATGGACGCTGTGGTGTCTGGAGTCGGAGTAGAGTCAGTCGAGTATCATCAGGACTCTGCGACTGTTCGTATCCAGTTCGATCAGGAGAAGACACCCGCAAGCATGGCTGTAATCGCAATGCTGGCAGAAGTGATGGACGCTGATCCGGTTGAACTGGACCCACTCCATTCTACGGTTGACCCAGACGCGTTGGATGCGCTCGTCCGCGTTCGCACCGGGACGGACGGAGATATCCACGTTACGTTCACGCACGAGGACCACGCAATAACCGTGTTCAGCTACGGTGTGGTCACTATCACAGCTGGCCACGAATCCTCAGTGAAGAATTACGGGGGGAACGCGGGAAGATGACGCCTGCGGAGACCCCGCTCACGTCGAAAGCGGAACTGAACGCTGAGCTAAAAGCCCTCCTCCTCAGAGCCTACGAGAATGGACTCGATGTGAAAGGCGCATTTGAATGTCGAAATGGAGTCGACCATCCTGACTGGGACGTGGTCGTCACTGAAGTCGAAAAGAACGAGTCTTCGGAGTAGCCGACAGCGAGGGCGACTAGGTCCGTAGCAGGTACCCCATGACTGACAAGTGCTGTAACGGTGATCAAGTGGAAAGAGTACTGTTAGCCCAACAGCGACGAGTATTACGTGCGCTACTGGAAGATAGTTCGAGGCCTGCAGATCCGATACTTCGTGAGGGAGAGATACTTGACTCCGAGGAGTACCTCACGGTCTGTTACGAACTCCATCACGTTTTGCTTCCCGCGTTAGCGGATGAGAGGCTCGTCAAGTTCGACAGGGTCGAAGACGAGGTACGACGAGGAACGAGATTCGACGAGATGCGTCGGTTTGTTGAACGGATCGATAGCGACCATGATCAGTGAGTGCACCTCTGATGTCCAAATAGTCGTGTTGGGCGTGCCGATTCTCCTCGATGGCCCGGTTGACGATCCATGCTCGGAACTCCTCGTATCGATCTCGTACTCCGTCGCGACCGCAAACGGATCTTCTCCCCCGTCGATGACTCGACGTTTGATGTCGTGGACAGCGATCCGCGTCCCCTCGATACGCGGAGATCCGGACCGAATATCCTCGTCACGCACGATCGCACTCATATCTGACCGTTGTTCCTACTCTCGTATTAACCTTCGATGGAGCGCGTCTCCACGGCCGTCGCGATCCCCGGCGTCGGCCAGCACGAGAGCGATCGGTGATCGGGACAGTCGTTCCGACCAACACGACGAGATTCTCGCTGCGACAGATCGCTCATCGCCGTAGCAACACCGCAACCGGCACGAGCAGGAGCGCCCCGGCGACGAACGGCGACCAGTCGACGACCACGTAGGCGGCGGCAGCGAGCGGTGGTCCGACCGTCCGCCCGAGGCTTCCCGCCCCCTGCGTGACACCGAAGGCAGCCCCCTGTGTGTCGTCGGTCGCACCCTTCGAAACGAGTGCCGCGAGCCCGACCGTTATCGCGCCGTTCCCGAACGAGGCCAGCGCTCCGAATGCGAGCAACACGAGGAGTCCGCCGGTCACCCATCCGGGACCACTGGCGGCGAGCGGTCCCGTCCCCGCCAGCGGCGACACGGCGAGCAGGACGAGCGCGAGAAACAGCGACGTCACACCGCCCCGGACGACGTATTGCACACTGAACCGCCGCGAGAGCCAGCCGATGAGCACGCCCTGATTGACGATGCCGAGCGCCCCGATATAGGCGAGAAATATCGCCGCTTCGGTCGCGTCGTATCCGAATGCGTCTGCCATGAACGGGACGAACATCACGGTGACGCCGGCGAACGCGAGCGAGGTCAGAAAGAACGCGATGACGAGCGGCCGGAGTGTCGCGTCGGCGAGCGCCGTCCGGAACTGGCCGACGAACGACACGCGCCGCGCCTGGGTCCGGGTGCGATTCGGCTCTTTCAACACGGCGGCCGCCACTCCGAGCGCGAGAAACGAGAAGCCCGCAGCGGCAAAACTCGGCAATGAGAACGGCGTCACCGGGACGAACCCGGGCAATACGGTGCGGGCGGTCGACACCGCGGTGTCGCTGGCCAGCAAGCCGCCGATCGCCGGGCCGAACACGAACCCCAGACCGAAGGCCGCGCCGACGAGACCGAGTGCGCCGGTCCGGTCCGCCGGTGTCGTCACGTCGGCGATGTACGCCTGTGCGGCCGCGATGTTTCCGCCCGCCGCGCCGGCCAGCAGCCGGGCACTAAACAGGACGACGAGGCCGAGCGTCACCCCCAGGGCCGCACCGATCTCCGAAGCGAACCCGAAGACGACCCAGGCGATCCCGGAGACGCCGACGGACAGCATGAGCACCGGCCGCCGGCCGCGCTCGTCGGAGATCCGACCGAGCACCGGCGCGGCGACGAACTGTGCCAGCGAGTACGACGCCGCGAGCAGACCGATGAACACGTCGCTCACGCCGAACGAACGGACGTAGAATGGCAGAATCGGGATGATGATGCCGAAGCCGAGCAGATCGATGAAAACGATTCCAACGACGACCGCGACGCGGCGACGCGTTCCTGGCGCGGCGGCTGGCGCCGCCTGCTCACTCGTCGCCGCCTGACTCGAAGCCACTACTGCTAGATATCAGACCCCAGTGACATACGGGTGTCGGATCCCGCACTCGTCCAGGCTCGATAGGGATCGTTTTCGGTGTTTCGTCGAGCGGTTTCGCGCTGTTACCACTCTGAGACGACCCGTCTGGTCTCATCGCTGGCGAATCTGTGTCTTTGTACGCGTTCCACAGTGGAATGCAGATATATGACTGACATACGGGCAGCGACCGAGTCGCTTCTCGGGGACAAACCCGACCTCGAAGATCGCCTGGAAGATCTGCTGGCCGTCTCGGCGTACGCCTGGGTCTTCCTCGTGCTCGGGATCGTGCAGGCACGCTTCGCCGGGCAGCTGGCGATTTTCGTTGCCGTCTTCAGCGGGCTCGGATTCGTCCATCTGGCCGCCTGGGTTGAGCTGACGGCCTCTCCCGACCTGTTTGGCGAGACCTGGGGCGAACCACTGGGCGCGGATGGTGAGATTCCCCTCGTCGCCCGGGAGAACGCGACGAAACTTGAGGTCGGTTCCGAGGGGACCGACAGCGACCTCACCGGGCTGGCTATCGAGGACGACTTCGCCGGGAAGCTCTACGACGCGCCGCTGTCCGGTCCCGATGCGATCTACGTCCATCGCGGCGGGACGTTCACGACCGAGGTCCGTGACACCGACGACGAGGTGAGAGCATACCGGGTTATCCCCGACGCGGAAGAGCGGGTCCGGATCAAACGACGGGATACCGGGCAAACACCACTAGCCAGGTACGTTGCCAACATCGCTGAGGAGACTCGGGCGCAGGTGGCCGCCCTCGATAGTGCGGACGACGACGATAACGACGACACCGAGAACGGACAGAGCGGCGACGGGGCCGAGAACGCCGTCCGGGGGTTGGCGGCGGCGCTGGGTGCCGTCGCGGAGGCTGCCGACCGGGCGGCCGAGTGGGCCGCCGCGGGCGGTACAGATCAGCAATTCGATGCTGTCGCGACCTGCCTGGAACGCGTCAGTTCCCGCCTGTCTGAAGCCAGGGACGACATCCCGGCCGAGCTCGCCCGCGCGACCGACAACCGGCTGGAACAGGCCAATCGTCGATCCGAACAGGCCAACAATCCGGGAAGCGCTGAAACGGCTGATGTCATGCACCAATTGCTTCCAAGGCGGGTGGCAAACACAGGCGACAAGTAGGAACGTCGCTGAGTGAGTGCCATGTGGCCATGGGGACATCTCGCTGCAGGCTATCTCCTCTATCGCGGGCTTGATCGGACACGTGTGCCTGATGCCGTGCCGGTCCTCCTGTTAGCACTCGGGACACAGATCCCGGATCTCATCGACAAACCGCTTGCTTGGACGATCCCACTCCTGCCGAACGGACGATCCCTCGGGCACTCACTCGTTATTGCGCTTCCGATCCTCCTTGGATTGCTGTTGCTCACAGACGGCCGGCGGCGACGGCTCGTGATCCCCCTTGCGATAGGGTATCTCACCCATCTGGGGACGGACGCGTTGTATCCGGCTCTGGACGGAAACTGGTACTACGTGGGGTTTCTTGGCTGGCCGATCGTGCCACCGATCGAGTATCCCGGCGAATCGACGGGTATCATCCGGCACTTCTTCGCGTTCGAACTGACGGTGACGAGTGGTTTTGAACTTCTCCTGTTTGGGAGTAGCGTGCTCGTCTGGCTGCTAGACGGCAAACCAGGCTGGGAGATCGTCGTACGAATAACCAAGACGCGGGTCCGACAGGTCAAGATCGCGATCGACTCTTGAGTGACGACGCACTCCATACTACAACATGACTGCGTTGCTATTGTCGGGGACTTCGATCTAGCGTTCTCGCGGCCGTCCACACTGACCTGGCCGAGGTGAGCCAGCGTTGAGTGCTGTGCCAGACTGGTGAACTCAGTCGTCGCTGTCGATCGCGTCGGCCTCAAACGGACTCGCGCGCACCCGAACCGGAAACCACCCCTCTTCGTCGATCCCCAGGAGCGCTTCGGAGAAGCCATCGTCTTCGTTGCCTGCCTTCGCGGTTCGGACCCAATTGGCCTCGCGCTCGGTGAGCCCGAACCACTCGGCAAGCTGGCCGGCGTCTTCTTTGACGCGATGGATGACCGTGATCGAACAGAGATCAGCGATCGTCTTCGCTTCGGCGGTCAGTTCGAACTCGCCACCCGTCTGCGTGATGAACTGGAGGGAGAGATCGTAGTGGCGACTGTGTCGCACCGCCGTCTCGAGATAGCCGAGCGAGGCGGAGTCGTTGAGCAGGTAGTGTGCTTCATCGATCGCGAAGATGACGCGCTTGTCAGTCCCTTTCGCACGTTCGTAGACGGCGTTGAACAACACCTGCATCATGAGGCTGGTCTCGCTGCGGCCACGCACGCCCTCGTCCTGGTGGAGATCGAGATAGATGACGTTCGAGTCGAGGTCGAACGCCGTCGGCCGCGCTAGATTCGCGAGGTCACCGCCCTCCCGAAACGACGGGCGGAGATCCTTCAGGAGTGATTCGACGTCGAGGACGACGCTTCGTTGCTCGCCGTCGGTTTCATAGCCGAACTCCCCAGGATCCGCAAGCATAGTTTCGAGGACATCGATCAGGTCTGTAGTCGTTGGCGAGCGCTCGTCATGTGTAGCCGGATCGCGGGTAATCCCGGCACGTTCGTAGGTCTCCTGGATCGCTCGGCGCAGGGTCTGTTTGCGATCTTCCAGCGGGTTGTTCGCGACGTGGTGGAAAAACGTCTCGAAGAACGTGACGACCCAGGAGATCTGTTCAGCCCAGGGGTCGAGATCGCGGACGCGATCGAGGACCGACTGCGGTGTCGGCCGAATATCGAGTGGGTTCAGGCCGCGCGTCCCACCGACAGTGACACGCTCGCCGTCAAGCACCTCGGTGAGCGTTGCGAACCCTTCCATCGGATCAAGCATGACGACGATCGTCTCGGGATCGAACATTGCCCGACGCAGCAGATGGAGCTTGGTCGCGAAGGATTTGCCTGCGCCGAGCTGGCCGATAGTCATCATGCAGTAACCGGTTTCGCGAGCGAAGCGATCGATGACGAGTGGGCTCTCGTTAAGCGCGTAGGTGCCGTACTCGATACCGTGTTCGGCGAACGCCCCGGCGTGGAAAGGAAACATCGCGCCGACGGCCCCGGCAAGCATGGGTGTGGTCGTGTCTATCGCCTCATCGAGGGGATCCCGACAGATCGGGCTCGTTGCGGTGAGCGCTGCTGCCTGTCGCCAGCGCGGTGTGACGGGCGTCAGATTCGACGGGGAGCGCATCGCCGTCTTGCGGACGCGTTCCGGGTCGAGTGCGTCGCGTTCGTCGGCCGACATGGTGAGAAACATCGAGACGTCGAAGGCCTTCGTGGGCGTGTTCCGTAACACGTCGTAGAGGTCGCGATAGTCCGCCAGATCTTTGGCGAGGCCACGTGCCCCAGCACGGCGCTTCTCGGTGAGGTATTCGACGTCGGCATCCAACGACTCGATGTGGTTTTCGATCCCGTCGAGCGTGGCGTCTGTATCGCGCGGATCGAGGTGGATCGAGATATCCGTCTGTCGGGCGTCAGCACTCGAATAGAGATGTTCGAACAGCCCATCGGTCGGCGCATCGGGATAGCCCGCAATCCAGAACGTCTGTGTCCAGGAGCCGTCGAGTTCGACCGTCGCCGGATGCTCTTCGATCGCACCGGGTGTGAGCAACGACTGCTGTGTGGCTTCGACTGATTGCAGCGGTCGCTGTGACGGGGTGTACGTCACGTCGAACCCGCTTTGTGATGCGTCCGCTGTTGGATCTGCAGTCGCGTTTTTCTCTTCGTGCTGTGTCTCCGCATGCTGGACGTCGGTCTGTTCAGCATTGCGCTCTTGTTTCGCCGCGGCTGTCGCGGGCCCCGCAGCAGTGCCCGCACTGGAGTGGTCGTGCTCGCCCGCCTCGCGATCCGCCCCCACAGGATCGTCCTCTTCGTGTCTTTGCTTGCGGTTCATGACTGACCCCCAAGGAGCGCTGTCGATCGGATCTGGGCCGTGGCATCGAGGTCATCAGCATGGCCGGTCCAGAACCGTCTGACGATCGGGAGCGCCTCTCCCAGTGGGATCCGTCTCGCGCGACAGCCCTCGATATCGCGGAGGCCGCGCGCGACGCGGTCACAGCGACTGTCGAGTTCCTCGAACATGGCCTCGCGAGCGAGTGCGCGTGACGGGCGCGCCCAGAACCCGATGACACGCCCCACGATCGGCACTCGACTGACGCGTGCAGCCAGGCTCTCGCTCTCGTAGCGGACGTCCGACGGTTCGACCGAGACGATGACGTAGTGATCGCGGATCGTCATCCGTCGCCGTTCGAGCTCCTCACCGTACCACTCGACGTAGTGCTCGATGAGTGCCTGTAGGCGGGGATTTGCGCGGACGTCAGGATCGGAGAGCCGTGTCTCGTAGTGGGCGAGATGGTTCGCGACGGGAAACGGCTGTGTCGTCGAGTAGATCTGGATAGGAAACTCGACCGTCGTGTTGAGGAAATCGGTGAAGGCGTCGGCCGTTGCGCTCCACTGTGTGTCCGTGGCGAGGGCCATCGACGGTGGCTCGACGCGCACAAACCCGACGAGTGCGCCATCGATCCGCTCGACGGCGTCGTGATCGGGATGCAAGCGTTCGACGAGCGTCTGCTCGCTCGCTTCGCGGTGCTCGGCCGTGTTCGACGTGAGGCGAAAGCCAACGAAGGCGGTGAGCCAGTCCAGACTCGTGGTATAGCTCGGAGTCAGACTGACGAATAGCCCGCCGATCGCGATGGCGACGAGCGCAAGCGGCAGGCCGAACACCTGGATCGAGTATCCGAAGACGGCCAGATCCGGTGGGACAACCGTCTGGACGACGAGGATGACGGCCACGCCCGGAACGAGCGCGACGATCACGTCCATGAGGGTGAACCGACCGAAGAGTTTCGCGTCGGTACCGATCGACTTTGGGATGCGTTTCGATGGATTGCGATGTGGTGGTTGCATATTACTCTGTAGATCGTTGGTCTGTGTCGTCTGACTCGCGAGGTGGCGTCGTTCGTGGGGACTCCCTCGAGGTGCGGCCGCGAAGCGTTTCGAACTCGCCGTGGCGTGAGACTGGCTCCTCGGTCGCTCTCGGCTTGGGGAGTGCTGGCGTTGCCGGCGCGCCACCGCTTGACGGGCCTGGTGGGTCGCCGCGGCGTTCGTCGACGACGCGTTGGACGCGCGAGCCCAGTGAGTTGACGCGTGCACCGGCTGCGTGCGCCCGCGAATTACCGGAGTCAAAGACGTACTGGCCGTCGGGGGTCATCGCGGGCTGGCCCTGGAGACCGCGCGAGAAGTTTTGGCCGGCGTGTGTGGCTGTCTGTCCACCTGATTGCATCGTCTGGGCGCGATTGGCAGCCTGGCGTCTGGAGGTATGATTGGCGGTCTGGCGACCGATGAAGAATATCGCCCCGGCTTGCCAGATGAAGATGATCGGTGCGAGCACGGCAACGAACGGGATCACGAGCGCGAGCAACCAGGCCGTGATCCCTTCGGCACTGAGGCCGAAGCTGTTGCCGAGGATATCGGCGAGTCTGAACAGCAGGGCGACGGGGAGGGTCATGAACAGGAAGGGGACGTAGAACCCGGCCAGGCGTCTGGCGAAGTTCGAGAGCAGTGTCATCGGACCGACTCCGGGGATCCAGAAGACGATCAGGATCGGCATGGCGATGACGAACAGGTAGAGGACAACCTGTCGCGAGAAATATAGCAGCGCCAAGAGCCCAAAGAGCACGAGGTCGACCGAGAGCGTGATCACCAGTCCGAGGACGCCCATCGCTCCGAACGAAAGCGTCTCGAAGAGCGTGATCGAGGAGAGATCCGGGGCGAGTAGGGCGGTCAATGAATTGGCGAATCGAAGCGATAACCCGGCGATCCACCACCACGCGAGGATCCCCATCAGACCCGTGAACGAACGCTTGATGAGTTTCGCCCGATGGTAGCTCCCGAAGAGGTGACTCGTCGCCTGGAGGAAGATGACCAGCATGATCGTCGCGCCATACAGGAACAACACGAGCGGAATGAGTGAATCCCAGTAGTACGCATAGAGATCCGGCCATACGCCGTTCGAGGGTGGTCCGAAAACCTCGTTCGGGTGTGGGGTTTCGAGGATGAATTCGACTATTTGCCCTGAGGCACCGGAGATTACCTCTTGAACCGGATTAAACAGGATCCGTAGCACTGATTGCAGCGCCTCGATTATGATGTCACCCACAGGATCGAACGTTCCTGCCTGTTTGACTGAGCTTTCACCAGAGGCTGCAATTGACAGACCAGCGGGAGCTACAGGGACTTGTTCATCAGATCCCATCGGTGATCTCGATATCTATCTCATCGCACATCCACCTACGGGAGAGAAAGTATTCCGTGATTTCGCCACCCATAGTCAGTCTAATCTCGCTGTCGATCTCTTCACCTGTCGCTATACCAACTTGGACCTCCATGATATGTTGAGACCCATCGCAAACTGACGAGTCATAGAACACCAATGGACTACCGGCATCTATGAATACTCTCTGTTCTCCGGGACTAATTGTCGAGACTTGATCCCGTTCTGGATGAGCAAAAATAGGATCTCCAATCCCGTCTCTTAGCTCGCTATCGGCCAAACCGTACGGTGAATTAGCAAATGCGACATCGTACACCCACGTTGGACCCGTACCTACGTTCTCTACAGTGACTGCGATCCCATAGAGGTATTTTGGCAATTGCTCGTCACGCACTTGTTCGACGTCAGCGATTCGGATATCGGGTTCAAGCGGGATTTCCTGCTTCTCGGTTCGTTCCTCGCTCACCCCGACCAGTTCGTAGGTCCCCGGTTCGTAGTGGACGTAATCCGCACCCCAGAGTCGGGGATCGAGCAACTCGAACCGGACCTGTGTAACGCCCGTCTGGACAGGCCTCGTCGCGAAGTGCTGGCCGCCCGGATCGACGAGCGTGAGTTCCTCGATATCGTGCCTATCGGGCAGCGTCACGACTAGATCGCGCTCCTCGATCGCGATCGCTTTCGTGAACGTTGGGGTGTCCGTGTGCGCAGATGGCGTGTCTTCCGGGGGAGTCGATCGACTGGCACACCCTGCAAGGCTGGCGACGGACAGACAGCCTAGGCTGAGTACCTGCCGTCTCGTCAGCGGCTGTGGCGACATTAGTGCCTCCACGGAGGCCAGATCGGGATTCCCGTGATGCGATCGACGAGGAACGCAGCGATGAGGAGCAATCCGATCGGGATGCCGATCTGGTAGATCGCGTTCACGATATCGATCGAGCCGTGACTCGCGAAGACGGCATCCGAATCGCCGAGGTATCCAGGCGTGTGGCGCCACCACGGCTCGGGGACGTAGCGTGCGCTGACGATCCCGTTGCCGATCGGCACCTGCTGGACAGTTGTGCCGTCCGACCCGGTATCGACTGTGGTCCCGTCGATCTGGATCACGCCCGGTCGACCGGACGTCTCGATCGGCCGACCACTCGGTGCTTCTCGTAAGCTGATTTCGACAGTAGCTATGCCATCTTCAATCGAGTCTATCGATAGTCGTAGCTCGGTTTCGATCAACGGCACGGTCGCAAGGGAGGCGTCCGAGAGTGGGCGCTCGACACCTCGAACGAGGCCTTGGACGGTCCCGATCAGCTCGCTGCTCTCAGACCCGTCTTCGACGCGCACCACCAGTCCGTAACTCGCGGTGTACGTGTCTTCGGCGACGTCGAGATGGACGTCGGGCTGCAGTTCGGGTGCGTCCCTTTCCACGCCGTAGCTATCGAGTAACGTAACTGCGGTCGAACGGACTGTTGGGTCCCCCTCCATCGGGAAGGCGTACACCTGGAGCGGGTGCATCGGCGAGTGTGTCTGTCTCGACCCGTCTGTCGAATCGATACGGAGCGAATCCCAATGCCTGTCCCGAGCCGTGTAGAATCGCCAGCTTCCTCTGACTGTCCCTGCTGGCGTCTCGAAGCCAAGCCAGGGTCTGTTCATGTAGAGTTCTAAGCCCTGATCGCCGTTCGGATATGATGTCTCGTATCCTGAGACGCCCAGTCTGTATCGGGTTACGTCCCGACTATCGGTAACGGTTAGTGCGGACTGGGCCTGCCACGTTTCGTTCTGCCAGACACTGCAGGTTCCGTTTGCCCCGCGTTCGAGGCATTCGTCTTTGCTACGCTCGACAGCCACGGCGATGTCGGCCTCGATCGTCAGATTGTGTCTCACCCCTGGGTACGCTGTCAGCTCATCGAATCCAAGCTCTGGCGTCTGTGAGCCGAGCGTTTCGTTTTCGAGTTCGCCGTCGACGAGGAGGCGAACACGTTGCACCTGATGGGAGTCAAGCCGCCAGCGATAGGTGACGTTGTCGACGGTGTGGTTGTCGCGGATGTCCACCCGGTAATCCACCAGTGCCAACACCGATCCCGTGTCGCCGACATACAGCGGGGTATCGTCGGGCGTGAGATGTGCACGCGTCGACGGCTGGATCGCGAAGATCGAGACAAAAGCGTCTTCGATGTAGGCAGCACGTGCTCGCTCGGCAGTGGGCGGCCCGATTGACACTGACTGGTTGGTCTCTGGCACGTCACGGAGATCGCCACGATTCCAGCGTTCGACCGCTTCGGGGGGTCGATCCAGTGGGATATCGGTCGCATTTGCGATGACCTCAAGTAGCGTTCGGCTCTCGCCCGTCAGCTCTCGGTAGTCCGATTCGTTGACGAAGCGATCGAGGTCGCCTGACCAGAGCGTCGGGAAGAGTGACTCGTTCACGCCGTGGTCGGGCGCTGTGGGTGGATGCGCGCGAGCGGTTGGCGCGAGTGTGCTCGCAGTCATGCTGATGAGGAGTATCACGACAAGGCAGAGGCGGCTCAAAAGCCGCAACTGCTGCCTCCGGCGACCACGTTGTTCAGCAAGAACGTGATGATCGTCGTCCCCAGTGGCGCGACGATCACGCCCCAGATGATCCCCTGGTTTCGGATCTCTTTGAGTTCTTTTTTGAGATCGGCCCGACGGACGGTCGGGATGGCGACGATCGCACCGAGCGCGATGACGCCGCCAATGAGCGGACCACCGAACTGAATCAGGGTGAAGATGTTGCCGATCGTCGTTGCCATATCGGTCTCACAGAACGCTTCCCCGGTACTCTGGGCGAGTGCGGGTTCGATCGCGAGCGTTCCGAATATGGCTCCTACCCACACCGCACTCAATGCTTGTGGAAATCTCGTGAGAAGGCTCTTTGACAGTGCAATCGGTGTCTGCAGAAACGCATTGCTATCCATGGTTGTGACTACGTCACTCGATCAGCGATCCTCCCCTCACGTGGGTAGGAAACGGCTGTGAGCGATTCGCAGTTGGAGCGCTCACAACGATATCTCTTAACTATTTCGGTTAGAATTCGATTGATATTGGGCCAATATAATCTATTCTAGTACACATATATCTGAATAGAATATCCATTTCGAGTGGACTGTCCACAGTTCAGAAACGTATTTTTTTCATGGTGGCTCACCGACCGGATTCCGGACGAGGGTCAAGCGTCGCCCTGAACGTCTCAGTCGACGAGTGCTTCGAAGCGATCTCGGAGCTGCTGTTCGCGGGACTCGAATCGGTGAGCCTTCTCGCGTACATCCGAACTGACCCGCTCAAGTTGAGCCAGCGCTGATTGCTGTTCGAGACCGGTCTGTCCCTCAGCTGTAGTGACTTCTTGGGCACGCTGTTCGAAGGTGTGCGTGACCGTCTCAAGCGTTGCGTCAGGGTTGAACAGGATGTCGTTCGCAATCCGGACGTACCCATCCAATGCTGTCCCCTCTTTTCCGCTGAAAAAGTGCGTCAGTGCGTAGGTCGCTCCCGAGTGCAGCGCCCACATATCGATTTCGAAGGGATCATCGGATTCAGCACGGGCGTCTTCGGCTGCTCTTCTCGCGAGGTAGGCAGGAAATCCAAGGAGATCGTAGAACTCGACGAGGTCGAACGGCACGTTCGTGATGTCGACAGTGATGTCTTGTGCATCGATGATGAACGCGTGCAGATCGTTGACGACGAGTTCGAGTTGTTCGAGGATCGTCTCCCACCACTCCCGAAAATCTCCGACGTCGCCGATGTGCTTGACAGTCTTTCGATCAGTCAGCGCTCGAATCGAGTTCGCACAGTGGGTATCTCTGGCGAATCCCTCGACGTAGACCGCGTGGCCACCGAAGTAATCGTATCCCGACGTGAGCCCCATCGTGATCGGTTCGCGCTCGCCCGGCAGTTCGACTGCGAGGCCATCGAACATGACGTCCATATGGACCTCGCCGCCACCGCGGTACTGCCTGATCTCGCCGAAGGCGACCTCCCCAAGTGGCCGCTCGTCATAGGTCGTCGCTTCGAGGACGTCTTCTAGCGGTGCGTACACGTCGGTCGGATTGATAATCGCATAGGAGTCCGTCGGTACGTTGAACAGTGGATCGCTCGCCGCTTCGTCGTCTCGGGTCTGGAGGCGCGTTGGCTCGACGACCGCACTGAATCGGTTGGTTTCGACCCACTCGTCGGTGTGGGGATTGTGATACGCCACGGGCGTGGTGGCCGCTCTCGGGAGTTGACGTATCGCCTCGGCGAAGCTCACTGGATCCGGATCCTCGGTCACGGCCTGATACCACTCGGGGAGGTCGGTCGTCGTTCTGCCGTCGACACCTGCGAATACGACTCGCTGTTCTGGTGATTTCATCGATTCTCACGCAGGCAATCTGTGCGCCTGCGCCCGTCGCAGGCGCGAATAAAGGGTAGTGGCTTTGGTCAACCGCGACGGGGTCAAGTGGTTCGAGAGACTTCGTCTCTCGTCATCCCGGAAATCGAAGATTTCCGGGCGACCCCGTGGCATCCGCCTCGCACCGCTTGTGAACACCCGTACCCCGTGCTAGGTTTCAGCAGTCGTGCTGACTCGTTGGAAACGCTGCCATCTTCGTTCAGCGAGAGAATCTTCCCCTTCTCGCGAAGGACGAGTGTTCCGACGCGCTGTCAAAGCTCACGAGCGAACAGGCGGGGGTCGAGCGGACACTTCAGGGACAACAACGACCCCACTGTGGCTGGGCTGGCTGACCGACTGAATGTTTTTGTCGTGACCCGACATACTGGATACCGCTACGGAATCGGTGAAGTGCTGGCCCCCAACAGACAAGGGGCGGTGACGAACGCGGTCTGTTCGTCACACGGCGATGACATCGATTCCGATGGGCCTGTGTGACCGAGCCACAGCCCTACAGCGAGGGAGAAAACGAGAGTTTCCCCGGCATGCTGCAAGTTCCCTCTGAGTGCGGGTTGGAACCGCAACGGTCTGCTTCGGTAGGCCGGTCATCCGGTGGCCGGATGCCACGTCCTTCAGGCCGTAGAGGAGGTCACGCTCTCACTGTCTTTGACGTCAGCTACCGGTTGGAGGACTACTCCAATCCAAGACTCAGTTTCAACGCGTCGTCTATCTTAGCCATCGTTGACTTTTCGAGGCTTCCCGCAACCGAGTGAATCCGCTCGCTCATAGAGACAACACGAAGTTGGTCAAGCCGGACTGACGAATCGTTTTCGAACGGCGAATCAGACGCTTCGACTAGCACTTCGAATGGATAACCTCGATGCGTTCCGGTTGCAGGTGCGACGATCGTTGTACTGGCGTTTTTATTTCCAACGTCGTTCTGGACAACCACCGCTGGACGAGTCTTCTTCATTTCATGGCCTTCGGCAGGGTCGAGGCGGACGATTACGACGTCACCGCGTCGGATTTGTCTGCTCTCACTCATTCGTCGAGGTCATCCCACGCTTCAGCAGATGTCTCGGCCCATTCTTCGGCAAGTTCGCTGGCACTCTCTGACGCGTCACGGTAGGCTGCGGCCAGTTCGTCTTCCTCTGGGTGGTCGTTTTCGACCTCAACGACTGCTACCGTGACTCGTTTGTTCGCATACTCTGTTCCGAGATAAATACGCCCCCTGTCGTCGGTTTCGTTGGTCTGAAGTTCGTCTGCCTCAATCTTCATAGTACCCACTATAGCCCATTCAGACATATATTTTGCCCACGATAACCCATAGCCTCTGTCAACCGTGGTGTCCTGCAATTCGCTTGTCTCTCCTATCTTGGTACAGCGAGAGAATCCCGCCGTTCACGGCGCGGAGGATGTCATTCGCACTCGTAGCGGACGATTCCACCGTGTTGGCATCGAGGGCAAACTGTCGTCCTCGCGTCGACCGTCAATCCACACCGTCGACACTCGAAGACCGTCGTGTGGTTCCTCCAGAGAACCTTGCATATCAGTTCGATCATCGTCGAGTCGTCTCCCGGCGGTCTGCCTGGCCGAGTTCCGTCTGGAGTTGATCGCGACGTGCCCGAACGGTCGCAGTCGAAACGCCAGCGCTATTGGCGAGATCGACTTGTCTCACCGCAATCTCTCTGTCGGCGAGGACGATCGCCAGACAGCCAGCCGCGACACCGAGCGGCTGGCAGCCGATGGCGATCCCCTGCACGGTCGCCTCGTGTGCGAGTTCCCGCGCCGAGCGTTCGACCGCTCGACTCAGGCTGAGGTCCGAGACGAGTCTCGGGACGAACGCCGCCGGATCGCGTGGCATCACGGCTAGCCCGAATTCCCGATTGAGCACCCCATAGGCGTTTTTTATGCCCGATTCGGTAGCACAGGCGACGGTGGCAACATCTGCGATTGTCTCCGTCCGTTCGTGCTCTCGGCAGGCTGCGTAGACACTCGCGGCGGCGAACGCTTCGACCGACCGGCCCCGGAGGAGATCCGCCTCTTGGGCCTTCCGAAAGTGTCGACATGCCGCATCGCGAATGGAACGGGGAAGGGAACGGGCACTCCGAATCCGTGCGATTTCGGTCAGACCGTGTGCGAGATTCCGCTCGACCTTGCTCCTCCACCGCGCCCGGCTGTGTTCGCGTCGGAGTCGCCCGAGTCGTCGTCGCGTCCGCCCCGGGAGGGTATTGCCTTTCCCGTCGGTCCCGAAGCCGATCTCCGAGGAGAGGCCGCGATCGTGTCTGTGCTCGCACAGTGGCGCTCCTGTCCGGCTACGACCCAGTGTATCGGACAGCTCCCGTGGGATATCTTCGTGATCGAATCGATACTCTTCGACGATCAACCCACAGTGGGTACAGGCTGTTTCGCCGCCATCAGTTCGGAGCTGCCCCTCACACTCGGGACAATCAGTGTTCGGAAGACTTCGTCCGTCGTCTTCGTCGAATCCGCCGTCGTAGATGTCTCTTGGTGTCATATCTACTCTGCGAGACCTGCATGGCCCCGCACCCGTCAGGGGGCCATAAAATTCCCTCTGAGCGGTACGAATTGGTGATAAGAAGGCGTCTAGTGCCTCTCTTCAGCTGAGCTACCCACCCGTAGCCGTGGGGTTTCTCCTGTATTTTTTGATTGGACCTCGGTTACGAGATCGAGGATTGGACGCCGAATCGCGACTGCAACGCGATGCTTGCAAGGGGTGTTGAATCGTGCATCGGCCGGACAGGTACACTGAATTGGAACGCCGTCGGCAATGGTGAGTTCGTATTCGTGATTTCCCGGATCGGCATAACTGGCGTTACGGACTCGGATCTGCTCACCAACGAGCTCGAACTCGAAGGCTTCGTATTGGGCGCGCTTGAGGACTCTCCGTGGGATCTCCTCGAGTGGTAGTGCGGTCATTTTGACGTAGCGGGGAAGGCCCCGCACCCGTTCGGGGTACATAAAAACTGGTCGTTTGCTCGTGCCAACCGGTGGCGTCATATCAGCCAGGTTCCTTTGCAGGCCCTTGTGCACTGGAAATTGAGACTACAGCGGGTTTACACGTGGTCGAGGCGATTCACAGCGTGTCATAGAATCACGAGAATCTTCGATTCTCGAACGACTACTTGAGGGAGTGAGCTTAGCGCCTGCAATTAGCTAAAAGAACTGGCTAGTGTAGTTCCTCGACAAGAGCAGCGACCGCTTTGTCGGCGAGATTGGTTTCCAGACGGCCCTGCCAAAAATCGATGTCCTCGTGGTCGATCGATTGGACACCCCACGGAACGATCCGACTCTCGTCTGGCGTCCCACCACGAAGCCAACTCTCCTCGGGAATGTCGATGAGTCCATCCATCCACGATTTCGACGTTAACGTCACCGCGATCTACTGCTCGCCATGGAACGGACGCCCCTCATGGTTCGAGAGAACAAGCCAAGGGCGAGCATCTTCTTCACTTTTGAACGGGTCGTCGCCATCTTGATACAGCGAGGGAATCCCGCCCTTCCCGTGAGTGACGAGTGTTCCGACTGGCCGGAACCGAGGAGCGAACAGGAGCATGGCAAGACCGAAGGTCTTGCTGCACCCGAAAATCTTCGATTTTCGATGACGGGAGGGAATCGCGTAAGCTCTGGGGCGACAACTGCCGGGACTGTCGCCTGACTGAATACCAGACGTAAGCGTTTAGTTACTCAATTGCTTACATAGTCTTGTGCGAACCGACGTAGACATAGAGCGGGACGGCGACCTACACGAACGGGTCAAGGAGTATGCCCGTGAGAACGGTATCCGCCACCCACGAGCATACCGCGAGCTAATCGAGAAGGGATTAGAAGCCACTGATGCCGACTAAGACGCTCGAAGCGACACTCGCGCCGCCGACGGCCCACAAAGAGCGAAAGCTACAGGAAATTCACGACCTGTATCACGAGGGGCTACACGAAGCGTTCGAGGCTGGCGCTGATACGCAGTCGGCAGTCAACGACATTGTAACGCCCTACGACCTGCCGTATCAGGTTAAAGACGCGCTCAAAAACTACGTACCGTCGTTGGACGATGCACAGGAATTGAGTGACGACCACCCGACACGGATGGTCAACCGTGCCGCTCGCTTCGATTATTCAGAGAACCGAACACACAGCTACGTGTGGGAAGTCCCGCAACCCGGACGCGGGACGAATTTCTGGATTCCACTTCGCATCAACCCCGAACAGGAGCATCTGTGGACCGACCTGCTGGACGGGAACGTGTCGCCCGGTCAACTCCAATTGATGCAGAATCGCACATCATGGACGCTACACGTCGCTGTCGAGTATTCTGTTGAGAACCCCGACTACGATACCGACAGCGACGACGTGACGCACATCGGTCTGGACATTGGTGAATCGTCGCTTATCATGGGCTGTGCCCTCACAGACGGTTCACCGACCCGCCCGCTTGTGTGTGACGGGAGCCGAGCCAAGCATCTCCGCAAAGAGATGCACACCACGCTGAAACGACTGCAAGAGCGTGACGCCGCCGAGTGGCGGATAGACGAGCGATTCGACCACTATCAAAACGCCCTCACCGATATTGTCGAGAAGGCGTCCCGACAGGCTGTCGAGTACGCTCGACAATTCGAGAAGCCGGTTCTGGTGATGGAGGATCTGACGTACATCCGCGAATCGCTGGACTGCGGCAAATTCATGAACCGGAGACTCCACGCATGGGCCTTCGCCCGATTGCAGGACCGTATCGAGGACAAAGCCACCGAAGCGGGAATCCCGACGAGGTACGTCAATGCCGCGTACACGTCGCAGACGTGCCACGAGTGCGGTCACATCGGCTATCGAGACGGTGGCGGAGAGTTCCACTGTACGCACGACGAGTGCCACGTCACGACGTTTGAGGGCGATATAAACGGCGCTATCAATATCGCACAGCGGGCAGACCCGTGGGGAGAGAGCGTGCCGCTGAAACCGGCAGGCAATGACTCGCCTCGGGATGGGAGTGCCTGTGACAGTACCACGACCCACACCGAGCAGAGCCAATCAGAGCAGATGACGCTCAGTGAGTCCGGGTCGAAACCCACTGCCAGCGATTAGCTGGTATTCCCACGCAGGGAAGCCGCGCCGTTCACGGCGCGGGGGATGTCACAGACGACATCGCCCCGCTCGAAAATCGGGGCTGCTTCCTCGTCGGTCACTGCTTGTTCTCCACGCTTGGGTGTGGCTCGCTGGGGGCGTGCTCGCGCCACGACTCCGTGTCCTCTTCACCGAGTTGCTCGTTGAACAGGGCAGTCGCCCGCTCGTAGCCGCTATACCCGTCGAGTCGATCGGTGTCGCCGGTCACTGCCCAGTACGTCGCCTTGTGTTCGACGAGACTGCGGTCCTTCAACCGTGAGAGTGCGGTGCTGACTGCGCCCTCGTCGATGCCGATTTGAGAGGCGATTTCGCGCGCCTTGAACGCACGGTCCTCGTGAGCAGCGAGAAACCCGAGTACCTGGTCTGGGACGGAGAGTTCCTCGAGTTCAGCCTCGCTCCTGTCCTCGAAGGTTTCTCGATCGATGGACATCGTTGATTAGGTGTACGTCACCCACCGTGAAGAGTGTTAAGACTGAAAGCTACGAAAATATTGAAGGCTATGATACTGAGTGAGTCAACGACTCGTGATCACGCTCGATCACGAAGAGATTCGAGGACCGTGTGCAGTGAGAGTCGCAGCCTTAACTTCTGTGGTGCCCACGCTCGACCTGCGGTCGGTTGTGGCTGCGCGCGCAGCGATGAGGCGCGACGACCGGGAGCGCTCTCACCGCGAGCACGGAGCGGTGGGTGGGGAGGCGGGTCGTGGGTGGTTGGCCACAAAAAAGAGAGTGCCACCTGGCTACGATTCGCCCTGGCCTTCGAGGAAGGTGACCATCGTTCGCCCGGTCAGCGCAACCGAACACCGGCCCTGATACCAGTTCTTCGCGACTGACCGCATCCGCACCCGCTCACCCTCTCGAACCGCTGGCTGTCCGGACTTCTGCCAGGCCGTGAACTTGATCCGCCCGCTCTCGTCTTCGAGCAAGCCGACCTGATTGATCGCCGCACTACTGGGTTTCCAGAGAACGCTCACCGTCCCCTCGATGTCCACCTCGTACTCGTCGACGCGTTCCACGGCACCGATCGGGATTACCTGCCCCGGCTCTTTCCGGAGGTCATCGTACACCGTGACGACTGCGTCCAGCATGTCCATTCCCTCGACGACGCGTTCAGCTAGCAGTCGACTGATCGCCGCTCGCGTCCAGCCCCGTAGCTCGCCAACCAGCCGCGCCGCCTCGGTGTTCACCTGGCCCAACGCCTTTCGGGACAGTTGCGCTCTCGGATCCACTGTCTCCGTATCCGCCCACCGGTTCACACTTCCCGCTCGCCTGGCCACGTCGCGACGTCGTTCGACGTTCGCCCGCTCGATTGCCTGTCGCGTCCGTGCCTCCCGGTCTGAATCCTGCCGTCGATCCCACCGGCTTCGGGTTCGCCAGATCTCCCACTCTCTGGCTGCCAGTCGTTCCTCGGCTTCGAGGCTCAGTCCTCGTGACACCGCATCCGGGTGCACCCCATCCACCTTCGCGTTGCTCTCCTGTGCAACCGAGGGTCGAAGCGCTGGCTCGTGATCGTCTTCGGGAATCGCTTCGTCCGCGACCGCGTGTTCATCGTGCGAAACTTCATATCCGGTTCGGGTCTTACTCGACATTGCGTTCTCCGAAGGCGTTTCACGACGCCCGACACCCGCGTCACCACCGCGGGTTTTCTACAGTCCTCGACAGACACGTCACAGCGCCGCTCGCGCCTTCGTGAGCGCCCCCTGGGGCGCGAGCGGCGCCGTCCAGCGACAGACCAGCCACGCGCGCTGAGTGGGGAGTGCGAGCGGCCAGCGGGAGTAGTCTGCTCGCGTTTCGAGCACGCAACGCGAGCGCAGGAACCGACCGACTACCCCGCTGGCGTCCCGACAGGGCGAGCGATGCCCGGTGTGAGCGCGAGCGAGCACCGAGGCGCGAACGGCCGTGAGCGCGCTGCCCACAGGAAGCGAGCGGAGCGGGCCATCTCGACACCGCAAGGCCACCAGCACAGTCTGAACGAGAGGGTGTCATAGAACAGTTGGTAGACCTGGGCCGTGACTTGGTAAATTTGTGTAATATCGTGACGGCCTTCACCCTCGGGGTCAAGTGGTTCGAGAATCTCCGATTCTCGTCATCACGGAAATCTCCGATTTCCGTACGACCCCGAGGCACTCGGCCTGCTCCGCCTGTAGAGACAACGGAACTATTTATTGATCTGAGTAAGGAGACCCATGGCCAATTTATCATCTGTATTACTACCCTTGATACTCTTGTTGTTGAGTCACAGGCCAAGAGCATGGGAACACACCCAGATGAGATTGCCATCACCGTCATTGAAACAGCTTCAGATGCATTGAAGGTACCCATAGAGGAGTTACCCCCACTCTCCGACGCAATCGACGTCGATGCATTAGAGGCAATTGCTACCTCTCCTTTGACAACTCCACAATCCACTGTGACAGTGACATTCACATATGCTGGTCTACACGTCTTTGTTTCCTCAGAGAAGATCGTCTATGTTCGTCCGATTAACAGCCAGGGAATGGGCATAAACAACAGTGTTGGGTCTGGCGACTGGTAGAGAAGCATCTTGTCTCTACCAATTCGTTTCCTCACTGATTGCAGAGAGATCAGTGGCCGATACGCGCTGTGTACTCAGCACGACTGCTGAAATCTATCACCGATTGTGGGTTTCAACAAGGCCAGTCATAAGGGTTTCAACTGAGCTACATAGCGGGATATTCCCAAACAAACAGCGGGATCGAGAAATCAAAATACTGTTGTGAACTATCCTGCCCGACTCGCTTTCTCGGACGCCCCAACATTTTCATCGGACTCTTCGTCTGACTCATTGGATGTGCCGGAACCGACGATCGTTCGGTCTGGCAACGAGAAGTCCGATTCGCGGCCGATCGTGAACAGCCGCTCTGTACGGGTGAGTTCCTCGGTCGCCGGACTCGACTTCTCTATCTCTTCGTACTCGACGGCTACCCCGCCTTGGCAGGGTTCGATGCGGACGGCCAGTAGCTGGTAGGAGGGGTAGAAGACTGGTGGGAGGATCCCGATGAGTCCGTCACGACGATGCAACCGTTTGAGCCACGTGCCCGTGTTGACGACGATTCCCTCTTTGACTTCTGTTTGTTTCGGACGATGCGTGTGACCGTAACAGTAGACGACGGTATCGGGATCCTCCTCGAACACCGTCTCGGCGGCGTCCTCATAAGGTGCGATGGGATCAACCGAGAGGTCAGTCTCGAAGACACCAAAGCGATTGACCGTCTTCCGGATGTCGCGTCGGATGAAGTACAGTGGGATCCCCGCGAGTACTAACAACCCGGCGACTGCGACGTTGATCGCGAGTAGAAACCACGCTGCGGTCCCAGTCCGACCGAACTGTCTGAGGAATGCTGTGATCCAATCGAACGGAAGCGACCAGATTCCCGCGAGATCCAGCCCCGCCAGGATCGCGAGGACGACACTGACGTTGAACAACAGCAGAAACGGGACTAACGAATACCGTAACACCGGATTCATCTCCCGATAGAAGTATTTCGAGAAGAGCCACACCGGCATTCGCTCGGTCGGCGTAACTGCCTGAACATCTTTCAGCCAGTTGTATCGACCGCGATCTGAGAGCTGGCCGGCGCGACTCGTCACGAGAGTGTTGTAATAATAACCGAGTGGCCGCGCGGATGGATTGCCGAAATCTTCGATGCGGTTGTTCGGGTCCTGCTGGTGACCATGTTCGAAGTAGATTATGTGCTCGCCGACCGACCGAGTCATCGATAGGTCCTGAACGAGGGTCACGTTGTACGCGGCAAACCGATCGCAATACTCGTCGTAGGCAGCCAGTTCGTGGTCGTGATTCCCTGGCAACAGTGTAATTGGCGTATTCTCTCCCGTTGCCCGAAGTTGGGCGAATAGCTCTGGATACGTCTCAACTAGCAAGTCGAACTTCTCGACACCCTCGACTGTCGTGAGCTCCCACAATCCGAACGCATCGCCATTGATGATGAGTTCAGCCGACTCAGTTGTCGTCTCCAAGCGCCGTAGAAACGCGAGCAACTCATCACGAAACTCAACATCTCCTAGTTGCTCGTCGCCGCCGATATGGAGGTCGCTGATGACGTAATAGACTGTCTCCCCCTCGTTGTTATCCATCTGCACGAGATTTTTCTGCCACGCTTATAGAGGTTTGTCGAGATGGATATTCATTTTGCTCCCAATCGTCATGGTCGCGACTCACATCTAACAGCGAGTGTAAGAAAACCCTCTGTGAATAGTTCTATGATACTCTATGAACGAGACAAAAACCCCGCGAAGAGTCAGTTGGCTTCTCCGTCGAGTCGGAATGTCGTACGAACCGGCTCTGGGAGCGGTGGTCGCGGCGCCGTTTCATGCCGTTCGATCTTCTCGGGCTTCCGCGTTTTCTGATGCACCGCTCGCGCCATCGGGACACCCTTGAGGTAATTGAAATCCCCGAGGATGTCAGCACCATATTTCGTGAACCCATAGAATTTCCACGGTAACCCGCGTCTGTCCTTGTTTGGGGGATACTCGTAGATTGCAAGGATCTCCGCTTCAACGAGGACCTCCAGTTGCTCTTGGACTGTCTTTTTCGATTTACTCGAAATAAAGTGGTTAATCTCATCCGCTGACGCGAGGACTGCTGGATGCCCCAGGAGTGCCTGAATGATGCTGTGCCGGGTTTCCTGCGACAGCAACGCCATCAACTCCCGCTGCCGTTCTAACGGGTTTTCCTCCCCGTCGGAGTTGGAGCGCGCAGAGATGTCAGCCATGGTGTCTGAACATACAGTGGCAGCCCACATAAACACACTGGATTGATTTCTATGAGTTTAACCAGTGTGGTTATAAGCCTGTATTTCCCTATTAGTAAATATGGCGAAGATACCAGAGACCACCGACGAACTTACCGATTTCATCCTAGCTGACGTTCTCTACGGGTTAGAACTCGACCCAGTAGATAGTGAACGAATCCTCTCGTATATGCGAGAACGACACGAACACCTGTTCGGCCCGCATTCGACGTATTTCGTTCTGGGAAGCTACGAATCCCCGTTCAAGTACCGACTCGATGAAGCGCTTGACGTGTTGAACCACCGTCACGATGCCTACGCGTACCTCCTCGCTACGCAACCCGACCTCCACGTATCGGATGACATTCCAGATCTCAAAGTGAAGTTCTTTCTCCATGCCCTCTACGCAGATGCGATCCCGCTCATCCTCGAACACGACACTGGTGGCGCAGTCGCTGAGTTTGGGCGCGTTGAACGCCCGTGGCTGCTTGACCGCACGTATCTCTTCCCCCGGGCGCTGGAGGAGCACTACGATGACGAGTCCCTACTCACAACACAAGACAGGGTTCTTGCTCGGGCCATCGAACTAGCATATCACGCTGATGACCTTGAGCAGAGGCTTGCGGCGCTCGCTGAATGCGCTCGTGACCACGGGGTAGACATTTCGACACAGGATCTCGACTCGTACCTGGACTCCGAACTCGACGGCCGTACGCCGTCGTATAGCGGCGTGATAACCGATTCACTTGTCCATCTTGACTCTTTGAATCAGTGCTTTTCGTGGACGACGACCGAGGAACTCGAAGAACAACTGTCACACGTTCCGTAGTGTACACCGACAGTACGCTCGTCTGTATCGATCGCTGCAATAGATGCAGTTATGATCTCTTCACGTGAGCGAAGACCAATGCCTACCCCAGGCGAGACCGCAGATCTCCCGGCTGTCGCTGCGGACGCTCGATCGGTCATCCGAATTCAGCCAGCGGCAATCACGGTCGATCCCGAGACCGTCGCAGCGCAATTTCGCCGCCTGCACACGCTGTTGCAATCCACCGACAGGCGCTTTCGAGCGCGGCCGAGCACACTCGAGATCCGCCTCACGAAAGCCGACGAGGAGATCTACTACGATATCGGCGTCGACGACGATGCCAAAGATGAATCGCTCGAACACCTCATCCAGGAACTGTTCCCCGATAGCTACGATATCTCTCGGACGCTAGCGCCCGACCACGTCCTTCACACAGCCACTCAGACCACGCCTGTCGGCCTTGATTTTCAGCGCCAACTCGACCACCGCAAAGACTGGCAAACGTGTCTGACGCCCTTCGAGGCGTTCGAGGGCGAGCACGAAAGCGAGCATCGGCGCGTTCCGCTGTCGACGGTGGTCGAAACGATGGCTGTGTCGAATATGCCGATGGTCTTTCAGTGTCTCCTCCAGCCGCGTGCAGACTGGACGCTTGAGGCAGACGAGCGCAGACTCGATATCGAACGCCAGCAAGACTCGCTCTCAGGCAAGCTCATCAATAGTCTGGTCGGCCGGCCCGATCCTGAGCATGTCGAACTCGCAGAGAGTGAGCGCCAGCGACTCGAGGAACTGGCCCGGAAAGACGCTCGCCGCTGTTTCGACGTAACCCTTCGTGCGGTGGCCCTCCCGCGATCGACCAGTGAGGAAAAGGAAGCCCACGACCGGATCGACGCGTTGGAAACGGCATTCGCAGCCGTCGGATATACCTCGTATGCGATCGAAGCGACGAAGCGAACGGGTACGGCTGCAGAGGCGTTCCTCGAAGCGATCCGTGAGCGCACTGTCCCGACGAGTCGACGCCCGTGGAAACCAGCGACGCACATCGTCGCCGATCCCACAGAAGTCGCTAGCTTCTGTGTCCTCGATGGAACGGCACTTACAGCCGACGCCAGGCGTGCGCTGGCCGTGACACCCGGCGAGCGAACGACGATTCCACCACCTCCGACGACCGAACTCTCAGCCTATCAGGGTCCGGGGCAGACACTCGGGCATCCAGCGACGAGCGAGACCACGAACTCACCTTTGCGGCTCCCACCGTCGCTTCAGCCCCTCCATACCGCGTGGTTCGGCAAGACCGGCTCGGGCAAGTCTACCGCCTTGGTGAATGCCCTCCTCGATAACCACGCCGCAACCGACGGTGCCTCGATCCTGATCGATCCGAAAGGCGATGGCATGCCGGTCGAATATCTGCGCGCACATTTCGCGAGGTATGGCACCCTCGAGAACGTCCTGTATTTCGATTGTGCGACGGTCCTGCCCGCGTTCTCGTTTTTCGATATCCGGCCGGATCTCGCTGCGGGCGTCTCTCGAACCACGGCCGTCGAAGACCGGACGGACCACTACATCGAGATCCTCACCCAGCTAATGGGTCGCGATCGCTTCGAACAGGCTGTCCGCTCACCGGACGTCATTCGCTATCTCGTCAAGGCGATGTTCGACCCGATCAACGGTGACGACGCGTTCTCCCATCGCGAGCTTCACGGCGAGGCGCGGCGCATGCACGAGCGCCAGTCTGCCCCCGCCGTCTCGGATGACGACCTCGAACGCATGCTTGGCGGTCTCGTTGCCAACCGAGCGCGAACCTTCGACGAGATCATGGCCGGCGTGGCCAACAGGCTCGAAAAAATTCCAGTTGATCAGCGTCTCGCCCGTATCTTTAATCACGTCCCTGATATCGACCGATCGAACACTGCCCAACACACCAGCCCCGATCCATCGGCAAGCGATCCTCACTTCGATATCGCAGCGTATCTAAACGAAGACGTCGTCATCATCTTCGACACGGGCGGCCTTCGGAGTGAAGCCCAGCGCGTGCTCTCGCTGGTCATCCTCTCGAACCTCTGGAGTGCCCTTCGCCGACGCAAGCGCGTCGCCGAGGCTGCAGAAGAATCGGTGACACAGCCACTCGTCACCGTTACTATCGAAGAGGCAGCCTCGATCGCCGTCTCTCAGCTGCTGAAGCGATTGCTTGCCCAATCGCGGGGCTTCGACTGTGCGATCACGCTCGCCATGCAGTTTCCCGCCCAGTTGCGCGAGGGCGACGCGACGGCCTATGAAGAGGTATTGAACAACGTCTCGACGATCCTCACGGGCAACGTCCCGGTCGATCATGGTCTGGCCGAACGCATGGCGACTGACGAGATGCCCGCTGTCGATGTCGGCCATCGCTTGCGAGCGCTGCGCCGTGGCCAATGGCTCTGTTCGCTCCCCGCTGCATTCGATGATCCCGAACCGCGGCCGTTCGTCCTCCGATCAGTACCCCTCCCACCTGGTCATCCCGAGGGATCGCGACCACTCACCACACAGGAGCAAGACGCCCTCGAAGCGGCGATACAGCGCGTCGAAACGCACACGCTCGAGACAGCTGGCCTGACCGTCGCCGTTCCGAGTGCTGCTGATGACGAGACCGAAGAGGGTGATCCCAGTGTGATCCGGGTGGACAGTGCGCTTCCCCACACCCGGCGCCTCCCACCGACGGTCGAATACGACGGGGCGACGCATGCACTGCGCTGCACCAGCTGTGATAGCCGCTACGATCCGTCGAACGACGGTATGATACGTGCTATCGAGTGTTGTTCGGCGCTCGCCGAGACCGATCCGGATGACGTACCCGTCTGTGATCTCAATCTCAAGCTCTCCCCGGATGAGCGTGAGGCGAGTGACTGGAGCGATACCCACCTCATGTTTCTGCAAGCGGTGTACAACGCACAGCAGCTTCGCTACGCGGCGCCGGGATACGATCTCCTCCGTGATTCGATGCTCCGGCTCCAGGAGTACGTCGGGATCGATCCGGATGCTATCGAAGACCTCCTTGAAGCTGACTTGCTGCGCCACGATACGGATTACCCCCATCGGATCTACTCGGTCACCTCGGCAGGTCGGCGCGTCATCGGTGAAGGCTATCGCCAGGGCGTTGATTTCGGCCATGGACAGGGCGATCTTGATGAATCGAGCCTGCACGTGCTCGCTGTCGAGGTTGGCCGACAGTACCTTGAGGCACAATACGTCGATGATCCGGAGTCGGCTGTGACCGAAGTCGTCCCCTATTACGAACTCGATGGGGAGGACACGACGACCGCCCCGGCCTCGCTCGCGATGGGGCGTGACAGCGACGCTATTGACGACGCGACTGACGCCTACAACAACCGCCGTCTCGACGTCGCTGGTCTCGATGCCGAGGGATCAGTCGTCGTCGCGATCGAAGCCGAGCGCATCAACCACGACGCTAGCGAAGCCATTCCGGCTGATTTTGATAAGATGGCGGCGTGCAATCCCGAGGATGCCATCTGGGTCGTCACGAAACAGGCCGATGGTCACACCGTCTTGGCTGCGCTCAATAATCCGCCAGACGGCATCGCCCGTGTTGAGAAGACCTACGCCGAGACGACCCCGCCCCAGCAGTTCCGAATCGATACACCCGGGCTCACCGCGATCTATCCGGTCGACTGGCTCAGGGACCGTATTCACACACCACACGATGAGTGGTAGCTATCACCGCAGCCATCCTCTCTCGTGGCTGAACAGCACGTTCTGAGATCGCAGAGGATCTCTCCCCGGGAAACACGGAGGTGCGGTCAGTGGCGCCGCTTGACCTCCATCGACGAGAAACCGTCGAGAGATGTGTGGAAGCTGTAACTAATAGTGATGATCGGAAGTTCTCAGACTTTCCAACGTAGCAGATTCCAGATGTGTTGAAATTGGCCTGGCCGATACAGGCCCTGTACTGAGCACTCGATGGAAGCTGCTTCTGGAGACGCTCATGCGTCACATATTGTTGATGTGGGGTTATCTCGTGATTCTGCTATAGAGCGAGGTGAACTACCCGATCTACCGCGCTCGGGCCTACTCGGCGCTCGCTGAGGAAGGGGGCTTAGCGCCCTCCACCGCAGAAACTAAAGATCAATGTATATCCTCACTCTCTTCTGGAGAACTGTATCAACAATCTTCTACGGAAGAGCGTCTGGAGAAAGCTCCGCACAAGATACGCGCCATGTCTCGTTCACAGCGGTTCTGGCAGCGATTAGGGAGCATTCGGCTCGAATATGGGCTCTTTTGCCAATCCCCATGAGCCCTCATAATCGGGTTCGCGCTCCGGAAGAAACTGTTGGGTGTGGTCCTTACGGGCAACTAGGTCGATCCTGTCGGGAGGAGGTGTCATCGGTTGTCGTGTCCGTTCTGGATTGCTGTTCACTGATGGTCAGTTCACGTCACCGGTCTGGTCCCGAACAGCGACAATGCTGCACGTTCGATGGAGCACTCTCAGTTGCGAAAACCCCAAGACTGCATCTGTGTCTGCAGATTGCCGGCTCCAACAGATTGGGAGTATGCTCCTTCCGTTTGCGTCGTACTCGGACGCATTCGCTAGCCATCCGCTACAGCGTGATGTTTCAGATTCCTGCTTGTGAGTACCGTACTGTGACTGCTGGAACCACTAGACGGAACTCGATTATGAACACGATACGCCTGGATATCCTCCCCATGACGCCATGCGTCGCCGCAGCGATTCTCGATATTTCTGCCTTCCCACCCGCTCTATCGCTGGTTCGAATTGATTCGCCACTCTTTCCTAGTTCTCTTTTCCCTCTCTTTTGAAGTGTACTAGCGGTGATTCAGGCCATTATGAGGAGAACATCTGTCGTCGATCTCATTACATGCGAGTCATAATCGGCTCCAGTGTTCGGGTTTGCAGTCCATCACTGTTCGGCGAGTGAATCGAGGTTTTGTATAATTATCGCACAGAAGCGTCCACGTCACTGATGTTGCCTTGTCGCTGCAGGCACGACAGCGATGGCATGGTCTCGATCGTGACGACATCGAAGATTTCGTGTTCGACGCCACGGTTGATGCGACGAGCATCTGGATTGCCTGCTTCGAGGCCTGCCGTCACAACTTCACCATAGACGCGCTCGGGGACGACACACGGTCAGTGTCAAATACTGGGTCGTCGGATCGATGGAACCTGTAGCTTTAAGCGGATGCCACGGTGGAATGTGGATATATGACTGACGTGCGGGCCGCGATCGAGTCGCTTCTCGAGGACAGGCCCGATCTCGAAGATCGCCTGGAAGATCTGCTGGCCGTCGACGCCCAGCACGACACTTGGACGTTCGAGGACGTCCCCTTCGACTCCGGGACGTTCGGCGAGCTAGTCTCTCGGGAGATCGTCGAGAAGACCGACGGCGAGTATCGGCTCCGCGATCCGGCGGCCGTCGAGGCGATTCTGAACCCGGACGCGGTCGAGGACGACGACACAGACGCCTCGTCGCGCTCGCTGCCGGACGGCCCGGCGCTTTCGCTGCCGGACATCGATCGCGTGACTGCGATCGGACTGAGCGGTGCGCTCGCGCTCGTCGTGCTCTTCCGGGTGTTCCCGTTTCCCTCGGTCTTCCAGAACCGCGACGTCGTCCTCTCGGGTAACGATCCGTACGCGTATCGGTATCTCGTTCACCAACTGCTGGCCGAGAGCGGTGGGGCGCTGGACCTGTCGACGCTGTCGGAACTGCCGGGCGGGATCGCCCACGGCGAACCGCTGTTCGTCGCGACGCTGTGGTGGATCGCGGCGCTGTTCGGCGGGGCTGCGGATCACGTGCTGGCGTGGTATCCGGTCGTCTCGGCGGTCGTGACCGCGCTGCTCGTGTACGTGTTAACCGTCCGGGTGACGGACGATCGGCGGGTCGGGATCGCTGCCGTGGCGCTGCTGGCGATCGTGCCGGGCCACGCGTTCCGGACCGGGATCGGCTTCGCCGACCACCACGCCTTCGACTACCCCTGGCTCGCGCTGACGGCGCTGGCGGTGGTGTCGCTCGCGGATCGAGAACTCGGTGATCGCGGGACGTGGCCGTGGGTGCTCGCGCTCGGGGTTGGCGTCAGCGGGCAGGCGCTCGCCTGGGACGCCGGGCCGCTGTTGCTCGTTCCGCTTGCGGTCTACGTGGCGCTGGTCGTCCCCTCGTGGGTACGTGCCGGCCGCTCGCCGCTTCATGAGGGTGCCGGGCTGGTCGCCGGACTCGCACTCGGAGCAACGCTCGTCGCCGGGGCCCACCACGCGTTCGGGTGGCACTCGACTGAGGTCGCGGCCGTTCCGGGGCTGTTGCTTGTCGGGACGATCGGTTTGGTGGCCCTGGGGACGGCCACAGAGCGGTTCGACGTCGGGGTGCGACCGCTTGTCGGTGCCGAGGTCGGTGGGCTGGTCGTCGGCGTGCTCGTGGTACGAACGTTGCTGCCGTCGCTGTCGGAGCAACTCTCCGGCGGGATCGACTTCCTGCTCACGACCGAGGGGATCGCCGAGACGACGTCGATCGTCGCCGGGCGGGTCGGGGCGCTCGCCGGGCCGATCTTTTTGTTCGGGTTCGCGCTCTTCCTCGCTGTGCCGTATCTCGCGTGGGCGAGCTGGCGGTGTTATCGTCGCCACGAACCGGGCCTGCTGGCAGTGTCGGTCTACGCCTGGGTCTTTCTCGTGCTCGGGATCGTGCAGGCGCGATTCGCCGGGCAACTGGCTATTTTCGTCGCCGTCTTCGGCGGACTCGGGTTCGTCCACCTGGCCGCCTGGGTCGAGCTGACGGACTATCCCGAACTGTTCGGTGAAGACGACTCCGGGCCACGGGAATCGGCGGACACGAACGAGTCCCCGCGACCGGCGGACCTCGCGTGGCCCGAGCGCCGCGAGGCGCTGTACACGGCCGGGCTCGGACTGGGCATCGCCAGTCTCGGGACTGTGATGACGCCGATCAAACACTCCCAGGTGACGATCGACGATTCGATCTACGAGGCGGCTGCGTTCATGCGCGAGTACGCCGACGAGCAGGGCTGGGAGTATCCCGACAACTACGTCTTCAGCCGCTGGGGACGCAACCGGGTGTACAACTGGTTCGTCAACGGCGAGTCCCGGAGTTACGGGTACGCACAGTCGAACTACGAGGACTTCGTCACCTCGACCGACGGGACGGAGTGGTACGAGCGATTGGGTGATCGGGTGGGGTTCATCGCGACCGGGCGTGGCTTGCCGATCGACGCCGGCGGCCGGACGATCTACGAGCGACTCTGGAGCGAGAACCTGGGGATCGAGACCGACCACTACCGGGCCGTGTGGGCAACTGCTGACGACTCCCGGCGAGTGTACACGCTGGTTCCGGGTGCGCGCGTGACCGGTCCGGCACCGGCGCAAGAGGACGTGCGCATCGAGGGCGACGTCGAGATCGGCGCGCAAACGCGATCGGTCGGCCTGGACGTCTCGACCGGTGAACACGGCGTCTATCAGGCGACGATCCCGCTGCCCGGGACCTACGACGCGCCGGACGGCACGGTGGAAGTCTCGGCTGCGGACGTTCGGGCCGGGCGGCTCCGATCCGAATTCGACGGCGATGCGTACGCACGCTGGTCGTTCGACGAGGGATCCGGCGAGTGGGCCTACGACCGCGCAGGTGGCCACCACGGCCGCGTCCACGGGGCGGAGTGGGCTGACGGTCGCGAAGGGGCGGCGCTGTCCTTCGAGGGCCAGGCCGAGGAGTATGTCGAGGCTCCGATCGACTCGCTCCAGGAGTTTACGCTCGGTCTCTGGGCGCGTCCGACGGCACTTGACGTCTCCGGGGAGAACGACTACCGGGACGTCGTTCGGGCGGAAAACGGCAGCATCCTGATCTTCGAACAGAACGGCCGGATCAGCTTCCGATTGCCCGGCGCTGGCGGCGGCCGGGTCGTCGGGAGTGGCGTCGAGACAGACGCGTGGACGCACGTTGCAGTCACGTTCGATGGAACGACGCGAACGATCTACGTCGACGGGGCACAGGTGGCACAGGACGACGTTTCCGTCGGGTCGCTCGAGTGGGGCGAGTCAGTGCGGTTCGGGAACCGGTACTCGACGCCGTCCCGCCACGGCTACGCGGGCCGGCTCGCGGACGTTCGTATCTACGAGGGCGCACGGTCGGATATCTCGGCGCCGTTTGGACTGGAGTGACCGTGGACGATTCCTCACGTAATATAGAGTTATCGTAATCTTTTACATCGCCACCGGGAACCACACTGTATGTATCTGGACGGTGGTCAGTCGTGGAGTTGATCGACGACGAGGGGAGGCTGTTCGGCGTCGTCAACGTCATCGACGCACTGGTCGTACTTCTGGTTCTCGCGGTCCTGATCGCTGGCGTCGCGTTGCTCAATCCGTTCGCGACCGAGGCAGAGACGGCCGAGCGATACGCGACGATCGATCTCGGCGAGCAGCAGCCGTTTGTCGCCGAACAGATCACCGATGGCGACGTGATGAACCCGCCTAACGCGCGCAATGTCACCGTGACCGACGTCCACGTCGGGCCCGCCGCCGGCACGAACGTCTCCGTAACCGCTCGGGTTCGTATCAACGGCTCGCTCGGCGAGGACGGCGAGCCGTTCCGCTATCGCGGTGACGGCGTCCGACAGGGCGGCCAGTTCACGCTCGAAACCGCGGCATACACCGCGAGCGGGACGATTACCCGACTCGACACCGAGGGTGCGGCGCTCGATACCGTCACCCGACAGGTTCGACTCGACGGCACGCTGTCCTCGACGGCAGCGCAGCGACTCCAGAGCGGAGATACCGTGACCTACGCCGGTCGCGAGGGCGCGACCGTCGAGACCGTCTACATCGGGCCCAACGGCGACTCGGCGAACCGGCGTGCCACCGCCACGATCTCGGTCGAGACGTTACGCCAGTCGGGCGATCTCACGTTCGGCGACCAGTCGGTCAAGCTCGGACAGTCGTTGTCGCTGGACTTCGGTGAATACGGCCTGTCCGGAACGATCAAGGCGATCGGCGACGACGCCGAGATCCAGACGGAAACGGCTGAGGTGTCGGTCGTGACGACCGTTTCGGGAGAAGTCGCGACGCAGTTGGAAGCCGGGGATACGTACGATCTCGGTCCCGCGACCGTCGCGACGATCGACTCGGTCACCCAGTATCCGGGTCCGTCCAACGGTCAGCGCCGCCTCTACGTGGACCTCTCGCTCGATACGGTGATTCAGGACGGGGATCGCTACTTCGGTCCGGATCAGCTCTCGATCGGTACGTCGATCCCGTTCCGGACGGCCGAGTACTCCTTCAGCGGGACGATCGAGACGATCGGCGAACCAGCCGAGACGAACACCACGAAGGTCGCTCTCGAGACGACCGTGTCGAACACCGTCGCGGACACGATCGAGATCGGCGACATCTTCGAGTTCGGCGGGCAGTCCATCGCCAGCGTCCAGACGATGGACGTCTACCCGACCGGTGACGACAGCACTCGTCGAGTCCTCCTGGGGATGGACCTGCAGACAGTGACGCGTGACTCCGGCGCGTACTTCGGGGCCGATCGCGTCACGCTCGGCTCGACGATTCCCTTCGAGACGGACGCCTATCGCCTCTCCGGAGAGGTCATCGGACGCGACGCCTACGTCCCGAACGGCTCGGTGACCACCGCGACGATCTCCGTGAAAGTCGCGGACGTCGAACCCGAGTTCGCTGACGGGATCGAAGTCGGCATGATCGAAGAATCGATGGGCAAGACGACGGCCGAAATCGTCGACAAGCGGACAGAGCCGGCGTCGATCATCCTCACCAGCGAGAGCGGCGAGATCTTCGAGCGAACCCACCCGCGCAACGAGGACGTCTATCTCACTGTCGACGCGACCGTCCGTGAGACGCCGGACGGCTACCAGTTCCACGCCCAGTCGCTCAAGGAGGGCGATACAATTACGCTCGACTTCCGGACGATCACTGTCCGGGGCACGGTGACGGACATCTAGATGAGCGTTGACGATCGCATCGACCGAGCGCTATCCGCTTCGCGGATCAGACAGGGCCTCGACCGCTTCCTGTCCGGGTCTACCGTCGTGTCGACGCTGTCGTCGCTCGCTCGAGACCGGGCGGATCGACTCCGTGCTCGGGGCCGGACCGTTCGGTCGTGGCTGGAGCGATCGACGCTCGGACAGGCCGGGCGTGCGGTCAGTCGGCGACTCGGGGAGCTCGTAGGCGGGTCTCGCGCGCTGTCGGGGCTGTCGGCGGTCGAGCGCTGGGTGCGGTCGTCGTGGCTCTATCGGTGGCTGACGGCCGAGCCCGAGCCGGATGTCGTCGTCATCGACCTCCGGGAGACGGTGACCGTCCGTCCGTTCCTGACCGCGATCGACGAGTCGATCGGCCTGCTCGTGACCGGTCGCCGGACGTCGATCGTCCGTCGGTCGGTCGAGCGAGGCTGGCGGCGCTTTCGCAGCTCGCCAGTCCGGTACGCGAGTCTGTTCGGGCTGTTCGCGCTGCTCGGTGCGACTGCGGCGAGCGTGGTCCGCGGGACGCTCTCGGCCGGGGGGGTCTGGCTGCGTCTCGTCCTCGCGGTCGCATTTCTTCTCGGTGCGCGCGTCGATCGACCCTGGGCGGAACTTCGGACGTCCCGGCCGGTCCAGTTATTGCTCGCGGCGCTCGAACCGCCCGAGCCGCCCGGTGAACAGGGGTCTCGCGATGCGCGTGGCATCGGGGCGTCTGACCACCCCGAAGATCGATCCGCCGAGCGTTCCCGGGGGGACGACGACTCGGGCACGTCCACGTCGTCGGACGATGCCTCGGGGACGTCTCCGTCGTCGGACGATGCCTCGGGGACGTCTCCGTCGTCGGACGATGCCTCTGATTCGTAGCAGCCTGCGGAACTTTTGACGACGACCTTGTGGATGTTTGGAACAGCCCGAAAGCCCCCGCGGTCTCGACTCGGGAGCCTCGCTGCGGTCCTCGCCCGCTGCGGTCCTTGCGTCGGCTGCCGTCGTCGAGACCGCGGCCCCTTTCATTCCCGCCCCGGTGGCTGGTCGATCACGCTACGTGGGTGGACTGCGGCGGTCTCTGTGTCGCCAGGGGGCTTTTGGGCTGCTGCGATCTCTGCATCTGTGTCGCTGAGCACCCTGAAGGACGGTCTCTCGGACTCTGCTTCGGCGGATCGTGTCTCGGCCGGCCTCCGGCAGTCGAATCGGAACACCCATTCCGGTCCGCCTATCGGCTGTAGACATGGACTGGTCGATCGTCGTGGCGCTCGTCGTCGGCACGCTCCAGGGGATCTTCGAGTGGCTCCCGATATCGAGTGAGGGCAATCTCGCGATCGCGCTGTCGGCGCTCGGGCGCTCGCCGGACGACGCCGTCGCGTTCGCGCTGTTCTTGCACCTGGGGACCGCGCTGTCGGCGACGGCCTATTACCGCCACGAGCTGCGCGACGTGCTCGAACTGGTGCCGGCCTGGCGTCCGAGCCGGGCTTTCGAGGGCGAACAGGCGCTGGTCACGTTTCTCGCGGCCGGGACGCTGGTCTCCGGGGTCGTCGGGATCGCGGCCTACGCGACGCTGGATGCGGTTGTGTCGTCGGTCACGGGCGGGACGCTCGTCGTGCTTGTCGGCGTGTTGCTCGTGGCGACCGGGCTCTTCCAGCTCCTCTCCGGTTCTGTCGAAGGCGAGGCCCGGCCCAAGCCCCGCGGGCCCGACGCGGTTCTGGTCGGCGCGCTGCAGGGACTGGCGATTCTGCCCGGCGTCTCTCGATCGGGCGTGACCGCCGGCGCGTTGCTGCTGCGCGGGTACGACGGGCCGACGTCGTTCCGATTGTCGTTTCTGCTGTCGATCCCGGCCGCGGTCGGTGGCGGCCTGCTCGCGTTCGCGGATACCGGTCTCGGCGACGTGACGCTGCTGGCCGCGGCGGTCGCGCTCGGCGCGGCCGCGACTGTCGGCTACGCGACTATCGACGCGCTCATGCGACTCGTCGAGCGCGTCTCCTTCTGGGGCGTGTGTCTCGCGCTCGGTCTGTTGGCGATCGCAGGCGGGATCCTTGTCGACCCCGACGGGTTTCTGGGTGCCGTGGATTCGCTCGTCGGTGTGTTCGCGCTGCTCGGGCGCTGATTTCGGTCTCTGCGTCGCGTCGGGGTTTCGTGACACGAACCGTCCGTAACCAGTGACACGAATATTATGGTTATTAAGTCTTACATGATTGAACACTCAGTTCAACCGATCTGGCGGGCAGATACCTGGTCGACGAACGGGTAGTTTTATTGTCGATTCGATGTAACACACGTCCAGATGGTTACCGGTCACCGGTATCGGGCCGTGAGTGGGGCTGGCGTGGCGTTGCTCACAGTAGCGGCGGTGCTCGTGGCCAATACCGAGGGCGTCCAGAACGTCGTGGTGTCGACGGTTCCAGTCGCCGAGCGACTGCGACCAGTGGTGCTGTCGGGCGAGGACCTGGTGTTCCGGCTCGTCCTCGTGACGGGCATCGTGACGGCGTTGCTCGCCCCGCTGTACAAGCCCCGGCCGCGTCGCATCCTGAACACGATCTTCCGGGCCGAGCGTCGCGTCTTCGTGGCCGGGCTAGGGCTGGCGACGGTCGGGTACTTCGATCACTCCTCGCGCGTGCCGCGGGCGACGCTGCTGGTCACCTTCGGGCTCCTCGCGATCGCGATCCCGCTGTGGCTCGTGGCGATCCGCCACCGGCCGACCGACGACCCCGAGCGCGCGCTCATCATCGGCGACGATCCCGTCGAGATCGGTCGCATTACCTCGGCGATCGACGCGCCCATCGTCGGCTATGTCGCGCCGCCGACGCCCTACTCGACCGGGAACGGTGACGACGACGGGATGGCCGTTGCGGCGACCGACGGTGCCGGGCTCGTCCGCGAGCGACCGGCCGCCGGGGTCAACGTGTCGTATCTCGGCGGGCTCTCCCGGCTCGAGTCGATATTCGTCGATTACGACGTCGACACCGCCGTCTTCGCGTTCAACGAGACCGATCGCGAGGAGTTCTTCGGCGTACTCGCGACTTGCCACGAGTTCGGCGTCGACGCGAAGATCCACCGCGAGAAGGCCGATACCGTCCTCGTCTCGGACACGCCCGGCCAGGAGATCCTCGACATCGACGTCGAGCCCTGGGACTGGCAGGATCGGGTCGTCAAGCGCGCCTTCGACGTCGCGTTCGCCGGGTTCGGACTGCTGGTGGCGTCGCCGTTGCTGGCCCTGATCGCCGTGGCGATCAAGCTCGACAGTCCCGGGCCCGTGTTCTACAGCCAGGAACGAACCGCGGAGTTCGGCGAGACCTTCACCGTGTACAAGTTCCGGAGTATGATTCCGGACGCGGAATCCAAGACCGGCGTGAAGCTGAGTGAAGAGGACGCCGGCGGGCGCGACCCGCGCGTAACTCGTGTCGGTCGGATCCTTCGCAAGACTCACTTCGACGAGATCCCGCAGCTGTGGTCGATTCTCGTCGGCGACATGAGCGTCGTCGGGCCGCGCCCCGAGCGCCCGGAACTCGACGAAGATATCGAACGCGAAGAAGGCGTCACGGACTGGCGTCGTCGCTGGTTCGTCCGGCCTGGATTGACTGGACTGGCCCAGATCAACGACGTGACGGGCCACGAACCGGAACAGAAGCTCCGCTACGACGTGGAGTACATCCGACGGCAGTCGTTCCGGGTCGACGTCGCGATCGTCATCCGACAGATCTGGAAGGTGCTGGGTGACCTGGTGGAAACTGTTCTGGGTCGAGACTAGGTGCTGTCAGCTACCAACGATATAGCTGATGTTCTCATAGCTCTCACCGCTGTCTTGTTGGTGTTGGTGAATATCTCTTTTCTACTTCTCGTCGGGTTTCTCAGCTGTAAGCTTCTGTCTACTGTCATCCGGCAAATCTGGACGGGTGTATCGAACGGCACAGCTTTCCCATACTGGATACAGCGTAAGGAATTTCCGCATCGATGCCGGACGTTCTCGTATGAGCAAAAACCGTGACGAGAAGGGGCAGTTCACCGAGCAGGTCACGCTTGCAGACGTACTCGAGGTGTTCGAAACAGTTGACGGCCCCGTCGTCACGTCCGGTGACGTCGCCACTGTCACCGGTTGTTCGCGGGACTCCGCCCGTCGGAAACTCGATCGGCTGCACGATCAGGGCCGGGTCGGACGTCGGAAAACGTCCGGGCGCATCGTCTACTGGCGGCGCGAAGACGCCGATCCGAATCCGGTCGATCCCGACGATCCGATCTTCGTCGACCGTCCAGTGATCTCCTCGGGACGTGAGAACCTCTCCGAGCAGGTCGACGATCTTCTCTACGGGGCTGACTCGTGAGCGAGCCGCGGCCGCTGTTCGTCGATACGAACGCGTTCGTGGCGCTGTTCGACGCAGACGATGTACATCACGACCGCGCGACGAGCGTGATAGACGGGATTCGGGATCGAAATCTGCCCTATGGGCCGATCTTCACGAGCAGATACGTGCTCTCAGAGACGGCGACGACATTGCTGTACGGTGTCGGTCACCGCGCAGCTGCCGAGGCACTCCGAACGATCCGGGCGTCGTCGACGTTCAACGTCCTTGAGGTCACTGCTTCGCTGTTCGAACGAACTGTCGAGCAGTTCACTGCGTATGATGATCAGCAGATTTCGTTCGTCGACCACCTCAATGCAGTCCTCAGCGACGAATTCGATATCGAGTACATCTTCGCGTTCGAAGACGACTTCCGAACGCTGGGATTGACACGCGTGCCGGTCGATACCGGCGACGCGATGTGAGCCAGAGCTTACGGATAACCGAGGAAAAAGTCTCGCACTTCAGCGCGGGAAGAAGTCAAGCGACCACGGTCGTCGATCTCGACTGATCCGTACTCCTCGGCTGTACTCCCGTCAGCACTACTCATTGGCTCTCCCTAATATTCAGCGGTTACAAGGCGGAGCCTCCGGCCTCAAGGAGTGAGCGAAGCGAACGAGTAGGCCGGAGAGGAAGCCGACACCATAGACAACCAACCCACGCTACTATACCAGTCTGACTCCCAATTATTAAGGACCCACAAGAACACATCTGAATTATGGAGGTCCGACGTACTGCACCGGTCAAACTCGTCGTCCCCGACGAGTACCATGATGACCTCCATGAAACCGCAGACCAATTCCGCTACTGTGCGAACCAAGCCAGTGACTACTGCTGGGACAACACCAGTTACAAGAACTGTGTTACGTCAAACAGCAAAGCGAGAGACGCGCTCTACGACCGACTCAAGGATGAAACAGACCTCAATGCGAATCTCGTCCAAGAAGCCATCCGGCGTGCCGTCCACGCTGTTGACAGCGGAGTAGACCGCTGGAAAAAGGGTAAACGGACGAACAAGCCGGAGTTCACCTCGTGGAGTATCGTGTTTGACAAACGAAGTGCGACGTTCTACCGGAACAAAATTTCACTCGCCACAGTCAACGGACGAGTCGAGTTCGAGTTTGAACTGCCGGCAGACAGTCCAACACCCTACGAGGAATACGTCTTGTCTGAAGACTACGAGTTTCGGACGAGTACACTCCAGTACGACCAAGCCAGCAACGAGTTCTATTTCCACGTCACAACACGGAAAGTGGACGACGATGGCGAGGCTGTTGAAATCGAGGTTTCGGACGATACCGGGCACCAAACAGTCCTCGGTATCGACCTCGGCGTGAACAGTCTCGCCGTCGCCTCAACCGGCACGTTCTGGAGCGGTGACGAGTACGACCACTGGATTCACGAGTTCGAAAAACGTCGGGCAGAGATGCAACAGCGTGGCACCCAAGCCGCCCACAACGCATTACTCCGGCTTGGAAAGCGTGAGCGTGCATGGCGGAAACAGTACATCCACACTGTCGCCAACGAAATCGTTGACGAAGCGGTTGCCCACGACTGTGATGTAATCGTGTTCGAGGATTTGACCGATATCCGAGAGCGCCTTCCACACGCTGACTGGCATCATATGTGGGCGTTTCGTCGGCTTGTCGAGTACGTTGAGTACAAAGCTCCAGAACAGGGTGTCGCGGTTGAACAGGTTGACCCAGACCATACGAGTCAACGCTGTTCACGCACTGATTGTGGCTTCACGCATGAGGATAATCGTGACGGTGAGCAGTTCAAGTGCCTGAAATGCGGCTACGAGGTCAATGCGGATTATAATGGTGCGAAGAATATCGCGTTGCGGTATATGCGCAAGCGGACACATAGCCTGCGTTCCTCGCCCATGTCGGGGAGCGCAGACGCACCAGTAGACGTGCGTATAACTGGTGGGACGCTGAACGGCAACGGCTATCAATCGGTTTGATAGGTGATTGCCGGGAGTCCACATCAAAGCCCCTCCCTCAAGAACTGAGGCGTTTACGCCGAGGGAGTAGGGAGGGGTAGTTTACAGGTTACAATTGGATCACTCTACACGGGAGAGGAAGTCAATTCATCGCTCGATGTGTCCCGGCTTGATCGCAACGACGTCGGCGTCAGCCATGGAGTCCCTCCTCGGCGATCCGGTCGATCACTTCGCGCTGCCGTCCGTCGATCCGATCGGACTCCTCTTCGTATCTGCGTTCGATACGCACCCTGTAGTCTCGAAACCGGCTGTCGTCACCACAGACGAACTCCCCGGTGACCGCTTTGTATGCGACTTTCAGAGGGAGTTCTTCGACATCGGAAATATCGACGAACGGCGCGTCGGGATCCTGTGCGTGCCCGGAGAGCTGATATCGCTTCCGGAACCGCTCGCCAGCCGACAGCCGATCGACGAATTTGATCGCCAGATCGAGATCGGAGCCTTCTGTGGGATTGCCGTCGACGTACGAACCGAACGCGAGCGCGAATTCGACCGCCGGATCAGAACAGACTCCCTCTCTGACGGTATCCAGCATCACGTCACGTTCGTTCGGCATACGCGATGGTTCGCGCGTTCACGGCAAAAATGTTCTGTGGCTGTCGGTCTGGAAGCGGCGTGGCTCCGACCATTGGTCCACTAACCAATAGACTTATTGTATTGGTATGCGTACCAATAGACGAGGATGGCCTCACTGACCGGCGATGATCTTGATAGGGTGAGCGAGGGGAGGAAGTACCCTGACGGGACTATCGTCCGTGTGTTCTGCATGCGGACAGATCGTGACGTATACCCGTCGGGGTGGGCCTGCAAGCTTCACTACGGCGCGACAGAGCCGGATCCTCCCCGCACACTTGCAGATGGGACGATTCGTCGGTACGACAACTCGCACGAGGACACCAAAGGCCACGAACTGCACGTCGCACCGGACCCCGAACCAGACATCATCACGTTCCCCGGGATGGTCGAACTCTGGGAACGGTTCTGGAGCGAGATCCCGAAATCCGAGTTCGATGTCACGTGAGACCACTACACTACGGTGATATCCATGCACGATACCACACCGCCGCTGCACCCAATGGAACGCGAACAGCTTCGGTCCGAATCAACCCTCGTCGTAACGGTGAAATCATCCAGTGAGTTCCACGATGACGTCATCGACGGGATCGAGGCGCTCGAACGGGGCGACGCGGTGGATTCTCTACCGACGCTCTCGTTCACGAGCTACGACGACCTTATGGAGACGCTGACGCCGCGTGTACTCGATCTGATCGAGGCCATTCGTCGGGAAGAGCCATCCAGCATTAACGAGACAGCACGGGTCGTTGACCGGGACGTGAAGAACGTCCACGAGGAACTCAGTCGGCTTGCCCAACTCGGTATCATCTTCTTCGAAGAAGACGGCCAGAGCAAGCGCCCAGTCGTCTGGTTCGACAAACTCGTGATCAACCTTCCGTTTGATCCAGAGGGGAACGACACGGCAGCTGCTGCGCCCTGATCCGATAGAAGTGCGAGTTTGATGGCAGTCTTTCGGACGCTCAAAACAGCGTCCGCAGTCCTTCTTCGAGGGATATCTTCGGTTCGTAGCCGAGTTGCTCCCGGGCACGCGTCACGTCGGCACAGCTGCGGTCGATGTCGCCGGGCCGGGGCTCGCCGTGGACGATCGGCGAGTCGGTGTCCGCGATCGACTGGACGGTCTCGGCGAGCGTCTGGATCGACGTCTCCGTGCCCGTGCCGATATTGTAGGCGGTTCCGACGGCGTCCGTGGTCGCGGCGAGGAGGTTCGCGCGGACGACGTCCTCGACGTGGACGAAATCCCGCGTCTGCGAGCCGTCGCCATCGACGGTGATCGGGTCGCCAGTCAGGGCTTGCTCGCGGAAGATGCTGATCACGCCGCTGTAGTCGCCGCCGGTCTGTCCGGGCCCGTAGACGTTGAAATACCGGAGTGCGACCGTGTCGAGTCCGTAGAGGTCGTGATAGGTGCGCACGTACTGGTCGGCCGCACATTTGTCGATGCCGTACGGTGAGGCGGGTGCTGTCGGTTCGGCCTCGTCGATCGGGACGCCCGTCGGCTCGCCGTAGATCGCGGCGCTGGACGCGAAGACGACGCGGGCGTCTTCCCGGCGTGCTGCTTCGAGGACGGCGAGCGTCCCGGTGAGGTTGACGTCCTGGCAGCGTTGGGGCTGGTCGATCGATTGCTGGACGCTGACGATCGCGGCCTCGTGGAAGATCACGTCTGCGTCTGCTGCCGCGTTTTTGAGGGTGTCGTCGTCCCGGACGTCGCCTTCGATGAACGTTGCGCCGTCCGGGACGTTCTCGCGTGAGCCTGACGAGAGGTCGTCGAGAACGGTGACGTCGTTGTCTGTGGTGAGGGCGTCGGCGATGTGGCTGCCGATGAACCCGGCTCCGCCAGTGATCAGTATTGTTCGGCCAGTGAGGTCCGTCTCAGCCATCGTGTGTCAATGCAGGGTGATGTGGATAGGAAAGGCCTGCGGGTCGTGGCTACAAACAGTGTGACTATGCGTCTTCGAGGTGTTCCTTCACTTCCTGAAGAAACATCACGAGCACTGGAAGTTCAGTTTGCAGGTGTTCGTACACTTCTGTGTCATCGATATCGTTCCCGTATTGGTAGACGAGGATGTTCGAAACCCGGCGGCCTGTTGCATCTTGTCACTTGTTTCCGACGAAAGAACACCCAGCTCGGAAAGGGTGGCGAACCGCTCGGCGTAGGTCTCAGGGCATCTGCATCGAGTGTGCGAATCAAGAGCCCCGCAATGTCGATACAGGCTTCGATTGCGGTTTGGAACTCCCGCTCGACGATCGCGCGTTGTCCCGATCGGTTCGATAGGTTTCCGGGTCGAGCGCTCGCTTTTCGGCAAGCACAGAGATCGCTTCCTCGACGTGCGCGGCTTTCTCCACAATCCTGATCTCGATGTCGTCCGGAACCGTCATACCTTGGCATCGAGCCGTTCGAGGATCGCATCGAATTGTTCCATCCGGTCGCTGTGCGTGTCATCGTCCGCTCGTTCGCGTGCGAACCGCTTGCGATACGTGTCCACCGTCGATCGGTCACCGACGAGTACTGTCCCGTCTGTGAGCGCTGTTGCTCCCACTTCCGGGCGGATCGTCTCCAGATCGGCAACGTCGACGGCGTCGGTTCTAAGGCTCAGTCGTCGTCCCGCTACGACCCCCATACTTCACGGTACTTCCCGAGCTCGCGGTACTCCTTCCTCCGCTCGAAGGCGTCGATGGCGTAGATCACTTCGTTGTCCTTGTCCCAATCGATCAGCACGCGAAAGTCGCCGACACGGAGCCTATAGCCAGGATGGTTCTTCAGCCGGTCCAGAAAGTGGTCCGGGAAGTCACCGATGTCCTCCAGCTTGGTGATGATCCGCTCTGCGTCGTCCGTCTCAAACTGTTCCAGCGTTTCGACCACTGTCTCCGTCAGAACGACTTCGTGAACCACCGTTCAGCCCTCAGTCTTTGTCGATGCCGAGGCGTTCGCGAGCCTCGTCCGTGGACATCGTCCGTCCCGCTACCACGTCCGCGTAGCCCTCGGAGACGCCTTCCTGCGCTCCGGGCGTCAGAATCGGCTCTGTGGTATCGCGCAGCACCTCACGGACAAACTCCGAGCGATTGGTGTAATCCAGCTCCTCCGCCAGTTCGTCAATCTCTTCGAGCAGGCGCTTTGGCACCTTCACGTTCAACTTCACCATCTCCCCGTCGCCGTTGTCGTCCGCGTCCGTGCTCATACGTCGTGGTACGTAGGTGGTACGCAAAGAATTGTCGCTCAGCCGTTCCGCGGATCGACGACAAATCGGCAGGGGTAATTCTCGAACCACGTGACCCGGGGGTTACGGGACGTTGACGGAACAGTCACTGCTCGGCAAGCGAATCGAGTTTTTGTAGAATTTTCGCGTAGACGTCCGGTGCGCAATACCATCCCTCGTCGATCATCGAATCGATCACTGTTCGAGCCTCCTCGACACGGATCGATCCCTGTTGTGTGAGTCTGAGTACGATGTATGCCGTCCCTCTGGTTGTGATCGTCTCGGCCGCTGCAACGTCACGACCGTACGCTTCATCCATCACGGCGATGCCATCGTGTGTGTCGGCGCAGGCGAGCACAGCGGCGTCCGCGTCACTGAGGTTGCTCTGTCGCTGGAGGCGTGACAGCAACGGCGTGGACTCGACCGTGACGACGTCGAAGCTATCGCCTTCGACGCCACGCTCGATACGACGGGCATCCGGGTAGCCTGCCTCGAGGCCGGTCGTCACAACTTCGTCATAGACGCGCTCGGGGACGACACACCGGTCAGCGAGGTCATCGACGAGCCCTAGTCGGTCGACCTTCGCGAGGTAGATCAGCGGCGTCGCGTCGAAGACCCACATTCAAAGCTGCTCCAAGTCGGCGTCGAGGTGCTCGTCGCTCACCCACGTGATATCGTGGTCTTTCGCGAGCTGGGCGAACTCCCAGACGGACATCCCCGCGATCTCGGATGCGCGCGTGAACGAGACGGTTCCCGCTTGCAGCTGCTCGAGTGCCTGCTCGTGACGCCACTCGGTGAGTCCCTCGGCGAGCAGTTTGCGGACGGCTGTACTCCGGTCGAGGTTCTCGTCTTCGAGATACGCCTCGAGTTCACGCTCCAGATCGTCAGGTACGCGTGCGGAAATCGTCCCCATACCGTTTACTATGTGTGCAACGTATACAAAAACGTCGGTTCTAGCGGGGATTCTCAAACTGTGTGTGACTGTCCCGACCTCCAAGACGTGCTGGTGGACTGTTCCGGCCAGTCGAGGAGTCGACACGCCTTTCGGAGTTGGACAAGCGACTCGTCGTTGGTGTCGAGTCCCGTCCCGTAGGTCTTGCGGCAACTGGTGAGGGGACGAATTGGCGGAGACAGAGAAGCTATGAGGCGTCGAGTCTTTCGTAGAAGGTTCTCGGTTCAACGATATCGACGCCGCGGAATGTGTCTAGCGAGAGCAGATGTCCATCACCGGAAACGAGATAGTCAACATCGCCAGCTACTGCTGCCTCAAGGAATTTGTCGTCGTCCGGATCATCTTCAACAGCCGTGATGTCTTCCTGTGGGGTCACGAACTCAGCAAAGTACCGAATCGTTTCGACTTCCTCTTGCACTTCGTCTTCAGTCATATGGAACCGCTCAGGATATTTGAGAAGGGTATCACGGAACTCAGCCAGGGTTTCGATAGACACGACAATTTGATATTCGTGGTTGAACCCCTTGACAAGGAGCTCGTGTGGGACACCGGTTGCAATCACACCCGAAATGAGAACGTTCGTGTCAAGTACTGCTCTCATTCATTCTCGCTCCGTGCCTCGTGGACGAGCTGTGTGACTTCTTCGAGTGAGACATCGACTGTTTCTGCGCGCTGTTCGACTCGCTGTTGAAACTCTTCGACCGACGGGAGGTCAACTTTCTTCAGTACAAGTCCGTACTCTGTCGGAACGACCATCAGTTTCGTTCCCTGTTCCAGCCCAAACTGCTCGCGCAGGCTGCTCGGAATCGTTACTTGTCCTTTCGAGGTTACTGTCGTCATCGCAGGTTCGTCAGATGCCATACTATCCTCTTGCGTAAGAATTCCTTACGAACGGGCTTGAATCTGTCGATCAATGTGTAAGGTCAGCCAGCGGAGCCGCGATGTTCTCGTCAAGAAGAAACGACACCTCCATAACTACGATTCTGGGAGGTCCTCTGGGCCGGTAATGGTTCTCGGGTCGTCTTTTCCGGCTTCGTGCAGCTCGCGACGGCGTTCTTCGACTGCCCGCATCTCTTCAGGATGGTCGTGATAGTACGCCAGTGCATAGTAGACTTCAGAGGCCGTTAGATCAAAGCGGTCCGCAACTGTTTGCGCGTCGAGGCCGCGCTCTTCGACCAGCGCGTGGATGTGACTCACGCTGATTCGCCGGCCTCGAATGTGGGGCTCGTCGTGGATCTCCGACTCGTCACCCGAGACAACGGTATTCATCTGCTCTGACATGGTATACCGTACCAGTGCAGTGGTCTTCAGTCTTTGCCGGTGCTGGTCGTCAGCTACAGGTGCTTTATCACGCAGTGTAGTAGCCGTTTCGTTGCCGTCGTCAGCTACAGGTGCTTTATCACGCAGTGTAGTAGCCGTTTCGTTGCCGTCGTCAGCTACAGGTGCTTTATCACGCAGTGTAGTAGCCGTTTCGTTGCCGGAGTGTCCGCGCAGCGTCGAGGAGTCGACACGGCTTTCGGAGTCGGACAAGCGACTCGTCGTTGGTGTCGAGTCCCGTCTCGCTGGTCTGCCCGCGTGTCTCTCGAAACGTCCGTTCGGCTCTCTCGAGCGCGTCTTCCACGTGGCTGTCATCCATCGGTGAGCACCTCCTGTTTCACGTTCCGGAGTGTCTCCGTCTCGAAAAGGGTGAGGCCCTCCGCGAAGATCTCCCGCAATCGATCTCCGTACTGGGATGTTGTCTCGACTGACTCGACGAGGACGTGAAACGTGTACCGATCGCCGTCGTACCGCCGATTCTGGAGCGACTCGACGATGTCATAGGCTGTCTGTTGCCCGAGTGCCTGCTGCTCCTCGACGAGGACGAAACAGTCGACGTCGCTCTGTCGATCGGCGTCACCGCGGGCGACACTACCGAACAGGACGATACCGCGGACGTCTTCCAGTTCGGTTCGGAGTCCGCTTTGGAGATCACGGACCGGCCGGTGGAATTCGGACTGATAGTGATTACTGTACCGATTTACCGGTACGACCGCACGAAGTAGTGCGGTCGACCCGGAACAGACGTACAGTAATCACTATGTGGGATCGACAGGACCGGATCGTCCGGCGTTTCGAGCCGATCGCTGTTGATTCGGACGAGCTTCTTCGGTCCCTCTCGTTCGGTCGTGACGAGATCGACAGCTTCCAGATCCGCGACGGCCTGGGAGACGCTTCGGTGCGTGTAGTCGATCATCCGACTCAACTCCCGGATGCCGAATCCCGTGTACGGGTTGTCCGAAAGCACTGCCAGGAGCTCCGCCGTGGCACGATGGCTGAACAGCTCCGGGTGGGTGACCGGAATCGACAGTGACACTGTCGTCCCTTTTTGGATACTATCCTTATCCATGGATACTATTAGTATCTGTACTGTCTTAGTGCTGGTGGCACCTCTGATAAGCACAGACACACCCCTCGCAACGAGTGTATTCTGCTACGGGTGGGTCACGTTCCCGATCTCGAACGCGTCGTCGGTCGTGACGAGGAGGTCGAGGCGATCGGGGCGGCGCTCGGTCCGGCCACAGTCGGGGGTCCGCCGGAGACGACGATCATCTACGGCAAGACGGGAACGGGGAAGTCACTCGTTACGAGGTGTCTGGGAAGCACACGAGACGGTGCGAACGAACGACGTGTCACTGGAGTACGCGTACGTCGACTGCTCGGACTACCAGACGGAGGCGAAAGCCAGTCGCGAGATGGCCCGGGAACTCGTCTCCGGGCTCGATACGGACCGAGACGTTCCGCGGGTCGGGATTGCCGCGGCTGATTACCGTGACATCGTCTGGGAGCTTCTTGACGAGTTCCGCGTTGACGTGTTCGTGGTTATCCTCGACGAGATCGACAAACTCGACGACGACGAACTGCTCCGGAGCCTCTCGCGTGCCCGCGAAAGTGGCAAAGTGGACGCTCACGTCGGGGCAATCTGTATCAGCAACAAGATCGAGTACCGGGAGCGACTCAACGAACGGATCGATTCGAGCCTCCAGGACAACAAACTGATCTTCGATCCGTACGACGCCGGGCAGCTCCGTGCCATCTTGGAGCATCGAACTGACGCGTTTGCGGACGGCGTCCTCGATGGCGACGTCATTCCAAAGGTTGCTGCGCTTGCTGCGAAAGCGCACGGGGACGCACACAAGGCCGTGGACACGCTCTACGAGGCCGGTCGACTTGTCGAAAAGCAGGGGCTAGATCGGGTGTCTGTCGAACACGTCGACGACGCCGTCCAGCAGGCCGAGATCAACCGCTTCCAGAAACTCGTCAGCGGGACGACGCCGCACGTCAAACACATCCTGCATGCGCTGGCGCTGCTGACCGCGAACAACCCCGAACAGGAGGCGTTTCGCACCCATCGTGTCTACGATCTGTATACCCGGATCGTGGATCGAGTGGACTCCGATCCGCTCTCGGAGGATCGCGTGTATCGGCTGCTCAAAGAACAGGCGTTTCTGGGCGTGACGGAATCCAACCATACTGGTGGCGTACAGGGTGAGGGGAGTTATCTAGAGCACCGACTGCTTCGTGACCCCGACATCGTGGTGAAAGCGCTTGAGAACCCCGAGTCGGTGTGAGTTTTCACTCGGTGTGAGGGGTGTGGGTGTCGGTGGTTGACTGGTTGTTGTGGTGCGATCGAGATCTTGGTGCGGAGCATACTTCTGTATCTGCGGTCACGCGATCGAGTCCCGATTTCGTATGGAGCTTTCCTAGGTACTGTTTGAGATCGCGGACATTTGGTGCCATTCGTGAGGTAAACTCTATCGGCTGTCGATGAATCAACGAGTATAAAGTCCGAGAGAGGAATCCACCTATCAATGAGTGACACAGCAGACATCGGTCGGCGCGAGCAACTCCAGGCACTGATCCGGGTTGCGAAATACCGGCCGCGTCTCACTGCGGCGATCATCATCGGCGGGGTCTTCGCGGCGCTACTAGAGGGGGTTGGCCTCGGATTTATCCTCCCGATCGTCGAGATCGTGCAATCGCCTGGCGATCCGGCCCAGCAGGCCGACGGCATTATGCTGGCGTTCGTCCGTGCCTACGAGTTCCTTGGGATTCCGTTTACGCTGGGATTCGTCATCGTCGGCGTGAGTGCCGTGCTGACCGTGCGGTGGACACTGACGTTCTTCGTGCGGTGGATGCGGAGCGCGCTCTCGATCGATTACACGCGATTCTTGCAGCGAGAGTCGTTCGATCATGCACTTGATGCGCGGATTGAGTACTTCGACCAAGAGGGGTCTGATGATATACTGAATGCGATCGTCACGCAGTCCGAATACGCAGGACGGACGATCCGACATGTGATTGACTTCATCGAACAGGGGTTCTTGACACTGATGTACCTCCTAGTTGCGCTAGTCATTGCACCGCTTCTTACCCTCTTCGCACTGGTGTTTCTCGGCGGTTTTGCGGTGTTGTTCCGGTTTGTTATCGAACCAGGGTACGACCTTGGAGACGAGGTTGCAGATGCCAACGAGCGGGTCCAGCAGGCTGCGCAGGCCGGGACACAGGGGATCCGTGATACCAAGCTGTTCGGACTGAAGAGCGAACTTTTTGATGATTTCACTGATGCAGTGAATCAATACGCTGGTTCGCTTGTCACGCTGCGACGTAACGAGCAGGCGATCAAGAACTTCTACAATCTGCTGACTGCGGTATCGGTGTTTGTGCTGATTTATGTCGCACTGACATTCGCGAACCTCTCGCTTGGTTCGCTCGGTGTGTTCCTGTTCGCGATGTTCCGACTTGGGCCGAAAGCGAGCAACTTGAACTCGAAACTCTACAGGATCGAGAACAATCTGCCTCACTTGGTCCGGACACAGAAATTCATTGATGAACTTGAGCGTAATACCGAGCCGACGGACAAATCGGAACCCACTCCAGACGAGATTCGGACAGTTGAGTTCGACGATGTGTGCTTCTCCTATGAGGGACAAGAAGAAGAGGCCATCTCAGGTGTGTCCTTCGAGTTCGAAAAAGGCGAGTTCGTCGGGTTCGTCGGCCAGTCCGGGGCCGGGAAGTCGACGATTGTCTCACTTTTGCTTCGAATGTACGAACCGGACTCCGGAGAGATCCGGGTGAACGGTCGGTCAATCTACGAGATGGATATTGACGAGTGGCGCTCACGAATCGCTGTCGTGCGGCAAGATCCGTTTATTTTCAACGACACCTTACGGTACAACCTGACGATTGGGAACCGAGACGTTGCTGAAGGAGAACTCGACAGAGTGGTTCGGGTCGCCAAGGTGGACGAGTTCTTCGGTGACCTGCCGGATGGATACGAGACGCAACTGGGCGACGACGGCGTTCGGCTGTCAGGTGGACAGCGTCAGCGGGTGGCGCTGGCTCGGGCGTTGTTGAAAGACGCCGATGTGCTGGTGCTAGACGAGGCGACGAGCGATCTTGACTCGAATTTGGAGAAAGAGGTCCAGCAGTCAATCGAGAATATGGACCGTGATTACGCGATGATCGGTATCGCACATCGGCTCTCGACAGTGAAGAACGCGGATCGTATTTACTCGGTGGATGCAGGCGAGATTGTCGAAACTGGAGAACACGAGGAGTTGATCGATCAAGGTGGGCAATATGCGGAGCTGTATGCGATTCAGTCGCGAAGCGGATAGAACGTTGACCATATCGAAAGAAGTGGCTCTGGTGAATAGCTGGATAGCGTCGGTTTGGACCGTTAGAACTAGGAAGATGAAGCGGGAAATCGCCGATGCTCTATGTCGAAAATTTCCCGCTTCACGAGTCAAGTCGTTTAGTTAGCTAAAAATGTTGTTGGTGGCCGAGGCGAAGTCGCCGCCCCCGAGGAGGGTGGCGGCTTCGCCGATTACGCCGTCGTATCGCTGCATTATCTGCGGGTTTACTTGGAGAATTCCTACCGAGAAACGTTGGACCTACTGAGCGAGATGTCACCATATTCTCGGGGAGATCGGCCTTGAACCGGCCGATCTCTCGCATCACTCGACGTTAGTGAAGTGGTTTGATAGAATCAAGACAGCACTCTGGCGGGTGCTGCTGCGCCGGTCGGCGCAGCTGACTCGATGGAAACGTTGCTACCCCATGAGAGCGTGACACAAAGCATGGGCGCAAGAGACTGACGGTCGTGCCGTGCCGCAGAGCACGTGCAGCTGACTGGCCCGTGTGTGAAGGAAGCCGAGCCATGGGCGTTACAGCCCGACTGCGCCGAAAGCGGCAGTCGGGAAAGCCTGAATAGGTGCATCTCTGCTTCACGCACTGGTGTCTCGGGTGAACAGATTATGTACCTTGGAATTGATGTCCACAAACGGTACGCACAGGTGGCAGTCATGGATGAGGTTGGTGAGATCGTCGAAGAGGTTCGCGTCGGAAGCGCGAACCTTGACGATCTCGCTCAGCGGTACGCTGGCGCTAAAGCCGCACTCGAAGTGACCAGCAATACTACCACATCCACGGTACGCTGTCGGAACATTTGGATGTGACTGTTGCCCATCCGAAGGAACTGAACCAGATCGCTCAGTCGGACAAGAAGACTGATCGCATCGACGCCAAAGAGATAGCGCGGATGGTCCGGTTGAACTCAGTGCCGGAAAGCTACGTCCCAACCGATGAGGTCAGGGAAGCCCGCGCACTCGTGTGCGGGCGACAGACATTAGTCGAACGCTCATCCGTAGGAGATTGTGGATACTGCTGAGCGGTCGCTGCGGAGTCGAAGAGGACAAGGGCACCGCGGCAGCGGTGCCCGACACGAATGATTCCGCTAGATGTGTTTGGGTCGGAATCGGTCGCAGCGGACCTGCTACAACAGGTTCGCTGGCGTGACGGTGTAACCTGTCCTCGCTGCCGTTCTGACCGGACGGTCAGAAACGGCAGCTACGGGGAGTTTCAGCGGTATCTCTGTAAGGATTGCGACCGCACGTTCAACGACAAGACTGGCACAATTTTCGCTCACTCGAAGATTGCGCTCCGACGGTAGTTGTTCTCGATCTACGCGTTTCTCCGCTTTAACACGAGTCTCCGGCAATTACAGTGCGAAATCGGGGTGACACACAAAACGATCCACCGGCGCATCGAGCGCTTCACCAGAGCGCTCGATGCGCCTTCCCTCGATCTCGTTGGCCCGGTCGAAATCGACGAAGTGTACGTTTCTGCCGGGAAGAAAGGCCGCGAGCGCGACCGACCGTCGCGCTCGCGTGGTCTATCCACGCGAGGGCGTGGTTCGTATAACGGCGACAAGCCACCCGTTTTCATCATCGCCGACCGCGGCACTGGCCAACGGTACGTGATCCCAGCGAAAGCCGCAGATGAATCGACGATTCGACTCCTGCTAGCCGACCGCCAGCAGGAGTCGCTCACTGTCTATACCGACGGCTTTCGGGCGTACGAACCGCTCGAAGCGGACGACGCATTCGACCGCGAATACGTCGTCCACGGCGACGGCGAATACGCCGACGACGAGGTACATGTCAACACCTGCGAGAGCCACGCGTCGCAGGTGCGACGGTGGCTCTCGCCCCACCGAGGTGTCTCAAAGGACAAGCTGACACAGTATCTCAGAGCGTTTCAACTACGACGGAAGTTATACCGAAAACCGGGCCGAAAAGCGCTCAAACGCGCCATCCAAGCGACGCTCTGAAATCAACAATGTGCTACACAAGAGCGACCTTTCCAAATACCCGGCTGCGCGAGCTTGCTCGCGCAACCGGGTTGGTCCAGCGTGATAGCGGGAATCTGGAGCCTGATGCTTTGTTTTGGGCGCTCACGCTCGGATTCGTCGCCGCTCATTACGGGACACTCGAAGAGTTCCGTCAGGAGTACATCGATACCTTCGGCGGAACGCTCAGTTACGCTTCGTTCCACGGGTGGTTCACAGAACGCCTCTGTGCGTTCCCCCGAGAGGTCCTCAAAGAAGCGCTTGATGTCTACAGTCCGATCATATATCGTTTTCTTCCGTGTCAAGGAGCACATCTGCATATGCATCACGTAACCTCTCTAGATCAAATCGTTCGTCCAGCGAAACTGGATTATGTTGTTGCGTTATAATGGACGGAAGCTGCGAATCATCAGTAAACGTTGCACTTGCTACTGACGCGCTATCTCCCACATTCCGCGAAATAGTCGGTGTATCGCAGGCCGCAGCTTCCAACAGCACGTTCGGAAGTCCCTCGATTAGTGATGGATGAACAACCAGATCAGTGGCTCGGTAGTAATCCGGCATCTCCTCATAATCAACACGTCCAAGCGGTTCCACACCGTGCGTGGCCGCTAATTCCGGCCGCATTGGACCATCACCAAGGAGATACCATCGGAAAGACACACCCTGATTGGAGAGTGTCTTGGCAGTCTTGATGACCGTCTCCATTCCCTTCCGCTCTGTGAGCCTTCCAACTGTGAGCAGTGTCAGGTCTTCTGAAGAGAACCCAAGCTGGTCGGCTAGCTCTTGCTCTCGGCTCTCGGAGACCGGCAAAAATAGATCACGATCAATTGGCTGTGGGATTTCCCGAATGGGAACACCACGCGAGCGTCGATCTATTTCTTGTTTCCCGTGAGGTCCAAGGACAATTATTTGGTTACTCCACCGAGCAGGGATTTGACCAATGACGTTGTTCAACCCAAAGGCACGGATCTTGTCAAGACCACTCGAAAATTTGAATTCTCTAAAATTATCTCCTGCGAACCGTGTTAGGACAGGAGTAGAAGTTCGCCGTCCTGCGAGAATGGCCGCAGAACCGTGCAACGGAAATTTTGTCACCTGAAATAAAACACCAACATCGTTTGTTCTAGCATACGTCTCTAGCCCCTTGGTGAGTGTCTTAAGGATGCCAATCGCCCGATTTGATGTCTCGAAACCAGGATCAACCTGTGTATATCCATCAGGAGTATCGACATTCTCAGAGACGACTAAATCTAGGTCAAAGTCGACCGAATGATCCCGCAGTAGATCGTGAATATTCGTAAGCAGCGTCCGGACATTCCCGGGTAATCGAGTCCCACCCACAACTCCAACTCGAATATAATCTCGCCCAGTCATATATTTGGCTGAATTTGATTCATACAGCCACATTCACTTGTGCTCACAAAAGATGTGCACAGCTCCTGGAATGTCTCAAGGTTATCGGCGAGATCCATACAACCAGGATGAGCTAAAATTGTTGCAACCTCATCCACAGCAGTCAGATTATCGACTATGCTCAAAATTTCTCTTTTCCACTCCCTGACTGAATATGACTCATTACCGAACGGTCCTTCGAAATCGCTCTCCTCAACGAATTCAGGCGTCCGGAAGGCATGATATATGTACTCGTGATCCGGCGGCGTATTGATCGGAACGACAGTCAACTCACCCTGCTTCCGAACTTCTCCTTCGGGCTCAACCACGTCCGAGAAGTGAGTGATACCATACTCAGCGAGCAACTCCGCCGTATGCTCGTCGTGCCGATAGGCGTGATCGCGCCAGCTCGTGATCTCAGCACCCACAGCCTCCAGAGCCTCGATAGTCTTCCTGATCTCGTATGCCTGAAACGAACGCGGGCCGTTCCAGGAACCGATCCGTCCCCCCGTCAGTTTCTCCAGTGCACGCCATCCCTTGTGGACGGGCGTGGTAAAGCCCCAGTAGTTGTGGCCGCCGATCTCGACGTTGTCCATATTCGCAAGCGTTCGTACTCGATCCGGCTCTTCCACTGCGGCTTTCCCGGTGATGAACAACGTCACCGGCACGTCGTACTCGGCAGCGATCTCCGCGTATTCGATGGCAGCTTCGACTTCCGTCCGATCCATATACTCCTGATCGCGCGTTTCCATCGACATATGGTGGACGTCGCCGGTGATGCAGACCGTCATTCGAGGTATCCCAGGTCTTCGAGCCGATCTTGCACGCCCTCGCGAGCCGCGTCCGCCGACGACGTGACAGAGATCGGCTCACACGTTTCGTGCTCACCTCCGAAGAGGTCCAGTGGCTGCCCGTCCATATCTGTCGGGATCGGACAGTCGACGCTATCGAGCACAGTCGGAGCGATATCTGTGATCGAAATCGGCCCGTCGAGCGTGTCCGATTCGAGTTGCGGCCCATCTGCCAGGAAAAGCCCTGTTCGGACGTTCTCAGCCTCCCAGCGGCCGGCATCGTCGAACACGGGATTCGAACCGATCGCACCGCTGGTGTGGACGCCGGGTCGCTGATCGAAGACGATATCCGGCGCGTCTTCGACGTACGGACCGTCGTAGGCTTCTTCGCGGTGCATGACCTCGCGTGCGATCGGTTTCCCGTTCGGGCCAGTCAACGATTTGAGGTCGTCGATCAACTGCTCGGTCGTCTCCGGATCGTCGTCGATCACGTAGACCAGTCCCTGCCCACTCGCAACTGCTTTCGAGCGGTCCCAGTCGATCTTTTCGAGCTTCTGTTCTCGCTTGAATCCCTCCTCGTCTTCCGGGATCGACTGTGTCACTCGCTCAGGCGCGAGAGTCGTGACCAGGTCATGGATTCCGAGACGATGGGCCAGTTTCGAGATGCGTTTTTTGTTGACTCCTACTCTCGTTAGTAGATCGGCGGTTTCCGTTTCAGTCACGAGATACCCCTGCTCTTCCAGCCAGGCGTTGGCATAAAACACGGTGTCGACGTCTTTACACCCGTGGTCGGACATAAGTAGCAACGTCGCGTCGGGATACTCCTCACGTATTTTCCCGATGTGCTCGTCGATGAGTTCCCAGGCACGCCTGGTCGGTTCCTCCCGCCAGAAGTAGTGCTGGAGCACGTTGATATAGAAGACCGTACAGTGTGCGACGTCGATATCCTGGTTTTCATCAAGCAGTTCGCGAAACGTCGTGAGTCGTTGCTCGATGAGATCGACAAGCGCGTCAGCTGCGGCACGATCATCCTTACTCGTGACTGGATTATCCGGGTGAAGAGTATATCCACCATTGTCAAGCTGGTCTCCCAGCTCTGACGGGTGCGTATACGCGGACTGTTCACTACCGGGACCACCCGCGACCATGAATCGATCCACCTCGAACGGTGGATACGTCATGGGGAGATTGACGATGCCGGCGGTCTGTCCATCCTGATTGAGATAATCCCAGTAATTCGCACTCTTGAACGAGCGTGAATCGGGGGTCGTGAGCGTCCGAGCATCCGTATCGATCGCCTCCCACCAGTAGACGCCCAGCTTTCCCGGGTTTTTGCCCGTCGAATAGCACCGCCAGTTCGGGCAGGTGACTGGTGGGAGAGCACTCTCCATATCAGTCCATACGCCATCCTCCCGAAGCGCCTGTACGTTCGAGAGCCGGCCGTCATCAAGCCACGGTTCCAGCAGCGTCCAGTTGGCCCCATCGAGGCCAAGTACAATCGTTTCAACCATTGTTCTCAGTATTCGTCAGCTCGCGAAACGAGGCGAACTCGCCGGAGATAGTCGACTTGATCTGTGCATCGAAGGCGTCTCTGGAGAAGGTTTCGACATGTGCTCGCGGATCGCCGTCGATCCCTTCCTCTTCGAACCGCTGCACAGCCGCCCGGATTCCAGCTGCTGACCCGTCGTGGAGGAGTCCGTTATCGCCCTCGGTCACGAACAGCCCGGGAAACCCTTCGTCACGCGCGAGTACCGCTTTCCCACTGGCGTTGGCTTCGATCGGCACGATCCCGAAGTCCTCGTTGCGGCCGTTAAACACGAGCGCGCGACATCCGGCGAGTAAATCGTACTTTTCGGCCTCTGAAACGAATCCGCGGTACTCGATGTTGTCGGCCCGATCAATCTCGCGACGTACGCTCTCGTCGATATCGCCTTCCCCACCGGCCAGCACGAGCCGTTGGTCGAGGCCCCGAAACGCCTCGACGATCTCGGGAACGCCCTTCTCCTCGTCGAGCCGGCCGAGATGCAGATAATACCCCTCATCGTCACCGACGTAACACGCCTCGGTATCGACGGGCGGGTAGACGACCGTCGAATCGCGCTCGTAGTATTTCTGCAGCCGTCTGGCGATGATCGGACTGTTCGCCATGTAGTGGTCGACACGAGGGTCAATTGCCATATCGCGGGTCCGAAGATGTCGAATAAGTGGCCGAGCCACCTGCCCGACGATCGAATCCTTCCGGTCGTGATAGAGATCGTAAAACCACCGCGGCGGAGAGTGACAGTAGTTCAAATGCAGCGTGTCGTCAGGTGTGATGACCGCCCGTGTCGTCGATCCGGACGTGATCAGCACGTCGGGATTGCCGAAATCACGCCAGTCGACGTCTTCCCAGAGCGCGTACTCGAAGACCCGACCTACACGACTCTGGAGACGACGCAGCGGCCACGGAGACAGTGAGGGCAGAACGTCCTGAAAGGATACGTCGCCGTACGGATTGGGAGTATCCGGCGACGGCATCCCCAACGTATAGACTGTATCCACGTCAAGCGCGTCGGCCATGTGCGTCACGAGATATTCGGCACCTCCCCAGGAATTGATGTGCCAGTGGGCAATAGCGATATCGAGATTCGCAAGCGAAATATCGGTCATGTTCTTGTCTGCACCGGTCGACTCAAAAAGTCTATCGTCAGCGATACTTCGTCATCCCGTAGAGATAGCCCATTCCGACCACGGCAGTCAGCGCGAACAGCATCAGCAACTGCATTCCCTTCTCACGCGAAGGGGCTCTGAGCAGCCCGGACACCCGGCCAGGGACGTATTCCCCGAGTAGTGCCCCGAGAAAGTCGGATTCCTCGTCACTCGACTCCCCAACGAGCACTTCCATCGCTCGCTTGGAGTACCCCTGCCAGAAGGCTCGATCGAGCAACCACTTCGGGTCGGTCCGGTACTCGAAAACCTTGTGGGCGACTTCGGCCTTCGGATTGTACCAGACGCCCTGCCCGTACTCCTGTCGCAGACGCGCACCCAACTCCGTCTCACCGCCCTGGAGATTAGCGTCGCCCTGGCGACCCCCGATCTCCGAGTCGAACCCGTCGAGGTCCAGAAAGACGTCACGCCGAACGGAGATGTTCGATCCGAACGTGTTGCGCACCTCGCCGGCCGCCCCCCGATCCCCGTCCGGTCCGAACCCGCGGTGGGTGACACCAACCAGCCAGTAGAACTCTTCAGGCAGGAACGTGGGCTTTCCCGCGACCCATTCGGGCACCATCTTGCCGCCGACTGCGATCGCGTCCTGCTGTTCGTAGGACTCGAGGAGGTGGGCCACCCACTCGGGATCGGCAACCGCGTCGTCGTCGATGAACGCGACTACGTCCCCGCTCGCGATCTCTGCACCGTGATTGCGGGCTTCGAGCAGGCCGCTGTTCTCATCGAGCGCCGTGATCAGCACGTCCTCGCTGTCCCCGAAATCGCGCTCGAACTGTCGGGTGACCGCCTCGCTCCCGTCGCTGACGAGCACGAGCTCGACGTCGTCGTAGGTCTGTTCGCGGACGCTCTCGGCAGCGTCGAGGAGATCGTGATATCGATCGAGCGTGTGCGTGCACAGGACGACAGAGACGCGCATTCACTCGCCACTTCCGTGACCGACCGGCCTAAGCGTTGTCGTTCACGCCCGGACAACTCGCCTCGACTGGGTGCCCGCGTCCGATGGGACTTCATAAGGCTTATGCGCGAGTTGGCAGTTTGACCGGCTAATGAGTCCCCGGAGTGTCGTGTATCCATGAGTCAAGACGAAGGGATATCCGAAGATCTCGAGGAGGGAATCGAGTGGTTCAGCAAGTGGTATCACATCCCGTCCGTTCTCGTGCTGTTCGTGTTTGCGCTGTGGGTGCGAGCCCGGTCGTGGGGGAACTTCGTCGTCGACGGGAAAGTCATGTTCAGCGGGAACGACGCCTGGTATCACCTCCGGCAGGTCGAGTACACGGTCCGTCACTGGCCGGAGACGATGCCGTTCGAGGTGTGGACGAACTTCCCGACCGGCACCTCCGTCTCGCAGTTCGGGACGATCTTCGATCAGGTGATCGCGACGGTTGCGCTGATCGTCGGCCTCGGGAGCCCGGATCAGACAACCATCCGGATGGTGCACCTGTTCGCGCCGGCGGTCATCGGTGCATCGATCGTCGTCCTGGCGTATTTCCTCGGCAAACGAGTCGGAAAGGGCCGGTTTAGCGGCGTCGTCGCCGCCCTTATCGTCGCCTTCTCGACCGGAGGGTTTCTCAGCCGAAGCCTCGTCGGCTTCTCCGATCACCAAGTCGCCGAAGCGTTCACACAGGTACTCGCGGTTCTAGCGATCGTCGTCGCCCTCCAGGTCGCCGACCGGGAGAAGCCGATCTGGGAACTGGTCGTCGATCGAGACGTAGCCGGGCTTCGAAAGCCAGCCGGCTACGCGGCTCTGGCCGGCGTGGCGACGGCGCTGTACATGTGGGTCTGGCCGCCGGGTGTCGTACTGGTCGGGATCCTCGGACTGTACGTCACGACCCAGGCGGTCATCGATCATCTGCGCGGAACGAGCCCGGAGCCGATGCTACTGGTCGGCGGCGTCATATTCGCCGTGACGGCCACGCTGATGCTGCTCCCGCTCGATACGTTCGGGATTGCCCCCGTCAAGTTTTCACTCCTGCAGCCAGGGCTCGCACTGGCTGGCGTCGTCTGGGTCGGCTTCCTCGCTGGATTGAGCCGGGTTCTGGACGAACGGTCGGAATCTGTCTGGCTGTATCCGCTCGGTGTCGTCGGGACTCTCGCGGTCGCATTCCTCAGTCTGCTGCTCCTCACTCCGGGTGTGTTCGATCTCATAACGCGACAGCTCGTGCGCGTGTTCGGCGGGGTTATCGGAGAGCAGCCAACTGCAACAGCCGCAACTGTCGGCGAAATCACTCCGCTTCGCAATCCCGGAGATACGCTCTACAACTGGTACGGATTCGTCTACATCATCGCCATCATCGGCGTGGTCCTCGCGATCGCACGCCAGACGGTCGCCTCGAACAAGCGATCAGAGCTGCTCTTCGTGTCGCTGTGGCTCGCTGTCATCTTCTCGATGACGTATACCCAGGTCCGGTTCGGGTACTACCTCACCGTTCCGGTCGCGGTGATGGCCGCCTACGCGATCGGAGCCGGGTTCAACTACCTCTCGACAGTCGCCAGGCGGTCCTCAACTGACATCCGCCCTTACCAAGTCATGGCGGTGTTCACGGTCCTGGTGCTCGTGATGGCGCCCATGGTCATGGCGACGGACGATCGCGGGTACCGCCAGGACGTCGTCACGCAGTCGAACGCGACGTTCAACGGCGGTCCGGGTGGCGTCCAGCAGTGGGATGGGGGACTCGAGTGGATGGCCGAAAACACGCCGGCCGTTGGGAACTTCGAAGACGCCGGAAGCGATATGAACTACTGGGGCGAGTACGCCAAGACAGACGATTACGAGTACGACGAAGGGTCCTACGGCGTCCTCTCGTGGTGGGACTACGGTCACTGGATCACCAGCGAGGCCGAGCGGATACCGGTCGCCAACCCGTTCCAGCAGTCGGCAAGCGACGCAGCCCGGTTCCTTCTCGCACCGAACGAGAGCCGGGCCGACGGCGAACTGCAGGACACCATGAGCGACGGCGAGAACCGTGACACTCGCTACGTCATGATCGACTGGAAGATGGCGACCGCGTCGGATCCGGCGTTCGGCACGAAGTTCTTCGCCCCGCCGTCGTTCGTCGACGGCGTTTCGACCGACGACTATTACAGCCGGGTCGCCACGCTCAGGCAGGACCGGGACGGAAACATCGTCCCGGCGCGTCCGTACCTCATCGTCCACACGCAGGATTACTACGAGACGATGGTCAACCGGCTCTACCGGTACCACGGGAGTGCTGCCTGGCCGGATTACGTGCCCGGAAGTGGCATCGGACAGCTCCCGCCGTACGCACAGTACCTGGGAAGTCAGAGCCCCGTTCCGATCGTCGAGACGGAATCGACAGAGGGCATTCGGACGGTCCGGCGTGACGGGAACACAACGCACTTCGAACCGAGCCTCGCAGCCGCGGAGTCGTACCTCGAGGACAACCCCGGGGCACAGATCGGCGGCATCGGGAAATTCCCGAGCGAACACGTGTCGGCGCTGGATCACTATCGACTCGTCCACGCGACCGAGGACCGCCAGAACCCGCTCGTTGCGATGCAGCCGACGCTCGGGCGGGCGTTCACCGGCGTCCAGCAGCCGCAACTCTTCGGCGAGCGCTACTCCTCGTGGACGAAGACCTTCGAGCGCGTACCGGGCGCCACGGTCGAAGGCGAGATCGACGGCGAGTTCAACGACTCGCAAACGGTCTACGCGAGCGTGAACATGCGGATCCCGACGACGAACCAGACGTTCCAGTACGTCCAGAGCGCCGAGACCGATCCCGACGGCTCGTTCACGATGACGCTGCCGTATTCGACGACCGGCTACGACAGCTGGGGGCCGGAAGACGGATACACGAACGTCAGCGTCCGTGCCGAGTCGTCCTACACGTTCACGACCGGCCTCAGCTACGACGGCGCCAACTGGACCCGGTACAACACGACCGAAGACGTCACCGAGGCCCAGGTGATCGGTGAGGATTCCGAACCGATCGACGTGACGCTCGAACAGTCGACGATTCCGACGACCAACGGAACGGACAACACGAACGGCAACGAGACGGACAACACGAACGGCAACGAGACTGATGGATCCGAGAACTCGACCGACAATGACACATCGTCGAACCTCGCGGCACCCGACATCGGCGTCGAACAGATAGCGACTGTCGGGATCGCGGAGTAAGCGTGACAGACGACAGTCAGCAGTACGGCGCTGAATCGGTGTCCGGTGCGTCCCTGTACAGTTGGCTGTCGATCTATTTGAAGGGGATCGCGATGGGGGCAGCCGATTCGATCCCCGGCGTCTCCGGTGGGACGATCGCGTTCATCACGGGCATCTACGAGCGCCTCATCACGGCGATCACGAGCCTCGACCCGGGCGCACTCACCTTGTTCAGAGACGTCGGCAATCCGTCCGGGAGACGACGGCTGTACGATCGCCTCGTCGAGATGGACGTGCCGTTCCTACTCGTACTCGGAGCCGGGATCATCACGGCCGTCGTGGCGGTGTCCAGGGTCGTATATCTGGCTCTACAACAGGCTCCCGGGGCGACGTTCGCGTTCTTCTTCGGGCTGATTGCCGCCTCGGCGATCGTCCTGTACGACCAGTTGTCGCTGGCGACGCCGGGGCGTATCGCGGCCGCCGTCGCGGGCTTTGCGCTGGCGTTTCTCGTCTCGGGTGTCACGGCCGGGGCCAACGGGATCCACACGTTGCCAATCGTGTTCGTCTCCGGGGCGATCGCAGTCGTCGCGATGGTCCTTCCTGGCGTCTCCGGTGCGTTCTTTCTCGTCTTGCTCGGCCAGTACGAATATCTCACCGGCACACTGAAGGCGTTCGTCGACGGGCTGTTCAGCGCGCTCGTCGGCGATCGAACGCTTCTGTCGCTCGTCGACTCGGGAACGACAGTCGTGACGTTCGTCGTCGGCGCTGTCGTCGGCCTGGTCACCGTCGCCCACGCGATCCGCTGGGCGCTGGATCACTATCGAGCAGCGACGCTGTCGTTTCTGGTCAGCCTGATGGTCGGTGCGCTCCGGCTCCCGGTCATCGAGATGCGCGACCACACGACGACGCTTTCGCCCGAGAACGTCGCGCCGCTCGTTCTCGCAATCGTGGTCGGCGGCGGCGTGGTGTTGCTACTAGATCTGTATACGGACGATCTGTCGTACTAGCTCGAAGCGCGATCCTTCGCGAGGACGGTTACAGCGGACCGCCGCGCACTACGACGCGATCCGATCCCGGTAGACGGCCCACGCGACGAGCACGGCCGCGGCGAGGAACACCGGAACGAGCGCGGCCGTCATCGAGAATCGATGGCCGAGATTGTACGCCAGTACGAGCGCGTGGACGTAGCTCACGACGCCACCGACGAAGTAGATCGCCCCGGCACCGACACGCGGATCGGCCGTCGGATCGGCGCGGATCGCGGTGCGCGCGACAGCGATCGCACCGACACCGATCATCGGTGCGAGCACGACACCCACAGGCTTGGGAACGTACGAGTCGGGTGTGCCACCCGGCCCGAAGTGGATCGCCATCTCGGCAGGTAACGCGTCCCAAAACGCGATTCCGACGAGAGCCGTGACGATCAGCAGGCCACCCGCGATTCGATCACTCCGATGGAGCGTCATACCGGGACGACACGCAACCAGCGATCAAAAGCGCTGGGCCGCGTTACAGTCGGAACAGCTGTCGATCCATCGAGTTCCAGGACCCGATCAGGTGTTCATGTCGGCACCCGCGCTCGTTCGGTTTACCACTTGTGGTGGACGTGCTCGTAGACGCGCTTCTCGTAAATGTCCCGGACTGCGCCGTGGGTCTCGTGACTGAGCGGATCGAGTTCGGCGGCAGCGATGTTCTCCCGGACGTGCTCCGGGGAGGTCGAGCCAGGGATGACAGTCGTCACGGCGTCGTGATCGAGTATCCACCGGAGCGTGAACTGCGCCATCGACGCCTCGTCGGGGACGAGCCGGCGCACGTCCTCGACGGCTTTCAGTCCGGCGTCGAAGGGGACGCCGGCGAAAGTCTCGCCGCCCTTGCGGCCGACGCCCGCCTCGACTCCCTCCTCGGCGGCGATCCGACGGTGGTCGTCTTCATCGAGGTCCTCGACGCTATCGAACGCGTCGGCGAGCAGCCCCGACGCGAACGGGACACGGACGATGATCCCAACGTCCTCGTTGGCGGCGCGCTCGAAGAACCGTTCGGACGGGCGCTGTCGCAGCGGGTTGAAGATGATCTGGACCGACTCGATCACGTCGTACTCGATGGCCTTGCTCGCCTCTTCGACCTTCTCGACGCTGACGCCCGCGTGGCTGATCTCGCCCTCCGATTTGAGATCTTCGAGTACCTCGAAGGTCTCGGGCTCGTAGAAGGCCGCCGTCTCCGGGCAGTGTAACTGGACCAGATCGAGCGTGTCCACGCCCAGCCGGGCCTGCGAGCCCCTGACGGATTCGCGGAGTCCGGCCTCGGAGTGGCGCTCGTCTTCGTCGGGGACAGCCTTGGTCGCGACGCGGATCGCCTCAGAGTCGCCGCGTTGCTCGAGGACTTCGCCGATGAGGCGCTCTGCGCGACCCTCACCGTATATTTCGGCAGTGTCGACGAAATTCGAGCCTGCGTCCAGAGCGGCGTGGATCGACTCCGTGACCTGTTCGTCGGTCACGTCACCCCAGACCGGCCCGACGTTCCACGTGCCGAGGCCGATCTCTGTCAGTTCCATGCCTGTCGAGCCGAGAGTGCGTTTGCGCATAGTCGTAGGTGGTCCAGCCCGGAGAAAAAACTAGTGGCGGAGACGACACCGTCGCTGCACCGTACGCTATTCTGCCGCAGTTTCCCGGATCAACGCCACCAGATCGTCCCAGAAGCCACCCTCGTACTTCCCAACACTGTCGATCGTCGGCCGCGCGTTCGTCTCGTTGACCACTGCACGGTCCTCGGTCACCAGCAAGTCGACACCGAGGTAGTCGATATCCAGCACGTCGGCGGCACGCTCGGCCAGATCGCGGAGCTCGGGGTCGAGATCGGCGCCCTCGGCCTCGGCCCCGCGGTGGACGTTGTGCTTCCACTGGCCGCGCTCGCGGGCGTCGGCGGGCAGGCGACGCTCGACCGCGCCGACGTACTCGCCGTCGAGGACCATCACCCGGTAATCCCGGGCGTCGGGCAGATACTCCTGGAGAAGATACGAGCGGTCGCCGGTCGCCCGGTAATCCTGGACCAGATCGAGGTAGTCCGTCACGCCGAGCAGCGAGTCGAGATCCGCCACCTTCGCGACGCCGGTCCCACGGGTCGTGGAGTTGGGCTTGACGACGACCGGCGGATCGAACGCCTCGGTAGCGGCCGCGACGGTCTCCTCGTCGACGGGATTGGAGACCATCGTCGTCTCGGGAACTGGAACGCCAGCCCGTGCGAGTCGCGCGAGCACGTCGGCCTTGTTTCGCGACCGAAGGATCTCCTCGCGATCGTTGACCCAGGGGATCGAGAGGGCGGCGTCGACCACGCCCCCTTCCATGATCCGCGAGGGATAGACGAATCCCACGTCGACCGCGGGGAGATCAAGGTGGGAGAGCGCGAACGTTCGCTGGCTCGACTGGAGAGGGACGACCTCGATCCCGCGCTCGGCGAGCGGATCGATCATCCGCTCGTAGGTCTCTGCCTGCGTGGTGACAGCGAGCCGGAGAGTCATTGGGCTCACCCGCCGCTGACCGGCGGGAACAGCGCGAGTTCGGCGTCAGCGTCGAGGCGCGTCTCGTAGCCGTCGGCCGTCGCGAACGGATCGGTACCGTCGACGAGCAATCGGATGTGCTCGGCCAGTTCGCCGTTCTCGTATACTTCCGCTTGCAGGTCGGGGTGGCGCTCGAACAGCGCTTCAAGTGCGTCTTCGACGGTCGCATCGTCGTCGAGATCCAGGGCGATGTCCTTCCGGCCGGCCGTCTCGGCCAGATTGGCGAACAGCTTCCACTCCATGTCCGGCTAGGGGTGAGCCGACGCAATGAGACTGACGGTAGTGTGACGGGGGAAACCCGAAGACGCGTCACGACGGCCCGGTGTTCGGCGCCGCGCGGGCGGCCGCCGCAATCTCGACAGCACGGAGTTCGTCGGGCGCCGCAATGACGTAGATCGATTCGCCGCTATCGAGGACACGATCACGAGACGGAAGCGTCTCGATACCGCCGTCGGAACCGGCCGGAACCACGGCGACGACCGTGACGTCGAGCGCACCGACCGGCGTTCCAGCCAGCGCGCCCTCGGGGTCGATCTCGACGACGCCCATCGTCTCGTCAGCCGCCCGCAGCAGCGAGACGAACTCCCGATCCGGACGGGCGTCGGTCGCGAGGGTGACCAGCCGGTAGCGCTCGTCGGGATCGAGTTTTGCCACGTCGGCGGCGTCGACCGCGACGGTCACGACCTCACCCGACGTCGCTCGGAGTTCAGCATTACAACGCCGCCGGGTTCCGTCTCCGGACCAGATCTGGACGAGGTCGCCGGGCCCGGCCGCGTAGGATGGGTCCGCCCGGATCGCCATCGCGACGCTCTCGGGAGGTAACGTGGGACCGAGACCCGCGATTCGGCGACCGACTGCGAGGTGCGTGGCCGTCCCGTCGTCGAGTTCGATATCGACGTGGCCGATACCATAGTCGGCCTTGAGGCGGGCGACCAGCCGCTCTCGGAGCTGTGCCACCGTGAGTCCCCGCGGGAAGAGCAGCGACTGTCCAGCAAGTGCTTCTTTCGTCTCCGGATCGACCGGCTCGTAGCCGACGATGTCGTCGATCTCGTCGGGGAGTTCGACCGTGATGACCCGTCCGCCCGCTCTGACGACCCGCGTCAGGTCGTCGAGCGTCTCCATCCCGCTTCGCGAAAGCAGGGTCACACCCATTCGATCGCCTGCCCGGTGGCCGACGACGCTGGCTCCCGCACTCGCGATGACGGCACCGATGTTGAACGCCGCGGCCGCGAGACTGACCGTCGCCGCGCCGTCGATCACCTGCCCGAGCGCCGTCTGCGTGTTGAGATACGCCGCGACGACGCCGAGTCCGACCAGGACGATCGCTCCCGTCGGCGCACGCTGTGTCACGTACCAGCGATACCCCAGCGCGGAGACTGCTGCAGCCAGGCCGGCGACGACTGCGAGTCCCGCGATCCTGCCGAGCGGTCCGGCCACGTCGGCGAACACGAGTTGCAGTACGTTCATGTTACCACCTCTCCGAACCGATCGAGCGCGTCCCCCGATCCCACGGCGAACAGTTCGTCACCCGCCGCGAGTTGTCGGGTCCCCTTCGGTGAGAACTGCCAGCCGCCACCCGTCCGGACGGCCAGCACGGCGACCTCGTAGCGCCCTCGAACGTTCGCCCCGGCGAGCGTGACACCGTCGAGTTCACTCCCGGGTCGGACCGTCAACCGGCGGAACCGCTTTCCGGCCCGACGTAGCAATGAGAGTACTTCGTACTCGCGGCGGACACCGCGGGATTCGACGATCACCGTCGCGCCGTCGGCGCGCAAGAGCGTCTCCACGTCGGATCTGGCGACTGCGAGTGTTACCTGTCCGTCCCCGCCGCTGGTCGTCGGCGCGCGCGCCGGTGCCGGTTCGGCCGGCGTCTCGGCAACGACCTGTCCCCCCTCGATTGGAGGTGGCGCCTCCTCGTCAGATCCGGGCCGCGTCGAGCTGGCGCTGACGACCTCGCCGCGAACGCGTTCCTCTGGCGTGACTGCCGTCACGCTGTCGCCACGAGCCAGCCCGGTCGGCACGAGCGCGTTCACCGAGACTGCTCGCTGATTCCCGTCGAGCCGTCGTGACAGCCCCGAGAACGGCGGCGCGGCCGCGACGCTCGCGCCTCCCGATTTGTCGATCGAGACCGACACGTCACCGAGTTCGAACTCGGTCCGGAGGCGTTCGGCCAGCCGCGTCTCCAGTTCCGAGACCTGCAGGTCCGCGGGCAACCGCCAGTCGCTGTCCCGTATCGCTGCTCGGAGGTGCTCCGGCAGCGGCGGGTATCCCTCGATGTCGGCGACATCACCGGTCACGCGGATCCGGACTTCGTTTCGTCCGCCCACGACCTCGACGAGATCCGCCGAAAGCGTCCGCTCGCCGAGCGCGCGCAGCGAGAGTCGGCGCGGGACCGACGCACCGAGCTGGTCGCCCTTGGCGTGAGCGTACAGCGACATCATCATCACGATGAGCAGTCCGGTCGTGACCGTCGGCGCGTTCGCGGAGGCGAGGATCGTCGGATCCGCCAGCGCGAGCAGGCCGCCGTTGATCCCGGCCAGCGCGACCGCCAGCACGACGACACCGAACCCCGGGAGCGTCACACCGGTCACGTATTTGAACAGGAAGCCGAGCACACCCGAAACCAGCGCCGGGATGATCCCGGTCAACACCCCCAGGTAGAGCCCATAGACAATCGCGATAGGGAGTGAGTCCATACCCACGTAGGGACGCGCCCACCAGTTAGTGCTATCGGCGCCGCCGAGAGGTGCGATCGAACCCCCAGATCAGGATCAAAACTACCATGCCAGTTCACTGCGACCGTGCTGATACCGACAAGGTGGTTTCCGGTGACCGAAAAACGAGAATATACCGACGATTACCCCGAGAAGACGCTGTATCTGCCCGGCCCGACCGAAGTGCGCGAGGACGTCATCGAAGCGATGGCCGAGCCGATGTTCGGCCACCGCATGGACCGGATGACCGACCTCTACACGACGATCGTCGAGGACACCAGGGAGTTCCTCGATACCGACCAGGACGTGATCGTGCTCACGGCCTCCGGCACGGAGTTCTGGGAGGCAACGACGCTGAATCTCGTCGAGGACCGCATGCTCGTCCCGACGTCCGGCGCGTTCAGCGAGCGCCAGGCCAACGTCGCCGAGCGCCTGGGCAAAGACGTTGATCGAATCGAGTACGAGTGGGGCAACGCGGTCAAACCCGAGGACGTCAGGGCCGCACTCGAAGAGAGCGACGACGGCTACGACGCCGTCGGCATGGTGATGAACGAGACCTCGACCGGCGTGCGCAACCCTGTCGAGGAGGTCGGCGACCTGCTGGGCGAGTACCCCGACACGTACTTCGTCGTCGACGCGATCTCCTGTCTGGGCGGCGATTACGTCGTCCCTGAGGAACATAACATCGACGCGCTGTTCACCTCCTCCCAGAAGGCCTTCGCCATGCCGCCGGGACTCGCGATCACGACCGTCAGCGAGGACGCCTACGAGCGCGAGCGCGAGAAGGATTCGGCGTCGTGGTACGGCGGCTTCCAGCGATGTCTCGACTACTACGATCGCAAGGGCCAGACCCACTCGACGCCCGCCATTCCGCTCATGCTGGCCTACCGCAAGCAGATGAAACACATGCTCGATGAAGGCCACAAGGCTCGCGACCAGCGCCATCAAGAGATGGCCGAGTACACCCGCGAGTGGGCCCGCGAGCACTTCGGCCTCTACGCCGAGGAGGGATATCGCTCTCAGACGGTCACGGCCGTCGAGAACACCCAGGGGATCGACGTCGCCGCAACCATCGAGGCAGTCTCCGAAAAGTACGACCTGGTCTTCTCGAACGGCTACGGGTCGATCGGCGAGGAGACGTTCCGCATCGGTCACATGGGCGAACACACCGTCGAGAGCGTCAAGGAACTGACCGACGCCATCGAGGACGTCGCCGGACTGTAGGCCGACAGACGGACTTCCTATCTAATTTCATATACGAAGAATACGGAAATAGGGGCGCACGGATGGCCAGCAGGACGATTAGCTTCGATGGGGAAAATACGAACGATTGCGGAGGGCCAAAGACGAGAGCGAGAATTTCAGCGACGCCATCGGCCGACTCCTCGGAGACGACAAGCACCCGCTGCATGGGCTTGTCGGGTTGCTGGAAGAAGACGAGGCCGACCGGCTGCGAGGGCGATCGCGAGCGTGTCGCGAGGGCGTGAACTCGCGGATGTGGCCCACGGACCGATCCAAGCGATGATCGCCGGGATCGCACTCGCACGCGGCGCACGCAGACAGTTGTGGACGATTCCGTAGCCTTCTTTCTCTCGGCGACCGCGTACTCGGGCATGCCAGACGCCGAGCCGCCGGACAACCCCTACGTCGAGGAGCCGCCGACCGACTTCGAGTCGGTCGAGGACCTCGATCCCGAGCGCGCCCGCGAGCAGGCCGCCGATCTTCGGGAGGCGATCCGCTATCACGACTACCGCTACTACGTCGACAACGACCCCGTCGTCGGCGATCGGACCTACGACGCTCTCTTCGCTCGCCTGCGCGATCTCGAAGACGCCTTCGACCTGGAAACCGGGGACAGCCCGACACAACGCGTCGGGGGCGAACCCCTCGACGAACTGGCGACCGTCGAACACGTCGCGCCGATGCGCTCGATCGAACAGAGCGGCGACGCTGAGGACGTGCGGGCCTTCGACGAACGCGTCCGCCGAGAACTGGCCGACGCGGGCTACGACAGGTCGGTCGAGTATCACTGCGAGCCCAAGTTCGACGGGCTCTCGATCGAGGTCGTCTACGAGGACGGCGTCTATCAGCGGGCTGCAACCCGCGGCGACGGCGAGGAAGGCGACGACGTCACCGAGAACGTCCGGACGATCGGAGCCGTTCCCGAGCGCCTCCGCGGTGACTACCCCGACAATCTGGCTGTGCGCGGCGAGGTCTACATGCCTCGGGACGCGTTCAACGAGTACAACCGCGAGCGCGTCGAACGCGGCGACGAGCCGTTCGCCAATCCGCGCAATGCCGCCGCCGGCAGCCTGCGCCAACTCGATCCTTCGATCACGGCCGAGCGGCCGCTCTCGATCTTCTTTTTCGGCGTGCTCGACGCGAGTGTCACGTTCGACTCCCAGTCGGAGCTGTGCGAGCGGTTCCCCGAGTGGGGCCTGCGAGTCTCCGGAGAGGTCGAACTCGTCGGGGATATCGAGGCCGCGATAGAGTACCGCGATCGGTTGCTCGAGGCCCGGGACGACCTCGACTACGAGATCGACGGCACCGTCGTCAAGGTCGACGACCGCGCGGCCTGCGAGCTGCTGGGCTCGACCTCGCGAGCGCCGCGGTGGGCGTTCGCCTACAAGTTCCCGGCCCGCAAGGAGACCACTCGGATCCGGGACGTCGTCGTCCAGGTCGGCCGCACGGGTCGGCTGACCCCCGTCGCACTGCTCGATCCGGCCGAGGTCGGCGGCGTCACCGTCTCGCGGGCGACGCTGCACAACCCCGCAGAGATCGACCGGCTCGGCGTCGACGTCGGCGACGAAGTCCGGATCCAGCGGGCCGGCGACGTCATTCCACAGGTCGTCGAAGTCACCGACAAGCGGGCCGACGGGACCTTCTCGTTCCCCGACGAGTGCCCCGTCTGCGGGAGTCCGGTCGAGCGCGACGGTCCGATGGCGTTCTGTCCGGGCGGGTTCACCTGCGAGGCACAGCTCGAACGGGCGATCGTCCACTACGCCTCCCGAGACGGGCTCGATATCGAAGGACTGGGCGAAGCCAGCGTCGAGCAACTGCTGGATGCGGGACTGGTCGAGTCGCTTCCCGACCTCTACGAACTGGACGCCGACGCGCTCGCCGACCTCGACGGCTGGGGGAGGAGAAGCGCGGAAAACCTCGTCGAGGAACTCGAAGCCAGTCGCCGGCCCCCGCTCGCGGACTTTCTGGCGGCGCTGTCGATTCCCGACGTCGGCTCGACGACCGCAGCCGGACTCGCCCGGGAGTTCGGTACGTTCGAGGCGCTCCGGGAGATCGCCGAGGCTGGCGATGCGGAGCGCCTGCAGGCGGTCGACGACGTCGGCCCCGAAGTCGCCGACAGCATCGTCACGTTCTTCGGGCGCGATCGGACACAGGAGACGCTGGATCGACTGCTCGAACACGTCTCGCCACAGGAGGCCGATACTGCCGGCGGCGACGAACTCGACGGACTCACTTTCGTGTTCACGGGCACGCTCGCGGATTACACGCGCAGCGAAGCGCAGGACCTCGTCGAGACCCACGGTGGGAATGCCACGAGCAGCGTCTCGGGCAACACCGACTACCTCGTCGTCGGTGACAGCCCCGGACAGCGAAAGCGCGATGACGCCGACGCCGAAGGAGTACCGATCATCGACGAGGAGGCGTTCGAGGAACTGCTCGGAGAGCGCGACGTACTATAGGTCGGCTGTCCGGAGTTTCAGATAGCCCAGCGTCACCGGCAGGACGATCCACGCGAGCACGACCGTCGCGCCGAACCACGGTTCGACGTAGTAGGGCTCGCCATCAGGGAGACCGGGGGCGTACGCCACGAGCGCGACAGTGAGGTCCGGTTCGACGCCGGCGATCACGTTCCGGACGGCGGCGATCGGCTGGATCTGTCGCCAGACCATCGCCCAGGTCGGGGACGGTCCCGACGGGAACGAGAAGCCGTTAAGCACGTATCGGACTGCGACCGGAACACCTTCCCACAGCCGGAACAGGAAGACGATGAACAGGCCGAACGCGCCGGCGGCCGCGCGGGTCGTATTGACAGACCCTGCCGAGAGTCCGATCGAGAGACTGACGAACACGGCCATCAATCCGGCGGCGAAGACGATCGCCGCAAGCAACGCGCTCCCGGAGACGGGAGCGCCGAGCACGGCGGCCAGCGCGCCCGCGACGGCGATCGAGCCGGTCGTCATCGCGACCACCAGCGCCAGCCGCCCGAGGAAGGTCCCGTAGACGACCTCCGTCCGCGAGAACGGGAGACTGAGCAACACTCGAAGCTCACCAGAGGCGCGCTTGCCGACGATCTGGTTGTACGACATCGAGATCGCCGCGACCGATCCGAGAAACGCCATCGCTCCCAGCCCGATCCGCGGCACGTCCACGCCGCTCGCGGTCTCGGCGTTCGAACCGGCGAGATATCCGATCCCGAGCCCGACCAGCAGGAACAGCGCCCCGAGGGCGTACAGCTGTCGGTCCCGGATTGCGTCCGTGAAGTCCTTCCGTGTGATCTGGAGGAGGCGGTTCATCAGTTCTCACCTCCCGTGTAGGAGACGAACAGATCTTCGAGGGACGTCTCGCTCGTTTCGACGTTCTCGACAGTCCCGGCCTCGTAGCAGTCGGCGACGATCGCGCCCTTGGCGGCGTTCTCACAGCCGACGGCGAGCGTCGTCCCTTCGACGGCGACGCTAGTGACGCCGCCGCGCTGCTCTATTGTCTCGACCAGTCCGTCGGGGATCGACGACATCGTCACGTGAAGCTGGCCGGTCGCGCCGGCGGCCTCACGCAGCCCGTCGATCGTGTCGACGGCGACCAGTTCGCCCTGGTTGAGGATACCGACCCGGTCACAGACGGCCTCGACCTGTTCGAGGATGTGACTGGAGAAAAACACCGTCGTCCCGCGGTCGGCCTCGGCCTGAACGATCTGTCGCATCCGTCGTGCGCCGTTGGGATCGAGCCCGGTCGTCGGTTCGTCGAGGATCAACAGGTCGGGGTCACCGGCCAGCGCCATCCCGAGCATGAGTCGCTGTTTCATCCCCTTCGAGTAGTCTTCGACCCGCCGATCACCGGCTTCGGCGATCCCGACGCGGTCGAGAATCGCTTGCGGGTCGCCTTCGGCACGCTTCGCCTGGAGCGCGAATTCGAGGTGCGTGCGGCCGGTCATCCGGCCGAGCGCGCCGTAGCCTTCGGGGAGAACACCCGTCCGCTCCCGAACGGGCACGGACGCGGCCTGTGTATCGTGGCCGAACACCTGTGCAGATCCCACTGTAGGCCGGACGTGATCCAGCAGAATGTCGATGGTCGTGGACTTGCCCGCGCCGTTTGGCCCGAGAAAGCCGAACACTTCGCCTTCTTCGACCGTGAGGTCGAGATTCTGGAGGGCTGTGACGTCACCGAACCGTTTGGAGACGCCACTGATTTCGATCGCGGCCATGCCGCCGCCTTCTGAGGGACGAGTGAAGTAAATTTCCCTATAGGTCTGCGTTCGAGAACCGCCAGTAGCCGAGTGCGACTGGAACGACGAACCACAGCAAGAGGATCAACGCCGCGAGCACGGGTGTCGCGTATACGGCGTCGACGTTGTTGGCTCTGACAGTCGCCGCCGGCCATTCCGTCGTTGCCGCGAGGGTAGCACTAAGCACTTCGTTGAACGCGCCGTTCGGCGTCAGGCTCTGATAGATGTACAGCCAGTCGGCGTCCCCGCTCAGATCCAGGACGATCGTGAGGACGGCGGCGATCGCACCCCAGAAGAACTGAACGACGATCAACACGATCGCGCCGGCAACCGCCAGCGACGACGAACGCGTCACTGCCGACAGTCCCACGAAGATACTCACGTAGAGCACGATGTACACGAGGATCGCCACGAGGAACTCCACCGAGAGCACGATCGGAACGGTTCCGAGCAGGGCCCCGCCGACGCCGAGACCGATCACCAGCGACGCGATCGCGGGGACCGCGAGCACGGCTGACCGACCGACGATCTTGCCCGTGATGACCTCGAGCCGGGTGTGAGGCAGCGACAGCAAGAGCTTCAGACTGCCCTGCTCCCACTCGCCGACGATCGACTTGTGACAGATGATTGCACTGACGAACATGATGAAGATTGTGATCGGGCTCTGCACGAACGAGACCAGCCCGACCCCCAGTTGGTTGCCCGGAACACTCTCGATAAATTGATCGGAGTAATATCCGAACGCCGCTCCGAGACCGACCGAGAGCAACCCGAAGACGATCGCCAGCGCCCAGAACATCCGCGATCGGATCGCGTCCCGGAAGTCCTTGCGCGCGACGGCTACCCAGCTCATTGTCCACCTCCCGTGTACGCCATGAACAGCTCTTCGAGCGAGGCTTCCTCCGTCTCGAAGTCCGAGACGCTCGCGCCGTGGTCTTCGAGCGTCGTCACGACGTCCATCTTCGCGCCGTCGTCGACCGAAGCCGTCAGGACGCCATCGCTGAACGTCACGCTCGAAACGCCCGACAGCGACTGAACCGCGTCGATCGCCCCGTCGGTGACGCCGTCAGCGACGACTCTGAGCGTCGCCTGTGTCCCCGCCGCGTCGCGCAGGCCGTCGACCGTGTCGACAGCGACCAGTTCGCCGTCGCGGAGGATACCGACCCGGTCACACACCGCCTCGACCTGGCTAAGGATGTGACTGGAGAAAAATACCGTCGTCCCGTTGGACGCTTCCTCCTTGACGATCTGTCGCACGTCCTGCACGCCCGAGGGATCCAGCCCCGTCGATGGCTCGTCGAGGATCAGCAGGTCGGGGTCGCCGACCAGCGCCATCCCGAGCGTGAGTCGCTGTTTCATCCCCTTCGAGAAATCGCCCGCTTTCCGATCGATCGCATCTGCCAGTCCGACGCGCTCGAGGACTGCTTCGGGGTCGTCGTTCGTCTCCTTGGACTCGATGACGAACTCGAGGTGATGGCGGGCCGTTAGCCGGTCGTACACCTTGTATCCTTCAGGGAGCACCCCGGTGCGGCGGCGCACTTCCTGCGAATCGTGCTGTGCATCCAGACCGAGCACGCGGGCCGTGCCCGACGTCGGGCGGACAAAATCCAGGAGGATGTTGATCGTCGTCGACTTCCCCGCGCCGTTCGGCCCGAGAAAGCCAAACACTTCCCCCTCGTTCACCCTGAGATCGACTCCACGGAGGGCTGTCACGGACTCACCGAACCGCTTGGTGAGACCGTTCAGTTCGATAGCGGCCATATCCAGATTATCCCCCTCGTGCAATATATAAAAAAGATGGGATATCGGATCAGGTTGACGCAGTCCCGGTGGATGTCCGAGCGAGTTTCACAGCGTCGGCCAGCGTGGCGTCGTCGCACGGTCGTCTCTCTCGGTTTTGCAACATGTTTTTGAAAGTTGCGTCCGGAGGAGAGGTATGGAAACGGAGAGCAGGAACTCGGCGGTGTCGCTGGACGGCGTCGTCAAGACGTATCGTCTCGGCGAACCAGTCCACGCGCTGGACGGGGTGTCCCTGGAGGTACCGCGTGGCTCGTACACGGCCGTCATGGGGCCGAGCGGGTCGGGGAAGTCGACGCTGATGAACCTGATCGGGTGTCTGGACACCCCGACAGAAGGTGAGATTTTTCTCGACGGGCAGGACGTGACGCGGGTGAGCGACCGCGAGCGGACGCGGATCCGCGGCGAGGACGTCGGCTTCGTCTTCCAGACGTTCAATCTCATGCCGCGGCTGACCGCCCGCGAGAACGTCGCCCTGCCGATGGTGTTTCGCGGGATCGGCCGCGCCGAACGTCGGGAACGAGCAGCCGAAGTACTCGACTCGGTCGGGCTGGGTGATCGGCTCGAACACCGACCCAACGAACTCTCCGGCGGCCAGCGCCAGCGGGTCGCCATCGCCCGTGCGCTGGTCAACGACCCTGCGCTGCTGCTGGCCGACGAACCGACCGGGAACCTCGACACCGAGACCGGCGAACAGATTATGGACCTGTTCGAGGAACTCTACGAACGGGGGAACACCATTCTGATGGTCACCCACGAGCGGTCGATCGCCGAACACGCCGAGCGGATCGTTCACCTGCTGGACGGGGAGATCGAGCGGATCGAACAGCTCTCGGGGGTCGGCCGATGAAACTACTGGAGAGTCTGCGGATCTCCTGGCGGGCGATCCGCGGTCACAAGCTCCGGTCGACGCTGACGACGCTGGGCGTGATCATCGGCATCGCCGCCGTCATCACGTTCGTCACGCTCGGGGCCGGCCTGCAGGAGGGGATCGTCGGCGACATCAGCCCGGACGACCAGCGCAACGTCTACGTCTGGGCGGCCCCGCCGGAGAACAGCGGACAGGGGCCGCTCGCCGGCGCACAGCCGGTGTTCACCCAGCGCGACGCAAACCAGGCCGCGAATCTCTCGGGGGTGGAAGACGCCTACGTGTACACGCCGGTCCCGGGCCAGTCAGTCACGTACGGCAACGAGACGGTCGCCAGACAGAGCGGCTTCATCGCGACCGGGGCCGGCTATCTCGATGACGACGAGATCGCTGACGGGAGACGATTCACTGGCGGCACGGTCGATCCCGAAAACGGCACACTCGAGGTCGTTCTCAACCCGGCGATGGCCGGACTGTTCGAGCAAAACGTCTCTGTCGGCGACACGCTGACGCTCGGCGTCTTCCAGGGCCTGCAGGTCGAGGTGACCGTCGTCGGCATCCTCGAGGACTCCGAGAGTCGAAGCGCGTTCGAAGGGTTCGGCCCGTCACCGAGGCTGTATATCCCGGCCGATTTCCAGCTGATCGGTGGCGTCGGCGAGCAGCCGCGATACATTGCGATGGTCGCGGAGGCCCCGACCAGAAGCGACGCCGATATCGACCAGGTCAAACAGGTGACCGAGCAGTACCTCACTGGTCCCGACTCCGACGCTGGCGAGCGGGCGGCGAGCCAGGACCTGGCGTTCGAACTCCAGACGAGCACGGAACTGATCGGCCAGCTAGAGGACGTGCTGAACCTCCTGCAGAACTTCGTCGTCGGGATCGCGGGCATCTCGCTTTTGGTCGGCTCGATCGGCATCGCCAACATAATGCTCGTCTCAGTCACCGAGCGAACTCGCGAGATCGGGATCATGAAGGCCGTCGGGGCACAGCGCCGGGACATCCTGGGGCTGTTCATCGTCGAGGCCGTCATCCTCGGCGTGCTCGGCGCAATCATGGGGACCGCGCTGGGACTGCTCGCGGGGTACGCCGTCTCCGGATACATCGGGATCCCCTGGGTGTTCCCTGCCCGCTGGACGGCCGTCGCGATCGTCGTCGGCATCGCTGTCGGCGTGCTCGCCGGCCTGTACCCGGCCTGGAACGCCTCCCGGACCGATCCGATCGACGCGCTGCGGTATGAGTGATCGGCCAGGGGCCGATCAGTTGCCGATCAGGAGACGCCGCCGCTACTTTCGAAGCGTTGTCCGAGAGGGACGAATTCGATCCGGCTGGATAGCAGATACCACGGCAATACGAGCGCCGCGCCGAGCGCGTTGGCGTAAGCGTCGAGCACCGAGACGTACCGGCCCGGCGCGATCGACTGGCCGAACTCGATGCCGACACCGTACAGTACGGTCGCGACGACGACCAGCGCGGCCAGCGAGCGGGCGCGTCGCTCCCAGTCAGCCGTCGCGTAGGCCAGCGCGTACGCGAACGCGCCGTACGCGAGGAAGTGACGCCACTTGTCCAGCGGGATCAAAGTGAACCGGACCCGGTCGAGCACTGTCTCCGGCGGAACCGCGAGGATCGACCCGTAGAAGATGACGCCGGCCACAGCGAGGACGGCCAGCCACCTGACCGGCGCCGGCAACAGCGGAACGCGAACCGACATGTCTATCGAAGAACGGGCCGGCGGGAAATGTCGTCCGGTTTCGGGCCGTCGCGCGCGTCGAAAAGCAGTTTTTTCTCCCTGGCTCGCCCCTCACCAGATATGTTCGGAACGAGCGGCGTCCGCGGCCCGGTCGGCGAGACGGTCACCGCGGAACTGGCGCTTTCAGTCGGTCGGGCCCTGGCGCTCGACTGCGATCGAGTGGTCGTCGGTCGTGATCCGCGCGAAAGCGGCGAGTTGCTGACCGACGCGCTCGCCGCGGGGCTGCGGGAGTCGGGAACGGACGTACTCGATATCGGCGTCGCCGCGACGCCGACGATCGCCCGCGCGGTCGGCTGGCTTTCCGCCGACGCCGGCGTCGCGATCACGGCCAGCCACAACCCTGCCCCGGACAACGGGATCAAGCTCTGGCAACCCTCCGGCCAGGCGTTCGACGACGCCATGCAGAACCGGATCGCCGATCACGTCGAGGCCAGCGACACTGACCTGCACCCGTGGAACGAACTCGGAACTCGAAAGGCCGTCGACGCCCGGCAGCGTCACGTCGAAGCGATCACCGCAACCGTCGAGATCGACGATCCGCCGTCGGTCGTCGTGGACCTGGGTAACGGCGCCGGAGCGGTCAGCGTCGAGGTACTGCAGGCCCTGGGCTGCTCGGTCGAGACGCTCAACGCCCAGCCCGACGGGTCGTTTCCGGGGCGCCCGAGCGAGCCGACCGCCGAGCACTGCGAGTCGCTGGCGGACCTCGTCGGCGCGAGCGACGCTGACCTGGGAATCGCGCACGACGGCGACGCTGACCGCATGCGAGCGGTGACCGGCCAGGGCGAGTTTATCTCCGGGGATGTGCTCCTGGCGATGCTCGCTCGCGAGGCGGCCGATCCGGGCCAGCGCGTCGCCGTCCCCGTGGACACGAGCATGGCCGTCGACGACCATTTGGCCGAGATCGACGTCGAGGTCGCGCGAACGAAAGTCGGGGACGTCTACGTCGCCGAGCGCGTCACCGAACCGGACGTGGTCTTCGGCGGCGAGCCCTCTGGCGCGTGGATCTGGCCCAACGCGACGCTGTGCCCCGACGGGCCGCTGGCGGCCGCGAAACTCGCTGCACTGGCCGCCGAGCGACCGCTCGAAGCACGGCTCGACGATATCGACACCTATCCGATCCGACGCGAGAACGTCGAGACCACCGAGAAGACTGCAGTGATGGAGCGCGTCGCCGCGGACGTCACCGGCGCCTACGACGACGTGACGACGTTGGACGGCGTGCGGGTCGGATTCGAGGACGGCTGGTTCCTGATCCGGGCGAGCGGCACCCAGCCGCTCGTTCGCGTGACTGCGGAGGCACGTGACAGCAAGCAGGCACAGACGTATCTCGCGGCTGCGATCTCGCTGGTCGAGGATGCCAGAGACGCGACGACAGAAGCGTAGGAAAAGGATTCGCAGGCGATTTGCGAGCGTTACCCGCGACGTGTCGAGCGGGCCTCACGAACGTCAGCACCGTCGCGGATCTTGTCCTCACATTGCGGGCACACTCTCGGATTTTCGATCCCGTTCGGCGTGAAAACACGTGCGTAGGCCGCCGTTACAAATGAGCCACAGTTCTGGCATTCCGGCATACACCCTCTTGTTGGTCTCGTCCACCTTAATTATTGGTGATGTGCCACCGCAAGGCACACATTGCCGGTTTATTCTCGATTTCCTCACATAGTGATTACTGTACGTCTGTTCCGGGTCGACCGCGCGAATGAGTGCGGTCGTACCAGTAAATCGTTACAGTAATCACTATCAGACTGCCGGCAGTATCAAAACGACGTGTAAACGGTCCCGTCCTGTGTGAGGTCGATCGTACCGTCGAACAGGTCGCGATAGCCCGCGAGTACCTCGTCGTCGTGGACGCTCTCGGCGAGGTGGAACAGCCCGACAGCGTCGTGTTCCGCGAGCAGTTCCAGCAGTGACTCGACAGCTTCGCGAGCGCTGTCCTCGTCGGCGTAGTAGGCCATCTCGGTGACAGAGTCGACCGAAATCCGACGCTTGCCCTCGGTCTCTTCGAGGAACTGACGCGTCTGATCGACGATCTCGTCGAGATTGTCGGGTGCACTGACGTATCTGACGTGATCGGTCTTGCGACGGGTGTAGCCGCGCTCGACGGACAACGTATCGAGAATTGTCGCCTTCGACTCGTCGACGGCGTAGTGTTCGAGCTTCTGCTCGACCTCGCGAGCGCTCGTCCGGGTCGAGATGATCAGCATGTGGTCGGTGTCGGTACGGAGAAACTCCGTGTCGATCCGGTCGGTTTCGCCGGTGCTCGGGTGCACGAGCAGGATACCTGTGCCGCCCGGAACTGTCTCCGGCGCGTTCTCGATCGCCAGCGTGTACTCCATGTGGCTGTGAAAGCGGTGCAAGCAGCCTTAATGCTGTCGGGAGGAATCGAAGCAGACGGAACTAGTCGGCCGACTCTTCAGCGCGTTCGCGGATGAGATCACGAAGCTCGTCGGCGTCGTTGATCTCCTCCATCTCGGATTCTTCGATGAGCGCCGTCCCGTCGACTGCCTCACGGGTTGCACGTTCGACGACGTACACCGAAGTCGTCCGGGTCACTTCCCCGACAGAAGACATGATCCGGGCGCGTTTCTCCGCGGTTTCGGTGAACTCCGAGTGGCCGGTCAGCATCTGCTGGCGACGCTGTTCGTTCTCGCTGATCGTCTTGAACGGCGCACGCTCGGTCGGATGCACGTCGAAGCCGACTCGCGTGAGCACGGTGACGATCGATTCGTCCGCGGGATCGACATCGGGGTCGTCCGGCGTGGGCTCGTTGTCGCGGATGTCTTCGGTACCGTCGAGCACCTCGACCGGCGAGGTCAGCGGTGCGTCGAACAGTTCCTCGAGCTTGGCGGCCACGTCGACGCTAGCGTCCATACCGTCCTCGTACTTCGAGACGGTCCGGCGGGAGACACCGAGTTCGCTGGCGAGCTTGCCCAGACTCCACTCGCGCTCCTGTCGGGCGTCTTCGAGGATTTCGCTATCGATATTGACGTACAGTCCGCCAGGGGCAGCGTAGATCAGCGGCGGCACGTCCTCGACGAACAGGTCCATCGCGGTGTCCGGCGAGAGGACGGGCACGCCGTGACGGAAGTAGACCACGCCGGGCTTGAGATCCTCGTCGCGGGTGCGCAACCCGATGACGAGCGGCGTCGCCCGGAGGTACTCCCCGAGCCGGCGCATCTCCGCGCCGGTCCGGTTGTCGAAGGCGTCGATGTTCCCCAAAATCTTTACCAGGACGGTGTCCCGTCCGCGCCGGGCAGCCACGTCAAAACTCTTCGGACGGATCGCACACCGGTCGCTGACGAGGAACCCCGCATCCTCCAGCATCGCGATCACGTTTTCAACCAGTGCGGATCGGGACATCGGTTTCTCGAACTAGACGTAAGTAGTTCATTGCATATATGGTTTGCGGCAGGCGTAGAAGCGGTGTATTGCGGTTTCGCTCGGAAACGCCCCCGTGATTGATATAGAAGTGCTGATCGAGCGAAACATTCCGGATGTCTGATTGTCGAATAGGCGACGTCCACCAGTTGCGCTCGCGTTCGCAGAGATACACGTGGACGCCAACAAATGCGCCTCCAGCGGTCACCGGCGAGGTCTGACGAGTCCGACTCCGCGCGAGAGAAATATTCATAGAGATACAGCGGTCACGATCGGTCTCACTCGACGACGAGTAACACACCAAGACCGAGCAGTAGAACGGTGTACGCGACGGCAGCGGCGAGAGCGTCGCCGGTCGTCGGGTACTCGCTGGCCCGGAAGACGATCGCTTTCCGGACCATCGCGATCACACCGGTGTAGATCACCAGGCGGACGATCTCAGCAGTGCCTTGTTTCGTCGTGTAGGCAATCACCGTCTGGTATATCTCGACGATGATGAGCAACAGCAGTCCAGTGTCGATGAACCCGATGACGACGAGCGGATCGGTGATCGATCCCGTCAGGACGGCCTCCCCGATCTGGAGTATGAGATCGACGACGCCGATGCCGAACAGGAGCGCGAATACCGCGGCTGCGACCAGCTCGACGTAGGTGACGAACTGCTCGGTGACGCGAGCGATCGGACTCTCGGAGGTGGTCCCGGCAGGAGCGTCCGCGTCTACCATTCTCGTCTGGGAACGGATTAGGAATCCACCTGTAAATAGCTGGGGACGACGCGAAGGCCGCTATGGTAAATCGCCTCGGGGTCAAGCCCAGAGGCTTTCGCGTGGACTCCCGTTCTATGCCTCTGTTGAGGCAGGGGGTACGTACTCCCCACTCACGTTCAGCGTCCCGCGATTTAAGCGCACATCTACGGGTGCGCCTCCGTCACCTGCGTTTTGCCTGCGACGGAGATACTGCAAACCGATATTCTTCGAGGCGTTGTAGTCAGCGTGATTCTCATACCCGCACTGCTGACACTCGAACGACTCTCTGTCACGGTTATCGTCGTGGGTAAACCCACACGTCGAGCAACGCTTCGAGGTGTTGCGGGGGTTCACCTGTACGGCTTCGACACCGTGTTCTTTGGCTTTGTATTCGACGTACTCGTAGAGGCGTCGGAACGCCCAGACGTGTTGCCACGTCGCTTCGGGAATGTTCTCCCGAATGTGGGTCAAGTCCTCGAACACGATGTGCGAACAGTCGTTCTCGACGGCCTCCTCGATAAGCTCGTTCGCCACCGTGTGCAGGTGTATCTCGAAGCGTCCGTACTCTTTCCGCCCGACTGACTCGATGTTCTCGTGAGCGTGGCGAGACCCACACTGTTGAAGCGACCCACGACGTTTCTCGTACTCTCGTCGCCAGTGATTAAACTCGTCTGCCGACCAGAATCGCCCGGTCGAAGCAACGGCGAGGTTGTTCACTCCCAAATCCACACCAAGGACTGTTCTGTGCTTGGACTCAGATTCGGGCGATTCCTCGTCTGCCTCGACTTTCCGCATAGAAGCGTGGAGATACCAGTCACCATCGCGGTACTGCAACTGTGCCATCCGAAACTCGAAGTCCTCGTCGGAGACGTATTTGGTCGGCGGTGTCTCCGAGTCGTCGGGGAGGATGTAATCACACTCAACGCGCCCGTCTACAGTCGAGAGGGAAACGTGGTCGCGGTGGAACGTCGCACTCCGCTTATCGTAGACTGCGCTATCGGCAGAAAAGTACGGTTGCGACGTGTTCTCGCCACGTTTAAGACGCGAGACTCCGCTTTTGACGGCTTCAACAGCCCTGCGAATCCCTTTCTGGACGAGATTCGCGGTCAGGTCGGTTTCGTCGCGGAGTCGGTCGTAGAGGGCGCGTTCGGCCTTCGCTTTCGAGGTGACGTGGTAGCCGCCGTCGCCGTGCCAGCACCACTCGCTCGCGGTGTTGGCGCAGTGTTTGAACTGCTCGACGGTCTCTCGAAGCGAATCGTCGGCTCTTTCGGGAGTGTCGAGTTTGATAACGGCGGTACGACGGTATTCCACTGTATTTTCACATATGTAGGCAGTGCTACTTATACGCTTGGGAGTCGGCCTGCCATCGTAGTGAGGTTTGTGTCATTAGTTGTCGGCTTCCTCCCCGACCGCACGACGTGTGACCACATCGGGAAATCCTCACAGCGAGCACTATTAGTAGCACAATCGAGTACGACCGGCCGTGACTGTCGTCGGCTTGGACGATACCGACTCCCGCGAGCGCGGGATGTGCACGACCTACGTCGCTGCGCGCCTCGCCGAGCGACTGCGATCGGCTGGCCAGGACGTCGATCGAACGCTTCTCGTGCGGCTCAACCCTGCGGTCGAGTACAAGACACGGGGCAACGCCGCGCTCGCGATCCATATCGACGCCGATCCGGAGCGCGTGCACGCTGCCGTCCATGAGGAGATCGGCCTGGCCGAGACAGCGGACCCTCAAACCAATCCCGGCGTCGTCATCGCTGACGGCCAACCGGGAGAGATACCCGACGACGTGGCCGAGTTCGCCCGTGAGGCGATCAGGACGCACCATGACATCGACGACGCCCGCGAACTGGCCGACCGCCATGGCTTCGTGACGCTCTCGCGGGGCAACGGTCGCGGATTGATCGGCGCGCTGGCGGCGGTCGGCGCCTGGCGGGCCTTCGAGGAGTGGACCTACGAATCGATCAGCTATCGCGAGCGCGAGCGATGGGGGACCGACCGGGAGGTCGACCGGGAGTCGGTCTTCGCGGCTGCCGAGGACGCTTACCCCGACGCCTGGGACACCGTCGACCGAGTCGAGGGGCAAGCGGTCTGTGTCCCGCACACACCGTGTCCGATCCTCTATGGCATCCGGGGCGACGATCCCGATGCCGTCGAGGCGGTGGCCGACCGTATCGAGAGTGAACCGGTCGCCCGCCGGCAGCTCTTCGTGACCAACCAGGGGACCGACGCCCACCTCGAACCGGCAGCGATCGGAGAGACGACCGACGGACGCGCGTACTGCGTCGACGGGACGGTCGTCGACCCGCCAGAGACCCGTCCCGGCGGCCACGTGTTCCTCTCGATCGGCGACGGCGAGCACACACTCGACTGTGCCGCGTTCGAACCGACCAAGCGCTTTCGCGACCGGGTACGAGCGCTCAGGGTCGGCGACGCTCTAACCGTCTGTGGCGAAGTGAGCGACGGGACCCTGAAGCTGGAGAAGTTCGCGGTACGGGACCTGCGGGAGACCGAGCCGGCGACGCCGGACTGTCCCGAGTGTGGGCGCTCGATGGAGAGTGCCGGACGGGGCCAGGGCTACCGGTGTCGAGACTGCGGAACGAGCGCGGACGGGAAGGTGGAGCAAGAGATCGACCGTGACCTCGAAGTCGGGTGGTACGAGGTGCCGCCGGTTGCGAGGCGCCACATCGCGAAACCATTGATACGAGGGGGATTCGACGGGCCGATCCACCCCGAGCGGTAGCGGAGAGCATACGCGCCGAAGGCGCGTTTCGCCGGACGCGAGGCGGAGCCGAGCGTCCGGGTTGTTTGTCCCCACGTTTTTGCAAGCAGGGTTCCCGCAGGGCCGGAGGCCCGAGGAAACCCTGCGCAGTAAAAAGTGGTGTAGCGAGTCCGCGTCTCGACCGTCGATGGAAACTGCTATGTGACCGTTCACGATACGGTAATATATGCCGGATCCACCGCGCGTACTCAGCACGCAACACCCGGACAACGCGACGGTTCCGTTCTTCGCAGAGGGCGACGTGATAGAGGGCGAAGACGAGATCCAGGAGGCGTACTACGCGTACTCGCATCTCGGAGCCGACGAGCAGATGTGGGACTTCGAGGGCAAGGAAGGCGACGAGTACGCGGTCAAGAAGCTGCTGTCGCGGTTCGATCAGTACTTCCTCGGATCGAAGCTGGGCGAGGACGTCCGGCTGACGGTCCGCGGGCCGAACCCCGACATCGAGGAGGCCGAGGCGAAGATTCTGCTGGAGATCCTCGAAAGCATCCCGCGGTCGTACGACGCTGCGGAGCTGTTCTACGACGAACACGGCGAGCGCGTCGTCCCGCCGATCTTCGAGGTCATCATTCCGATGGTAACCGACGCCGACCAGCTCAACGCCGTCCACGACTACTACGAGCAGTTCGTGGTCGGTAAAGGGGACGAATACCTGCTGGACGATCGAACGGTCTCGGAGTGGGTCGGGGAGTTCCGCCCGAACTCGATCAACGTCATCCCGCTGATCGAAGAGCGCGAGCACATGCTCGCTGCCGACGAGATCATCCGCGGCTACGTCGAGGGACGCGACATCGACGCCCAGCGAGTCTTCCTGGCGCGTTCGGACCCGGCACTCAATTACGGGTCACTGTCGGCGGACCTCATCAACAAGGTCACGATGCAGCGGCTGTACGACATGGCCGAGGAAGAAGGAATCGAGATCTACCCGATGCTCGGGGCCGGTTCTGCGCCGTTTCGGGGAAACCTCTCGCCGACGACCGTCGAGGAAACCCTCGACGCGTGGCCGGAGGTCGAGACCTTCACCGTCCAGTCGGCGTTCAAGTACGACTACCCGATCGAGACGGTCCAGGGAGCCATCGAGACGCTCCGGTCGGCACCCGAAAGTCAGCTCGAGGAGCGCATCGACGAGGAGCGTGCGCTGGAGGTCGTCGACGCCGTCGAAGAGGTCTACGCCGAGCAGGTCGAGCAGGTCGCGCCCCTGGTCAACCGGATCGCGGAGTACACGCCCAAGCGACGGGCCCGGAAGCTCCACGTCGGGCTGTTCGGATACTCCCGTGAGGTCGGCGAGATGCAACTCCCACGGGCGATCACCTACACCGCGACGCTGTACAGCATCGGCTTCCCGCCGACGCTGATGGGACTGGCCGGCCTCTCGGAGGAAGACATCAAGTTCGTTGAGGAGGCCTTCCCGCGGTTCTTCGAGACGCTCGAAGACGCCGCGCAGTACTACAACCCCCGCTCACAGCTGGTCCTGCCACTGGACGAGGACCGCGCGACGGCGGGACTCGATCTGGTCGACGTCGATCTCGACCCCCGACACCGTGCGGCGACCGACGACGTCATCGACGCACTGGAGCGCGAAGACGGCGACGCGATCCGGGCCGGGATCGTCCGGGCCGCCCAGGTCCGACAGTTCCTCGGATAATCGGACTCCCGGCAGATCGCGCAGTGAGTGGGCCAGTATCGGGCAGAGGGCCTTACAGAGATTCGAGGAGAAAGCCCACGACTTTACAGTAGTTGCTGAAGTGGGAGAGAGCCGATTGTCGTCGCGGTCGTTGTCTCGATATGGTCGAGACAGCTGAAGCGAAACAGGTGAGCCGTGCTGCCTCATCAGTGCTGTTTCCGGAGCTTGATTTCGGTATTGCGAACAACGGCACCTATCCGAGCGAGGACTTCCAACGAATCCTCGCTCGGATTGCCTTCGATAACGAGTTTGCCAACGCTGGCGCGAAAGCCTACCAACTTGCTCGTGGTGAAGAGGTTGACGTTGGAGCCGAGTCACGGAATCCGACGGCGAGAGCACTGTTGTACCACCTTCGTGGATTGGAGGCGGACGCGGTCGACGGCCAGTTCGACCGCGTCCGCGATGCTGTCCTCGCCGAAGCAGCCCGCAACCGGCTGTTCACACAGCCAGTCGACGTCGCGATCGACGTTCACGGCTGGCTGTACTACGGCGACAGCGACACACCGCACGTCTCCCGGACTGATCCCGACCGAGGAACAGACTCCGCCTACAAGTTCGCCACCGTCTGTATCGTCGATCCGAGCGTCCGATTGACGCTTGGGTGGGTCGCACTGGACGGTGAGGAAACCGACGAGTTGGCGGAGGCAATCCGCCAACTCGTCTCTCAGGCGCGGGACTACGTCGAAATCAACCGCGTCTATCTCGATCGTGGCTTCTACCGCGTCCATCTCGCGTTGACGCTGGAGGAGTGGACGTTGAGTTCGTGATGCGTGCGCCACAGACACGGAAGGTACAGCGATGCATTGCCGACCACGACGACGATATATTCGTCGCGGAGTACGAGATGGCACGGTCGAATCCACCGACGGGCCGGACGACAGTCCGGCTGGTCGTCGTCCCACATCGTTCCCGTGAGGACGATCAGTTCTGTCTGGTGACTAACCGCGACGTCACACGTGACGTCGCTCAGCCACTCGCAGAAGCCTATCGCCGCCGTTGGGGCATCGAAACGTCTTACCGAAAAGTCACAGAATTTCTCCCAAAAACATCGTCACCGACGTTCTCTGTGCGATTGTTCTACTTTCTGTTTGCTGTGGCGCTGTACAATCTGTGGGTGTTGACGAACCTGCTCCTCACGCCAGATCGGGCGGTCGGGAGAACACCAGTCCTCCCGACCGCCCTGTTCCGGCACTTTCTGGGTCCCATCCCGGACGGGTAGGGTTAGACCCGGCGGTTGACTCGGGCTGTCCGCCCGAGTCAGTACGCCGCGGGCTACTGGCGAGACTGCCAGAACAGCCCTCGTCGAAGGTTCTTCGCCGGCAGTCAGCAATCGCTCTCTCCAGATGGTGACGTTGATCTTGAACAAAGCCGAAGACGCAACTCCTCTTCAGCAGTTCCCGAAGTCGAATCAGCAACTACTGTAAAAGCCGTGGGAGGAGGTCAAGAAGTTTTCAATCCGCTTCCAGTCAGTGCCACGACTACGTCGTCTCTGTCGTCGATCGCACCCCGGTCCCGGAACCGATCGAGTGCGGAAGTCGCCGTGGCACAGGTCGGCTCGACGTGGAAGCCGGCCCGAGCGAGTCGGTCGTGTTCGCGGTCGGTCGCTTCGGCCGTGACGGCCACGGCATCGCCGCCGGTCGCCTCGATCGCCTCGACGATCTGGGCTTTCCGTGCTGGCTCGGCGATCTGGATCCCGTCGGCAGCGTCGTTTCGCTCGCCGGTTCCCGGGCTGGGGTCACCACCCAGCGCCTCGACGATCGGCGCGACGCCAGCGGCCTGGGCCCCGAGCAGGCGCGGCATCGAGTCGATCCAGCCGGCTGCCTGCAAGGCGTGAAAGCCGCGATACGCTCCCAGAAACAGCGTCCCGTGGCCCAGCGGCGTCACGAACGCGTCTGGGGCCGACCAGCCGCGCTGGGCCGCGATCTCGAAGGCGACGGTCGCTGTCCCGGCGAAGAAGGCGGGGTCCCAGGCGTGGCTGGCATAGTATGCGACGTCCGGCTCACGGGTCGCTGCGCTCTCGCGGGTCGTTCCTCCCCGCTCGCTCGATTCGAGTTCGCCGTGCGACCTCGCGCTCCCCGCTCGCTCGTTCGGCGTGCCCTCACTCCGGCCGGTAACGCCCGACTCGACGGCGTCGATGCAGGCGTCAGTGACGTCCTGGCGAGTGCCCTCGATCCGCCTGAGCGTCGCTCCGGTCCGCTCGATCGCTCGCAACTTGCCGGGCTTTGCGTCCGCGGGCACGAAGATCTCGGCGTCGAGCCCTGCACGCGCGGCGTAGGTCGCGATCGCCAGGCCGGCGTTGCCCGAGGAGTCCTCGACGACGCGATCGACGCCCTGCCCCAGTGCGCGTGAGATCGTCGTCGTCGCGCCGCGATCTTTGAAGCTCCCGGTGGGGAAGATCGATTCGAGTTTGAACTGCACGCCCCACTCGTCGTCCTCGACCAGTGGCGTCCAGCCCTCGCCGAGCGAGACCCGTCGCTCGACGGACAAAAGATCCGAAAAGGCCCACAGGCCGTCGTCACGATCGAGCGTGGCCGGCGGACCGTCGTCGGGCACGGGACGGTCCGCGAACTCGAGAGGATGGCCACAGTCACACCGCCAGGGGCCGTCCGTGGGGTACGTCCGGCCGCAGTCGGAGCAGACCAGTTCCATGGCGGCGCTACCCCGGCCAGGCACACGGATCTGTCGGTCCGCGTCGTCTCTGTGCCGGATCAGCGTCGAAAAAGTGGGCCGCTCTAGGGCGTGATGACGGCGCGCCCGTCGATTTCACGGTGTTCGAGTTTCTCTGCGACCGTGTTGACCTCCTCGAGGTCGTAGCGGCTGGTGTGCAAGTCGACGTCGCCCTGTTCGACCAGCGCGACCAGTTCCTGGAGTTCAGTGTACTGGCCGACGATGTTACCCACGTAGGAGAACTCTCCGTTGACCAGCGCCTGTGCCGGTTCGTGGATGTGACCGCCGTAGCCGATGATGTGGTGGTCGCCACCGGCAGCGGTGATGTCCGGCGCGTATTCCGTGGTCACGTCGGCCCCGACGAAGTCCAGTACCTGTGCGGCACCTTTCCCGTCGGTGACGCTGTCGACGAACTCCCGGACGTCTTCTTGTTCGGGGTTGACGAGATGGTCGGCCCCGCCTTCCTCGGCCAGTTCGAGCGCGGAATCCTTGAGATCGACGGCCGTGATCTGCGCGGCACTCATTGCGTCGACGACCTGGACGCCGATGTGGCCCAGGCCACCGATCCCGACGATGACGGCGTGATCGCCCGGATTCAGCTTCCGGACGGCCTTCTTGGCGGCGTGGTAGGCCGTGATCCCCGCGTCGGCGTGTGGTGCGATGTCGATCGGCTCGACGCCGTCCGGCAGCGGGATGACCGCGCGCTCGTTTGTTAACAGGTAGTCCGCGAAACCACCGTCGGTCGTCAGTCCGTTGAACGCATCGTTCTCGCAATACATCGTCTCGCCCTGCCGGCAGGCTCGACAGGTCCCGCAGGTCTGTACCGGATGGCAGATTACCGGGTCACCCTCCTCGACGATCTCGACTTCCTCGCCCGTCTCGATAACCGTCCCGGCGTTCTCGTGGCCGAGCGTCATTGGCAACGGCTGGGGTACGTACGGCTCCCACATTCCCTCGATGATGTGGTTGTCCGTCTGGCACCAGCCCGCGCCCTCGACTTCGACGATCACCTCGTCCGATCGTGTGATCTCCGGACGATCGATCTCCTCGATCGCCAGCCCCTCGCTCATGTCGTCTGTATACTCGTGAAGTCGTGCTGCTCTCATAACCCACCATATATTATGATCTAATGTGATAAATAGATACGTGGGTTCGGGCACTTTCGTGACAAAAGAGTATCCGAAAACAGAGGGATCTAGCCTGATTATCGGACGCGTTCGGCGATTTCGTCGACGGCCTTCAGCGCGTCACGGACCATCGGCGGGGTGACTTCGAAGGGCTGGTTGTGGATCGTCTCTTCGGGGTCACAGGCGGCTTCGGCGACGACGTCGAGCTGCTCGTCGGTTGGATCTTCCAGGCCGATGTCGGACAGTGCGACCGGCAGCCCGATCTCCCGGGAGAACTCGACGTAGTCCTCGATGAAGGCGTCGTCGCGCCCCTCCAGAACGAGTTGCGTGATCGTGCCGATGTTGACCTTCTCGCCGTGAGTGGCGTCGTGGGTGGCTTCGAGCTGTGTCAGTCCGTTGTGGATCGAGTGGGCCGCGGCGAGCCCGCCGCTCTCGAACCCGAGCCCGCTCAGTAGCGTGTTCGCCTCGGTGACGGCCTCGACGCTCTCGGTGACGGCGTCACGCTCGACCGCGTCGACCGCGGATCGGCCGTGTTCGCGCAGCGTCTCGTAGCAGAGTCGAGCCAGCCGGTGGCCGGCGCGCGTGGGCTTGCCGCCGACGACGTTGTCGCCGTCCGAGCGATAGGTGGCGTCGGCCTCGAACCACGTGGCGAGGCCGTCGGCGATCCCCGACCGGAAGAACCGCGTCGGCGCGTCCGCGACGATGTCGGTGTCGACCAGCACGAGGTCGGGATGCTCGTTGTAGAACCAGTACTCTTCGAACTCGCCGTGCTCGCTGTAAATGACCGATAGTGCGCTGGTCGGCGCGTCCGTCGAGGCGACGGTCGGCATCGAAACCATCGCTCCGCCATCGAGGTTCTCCCGGACGGCCTTGGCGGTGTCCAGGGCCTTGCCGCCGCCTGCACCGATGACGACGTCAGCACCGCGGTCGCGGACGACCTCGGTGATCCGGTCGACCTCGGCCTCGGAAGACTCGCCCTGGAACTCGACCGAACTCGCGTCCATCCCCGCGTCCTCGAGGCTGGCCAGCACGCGATCCTCGACGAGTCCGAGGACGACCTCGTCAGCGAGCAACAGCGCGTGCTCGCCCAGCGAAGCCGCGTGTGTACCGATCTCGTCGGCAACGCCGCGTCCCTGTACGTACGCCGCCGGCGACTTGAATATCTGAGACATAGTCACCTATAATTATTTACTCAGATCGTAATAACTCTTTCGACTATTGTGTTTCCGGGCCGTTTCGCACGACGAACTGCGGGCCATGCTTGCGACGGCGCTGGAGCAGACACGCGCCGAGTATCACGAGCACACCCATCAAGCCAGGTGTCACGAAAGTAAACACCGGACGTACCACCGTTTCGAGCAACTGGGGGGACTCGCCGGCCATCTCGAACCCAGTCAGAACGTCGTCGTATCGGACCGCGACCGAAGAAACCAGCGCCCCGGCGAGCAACAGCTGTCGCGGTCGGCCGCTTTCGAGCAAGTACAGCAGGGGAATCAGCGGGAAGTAGAGGATCACGAAGTAGATGGGGAACGACGGGAAAAATACCAGGACAGCGGCCATCGTCCCCATAATCGAGACGAGACGGTCCTCGCGGTCCTCGATCGTCCGGTAGAGATACACCACCGGAGGGGCGAGCACGAGGCCTGCCAACAGCCCGTAGAGCGGCGGATCGACGGTCGGCAACAGTACCGAGATCGGTCGTCGGATCGTCAGGTACGTTTCCCCAGGATCGAGCCCGCCCGCGAAGGCCTCCGGCGAGAACCGCGGGATGATCGCACGCTCGACGTACGCGACCGTCAGTTCCGGGCCGAAGACGGCCAGCCCGGCCGCAAAGCCGACGGCCGCGAAGCCAACGGCAGCGGCGATCGCCCGCCAGGCCCGTCTGCGGAGCAACCAGAGCCCGACGGCCGCCGGGAACACCTTGAGAAACGCCGCGAACGCGAACGCAGCGCCCGCGAGCGTCTCTCGATCGGTGTCGAGCGCGACGAAGCCCACTACCAGCGCAGCCACGAGGTGGTGGTTGACCTGCCCGAAGAACAGCGACGACATCGAGTGGACCGAGCCGACGACGAACGCCCCGATCAATCCTCGATCGAGCCAGGGCAGGCGACCGTCGCCAACCCGCTCGAGATACCGGACGAGCAGCCACGCCGCGGCCAGTCCGACGAGTACGGTCTGTGCCGTGTGGACAGCGAACCCGATCGTTTCGCTACCCAAAAGCGCCAGCGGGACGAATCCGAGGACGGTAATCGGCGGGTAGACGTAGTGGAAGTATCCCGGCAGTCCGTCGGGGACGGCCTGGTAGAAGTTCCCGCCCTCGAGAGCAACGTTGCCCGCGAGGTGGTAGACCCGGTAGTCGATCCCGACGTGCACGGGACTGGCGACGAAAACGTACACGAGATTGACGAGTCCGATCACGACGCCCACCAGCAAGACGAGTCGGACGTCCCGGTTGTCGTCGTCGAGGTCCAGCACGTCTGGGGGACACGACTAGCACTGTGAAAAACTGTCTGATCCAGTCTGTGTCGCCCGCCTCTCGGACCGGTCACTCGGGAAGCAAGACGCCGTCGATCGCGTGGAGGACGCCGTTGGACGCCTCGAAGTCCGTCGCGACGATCGTCGCCTGTCCGTCGTTCAGAACGCCGCCGTCCTGGGTAATGAAGTCGCGATTGAGCATCCGGAGCTGCGGCGCGGCGAGGACCGACTTCGCGTAGCGGCGACCGCGAGGGCGAGTTCGACGAGCGTCGGCTCGGCACTCCCACCCTGTTTCCGTCGTGCACTCGCGGTTCCGACGCCCCCGAGTGCGAACGCCGCTCCCACCGCTCCGATCGTCTTCAGTGCAGTTCGTCAGAGAGCGGAACAGCACTACCGGGTGTCGATTTCGGTTCCTGCTGTGGCTCTTCGGGCGGAGAACGTCAGTCCTTTTGTCGCCGCTCGACTCAGTCGACATATGGCGATCGGCGACGTCTCAGCAGTCACGACCGACGAGAACATTCACTACGTCGACACCGGCATGTACGATTCCGCGGAGTACGGGTCGGTGTATCTGATCGACGACGACCGTCCCGCGCTGATCGACACCGGTATCGGCACGAACTACGAGCGGATTCTCGACCTCCTGGACGCCGTCGGCGTCGATCCCGGGGAGCTTTCGGTGATCGCGCTGACGCACGTCCACCTCGATCACGCCGGCGGGGCCGGATTCCTCGCCGAGGCGTGTCCGAACGCCGGGGTGTACGTCCACGAGATCGGCGCGCCCCATCTCGCGGATCCCGCGCGGCTCTGGGAGGGGACCAAGGGAGCAGTCGGCGAGCAGATCGTCTTCTACACCGAGCCGAAGCCGATTCCCGAAGACCGGATCGAGTCGATCACTGACGGCGACGAGATCGATCTCGGCACCCACACACTGCGGGCCCATCACGCGCCCGGCCACGCACCGCATCAGGTCGTCTTCGAGGTCCCCGAGAGCGACGCCGTCTTCACCGGTGACGCCGCTGGCGTCTACACGCCCTCTATCGATCGGCTTCACGCCACGAGCCCGCCACCGCAGTTCGATCTCGAGGGTGCGCTCGAGGACGTTGAGATGATCCGGGCGCTCGATCCCGAGACGCTGCTGTACGCCCATTTCGGGCCAGCACCGGCAGACGGGCGGCTGGACACGTACGCCGATCGGCTCGAATCGTGGGTCGCGGACGTTCGGGACGCCCGCGAACGATTCGAAGAGACGGACGAGATCGTCGACCAGCTGTGGAATCGAGCGGACGCTCCGGACGTCTGGGACGAGCGCAAGACCCGGGGCGAACTCGCGATGAACGTCCGCGGCGTGCTCGCGTATCTCGATTCCTGACCGAGAAGACACTCACGTATCTCGAACTACCAGTCGGGCCGTCACTCGGCATCCCGTGGACTGGCTGACAGGTCCGGGACTTCTTCGACCGGCTCGTGCGCCACCGCGTAGCCGTTCCCGGTCCTGTACACGTCTCTAACCTCGTAGAACGTGATCGCTCGCTCCTGTTTCGTCCGGACGGGAAATCCGTATCGGTCGGCCTCGTACTCGAAGGTCTCGCCGTCGGCACGGTGCTGGGAGACGAACTCGAGATGGGCGCGGAGGCGACGATCGATCACGTCACGGGAGCGTTCGGGGAGACCCTGGACGCGCTCGTCGAACACCGTTCGAAACTCCTCGTTCAACTCGTAGCCGATCGAGTTCCGCCCGGCGACCATCGCCGCCATCGAGGTGGTTCCCGTCCCCCAGAACGGGTCGAGCACGGTGTCGCCGTAGACCGAATACATGTTGATCAGCCGGTAGGGGATCTCGAAGGGAAAGGCAGCGGACCGATCCCGGAGGTCGTCGCCGTCGGACCCTTCGCTGTCGAGCGTCTGCAAGGCCCCGCGCACGTCGGTCCAGACGTCGGAGAACCACCGGTTGCGCTCTTCCCAGAAGTACGCAGCATCGTAGCGTCGCTCGGCCCGCGGTTCGAACTCGCGGCTGTCCGCGCCGTTGCGAAAGACCAGCACGTACTCGTGTTCGAGCGTGACGTACGCGTTCGGTGGCACCATCCCCGAGCCCATGAACTTCGCCCCCGAGTTGGCGGGCTTTCGCCAGAGGATCTCCGGCAACGGGTCGAACCCGAGTGCTTCGAAGGCGTCGCTGATCCGGTCGTGATTCCGGAAGACGCGAAACCGCCCGCCGATAGATCGCGTTGCGTCGCCGACGTTGACACACGCGATCCCGCCGTCGACCAGCACCCGGCGCAGTTCCCCCCAGACCGCATCGAGCTGTTCGTGCATCCGCTCGAAGGCCGCTTCACCGTCGCCCGCTTCGAGGTGAGTGGCGACCTCCGGATCGAGGTCGGCGAACAGCTCGTCCCACATCTCGATCATGGGATACGGGGGCGAGGTGACCACCAGCTCGACTGAATCGTCCTCGACCGTCTCGAGCGACCGCGCGTCGCCGGTCACGATCCGGTGGCTGGTCTCCATTACTCCAGTTCGTCGACTGCGAGCTCCGATCGTTCGACAGCGAGCCGGAACGTCGGGACAGTCTTGCGGACGCGTTCGAGGACACCCTTCTCGACGAGGCTGTGCAGAGCCGATCGAACGTCGTCGACCTCGTAGTCGCCGTGGCCCGCGTCTTCGAGCGCGTGATAGACCGACACGACGCTCTGGGTCTCTTCGTCGGGACCTGCGATCACGTCGAGGATTCTGGCCTGGATCGGGGGGACGGTGACGTGCTGGTCGTCATCGGTCCCGTCGACGAGTCCCGCGTCCTGGACGAGCTGGCGGCCCTCGGGCGTCGCACAGATCAGGCTGTCCTCGTTGCGGTAGTAGTAGTCTTTGAGTTCCGATTCGAGGAACTGGTGGACCTCGCTGCCGCTGTCCATGTCCCACCGGTCCTGGAGTTCGCGGTTTTTCGTCGGCGCGAGCGCCACGATATCGGCCAGGCGCCGCTTCGCCGTCTCGTCGAGCGTCATCGCCCGTGGCTACGCACGGCCGGGAACAATGGTGTTGTGATTCGCCACGCGGCGTCGATCACAGCTGTGAGAGCGTCTCGGCGACGTCGTCCCAGTGACTGCCGCGCCAGAAGTGCTGGCCACACTCCCGACAGCGCCAGACGGCCTCGTAGTCGGGTTCGGGCGCGTAATCCGGCGTCGGCTCCTCCGGCGCGACCCTGGTCAGGGGCGCGTTGCAGGCACCACACCGGGAGGGCTCGTCCTCGAGTTCGAGTTCGAATCCGGCGTCGCGGAACTCGCGCAACTGATCGACCGTATCCCGGGACTCGATCAGCACCGCCTCTGAGGCCTTCCTGGCCAGGGCGACGTCTCTGGTCACGACGGTTCGGCCCTCGGTTCGGGCGAGCGCAACGATCTCGTCGTCGTCCTCGACGCCGCGGCTCAGCGTGTAGGCGGCGTCGTACCCACACATTCGCAGATACGTCCCGAGCTTGCCGAGCATCGTATCCAGCAACAGTGCCGGACGCCGGTCGGTCTCTCGGCTCATGCCAGGAACCTCCTGATCCCGTCGGCGTCACGCGTGTTGAGCACGTCGTCCGCCTCGGCCCAGCCGCGACGCGCAGTGTGCACCCCGTAGCGCATGTACTCGTAGCTCACCGGCCGGTGGGCGTCCGTATCGATCGCGATCGTCGCCCCGGCCTCGACCGCCGCGCGAACGGCCTGTCCGCCGAGGTCAAGCCGTCGAGGGTTGGCGTTGACTTCCAGCGCCGTCCCCGCGTCGGCTGCCGCCGACGCCAGCCGATCGTATTCGATCGTCAGTCCCGGGCGCTGGTTGAGATATCGTCCCGTCGGATGCCCGATGATGTCGACCTGTGGGTGCTCGGCCGCGGCGATCAACCGGTCTGTCCCGTCGCCGGACAGCCCTGCATGGGGCGAAGCGACGACCAGATCCAGCTCGGCCAGGATCTCGTCGGCGACCGAGATCGAGCCGTCCCCGGCGATGTTCGCCTCGACGCCCGCGAAGACCTCGATATCGGCGTCGTCGGCAGCAGCCCGGATCTCCCCGACCTGCTCGCGTAGCGTCTCGTCGTCGATCCCGACCCCGCCGACCATCCCCGGGCCGGTAGCGTGGTCGGTGATCGCGACGTACTCGTGACCGAACGCCGCTGCGCCCTCGATCATCTCCGCGATCGAGTTGCCGCCGTCCGACCAGTCCGTGTGCGTGTGAAGGTCCCCGCGAACGTCCGCCTCGGCGAGCAAGTCGGGCAGTGCGCCCGCCGCAGCGGCCTCGATCTCGCCACGTCCCTCGCGCAGTTCCGGCGGAATGAGCGGCAGGTCCAGCGCCATATACATCGACTCCTCGGTCTCGCCGCCGATCCGGTCGCCGACGCGCTGGCCGGCGTCCGGATCCTCGACTTCCGAAACGTCGAAGACGCCGTACTCGTTCATCTTCAGGTCGCGCTCGATCGCGCGGTTCCGCAGCGCGACGTTGTGATCGCGACTCCCGGTGAAATACTGGAGCGCGGCCCCGAACTCCCCGGGAGCGACGACCCGGAGATCGACCCGGACCGACCCGACGCGCAGGCTCGCCTTCGTCTCGCCGGCCTCGATGACCGTCTCGGCCTCGTCCCAGTCGGTGAACGCTTTCACGACCCGCTCGCCGTCGTCGCTGCCGACCAGTACGTCGACGTCGCCGATCGTCGGTTTCCAGCGCCGCAGCGAGCCTGCGACCTCGACGGCTTCGACCGAGGGCTGGTCGGCGAGATACGAGCGCGCGGCTTCGCCGAGCGGGACAGCTTCGCCCAGCAACTGTCGCTCGTGGGCCTGCCTGGCGAACTCGATGCCCTCCAGGATGTTCTGTTCGGTCTTGGCACCGAAACCCTTGATCTCCTGGATCTCCCCGGCCGCTGCGGCGTCTTCCAGGTCGTCGAGCGTCCGGATCCCCAGGGCCTCATAGAGCGTGCCGACGGTCTTCGGGCCGACTCCCTCGACGCTGGTCAGCGCGTCGATCTCGACGGGTAACTCCTCGCGGAGCTCCTCGAGTTCGTCGATCGAGCCCGTCTCGACGTACTCGACGACTTTCGACGCGATGGCGTCGCCGACGCCGTCGATCTCCCCGACGGCCTCGGGACCCTGGCCTGCGAGTCGCTCGATCGGCTCGGGATATTCGCGGACGTTCTCGGCCGCCCGACGGTAGGCCCGCGGCTTGTACTCGACGTCCATCGCGTCGAGCCGATCGGCCATCTCCTCCAGCCGGTCGGCGGCAGCGTCGTTGCGTGTCATCGATCTCCTCCGTGCGACCCGCGCGGGCCGCCATCGTGGTCCTCGTGGCCGAGCGCCTGCCTGAGAAACGACATCCATCGTTTCTGGTCGGCCGCCTCCTTGGCTTGCTTTTCGCTTTCGATGTCCGTCGGCCCCAGCGACTCCAGCGCTTCCAGCGCGCGGTCGATACCGACGATCGCCTCCGCGAGCCGCTCGCCCTCCTGATAGGAGATCGATTCCGATTCGAGACGCCGACGGCGCTTTCGGCGTTCGCGCCGGAGATTGCGCTTCGCCCGCTCGACGCGCTCGCGCTCGCCGGCCGGAACCGTCTCCCGGCGCTTGATCTCGAAGACGAACGACCGGAGGTCGATCGTCTCCCCTTGCACGTCGACCTGTTCGGGGATGGCGGTCCCGACCGTCGCCCCCTCACGCTTGACGCGTTCGAGCAGTTGCTTGCGCTGGTACTCTTGCACGTTCACTCGTCGGAACCGCATCGAGAAAAATCCACGCGTCCGTGCGCGGTTTCGACTACGGGTCGCGCACGATCCGGTCAGGACGTCCAAGCACAATCCATTTGCCCGGGCGGTCCGAAACAGGTGATAATGGCGACCTGCGACGTGTGTGGCAAGCAGACGAACATGCCGTATCACTGCCGACACTGCGGCGGGACGTTCTGTGCCGATCATCGCCTGCCGGAGAACCACGACTGCCCGGGGCTCGACGACTGGGGCGACCCCGGCGGGGTCTTCGACAGCGGCTTCGACACCAGCGTCGATACGTCCAGCACGACCCAGTCAGACGGAATCGCCGGCCGTCTCGGTATCAACACCGGGCCGGGCAGCTTCTTCGGCTACTTCCGGGGGAATATGACCTACGCGTTCCTCGGGCTGATGTGGCTCACGTTCATTCTCCAGGCGATCGTTCTGACGATCGGCGACAACCAGCTCCATCGGACGCTGTTCGTCCTCACGCCACAGCACCCCGAATACGTCTGGACGTGGGTGACGTCCATCTTCGCGCACGGCGACTTCGGCCACATCGCAGTCAACAGTATCGTGATCTTCTTCTTCGGCCGTCTCGTCGAGGATTACGTCGGATCCCGTGACTTCAGCGCCCTGTTCATCGCGAGTGGCGCGATAGCCGGCCTCGGCCAGGTTGCCCTCCAGATCTACGAGGGGTTCGGCGCCATTCCGAGTGCTGGCGGCGTCGTTGGTGCCAGCGGGGCCGGGCTCGCCATCATGGGCGTGTTGACGATCCTCAATCCCAACCTTCGCGTCTACCTGTACTTCCTGATCCCGATCCCGATCTGGGTTCTCACGGCCGGGTTTGCGGTCGTGAGCGCGCTCGGCGTCTTCGGTCCGAGTCTCACTGGCAGCAACGTCGCTAACCTGGCACATCTGCTCGGGCTCGTGATCGGGCTCGCATACGGCCAGCGAGTCAAAAACCGGGTGCGCGCGCCCCAGCAGTTGCAGTTCGGCGGGGGCGGCCCCGGCGGTCCCGGCGGCCCGGGCGGTCCCGGTAGACGGCGCGGTCCGTTCTGAGCATGCAGCCCGTCCGCCCCGAGTTCGTTCCGGACGCGAGCCTCACCCGCGAAGAAATGGAATCGCTGCAGGACGAGATCGCCGAGGCCGCGGTCTTCGAGGACGACCTCGGGTTCGATCCTGAGGACGTCACGGTCGGCCGGGACAGCGGACAGCGATCACTCGTCGAGGCCGACCCCCCGGTCATCGCCGGCGTCGACCAGGCGTTTCTCGAAGACGATCGGGCCGTCAGCGCCGCCGTCGCGCTCCGCGCTGGCGAGGTGATCGACGAGGCCACGGCCGTCGCGGAGACGGAGATCCCCTACATCCCGGGACTGTTGAGTTTCCGGGAGGGCAACGCCGTCCTCGCAGCCCTGGAAGCGCTGTCGGTCTCGCCGGACCTGACAGTCGTCGACGGGAGCGGCCGGATCCACTTCCGGCAGGCCGGACTGGCGACACACGTCGGCGTCACGCTCGATCACCCGACGGTCGGCGTCGCGAAGAACCTCCTCTGTGGGACGCCACGGGAGCCGATCCCGGATCGGTTGCCCGAGGGCGCACGGATCCCGATCGAGGCCAACGGTGACGTGACCGCGCCGGACGGGACCGTGATCGGCTACGCCTACCAGAGCCGCCAGTACGAGCGCGGCTCGACCAGCATTAATCCGCTATATGTCAGTTCTGGCCACCGGATCAGCGCCGAGGCGGCCGTCGCCGTCGTCGAGCGGACCTGCGACGGCTACAAGCTTCCGGAACCGACGCGACTGGCCGACGCGCTCGCCGACGAGGCCAAGTCCGAGTTCAGGTGACGCTCGGCCGTCCCGAGCGAACCACAACGTTAGACTATCTGTGGTCCTCACCACCGGTCGATGACCACGTCCGTCACCGAGAACGGGATCACGGCACGCTACGAGGAAACCGAGACCGAGCGCCTGCTCACCTTCGAGCGCGAGGGGGCGACGGCCGCCATCGCCCAGAACATCGACGGCTACGTCATGCTGAAGGTACGCCCGAGAGCCGACGGCGACGAACTCGAACGCTACTACGGGTTCGACATGGCGCTCGATCACGCCGCGGAACTGCTCGGCGTCTCGCCCCACGACCTGCCAGTCCCCGAGCCGGCCGAAGACATGGGGATGTGACACTGGCGAAACGCTAGTCCTCGACCAGTAGCTCGGCGAACTGCTCGGGATGCTCGACGTGGGGCAGGAGGGTCGCCTCGTCGAAAACGACCAGCTTCGCGTCGCTGGCGTCCGCGAGCGATCGTCCCGCCGACAGCGGCGTCGTCGAGGCGTCCCGACCCCAGACGAGGGTCACGGGGGCATCGACGTCCGGGAGCGCCTCTTCGAGGGATTCGTCGGGATCGAGGAACCCACCGAGGAACGACGCCGGGGCGAACCGGGCGCCCTCCTGATGGGCCGAATGCCACTCGTAATCGAGTCTCTCCTCGGTGAGATTGTCCATATCGTAGTAGCCGTGATCGGCGTGGAAGTGACGCATCGAGGGTTTGCTGACGAGCGCGTTGAACAGTGCCTGCCCGACCAGCGGCGAGCGCAGCAGCGACCGGACCCAGGTTCGCTTGCCATCCCCGCCCATGGTCGTACCAGTCGGGCAGATCAACACCAGCTCCGAGACGTCGAGATCGCGGGCCGCGAGGGTGACGTACGCCCCGGAGAGGCCTGAAGCGACGACGGTCGGTTCGTCAGTCAGGTCCTCGAGGAAGTCCACGAGGAACTGCTCGTACAGCGGCGCCGAGTACAGAAGCGGCGGCCGATCGGTGGTGCCGAACCCGGGCAGATCCGGTGCGAGCACGTGATACTCTTCGGCCAGCGACTCGAAAACGGTCTCGAACTCGCGACTGGTCGCGGCGGCGTTGATCCCGTGGACCAACACGAGCTCCGGGTCTTGCGGGTCGCCGGCTTTCGTGTATCCGACGTTGAAACCGCGCCAGCGATACGACCGGAGCTCGCCCGGCAGTGGCGCCTCCAGATCGCTGGCTCTCGATTGCAGGAGGCGGTTGCTCGCGGCAGCGAAACCGAGTCCACCGACGCCGGCGGCGAGGACGTTTCGAAGCTTCATGCTCGCGTCTTGGAGCGAGACCGACATATAATGACCGGCGGCTGTTACGGTCCGTCCCCCCGCGCGATATCAATCGGACGGGGAGACCGTCACGGACAGATCGAGTTTCCGCGCTGACCGAACCGCGTAGACGATACTGCCGGCGAACAGGAGCAGACTCCCGACGACGAACAGCGCGCTGAGCGGCGACATCGGGTCGACGAAGACCCAGTACAGCGGGGCGGCGATCGCGGGGCCGGCTACCAGTCCGGCGATCTTCGCGACCAGGGGGCCACAGCAGCCGCAGGTACACGTGCCGACGATGGCGGCGCTCCCGGCCGTCCCCTCGGTCAGACCAGCCTCCTGTTCGGCACGCCACTGACGGGCGATGAGCGCCCCGTTCAGTCCGATGAGCGCACTCAGCGTCCCGAGGATCAAGAGCTGCCCGGGTGAGACAGCCAGAAACAGCGGGATGTGCGGGATCGCGATTTCGAGCGTCGGCCAGGACACCAGCTGATAGATCGTCGGCAGAACAGCGACGGTGATCTCGTGTGGCGCGCCTTCCTCCGGGAAAAACGAGAGGTACCCGGTCACGCCGAAGAAAAACAGGAGCAAGACGACAGCAGTGCCGATCCCGAACCGCCGGGCGACGCGGTCACGAAGCACAGCTCGAATGGCGTCGCCGGCGTCGACCCAGAGGACGTACCCGACAAAGACTGGCGTCGTGAGGACAATCGCGTACCCGAGCGGGTGCGTATCGCTGGCCGGCCCGGGAATCAGGTAGGGATAGACGATCCACAGCCCCATCAGGACGCCGAGCAGCGCGTACCGCGGACGGTTCGGCCAGCGAAGGCGGCCGACGAGGACGCTCCCGGCGACGATAGCGGTACCGACCGACAGCGCCACCGGCTGATACCACGATCGGGAGAACGGCATCGACTGTGCGGTATAGGTCGGATCCGGAGACAACCCCTCGAAGAGGACCGTCCCGAGTGCGGTGAGTGAAATGCCGATGAAGACACCGTAGAGTGCAAGCGTCGGCGCGAAGTGGTTCGTGCGTTTGAGCAGGGCACTGGCGACGAGGACGACGACGCCGACCAGCGCGAGCGCGATCCCGTGCCCTTGCGTGATCCCGCCGGTCGCAGTCGCCTCGTGGGCGGAGACGACCGGGATCTGCGCGAGGGCGACGACACCCACGAACGCTGTGAGGGTGGTGCGGAGACCGCCAGTGTCCGGACGCGGGGGCCGGGCTGGACCACTCGAATCCGATGACATTGCACCACGTTACAGCCGAAGGTACATTTATATGACTGTAGCGGAACTCTGGTCGAGAAGAATCGGCAGGCGTCCCGGCAGTCGACGCGATAATAACGCTACACGCCTAACAGTAGCTGATGACTCCACATGCGCCGTCGGACGTACCGATCTACGAGAGTGATGCCGAGCGACAGATGCTCTGGGAACGCGACGCCGGCAACGATCAGCCAGTCGTCGCGATCCGGAACGCCCGTCGTGGCTGGATCGTCCGGTACGACCTCGCACATCTCGACGCCGAGTTGCGCCCCGAAACTCTGCAGCGACTTCGCGACTCGGTGGGTGACCGACGGCCCTACCCAACCGGCACAGACCCGATCTCACAGGCGGAGGGCGTCGGCGGCGAGGCAGGACCGGTCTCCGGGGACTTGCACGAATCGAGCGAGGAAGCGGCGCGCGAGCTGGCAGCACACGTCTCGACGTTCGTCTTCGACCGCTCTAAATGGGCGTGAATTCGAACGGCTCGTCCTTTTTACCGCCCGGAGCCGTATGCTCGGGCATGACCGTCGATCGAGCAACGTGTCCACACTGTGAGTCGTCGATCAGCGGCGACGAACTCGAAAAACTCGAAGTCAGCAGCGACAGGATCGCACCGATGGGTGCGGGCAAGCGCAGCGACACGCTCTACGTCTGCCCGTCGTGTAACACGATCCTGGGCTGACTGGACAGTGCGACGGAGAGGCCGACGCCGCCCGACCAGTGTGAAAGGCCGTCCCGATGCTCAGTTCGCCGTCGAGACGATCTTGATCACGTCGCCCTCTTCGAGCTCTTGGTCGTCGCTGATCCGCATGTCCTTGCGGGCGTCGACGGCGTGGAGATAGCCGTCGCCGATGTCGCTGTGGACCGCGTACGCGAGGTCTTTCGGGGTCGATCCACTCGGCAGGAGGAACGCGTCGGGCAGGACGTTGCCCTGGCCGTCAGTCCAGTGGGTCGCGTCCTGGACGGGATAGGCCGTGATGTGATCGAGCAGATCGTAGACGGCGTAATCGAGCGCCTCCTGAATTCCGGTTCCACCCCATTCAGTCATGACACCCCGGATCCGTTCGAGACCCTGCTGTTGCTGGTCGCTCACGTCGCCGACGATATCGAAGTCCGCGTCTCCGGGATCGTATTCGATCACGCCCGCCTCGGCGGCCTTCCGGAGTGCCAGTTCGCCGTCCGCCGTTGCGGGAACGACTGCGTCGGCGGCCTCCCGCAGTCGTTGCAGGTTCTGTTCGGGCGCGATGTCCGCCTTGTTGGCCACGACGACGATCGGCTTCGTTCGCGTGCGGATGTCCTCGGCCAGTGCCTCGCGGTGGTCGTCGGTCCACTGGAGCGGATCCTCGGGATGGTCGAGTTCGCGCAACGTCCGGGAGACGTCGAGTTCGCTCGCGCCGACGCCACTGAGCAGATCGACCAGCGCCTCGTCCAGTTCGAAGTCCGGCGATCGGGAGGCGCGCTCGACCGACTCCCAGTTGCGATCGACGATGCTGGCCAGCCACAGATCCAGTTCCGTCTCGATGAAATCCAGGTCAGAGAGTGGATCGTGCTCGCCGACCTCGATCGGTTCGCCCTCCTTGTCGGTCGCGCCCGCCGCGTCGACGACGTGGAGGATGACGTCGGCGTTCGAGAGTTCGTCCAGGAACTGATTTCCCAATCCCCGACCCTCGTGTGCCCCGGGGACCAGTCCCGCGACGTCCAGCAACTCGACGGGAACGTATCGCTTGCCGTCGTGACAGTGTTCGTTCCCGCAGCGCTCATCGAGGTCGAGACAGGGACAGTCCGTCCGGACGTGGGTGACGCCCCGGTTGGCGTCGATCGTCGTGAACGGGTAGTTGCCCACGTCGACCTCGGCCATCGTCGCCGCCGTGTAGAAGGTTGACTTGCCGGCGTTGGGTTTCCCGGCAAGCGCGATCGAGAGCATACCTTCGAGTGGGTGACCCCGGTCCAAGGGGATTTCGATCGTGTGAGTCCTGCAGTCGCGGCCCGCCGGCCAGCGGAGAGGGACCTGTCGACCCCAATATTCATTCCTGATCCGACAAATATGTCGGCATGGACAGACGACTCACGATCGGCGTCCTCACGGGGGCGTTTCTGGGGCTGTTCTGCATCGCCGGAGTCGGTCTCCGGATCGGCTTCGAGGGCAACGAACTGTTTCTGTTTTCGATGTGGTACAATCGAGTCGTCATGGGACTGCTGATCGGGCTCGCGGGCGGGCTCCAGATCGTCGACTCGGAGTACAACGTCATCGTCAGGGGCTTGCTGCTGGGGCTGGTGGTCACTACGGCGATCACACTCACCAGTGAGTTCCGCGACTGGCCGAGCTTCTTCGCCGGCGTGGCCTACGGCGTCATCATCGACTGGGTCGCGACTCGATATAGCTGACTGACCCAACAAGGTGTACCGCTGGCCTGCGGTTTGGGCGAGAACGTAAAAAACCAACAGGGGACGGAGACATAAATACCCTGGTACACAATAGCAAATAACCATTGACTTGGTGTCTGTATGTGCATGTGGGTGGAGGGGTTATGGAACAGCACCCAAACGCTGCAATGGGGGGGTCCACACAGCGCGACCGTGCACAAGCCCATCTCTATGAGGCCCTTCAGGCGGATTCGGCGGCGGCCAAAAACAGCAGTTGATCATCGCACCAATCCGTGGCATATCACAGCCAAGGCGGATCGGCCAGTGCCGCGGAACCCGCTGCCCCACCTACATTCGCTGCTCCACCTACTTCAGTTTGATACAGATCGTGTCGAATACGAGCCGTTGATACGGCGTTAGCTATCCATTTGCCCGTCTGCACTGCCAGATTTTGCCCGTCTGCGCTGCCAGATGGTTCACGTTGCCACTGTGAGAAGTTATACCGTTCTCGGTTCACGTTATGAGAAGTCCCATACGGTTCTCGCGATTGACGGAAACACGTCAGACAGCGCCGATCGGGAATATTTGCCATAGCCGCCATTGTTTTGCAGCGATAGGGAGTCAGTCCACACATGGCGGCAAAAACCTGTGTAGTGACGGGATCCTCGAGCGGGATCGGGCGGGCCATCGCCGAGCGGTTCGGCGAAGAAGGACACAACGTCGTGGTAAATTACAGGAGCTCCAGAGAGGGTGCCGAGCAGACGGCCACCGCCGTCGAAGCTGCGGGTGGCTCGGCACTGATCGTCCAGGCCGACGTGACCGATATGGACGCGGTACAGCGGATGGGTGACAAAGTCCACAGGGAATTCGGACAGGTGGACGTACTGGTGAACAACGCCGGCATCAACCAGGACGTCAAGTTTACCGAGATGTCCCACGAAGAGTGGGATACCGTTCTCGACGTGCATCTCGACGGTGCGTTCCACGCCACTCAGACGTTCTACGACGATCTGGCCGCTGCCGACGAGGGTCGTCTGATAAACATCTCCAGTATCATCGGCAAGGGTGGCAACTTCGGGCAAGCAAACTACGCGACGGCCAAGGCGGGAATGTTCGGATTCACGCGGACGCTTGCACTCGAACTTGCTCCGAACGGATCGACTGCCAATTGTATCGCGCCCGGCTTCATCTCCACCAGGATGGTCGAAGACCTTCCGGAGCACATCAAAGACCAGATCCGGGAAGATACGCCGCTCGGCCGACTGGGCACTCCCGAAGAAATCGCAGAGATCGTCGCGTTTCTGGCGAGTGACCGGTCGTCGTTCATTACCGGCGAGGTCATCGACGCCAACGGCGGCAAAGATCTGTAAGACCCCGCACCCGACGACAGCCGAGACCGCGTTCGATCACGTCGCCGGGTCGGGGTGATCGCCGTCGGGACCGTCCCCGGCTGGCCCGGGTGGCTCCGTAACTGCGCCGTCGTCGGATTCGCCCCCGGTTTTGTCTTCGGATCCGTCGCCAGTTTCGCCTTCGGATTCGTGGTCGCTGGATTCGTCGGCAGCAAGCGCGTCTGTGTCGACCTCGCCTTCGACGGGGTCTGGGACTGGATCCGATTCGCCTTCCATTTCGGCGGCCATCTCGGCCATCGCTTCGGCGTCCTCGTCGGGTTCGTCCAGCACATCCTCGGTGTGTAGCTCGATCTCGCCGCCGGCACGGATCGTCCCGTCGACGGTCGCGTTCTCGTGGAGCCGGACGTTCTCGGCGGCGACGTCCCCCCAGATCTTGACGCCCGGCCCGATCTCGAGATCGCCGTTGCGGGTCGTGACGTTCCCTTTGATCTCCGAACCCCGGCCGACGATGATGTCGTCTTTCCCCCGGAGGCTCCCGAAGAGGACGTTGTCTCGGCCGACGGTCACCGATTCAGCGCGGATGTTGCCATGGATCCGGCAGTCGTCGCCCATCCGTGCTGGCGTCGACACGCGCCAGGAGTCGTCGCTGACGGTCGCACCGCGCGGGATGACGACCGGTTCGTCGTCGCGATCACTGTCGAGCAACTGCGAGAGGGCGTCCTCGGCGGCCTCTTGCTCGCCGATCCGCAACAGCTGGCCCAGGTAGACGAACAGGAAGACGATCGTCGGCATGGGGTTGCGGATGACGATCCAGCCGTTGGCCTCGAAGCCCTCCTCGATGTCGACGTCGTCGCCGATGTCGATGTCGCCCGCGACCTTGAGCTGGCCGCCGACGTGGACGCGCTCGCCCAGATAGGCGTCCTCACCGACGAGCACGTTGTCCGCGACGTCACACCACATGTCCAGCCGACAGTCACCCTCGGCTTCGATGTGTCCGCCGAAACGAACGCGCTCGCCGGCGATGACGTTCCGCCCGCGGACGCCGAACTCCACGGTCGACTGGCCGCCGACAAGCACGTCGCCGTCGGTGACGAGGTCGTGCTCCTCGACGGTCGTCCCGTCGGGGATCGTCAGTTCCTCAAGCGGGTCCGATCGAAACAGCACACGTATCATACGTCGATCGTCCGTATTAAAGCCATAGCACGTGTCTGCCGGGCGTCTGCCGGGCGTCTGACGCCCATCGCGATCGGGCTCGTTTTGAGGCTCCGGGACCAATACGCTGGCAATGACAGTGCTGTCGTTCGACGAGCAGGGTGTGGACGTGATCTACGAGGGTCACGAGTTCCGCCTGGAGAAGTCTCTCATCGAGGACGCGATCGAAAAGCCCTATCCCGACGTGACCGACCACGAAGTGCTCAAGATCGTCGAGAAAAACCCGAACCTCTCGGGCGAGCCACAGCGGATCGGTGAAGTACTCAAGTAAACGTTCTACCGGGATCAGAACTGGTATCGGCGGTCGTCCGGATCGCCCTGGGTGGCGCCGCCAATGCCGCCCGTCCCGCCAGTCATCTCGTCGAAGGTCATGCCGGAGAGATATTCGTCGTAGGTCACGTCGTACTGATCGCGGAGCTGGAAGTCGAGCCGTCCGGTATCGACCTGCTGCTGGAAGAACGCGTGGACGGCCCGCCGGACGAGTTCGTCGGGGTCGGTCGGTCCGAGCGCAGCGGTCAGCATCGCCAGTTCGGTTCGCGTCTCCCGATCGAGGGTGACGTCGATCGACTCGCCGAGTTCGCCTGCCACGTCAGTGATGTCTTCGTCGAGATCATCGAGGCTCATACGCGGTGATACTCCGGGACCGGGAAACACCTTTCGACGACTGGTCGAAGCGAGGACACCAGCGCCCAGTAATTATAGGTTTCCTGGCAGAGTACTCCCAGGGGTATGGAGTATACGACACTCGGGGCGACGGGCACGCGCGTCTCGCAGCTGTGTTTCGGCACGTGGCGATTCGGTCGCGAGACCGGCGGCGTCGTCGAAACTGACCGCGAACAGGCACACGAGTTACTCGACGCGGCCTGGGAGCACGGGATCAACTTCATCGACACGGCCAACGTCTACGGGACACCACACGGGACAAGCGAGGAGTACGTCGGCGAGTGGCTGGCCAGCCGCGACCGCGAGGACGTCGTCATCGCCTCGAAGGTGTACTTCCCGTTCGACGGCTGGGGCGAACCCGGGCCGAACGACCGGGGTCTGGGTCGGAAGCACATCCGCGCACAGATCGAGGGGACGCTGGAACGACTGGGAACGGACTACCTCGACCTGTACTACATCCATCGCTGGGACGAGGAGACGCCGATCGAGAAGACCCTTCGGACGTTGAACGACCTCGTCCGGGAGGGGAAAGTCAACTATCTCGGCGCGTCGACGATGGCGGGCTGGCAGTTGACGAAAGCGCTCTGGAAGAGCGACGTCGAGGATCTCGCCCGGTTCGACGTGACACAGCCGCTCTTCCACGCGGGATATCGCGACGACGTGAAAGACTATCTCGACGTCTGTGCCGACCAGGATCTGGCAGTGTGTCCGTACTCGCCGCTCGCGGGCGGATTTCTGACGGGCAAATACGAGCGCGTCGACGAGGACGATCCCACGGCGTTCGAGGGGCCGGACGGAGCCCGCGGAAGTCTCGACGGCAGGTTCGAGGACTATTACCTCTCCGAACGAGGCTGGCACGTACTGGACGAGATCCGTGCGATCTCGGACGAACTCGACGCGACGCCCGCACAGGTGGCACTGCGCTGGCTGATCGAACAGCCCGATTTCACGACGATCCCGATCGTCGGTGCCCGAACGACCGAACAACTTGAGGAGAACGTCGGCGCGGTGGACATCTCGCTGTCCGACGACCAATTCAACCGCATCGTGGATGCGAGATACGCCGAGGAGGGGAAGCGCTGGGGGCATCGGTGAACTGATCGGCCGGTTTCGGGCAGGTCGTCGTCCAGCCGATCGGATCCGGTGGGGCCATCGGCAGTCCAGCCGATCAGCGCCAACAACGCCTTCTCGAATAGTCGGCCAACCGGACATTCAGATATCTCCAGATGAAACGCCGATAGACCGCGAGAGACCTGCAACGCCGCGCTGATACAGCGAACACAATATTTAATCCCATGCAAAACAAACGGTCAAAATGATCTATGCAGGACCGGCTCCGGACCGGGATCGACGTCCTCGATAGAAAGCTCGACGGAGGGATCCCGGCCGGAAGCATCGTCGTGTTGAACGCCAATCCAGCGAGCCAGGCGGAGTTATTTCTCTACGAATTGACGGCAACTCGGGGGACGCTGTACCTGTCGCTGGACCGTTCCGAGCAGGCGATCAGAGACAGTCTCAAAAACTCGCCGACGAACACTGGCGAACCGACGATTCGACACGTCTCCGGCGAAGCGCCCCTCGACAACGCCAGCAAGCTCGTCAGCGCACTCCCGGAAACCTCGAATCTCATCATCGACCCGCTGAACGTACTCGAAGAGCAGGAACCACCGTCCCGCTTTCGCAGCTTCATGAACGACCTGCAGAACCACATCTTCAATACCGGGAGCCTCGCGGTGCTGCACTGCCTGGACGGGCGGTCAGTGCCGCCGCTCCGAGATACGACCGAGCACTTCGCGGACGTCATCTTCCAGATGGACACGGCGATCGAGGGCGACGAGGTCGAAAACAGGATGGCAATTCCCAAGTTCCGTGGCGGCCGCGCGCCGACGAACGTCATCAAACTCAACCTCGTCGAAGAAGTTTCGATCGACACGAGTCGGGACATCGCCTGATACGGATTGTTGGACGTCTGTTCCAGCCGATATGGGGCGGCCGAAACGGTAAATAGGCACAATAATCGGTATGAGATGCCCCTCCTCTCGAACGGCGTTTCAGAATTCCTCGACAGCTTCCAGCCCATCGCCAGTGATCTGGAAGGTCACCGTGTCGCCAGCGGCTTTGGACTGGTGTTTTTCGAGCGTCCCACGCCTGTTGCCGCTCCGGAAGCGGTCGAGCCGGAGGATGATCGCCGACCAGTGGTTGAGGGTGTGGCCGCCAAGCGCGCGCGTCCCGTCGCTTTCGGGGTCCGTGTAGACCTGGTTCGTGAATACGACCGAGAGATCGTGTTTGCGGGCCTGTGCGAGCAGATGCGTGATCTGGCGCGCGACCGCCCGGAGAGCTTCACCCTCCTCCTGTTCGGTGCGCTCCAGCCGGTAGAACCCGGTCGCGCTGTCCAGGACGATCAACTCGACCTGGCTCGCGAGGTCAGCGGCGTCTTTGACCGCCTGCTCCTGTTCCTCGAAGGTCGTCGCCTCCGAGACGATGATGTTCGAGGCGATAGTCTCGACCTCGCCACGAGCCGACGCCAGTTGTTCCATCCGATCAGCGGAGACACCTTCGGTGTCGATGAACAGCGCCGACGAGCCACGTGCGGCGACTTCGACAGCAGCGCCGAGTGCGAGATTCGTCTTACCGGAGGCTGGCTGGCCGTAAATCTGGGTCGCAGCACCGCGCGGAAAGCCACCGTCAAGGAGGTCGTCGATGGGCGAACAGCCCGTCGGAATCGGCTCTGACACGCTCGCCAGTTCGTCGGCGACGCTCAAAAACGCTCGCATGATCGGCAGGGTACTCCGAGGCCGAGGCCGAGGCCGCTGCTGGGTGCGTGCCAGCAACATTTGGGAACGTCACACAGACTTTGTGATTAGATACCAAGACACGTCTATGGCAATCGCCCGCCACCAGACCGGAATCGTCCCCGCGATCAGGGCGCTGGCGTCGCAGGTCCACCCGGTGTTTATGCTGCCGCCTGTCGCGGTTTCGCTGACGGGGTCACTTCTCGCTGCCCGGTCGACGGGTACGTTCGCGCCGACCGTCGCCGCGCTGCACGCGCTGGCGATCTTCGCGGCCGTCTACACGGCCCATGTCAAGGACGGCTACGTCGATTTCTTCGTCCGCGGCGAGGACGACGACCACCCGCTCTCGGTGACGGGCTGTCGTGTCGCACTGGTCGGTGCCAGCGCGGTGTTTGCGGCCGCTATCGCGGGACTGTGGTCGACGGCCGGACTCGTAGCCGTCGCGCTGACAGCGCCGACCTGGGCGCTTGGATACTTCCACGCACCCCAGCTGGACACCGGCCCCATCTCGGCGACAGGCGGGTATCCTGCCGGGATCGGACTCGCACTGCTCGGCGGCCACGTCGCCCAGGGGGCCCCGTTCGGACCGACCGTCTTCGGGCTGGCAAGCGTGCTGGTCGTGGTTCTGTTGGGCATCAAAGTGATCGACGACGCGCAGGACCTGGCGTACGACCGTTCGATCGACAAGCGGACCGTCGCGGTCGTTCTCGGGCCGGTCCGCGCCCGTCAGGTGGCGTACGCACTGCTGGCGGCAGGTGCCGGCCTGCTGGTCGCCCTGGCGGCAGTCGGCGTGTTCCCCACCGGGACCGTCCTGGCAGCGTTCGCGTTCGGTGCCGTCGCGGCGATCAGCCGACGCGCCGGGCCGCGGGTGGCGACGATGCTGCTGGTCCGTGGCGCGTACGTCCTCCTCGCGTTGCTGCTCGTCGCACTGTGGTATCGGCCGTTCGCCGGCCCGCCCCCCATCGACATCAGTGTGCTGGGACCGTACACGTACCTCGCGACCGAGGTCCTCTTCGGCAGCGTGGCGCTCGCGCTGCTGGTCCGTGCCGACGCACTGGCCCAAGCGGCCCGGACCATCGCAGTCCTGTACCCCATCGCGTATCTCTGGGACTGGTACACGCTCGAAGTCGGCGTGTTCGCCATCAGGCTGCACACGGGAGTCGATCTTCTGGGAATCCCCATCGAAGAGCACCTCTTCATGCTCGTCGTGCCCGCTCTGGTGCTCGGCATCCACGAAACGTTGACAGAGAACGACCGGCAGTGACAGCTGTCATGCCCTCATCGCGATACAGGATCTTGGTCTGTAGCGGCTGCTATCGTTGCGTCTTGCGGGTGCATCCCATCGAAGAATCAGGCCGTCCCGGGCGATCCCGAGTTCAGGAACCGCTCAGTTCCACTCTGTGTAGCCGCACTTTTCGATATGGTTCACTTGGGTAAGTAGATTCAAGTGGATGGGCTATAGTGGTATCAATATGGCCCGGTCTGATAGCTATCGTACCCGGTTGGAACGCCGCCGGTCGAAAATCCTTGACTCGAAGCAACTTACGAACCGCGAGAAAAAACACATCCTGCAAATGAGCTTCGGGATTGACGAAAGCGACCTACGCCACACATCCCCTATCGGTACTAAGTCCGAAGCGACCACTGAGAACTATACCACGCGGCTCCGGCGACTGGCTGAGGCATATGACGGTGAGTTTCAGACAATCACGCAGCGGGAGTTACAACGGCTTCTAAGCCAGTTTGCGAACGGAAAACACCCCGATGTGAAAGACGACGGGTTTGCGACGGGCACAATGGTACAGTTCCAGAGTGCAGCGAAGGCGTTTATTCGCCACCACAAGATGGATCTTGATGCTGACGACATTCCCGTGAGCCAGCCACCGAAGGGGAGCCAGTCGGTTGATGAACGGGATATGTTCGACAATTCCGATATCGAGGCAATGCGTGATGTGATTGATAACCCGCGTGACGAAGCCCTGTTTGAACTACTCTTGAACACTGGCCAGCGCGTCCGGGCGATTCAGACACTTCGAGTGAAAGACGTGGATGTGAAAGAAGGCGTTTACTGGTTGAACACAGACGCCAACGGACTCAAGGGAGCCGATAAAGTCGGTAAGAAGCGTCCGTTGTTGGGTGCTGCTGGCCCGGTCAAGAACTGGCTTGACTTTCACCCGACCGGGAACCCCGAGGACTACCTGATAACCGCGACTGTGAACAACAACAAGGCTACGCCGGGCGAACAAATGGCTCAACAGACGATCCGGCAGCGATTACGGAAGATAGGCGAGAAAGCCGGGGTTGACAAGCCAGTGAATCCCCACAACTTCCGCCATTCGTTCGTGACGATGTGCAAGCGGGATTACAACATGGATGATTCGACTATCAAATTCCTCATTGGCCATTCAAGCGACTCGACAGTGATGGAAACGACGTATCAGCACTTGACGGATGAAGATTACATCGCTGACGCCGAGGTAGCTATGGGACGCCGTGAGCCTGACGATACCCCGGCAGTTGGACGCCGTGAATGCCCGAATCCCGACTGTCTGAACGAATTAGACCCGTCAGACAAAGCCTGTCCGTCGTGTGGGACTGTCGTTGCACCGGACGCGAAACAGGCACAGGACCAGATAGAAGAGCAAACCCGTGAAGCGAAAGAAGAGGCAGACACCCTCGAAGAGTACAAGGACGCCGATAAGATAGCACAGGCAGTGAACGACGATCCGAAACTAGCCGCCGATTTGATGAACAAGCTGGAAATGCTGGCCGAAGACGAATAGCGCATTGACCGATTAGACGGTATCCTGTGTGCTCTCCCCCCTTCCTCTGACGACCTCCACCGAAACCTAGTCCTGGGAGAACTACGCTACCACCCGTGTTTCGGCGCGAGAATGGCTAATCTACGATGTCAGTCATTGTCCGAAAGACTCCTGTCTGGCTATTTTCTCTTGTCCGTTTGGATACCGTCTTCGTGTCTGGATTAGTTTTATTGTCAAACGAGTCTGTGTTCATATATGGACAGACGATCATTCTTACTGTCCGGGGCTACAGTGCTTGGTACAACGATTGCCGGATGCAATTCTGACGGACCAAGCCAAAATGAATACAAGACTGTTCAGCAGCGACTTTCAGCTGCGCAGTCGCAATTGACTGAGGTTGAAAATGAGCTGAGTCAGGCGAAGGGATCGCTTGCAGACGCCCGTTCAGAATTAAACGCAAGTGAAGATGATTTGGCAGCCGCCCGGCAGACGATTACAGAGTATGAGGAGCAAGTTGGGGACTTGGAGAGTGAATTAACGGCGGTCCAGTCCGCTCTTAATTCGAAGAACCAGACGATACAGGATCTTGAGTCAGTACTTGAATCGAGAAATCAGTCCGTACAGAATCTCGAAGAATCACTGACGACCCAAAAGACTACTACTGAAGACCAAAAGAAAAGACTCGTGATTTGGTTCTACGGATATGGAATCACTCTCCAAAATGCTGCTGTCTCGTCGTATAACAATGGCTATGATAACTTTGTTAATGAGGACTATATTTTAGCAGCAGAGTCGTTCGCAACCGCATTCGGCCAATATGATGGATCCGCTGTCTTATTTAACAATGCATATGATCGTGCGAGTGAGTTTGGATATACAGATATTCTGTCCTACTTCAGCGACGCTGAGCGCGCGATGGATCTGATGGCAAGTGCTAATCGGCAGTACGAGATTGCAGCACGGTTGTTAGCGCAGGGTGAGTCTGCTGATCAATATATTTCAGACGGCGACGAATACTATAATGAAAGTCAAAATTATACTGTTGTTCGTCGGTCCGTAATCGAAGATGAACTTGGCGTTTCTATTTCGACTGAGTGATTTTGTACTCTGGCCCTCGCTTATCCCCGTTCGCTTTAATTAGACCGGGTCTTCGTGCCTCCAAGATACCATAGATACAGCCGCAGCACATCAAACGAACAGACGACGGAGAACACTACCGCCTGCGCGTGCCGGAAGGCAAAGATACGACAGGTAACGGTGGCAAGCCACGGGACGCTTACTTGTTACCGTCAACCGAGCGGGATCTACACCAATACCAACAGGCGAACGATCTACGCTCGTCTGATCCGTTCATAGACCTGTCTGAGAGTGGCGTCAGAGCCGTTGTGAAGCGCGTGGCAGAACGCACAGCCGAAGCGACCGGCGAAGAGGATTACCAGTATGTCTCAAGCCACGACCTACGCAGGCAGTATGCACAGCGGTTGCTGGTTGACGAGAGTATGAACCCGCGTGTGGTGATGGCAGTAAGTGGCTGGGATAGCTGGCAGGCGATTGAACCGTATCTGAATGCACCCTCTGAGCAAGTGATAAACGACGCCTTCGAGGGTGTGAGTTTCGCCTGAAATCCCCCTGGCCCTGTCGTTCTATTTGAATATCTACCGTATCCAAGGATATGGGACGGCAGACAGCCAGCGACGACGAAATGCGAACACGGCAGCAGTTGGTTGACCGTGTGGACGCTGCACTTTCGCGGCACGAACAGGAAACGACGATGCAATGCTTTGGAGACGCCGACCGATTCCAGATTACCACGTATAGCCCCACAATGGTCCGGTCATTGCTGGAACACGCATACGCGGAAATCGAGTGGTTGTATCTCGGTGTCCCCGAAGGACGGAACAAGAGGGTGCAGGAACCCTCGGAAGTGCTACGCTCGGATAGCCAAGAGCGTATCGAGGGGATTTGCGCCACGCTGCCGCTCGGTACGTTGTCGATCAAAGGCTCACCCAGGAACAAAGACCAGCACAGTGGGGTTGTGACGACACCGGCAGACGTTGAAGGACTGGCGGATGTGTTCGCCTAAGGCTCTTGGTGTTATTTACGTTCCATTGGTACTTATTGGCGTGCAAGATAGATAGCGCGTATCTCGCACACCGCCGGAGTCAGCTCTGTCGATAGAATCGGCCAGTACAGCTGATACATCAACGCAGAAGCTCCAGTTTCCCACTCGTATCATGCCGCGTTCAATTTTTTCTTTTCACGTTTCTTGAAAAAGTATCCAATTGCCGCTACCACGATCGCAAGGAGGAAAAACACGAACCCCCAAATCACAAGCCCCATTACACCCCCAATAGCCATCCCGACCTCCTCAGCGGTTTGGGGATCTTCGTCCACGTTCGCGAGCATTCCGCCATAAAAAAGAATCGGGACCAGAATCATGATGAGTGCTGACACGTAGAGTCCGCTCCCGATCGCGCCTGTTGCCGTTCGCTTTTGCCAGAGGTACAATGTCCCACCAATTAAACCGATGAGGAATCCAATCCCACTCCCACCGATCTCGGCGAGCGCCCATGCGACGAGGAATCCAATTAGCAATCCGAATACGACTCCAGTTATCCCGATTCGCCATGATTGAGGCAGATATTGTTTCCACCCTTCTACATCGTCGTCTGGCTCAATGCTGCCACTCTGCGCTTCGAATTCCTCTGTCGAACTGGATGCGTCTTCTATTTCGGCGCCACAATTGCTACAGAATGATGCGTCTTCAGCCAGTTCTTCGCCGCAGGAGGGGCAATATGGGACCATAGTTGAATATCCTACAGCTTATACAATAAATCCCGTTCACGGTTTACGGGGCTTGAAAAGATTACCCAGCGATTCGCTCAATACACTCTCTAAGTCGGTCACAGTGATTTTGACAGAGAATAGGGAGATCAATAGCGCCCGTACAAGATGGAGGGCGCGAGTCTCGCACCCCCAGACGACGTGTGTAGAGCGATATCTAGAACCGAAGCGTGCGCTTCGTTCATTCGGTTTGCAAGGCAGGCAAGCCAATGAGCGTTTGCACCGAGGAGTCAGTCGGGGACATCCTAGTGACTTGAATATGTCGCGCCGGTACTGCCTCCATTACTAACTATGATTATATATGTATACTCCATATGGATCGTCGAAGATTTATTGTGGCTGGGGCTTGGATTGGCGCGGCAGCTCTCACCGGATGTTCGGAGGGGGACATTGGTAGAACGACAACAGACAGTGAGACGACCACGACCGAGACAGAGGGTGAAAGGACCACGACCGAGACAGAGGGTGAAAAGACCACGACCGAGACAGAGGGTGAAAAGACCACGACCGAGACTGAGACCGAGACCGAGACTGAGACCGAGACCGAGACTGAGACCGAGACCGAGACCGAGACTGAGACCGAGACGACCACGACACCAATCGATATTGAGCCGAAAATCTACTCGGGGACCGGGACGAAAGTAATCCGGAACCAGCAAATCCACAGCGGGCTTGTCGTCGCTGAAGTCACGTACTCGAATCTTGAATACGACTTCAGCAACATACAAGTCACACTCCGAAACATCGAATCCGGACGGACCACTCAACTGTACGGCGACTCTGGCCCCGTCGAAAACGGGGAAGGAGCAAACGTGGTCGATGAAACCGGCGCATACCACATCGACATCGAAAGCCAAGGTGACTGGGAGATAACGATCAGCCAACCCCGAGCAACCCGGGCCGACGCGGATACCCCGCCAATCGACGTTTCAGGTACCGGACAAACCGTCACTGGGCCGTACTACATTGAAAGAACCAGGGTTATTACCGCGACAAACGACGCCGAAGGCGATTTCATCGTTACTCTCTGGCCGATGAAAGCACCATGGGCGGACTTTGCAATGCCCTTACTGGAAGCCGGACCGGGCGAATACGAATCAAGTTTCACATTCGACGGCATCGGGTATTTGCACGTTAATTCTGACGGGAATTGGACCATACAGATAGAGTAAAACACCGACTACGCCATACGAACCGATAAACTACCGACCAAATATACAGCCACCTTATTCCTCGATGAGTCGAAATAATATATACCAATGACAGATAAATCAACAATTGAGCGAGTTTCCCGACGCCAGGTGATTGGCGTTGTGGGTGCTACGGCCGTGGTTTCACTTTCGGGGTGCTCGGACGATGGGGATGGCGCCTCGGGACCGAACGGCGGAGCCAGCAATCAAAAACGGATTGAACTATCCAACATTGAGCACAAAACCGAGGCCAATGTACTGCACTACCTTGCCGGCGAGGCGACGAACCTCACTGATCGAGATCTAAAATTCCAGGTTAGAATTGACTGGTTCGATTCCGATGATACGCTACTCGGGGAATCATTCACTCAGATCCGAGCCGATATAGAAGCGGGGCAAACCCGGGTTTGGGATTCTACCTATTATAATGAGCGTGAACACGGCCCGCCCGATCACTATGAAATTGAGGTCCATATCTACTAACCGGCGATCCCAGGGACACACCCTTCACACCCTCCGCCACTCGGTCGCCTACCGGATTATCCAGGTCGACGGCGGCCGCCTCGAGGACGTGCAACTCCGGTTACGCCATGCGAACCGACAGACTGCCGACCAAATATACAGCCACCTCGTCCCGAGATGACACGAGAATCAAACCATGTAGTTGAGGTCGGTCGCCATTTCCTCTGTTTCGCTGTACTCGGTAAGAACATCGCCTAAAACCACCCTGGCCCCGTCCGGGCGAAGCGTTCGACTTTGACCCATTCAAGGGATAATCGCAAGCAGAAAATCGAATCCGACACTCTCACTCCTACACTTGACAGGGAGCAAACCACCTTCCAGAACGAATCCGCAAAATAGCGTCTGAGCATACAGATATCAAGCAGTACAGGACTTGTATCACATCGTTAGTAACGGTGTTGCGTTATTCTGGAGCCAGTCCTGCTTTCTTCGCGTGTTGTACCAACGTATGACAGCGGTCATAATCCGCAGCGACCACGCAGACTGTGATATTGACTGGAGAGACGACTCATAGCCTTAGGCGTATAGAATGAGTGGGTAGCGTAGTGTTCACGACTGGTTTCCCGGTGCTATCACTCTCTGTTGAAGCTCACAAGCGCCGATCTTGGTTGTCGTCGATATTTTGGAGTTGAACAGACCGGGGGTCACGCATAGTACGATACGTACAGTACACCTGTGTGTCCCCCTGGTGTGTACGTAGTGGCGTTGTATGGCGATTTGTTCCGTCACAGAGAACAACGACTAACCGGAGAGTGGTGGAACGCTTCGAGAGACGCGCACGGGCATTATGCCCCTAGAGAAGGAACACGGACGCGGCGAACGCCACACTGCCAATGAGCAACCCCACTATGAGCAATAGCCCGACTATGCCAATGACAAATGAGACTGTATCCCACGGAATCCGGCTTTTCTGGCTGTCTGACGCCGATTCCTCAGTCTGCACTTGGGCAACAGCAACCCGCGAAAGTGTGGCTAGTTTCTCACCTTCGGACGCGTCACTGTCGATCTTCCCACGTTCTTCGAGCGTCCGGACAGCCTGGGTGTAACTCTCTGCCTGTTCCGACTGATACATAGCAACTGTTTTTTCGGCGCGTGAAGGCATTGTATCACCTAAATTCTGGCATTATGCCGGATTTGAGACGCCACTGATTGCAGTCAGGAACGCCAGAGCGAACAGCACGATACCCCACAGTCCGCCCTGAGCCATGACGATAAGTGCGAACAGAGCCAGCACAAGGGCCGCGAATAGGCCGGTAATCATTCTTCCCACCGTAAGACCCGATCAACTGACTGCGTGATTCGGTCAATATGCTCATCGAATGGTTCCGCCGGATCGTCGTCCGGCGTTGCTATGTCACTGTCTCTGGCGACGATCTCCGGCACAATGTCAAGGTCGTCTGGCACAATGTCGTCAGGGTCTTCGATCATGGCGTATCACCTGTGAGTCCGAAGTCTTCCGGCGCGTGTGCTTCGCGGATGTGTGTGGCAAGGTCGTTCAGTCCTGTCTCTCCGCAAATAGGACAGGTTTTACTCATTCTTCACCCCTCGATAGTGGCCCGTCATATCCCACGTAAGCAGCACAGATTTCCGCGAGGACTTCTCCCTCTCTGGCGTTTCCCGCGCTATACTTATCCCGAACGACTTTCTCGGCTTGTTCCCACTGCACCTCCTCTGCTGGATCGTACAGGGCGATATGCTTGGGATTGTCCATATGCTAGATAGGAACTATATTAACAAAAAGCAAGAAGGCCAGGGGCTACGTAGTACGTCCACCCGCCGACAGACGATAGACGCCTGCTGTGTCTCTGTGTGAGTCGCCACGGGCGTATAGAGTGGCCGGTGAAGAGCTGAATACTCCACAACGAGGTATCTCCCCACCGCGCGTTTAGTACGTAGGTATAGACTGGTTGTTGCTGTGATTCAACTCCGCCTCGCACGTTCCTAACCCAACTGTAGTCCCCGATACCGTGTATGTACTAGAGAGAACGTTAGGATTCCACTGCTGTCTTGCCTTTCGCGTGTTGTCCTTTATAGGGTTGCTTAATCGATTCACTCATAGCTTCCTAATCGCCGGACAGTAGCCGATTCACTGGCCGAAGATATGACCCTGCCGCCAGTCCCACCCTGCACCCACTACAACTTGGGTACCATTCCGGTCTATACGTTATATTGATACATTGTATGCCGCTTGCTTGTGGTAGTCGTTCGTTCTGGATTTCTGTTCTGTGAAGTCTGTGCCGCCCGTATTACCCTGTCCTGGTAGAATCCCCTCTATCCATACATCGGGGAGTGGTGTCTACTACGTGATAGTCTAAAGTGCCGAAAAGAACACTACCAAGAGTCGTTGATCGGATTGGTACCCGACACATCCACATCAGCATTGACGTTTCCGGTCGGTTTGTCGTCTGCCTCGAAGGTGTAGCGAATGGTATCACGGAAGATTGGGAACTGTGCTTGCTCCCTGTTATCGACGCCTACGTAGTCCCACACGTCGAATGGTTCCCCGCATTCGGGGCAGTACCACTTGCCGTCCGGTAGCTCGATAGTGTCGCCACTCTCAGTCTCGAACCAGTCGCGTAAGTCGTCGCTGCCACACTCAGGACACTCTTCGACGTTTTCCAGAATCACCGTAAACCAGCGTAGCAGCAGCCGTAGCGCCTTTGGGAACCCGCCCGTCACTTCGGCACCGTTCAACCGTTCGGCCAGTTGGTACACCCTGTCTCTCTCTTCACGGGCAAGTCGCGGGCGAAAAGTCCGATCTCGACTCATTGGTATCCACTCCAGATGGAATACGCGACAACGCCGAGAATGGCAAGCACGGGCATTAGGACGCCTAATATCAGATACCAGCCTTCAACTGTGCCAGTCCGGTCTACCCTTGATAACTCACCCAACACACTGTTCGCAATCCAGCCAACGAACACAAGAATCCCGGCGAAGGTTGACAACGCCAGGGCTAGGTCCACGCGGTCGGTTCTGCCGTGGGTTCCACTCATAGTTTCAGACCCTCTTCTTGACCGCTCTGCCGTTTGCGCCTCTTTTACGGTTCGGACAGTTTGGACAAGCTTGCGGTTGCCCACCGTCCGGTGTGAACACGCGAGCGTAGTGCTCTGAGACGTGGCTACCACAGTTAGCACACTCAGGCATGGCTCTCACCTTCTATCTCCCAATCGTCCGTGGTTTGATAGCCGACATACGCGCCTGCCGTCGTTTTCAGCAAGCCACGAAGCGATACCTCTTCGGGATCAACGCCATGATCCTTAGCCACCGCTTCCCGCGCTTCTTGAATCCGTTTGTCTTCTCGAAGCCGCCGGAGCTGATAGGACTCAATGAGTCTGTCGAGAAGGTCCGACTGGCTAAGGTCGGTCCCCTGACGGATTTCCTCGAAGGCGTCTTTACTATCTTCGCGGATCGACAGCGTAGTGTAGTCACTCATTGTCTAACCCTCGCCGGAGTAGGTCACGGATCGCTTGAGAATGATTCTCGAAACCGTGTTCCTGGCGGTGTTCTTCAACTGATTCATACATCGGCGGCGGAACCATAGCTTCTACCCGTTCCATACACGGATATAAGGTAGATAATCCCAAAAATGCGGTAGGCCAGGCGAAAAAGGCGCTATTCAGGCCAAGCAGATTCAAATATCCTACGAGCTTCGCGTTTTGATATATCTGCATCCTTCGCTGCTTCGCCAAACTGTCTAAAATGCCGAGTTAAGAATTGCTCAGCATTCCCTTGTGCTGCTGCTTCTAACATCGCTTGTGTTTCATCATCTGAATCCACGCCATCAGGGCCTTCTGCGTTCTCTCTGTGCAACTCGTCAAAGAGATAGTTGGTAACGGACTCGTCTGTTGTGGCGTCCGAAGCAAACCGCAACAGCCCTTGAATCAGGTGCTCTCTGACTTGGGTGCGAAAAATAGGGGGGTCAATGTCTGTCTGCACGATCCTATCAGTGAAGCCATTGGAACCGTGCTTCTGTAACAAAGCAAAATCTGCCAGCGCGTGACGTGTTCTCACCGCGATTTCGTTTTCTTTGGATTTCTCCTGTTGGTCATCACGGCCTTGCCACTCCCCGAGCAGGTACTCTCTTTCAGTTTTAGTCAGGAAACCACACGACCTATCCACATCATCATGTTCTATCCCCTGTGATTCGCACCTCATAATACATGAGTATGAATTGTCATCTCATAAAACCCCGGCATTCGTAGGGTTATGATGTGAACGCGGCACCCTGAGCTAATCGGGGAGAAGAACGCCGGAGAAAGCCCGACGCACCCTGAACAAGTGTGTATTGGGGCTATTCTCTCTTAGTTGGTTCGGTCAGGCGTTCACCGTGTTCGCAGGAGTACACAGACATGGCAACGAACGCCTTTCCGGGCAACTCGGCGCACCCTACCAAAGACACACCGAGTTACCCGAAGCGGGACGGTCGCAAGACCGCCCAAGACGACAGTAGCACAGGCGCGGGCAATAGTCTTGACGCAAGCCAAGGAGAGCCACCGAATCACGGACTCCCCACACACGGCAGCGCCAGATTCCTTCTCTGGATCGGCCAACGCCGTGACCGCGAAGACGGCTTTGATCCGGACCTATCGGACCTGCCGGAACTGTTCGAGCAGTGGCAGGGCGATACAAGCGAACAGACGATGCTTGTGGGGTGGTCGGAATGAGCCAGGCGAATTACGACTGTCCACAGTGTGGCGGTCGCCTAGAGTCGCTGGATGTGGACGCCTTCGAGTGCCGAAAGTGTGGGCGCGAGATTCGGGAAGTGGTGGTTGAAGGCATGGACGCCTTCGAGAGAGTGGCTGAAGACGACGAGAATCCGCTACAGGAAGTTGCCCAAGCCGCGCTTGAGGGGGTTCGGGAATGATCCAGGATCGGCAGCTACGCCGCGAGTCGAGTCCATCGGCAGGGTGGAAAGCCACCTATCGGACCATGCACGTCGGGGTGGTCCAACATGGGTGAGATACCGGCCAAGTCCGCTGTTCCGGACTGGATGAAAGGACGGAACCAGTGGCGGTTGTGGTCCTATGACAAGGACAAAATGCCGCTTGACGAAAACAAAACAGGGAAAGAGTGGAATGATCCCGGTTGCTGGCTGTCCTTTGAAGGGGCATACGAACTAGCGAAAACAGACAGCCGGTTTGACGGAATCGGCTTTGTCGTGAGTAAGGCCGATCCGTATTTCGGGATCGACGTAGATAGTGCCTTGCGGGAACCCAACACTGAGAAACCGAAAGATTGGGTTCCGAGTCCAGAGTTGTTTGTTGACACGGCCTATGCTCAGTTTTCGACCTCTGGAACTGGTTTCCACTTGTTCGGTAAGGGCAATCTCCCCGAATGGTGGTCAAATGAGCATTTTGACGACCGCGAACACGAAGGCGTAGAAGCTTATGAAGAAAAGTTCTTCATTGTCACCGGGAATGAACTGTCTATCTCTGCCGGTGAACCACAAGAGGTTGATCCGACGCCGTGGCTGTTGAAGGCGTATCAAGAGTTGTATGGTCGTCTTCCCCGCGAATTGTCGTCTTCCGATAGTGACAGGGGAGATTACGACGGGGACAGTGACCTCTCGAAGGAATCGGTTGAGGACGCGCTAAGCAAACTTGACCCGAGTATGGTCCATGATGAATGGGTCCGTGTTGGGTTCGCTGTCCATGCGTGGGACAGTGGCTCAACAGGAAAGTCTGTCTTCGAGAGTTGGTCACGAGGCAGTTCCAAGTACGACAACGCTGCACAGAACACGATTGACTGGATCTGGTCGAATGCCGACGATAATGGGGATGTGAGTGTTGGCACGTTAGTCCACAAAGCGAAGAAAGAAGGGTGGTCCTATCCCAAGAAAACCACAGACGGTGGGGCAACGACCACAACAGGCGGGGGTACATCGGACACGTCGATTAGTGACACTTCCGATATCCATGAGACGTTTCGAAACGCCTGTGCTTACTACCAGATAGAAGCAGGCAAGATTGCTACCCGGACCTTTGACGGTGAAAAGCAGTATGTCGGTGTCGGTGATATCCTGCCGACGACTGGAATAGACGACGCTGTAATGCTGTTCAACAGGGAAGCCGACAATCTTGACGGCACGGACAAGCAAGCCGTGATTGGTCGAGTTGTCTTCACCGATCTCCAAGATTCGGGCGAGTTCTTCAAAACCGACGACGGACGCCTGTACTACTTCTTTGACGATGAAACCGAAGTGTATCGGGTTGACCCACAATTGAAGAACCGAACCCTAAGCGAAGAGTTTCAGGGTATGGTGTGGGAACGGTACAATCTCTTCTCGGGGAGTTTCAGCCGGAACTTGGGTAAGGACTTGAAGAGTCAAGCACGGCGAGCGGCCCCCAAGAAAGACGTGTACCAGTTTGCTCACTACAACGACTCAGAGGGTGAGCTGTATCTGACTGATTGGGGGAACGGGTACTATGCGGTGTCTCCCACTGCAATCGAATGGCGACCGAACGGTACCGATGTGTACTTTCTCCCTGACGATAGAGCGGAACCTTTCGAGTACCTGCCGCCAGAAGAACGTGAATCACTCCCCCAGCAAATCCCAGGGGAACGCCCGATGTGGGGCGGTTCCGGTGATCCGATTATGCGACTGTTCGGAAACCGGATTAACTACGATGAAAACGCGACTCTCGGGCCGACAGAACAGCGAAAGCAGTTGTATCTACACCTACATACGCTACCCTTCATTGATGTGTTGAACGCTCGTCCGATCATGGCGTGGGTCGGAAAGAAGGGAAGTGGGAAATCTATGATACAGCGGTCGATTGGCCGCTTTCTGTATGGCGACGGCTATAAGGAGAGCGTTATGCCTGATAGCAAAGACGACTTTCTGGCGAAAGTCACGAATCAGGCACTCGCCTTTGTCGATAACTACGACGACGGGGTTGATTGGGCCAATGACCTCTTGGCTGCTATCGCTACAGGTGCCGGGATCGACAAACGGGAACTGTATACCACGAACACGCTACGCCGTGAGACACCACGCTGCTGGCTATCGTTGACGAGTCGAGATCCACCGTTCCGACGTGACGACGTAGCCGATAGACTGCTAGTCTTCCGTGTGCAACGCTTCTCTGATAACGAATTCATCGGAGAAGGCGTGTTTCAGCGACAAGTCACACAGTACCGGGACACACTGTGGTCTACCTATCTCGACAACATTCAGCAGGTGCTTGCTGAATACGAACGTCGAGATATGGGTACGATGTCGTCAAGTCACCGTATGGCAGATTGGGCAATCTTTGCTCAGGCGACGGCTGACGCCCTTGATGTGTCCGGGGTTGACAACCTTCTCGAAACGATGGAAACGGAACGCGCGAGCTTTGCCCTTGAAAACGAACCCTGGGCGGCTACTATTGACGAATGGATAGACGACGATCCCAACGACGCCAGTACATGGCGTTCGGCTAGTTCGCTTGTGGATCGACTGAATGAGGTTGCTGATAGTCACAATCTATCTTTCACATACAGTCGGCCCCAGGGCCTTGGCGGCAAACTCAGCCAGTATGAGAGCGAACTAAGCGAACTGTATAACCTCGAAATTCACGAAGGTCACACGAACGAATATCGGTTCAATGTGACCGATGAAACGACCGCAACCGGACTAGGCCGGTATTAACGATTGGCGCTTTTTCGTCGGTGGAAAGTTGGTTCACTTGTTCCAACTTGGCTCTTCCCGAACGCAGTGAAACCGATGTGTCATGAAGTTAGGGAAACACCCAGTGCAAGATATAGAGAGTGTATACAGCAGAAGCCAAATAGGCTCAGCGAGATTGGAACGACTCCTGTAAATAATCAGGATGAGATTAATTCGGGGAGGATGCTGACGCTGATTGCTCGGGCTGAGATGGTCTCAGTTATCGATGATCTGCCAGCGAAGTGAGATCACTCTGTATTGCTCGAATCCACATTGTTCTGAGTTCCTCGTCGGTCGCGTCTGCCGGATAGCACACGTAGATGTTGGCTCTGGTTTTCCGTTTGATCAGCGTGCCTTCCAACCCACACCGTTCGGCCATGTCTTTGAAGGTGATTGACATTACTATGAGGGCGTCGTTCCGGGACTGGCAGTCTGTGTGTGCTGGTGGAATGCGCGAATGGCTCGGGAGCATCCACACAGTAGATGAGTGATTGCAGTTCTATGGGCGTCTTTGCCTCGATGGACGTGGTGCGGTCGCGTTGGCTGGGACTCATACCGGGCAAAAATATCAGCGTGACTCGTGTCTTCGCGCTTGATATACGCACTCACTTTGAATAGCAACGCGTGAATATGGAGAAGCTCCTGGTGTTTCATGCGTCTCACTGTCTCTCTGTAGGGAAAGTAATTTTCTGCCATATCGGAATAATCCGAAATTACGGTTTTGTAAGTGTCTCGTACACAGCTGATGCTCCGAAACCATCGTGCGGTATCTCTCCCCAAAAAGGGATGCTTACAGGGCTGTGTTTGGGATACTCCGTAACACAGGATCTTCGTTATCTTATTCCCTGTACTGATCGATTCGACCAGGGACGATCTGCAAAGTACGTGGTGCCGTATATGCGCTTTCCATCTTGCACGTTACTCTGTGATAATCTCACTATTTTGATATCTGTTTCACTCAGATAGATAAGATCCTCCAACTAACTATATTCTGTCGCTTCTATAACAACAGTATGTAAGGGTATAGCGATATAGCCCGACTTTCCCGCGCGCTCGCGCGACCCCTCGAACCACAAGAGAGCAGTTTATTCTTCATGGTTTTAATCGAGGGTCCCCAGGGGACGCTGCTTATCCCGCGCGGGCGTACACGCGGGCGGGATAAAGCCAAAATCGGGGGGACCCTTGAACCCTTGTGCTGTCTTGCGGTTATGTGTATACTCCTAATTAGCAGCTTGCTATGTGGCGGAATGCTAGCAGAAATTCTGTGTGGCATAGACTTTCGTCTTCCCGTTGTCATCCGCGATGTAGACACCGATTCCCTCTGCTTGCCAGTATGGCCGTAAGATATTCTCTCGGTGGCCAGGGGAGTTCATCCACTGGCTGACTAGTCCCTCAGCAATTTGTGTTTCGTCATAATCGTGATCGACAACTGAACCGTCTTCTCGCTCAACATCGGACCCGGCAAAGGTATACGCGATATTTTCACCTCCACTTGTGATTATCCCGTCCGCTGTCTCAATACGGCAGTTATAGTTGAACCTCTGATAGCGGTCTTCGAGAGTTTCTCCATCGGGTGCTTCATGGGCAAAATACCCGTTCTGAGCCATATCTTCGCTATGGTAGCGGGCAATATCTCGTAATTCAGTGTCCCATTCTAAAGGGCGCAATCCATGTTCTCCCCGTCGTTCATTGATTTCGCGGTGGATTTCACGTTCTACTTCCGTCCGGTTCACGCTTGTATCGGCAAAATCAGAGATACCAGAGGCAAGGTCTTGGGACGGCCCGTCGATTATAGGAATTCCAGTGCCTACAGTCGCACCAACAAGGAGCAGCAAGCCGGCGACGATTAGGCCGACAAGAATTAGGCGAAAGCCGATCGAAATACCCTTTCGGGTATAGATTTTCGTGTCAATCCACAGTTTTCGCCAGTCAATCACACCGCTTTCATCTGACTGGGGGTTTGACACCCTTCCCGATGTTGGTCCCTTGATTGATCCATCACTAGCAACATCGGGACTTGATTCTCCGAAATCCTGCCTCGAAGAACTACCTACCCGACCAGGATTATCCACAGTACGTCGCTCTGTAGTCTCGTTACTATCTTGTGCAGACGTGTCTGTATCGCTTGTTTCCTGAATCCAGCCCGATCCTGGCCCATTCCCGCCAAAAGAGAGTTCTGAAATGAGTTCCGGACAGTTGTGGTTTTCTGGTAAGCGGTGCTCACTACAGTGAGTCTCGCCACAGTAGTTACACGTATAGGAGTGGGCTACAGACTCACCACAGACGGAACATTCTTTCATTACCTGTTCTTGTCACGCACTCACAATAAAAATCGGTCCTTATTCTGGCGCAATTGCGAAGGAATTATACCCCCCGACAGTGCATTTGCCGGTGCCACCCTCAAGTGGCTATCCCCCAAACGGATCGATCCTTTCCCCACGCTTTTCTAACGTACTACCAACCACTTCAAAACGGACCGACGCCTGCGGCTATCATCGCAACAGCCCACACTATGATCACAAATAACGCTATTCCTGTGCGATAGAGGAATTTTCTGAATTGCTTGCTCATGGCTACACATTTGTCTGTTCAAAAATAAAATAAAGGGGTAGACCCATTTTGCCGCACACAGTAGGACAGAATACCAATCCAAAATACCACTGATGGCAATTTGCGCGCCGAACCTATCATTTGATAGAGAGGTGGGGGGTGTCTCAAGACCTATCAGGTTTCAGATAGTGATATAGCAATCCCTACGCCATGTTGCGATTCGGGAGAATAGCCGTTTCCCGGTGTTCAACCGGATTTTCTACTTACCGCTTAGTCCCATCTTGTGTAGCCGCACTTGCCGCAGTGGAGCCGGTCGCCGTGATCAGCCAGGAACGCGTCGCCACACCGAGGGCACTGTTCGTGGTCGGTCGTCCCGTCCTCGTCGTAGAGTTCGTAGCGCGCCATCTATGCCTCCTCCGCGGTGGCTTCCTCGCCGTCGACGGCGATCTTGTTCCGTTCGAGCATGTGCTTCTGTTCGACCTCCAGGGCGGCCTCGGGCTCGTCGTAGACCTTGGCGTAGCCGATGGTCTTTCGCATGCCGAATTTCGTGTCGAGCTTGTGGACGACGACCTCCTCGGCGTCCTTGTTCAGCTTGGCCGCGAGCGAATCACGGACCGACAGCCGCGACGGCGTCGCTTCCTCGTGAGTGATCTCGAACCGGATGTCCGTCCTGTGCAGCATGGGGTTCTCTTCTTCCTCGATAATGTCGACGTCCATAGTTCGTTGCTCATATCTTCCCTCCGAAATACCTAAAAGGATTTCGAACCGGCAGACGTTCCGTGTCCGCCCAAACACCCAAGTGTCGTGGCAACAAATATCAATGTATGCCGGGAGCCTGGATCTGGATCCTGGTGTACGTGCTGGCGTTTGCCCTGTTTCAGCTGTTGCTCTATCGCTATCTCCAGGGCGAAGAGCAGCCTCCGCTCGAACAGGCGACGCCGGATTACGGTGACACCGAACTCGCCCGCCCCCGGGCCGCCGCCACGAGCATCGAGGCCGAAGACGGAGAGCTGGTCCGCTGTCCGCGCTGTGGCGCCTACAACGAGCGCGACCCAGCCTACACCTATTGCCAGGAGTGTGTCCAGCGACTGCAGTAGCTGGAGAGACGCTCGCGCGCAGTCTACCAGTCGACAGCGAGAGTACCCCTTCGTTTCGCGACCCCCTCGCTCGGTGGTGATTTAACTTGTGCAGGCTAAGTCCCCGTCCTCAAGGAGCAACGCAACGAACGGAGCGAGTGAGTAGCGCAGTAGGGCGGGGATACAGCCGTAAGCCATTGTCACTCTCCACCGAAACGCATAAATATATACTCAATATATACTCGTATATGGACACGTTCGAACTGGAAGGCCAAGAAATCATCGACCGGGAAGCGAAGGAGTTCGGTGGGAGTGCCCACGTTACCGTCCCCAAAGACTGGCGTGGCGCAGACGTGAAAGTCATCCGCGTCACCGACCCCGACGAAACCGACGACGAAGAGTAACACGATGAACTACAACTACAGGTATCGCATCGAGCCTGACGAAGCCGTCGAAGTCGAGTTAGAACGGCACATAGATACCTGTAGGCAACTCTACAACCACTACCTGTACGAACTTCGCAACACCGACGAGTACCTGTCGTACACCGCGATGCAGAATATGCTCCCCGACCTGAAAGACTGGTGGGGCGACCTCAACGACGTGTACTCGAAAGTGTTGCAGATGGTCGCCCGTCGCGTCAGCGACAATCTCGACCGCCTCAAAGTCCAGAAAGACAACGGGCGAAAGGTCGGGATGCTCACGTGGAAGTCGCCGCAGGAGTATCAGAGTCTTACCTACAACCAGTCTGGTTTCGAACTCAAGAACACGAGTGACCAGACACTCCTTTCTCTTTCCAAGATTGGTGAGATTCCGATACACCTCCACCGCGACATCCCCGACGACGCCCGCGTGAAACAAGTCACGGTCAAGCAAGAGAAAACGGGTGATTGGTACGCCATCTTCGGCATCGAAACCGAAGACGATGCGCCCGAAAAAGCCGCGTTAGACAAGGTTGACCGTGAGGATATGGTTGGCATCGACGTGGGCATCATCAAATACGCTCACGACACCGACAGCACGATGGTCGGCAGTCTCGACCTCGACGCCGAGTACGAGCGGCTCGAACGCGAGCAACGAGCGTTGAGTCGCAAGGAGAAGGGGTCGCAAAACTGGCACGAGCAACGCCGCCGCGTGGCCCGTATCCACACTCGTATTGTGCGGAAGCGCCGCGACTTCCTGCACAAGCTCTCGAACTACTACGTTCGAGAGTATGACCTTGTGGCCGTCGAAGACCTCGACGTTCACGGGATGATGCAACTGCCGTCGAACAGTCGGAACCGAGCGTCGGCGTCGTGGCGGACGTTCATCGACTTCCTCGAATACAAGTGCGACCGCGAGGGCAGGCACTTCGTCAAAGTCGAACCAGAGGGCACGACGCAAGAGTGTGCCGAGTGCGGGGTTGAGGTTGAGAAAGAACTGTGGGTACGCGAACATTCCTGCCCGACGTGTGGGTTCGAGACTGACCGTGACGAGAACGCCGCGTACAACGTGCTACAACGCGGTCTTCAGGAGTTAGGCGTGGGACACGCCGAAGTGACGCCTGCGGAGACTGCACTCCCTACGTCCGCGACTGATGGTTCGTCCACCGTTGTGGATGCAAAGTGCGTCGTTGAAACAGGAAGCCCCACCCTCAAGGAGCGAGCCGCGACAGCGGTGAGCGAGTAGGGTGGGGTAGTTCACATCCCCTTGCTCATCAAATGGCTCCGAAGCACATCTGACTCCTTGTTCCCCGCCGCGGGGTTGACGATCACGACAGTCTCGCTGTCGCCGAAGACGCCGCGTTCGGCGAGTTCGAGCGCGCCGCTCGCGGCCGCCCCACCGGCCGTCCCGACCTCGACACCCGCAGACTGGGCAACATCGGCTGCGGCTTCCAGAATCGCTGCGTCCGGCGTCGCGACGGCCGACCCGTCGCTCTCCCGGACGGCGTCGAGCATGAGCCGGCTCGCCGGCGGATCGGCGACTTCGAGTCCGCCACAGATCGTGTCGGGGTACTCGACCGGCTCGTGTTTGGCGTGGCCGTCTTCGAACGCCTCGACGATCGGCGCGCAACCCTCCGGCTGCACGGCGTGGATGGTCGGCGCGGTATCGATCCACCCCAGCTCACGGAGTTCGCGGACCGCCCTGGCCAGCCCGACGAATCCGACACCGTTGCCGGTCGGATAGACGACGTGGTCGGGGGCGCGCCAGTCCAGCTGTTCGGCGATCTCGTAGCCGATCGTCTTCACGCCGTCCTGGCGATAGGGCGTTTCGAACGCCGCGAGCGAGTACCACTGCTCGTCCGCGACTGCCTCCTCGAACGCGTCGATCGCGTCGGCGAGCCGGCCGCCGACGACGGACATCTCGCCGCCGTGGACGTTGATCATCGCCTTGGCGTCGAAGATCGCGCGCGACGGAACGAACGCCTCGACGTCGAGACCCGCGCGGGCGGCGTAGGCGCTCACGGCCTGCGCGGCGTTGCCGGTCGAGGGCAGCGCGACTGTCGCTGCGCCGTGTCGCTTCGCTGCGGTCACCGCGAGGGTTGCACCGCGGTCCGCGATCGACCCGGTCGGGTTCGCGCCCTCGTCTTTGAGCAGGACGCGTTCGACGCCCAGTCGTTCGGCCCAGTCGGAGGCTCCGACCAGCGGCGTCGTCCCCTCGCCGATCGTCACGAGCGTTTCCCGGGGAAACGGCAAGAGCTCGGCGTACCGGCCGAGCCCGTCGAAAGGTCGGGCTCGCAGCCCCACGGGATCAAGATCGAGCACCGAGTAGTCGTAGGTGAGTTCGAGGACGCCACCACAGCCCGGACAGCGATGCGTCGCCGCGTCCAGTTCGTGTGTCGCCCCGCAGTCCGTACAGCGGAGTCCGCTGCAGGCCGCCGTCGTCTCCATGCCTCGCCCTCCGGGAGCCACCGACAAAGCCCTGTCCGTCGCCGGTGGAGCTTCCGAGAGTGCCCGACCCGTCGCAGTCGTTTTGTGCCCGCCGCTCGCAGGTAGTGCCATGACTGATTTCGCCGTGGCTGGCGGTGGCCTGGCCGGGCTGGTCGCCGCGCGCCATCTCGCAGACGGCGGCCACGACGTGGTGCTGTTCGAACGCGAGGAGACGGTCGGTGGTCGAGTGCGAACGAGTCGCGAGGACGGACTGACGCTCGACCGGGGCTTTCAGGTGCTCTTTACCGCGTATCCGGCGGTCCAGCGGGAACTCGACCTGGACGCGCTCGATCTCCGATCGTTCGCGCCGGGCGCGACTATCGCACGGCCTGGCCACCGGTCGGTCCTGTCCGATCCGTTCCGCAACCCTCGGGACGGGCTTGAGACGCTGTTCAATCGCGACGTTCGGACTGGGGACAAGCTCCGGACGTTCCGGCTCCAGCGCGAACTCGCCCGGACGAATCCGGACGAGATCCTCGACCCGAATCGTCCGGCGACGACGATCCGCGAATTCCTCGCAGATCGGGGCTTCTCGAAGGCGTACGTCGAACGGTTCGTCGCCCCCTTCTACGGCGGAATCACGCTCGACCGGTCGCTGTCGACCGACTCGCGCGTGTTCGAGTACACGTTCAAGATGGCCTCGGAGGGATCTACTGTCGTCCCGGCCGCGGGGATGGGCGCGATCGGCGAACAACTGTCCCGCCGCGCCGAGGCGGCCGGCGCGCGGATCGAGACCGGGCGGGAGGTGACAGCCGTCGGCGACGGCACGGTCGAACTCTCCGGAGAGACAGTCGACGCGGACGCCGTCGTCGTCGCCACCGACCCCCACACTGCACGGGAACTGACCGGCGTCGAATCGATCCCGACCGGTGCGAAAGGCTGTGTCACACAGTATTACACGCTCGACAGCTACGCCGAGCTCGACACCGGGACCAAGCTCCTGCTCAACGCTGCGGACGACCGTCCCAACCAGATCGCGCCGCTATCGGCCGTCGCGCCGGAGTACGCGCCCGAGGGGACGCAGTTGCTGAGCGCGACCTTTCTCGGCGACCAGGCGGAGAGCGACGAGCAACTGGCCGCGGAGACGCGCGAGGCACTCTCCGCGTGGTATCCCGAGCGCGATCTTGGCGGACTCGAATTGCGCCACACCGACCGGATCGAATTCGCACAGTTCCCTCAGCCGCCGGGATTTCTGTCGTCACTCCCTGACCCGGACGCACCCGACGGCCCGGTCGTCCTCGCCGGCGACTACACGCGCTGGTGTTCGATCCAGGGGGCACTCGAAAGCGGCCGCCGTGCAGCCGAACTCGCCAGAGGAGAGCGACAGTGACCACCGAGAAAGAGAAGATGCTCGCCGGCGAGGCCTACGATCCGATGGACCCGCAGTTGCGTGCCGAACGCCGAGCCGCCCGTCAGTTGACGCGCCTGTTCAACGAGACCGACCCGACTGCAGACGAGCGTCGACGGACGGTGCTTGCCGCGCTCTTCGGCTCCGGTGGTGAGACGGCCAACGTCGTGCCCCCGTTTCGCTGTGACTACGGCGGGCAGATCCACGTCGGCGAGGACTTCTTCGCGAACTTCGGCTGCGTGTTTCTGGACGTCTGTGAGATCCGCTTCGGCGATCAGTGTATGCTCGGGCCGAGCGTCCACGTGTACACGGCGACACACCCACTCGACGCGACCGCACGCACCAGCGGTACGGAGTTCGGCAAACCAGTCGAGATCGGCGACCGAGCATGGATCGGCGGGCAGGCCGTGATCAATCCCGGCGTGACGATCGGCGACGACGTCGTCGTGGCGGCAGGGGCGGTCGTCATCGAGGACGTGCCCGACGGCGTGGTCGTGGGCGGGAATCCGGCACGCGTGATTCGGGAAATCGACGAGTAGCCCCCGATCGAACCGCGACACGCGGCGCTAGTCGATCTCGCGGGGGAGATCGATCGGAACGGAACCGTGGGTGTAGCCGTCGAGCCGGCCGTCGGGGCGGGCACGGAAGACGACAGCGGGGCGATGACCGACCTCCGGTCGGTTTCGCGCGATCTCGGCCCACCCGTCGTCGGTAAACGACGAGCAGTCGACGAAGAGCGTCACGCCGCCGCCGTGTTCCTGCAACTGTCCCGAGGTCTTGTTCCCGGCAGTCTGGCGGATCGCCGCGACCGCGGAGTCGGCCACCCGGTCGTCCGGGGGCACGGGGCGGGTCACTTCGACCAGCGTCGTCTCGGCGTCGGCCCGATCGATCCGGAAATCGATGGAGTGGCCCGTCGAGATTTCGATTTCGGGTGTGACTGTATAGCCCTGTTCGAACAGGATCTTCGCGACGGTGAATTCGCTCATCGCCGCTGCCATCCGGGCGTGATGGACTGTCTCGGAGGTCCCCAGTTTCGAGGCCATCACATACCGGTGGCCGTCGAGTGCCCCAGTCGCAAGAAAGTCCTCGTAGAAAGACAGTGCCGTATCTCGGTCGGCGTCCGGAAAGCCCGCAGCGTGCTCACGGAAGAACGCTCGCGTGCTCTCGCGCCCGTCCTTCGAGAGAAAGACTGGCAGGAAAAACCACGCCAGCTTCGGGGTCGTTTCGAGCCACGGATCCTCCTCGTACAGCTGGGCGAGCAGTTCGCGCTGTGCCCACTCCGAGACCGGATCCGGCGCCTCCTCGAAGGTCACCTTGTTCGTTCCCCACAGCGTTTTCGGGGTCTCGGTATTACCGAGCCAGTACCCCCCGTCGTCGTTCCAGCAGAACAGCGCCACGTCGCCGTTGTCCATCTCGAACCGCCTGGCGTCGTACCCGTCGGGTGGCTTGTACCACGGTGTGGACATCTCCGCGCCAAGGTTCTGATCGAGTGACTGATAGATCTCCGCACGGACTCGTCCCTCCGTCCAGTTAGCGTTCGACCGACGGAACCGAAGCGGTGTTGCCACGCGAATCAGTAGACCGCCACCGCCTATATGTGTTCGGTGCTGGTGCCCGTTCTATCGGCCTCATATCTAGATTGGCTCCAAAACACTTACATATTAGACGTATCTAAATCTCTCCAATGGGACGGAGCCGATCAGGAGAGGGAGAGTCATGTCAGATTTTCTTATAGTCGTGTTCGTCGCTGCGACGGCACAACTGGCGGTCCTCCCGGGGGAGAAGGTACAGTTCATCATCGCGGGCCTCTCGACGCGATACCACCCGTTGATTGTGGTCTCGGCTGCCGGAGCCGCCTTCGCGGGCTGGACGGCGCTGGAGATCCTCTTCGGCAACGCGTTGCAGGGCGCGCTCCCGGAGCTTTACCTGAATCTCTTTACCGCGATCCTGTTCGCGGTGTTTGCGGTCTTGCTCCTCCGGTCGGCCCCCGCGAAGCAGACCCATCCGACCGCGACCGACGGCGGCGCGTTCGGCGCGGAGGGCAATCTGGACGTCGAGATCTTCGGTCGCGAGGTCCCGAACGCGCTCGGCGGCTGGCTGCCGATCTTCGCGATGATGAGCGCCGGTGAGTTCGGCGACAAGACTCAGCTGATCACGATCACGCTGGCCGCTCAGTACGGCGCCCATCCCGGGATCTGGATCGGCGAGATGCTCGCCATCATCCCCGTGAGCCTCGCGAACGCGTACTTCTTCCACACGTTCTCGCACCGGTTCGACATCCGGAAGGCTCACTTCGTCGGCGCGGCGATCTTCGCCTTCTTCGCCGCCGACACTGTACTGGCGATCACGACCGGCTTCTCCGTCTGGGAAACCGTCGTGAACGCGGTCGGATCGACGCTGCTCGATCTGCTCACTACTGTCGGGATCTAGGCGATGTCAGTCCAGCCGGTCGGTGTCGACTGATACACCCGGTGGAGCGACGATCAGGAACCCTCTGAAGTGAACCAGCTCGCCGCCCATGTCCCGGACGTCGCGGGCGAACCCGGCTGCGAGTTCGTTGACGTTCCCATCGACGCTGAGAACGAGGACTGCGTCGTCTTCGAGCAACTCGATCCATTCCGCGTCGGGAGTGGATCCGTCGAGAATGTCCAGCACGATCCGGCTGTCTCTCTCTTCGCCCCCCTCTAGCTTGTCCTCGACAGCCTGCAGATCGAGATCGAACTCGGCCATACGTCTCCTCTCGGCGGCCACCGACAAAAATGGTGCATATGAGCGTCCGAATCTGACACCCGTCCATCTCCGGGACGGTAGCAGCTACCGGGACTGACGAACGTCCACTGACACTTTGTCACAATACGATTCCTAAAGGCGGGCCGATCACGGGAGAACAACCTTTTTATATCGCGAGTGACCTTGATTCGGATGCAAATGACCCAACACACCGAGGGCACGTCGGAGTCTCCGGCGGATCGAGTTCTTCCAGGGCACACTCGATAGCACCTCTGAAATCGACGAGGCACGAATTTTCGACACGACGCTCCGCGACGGGGAGCAGTCGCCTGGTACGTCGTTCAGTTACGAAGACAAACGCGAGATAGCCGCGCTGCTCGACGAGATGGGGACCCACGTCATCGAGGCCGGGTTCCCGGTCAACTCCGACGCGGAGTTCGAGGCGGTCCGGGACATCGCCGCCTCGACGTCCACGACCGTCTGTGGACTGGCCCGCGTCGTCGAGGACGACGTCGAAGCGGCGCTCGATTCGGGCGTCGAACTGGTCCACGTGTTCGTCTCGACCAGCGACGTCCAGCTGCAGGATAGCATGCACGCCACCCGTGAAGACGCACTCAGCCGTGCGGTCGAGTCGGTCGAACGCGTCAAAGAGGCGGGCGTCGAGTGCATGTTCTCACCGATGGACGCGACGCGCACCGACGAGTCGTTCCTGATCGAGGTCGTCGAGGCCGTCTCCGAGGGAGGCACCGACTGGATCAACATCCCGGACACCACGGGCGTCGCAACCCCCGGCCGGTTCGAGGACCTGGTCGGGACGGTCCTCGAGCACACGGACGCCCGCGTGGACGTTCACACCCACGACGACTTCGGGCTGGCGACGGCCAACGCCCTGTCGGGCTACGAGGCCGGTGCCGCCCAGTCGCAGGTGTCGGTCAACGGCATCGGCGAGCGGGCGGGCAACGCCGCCTACGAGGAAGTCGTGATGGCACTGGAGAGCCTCTACGACGTCGATACCGGGATCGACACGACGAAGATTACCGAACTGTCGAGGCTGATCGAGGAGAAGAGTTCGATCGCCGTACCCGGCAACAAGCCGGTCGTCGGCGCCAACGCCTTCTCCCATGAAAGTGGTATCCACGCCGCCGGCGTCATCGAGAACGCCGACACCTTCGAGCCGGGCGTGATGACCCCCGAGATGGTGGGGGCCGAACGCGAACTGGTTCTGGGCAAACACACCGGCACCCACTCCGTTCGCGAGCGGCTGACCGAGGCCGGGTACAACCCGACCGACGAGGAAGTCCGGCAGGTGACCCGTCGCGTCAAGGACTACGGCGCCGAGAAACGACAGGTCACGCTGGACGTCCTCGAACGGTTCGCCGACGAAGTCGGCGTCGACCGCACGCGAGTCGAGGAGGTCAGCGTCTGATCATGTCGCCGACCGCGATCGAGCCCCCCGGTCAGCAGCGGCTGCCGTACGCGAGGGCGTTACAGGACGCGAGCCGGCGACCGTCTCGTTCGACACCCACAGGACGACGACCGTCACCTCGCCAGCCGCTCTCACGGAACCTTTATTACCCGGGACGGACAGATTCACGTACTGATGATACAGCCCGCTGGCGCTCGGGATCGCCCCGTCACCAGCGGCGCGCTCGTCCTTCTCGGCGGTATTGTAGGGGCCCGTTAGGCCCCGCTATCACACGCTCTCGTTCCGGCCGGTATCGTTCTCGAACACCAACCCAGCAACCAGCAATGCAGACACGACACCCAACACACAGTGATCGATCATGAGTGAACGCGCATCGATTCCCAAACGGGACCCAGAAGAAGTTCCCGAACGAGAGAACGGCATCGAAGAGGTCACAACCGGCTCCCAATCGGTGATCGCCGCGCTCGAACAGGCCGGCGTCGAGCACGCCTTCGGCGTCCAGGGCGGCGCGATCATGCCCGTCTACGACGCCCTGTACGACTCCTCGATTAGCCACATCACGATGGCGCACGAGCAGGGCGCGGCTCACGCGGCCGACGCCTACGGGATCGTCACCGGCGAACCCGGTCTGGCGATGGCCACCTCCGGCCCCGGCGCGACGAACCTGGTGACGGGTATCGCCGACGCGGCGATGGACTCCGATCCGTTGATCGCGCTGACCGGCCAGGTCGCGACCGATTTCGTCGGTAACGACGCCTTCCAGGAGACCGACACGACCGGCATCACGATGCCGATCACCAAGCAGAACTACTTCGCCGATCACTCGGACACGGTCGGTGACGACGTCAGCGAGGCGTTCGCGCTGGCGGAAAAGGGCCGGCAGGGCCCGACGCTGGTCGACCTCCCGAAGGACATCACCAAAGGCGAGACCGACCAGTGGCCGAATCCCCCGAAGACGCCTGAAACCCACGACGAGCCGGTCGAGGCCGACGAATCGGCAGTCGAAGCAGCCGCGACGGCACTGAAAGAGGCCGACCGCCCGCTGATCCTTTCCGGTGGCGGTGTCGTGAAAAGCGAGGCCAGCGACGATCTCCGATCGTTCGCTCGCGAGTACGAGATCCCCGTCATCACGACGATGCCCGGGCTGGGGACGTTCCCGGAGACCGACGACCTCTCGCTGGGGATGGCCGGGATGCACGGGACCGGTGCGGCGAACATGGCCGTTACCAACTGTGACGTGCTGCTGGGCGTCGGCACCCGCTTCGACGACCGGCTGACCGGCGGCGTCGAGTCGTTCGCACCAGACGCGGACGTCATCCACGTCGAGATCGATCCGGCGGAAATTTCCAAGAACATCGAGGCTGACCATCCGCTAATCGGCGACGCCGAGCGCGTGCTGGAACAGCTGGACGACGCGATGACACGTGCGCCGGAGGCCGACGAGTGGCGCGAGCAGTGCCAGACCTGGACCGAGGAGTATCCGCTGACCTACGAGATGCCCGAGGACGAGCCGCTCAAGCCACAGTACGTCGTCGAGAAGTTCGACGAACTGGCCGACGACGACGCGATCGTCACGACCGGCGTCGGGCAACACCAGATGTGGGCCGCCCAGTTCTGGACCTACGAATACCCGCGAACGTGGGTCTCATCGAACGGCCTGGGGACGATGGGATACGGTGTCCCGTCGGCCATCGGTGCGAAGATCGGCGCACCCGACAAGGAAGTCGTCACCTTCGACGGAGACGGATCCTTCCTGATGACGATGCAGGAGCTGTCGGTGGCGGTCCGGGAGAACCTCGACGTCACCTACGTCATACTCAACAACGAGGCGATCGGGATGGTCCGCCAGTGGCAGGACGGCTTCTACGAGGGGCGTCGGATGGCCTCCGAATACCCCTGGGTGCCGGAGTTCGACAAGCTCGCGGAAGCGTTCGGCGCGCGCGGGTTCCGGCTGGAAGAGCCCGAGGACGTCGAGGAGACCATCCAGGCCGCCCGCGAGTACGACGGACCGGCCGTGATCGACGCGATCATCGATCCCGCCGAGAACGTCTTCCCGATGGTCCCCTCCGGTGGCGACAACGGACTGTTTGCCCTGAACGAGCAACACCTGGAGATGATCTGAGATGCCCGGAGAAATGCCCGGTCCGGCCCCGGACGAACGGATGCGTCCGATCGGTCGGCGCAACACGCAAGGAATCCGCATCGATCCCGAAGCAGAGGCGACCCACGAGCCGCGGATGGCCGTGTTGTCGGCGCTGGTCAAACACGAGCCCGGCGTCCTGTCGGAAGTGTCGAGCCTGTTCAGCCGCCGACAGTTCAACATCGAGAGTCTCACTGTGGGACCGACGGCCGACGAGACGACTGCCCGGATGACGATCGTCATCGAGGAGCCCGAGCCGGGCGTCCAGCAGGCGAAAAAGCAGCTCCGCAAGCTCATCCCCGTCATCGAGGTCGAGGAACTGGAGTCGGCGGCCATGCGCCGTGAGCTGGCGCTGATCAAGGTCGCTGGCGACAAGCCCGACGACGTGCAGGCGGTCGCGCAGATGTACGGCGGCGACGCCGTCGACGCCTCGAAAGACGCAGTGACCGTCGAAATCACCGGCAGCAAGCAGAAGATCGACGCCGCGATCGAGGCGTTCGAACAGTTCGATGTGCTCGAGATCGTCCGCACCGGCGCGGCCGCCCTCGAGCGCGGCTCGAAGACGATGGACTCGGCGACAATGGAAAGCGATAACTGAGCGATCCCCGACGAATCACCTATGGTAGACGAATTTAGTACGGACGTATACTACGACGAGGACGCGGACGAATCGATACTGGACGACCGGACCGTAGCCGTTCTGGGTTACGGGAGCCAGGGCCACGCCCACGCACAGAACCTCGCCGACAGCGGCGTCGACGTGGTCGTCGGCGTTCGCGAGGGGTCCCCCTCGCGAGAGGAGGCGAAAGCCGACGGGATCGAGGTCGCGACCCAGCCCGAAGCAGCGGCCCAAGGCGATATCGTGGTCATGCTGGTCCCCGATACGGTGCAGCCGGACGTCTACGAGAACGCGGTCGAGCCGAACCTGGAGGAAGGCGACACGCTGCAGTTCGCCCACGGGTTCAACATCCACTACGGCCAGATAGAACCGCCCGAGGGCGTCGACGTGACGATGGTCGCGCCCAAGTCGCCGGGCCATCTCGTTCGACGAACGTACAAGCGCGGCGAGGGGACGCCCGGTCTGGTTGCGGTCTATCAGGACGCCACCGGCAAGGCCAAAGACGAAGCGCTGGCCTACGCGAAGGCCATCGGCTGTACCCGCGCAGGGGTCATCGAGACGACGTTCCAGGAGGAGACCGAGACGGACCTGTTCGGCGAGCAGGCCGTCCTCTGTGGCGGCGTCACAGAGATGATGAAGGTCGGATACGAGACGCTGGTTGAGGCCGGCTACAGTCCGGAGATGGCCTATTTCGAGGTCATGAACGAGATGAAGTTGATCGTCGATCTCATCTATGAGGGTGGACTGATGGAGATGTGGGACTCGGTCTCCGATACGGCCGAATACGGCGGATTGACCCGCGGCGAGTACGTCATCGACGACTCGGCCCGCGAGGGAATGGAGCAGATACTGCAGGAGGTCCAGAACGGCGAGTTCGCCAAGGAGTGGATCTCCGAGAACCAGACGAACCGACCCAGCTACAAGCAGCTCCGGGAAGCCGAGCAGAACCACGACATCGAAGACGTGGGCGGTCGCCTGCGCGAGCTGTTCGACTGGGACGAGAGCGCGGAATGACGAGTCAGACGCACGGACAAACGGCGGCACGGCAACAAATGCAGACACGGACACAGTACGATAACAAATGCAGACACGACACGGAGACGGACAATGAGTGACGGAACGCTGTACGACAAGGTATGGGAGAAACACAAGGTAACCGAACTGCCGAACGGGCAGGACCAGTTGTTCGTCGGGCTGCACCTCATCCACGAGGTCACGAGCCCGCAGGCGTTCGGGATGCTCCGCGAGCGCGACATCGAGGTCGCGCGACCGGACCTCACCCTCGCCACCGTGGACCACATCGTCCCGACGGCCGATCAGTCGCGACCCTACACCGACGACGCGGCCGAGAACATGATGTCCGAACTCGAGGCGAACGTCCGCGACGCGGGCATCGACTTCCTGGACCCCACCACCGGGGATCAGGGGATCGTCCACGTCGTCGGCCCGGAGCAGGGGCTGACCCAGCCCGGTAAGACCATCGTCTGCGGTGACAGCCACACTTCCACGCACGGCGCGTTCGGCGCGCTGGCGTTCGGGATCGGCACGTCCCAGATCCGGGACGTCCTGGCCACCCAGACCATCGCGATGGAGAAACAGAAAGTTCGGAAGATCCAGGTCGACGGCGAACTCGGCGACGGCGTCGAGGCCAAGGACATCATCCTGGAGATCATCCGCCGCCTCGGGACCGAGGGCGGCGTCGGCTACGTCTACGAGTACGCCGGCGAGGCCATCGAGAACCTGGGCATGGAAGGTCGGATGTCGATCTGTAACATGTCCATCGAGGGCGGCGCTCGCGCGGGGTACGTCAACCCCGACGAGACCACCTTCGAATGGCTGGAGCAGACCGACTACTTCCAGGACAACCCCGAGGAGTTCGAGAAGCTCAAACCCTACTGGGAGTCGATCCAGAGCGACGACGACGCCGAGTACGACGACGTCGTCCACATCGACGCCTCAGAGTTGGAGCCCGTCGTCACGTGGGGGACCACACCCGGGCAGGGCATCGGTATCAACGACCCGATTCCGGCACCCGAAGATCTGGCCGAGGACAAGCAGGACACCGCCCGCCGTGCCCAGAAGCACATGCGCGTCGAGCCTGGCGAGACGATGAACGGCTACGAGATCGACGTGGCCTTCCTGGGCTCGTGTACCAACGCGCGCCTGCCGGACCTGCGCCGCGCGGCCCGGATCGTCGAGGGTCGTCAGGTCGACGAGGACGTCCGCGCGATGGTCGTCCCCGGCAGCCAGCGCGTCCAGCGAGCCGCCGAGGAAGAAGGCCTGAAAGACACTTTCGAGGAGGCCGGCTTCGAGTGGCGCAACGCTGGCTGTTCGATGTGTCTGGGCATGAACGAGGACCAGCTGGAGGGTGACGAGGCCTGTGCCAGCTCCTCGAACCGGAACTTCATCGGCCGACAGGGGTCCAAGGACGGGAGAACTGTGTTGATGAACCCGCGGATGGTCGCGGCCGCGGCCGTGACCGGCGAGGTCACTGACGTGCGCGACCTGAAGGAGGTCAACCTGGCATGACAAGCGAGATGCCACGCATCTCGAACACGCGAACGGGCAGCGCCCGTGAGCGAGCCATGCGACCTCGACAGCGCAAAGCGCTGGGGGTGGTCGCATGAGCGATCCCACCGAGGAGATCCCCGAGGTCGACTACGTCGAAGGCACGGGGATCCCGATCCGGGGCAACGACATCGACACCGACCAGATCATCCCGGCGCGGTTCATGAAGGTCGTCACCTTCGACGGCCTGGGCCAGTTCTCGTTCTTCGACCAGCGCTTCGACGACGAGGACAACGAGAAGGACCACCCGATGAACGAGGACCGGTTCAAAGAGGCCTCGCTCATGGTGGTCAACAACAACTTCGGCTGTGGCTCCTCCCGCGAGCACGCCCCCCAGGCGCTGATGCGCTGGGGCATCGACGCCATCATCGGCGAGGGCTTCGCGGAGATCTTCGCGGGCAACTGCCTCGCACTGGGCATCCCGACCGTCACGGCCGACCACGAGACGATCAACGCCCTCCAGCAGTGGGTCGACGACAACCCCGACGGCGAGATCGAGGTCGACGTCGCGGCCGAGACCGTCCGCTACGGAAGCAACGAGATCTCGGTCAGCGTCGACGACGCCCAGCGCCAGGCCCTGGTCGAAGGTATCTGGGACACGACGGCCCTGATGAAGGCCAACCAGAACGCCATCCAGCAGACGGCCGACTCGCTGCCGTATCTGTAACCGCGATCGCCAACCAATTTAAAATATCTGATAGTACCTGCAGTCTGTACTTCTCTGTCTCGTCCTCGGTCCGTGGGTCTTGTTCACTCCCACCAGAAACAGTTAACTGCGGCTTCGTGAAAGGGAACGTACGATCACAAACGACTGTCCTCGTCGGGGCGGTAAGTGACCGTTGACGAGGCGTCCTTTCCGTCCTTCGTCAGATCGTCCCGGTGACGGCACGTCGGATTCAACGCTGAGACACTCTCGCAATGAGCACAGATACGCCACGTTCACGATCGACGGACGAGCAGACGCCACTCAGGCTACTGCTCTCGCGCTTTGCCCGGCCTCACAGCCGCGGTTTCACCTTCGGCCTCGTGACGCTCGTCCTCGCACGGATTCCCCAGCGGATTCCTGCGCTGCTGATCGGGGTCTCGCTGGACGCACTGTTTCTCGCGACCCAACCCTACCGCCTGCCGCTCGTCCCTCAGGGATGGATCCCGGAGACGCCGACCGGTCAGCTCTGGTTTACCGTCTTCATTCTGGCTGGGGCCGTCCTCGTCGAGAGCGGTCTCGACTGGGTTTCGCGGTGGTCGTACTATCACGCGACGGTCCACACCCTCCACGATATCCGGACGGCCACCTACGACAGCGTCGTCGCTCTGGAGATGTCCTACTTCGACGACACCCAAAGTGGCGAGGTGATGAGCATCCTCAACAACGACGTCAACAACATCGACAACCTCTCGGAAGGGGTCTATTCGGGGACGAACTTCGTCAGCCAGGTGCTCATCGCGCTGGCGTTTATGCTGGTGTTGAACTGGCAACTCGCGATCGTTGCCGCACTCATCCCCGTTCTCATGGGCGTGCTGTCTCACATCTACGCCAGGCAGATCAAACAGCGCTACGAGGCCGTCCGTGAGAGCGTCGGTCAGGTCAACGCACGACTTGAGGACACCATCGACGGGATCGCGACGGTGAAAGCCAACACCCGAGAGAATCACGAACTCGACCGGGTCACCGAGCAGTCCCGCCGATACAAGGCGACGCGATGGGGGGCCATCCGCATCCGTGTCGTCTTCAGTGCGATCACCTGGTTCGTCGGCCGTGGCTCCGAACACGTCCTGTTGCTGATCGGTGGCTACTGGATCCTCGTCGGACCACCGCCGCTGATGAGTGGGTCGCTCACGCCGGGGACGTTGCTGACGTTCTTCATGTACACTCACTCGTTCCTGATCCCGGTCCAGCAGCTCGCTGTCAACGTCATCGACCGGATCCAGAACGCGAACGCCTCGGCCAAGCGCGTCGCCGGCGTGCTGACCAATTCGGCCATCGAGGACGACGGTGACACAGATACGCTCTCGATTACGGACGGGAGCGTCAGCTACGAGGACGTCACGTTCACCTACCCGACCGCCGAGGAACCGACGCTCCGATCGATCGATCTGTCGGTCGACGACGGCGACCTCGTCGGGATCGTCGGCTCGACGGGTGCGGGCAAGTCCACCGTGCTGAAACTATTGTTCCGTTTTTACGACCCCGACTCGGGGATGATCCGTATCGACGGGACCGACATCGGCACGGTCTCCCGACGTAGCGTTCGCGAGCACATCGGCTACGTCAGCCAGGATCCGTTCCTCTTCGACGGGACGATCCGCAGCAACATCGCTTACGCGACCCCCGGGGCCGACCAGGAGACGGTCGAACGAGCAGCACGCATCGCCGGCGCCCACGAGTTCGTCACGTCGCTGGACGACGGCTACGATACCGAGGTCGGTGAACGCGGCGTCAAACTCTCCGGTGGACAGCGCCAGCGACTCGCCATCGCTCGCGCGCTCTTGAGTGATCCCGAGATTCTGGTGCTGGACGAGGCGACCAGCCACGTCGACAACGAGACCGAACTCCAGATCCAGCAGAGCCTGGAGGCAATCGCCGGCGACCGGACGACGTTCGTCATCGCCCACCGGCTCTCGACGGTGCGTGACGCCGATGCGATCCTGGTCCTCGACGACGGACAGATCGCCGAACGCGGGACCCACGAGGACCTGCTGGATCGCGACGGCCTGTACGCGGACCTCTGGCGGGTGCAAGTCGGCGACATCGACGCCGTCTCGGATCGGTTCCTTGGCGACGTCCCGCCCGAGGAGGTGGCTCGATGAGCGACGAGATCGCCGAGCGCGCACCGACGGACCGTCCCCTCGCGTATCTCGTGACGACGACGGGTCGGCGGCACCTCCCGTATCTCGTCGGGGCGTTCCTCTCGACGCTGGTCGCGACGGTGCTCGACCGTGCAGACGTGTTCGTGCTCGGTATCGCCTTCGACGCGATGTTCAACGACCAGTCCTACGTCCTTCCGCTGTTTCCGGATGGGATGATCCCGACGACACCGATGGATCAACTCTGGTTCACGGTGGGTCTGCTGCTGGTGATGAAAGCCGGTGACATCGCGGCCGCAAATATCAGCCAGGTGATGAGGGGGATCTTCTCCCAACGTGTCCTCGACAGCGTCCGCATCGACGCCTTCGACACGGCCCAGCACCTAGAACTGGGGTTCTTCAACGACAGCCAGACTGGCGACGTGATGAGTATCCTCAACAACGACGTCAACACCCTCGAGGAGTTCCTGAGTGGCGGCATCACGTGGCTGCTCCGCACCACCCTCGTGTTGGTCACGGTGTTGGTGTTCATGTCGCTGCTGAACTGGCAGCTGGCGTTGTTCGTCGTCGCCAGTGCCCCGTTGATCGCCGGTGTCAACTGGTGGTTCTCCCGAGTTCAGGAACGACTACAAAACGAGATTCGATCCGAAACGGGCGCACTCAACGCCCGTCTCGAAACCAGTCTGAGCGGCATCGACGTCGTGAAGACCTCCACCGCTGAACCGTTCGAGTCCGAGCAGGTCGAATCGGCTTCTTACGGTCACCTCCTGGCTCGCTGGGAATCCAAACGGATCTCGGCCCGTCATCACCCGTCGATTCGGCTCATCTCCGGGAGCGCGCTCGTCGTCACGTTCCTGGTGGGTGGGTTCTGGGTCGCGACCGGTCCGCCGTGGCCCTTCAGCGGGGCCCTCACCGCTGGGCAGTTGATCCCGTTCCTGTTTTACACCCAGCAGCTCGCCAGCCCGATGCGACAGGTCCCGACGCTCGTCGAGCAGTACAAGCGCTCTCAGGCTGCCGCCCGGCGGATTCTCGGTCTCAAGGCAACCGAGACGACCGTCGCCGATCCCGAGGACCCTTCCCCCCTCGAATCGGCCGACGGTCACGTCACCTACGATGCAGTCACCTTCAGCTACCCCAGTGCCGAGGAACGGACGATCGACGGGGTGAGCTTCGAGGTCGAGCCTGGCGAGACCGTCGGCCTGGTCGGCTCGACGGGTGCCGGCAAGTCGACACTGATCAAGCTCCTGCTGCGCTTTTACGACGTCCAGGACGGTGCGATCACGCTGGACGGCCGTGACATCGCGTCCGTCCCGCGCAAACAACTTCGGAAGTCTATCGGCTACGTCAACCAGGACCCGTTCCTCTTCCACGGCACGGTCATGGAGAACATCGCCTACGGTGACCTCGATGCCGACGACGCGGCCATCGAAGCTGCGGCGAAGGCGGCCGGCGCCCACCGGTTCATCACCGATCTCGACGACGGTTACGACACCGAGGTCGGCCAGCGTGGGACGAAACTCTCGGGTGGACAACGTCAGCGAATCGCCATCGCCAGGGCCATCCTCTCCGATCCACCGATCATGGTGTTCGACGAGGCGACCAGCCACGTCGACAACGAAACTGAGGTGCTGATCCAGCGGAATCTCGACGAGTTGACCGCCGACCGGACGACGTTCGTCATCGCCCATCGGCTCTCGACGGTGCGCGACGCTGACCGCATCGTCGTCCTCGACGATGGAACGGTCGCCGAACAGGGGACACACGACGACCTCCTCGCCGCTGGCGGCACCTACGCGAACCTCTGGAACGTCCAGGTCGGCAACCTTGATGCGCTGCCGGCGGAGTTCATCGAACACGCTCGCTCGGGCGTCGTCGACTGATCGGCAAAAATCGGTTGTCGACTGTGCTGCGCTCGACTCAGCTCTCGGATTCGCTACTAGCTGGCGTGTAGTAGCCTGCCGAGACGGACATCTCGCCGCCCTCGACGGAGACGACGGTGTCACAGAGGTGTGCGAACATCGTTTCGAGTTTCTCGTCGGGGGCGTCGTTGTCGAGGTCGTAGTAGGCGACGGCGTCGACGTTGCGGACGCGTGCGCTGACCGCGTGCAGGAACTTGAAGACGGACTCTCGATCGACGAACTGGAGCATATCGGTGATCGAGTGGAGACAGAGCCCCACGTGCTCGCCCTGTTCGGCGGCGGCGCTGAGTCGATCGTTGATCGCGGTCCCGAGCGATACCAGGTCGGCCGGGCTCGAGATGGTCGCGACAGGCGCAGGTGCGTCGACCGTCTCCGTCGAAGTGGCTGTCGAGCGGGTGAGCGTCTTCACGTCGATGTAGTCGATCTCCGGAAGCGTTCCAGTGACGTGTTGGGTCAATCGCGAGTGCCACTCCGTCGGTGTCTGTCCGACTGCGACAACGACGAGTCGGTCGAGGGCGTCACCACCGTCGACGAGGAGGCTCGCACACGCGTCGGCTCCTGCCCCGTCCAGCCGCGGTGCCAACACGAGTACGTTCGAGACGGTGTCGAGGTCACCGCCAGGGTCCCCGCTCACTGTCGCCACCTCGCCCGGCCCGAATTCATTGTACTACGAGGACAAACAACCCACAATATCAAGAGTGTTTTGCAGGTGCTCGCACGCTTGGCGGCGTTGCCCCGCTCGTGCCGGCGTCCGTCTGTCGATCGTTTTCGACACTCTGACATTATCTCGCCAATTTTCTATAATAATTATTTAGAAAAATTCAATGCAGATCCCGTCGAACGCACTCATGCAACATGAGTCAAAGTGCGTCATCGGTACGAAGCTTCCTCAAAGAGCACCCCAAATGGATCGGCGTCCTGTTCTGGATGACTGTATTGCTTATGCAGGCCGGGACGGCTGTGGGTGGGAACGCTACGTCAACTGTTGGCCCCTAATCTAAACGTTCCATAGGGAAATCCTCACTCCAGTAAATTGATCCGTTATATTCAATAGGGAAGCCGTGTTTTTGGATGAAATCCTCTAGTGAATTCATAGATAATTGATACCACCGCGTTCGGTTGCCTGTGAGATACCGGGTGGTATAACCTTTCACTCTTGGAGTGACTAATGTTTCAGGCCCATAATTTCTAGATGGGTAAAATTCATATTGTATTTTAAATTCATTGTCATCTTCTAATTTTGCTAAGTATGGGGAGCCGGTCTGGCTTTCCACTACCTGCATATTCCCATCTCCGACAATGAGATAGTGATTACTAACAATACTCTGCCGTTCGAGCAATTCTAAAGAAGTAGATAACGAGAATCCAGCGTCGCTCAGGAAGGCGATTGTCCGTCCGAGTTTCGTTGCTGTCTTATTCAGCAAGTCCGCGACCGTCACGATTCCGCCGATCGCGCCCTTTTCGACGAGTGCTCGTCCTTGCTCGTACGATTTACACGCGTTCAACAGGAACGCGCTCACGCCCACCTCATCGAGCGTGCGAGTGTCCAGCCAGCCGTCACTGCACCGGATTCCCTCTTCGTCGACGTGGCCGATATAGTGGAAGAAATCGGCGTCGGTCGCCAGCACGTCTCTCATTTCGTCGGTCGTGAGTTCGTGCCGGATCGTGATGTCGAAATCAATCCACTCCCGGGTCCCGTAAATCTCGGAGACGACGCTTTCGTCGGCCATCTCTTCTTCGTTGGAGACGACGATCACCTCTGTCCGGGCGTCTTCCGAGGGCTGATATCGGAGGCGTCGGTTGAACGCCTCGACGGATAGCTTGCTGGCCCGGATCGGCACCCCTTCGCCGACATACGCCTGTTCGATGCTGTCGGATTCCGGCGGTCGAAATACGTGCTCCTCGAAGGGGCCGCTGGAGTCGGAGCGGTAGGTCCGCGTCGAACGAGTCAGCGCCGAGCGGGCACTCTTCGAACCGCGGCCGAAGAAATCCTCTACGGTCGCCAGACCTTCGTGGACCGAGCGCGACCGGATCTCCGCGTCCGACAGGGTCCGGATCTTCGCCAGGTCGTTCGCCAGGAAAGGCAACGTCTCGGCGTGCTCCGGATCGGGAACGACGTCGGCGGTGAGTTTCCACCGCGGGACGGCGTCCGTGACGTCCTCGAAGGGGATCGAGAGGTACGTCCGGACCTGTTCCGCGGTCGATCGCTCGTAAAGTGCCTCGAAATCGAGATCGACGGCGTCCTCGACCACGTTCCGCTCGTGCAGGTCAACCGTATAGTATCCCTCTGTCCGGGTGACACAGTCCATGAGGAACACCTGTTCGAGCACCCGCGCGACGGTCGACTCGAAGTCGCCATCGGCTGTCAGCGAGAACGTCTCGCCGTCTGCGTGCAATCGCGGCCGATCGCCCGGAACGACCGTCGCACCGAGGTAGTAGGCCAGCGACGCGATCGGATAGATGTACTCTCGTTCCGGCGGGACTTCGATCCGGATCCCAGTCTCGGGAACGTCGAGCACGTCCGGGATGTCGAGCTCTGTCCCGCGTTCAAGCAGGGGCGGATGTCCCCGTAGTGTCGGGAACGACCGTTCACAGGAGGTGGTTTTCAGTGCCGAGCCGAACGCCGATATCGCGGCCATCAGGTCTTCTGGGTCGTCGGTCGTCGTGATCGTCGCCGCCGGCTGTTCGTGCAGCGACCGAACACCGATCGAGATGCACTCTGTCTCGCCGAAATCGAGCCGCACTCGGTCCTCACCCGTGGCGACCTGTACGCGCCCGTTGACGGCGATGTAGAGTTTCATCTGCGCGGACGATACTTCCAGATTGTATTCCCCCGGTGGTACCGAGATTGACCCTTCGTCGGTACTCTGTGCGACCAGCTCTCCCTCTGCATCCCGAATCCAGATGTCGACCAGATACGGCGTTTCGAGTTCGTTCGTACAGATGGTGGCCGCCGTGTCGACCGGGAAGTAGAACTCGTCCAGATCGATCGCCGTCGGTTCGACTGACGTGGGTGTCAACAGCGTGAACTGCGATCCCTCGATCGGATCGATGATCTGGACACCGTCGAACAGCGGGTGTGCGCGTACTTGCGGATATGCTCCGTCTTCGCGCGCCTGCTCGCTCTCTTCTTTCGACCATTTCTCTGTCACGATCGTAGATCCCCTGTTGTATGATCGCACCTGACGACACTGCTCATCGGTCGCTCCCGCAATCCGCTCCGAGTGGGTCCAGTGGACCCAGCCCGATCCTTTTCGTGTACGTACGTGTGCGAGTCAAAAACGCTACCGGTAGCGGGTCAAACCAACTGTGTGTCTGACACGAAAGCCTTGAGGCGTTGCCAGCCCAGTCGTCTCTATGCACCCTGATAGCGAGTCCCCTCACCAAAACCAGCCGATAGAGACTGCGGGAACGCCACTCGAGAGCGCAACTGTCGCGATGATCCTCGTTCACGGCAGGGGTGCGACAGCCCAGGGGATGGTTCGGATGGCCGATCAGTTTGCCGTCGAGGGCGTCGCGCACCTCGCCCCGCAGGCTGCTGGCAACACCTGGTATCCTAACCCCTTCACCGCGCCGGTCGAGTCCAACGAGCCCGGCCGTACGTCGGGACTGCAGGCCGTCGACGACGCCATCTCTGTGGCCGAAGCCGCCGATATACCGATCGACCAAGTCGTGATTCTCGGGTTCTCTCAAGGTGGGTGCCTGGCCAGCGAGTTCGTCGCCAGAAACCCGGATCGCTACGGCGGACTCGTCGCACTGAGCGGCGGGCTCATCGGTGAGTCGATCGATCCCAGCGAGTACGAGGGTGACCTCGATGGCACGACGGTCTTCCTGGGTTGCAGTGATACTGATCCGCACATCCCCGCCGAGCGCGTCCACGAGTCCGCAACCGTCTTCGAACGGCTCGGGGGAAGCGTGACGACGCGACTCTACGAGGGGATGGGGCACGATATCAACGAGGACGAAATCCAGTTCGTCTCCGAATTGCTTGCCTCGCTCGTTGGATAGGGTCGCTATTCCTCGCGGGCGCCGACGACGTCACGGTACAGGACCGCGCGTTCAGCGTCGAGCGTGACGACGGTTCCGTCCTCGATGTCGTCCGGAACCGCGGCATCGCCGATCATCGGGATGTCGAGTTCGCGTGCCAGGACGGCAGCGTGGCTGCTAGTCACGTCGCTTGCGCTGCTGACGATCCCACGGACGTGGTCGGCGTCACCAGTCAACTCGCCATCGTACGCTTCGGAAATCGCCGCAATCGCCCCGTCAGGAACTGCCGAGAGGTCGCCGTCCTCGACGCGGTGTAGCTCGCCCGTGACGAGGCCGCTGACGATAGCTTTCCCGGAAACGATGGTTTCGGCTGCAACGTGGATCTTGAGCATGTTCGAAGTCCCGATCCCATCGAGTTCAGTCATCATCCCTGAGACGACGATCAAGGTATCCCCACTCCGAGCGATCCCAGTGTCAAGCGCCGACTGGACGGAGTTCTGGATGATGGCGTCCGCCCCTTCGGTGGTGTAGGGGGTCGAAGTCGGGTGGATGCCCCAGGAGAGGGCGAGCCGCCGGCGGACCCGATCGTTCGGCGTCGAGGCGATGATCGGGATACCGGGCCGGAACTTGGCCATTTTCAGCGCGGAGTGACCCGACTCGCTGGCGGCAACG